>JBITGK010000004.1:182009-497451 GCA_044456955.1 Spirillospora sp. NPDC050679 | reverse complement strand
CCCCGGGCGCCCCCCACTTGGGGGCCCCCTTCCCCCCCCGCCCTTCGGCCCGCCCGGCTCGCGCTAGCGAGCCGGGCGGGCCGAAGGCAGGCGCAGTTTTAACGCCTGCTTGCGCAGGGCAGAACATGCGGGCTGGGCTTGGCGCGGGTTCTCACCGCAACCCCGCGCGTGGCTGGGGTTGTGGGGTCTGTGGGCAAACCCGCGCGTGGTTGGGCTGGGTGGAGCATGTGGGCAAACCCGTGCGGGTTGAGTCGGTGCCTCTCCCTCGGCGAAAGCGGCTGTGTTTTCTTTGGGGGCCGGCCCCCAAACCCCACACATGCCGGGGCTCACCCGTCCTCACTCGCTGGCGCTCGCTCCGGGCGGGCGAGACCCGGGCAGGGGGCCAGCCCCCCACACCCCCGGCAGGGCTCCGCCCCACACCCCGCAACGGCGCTCCGCGCTGTGTCTTCTTTGGGCGGGGGCTCCGCCCCCGCACCCCCGGACGAGCATGGGCTTCGCCCCTGGATTTTGGGGCTTTCGTATCCGGGGTGGTTGGGGTTGCTGCCTGGCCTGCGCAAACGGCCCACTACGACTGGCAGGGCCCCACTGTAAGCAAGGGCCCTGCCAGTCGTAGATCGCCAACTATGGGGCGCTCGAAGGTCTTCCCTTGGCCGGAAAGCCTGAGCGCGCCGTCACATCTTGCGCAGTACCGCCACCACGCGGCCCAGGACGGACGCCTCGTCGCCCGCGATCGGCTCGTAGGCCGAGTTCGCCGGCATCAGCCAGATGTGGCCGTCCTTGCGCTTGAACGTCTTGACGGTCGCCTCGCCGTCGATCATGGCGGCCACAATGTCGCCCTGCTCGGCGACGGGCTGCTGGCGGACGACCACCCAGTCGCCGTCGGCGATGGCGGCCTCGATCATCGAGTCGCCGGAGACCTTCAGCAGGAAGTGGGTGCCCTCGCCGACCAGCTGCTTGGGCAGGGTGAAGACGTCCTCGACGGACTCCTCGGCCAGGATCGGGCCGCCGGCCGCGATCCGGCCGACCAGCGGCACGTAGGCCGGGGTCGCGTGCGTGGACGGGTCCTGGCCGTTGTACGGCTCGTCCTCGGTGCGCACCGGGGTCGCGCCGGGGACGCGGACCTCCACGGCGCGGGGGCGGTTCGGGTCGCGGCGCAGGAAGCCCTTGCGCTGCAGGGCGCGGAGCTGGTGCGACACGCTGGAGGTGCTCGTCAGGCCGACGGCCTCGCCGATCTCGCGCATCGAGGGCGGGTAGCCGCGCCGCTGCACCGAGTCGCGGATGACCTCCAGCACCATGCGCTGCCGCTGAGTCAGGCCGCTCTCATCACTCGGGCCGTCGGGCAACTCCCGGACCTTGCTCATCGCTCGTCGCCTCCCGGCGCTCGGTCGGTCACTCCTTGTCATGGAACGGTATCGCGTCCGGAGCCGATGATCAAACAATTGTTCGAAGAATGTCCTCGCATTTCGTCTCCGGTCGCGCTAGACATCGTACAGGTGTTCGATCGAAAATTCATTCGAGCATGAATGATCGATGGGCGGTCGTGAGGGGGGCGGGATGGCGGATCCACGGCGGTGCGCGCGGGTCGCGCGGCACGGGCCGGGTGGCGTGCGGCTGGGGGCCCGATGCGAGTTGCAGGGCAGGGCGGCCGGCCGTCCCCGGTACGTGGACCGGCCGCGGGCGCCGCGGCCCGCTCCCGCGCCGCCGCCGGTGCGGTTGACGCGGCGGGGGCGCGTTGTTCTGGTGACCTTCGCGGCGATCGTCCTGCTCGTGGTCTTCTGGCTGACGATGGGGCCCGGCGCCGGGGCCCAGGACCGGGGGACGCCGCCGGGGTCCGGCGGGCATAGGGTGGAGTACGTCGTGGTCGAGCCGGGGCAGACGCTCTGGGAGATCGCCGTGCGGGTGTCGGGCGACGGGGACCCCCGCCTCACCGTGCAGCGCATCATCGACCTCAACGGCCTCCCCGGACCCATCGTCCAGCCCGGTCAGCGGTTGCGGATGCCCGCGCGCTGACCTGCGACGGGACGCCGACACGCCCGGGCCGAAACGCCTGAGGCTCGGTGTGACCAGGGTCTACGCGCGCGACGCGCGTTCCAGGTTGCGAAGGCATTCGCCGCCCCTTACGGTTGACCACAACATCTAGTAGTCACACCGATGTCATTCACCACAAGTTGTGTTCTTGTGGGGCTGTTCCGTGGTGTGGCTCGGTCTGTCAGGGGAGGTCGGATCGCGTGCACTGCCCGTTCTGCCGCAACCCTGACAGCAGGGTGATCGACAGCCGCTCCACCGACGACGGGGCCGCCATCCGGCGGCGGCGGTCGTGCCCGGAGTGCGGCAAGCGGTTCACCACGCAGGAGAACGTGCTCCTCATGGTCGCCAAGCGCAGTGGCGTTACGGAGCCGTTCTCGCGGGAAAAGATCATTGCCGGGGTGCGCAGGGCCTGTCAGGGCCGCCCGGTGGACGAGGACGCGCTGGCCAAGCTCGGGCAGCGGGTCGAGGAGGCCCTCCGGGCGACCGGTTCGGCCGAGATCCCCTCGCACGAGGTGGGACTGGCGATCCTCGGGCCGCTCGGCGAGCTCGACGAGGTCGCCTACCTGCGATTCGCTTCGGTCTACCGGAGCTTCGAGTCGCTGGACGACTTCGCGCGGGAGATCGAACAACTGCGTCAGGCGGGTTCCTCGGGGGAGCCTGGCCGGCCCCGCCAGGGGCGGTAACAGCAAAAGCACTGGTAAGGCCCCCGGCCGGGATGATGCGGCCGGCGGGCGAGGTTGTCCTGGACAGGGCCCGGCGGGAGGGCCCTATGGAGGGGGAAGGCGATGACGGAGACGGTGAGCGGCTCGGCCCGGCGCGGCAAGGGGGGCCGCAAGGGGCTGAAGATGGAGCGGATCTTCACCACGCCCGGTGTGCATCCCTATGACGAGATCCGCTGGGAGCGTCGTGACGTCGTCATGACCAACTGGCGCGACGGCTCGGTCAACTTCGAGCAGCGCGGGGTGGAGTTCCCCGACTTCTGGTCGGTCAACGCCGTCAACATCGTGACGTCCAAGTACTTCCGCGGGGCGGTCGGCACCCCCGCGCGCGAGTGGAGCCTGAAGCAGCTCATCGACCGCGTGGTCAAGATGTACGTGGGCACCGGGCTGCAGGAGGGCTACTTCGCCTCCGAGGCCGACGCCGAGGTCTTCGAGCACGAGCTGACCTACGCGCTGGCGCACCAGATGTTCAGCTTCAACTCGCCGGTGTGGTTCAACGTCGGCACCAAGTCGCCGCAGCAGGTGTCGGCCTGTTTCATCCTGTCGGTGGACGACACCATGGAGTCGATCCTCGACTGGTACAAGGAAGAGGGCGTGATCTTCAAGGGCGGCTCGGGGGCCGGCCTGAACCTGTCGCGCATCCGCTCTTCCAAGGAGCTGCTGTCGTCGGGCGGCACCGCCAGCGGCCCGGTGTCGTTCATGCGCGGCGCCGACGCCTCCGCCGGGACGATCAAGTCGGGCGGCGCGACCCGCCGGGCCGCCAAGATGGTCGTGCTGGACGTGGACCACCCGGACGTGGCCGAGTTCATCGAGACCAAGGCCCGCGAAGAGGACAAGATCCGCGCGCTGCGCGACGCCGGGTTCGACATGGACCTCGGCGGCAAGGACATCGGCAGCGTCCAGTACCAGAACGCCAACAACTCGGTGCGCGTGTCCGACGAGTTCATGCGCGCGGTGGAGTCCGACGGCGAGTTCGGCCTGCGCGCCCGCATGACCGGCGAGATCGTCGAGACCGTCCGGGCCAAGGACCTGTTCCGGCTGATGGCCAAGGCGGCCTGGGAGTGCGCCGACCCGGGCATCCAGTACGACGACACCATCAACGACTGGCACACCAACCCCGAGACCGGCCGCATCACCGCGTCCAACCCGTGCTCGGAGTACATGTCGCTGGACAACTCCTCCTGCAACCTGGCCAGCATCAACCTGCTGAAGTTCCTGGGCGAGGACAACGTCTTCGACGTCGCCCGGTTCGTGAAGCTGACCGAGCTGATCATCACGGCGATGGACATCTCCATCACCTTCGCCGACTTCCCGACCGAGAAGATCGCGCAGACCACCCGCGACTACCGGCAGCTCGGCATCGGCTACGCCAACCTCGGCGCGCTGCTGATGGCCACCGGCCACGCCTACGACTCCGAGGGCGGCCGGTCGCTGGCGGCGGCCATCACCTCGCTGATGACCGGCGTCGCCTACCGCCGCTCGGCCGAGATCGCCGGCGTCGTCGGCCCGTACGTCGGCTACGCCCGCAACGCCGACGCCCACAAGCGGGTCATGCGCAAGCACGCCGCGGCCAACGACGAGATCCGCACGCTGGACTCGATGGACAAGTCGCTGCACGTCGCGGCCACCAAGCAGTGGGCCGAGTGCCTGAAGGCCGGCGAGAAGCACGGCTACCGCAACGCCCAGGCGTCGCTGCTGGCGCCGACCGGCACCATCGGCCTGATGATGGACTGCGACACCACCGGCATCGAGCCCGACCTCGCGCTGATGAAGTTCAAGAAGCTGGTCGGCGGCGGCTCCATGCAGATCGTCAACCACACGGTGCCGCGCGCCCTGGACCAGCTGGGCTACCAGCAGGAGCAGGTCGAGGCGATCGTCGAGTACATCGCCGAGCACGGCCACGTGGTGAACGCGCCGGGCCTGCGCCCCGAGCACTACGAGGTGTTCGACTGCGCGATGGGCGAGCGCGCGATCAGCCCGATGGGCCACGTCCGGATGATGGCGGCGGTGCAGCCGTTCCTGTCGGGCGCCATCTCCAAGACCGTCAACATGCCCGAGCAGGCCACCATCGAGGACATCGAGAAGGTCTACTACGAGGGCTGGAAGCTCGGCCTCAAGGCGCTGGCGATCTACCGCGACAACTGCAAGGTCGGCCAGCCGCTGTCGGCGGCGGGCAAGAAGGCCGAGGCCAAGCCGGAGGCGGCGGCCGTCGCCGCGCCGGTCGAGCAGGCCCGCCCGGTCCGCAAGCGCCTGCCCAAGCAGCGCCCGGCCACCGTCACCCGCTTCTCGGTGGCGGGCGCCGAGGGCTACATGACCGCCTCGTCCTACCCCGACGACGGTCTGGGCGAGGTCTTCCTCAAGCTCGGCAAGCAGGGCTCCACCCTGGCCGGCGTGATGGACGCCTTCTCCATGGCCATCTCCATCAGCCTCCAGTACGGGGTGCCGCTGGAGACCTGGGTGGAGAAGTTCACCAACATGCGGTTCGAGCCCGCCGGGATGACCGACGACCCCGACATCCGCATGGCGACCTCGGTGATGGACTACATCTTCCGCCGCCTGGCGCTGGACCACCTGCCCTACGAGGAGCGCGCCGGCCTCGGCATCTTCACCGCCGAGGAGCGCGCGATGCAGGCCAACGGCGGGGACCCGGCGACCCTGCACGCCGAGGCCGAGGAGGTTGTGGAGACCCTGGCGCAGACCGCGCAGATCACCTCCAGCGCCGCCGCGCCGCAGGCCGTCGAGGCGCCCCGGCCCACCGAGGCGCACTCCTCGATGGAGGTCATCGAGAGCCGCCAGGGCCGCACCGCCGACGCGCCGCTGTGCTTGACCTGCGGCACCAAGATGCGCCCGGCGGGCAGCTGCTACGTCTGCGAGGGCTGCGGCTCCACCAGCGGCTGCAGCTGAGGCTGAGCGCCCTGTTCGGGGCGTGAGAGCTCAGGCCAGGGGCCTGGTGCCGGTGAGCGACCGGCGCCGGGCCCCTGTCGCCTTTTCACGGGTCGGTACCTCGGAATGATCGCGGTTCGCCCGTGCGGGGGAGTGGGACGCCGCTGGTTCACCCCTCGGCGGGACCTCACCGGTCCGCGATTCCGGCAGGCTCAGCGTGAGCTCGACCGGAAGGGGCGGATTCGGATGGTGCGAGGATCGGCCGAGGCGCGGTGGAGCGCCGCGCGCCGGATCGCGGGGTACGCCGCGGCGTCCAGCATGTCGCTCTACCTCGTCGTCAAGGTCGTCTGGATCGCGGCGGCCGCGTTCGGGCACGCCCCCGACGGTTACGGCACCGCGGACTGGGCGGTGCTCAACACGGTCACCGTCGTGATGGCGGCGACCGGGGTCGCGCTGGGGCTGGCGCTGGCCCAGGGGTGGGGGCGGCGGCTGCACGCGGTTCCGGTGGTCTTCTTCTCCTGGGTGGGGGCGGGGTTCCTCGTTCCGATGCTCCCGTTTATGGCCGTCAAGGGAGTGCTCGGCGGCGTGGGTCCGGCTCCGCGGTGGGAGACGGTCTTCCTCGGCATCGGCTTCGCCGGGATGGCGGTCGGGCTGGCGGTGGCCCTGCCGATCTATTTCAGGGAGCGGTGGCCGCGGGCCTTCGTGGGCCGGGTGGGCGATGGGCCCCGCTTCTCGTCGCCGCTGGTCACGGCGGCCGTTCTCGGCGCCGTCGTTCTCGGTGCGCTCTGGTGCCTCTGGGCGGCGGGTGTGACGGTCGGTCTGGACCCGGCGCAGAGCCATCTCCGGGATCTCAACGGGCGGCTGCTGTACGGGAGCTCGGGACTGGCGGCCCTGCTCGGAGCCTGGAGCGTCTGGACGCTGACGCGTCGCCGGCCCGTCCGGCTCCCGCTCTGGGTTCCGGTGTCGCTGGCCTTCGGAACGTCGGGCTCGTTGTTCGCGTGGAGCGGGTGGAAGTTGCCGATGGTGCTCCTGCGGCCCGGCGGCTTCACGACCGCCGAATACGTACCGGTCGCCGTTGTCGAGCATGTCCTGGGCATCGGTGTTGGGCTGACTTTCATGGCGGTCCTGCTGCGGGCCGTCGCCGGGCCCTCTGAATAGGGTTCCGCTCGGGTCTGGAATGCCGGAGAAATTGTTGCCCGGGCGGGGTGCGCATCCCGGTGCTTTCTTTCGTCTGCGCCCGTGGTGGAAATCCTCCCTTGATCCTGGGTTGGGGCGATATCGGAGCGGGAATCTTCCGAGGAAGAATCCAGCCTCACTTCAGGTGGAGAAATGCGGCGGCGGTACGACGTGCCGGGGCGCTCGCGTCACCCCTCATTAACGGCCTGAGTCTTCCCAGGCCACTGCGGCCTCCCTAAGGGACGCCGCCTGCGTCGGCGGTCCCCGGCGTCACTCGCTGAACGGTCGGCGGCCGCATTGCCGGTGCTGTGCGCTCTGGTGCACGACGCCTTGTCATTCACATGCCCTTGCCTTTCTTGGCGGGTGTTTTGAAAGGGCCCCTCTTGGGTCTTCGTGCTGCCCCGGCCGTCGTGCTGGGTGTTCTCGTTCTGCTTGTTTCTCTGGCCGTTCCTGTTCTGGGCGGTCCTGGTGCGGTGGTTGTTGCCGAGAGTGCCGTCGCGCCCCGTACTTTGGACCTCACCATCGATTCGCCCGCGATGGGGGAGCGGCGCAAGGTCCGGCTCCTGACGCCGCGCGGATGGTCGCGCGACGCCTCCCGTACCTGGCCCGTGCTGTGGCTCCTGCACGGCGGCGTGGACAACTACACCGCCTGGACGCGTGAGACCGACGTCGAGCAGCTCACGGCCGACTCCGACGTCCTCGTCGTCATGCCCGAAGGGGGCCGCTGCGGCAACTACTCCGACTGGTGGAACCACGGCCGCGGCGGACCGCCCCGCTGGGAGACCTTCCACATGGACGAGGTCCGCCGCATCCTTGAGCGCGACTACCGGGCCGGGACCGCGCGCGTCATCGCCGGGAACTCCATGGGCGGGCTCGGCGCCATGAAGTACGCGGCGCGTTTCCCCGGCTCGTTCCGGGCGGCGGCCGCGTTCAGCGGCTACCTGCACACCCTGTACGGGCACCGGCCCGGCGACGACTCCACCGGCTGGGGCCCGTCGTTCGCCTGCCCCGGCACCGACTGGCGGCGCGTCTGGGGCGACCCCGACGACCAGGCCGCCATCTGGCACGCGCACAACCCCTACGACCTCGCCGACCGGCTGCGCGGGGTGCGGCTGTGGGTGGCCAGCGGCGACGGCCGGGCGGGCTCGCTCGGAGGGCTGCCCTTCACCGACCCGGTGGAAGCCGCCGCCCACGACCACGCACAGGCGTTCCTGGGACGGCTGGACGCCCTCGGCATCCCCGTGACGGCGCGCCTCTACGCGGGGCAGCACCAGTGGCCCTACTGGCAACGCGAACTGCACCGCGCCTACCCCATGCTCATGGACGCCCTCGGACGCTGACGGAGATGTTCTGAGGGGTTTCGGGATCGGGCATTCTGGCTGCCGAGAAGAGTAGAGGGGGAGCGGGATGAGCGATCTCGATGTGCGGCCCGAGCCGGTGGAGTGCGGCGGGCGCGACGGTGTGTCGGGCGGGCCGGTGCACGAGCTGCTGAAGCCGCGGCTCACCGACCTGGGGGCCGGGACGGTGGTGCGGCGGCTGCTGCCCACGCTGGGTCGGCGCATGGTCGGCGCGTGGTGCTTCGTCGACCACTACGGGCCCGACGACATCGCCGAGCAGCCCGGCATGCAGGTGCCGCCGCACCCCCACATGGGGCTGCAGACCGTGAGCTGGCTGCACGAGGGCGAGGTGCTGCACCGCGACAGCCTGGGTAGCCTGCAGACCGTGCGGCCCCGGCAGCTCGGCCTGATGACCTCAGGGCGGGCCATCTCGCACTCGGAGGAGTCGCCGCGCGAGCACGCCCGCCTGCTGCACGGCGCGCAGCTGTGGGTGGCGCTGCCGGACGCGCACCGGCACGTCGAGCCGGCGTTCGAGTTCCACGCCGACCTGCCCGTGGTCACCGGCGGCGGCCTGAGCGCCACCGTGATCATGGGCGAGCTGGACGGCGCGGTCTCGCCGGGCACGGCCTACACCCCGCTCGTCGGCGCCGACCTCACCCTGGACGGCGACGTCCGCGTGCCGGTGGAGCCCGACTTCGAGTACGCCGTGCTGACCATGTCGGGGACGGTGGAGGTGGACGGGGTCCGCCTGGAGCCCGCGTCCATGCTGTACCTGGGGTGCGGCCGCCGCGAGCTGCGGATGCGCTCGGACGGGCGGAGCGAGCTGATGCTGCTCGGCGGCGAGCCGTTCGAGGAGAAGCTCGTCATGTGGTGGAACTTCGTCGGCCGCACCGGCGAGGAGATCAAGCAGGCCCGCGCCGACTGGACGGACGGCGAACGGTTCGGGTCCGTGCACGGCTACGACGGTCCGCGCACGCCCGCGCCGACGCTGCCCGACCTGCCGCTCAAGGCGCGCGGCCGCACCCGGTAGCGAGGTTCAGGGGCGCGGCACGGCGTGGCGCGCCCCGTCCGCCGCGGCCGCGCGGACGGTGTCCAGGAGGCGGTGCAGCCGCACGGCGTGCGCGAAGTCGGCGACCGTCCGTCCGCCGGTGCGCAGGTCGTGCGCGAACGCCTCGTACAGCAGGCCCACGTTCCGCGCCGACTGCTCGGCGGCCGTCGCGTCGCCGGGCGAGTGCAGCTCCTGCCAGCCCGTCTCGCCCAGGCGCGCGCCCAGCAGGCGCGGTTCGCCGATCTGGATCTGGGCCGCGCGCAGGTCGTGGGAGTCGGTGACGACGGCGAGGTCGCCCTCGCTCCCGGAGATCTCCAGGCGGGTGCGCGAGTTGCTGGCCTTGCCGTTGGCCAGGTGCACCGAGGCGACCGCGCCGCTGGCCAGCGTGGCGTTGACCAGGATCTGGTCGGGGATGGTGGGACGGATCACCTCGCTGGTCCCGGCGACGGTGAGGGCGGGACGCGGCGGCGCGAAGACGGCCGACAGGTCGGTGATGTCGCCCAGCAGGAAGCGCAGGGCGTCCAGGCTGTGGCCGCCGGTGACCTCCAGCAGGCCCGCGCCGTTGGCCGCGTCGAAGGTGTAGGCGGACTCGGCGGGGACGGTGCCGCCCGCGCCGCGCGCGATCGCCGCGTACAGGGAGACCGAGGCGACCTCGCCCAGGTGCCCGTCGGCGATCAGGTCGCGGGCCCGGCGGATGGCGGGGGAGTGGCGGGCCTGGAGCCCGATCGCGGTGCGGACCCCGGCGGCCCGCGCGGTCTCGGTGAGCTTTTCGGCCTCGGCGGTGGTGAGCGCCAGGGGCCATTCCGACAGCACGTGCTTGCCCGCGTCCAGGGCCGCGCCGATCAGCTCGGCGTGGTGCGGGACCTTGACGGTCACCACGACCAGGTCGACGTCGGGGTGCGCGGCCAGCTCGCGCGGGTCGGTGAAGGCGTGCTCGGCGCCGAACCGGCGGGCCGCCTCGCGGGCGCTGTCGGCCCGCCGGGTGCCGACCGCCGTCAGCGAGTAGTCCGGCAGCGCGCGCAGGGCGGGGACGTGGGCGGTGGCCGCCCAGCCGCGCTCGGGGCTGGCGCCGATGATGCCGACACGGATGGGACCGGTGCGCATGGTCTTCTCCCGGGGGGTAAGTGGAGTGATCCTGTCCGCTTATGCACGGTAGCTCAAGCGGACGTGATTGGTCCACTTAATCCGGAGGAGTTCTGTCCGCTTGTTAGGCTGCTCCCATGACCTCGCCCGCCCCCCGCGCGGTGGACCGGCTCCTGGCCGGCCGCCGCCCCCGCGCCGACGCGCGCCGCAACGTCGAACGCCTGGTCGCCGCCGCCCGCGAGGCCGCCGCCGAGGTCGGCGGCGAGGTCACCGCGCACGAGATCGCCCGCCGCGCCGGGGTCGGGGTCGGCACCTTCTACCGGAACGCCGGCTCGCTGGAGGCGCTGCTGGAGGCGGTGCTGGAGGAGGTCATCGGCGAGATCCTGGCCGAGGCCGACCGCTCGCTGGCCGATCCCGACCCGTGGGAGGGCCTGTGCGGCTTCGCCGTCGCCTACGCCCGGCTCCGCAACGAGCTGTGCGACATCAACGAGGCCCTGGGCGACGCGCTCGGCCAGGCCCGCGGCGAGCTGCGCGACCGCTTCCGGCTCGTGGTCGCCCGCGCCCAGGACGCCGGGGCCATGCGCCCCGACGTGACCTGGCAGGACGTGGCGTTCCTGCTGGTGTCGGTCAGCACGGGCGACCACACCCTGGGCCTGCGCGCCGGAGACCGCCAGCAGGAACGGAACCTGCGGGTCGTCCTGGACGGCCTGCGCGCCGAGACCCGGGGCGAGCTGCCGGGTGAGCCGCCGGCCCTGCCCGGCTAGGGCGCGTAGGCGCGCGGCCGGGCCCGCGAGGTCGCCAGCAGCAGGGCCACCGCGCACGCCTCCGCCAGCGCGGCAACGGCGAAGACCGCCGCGCCGGGGCGAACGGCCAGCACAGCGCCGCCCAGTCCCGTCCCCAGCGCGATCCCCGCGTAGATCGCCGCGCTGTTCAGCGACACCGTCAGCGGCGCGTCCGCCTGCCCGAACCGCTCGATCAGCCGCGAGTTCTGCGCGGGCGTCTGCGTCCAGGTCGCCCCGCCCCACACCGTCACCAGCACCCCGGCGGCCGCGAGCGCCAGGGGACCGGACGCCCCCAGCGCCGCCAGCACGCCCAGCAGCGCCAACGAAGCCGCCTGCGCCGCGTAACCGCAGGCCAGCACCGTCCGCGCGCCGAAACGGTCGCTGCCCGCGCCGCTCAGCAGGTTGCCGACCACCGCGCCCGCCCCGTACAGGAACAGCATCACGCCGACCGGCGCGCCCTCGGGCGGCAGCACCGTCGCCGCGTACGCGTACACCGTGTAGCCGCCGCCCATGCCCAGCACGGTCAGCGCCAGCACCTCCAGCGCCGCCCGGCGGCGCAGCGGGGCGAGCCGCCGCCGCAACGGCACCGGCGGCGCGCCCGGCAGGACCGGCATCACCAGCCGCACGCCCGCCCACGCCACCGCGCACAGCACCGCCACCAGCACCAGCGACGTCCGCCACCCGGCCCACCGGCCGATCAGCGCCCCCAGCGGCACGCCGACCGCCGTCGCGGCGGTCAGCCCGCCGATCACCACCGCCATCGCCCGCCCGCGCCGCTCGGCGGGCACCAGCCCGGCGGCGACCGCGAACGACGCCGGGGTGTAGGCCGCGGCCCCGGCCGCCGCCAGCACCCGCGCGGCCAGCAGGAACGCCAGGTCCGGCGCGGCCGCCGCCAGCAGGTTGCCCGCCGCCAGCACCGCCAGTCCCGAGGTCAGCAGCAGCCTGCGCGGCAGCCGCGCCGTCGCCGTGGCCAGCACCGGGCAGAGCACGGCGTAGGCGATCGAGAAGACCGTCACCGCCTGCCCGGTCGCGGCCTCGCTCTCCCCCAGCTCGGCGGCCATGTCGGGCAGGAACGCCGCGATCACGAACGCGTCCGTCCCCGCCGCGAACGTCCCCAGCGCGAATATCGCGGTGCTACTGCGCACCGCCCGTCCGTAAGGCACCCGCGCCTCCTCTCCGTCGTTAGGCAGACGACGGGGCACGACGCGCTGTGACGGCGGGGACGACCCGGTGGTCGCCCCGCGGGGCGATCAGTCATAGGTTGGTGGGGGTCGGACGAGGAAGGGGAGCGGTATGTCGATGCAGAAGGGCTCCAACACGCCGGTGCCGGTGTCGGCGCTGCGCGTGGAACTGGGCTGGCAGGGTGGTCCGGGGGTGCCCGACGCCGACGCCTCGGCGCTGCTGCTCGCCCAGACCGGCAAGGTGCGCGGCGATGACGACTTCGTCTTCTACAACCAGCCCGCGCACCGCTCGGGCGCGGTCCGGTACGAGGGCAAGCAGCAGGGGCCGGTCGTCCGGGACGTGCTGGCGGTCGACCTCGACCGCGTGGAGTCCGACATCGAGCGCATCGTGGTCGCCGCGTCCGCCGACGGCGGCACGTTCGGTCAGTTCAGCGGCCTGTACGTGCGGCTGGTCGACATGCAGGGCGGGGAGGTCGCCCGCTTCGACAGCCCCGGCGCCACCACCGAGACCGCCTTCGTCCTCGGCGAGCTGTACCGCAGGCAGGGGGCGTGGAAGTTCCGCGCCGTCGGCCAGGGTTACGACTCGGGCCTCGGCGGCCTCGCCACCGACTTCGGCATCAGCGTCGACGACGCCCCCGCTCCGCCGCCGCCCGCGCCGCCCCAGCCGCAGGCCCCGCCGCCTCCGGCCCCGCAGCACCAGGCCCCGCCGTCCCCGCACCAGCCTCCGCCGCCCGGCCAGCAGTACGCGCCCCCGCCCGGCCAGTACGCGCCGCCGCCCGGCCCGCAGTACGCTCCGCCGCCTCCGCCCGGACAGTTCGCCCCGCCGCCCCCGCCCGGCCAGTACCCGCCCCCTCCGCCCCCCGGCCAGTACGCCCCGCCGCCTCCGCCGGAGCAGTACGCGCCGCCCGGACAGCAGCAGTACGCCCCGCCCGGCCAGTACACGCCGCCCCCGGCGCAGCAGCAGCCCGCGCCGCAGGCGCAGGGCGGCAAGATCTCGCTGACCAAGAACTCGCCGTCGGTGTCGCTCACCAAGCACGGCGCGACCTCGGGCAACATGCGGGTCAACCTCAACTGGACCGCCCGCGAGGGCGTCGCCAAGGGCCGGCTCGGCAAGCGCCGCCGCGGCGTGGACCTCGACCTCGACCTGTGCTGCCTGTGGGAGCTGCAGGACGGCCGCAAGGGCATCATCCACGCGCTGGGCGACATGGGCGCGCTCGACCGCGCCCCCTTCATCCAGCTCGACAAGGACGACCGCACCGGCGCGATCGAGTCCGGCGAGAACATGACCATCAACCTGGACCACACCGCCGACTTCAAGCGCATCCTGGTGTTCGCCGAGATCTACGACGGCGCCGACGACTTCCGCGGCCTGGACGCGATCGCCACCCTGTACCCGGTCGGGTCGCCGCCCATCGACATGCGCATGGACGACTGCTCCGACGCCTCCCGCGACGCGGTGCTCGCGCTGATCGAGAACGTCGGCGGCGAGCTGACGGTGCGCCGCGAGGGCCGCTTCGTGCTGCCGCCGCCGGGCCGCCCGCGCTGGGGCAAGATGGCGGTCGACCAGGCCTACGGCTGGAACCTGGAATGGGTGGCCTCGCGCGGCAAGGACTGACCGCCCGCTTCGTGTGATCTTGCTCTTGCCGCCGCGCGGACGGCCGGGATAGGACGGTGCCATGAGCACCCAGCAGCAGCCGGCCCCCTACCCGGCCGTGCCCGCCCCGCGCTTCGACGTGCCCGGCGCCGAGGCGGTGGGACGGGCCCGCGCGTTCGCCGACACCATGGCGCTGCGCCGCACCGTCCGCGACTTCGCCCCGGCCCCGGTGCCGGAGCAGGTGATCGACGAGGCGATCCGGGCGGCCGCCACCGCGCCCTCGGGCGCCAACCTCCAGCCGTGGCGGTTCGTGGTGATCACCGATCCCGAGCGGAAGCGGCGGCTGCGCGAGGCGGCCGAGGCCGAGGAGCGCGAGTTCTACGAGCGCCGCGCATCGCCGGAGTGGCTGGAGGCGCTCGCGCCGCTCGGCACCGACTGGCACAAGCCGTTCCTGGAGGACGCGCCCGCAGTCATCGTGGTGTTCGAGGTGCACAAGGGTCCGCACACGCCCCGCCCCTACTACGTGAAGGAGTCGGTGGGCATCGCGGTCGGGTTCCTGCTGGCGGCCCTGCACCAGGCGGGCCTGGCCACCCTGACCCACACCCCGAGCCCGATGCGGTTCCTGAACGAGGTGTGCGAGCGGCCCCAGGAGGAGCGCGCCTACGTGGTGATCCCGGTCGGCTACCCGGCCGACGACGCGATGGTGCCCGACATCGTCCGGAAACCGGTCGAGGAGGTCGTCGTCCGGCTGTGAACGGCGACCTCCCCGGCGGCTGATCGGGCGCGCGTCAGCCCTTCAACACGCGTCAGCCCTTCAACACGCGTCAGCCCTTCAACACGGTGTCGGCCAGCTTCTTGTCGCGCCCCACGCGCACCAGCGCGGCCGCGAAGCGCGCCAGGTCCTTCTCGGCGACCTCGTCGGCCAGCTTCTTGGGGTCGGCGGGCAGGCCGAGCCGCTCGGCGCCCTTGAGCGTCTGCGCGTCGAAGTAGGGGCGCAGCCACGGCCACATCGCCTGCGCCTCCCGGCAGAAGATGTCCACGCCGGTCGGGCCGATGCCCGGGAACTCCTTGAGCAGCGCGGCGGCGCGCTCCCGGTCCCGCTCCGCCCGGATGGGGAGCCGCCGCAGGTCGCCCCCGTACTTGTCCTGCACCATCTCGGCCATGTCCGCCAGCCGCGTCGCGGTGCTCTCGTCGTAGCGCACGTAGTGCGCCCGGCCGAGCGCGTCCACCGTCTGCCGCCAGGTGAGGCGGCCGAGGCCGCGCGCGGTGCCGCCGCCCGCCTCGAACAGCTCCCGCGCCGCCGCCATCGCGATGTCGGACGAGATGCGCGTGCTGAGCAGGTTGGCGAGGACCAGCAGCTTGAACAGCGCCGCGGGCTGGTCCTTCAAGGGGATGCCGGCCTCCTCGGCGTAGGTCCGGCCAGCCTCGCGCAGCAGTCTCCTGACGACAGTGCCCATGCCACACACCTCCCGTTGGTCGCGATTTACCCACGGGAGAGTGATTGACTCCGGGCGAGAGCGGGCTCAGAGCAGGCTGAGTTGGCCTTCCCCGGCCATCGGGTCGCGGTGTCTCTTCAGGTGCCGCCACCGCGGCAGGTCGTCCAGGTACGACCACGACATGCGGTGGTGCGGCGTCGGCCCCGACTCCTCCAGCGCCTTCTGGTGGACGGGCGAGGGGTAGCCCGCGCTCTCGGCGAAGCCGTAGCCGGGGAAGTCGGCCTCCAGCCCCGCCATCAGCCGGTCGCGGTGCACCTTGGCCAGCACCGACGCGGCCGCCACCGTCACCGAGCGCAGGTCGGCCTTGACCTCGCACCGCACCCGCCAGGGCCGGCCGAGGAAGTCGTGCTTGCCGTCCAGGATCACCACGTCCGGCGGCTCGGGCAGCGCCTCCAGCGCCCGCACGGCCGCGCGGCGCAGCGCCGCCGACATGCCCAGCTCGTCGATCTCGGCGGGGGAGGCCGCGCCGATGGCGTGCCCGGCCAGCCAGCCCGGCAGGACCTCGGCGAACGCGTCGCGCCGCCGCTGCGACAGCAGCTTGGAGTCGGTGAGGCCGTCCGGCGGCGGCGACAGGTCGGTCACCGCCGCGCATACCACGACCGGACCGGCCCAGGCGCCGCGCCCGACCTCGTCCACCCCGGCGATGCGCGGCAGGCGGCCGGGAGTGGCCAAGGCGGTGCGCAACTGGTCCTCGATGGCGTATCCGGCCACGCGCGGGGCCTCGGGGGCGGGGCCGGCGGCGGAGTCGGGGAGCAGGCCGGGCAGGGAGTCGGTCAAGGGGTCTCCTGGACGGAACGGGCGGTCTGTCGGCCGGGCGGCCTTCCGCGGCCCTCCCGGTGGAAGCGCGGGCGGCGGTGGCGCCCGGCCCTTCGATCGTAGGGTGCCCGCCCCCGGCTCACAGCCATCCGTTGTGCCGCGCCGTCCCGACCGCCTCGATCCGGTTGCGCGCGCCGGTCTTGCCGATCGCCGCCGACAGGTAGTTGCGGACGGTGCTCTCCGACAGGCGCAGCCGCCCGGCGATGTCGGCGACGGTCGCGCCGTCGGCGGCGGCGGCCAGCACGTCGCGCTCGCGCTCGGTGAGCGGGTTGGGGCCCACCGAGAGCGCGGCGGCGGCCAGCGCCGGGTCCACCACCCGCTCCCCGGCCAGCACCCGCCGGATCGCCGCCACCAGGTCCTCGATCGGCCCGTCCTTGACCAGGAAGCCGCCCGCCCCGGCCTCCATCGCCCGGCGCAGGTAGCCGGGGCGGCCGAACGTCGTCACGATCAGCACCCGGCACGAGGGCAGCGCGCGGCGCAGGTCGGCGGTCACCTCCAGCCCGCCGCGGCCGGGCAGTTCGATGTCCAGCACCGCGACGTCGGGCCGGACCGCCAGCGCGGTCTCCAGCACCTCGGCCCCGTCGCCGGTCCGGGCGACGACCTCGATGTCGTCCTCCAGCCCGAGCAGCAGCGCCAGCGCGTCGCGCATCATGCCCTGGTCTTCGGCGAGCAGCACTCGGATCACGTCTCCATGGTCCCGTCCCCGGCGCGTCCCGTCCCCAGCGCGGCGGTCAGCACGAAGCCGCCGCCGGGCGCGGGCCCGGCCTCCAGCGTGCCGCCGGCCTCGGCCATGCGCTCGGTGAGCCCGCGCAGCCCGTGCCCGCCGGACGGCGGCGCGGCGGCGGCCCCGTCGTCGCGGACCTCCAGGACGGTGCCCGCCTTCCCGGACCGCACCGTGACCGTGCAGGTGCGGGCGCCGCTGTGCCGGACGACGTTGGTGACGCCCTCCCGCACGGCCCATCCCAGCGGCATGTCGTGCTCGGGCGGCGGGGGCGGGCCGGAGTGGCGGACGACCGGCTCGATCCCGGCGTCGGCCAGCGCCGCGCGGGCCGCCTCCAGTTCGGTGGCGAGGCCCCGGCCCCGGTAGCCCGCCACCGCCTGCCGGACCTCGCCGAGCGCCTGCCGCCCCACGGTCTCGATGTCGGCGGCCTGCCGGGCGGCCACCGCCGGGTCGCGCTCGGCGATGATCCGGACGGCCTGCGCCTTCACCACCATCAGCGACAGCGTGTGGCCCAGCAGGTCGTGCAGGTCGCGGGAGAAGCGCAGCCGCTCGCGGGCGACGGCGGCCTCGGCCAGCTCCTCGCGGGCGGCCCGCAGCAGCCCGATCACCGCGAACAGCCGCAGGACGACCGCGCTGACCAGGGCGGCGGTGGCCGTGCCGTACCAGATGCCGAGGACCGTCCCCCCTTCGGCGCCGCGCAGCCACAGCGTCAGCGCGGCCACCGCCGACACCCCGCCGGTGCCCAGCAGCATCGAGACCTCGGGGCCGCGGTCGTGCTGGCGGGCGTGCCCGATCACCGTCCCGGCGCCCAGGCCCGCCATGACGAACAGGGCGTCCCACTCCTGCCACCACGACAGCGCCGCCGCCGACGCGGTCAGCGCGGCCAGCAGCGCCACCGGCGCCCGGAAGGGCACCCGCGCGTCGAACGCCGTCCGCACCGTCGCCAGGTACAGGACCGAGAACGCCGCCAGCGCCGCCACGCACGCCCACACCGGACGGGACCGGCCGTGCAGCAGGTCGGCGACCGGCCAGCCGGTGATCGACACCCAGAGGGAGAAGCCGGCCGGGCCGGGGCCGCGGCCGTCGAGCAGGTCCAGGTCGATCCGGGGGCGGCGGCGCTCCACCGGGCTGATCATCGTCTGCTCCCCTCGGTCACGGGCCCACGCTATGCCGGTGGCGCCGTGCGGGTGGTCCACGGCGGGCCGCTCCTGCGAGTGCCTGGAGCGTTCCGTATCGCTCGGTGATCCGGCGGACCGTCACCGCGCCGTCGTCCTTCACGCCTCCGACGTTACGAAGTGAGGCGGGGGCGCGGGCAGGGCCGAACATCCGCGTTCCGGCAGTACAAATGTCCTGCGGAGGAAGTTCGGCCCTTCCAGGCCGACTTGTGCAAGTCAACGAACCGGGCCCGAGGAGTCCCGTTCACGCGGGTCCTGCGCTTTACTCGGCAGTGATGGCATTGTTCGGCGGCTCCCGCTCCCGCCCGGCGGTGGTGACCGCGGCGCGGGATCTGTTCGAGCGCCTGCGGGTGCGGTACTTCCAGATCGTGCCGGGGCTGCGCTTCCTGGGCGGGCTGGTGCTCGTCGCGGCCGTGCTGTCGGCCGTGGTGGTGCTGGACGGCCCGGTCCCGGCGGCCGCCGCCTTCACCCTCGTCCTGCTGATCGTGGTGCACCTGACGCTGCGCTCCCCGGCCGGGATGGCGGTCGTCACGATGATCGTGTGCTGGCTGGCGGCGGCGGTGCCGCTCGGCCGCCTGTACCCGCACCGGGACGCCGCGCTCGGGCCGTGGCATCCGAACGAGGCGCTGCTGCTGGCGGTGCTGGCGCTGCCGGTGGCGTTCGTGGCGCTGCGGCTGCGCGGGTACGCGCCCTGGCGCACCGTGCTGCTCGCGCTGACGGCCGCGGCCGCCGCGACGGTGGTGACCGCCCAGACGCTGCCGGACGCCAACGTCGCGCCCGCGTGGGCGGCGGCGCTGGCGGTGCTGGCCTACCGGTGGGTGCAGTCGCGGCGGTCGGTGACGGCCCAGGCGTACGAGACCGGGTGGGTCCAGGAGCAGTCGAGCCCGAAGGGGGACGGCATGGCGGTGCCCGGCAAGCCCGAGGGCCGCGACCGGCGCGAGGGCGGACCGGCCGGGCCCGCGGCGGGCGTCCCGGCCGCGGTCCAGGCCGTTCACGAGCAGCGCGCGGCGGCCGAGACCGCCGAGGCCGCCGAGCCCGAGGGCGCGCCGCAGATCTCGGTGGCCGAGGCGCTGGCCGAGCTGGAGTCGATGATCGGCCTGGAGCCGGTCAAGCGGCAGGTCCGCTCGATCGCGGCCTCCATCGAGGCCGCGCACCTGCGGGCGGCGGCCGGGGTGCCGACCGAGAAGCCGATGCGGCACTTCGTGTTCGTCGGCCCGTCGGGCACCGGCAAGACCACCGTGGCCCGCGTGCTCGCCAAGATCTTCTACGCGTTCGGGCTGCTGCCCACCCCGAACGTGGTGGAGGCGCACCGGGCCGACCTGGTCGGCGAGTTCCTCGGCGCGACCGCGATCAAGACCAACCAGCTGATCGACTCCGCGCTCGGCGGCGTGCTGTTCGTGGACGAGGCGTACGCGCTGAACAACGCGGGCGAGGGCCAGCCCGACCGGTTCGGCGACGAGGCCGTGCAGACCCTGCTCAAGCGCGCCGAGGACGACCGCGACAACCTCGTCGTCATCCTGGCCGGGTACGAGGCGCAGATGGCCGGGCTGCTGGACTCCAACCCGGGCCTGGCCTCGCGGTTCGGCACCCGGGTGCACTTCCCGTCCTACCAGCCCGATGAGCTGCTGCGCATCGCCGAGTACCACGCCGGGCGCCGCGACGACCGGCTGGACGAGGCGTCCCGCCGCCGCCTGGCCGACCGGTTCGCCGAGGTGGAGCGGCGCGGCATCGTGGACGAGCTGGGCAACGGCCGCTTCGTGCGGTCGCTGACCGAGGCCGCCGCGCGCGCCCGCGACGTGCGCGTCGTCGGCGCGGACGCCCCGCCCACCCCCGACGACCTGGTCACCCTGCGCGCCGAGGACATCGACACCGCCTTCGCCGAGGTCACCGAGCGCTACCGAGGCTACGCCGAGACCCCGTCCCTGGACGAGGCGTTGGGCGCGCTGGAGTCGATGATCGGCCTGGCGCCCGTCAAGCGGCAGGTCCGCGAGATCGCCGCGCAGCTCCAGGTGGCGCGGCTGCGGCAGGAGCAGGGCCTGGTGACGCGCCCGCCGACCCGGCACCTGGTCTTCACCGGCCCGCCCGGCACGGGCAAGACGACCGTGGCGCGGGTGCTGGGCGGCATCTTCGCCGCCTACGGCCTGCTCGCGCGCCCGCACGTGGTGGAGGCCCAGCGCGCCGACCTGGTGGGCGAGCACCTGGGCGCGACCGCCCTGAAGACCAACAAGGTGATCGACTCGGCGCTGGGCGGGGTGCTGTTCGTCGACGAGGCGTACGCGCTGACCAATCCCGGCTACTCGGGCGGCGACGCGTTCGGCGCGGAGGCGGTGCAGACCCTGCTGAAGCGCGCCGAGGACGACCGCGACCGCCTGGTGGTGGTGCTGGCGGGCTACCCCGCCGACATGGAGCGCTTCCTCGCCAGCAACCCGGGCCTGGCCTCCCGGTTCGACGTGCGCGTGGACTTCCCGTCCTACGGCCCCGACGAGCTGCTGCAGATCGCGCAGCTCATCGCGGCCGAGAGCGGCGACCGGTGGGAGGAGCGGGCGCTGGACGACCTCGCGCTGGTCTTCCAGCACGTGGTGGGCCAGGGCCGCGTCGACGAGCTGGGCAACGGCCGCTTCGCGCGGTCGCTGTACGAGAAGGCGTGCGCCTGCCGCGCGCTGCGCGCCGCCGAGCTGGGCCACGCCGCCACGCCCGCCGACCTGACGACGCTGACCGCCGCCGACGTCCGCGACGCCTTCGCGGACCTGTCCCACCGGCTGGGCTGAACTGTCGGACCTCTGCGCTTGAATGGGGCATGCCTTCGGTGACATGGCCCCAAGTCCTCGCCTGGCGCACGCGCCGCCAGCACGTCGAGACCCCCGCCGACGCGCCCGCCTTGGACGTGGTGCGCCGCCTGGCCGGGGTGCAGGCACAGGTGGCCTCCGCCGCCGAGATGGCGGTCGCGGTGCGGCAGGAGAAGCCGCGGGGCGACGTGCCCGACGCCCTCTGGCGGGACGGGACGCTGGTCAAGACCTGGGCGGTGCGCGGCACGCTGCACCTGCTGCCGGCCGACGAGGCGGGCGCCTACATGCGCCTGTGCGCGCAGGCGCGCCACTGGGAGAAGCCGAGCTGGCAGAAGACCTTCGGCGCCACCCCCGCCGACCTGGAGGCGGTCGCCGCCGCGGCGACGGCGGCGCTGGCGAAGGGCGAGGCCCTGACGCGCGAGGAGCTGACCGGCGCGATCGTGGCCGAGACCGGCTCCACGCACCTGGCCGAGGTGCTGGGGTCGGGCTGGGGCACCCTGCTCAAGCCGCTGGCCTGGTGGGGCGTGCTGCGCTACGGGCCGTCGCAGGGCGGCAAGGTGACGTTCACGGCCCCCGACTACGACGTGCCCGACGTGGAGTCGGCGGCCCGCACGGTGGTCCGCGCGTACCTGGGAGCGCACGGCCCGGCGACCCCGGACATGTTCGACAACTGGCTGATGCGCAAGGCCAACCGAAAGAAGGACGTCAAGGGGTGGTTCGCGGCCCTCTCCGACGAGCTGACCGCCGTCTCGGTGGAAGGCGTCGAGATGTACGCCCTGACCGAGCACCTCGACGAGCTGCTGGACGCCGCGCCGACGCGCTCGGTGCGCCTGCTGGGCGCGTTCGACCAGTACGTCCTGGGCGCGGGCACGGGGGAGACGCGCCTGGTCCCCGCCGACCGGCGCAAGGAGGTGAGCCGCACGGCGGGCTGGATCTCCCCGGTGGTCCTGCACGAGGGCCGCGTGGCGGGCGTGTGGGAGTCCAAGGACGGCGAGGTGGCGGTGACGCCGTTCGAGGACGTCCCGGCGGCCCCGCTGGCCGCCGAGATCGACCGCGTACGCCCCCTGCTCGCCTGACATCCGCCGCCGTGTTCTCGCTGGAGACGCCGGGCCGCCCGCGGTGACACCGGGCCGCGGACGACCCGGGCCGTCTCATTTCAGGCGGCGGGTGATCGGGCGGGGGAGGGGATCGCGGCGCTGCGGGGGCTTGGCGGGCCAGTGGGTGGGCTGCCAGTCCTTGCCGTCGCGGCTGTCGGCGACCCACAGACCGGTGAGACCGAAGAAGGCCAGCGTGCTGAAGAACGCCAGCACGAACAACACGTCCATACGCCGACAGTGCGCTTGATCAGGAGAAGTTCACAGGACCATCCGGGACGCGGCGCCGTGGACCATCACCTGAACCGCACGCGCCCGCCCGGCCGCAGCTGGGCGGCCAGGGGCACCGACGCGGCGGCCAGCACGGCGATCACCGGGTAGCCGCCGGTGGCGGGGTGGTCGGCGAGGAAGAGGATCGGCAGCCCGTTCGGCGGGACCTGGATCGCGCCGGTCACCATCCCCTCGCTGCCCAGCTCGCCCTCGCGCGCGCGAGGCAGGGGCGGTCCGTGCAGGCGGACGCCCACGCGGTTGCTGTCGCCGCTCACCTCGTACGGCTCCGACACCAGCGTCCTCAGCGCCTCGGGCGCGAACCAGTCGTCGCGCGGCCCCGGCACGATCCGCAGCGTCGGCACCTCCGGCAGCGGCGGGACCGGCGCGACGTCCACCAGCAGGTCCGCCAGGCCGTCGGCCGGGCCGACCGGCAGGCGGTCGCCGGACGACAGCGGCGCGGGGCCGAGGCCCGACAGCAGGTCGGTCGAGCGGCTGCCCAACACCGGTTCGACGGCCACGCCGCCGCGTACGGCCACGTAGCTGCGCAGGCCGCTCGACGGCGTGCCCAGCTCCACCAGGCCGCCCGCCGGGACACGGCAAGGCGCGCCCGTACCGTGCAGGCGACCGTCGATCCGCACCGCCAGCGGCGCGCCCGTCACCGCGATCCACGCCGCGCGCTCGAAGCGGAACGCGGCCCCGCCGAAGGTCACCTCGACGCCCGCGCGGTCCTCGGGATTGCCGACCAGCCGGTTGGCCAGCCGGAACGCGCGCGTGTCGGCGGCCCCCGACCCCGGCACCCCGAGATGCGCCAGCCCCGGACGGCCCAGGTCCTGCACGGTCGCCAGCGGGCCGGGGCGCACCACCTCGATCACGGCGCGGCCACCGTGAACCGCACCCGCACGCCGGGCCGCAGTGGCGACGGCGGGTCGCGCGTCACGTCCCACAGCGTCGCCGACGTGCGGCCCAGCAGCCGCCACCCGCCCGGCGACGGCGACGGGTACACCGCCGCGTACGGGCCCGCGATCGCCACCGCCCCGGCGGGCACCGCCGTGCGCGGCGACGCGCGGCGCGGCACGTGCAGCGCCTCGTCCAGCCCGCTCAGGTAGCCGAAGCCGGGGGAGAAGCCCAGGTAGGCGACGGTGTACTCGGCCGCCGCGTGCCGCCTGACCACCTCCTCGGGCGACAGCCCCGCGATCTCGGCGACCTCGGCCAGGTCCGCGCCGTCGTAGACGACCGGGACCTCCACCGGGTCCGCGCCGGCGGCGGCCGAGTCCGGCAGCGGCAGCTCCGGCAGGCGGGCGGCCAGCCGGCCGAGGTCGCACACGGCCGGGTCGGCGGTGACCAGCACGGTGTGCTCGCCGGGCACCACGTCGATGATCCCCGCCAGGCCCGCCGCGCGGATCGCCGCGTCCAGCCGGTGCGCGGTGGCGAGGTCGCCGGTCTCCACCAGCAGCCCCGCCTCCCCGGCCCGGTGCACCTTCACGCGAACGGCTCCGCTTCGACTCCGGCCTCCGCCAGCGCGGCGCGCACCGCACGCGCCAGCTCCACCGCGCCCGGTGTGTCGCCGTGCACGCAGATCGACCGTGCGTCGAGGGCGACCTCGGTGCCGTCGATGGCCGCCACGGTCCCGTCCACCGCCATCCGCACCGCGCGATGCGCCACGGCCTCCGGATCGTGCAGCACCGCGCCCGGCTCCCGCCGCGACACCAGCGTCCCGGCCGGGGTGTAGGCGCGGTCGGCGTAGCACTCGGCGACGATCGTCAGCCCGTCCGCGACCTCGTAGACCGCGGACCCGGGCAGCGTCAGCATCGGCAGCGCCGCGTCGTAGGCGCGCACCGCCTCCACGACGGCGCGGGCCTGCACGGCGTCCCGCACGATCCGGTTGTACAGCGCGCCGTGCGGCTTGACGTAGGCCACGCGGCCGCCCTCGGCGCGGGCGACGCCGTCCAGCGCGGCGATCTGGTACAGCACCTCGGCGGTCAGCTCCTCGGGCGCCACGTCCATCTCCCGGCGGCCGAAACCGGCCAGGTCCCGGTAGGAGACCTGCGCGCCGACCGTGACGCCGCGCGCCACCGCCGCCGCGCACACCCGCCGCAGCGTCAGCGGGTCGCCGGCGTGGAAACCGCACGCCACGTTCGCGCTGGTGACCACCTCCAGCAGCGCCGCGTCGTCGCCGAGCCGCCACACGCCGAAGCCTTCGCCGAGATCGGCGTTGATGTCGATGACCGCCATGGCACCAAGAACTATCAGGGCAAGGGGGGCACCGCGTCGGCGCGGTCGGTGATGAACATCCGGCCGGGCGCGTGGGTGATCGCGAAATCCGGGCGCGCGGCCAGCGCCACCGCCTGCGCGGTGACCCCGCACGCCCAGAAGACCGGCACGTCGCCGGGCGCGAACTCCACCGGGTCGCCGAAGTCGGGCCGCGCCAGGTCGGCGATCCCCAGCTCGGCCGGGTCGCCGATGTGCACCGGCGGCCCGTGCGTGGCGGGGTAGCGGGCGCTGACCTGGATCGCGGTCTCCACCATCTCCGGCGGCATCGGCCGCATCGACACCACCAGCGGCCCCGAGAGCCGTCCCGCCGGGACGCACGCCCGGTTGGTGTAGTACATCGCCACGTTGCGGCCCTGCCCGATGTGCCGCACCGGCACCCCGGCCGCCGCGAGCGCCGCCTCGAAGCTGAAACTGCACCCGATCAGGAACGCCACCAGGTCCTCGCGCCAGTACCCGGTCGCGTCCGGCACCTCCGCGACCACCTGGCCGTGCTCGTGCAGGTGGTAGGCGGGCAGGTCGGTGCGCAGGTCGGCGGACGCGGCCACCTCGCGCGGACGCGGGTCGCCGGGGTCGGTGGCCTCCAGCAGCGGGCAGGCCAGGGGGTTGCGCTGCGCGAACAGCAGCACGTCCAGCGCCAGGTCGCGCGGCACCGCCAGCAGGTTCGCCTGCGCGTACCCCCGGCACCAGCCGCCGGTCGTCTCGGCCAGCGCCCCCGTCCGGAACAGCGCGCGGGCCTGCGTCGGGGTCAGCACGGGCGGCTGGTCGAAGGCTTCCTCGGGCAGGCTCATGCGTTCCCCGCTCACTCGGCAGGCCGGTGGACGCGCCGGTTATGCCCGCACGGGGACGTTTTCCACGTCCCCGCCTAGACGATCTCCTCGTGCACGTCCTCGACCTCGTCGCGCGGCGCCCACGCCTGGTACACGCCCCGGTCGAACGGCTCCAGCCCCAGCCGCTCGGCGACCGGCGCCTTGCCGCCGGTGTACTCCACCCGCAGCCAGGTCTCGTGCTCGCCCAGCACCACGAACGGCTGCCCGCGCCAGGTGCAGTAGGTGCTGATGTAGGCCAGGCGCTCGACCTCGCCGATCGGCACCACGCGCAGGTACCGGCCCTTGGCGACCTCCGCGAACCCGTCGGCGGGGCCCGGCCGGTACAGCCGTACCTGCGCGCCGTCCGGGCTCGCCTCGTAGTCGGCCCCCTGCCAGCGCGCGTAGAACCCGTGCCGGATGCTCATCCCCGTCCCTCCGCCTGCGGCAGCCGGATGCGCCACCGTCGCAGGTCGGCGTCGTACTCGGCGACCAGCGACACCGCACCGGCCCGGTCCACCCGGTACATCCCCGCCCCGTGCGGCAGCCGCTGGCTGTTGATCTTGAATTCGGGGATCGGCGGCCCCTCGCCGGGCGCGTAGCCCGATCCCGGGAAGGGGGCCTTCTCGATCACCCAGCCGCCCGGGATGATCTCCATGCTCCACTCGTCGATGCCGCCGAGCGGGGTCCGGAACAGCGCGGGCTTCAGCGCCGGCCACCGGATCAGGTGCAGCGCCTCGTCCGCCGGGCTGAACGGCGACCCCTCGTAGACCAGCCCCAGCACGCGGACCAGCTTCTCAGGGGTGGTCAGCTCGGCCACGTCCTGCGCTCGGTGCACGTATCCGGCGACGCGGTCGTACCCGCCGTCCAGGTAGTGCGGCACGTGCTCGGGCCGCACGACCTTCTGCATGATCACGGCGTCGACGGCCGAGGGCTTCTGGGTGGCGCTGGCGGCGACCGCGTCGGGCCGCCGCACCGGCACGGGGTCCTTGGGCGTCGCCTTGGGGGACGCGGCGCGCGAGGGCCGGGCGGGCGGGGCGGGCCGCCGCTGCGCGGTACGGCGCGCGGGCCGCTCGGGGGCCGGGCGCTCGGGCGCGGGACGCTCGGGCGCGGCCACCGCCCCGGCGGGCGCCTGCGCGGCGGGCTCAGGCTCGGGTTCGGCCGGACGCGCGTGCGCGCCGGCGGACTGGCCGTTGGCGGGCACCTGGTCGTCCAGGTAGCCGAGCAGGAGGTCGGAATCCAGGTAGGCCCCGCTGGGGAGGCCGGGGTTGACGGCGAGCCGCCACTCCTCGTCGGGCCACGTGCGCGCGAGGTCCAGCAGGGACGCGGGGCGGTGGTGGACCGCCTGGCCGCGCAGGGACTGCTCCATCGCCTCGGGCGAGGTGAAGGCCAGCACGAACGTGCCGTCGCCGAACACGGCGGTGGCGTAGGCGGGCGTGCCGTCGGCCCCGGGCGCGCCGGGCGAGGGCAGGCACAAGGTGGTGCGGGACAGGAGCTGCAGGTACTTGCGCTGGTCACCGCGCTCGCGGGCGACGGTGAGGGCGGCTTCCAGGTCCGCGCCCGAGGCGGCGTGCTGCTCGGCCTCGGGGATCGCGACGGGGATGCCCAGACCCGGCAGGGCGAGGCCGCCGCCGCTGGTGCGCCCGGCCTGGTAGACCAGCTCCAGCGGCGAGCCGGTGCCGTACACGTCGCGGAACGCGCCCGCCATGCGGGCCGCGAGCCGCCCGCACGCCTCGGTCTGGGCGGAGGAGGCGCGGTCGGGGGTGGGCGGCATGGCGATGCGGTCCCACCAGTTGTGCCGCTCCTCCTCGTCCGGCTCGTGCCAGCCCAGCCCGGCGAGCCGCCGCTGCTGGCGGCCGGTGAGGGGACGGGGCAGGAAGGCGCTGCCGACGGCCTCGGCGTCGAGGGCGCCCGCGGACCGCATCGCCTGCACGTACGGCAGACCGCCGGGCCCCTGCACGATGAGGAACGACCGGACCGGGAGCCGCATCAGCTCGACGGCCAGCCGTTCGGCGAAGTCGTTCCAGTCCAATGGGGCCCCAACCCTCGCGTACGTGGTGATCGTCGTTCGTGGTGATTCCGACTAAGCAGACGGTAGCGCCATGAGCGGACTCGTTGTGCCCGGTCGGGCGCTCAATCGGTGCGCGGGCCCGGCACGGCGTCGGCGCGCACGGGGGCCCAGGCGCCGCCGATCGCGTCGTACACGGCGATCAGGGTCTCCTCGCCGTCGTCCCACTGCCACAGCCGGGCGCCGTGCGGAGCCTGGACGGGCGGGGCCGCACCCGGCTCCGGGGGCACGTCCACCGGAGCGGCCAGCGGCAACGCGGGCACGGCCTCCGCGCGCTGCTCAGCTGGTGCTTCGCTCGGCTCGGGCGCGCCGGCATGGGGTACGCCCGGGTCGGCGGGGCGGAGCGGCGGTCGGTCCGGTGCCCCGACGCTATGGGACGGCCCGGCGACGGGCAGGTCGCCGTAGGGCGGGACCGGCTCGGCGGCGAGAGGGCCTGGCCGCGCGGGCGGCGGAGTGATGGGCCCCACTGGCTGCATGGGAGGCGGAGCAATGCGTTCCGCATCCTGGAGAGGCGGCGGTCCGGTGAGGTCCGCCGGAGGTAGACCGGCCGAGTCCGAAGTCTGCGCAGGCGGCGGCTCGGTGGAATCCAGAGGCGGCGGAGCAATGGATTCCGTCGCCTGCATGGGTGGTGCGATCGGCCCAGACGGCGGGCTTGCGGGCTCCACGGGCGGCAGCGCGCTGGCGTCAGCACCCTGCAAGGGCGGGCTGGCTGGGTCCATGGGCGGCAATGCGCTCGGAGCAGCACCCTGGACTGGCGGACCGGCGGACTCCCCCTCTTGCGGGGAGGGCTGGTCTGCGGGAGCCGTGGGAGGCAGAGCAGCCGGGTCGGCACCCTGCATCGGTGGCAGACCGCCGAGCTCCCCACCCTGCACGGGCGGCGGAGCGAGGGGCTCCGCAGTCGGCACGGGCGGCGGCGGAATCCCGGGGCCCACGGGCGGCGGAGCGATGGGCTCCGCGTCCCGGACGGGCGGCGGGGCTACGGACTCCGTAGGCGATGGCGGAACTGCCGGGCCCAAGGCCGGATCAGCGGGCTCCACGTCCTGTATAGGCGGCGGAACCGCAGCCTCTGCGGGCAGTGGCGGAACTACGGGCCCCAAGGGCGGGCCGACGGGCTCCGCGTCCTGCACGGGCGGCGGCGCAGCGGGTTCTGCGGCCTGCGCGGGCGGCAGCGGCGGATCGGACGCGGCCGGCGGGCCAGAAGACGTGTCGTGGCCGTTCATCGACGCCGCCAGCGGCGTGTCGAACGGCGCGAACGCCGTCGTCACCGTCGGGTCGCCCGCGTGGTGGCCGTTCGGCGACGGGGGCGCGCCCGCCGCCAGGGCCCGCAGGCCCGACTCGCGCTGCTGCGCCTCCAGCCGGGTCACGGCCGCCATGTCCAGGTGCACCTCGCTCGGCAGGCCCGGGTTGACCGCCAGCTGCCAGGACGGGTCGGGCCACGCCGCGCGCAGCCGCGCGAACGTCGTGGGCACCGAGGCGCCCGGCCGCACGCGGGCCAGGGTTTGCGGGGAGGTGAAGACCGTGATGTAGGTGCCCGAGCCGATCGTGATCGTGGGCATGGCCGCGTCGGCCACGGCCGGCAGCACCAGCTCGGCGGTCAGCAGCAGCTCGAAGTAGGTGGTGTGGTCGCCGCGCTGCTTGGCCTCGGCCAGCCGCGGCTCCAGCTCGTCGGGCAGGACGGGGGCGGCGGGCGCCGCCGGGAGGGACGCCGGGGCGGGGGAGGCGGGCAGGGGCGCCTCGGCGGGGGCGGTCCCGTCCAGCGCGACCGGGGGAGTGCCGCGGCTGCGGGTGATCCGGGTCGCGTCGGCGATGTCCAGGCCGAAGTCCAGCAGCTCGATCAGCCCCGTGCCGTGCCGGTGGAACGACTCGTACACCAGGTCGGCCGGGCGCCGCACGCCCTGCACGTCGCGCAGCGCGGTCACCATCACCTCGGCGAGGCGGCCGTACTCGGCGCCCGAGGCGAGGCCCGGCAGCTCGGTCCACCAGTTGCGCGGCGCGGGGTCGGCGGGCGGCCGCCAGCCGGCCTCGCTCATCACCTCTTCGTCGGCGAGGGTGAGCAGCAGCGGGCCGTCCAGGAAGTTGTTGCTCACCGCCTCGGCGTACAGCCGGTCGGGCTCGCGCATGGCCTGGACGTAGTGCCGGCTCTCGTCGCGCTCGCGCACGATGAGGATGGTGTCCCGTTCGAGACCCGCCAGCTCGCGCCCCAGCCGACGGGCGAACTCGGACCACTCCAACAAGATCACTCCCTATGTCCGGGGCGGCCCCCGGACCCCCGCGCGCACCCATGCCCGAGATCCCGATGATTGTCGCCCCGGACGCCTTCTGGCAAACCGGACGTCACGGTGGCGGCGGTTCGTGACGCAGCACACGCAGCGCCGCACGCAGCGCTTGTGGATCGCCGCCCGCGCGGTCCAGGACGGTGATCAGCTTGTGCAGGATGTCGTGCCGCTCGTAGCCGACGTCCAGCAGCGCCTGGGCGGTCTCCCACAGCTGGGGCGGGTCCCCGTCCCACAGCCGCGCCGCCAGCCGCTCGTGGGCGTCCAGGTGCGCCGGGTCGGCGCCGGGGTGCTCGAACTCCAGCATGATCCGCCGGTCGGCGGGGTCGGCCGGGTCCAGCGCGGACAGGTCGATCGAGCCGTGCCGGCCCGACACCCGGTGGGTGCCCGACAGGAACGGCAGCGCGAACGCCCGGCGCGGCAGGGCCTCCAGCTCGCCGTCGGGCAGCAGCCGGTCCACCAGCTCCCGGTCCAGCCCGAACGCCGCCGGGTCGCGGTAGGCGCCGGCGAACTTGCCGGTGGCGTCCCACACCGCGTCCAGCGTCGCGCGCACGCCCTCCTCGGGCAGGCCGGTGCGCTTGCCGGCCCATCGCACCCACGCCGCCAGCACGTGCGGGACGGCCTCCTGCTCGGTCGGCGACAGCAGCACCTTGCGCGGCAGCCAGTCCAGCAGGAACATCTCCGCCTTGACCGGGCTGACCCGCAGCGGGCGGCCGAAGTCGTGCGCGCACCCGTAGTCGATGATCCGGTCCACGCAGCGGCTGGCCGCCGACCGGTCCGACAGCTCCTCGGCCTCGTCGGAGGCCAGGAAGCGCGCGGCGATCGTGGCGCGCCGGTCGCGCCCGTACAGCGCGGGCAGCGGGACGCGCCCGCCCGGCGGCAGCGCCCGCACCCGCGAGCGCACGAACGCGTGGTAGGAGCCGTAGTTCTCGTTGACCGGCGGGTCGTCGGTCTCGTCGGTGTACTCCAGCGCGCGCTGGAGCATCGCGCGGGTGTCGCGCGGGTCGAGCTGCTCGAAGCGCATCAGCGGGTTGTCGCGGCCGTCCCGGCGGCAGTGGTCGAGGAGCTTGTCCACCTGTGACGACACCCACGCGTCGCGGACCATCCCGCACGCGGGGGGAGGGGCGCCCCGCGACGGGCCGTTCGCCGGGACCGTTCCGGCCTTCGTGCGGTCCACCAGCACCACCAGGGCGTGCCGGTCGGCGCCGCCGTAGGTGTAGGTGCACACCACCGAGTCCTGGTCGCCGTAGACGTCGCGGGAGACGTAGCACTCCCCGGCGGTGACCATGCCGACCCGGTCGGCCCAGCCGGGCCGCGCGACGCCGCGCTCCATCAGCTCCAGCGCGGCCTCCTCGGCGAGCACCTCCTGCCGCCGGGTGCCCAGATTGGCCATTCCGGTCAGCAGCGCCAGCGCGGCGGGGGTGCCCGCCCGCGCGGCGTGGTCGATCAGCGCCTCGCCGACGACCTCCTCCACGTCGCCGCCGACCACCCGGTGCCCCCACCAGGAGCCCAGGATCTCGCTGACGATCAGTTCGGCGTCCAGCGGGCTGCGCACCGCCAGCAGCTCACGGGCGTGCCGCAGCATCCCGTCGAAGATCGCGGACATCTCGCCGGAGGGGGGCGGCCGATCCCGCGCCGGGTCGCCGGAGGGGCGGCGGCTGCTGCGGGAACTCACGCCCTATAGCTTCGCAGATTCGGCGCGGCGCGTTGTCCAGGACGCGGGCGGAGGTCGGAAAGGGACGTGCCGGAGGGCACCCGGGTCAGCCGTCCACCGCGCCCGCCCCGCCGCCGGCGGCACGGGGCGCCGCAGCGCCGACCCGCCCCGAGGGCGGCTCGGATTTGAGCATCCCGACCAGGTGCTCCCGGGCCATGCGTTCGACCATGGTCGGGGTGGGGTCGAGGCCGAGATGGGTCGCGCACGCCTGCACGTCGGCGACGCAGCGCTCGACGGTGTCGGCGGAGAAGGAGACGAACTCGGCGGTGAGACGTCGGGCCAGCACGGCGCGCGTCTCGTCGAAGGCATCGGGACGGTCGCTTTGGCGGTGGCTGGCGAGTGCGGGCATCGAGCACACCTTCCGCGTTCGAAAGGTTCCGGCGGACGGGAGTGAACCGCCGGCCGGGGAGAGGACGACGGCGCACAGGAACCGGAAGGAGACGTACCGCAATCGCCGGGCCGTCCAACCTCGCCCCGATGCTCATTCCAACGTGTATTCGGGGAGAGTCAACCCTTTCCCGGGGGAGGATTCACAGACTCCGCGCCGTGAGCGTCCGGTGACGCTTCCACCCCGTCCAGCCAGGCAGGATGGTGCCGCGCCGCCCAATCGCGCGGCACCCGCCCCGTGCGCATCCCGGTGAGCGCGCCGCGATCGCGCGACGCCTCCCACAGGTGCCCGGCCGTCACCACCAGCACCGCCAGGAACAGCCAGTCGTGCACGAAGGTCGCGCCCGTCCGCCACCGGTCGGCGAACGGGTCGGGGAACGCCAGCATCGCGCCGGTGCCGAGCATCACCAGCACGGCCCCCGCCGTGAACGCCGCGTTCAGCTTCTGCCCCGCGTTGAACTTGCCGACCGGGATCACCCCGCGCCCCCCGCGCACCGCCCGCCGGTCGCGCCGCCGCAGCCACGCCCAGTCGTGCGGGCCGAACCGGTTCAGCCGCCCCAGGTCCGCGCGGAACGCCCGCGACGCCAGCCCGAGCACGATCGGCGCCGGCAGCGCGAACCCGCACCACACGTGCACCGTCCGCACCAGGTCGCGCCGCCCCACCAGCGCCGACAGCGCCGGGAAGTACAGCAGCGCCGCCGTCACCAGCCCCGCCAGCATCAGCAGCGCCGTCGCGTGGTGCACCCACCGCTCGGCCCGGCCGAACCGCTCCACCGCCTCACGTGGGCTCATCGGACCGCCCGTTCGACCGCCCCACCCACGCGTCCACGTCGTACCCCCGCCGCTCCCAGTAGCCGGGCACCACCCGGTCGGTGACCTCGACGCCGCCGAGCCACTTCAGCGACTTGTAGCCGTACATCGGCGCCACGAACAGCCGCACCGGCCCGCCGTGGTCGTGGGTGACGGGCTCGCCGAGCATCTCGGTCGCCACCAGCACGTCCCGCCGCCGCGCCTGCTCCAGCGTCAGCGACTCGGTGTACTCCCCGTCGAACGACCGGAACCGCACCGCCTTCGCCCCCGCCGAGACACCGACGGCGTCCAGCAGGTCGGGCAGCGCCACCCCCGCCCACATCACGTCGGGCACCCGCCACCCGGTCACGCACTGGAAGTCGCGCGTGATCCGCGTCTGCGGCAGCGCGGCCAGCTCCGCCGCCCCGAACGCCCGCGGCCGCTCCACCAGCCCGTGCACGGTGATCTCGTGCTCGGCCAGGGCCCGCCTCCGCACGGACGAGACCACCGAGTAGTAGCGGAACCCGCCCGCCGCGGGCAGTACGTCGCCCAGCGGCGCCACCGGCGCCAGCGCCTTGCTCACGCCCTCCTGCGCCGACGCGCCGACCGCGATCCCGGCCGCGCCCAGCCCGAGCATCCCGAGCACCACCCGTCGCCCGACCGGCGCTCCCCGTTCCTCGTCCACCCCTCCATTCGAGCACCGCGCGGCCGCCCCCGCCATGCCCGGCGGCACCGTGTAAGACAACCGACAGATCTAAGCTGGCGCGCATGCCCACCGTGCACCTCTCCCAGCGCCCCGAGGCCGACGAACTCCTCGGCCGCAGCCCCCTGGCCGCCCTGATCGGCATGCTCCTCGACCAGCAGATCCCCATGGAGTGGGCGTTCGCGGGGCCGTACACGATCGCGCAGCGGTTGGGGAGCGGGGACCTGGACGCGCACGAGATCGCCGCCTACGACCCCGACAAGTTCGCCGCGCTGCTGTCGGAGAAGCCGGCCGTGCACCGCTACCCCGGGTCGATGGCCAAGCGCGTGCAGCAGCTCTGCCAGGCGCTGGTGGACGATTACTCCGGCGACGCCGCCGCCATCTGGGCCGATGCCGCCTCCGGCAAGGAGCTGCTGCGGCGGCTGAACGCGCTGCCGGGCTTCGGCAAGCAGAAGGCGCAGATCTTCCTGGCGCTGCTCGGCAAGCAGTACGGCGTGCGGCCCGAGGGCTGGCGCGAGGCCGCGGGCGCATACGGGGAGGAGGGCTCGCACCGCTCGGTCGCCGACATCACCGGCCCCGAGTCGCTGGCCCGGGTGCGCGCCTTCAAGCAGGAGCAGAAGGCCGCCGCGAAGGCGGCGAAGGCCGGCTCCTGATCGTCCGGCGGCCTCGCCACGCCCGGACGGCGGACGGCTTTACCTTCTTTTTGCCACGGGGTCCGGGCAGGTCGCCAGGGCGTTGCCGGCGTCCGGAATCAGGCGTGTGCCGCGGACGCCCAGTGGGCCTCCCGCCTGCGGCGTACCATCTCGTGCCTGCCGTGCGCACGGCCCCGCTCCGCCGCCCGTGCGGCGGCGTCCGAATCGCCGCCGCCGCTGGGAGTCGTGTGACAAGGATGCTCAGCAGGGCTTCCGTCCACGGCTTCTCATCGGGATGATGAGAACCTGACTCGACCGGTGTTGTGATGGAGGCGGGAGCGCTAGCCTGCTCCCATTCACGCAAAGTGATGAGAACTTGCCGCGCGGTACGGGAGCCCCAGGGGCGGAGGTGTTGTCCATGAGCACCGAGACGTCCGTTCCGCATCCCCGGATCTCCGCGGTGGAGGGCCAGCCCATGGACGCGTCCGACGCCGCGCTGTACGCCACCCTGATGAAGGGGTCCCCGGCCTGCTTCGCCTACTTCGACGCGGAGCTGCGCTGCCGCCGGGCGGGCGACGCGCTGGCCCGCACGCTCGGCGCGCCCGGCGCCGACCCGCACGGGGCGAGGCCCGCCGAGGTCCTGCCCGGACCGGTGGCCGCGCAGGTCGAGGCGGCGCTGCGCGAGGCGCTGGCCGGTGACGGCGCCCCGCTGGAGACCGACCTGGCCGTCCCCGGCGACGGGCCGGGCGCCGGTGAGCGCGTGCTCGCCTGCCTGTGGCAGCCCGCCCGCGGCGCCGACGGCAAGATCCAGGGCGTGGCGCTGGCCGCGCTGGAGATCACCGAGCGCCGGCGCGCCGAGGAGGTCATCCGCCGCAAGGAGCAGCGCTACCGCTCGCTGGTGGAGGCCAGCTCCCAGGTGGTGTGGGTGGCCGCCCCGGACGGCAGCGTGATCGACGACGCGCCCGAGTGGCGCGCCATCACCGGCCAGACCCCCGACGACTACGCCGCCGGCGGCTGGCTCGCGGTCGTCCACCCCGAGGACCGCCCGCGGATCGAGGAGATCTGGCGCGAGTGCGTCGCCGACAACCGCGCCTTCGAGACCGGTTACCGCATCCGCACCAAGAGCGGCAGCCACCGCCACTTCGACGTGCGGGCGGTGCCGATCCGGCGCGGCGACGCCGTGGTCGAGTGGGTCGGCGCCAACACCGACGTCACCGGCCAGCGCGAGGCCGAGGAGATGCGCGGCCGCCTCACCGAGCAGCTGTCGGCCGCCGCGCTGCGCACCGCGCGCCTGCAGCAGGCCACCTCGATGCTGGCCGAGGCGCTGACGGTCTCCCAGGTCGTGCAGGTCATCACCGAGGTGGGCCGGTCGGCGATCGGCGCCGACTACTCGGCGGTGGCGCTGCTGGACGACGACAAGCTGCGGCTGTCGCTGGTCACCCCCTCGCCGACCGCCGACCAGGCCCCCAGCGACACCCCGCGCCGCGCCTCGCGCGAGGACATCAAGGTCAGCGACCAGACCGTGATGTCGGTGGCGGTCCGCGAGAGCCGCCCCTTCCTGGCCCAGCACCCCGACGAGCTGCGGCTGCAGCTCGGCCGCGACGAGGCCGGGCTGTTCGCCCACCACACCGAGGAGCGCGCCTGGGTGGGCCTGCCGCTGCTGGCGGCGGGCGCGGCGATCGGCGCGCTGCGCTTCTCCTTCACCCGCCCGCGGGAGATCACCGAGGAGGAGCGCGTCTTCCTGGAGGCCCTGGCCGGCCAGTGCGCGCTGGCGGTGGAGCGGGCGCTGCTGTTCGAGCGCGAGCACAAGACCGCCGAGGAGCTGCAGCGCAGCCTGCTGCCCAGCGATCTCCCGCAGCTGCCGGGCATGGTGCTGGCCGCCCGCTACAACCCGGCCACCCGGCACGTCCAGGTCGGCGGCGACTGGTACGACGTGTTCCGGCTGCCCGACGACCGGCTGGCGGTCGCCGCCGGCGACGTCATGGGCAAGGGCGTGCTCGCCGCGGCCGGAATGGGACGCGTCCGCAACGCGCTGCGCGCCCTGGCCCTGAACGACCCGCGCCCCGCCGCCGTGCTGGCCGGACTCGACCGGCTGTTCAGCGCCACCGAGGACGAGGAGCAGTTCACCACCGTCGCCTACGCCGTGATCGACCCCGAGACCGGCCAGGGCGCCTTCAGCAACGCCGGCCACCCGCCGCCGCTGCTGATCTCGCCCGACACGCCCGCGCGGGTGAGCAACAACGAGCCGGGGACACCCCTCGGCTGGCCGTCGCAGCGGCAGCAGACAAGTTTTTCCATCGAGACCGGCAACACTGTGGTCTTCTATTCCGATGGACTTGTGGAGAACCGTAGGCGTGGGGTGGACGCCGGCCTGGAGGAACTGGTCGCCGTAGCGGCGGACGCCCCACCTGAAGTGGTAGGAGATCCCGAGAGACTCGTCGACTTCCTGGTCGATCGGATGCTTGCAGGCTACGAGCAAGTGGACGATGTGACCGTACTCGCCCTGCACGTTCCGCCCAAGTCCGCCTAATCCCCGCCGGAGCGGGGGCGCACCGTCGGAGCCGCACGTACGAAGGACCGCTCCGCGCCCTCTAAGGTGGTGTGTTACCGGGCAGACTTCAGAAGCGGAATGCGCAGCCGTGCCAGAATGCTTGACCCTAGTGAGAGCGGGTACGCTGCGGTCCCGCACTACGGTGGCCCGCTCGGTGTGTGGTCCCACCCCGTGTGAGGCCGGGCCCGTCAGGGCACTTGGGTCAACCAAGCCACACGTTCGTTCGAGAGGTATTTGTGTCGCCTGCTAGCTCGACCTCGAAAGCGTCAGATCTGCACGAGCACGTCATCGCGCAACTGATCGAGCGTGGACGGTCCCAGGGTAATTACCTCGAAGCCGACGACGTACGACGTACGTTCGAGGAGGCCGACATCCCCGTGTCGCTGGCCTCCAGCATCCTGCGGAGCCTCAGCAAGGAGGGTGTGACCGTCGTGGTGAGCGCTGCCGACTCCGCAGCGCCGAAGCGGCCGCGCAAGCGCGCGGCGTCACCGGCGCGTAGGCCCAAGACCGCCGCTGCCGCCAAGGAGCAGCAGCCCGAGACCGTGACCGCCGTCGTCAGCGACGACGAGGAGGTCGCGCCCAAGCCCCGTCCGGCGGCCGCCAAGCGGGCGGCCGAGCCGAAGAAGGGCCCGGCCAAGCCCAAGAAGGCCGCCGCCGCCAAGAAGCCCGCCGGCGAGACCGCCAAGGGCCCGGTCAAGAAGGCCAAGGACGGCGACGACCCCGAGCTCGAGGACGACGTCGACGTCGCCGACCTCGAAGAGGACCTGACCGACCTGGAGGTCGAGGTCGAGCTGGAGGCCGAGGCCGAGGAGCCGGAGGAGGCCGAGGAGGCCGCCCCGGCCGCCGCCGCCAAGGGCAAGGCCGCGGTGCCCGGCGCGCCCGTCAAGTCCGACGACGAGACCTTCGTGCTCGGCGACGACGACGAGGACGCCCCGGCCCAGCAGATCGCCGCGGCCGGCGCCACCGCCGACCCGGTCAAGGACTACCTCAAGCAGATCGGCAAGGTCCCGCTGCTCAACGCCGAGCAGGAGGTCGAGCTCGCCAAGCGCATCGAGGCGGGCCTGTTCGCCGAGGAGCGCCTGGCCACCGACGGCCCGGCGATGTCCGAGGACGACCTGGAAGACTTCGAGTGGATCGCCGAGGACGGCCGGCGCGCCAAGAACCACCTGCTGGAGGCCAACCTCCGCCTGGTGGTCTCGCTGGCCAAGCGCTACACCGGCCGCGGCATGCTGTTCCTGGACCTGATCCAGGAGGGCAACCTCGGTCTGATCCGCGCGGTGGAGAAGTTCGACTACACCAAGGGCTACAAGTTCTCCACCTACGCCACCTGGTGGATCCGGCAGGCGATCACCCGCGCGATGGCCGACCAGGCCCGCACCATCCGCATCCCGGTGCACATGGTCGAGGTCATCAACAAGCTGGCCCGCGTGCAGCGCCAGATGCTCCAGGACCTGGGCCGCGAGCCCACCCCGGAGGAGCTGGCCAAGGAGCTGGACATGACCCCCGAGAAGGTGGTCGAGGTCCAGAAGTACGGCCGCGAGCCGATCTCCCTGCACACCCCGCTGGGCGAGGACGGCGACAGCGAGTTCGGCGACCTGATCGAGGACTCCGAGGCGATCGTCCCGGCCGACGCGGTCAGCTTCACCCTGCTCCAGGAGCAGCTGCACTCGGTGCTGGACACCCTGTCCGAGCGCGAGGCGGGCGTGGTGTCGATGCGGTTCGGCCTGACCGACGGCCAGCCGAAGACGCTGGACGAGATCGGCAAGGTGTACGGGGTGACCCGCGAGCGCATCCGCCAGATCGAGTCCAAGACCATGTCCAAGCTGCGCCACCCGTCCCGGTCGCAGGTCCTCCGCGACTACCTGGACTAGGTCGCAGCGAAGATCGTTGACAGGACCCCCGTCCCTTCCGGGACGGGGGTCCTGGGTTTCGGCGGGCCGGATCGCGCCCGCGCGCACGCCCCTGCCCTCCAGGTGTGAACCCGCCGGTGACCCGGTGAAAATTCGCAGGTCAGGCCGTCTATCGGCTTGTAACACACTGTTTACGTCCAGGTAGTGCCCGCCGCCCCGTTCCTTTCTACGCTTCGGTCCCGGGGGACTCACCGAGCTTGACCGGGCGCCTGGAGGAGCGGTGGAGCGGAACCTGCCCGGCGCGGCCGTCGCGGCGCGCCCCCGTGCGATGCGAGTGGTCGGCGGGCGTCCCTGGCTGGACCCCCTGCTGGACCGGGCCGTGAGCGCCACCGCCGATCATCATCTGCGGCCGGGCGCGCACGCGCTCGCCGAGGCCCGCCACGATCCCGAGCTGCGGTCGGTGCGCCTGGAGGCCCTGGCCAAGGCGGCGGCCGGGCGGAGCCGGGGCGTCGAGGCGCTGCTGGCCGAGAACCCCGCCAATCCCGACCTGTGGTTGTGGCTGGGCCGCACCCGTGTTGAGGAGGCGTGGCGCGTGCGGCCCGACGCGCGCGCCCGCGCGGTGCAGGCGGCCGGTTACACCGCCTACACGCGGATGATGCAGGCGGCGCGCGAGCCCCTGATGACCGCCGCCGAGATGCGCCCGGACGACGCGGTCCCGTGGGAGTCGATGTTGTGGCTGGCGCTCGGGCTGGATCTCGGGCGCGCCGACAAGGACGCGCTGTGGCGGCAGGCCGTGCGCCGGTGCCCGACCCTGTACGGCGCGCACGTGGCCCGGGTGGTCAGCCTGTCGCCGCAGTGGGGCGGGATGCCGGAGGAGATGTTCGACTTCGCGCGGGCGGCGACGGGCGCCGCCGACCGCCGCGACCCCAGGGCGGCACTGGTGCCGCTGGCCTACTTCGAGTACTTCGTGCAGGAGCGCAGCGGCGTGCTGCGGGGCGCGTCGTCGTGGTTCGCGGCCGGGGAGATCGGCGAGGTGGCGGGGGCCGCGCGCGGCTGGTTCGAGGGGGCGTTCGAGGGGATGCCGCCGCATCCGCGCACGGTCGAGGCGCACAACCTGTTCGCCGCGGCGTTCCACCTGGCCGACGCGCGGCGGCCCGCCCGCCAGCACCTGCTGCGCACCCTCGGCCGGCCCAGCAGCCTGCCGTGGACCTATCTGGGCGGCGACGGGACGGACCGGTACCTCAAGGCGTGCCGGCAGCTGAACGTGCCGACCGGGCAGCCGGTCAGGCGGCCAGGATGACGTCCAGGTCGGTGCCGTTCAGCTCCGCGGTGTGGCCCAGCTCGGCGACGGCCTTCTGCAGCTCCTCGGGGGTGCGCGGGTCGGCGCCCGCCGCCAGGAGGTCGTGGGCGATCTTGCCGCGGGTGGCCTTGGCCATGTGGCTGACCACGGTCCGCTTGGGCACCCCGTTGAGGATGCGCTCGCGGAACACCCGCACCGCCACGGCGGGCTGCGGGGCCTTCCAGGCGGCCGCGTAGGGGCCGGAGCGCATGTCCACCACCAGGCCGTCCAGGTGGACTGCCTCGGTCAGCGCGGGCCGCCACACGGCCGCCAGGCGGCCCTCGGGCGGCAGCGTGACGTTCATGGCGAGGCGGTACGGGGGGATGCGGTCGGTCAGCCGCAGCGCGCCCCACAGCCCCGAGAAGACGATGATCTGCTCGGCGGCGCGGCCGGGGTCCAGGGAGGGCAGGTCCAGGTTGTCGTAGAGGACGCCGGTGTACAGGCGGGCGACCGGCAGCGTGGGGGCCCGATAGAGCTCGCGGTTGCGGGCGAGGGCGTCGGCGACCTGCCCGTTGGGCAGGCCGAGCAGCTCGGGGGCGTCGTCGCGGCAGCAGACCTCGGCCAGGGCCGCGAGCACGCGCTCGCGGGTGGGGTTCAGCTCGGGGAAGCTCAGCCCCGCGAGGTCCAGGGGCGGTCCGTCTCCGATGCCGGCCTTCTTCTCCGACGGCGGCAGCAGAATGTGCACCGATCCCCCCGAACGTCTGCGAAATCCCGAATACGGGCGCGGCCGGGACCGCGCCCTCGTCCTGTTCAGGATATGAGCCCGCAGGTGGGAACGGAGCGGGGCGCACTTAATTGGTCACACTTTGTGTTCGTGATGTTGCTTATCGTCGCGTACCCGGTGGGGGAAATGCGAACGGCGGCCACCGTCTCCGGTGACCGCCGTTCCGCGATTCATTTATGTTCAGGGCTACCGGTCGTCGTCGGCGACCAGCGCCGGCTTTTCGTGCAGCCTGTCGCTCTCGTCCTGAATGTCGGCCCCGTTTTCACGGAGCGCCTCTGCGTACTTGCGTCCGTGGTGGGCGCAGAACAGAAGGTCGCCGCCGCCTACAAGGACTGCTCGGACGTAGGCCTGGGCGCCACAGCGGTCGCAACGGTCTGCGACGGTCAGCGGCTTGGTCGGGGCAAGGGCTCCAGTCACGGCACCTTCCTCATGCTCGGGGTCGGTACTTAGGAGAACATCTAACCCGACCAGGACGTTCCCAATCCGCATCCGCGTACGCCGAGAGCAGAATGCGCCCCTAAGTGACCGAGGTCACAACGCGGGCGGGGGAGCGAACGTTAAGCCGCGTCCCAGCGGAACAGGCGCGCCGCGACCAAAGCGCCCACGACCGCCACGCCCAGCAGCACCGTGATCTGCGGAATCGCCGACGCGGGGCCCAGTCCGCGCCCCATCACGTTCAGCATTCCCTCGTTCAGATATCGCAACGGGAAGATGTACGACAACGCCCGCATCCATGCCGGGGAGGCGTCCAGGGGGAAGAACGACCCGCCCAGGAACGCCATCGGCAGCACGACCGCCTGGGTCACGGTCTGCGCCGTCTCCTGCGTCCTGGCCCACGCCCCGATCACCATCCCGATCGCCAGGAACGCCAGCACCCCCGACAGCACCAGCGGGATCGCCATCCACCAGGCGTCCTGGAGCTTCAGGCCGAAGAACGGCAGCCGCGCCACGCCCAGGAACAGCGCCAGCTGCACCATCGCCACCGCCAGGCTCACCACCACGCGCGCCCCGAACACCGTCGGGATCGGCACCGGAGACAGCCGCAGCCGCCGCAGGATGCCCTTGGTGCGCCAGGTGACCAGCGTCTGGGAGGCCCCGAAGACCCCCGCCGAGGCCAGCGCCCAGCCCAGCAGGCTCGGCGTGAAGAACTGGATCGCGCTCATGGACTCGTCCTCCACCCGCTGGGCGGTCAGCGCGTAGGCCGGGGGCCTGCCCGAGGCGTCCTGGTTCGCCGCCTGGACCACCGAGTCCATGAGGCCCCGGACGGTGCCGGCCTTGACCTGGTCGGCCGCCGAGAAGCGCACCGACAGCGTGTCGCCCCGCTGCTGCACGACCGCGTCGGCGTCGCCCTTCCTGACCTTGCGCAGGGAGCCGTCGAGGTCGTCGCTGCGGTCGACCTCCAGCACCCTGGCCAGCTCCCCACCGCCGCGCGCCATCGCCCGCTCCAGGACCGGGGCGGGCCCGACCTGCACGACGGTGACCTTGGAGGTGCCCTCGCCGCCGAACACCCCGCCGAAGACCACCAGGAACATCAGCGGGAACAGGATCGTGAAGAACAGCGCCCCCCGGTCCCGCAGGAAGCCCAGGAACATCGCCCGAGACAGGCTCTTGAAGCCGCTCATGCCCGGTACTCCCGTCCGGTCAGGTCGAGGAAGACGTCCTCCAGCGTGGCGCCCTGGATGCGCACCCCCGCCAAGGCGTCCTCGGCCGACAGCGCCGCCACCACCGCCGAGGGGTCGCGCGTGGAGATCACCAGCGACACCCCGTCGTCGGCCGCGTCGTCGGCCCCCGGCAGCGCGCGGGCCTCGGCCTCGGCCAGCGTGCCGGCCGCCACGCTGATCCGCGTCGGCGCGTCCAGGCCCCGCACCAGCGCCGCGGGCGGGCCCAGCCGCAGGATCCGGCCCGCGTCCATGATCGCCACGCGGTCGCAGAGCGCCTCGGCCTCGTCCATGTAGTGCGTGGTCAGCACGATCGTGCGGCCCTCGGTGTTGATGCCGCGCAGCACGTCCCACAGGTTGCGGCGCGCCTGGGGGTCCAGCGCGGCCGTGGGCTCGTCCAGGAACACCAGCTCCGGGTCGTGCACGAGCGCGCAGGCGATCGACAGCCGCTGCGCCTGCCCGCCCGACAGCCTCTCCACGCGGGCGTCGGCCTTGTCGGCCAGCCCGACCCGCTCCAGCATCGCGTCGGCCCGCCTGGCCGGGACGCCGTACAGGGAGCCGAACGTCCGCAGCTGCTCGCGCGCGGTCAGCCGCTCGAAGAACGACGACGCCTGGAGCTGCACCCCGATCCGGGGCAGCAGGGCGTGGTTGCGCGGCCACGGCGGCAGCCCCAGCACCGACACCTCGCCCCCGTCGGCCTCCCGCAGCCCCTCGATGATCTCCAGGAGCGTGGTCTTGCCCGCCCCGTTGGGGCCGAGGATGCCGAAGAACTCCCCGGAGCCGACCTCGAAGGAGACGTCGTCGACCGCCTGTACCCGCCCGTAGCGCTTGCGCAGCCCGTGCGCGCCGATGGTGTGTGCCATGATGCGGACACTAGGCACCGGGCCTGCGCCGGACACCCGCCCACGGGTGGAGCCGGCGATCTCCACCCGGGCCGCACGTCCGGTCCGGCGCCGCGGGCGGCGAGCCTGCGCGTGGAATGTCGGAGCCCGGGGGTACCCTCGTGGCGATCGTCCTACCCCCGAGGAGCACACGCAGTTGACCGCCGCCACAGCCGAACCCGTGACCGACGACCCGCAGGGCTACTCCGCCCGGCACCTCTCGGTGCTGGAGGGGCTGGAGGCCGTCCGCAAGCGCCCCGGCATGTACATCGGGTCCACCGACAGCCGGGGACTCGCCCACTGCCTGTGGGAGATCGTCGACAACTGCGTCGACGAGGCCCTGGCCGGGTACTGCACCCACATCAGCGTGATCATGCGCGCCGACGGCTCCTTCGAGGTCGGTGACAACGGCCGCGGCATCCCGGTCGACATCGAGCCCAAGACCAAGCTGCCCGGCGTCGAGCTGGTCATGACCCGCCTGCACGCCGGCGGCAAGTTCGGCGGGGTGTCCTACACCGCCTCCGGCGGCCTGCACGGCGTCGGCGCCTCGGTCGTCAACGCCCTGTCCGAGCGCATGGACGTCGAGGTCGACCGCGACGGCGCGACCCACGCCATCAGCTTCAAGCGCGGCCTGCCCGGCGAGTTCGCCGACGACGGCCGCCCCAACGCCCGCTTCAAGAAGAAGTCGGGCGTGCGCACCGTGCGCAAGATCGCCCGCCGGGTCACCGGCACCCGGGTCCGGTTCTGGCCCGACCTGCAGATCTTCCTCAAGGACGCCACCGTCGAGCAGTCCCTGGTCATGGACCGGATGCGGCAGACCGCCTTCCTCATCCCGGGCCTCACCATCGACGTGCGCGACGAGCGCGGCGAGGAGCCGGTCGAGGAGAGCTTCCACTTCGAGGGCGGGATCGGCGAGTTCACCACCTACCTCGCCAAGGACAACCCGATCATCGACGTGCTGCGGCTGCGCGGCAGCGGCCACTTCACCGAGACCGTGCCCGTGCTGGACGAGCAGGGCCACCTGATCCCCACCGACGTGGCCCGCGACCTGGAGGTCGACGTCGCGCTGCGCTGGGGCACCGGCTACGACGGCAACATCCGCTCGTTCGTCAACGTGATCGCCACCCCCAAGGGCGGCACCCACGTGCGCGGCTTCGAGCGCGCCCTGCTCCGGGTGCTCAACGAGCAGCTGCGCGCCGTCAAGCTGCTGAAGAACGGCGACGAGGACGTCATCAAGGAGGACGTCCTGGAGGGCCTGACGGCCGTGATCACCGTCCGGCTGCCCGAGCCGCAGTTCGAGGGCCAGACCAAGGAGATCCTCGGCACCTCGGCCGCCACCCGCATCGTGTCCGCGGTGGTCGCCAAGGAGCTGAAGGCGGTCTTCGACAACCCCTCCCGGGGCCAGAAGCAGCAGCTGCGCACCGTGCTGGAGAAGGTCGTCGGCGCGGCCAAGACCCGCATCGCCGCCCGCACCCAGCGCGACAACCAGCGCCGCAAGAACGCCCTGGAGAACTCGGCGCTGCCCGCCAAGCTGGTCGACTGCCGCACCGCCGACGACCGCAGCGAGCTGTTCATCGTCGAGGGCGACTCGGCGCTCGGCACCGCCAAGCTCGCGCGCGACTCGGAGTTCCAGGCGCTGCTGCCGATCCGCGGCAAGATCCTGAACGTGCAGAAGGCGTCGGTCGCCGACATGCTCAAGAACGCCGAGTGCGCCGCGATCATCCAGGTGCTCGGCGCGGGCTCGGGCCGCTCGTTCGACATCGACGCCGCCCGCTACGGCCGCATCATCCTGATGGCCGACGCCGACGTGGACGGCTCCCACATCCGCTGCCTGCTGCTCACCCTGCTGTACCGCTACATGAACCCCATGCTGGCGGCCGGTCGGGTGTTCGCCGCGGTCCCGCCGCTGCACCGCATCGAGCTGGTCCGGCCCAAGCGGGGCCAGGACAAGTACGTCTACTGCTACAGCGACGCCGAGCTGCGCCGCAAGCTGGTGGAGTTCGAGCGCAAGGGCCAGGCGTGGAAGGAGCCGGTCCAGCGCTACAAGGGCCTGGGTGAGATGGACGCCGACCAGCTCGCCGAGACCACCATGGACCCGCGCCACCGCATCCTGCGCCGCATCCGCATCGAGGACGCCGAGGAGGCGGCCAAGATCTTCGACCTGCTGATGGGCAGCGAGGTCGCGCCGCGCCGCGAGTTCATCACCGCGGGCGCGTCCGAGCTGGACGCCGAGCGCATCGACCTGTAGCCGCCGCTCCCGGTCGCCGTCGAGGCCCCGCCGCCCATCGGGCGGCGGGGCCTTTGCGCGTTCCGCGCCCCGTTCGCCACCCCACCCGTAAACCGCCGATATGCGGGCGCATCCCTGGGTAGTGCCCTCCGCACAACAGGACATGAGGAGTGGTGGCATGGCGGACGCGTCGGTCGAGCCGGAGGAAGCGGTCGATCCACGGCAACTCGAGGGCGGGCTGCGGCGCATCATCGGGCGCAAGGTGCTGATGCTGTTCGTGGTCGGCGACATCTTGGGCGCCGGCATCTACGCCCTGGTCGGCCAGGTGTCGGAGGAGGTCGGCGGGGCGGTGTGGATCCCGTTCCTGGTGGCGTTCGTGCTGGCGGCACTGACCGCCACCGCCTACGCCGAGCTGGTCGGCAAGTACCCGCAGGCGGCGGGGGCGGCGCTGTACGCCAACAAGGCGTTCGGCGTCCCGTTCGTGACCTTCATCGTGGCGTTCGCGGTGATGATGAGCGGCATCACCTCGGCGAGCGCTGCGGCGCGGGCGTTCGGCGGCGAGTACCTGGCCGAGTTCGTGTCGCTGCCCACGCTGGTGGGCGCGCTGGGCTTCCTGGTGCTGGTCGCGCTGGTGAACCTGGCCGGCATCTCCGAGTCGATCAAGGTGAACGTGGCGCTGACGCTGGTCGAGGCGTTCGGGCTGCTGGTCATCATGGTCATCGGGGTGTTCGCGCTGCTGTCGGGGGACGGCGACCCGGGCCGGGCGCTGGAGTTCCATCCCGCCAACGGCGCGTTCCTCGGCGTGCTGGGCGGCACGGCCCTGGCCTTCTACGCGCTGCTCGGCTTCGAGGACTCGGTCAACCTGGCCGAGGAGGCCAAGGACCCCGCGCGCGACTTCCCCGCGGCGCTGTTCGGCGGCCTGGCGGTCACCGTAGTGATCTACGTGTCGGTGGCGTTCACCGCGACGATGCTGGTGGAGACCGAGACGCTGCGGGGCTCCACCGGGCCGCTGCTGGAGGTGGTGAAGGTCGCCGGGCTGGACTTCCCGCCCAAGCTGTTCGCGCTGATCGCGCTGCTGGCGGTCGGCAACACCGCGCTGATCAACATGATCATGGCGTCCCGGCTGGTCTACGGCATGGCGCGCGAGGGCATCGTGCCGAAGGTCTTCGGGACCGTGCACCCGGCGCGGCGCACGCCGTGGGTGGCGATCCTGTTCACCGTGGGCCTCGCGGCGGCGCTGGTCTGCACCGGCGACGTCGGCGGGCTCGCCGACACCACGGTGCTGCTCCTGCTGGTGGTGTTCGCGATGGTCAACGTCTGCGTGCTGGTGCTGCGCCGCGAGCGCGTCGAGCACGACCACTTCAGGGCGCCGACGTGGATGCCCGTGCTGGGCGCGGTCGCGTGCCTGTTCCTCACCCTGCCGATCACCGGCCGGGAGGGCGGGGTGTACCTGCGCGCGGCGGTCCTGGTCGCGATCGGGATCGTGCTGTGGCTGGTCAACCGGGTCCTGGTCGGCCGCATGCCGACGGTGGACCCCGACCGGATCGGCGGCGAGTGAGCCGGGGGTGGAGCTAGTACCACCCCAGGTCGGACATCTCCGTTACCGACGACCGCACCCCGCCACCGGCACCGTGGTGATCACGATGTCCGGTGGGGGGAGCGGTGATGGAAGCGGTACTGGCGGGCTGGTGGGCGGCCGCGGAGAGGGCGGCCGAGCCGTGGCTGGCGCTGCCGCCGGTCGCGGTGGCGCTGCTGGGCTGGCGGATCTGCTCCAACGCCGCGATGACCGGCGACGTGCTGGTGGCGGCGGGGCACCGCCAGGTCGCCGGGACGCTGCTGGCGGCGCTGTGGCTGGTGCCGTGGGCGGACCTGCTGCGGCGCGGGCTGGGGATGCTGGTGGACTGGCGGGCGGCGGGGAGCGCCCGGTTGCGCTCCCCGCGCCGTCCGCGTCAGGGGGCGACCGGAAGGGCCACCCAGGAGGGGTTCTTCGGGTCGTGCCAGATCTTCAGCCCACTGCCGATGCTGTTGCCGAGCTGGGGGAGCGACGGGAACAGGTGCGGGAAGTCGGCGGTCTGCACCGACAGCCGCAGCCTGTGGCCGGGCTTGATCTCGGCGGCGATCGGGAAGACCTCCACGTCCACCGCCACCGGCCTGTTCTTGGGCATGGCCTGGGCGGACGCCTTGGTGAAGGGGTGGTACGGGCGCGCGATCAGGCCGTCCTGCCGCAGCGTCCTGGCCTGGTCCAGCTTCCGCAGCGACAGCACCTGCCAGCCCGCGGTGAGCTGGGTCGCCTTGCCGTTCGGCGCGACGTCCTCCACCCGCACGGTGAGCTGGCCGTCCTTGGCGGCGCTGGAGACCGTCAGGTGCGCGTTGATCGGCCCGGTGAGGCGCAGCGGCCTGGTCACCGGGATGTCGTAGACGACGCCGAGCTCGTCGTTCTGGCTGTTGTCGTGCTCGCAGGCCAGGCCGAGGTACTTCAGGAAGCCCGCGCCCGCCCACTGCACGGTGGAGCGGCTGCACAGCCCGGCGAACGGGTTGTAGGGCACCGCGGACGGCGTCCCCGTCCCGGTCCCGGCGGTGAGCCTGCCGGGCCGTCCGGGCGCGGCCGGGCCGCTGAGCCGCAGCGCCTGGTAGCGGACCCCGGCGGGCGGCCACTGCCCGGCGCGCTTCCACTTGCCCGAGCCGTTCTCGAAGTAGGTGACCGGCGGGACGTCGCGGTCCAGGCCGGTGTCGGCGGCGCCGCGGACGTACCGGTCGAACCAGCGCAACATCAGCTCGGTGAGGGACGGTCCGGGCGGCATGGGCGTGCCGGGGATGGTGGCGCCGAGCGCGGGGGCCGCGCCGTCGATGTGGTACCAGGGGCCGTACACGAACTTCGCCGGGACGCGCTTGGCCAGGCGCTGGTAGAGCATCGGCTCGCTGCGCTGGAAGATGTCGAACTCGCCGCCCACCACGAAGGTCGGCACGTCGACCTTGTCCACGACCTCCAGCGGCGACCGCTCCCGGTAGAACGGCCCGTCGAACGCCTTGGGGCCGCCCGTCAGCGCGTCGAGCAGCATCCGGATCTGGAAGTCGCCGATGTTGCCGAAGTGCTCCTCCACCACCTTGCGCGCCTTGGCCGGGTCCTTGCCCGCGTAGGTCGGCGGCAGCAGCCCGCTCACGCCGACCGCGGCCAGCCAGAAGGGGACGAAGCCGAGGCCGAGCTGGCCGCCGGTGCCGATCACGTCGCGGTAGGCGTCGCCCATCGGCACGACCGGGAACAGCGCCTTCAGGCCCTTGGGGCGCTGCGCGGCGGTGAAGATCTGGTTGATGCCGCCGTAGGACGCGCCGACCATGCCGACCCGGCCGTCGCTCCAGGGCCGCTTGGCGGAGGCGGCCCACTCCACGACCTCCTTGCCGTCGCGCTGCTCGCGGGCGCTGAACGCCTCCCACTTGCCGCGCGACCCGCCGGTGCCGCGCACGTCGGCGACCACCTGCACGTAGCCGCGCTGCACCAGGTAGTGGCTGGCCATGTTCGCGCCGGGCAGGGTCTTGTTGTACGGCGTCATCGTCACGATCACCGGGAAGCGGCCGGGCGCGGCGCGGCCGCCCCTGCCGGGCCGCAGCACGTCGGCGACCAGCTCGGTGCCGTCGCTCATCCTGAGCACGACGTCCTTCTCGGTCACCACCTCGTAGGCGGCGGGCCGCGCCTTCCACCCGGCGGCGGGCGCCTGGGGCGGGGCCGGTGCGGCGGGGGCGGCGCCGGCGGGCGGCACCGCCGTCACGGCGAGTGCGGCGGCGGCGAGGGGGGCGGTCCAGCGAATCACACGGCGCATCAGCGCTACCTCCGGGCGGCGGGTCTCCCGGCCGTAACGTAATGGATCACTTACTTCTCGGCAAGTACTGACGTACTGTCCAGTAATGGCCGGACCCGGGCGTGCCCGCGCAGCGCGGTCCGGGCCGGGTGGAGACCGCGATTCCACCCCTGCTCCGATGCCCGCGCGCGTCGCGGGCCCTAGCGTCGGAGCATGGAGATCCTGAGCGACGCGCCAACGGCGCGGACAGCGGCAGGGAGCGCCTGTGTCCGGGCCCTCCCAGGCGCGGCCCCGCGGGGAGGGTGCGCGCGGAGCGTCCCGGCGATCGGCGCCGTGGCGTGAAGCCGGTCAGGGTCGGCACGGCCCACGCCCGGACCGTGCTGATCGTCTTCGTCGTCGCCTGGACGCTGGCCCTCTACCTGCGCTCGATGTGGCAGGGCGATCCGCGCCCGGCCCTGCACGGGCCGGGGCTGGCGATGGTGGTGCTGAACCTGCTGTCCCCGGCGCTGCTGGCGGCCGGACTGTGGGCGTGGCGGCCCCCGCGCGGCGGGCGGGGCCGGCGGATGCGCCGCCCGCGGTGGGCCGGTCCGGCGCTGATCCTGCTGGGCATGGCGGCCGCGCTCGGCCTGTACGGGGTGGCGCCGGACAACGCCGGCGGCGTCTTCCTGCTCGGCACCGGCGTGTGGGCGCTGTCGCACAGGCTGGCGATCGGGTGGGCGCTGGTGTTCGGCGCGGCGGCCCTGTTCGTCGTCTGGACGGTGGGGGACCTCGTGCACGACGAGGACCCCGACTACGGGCTGCTGGTCGCGTTCATCGGCGTCGTGCTCGGCGCGACCGCCGCCCGGCAGCGCAGGACCGCCGAGGACGCCACCCGCGAGGCCGAGGCCGCCGCCCTCATGCTGGACGAGCGCACCCGCATGGCCCGCGAGATCCACGACATCCTGGCGCACTCGTTGTCGGCGCAGCTGGTGCACCTGGAGGGCGCGAGGCTGCTGCTGTCGCGCGACGGCGACCGGACCCGCGCCCTGGACCGCGTCGAACGCGCCCAGAACCTCGCCCGCGCCGGCCTGGAGGAGACCCGCCGCGCCCTGGCCGCCCTGCGCGGCGACGCCCCGCCGGTGGCCGAGGCCCTCGCCGGGCTGGCCGAGGAGTTCCACGCCGCCACCGGCCGCCCCGCGACCGTGGAGGTGACCGGGACGCCGCGCGAGCTGGCGCCGCAGGCCGGGCTGGCGGTGGTGCGCACCGCGCAGGAGGCGCTCACCAACGTCCGCAAGCACGCGCCCGGCGCCCGCGTCCGGATCGTGCTGGACTACCGGCCCGCCGAGGTGGCGCTGGAGGTCGCCGACACCGGGAGCACCGAGCCCGGCCTGGACGCGGTGGGCGAGGGGGCGGCCGGGACCGGTTACGGGCTGGTCGGCATGCGCGAGCGCGCCGAGCTGATCGGTGGCACCCTGGAGGCCGGGCCGGAGGACAAGGGATTCCGGGTGGCGTTGAGGGTGCCGGCTTGAGCGAGCGGACGCGGGTTCTGGTGGTCGACGACCAGACGGTGGTGCGGGAGGGCCTGGTCCTGCTGCTGGAGCTGCTGCCCGAGCTGGAGGTGGTCGGCTCGGCGGGGGACGGCGAGCGGGCCGTGGAGCTGGTGGCCGAGCTGCGGCCGGAGGTCGTGCTGATGGACCTGCGGATGCCGCGGGTGGACGGGGTGGAGGCCACCCGGCGGATCAGGCGGGACCACCCCGGGGTCGAGGTCGTGGTGCTGACCACCTACGCCGACGACGAGTCGATCTTCGCCGCGCTGCGCGCCGGGGCGCGCGGCTACCTGACCAAGGACGCCGGGGCCGAGGAGATCGCGCAGGCGGTCGCGGCGGTGCGCGGCGGCGCGTCCCTGCTGGACCCGGCCGTGCAGCGCCGCCTGGTGGAGGCGGTGGCGGCCGACGAGCGCGCGGCGCGCGCCGGCCGCGCCGACCTGCCCGACGGGCTGACCCGGCGCGAGGCCGAGGTGCTGGCGCTGATCGCGCGGGGCCGCTCCAACACCGAGATCGCCGGGGACCTGTTCATCACCGAGGCGACGGTGAAGACCCACATCAACAACCTGTTCGCCAAGGCCGGGCTGCGGGACCGGGCGCAGGCGGTGACCTACGCCTTCCGGCACGGCCTGGCCTCCTGACCGGCTCTCCCGGTCAGACCTCCGCGGCGTCCTCGCGGGGGCCTTCGGCCAGGGCGGCGCGCAGGGCGGCGCAGACCGCGTCCTGCGCCTGCGCGGCGATCGGCAGGGCCTGGTCCAGGCTGATGAAGCCGTGGAAGGCCCCGTCCACCCGCAGCGCCTCCACCGGGACGCCCGCCTCGGCCAGGCGCGCCGCGTACGCCTCGCCCTCGTCGCGCAGCGGGTCGCACTCGGCGGTCAGGACGTAGGCGGGCGGCAGGCCCGACAGGTCGGCGGCCCGCAGCGGCGACGCCTGAGGGTCGGCCGGGTCCGCCGGGGCGTACTGCTCCCAGTACCAGCGCATGTGCTCGGCCGTCAGGAAGCCGCCGGTGGCGTGCTCGCGGTAGGACGCGGTGTCCTGCGCGGCGTCCAGCACCGGGTAGACCAGGAGCTGGAAGGTGATCGGCGGCCCGCCGGCGTCCCGCGCGTGCAGGCACAGGCCCGCGGCCAGGTTGCCGCCCGCGCTGTCGCCGGCGACCACGATCCGGTCCGGGTCGCCGCCCAGCCCGGCGGCGTTGGCGTGCGCCCAGGCCAGCGCGGCCCGCGCGTCCTCGGCGGCGGCCGGGAAGGGGTGCTCGGGCGCCAGCCGGTAGTCCACCGACACCACGACGGCGCCGGTGCGGGACGCCAGGACGCGGCACAGCCGGTCGTGGCTGTCCAGATCGCACAGCACGAAGCCGCCGCCGTGGAAGAACACCATCAGCGGAGGGGGAGCGGCGCCCGGCCCGGCCGGGCCGGGCCGATAGATCCGGACCGGCAGCGGGCCGGCCGGGCCGGGGACCGTCCGGTCCTCGACCCGGCCGACCGGCGGCTCGGGAACGGCCGGACGCGCCGAGGCCGCCAGCGCGCGGCGGGCCTCGGCGGCGTCCACGCCGCCGGTGCCGATCGGGGGGAACGCGGCCGTCATGATCTCGACGATCCGGGCGGCGCGGGGGTCCAGCGGCACGGCCGTCCTCCTTACTGGGGGAGCTGCTGCATCATCACGACCTCGCCGGCGGTCCAGCCGCCGTCCACGGCGACCTCGGCGCCGGTCATGTACGAGGCCGCGTCGGAGACCAGGAACGAGACCGCCTCGCCGATCTCCTCGGGCACCCCGACCCGGCCGAGGGCCGACAGCGGGAAGTTGCCCTCGCCCACCTGCGCGCCGTGCTCGGCGGTCATCGGGGTGTAGGTCATGCCGGGGTGCACCGAGTTCACCCGGATGCGGTAGCGGCCCAGCTCCACCGCCGCGATCTTGGTGAGGCCGCGCACGCCCCACTTGGAGGCGCCGTAGCCGGAGGTGAGCGGCAGCGCCGTCAGCCCGGCGGCCGAGGAGATGTTGACGATCGAGCCGCCGCCGGCCGCCTTCATCGGCTCGATGACCGCCTTCAGGCCGAGGAAGACGCCGGTCAGGTTGATCTTCAGGACCTTCTCGAAGTACTCCAGGCTCTCGTTCTCGATCAGCGAGCTGGAGGCGATGCCGGCGTTGTTGACCAGGCCGTCCACCCGGCCGAAGCGCTCCAGCGCGGCCTCCACCACGGCCGTCCAGCCGTCGGCGCTGGTCACGTCGTGCTCGACGAACAGCCCGCCGATCCCGGCGGCGGTCTTCTCGCCCTCCTCGGCGAGCAGGTCGGTGACCACCAGCCTGGCCCCGTCGCGCGCCATCCGCCGCGCCGCCGCGGCGCCCAGGCCGCGCGCCCCGCCGGTGACGATCACTACCTTGTCCTGCAGTCCGGACATCGTTGTCTCCTCGCTGATCTATGTGGTCACCGGAAGCGGGGGATGATCTTTTCCCCCCACTGCCGGATGGTCTCCAGACAGGCTTCCTGCGGAACCGTGCCCATCTGGATCAGGCACATCACCTCGTCGGCGCCGGCCGCGGCCAGGCGCTCCACGTAGGCGACGGCGTCCTCGGCCGAGCCGTAGGCGTGCTCGGCGTTGAAGGTGGCCGTGGTGTGCGGCCCCACCGGGATCTCGGCCTCGTGCAGGTAGGCGACCTGCTGCTCGGCGGCCCGCCGGATCTCGGCGACCTCGTCCCCGCCGGGCCGGACCGCCTCGTCCGGCGGCGGCGCGCTGCCGTACCAGTGCGCGATCGACTGGGCGAAGAACCGCTGGCCGCGCGTGCCGATGCGGACGGCCTCGGCGCGGTCGTCGAGCACGATGGTCGGGCACAGCGCGGCGAAATGGTCGTTGACGACGGTGGACACCTGGCGCTCGCCGGTGCGCGCGGCGATCGCCTCGTCGTACACGCGGCGCATCTCGGCGACCTGCTCGGGCCCGGCGAAGCCGAGCACCAGCGCGCCCACGCCGTAGTCGGCGGCGAGCTTCAGGGTGTCGCGCTTGGAGCAGGCCAGGAACAGCGGGGGGTGCGGCGTCTGGACGGGCCTCGGCAGGACCGGGTGCGGCGGGATGTCGAGCAGGTCGCCGTGCCACTCCAGCTCCTCCTCGCGCCAGGCCGCGGCGATGATGCGCAGCGACTCGTCCAGCTCGGCGTAGGTGCGGGCGGGGTCCACGCCGCACAGCGAGGTCTCCTGGCGGGTCGCGCCGCGCCCGGCCCCGAGGTCGAGGCGGCCGCCCGACAGCACGTCCAGCATCGCGGCGCGCTCGGCGACCCGGACCGGGTGGTTGAAGTTGAACGGCAGGCAGACCACGCCGTGGCCGAGGCGGATGCGGCTGGTGCGGGCGGCGACGTAGGTCAGGAAGACCTCCGGGGCGCTCATGTGGGCGTACCACTTGAGCGAGTGGTGCTCTACGGCCCACACGCGGTCGAAGCCCATCCGCTCGGCCAGCACCGCCTGCTCGACGCAGTCGTGGATCACCCGGTGCTCGTGCTCGGCGGTCGGGTCCGCCAGCTGGGCCTCGAAGATCATCGAAAACCGCATCACGCACCCCATCGTTCGGTCGCTTCCTTTGTATTCCAATTTGGAACACATACGCCACTCGATCAAGCCCTTGCCCGGTCGCGGGAGAACGGCTACGGTCGCGCGCTGGCTACGCTGGCAGCCATGCCCGCACCCGCCGACCGCGCCCCCGGCGACGCCGCCCCGGCCGCCGACCCGCCCGCCGCCGCACCGCCCGACGCGGAGCCGCCCGCCGCCGGGCCGTCCGCCGCCGGGCCGCCCACCGCCAAGCTCCCCGCCACCGCCTGGGCGGTCCTGGGCATCCTGTCCTTCGGCGAGGAGCTGACCGGCTACGAGGTCAGGCAGTGGGCCGACCACATCCTGCGGCTGTTCTACTGGAGCCCGGCGATGAGCCAGATCTACAGCGAACTCAAGCGCCTGGAGCGGGTCGGCTACGCCGCCTCCCGGACCGAGACCGCCGAGGACGGCCGCTCCCGCCGCCTCTACACCGTCACCGACGCCGGGCGCGCGGGCCTGGCCGCCTGGGCCGGCGGCTCGCCGGTGGAGCCGCCGGTCCTCAAGCACGGGCCGATGCTGCGGGTGTGGCTGGGCCACGTCGCCGATCCGCGGCGGCTGCGCGAGATCGTCGTGGGCTACCGCGACGACTGCGCCCGGATGCGGGCCGAGGCCGAGTACTCCCGCGACACCGCCGCGACGGTGCCCGGCTGGGGCTACCCGGAGCTGGCCGCCCGCTGGGCCGCCCGCCACTACGCCGCCGAGCACGAACTCGCCGGGCAGCTGCTGGCCGACCTGGACGAACTGGTCGCCTCCGGGCGCGTCCCGAGCCCCGCCGCCTCGGCGGAGGACTCGCGCGCGCAGCCCGCGGACACGGACACGGTCCAGGGCCGCTAGGTCGCGCTCACAGGCGTTCTCCTCTCCGGCACCGCATTCCGCGGGGCCGCGCTTTCCGGCCCGGCCGCGCCGAGCACGGCGTCGCCCAGCCGGGCGCGGTGCCAGGCCGGGTCGCCGAACAGGCGCGCCGAGCCGTGGGCCCGCTTGAAGTACAGGTGCGCGTCGTGCTCCCAGGTGAAGCCGATGCCGCCGTGGAGCTGCACCGTCTCGGCGGCGACGGCGGTGAACGCCTCCGAGCAGTACGCCTTGGCGAGCGCGGCGCGCGTCCCGGCGTCCGGAGCGCCCTCCGCGAGCCCGGCGGCCGCGTGGTAGCTGGCCGACCGCGCCGACTCCACCAGCACGTACAGGTCGGCCAGCCGGTGCTTGACCGCCTGGAACGACCCGATCGGCCGTCCGAACTGCACCCGCGTCTTGGCGTACTCGACGGTCATGTCCAGGCAGCGCTGCGCGCCGCCGAGCTGCTCGGCGCTGAGCGCGGCGGCGGCGACGGCCAGCAGCCGCTCCAGCACCGGCGCGGCGTCGGCGGCGAGCGGCCGCGCCGGGACGCCGTCCAGCGTGACGCGGGCGAGCGGGCGGGTCGGGTCGAGCGTCGGGGACGCCTCGACGGCCAGCCCCGGCGCGCCCGCCTCGACCAGGTACAGGCCGAGGCCGCCGTCGGCGGTGCGCGCGGGCACCAGCAGCAGGTCGGCGTCCGCGCCGTCCAGCACGTGCTCCTTGACGCCGGTCAGCCGCCCGTCCCGCTCGGCGGTGGCGATCGATCCGGCGTCCCACGAACCCTGTTCGGCCCACGCCAGCGTCGCCACCCGCTCCCCGGCGGCCAGCTCCGGCAGCACGTCGGCGGCGCCGCAGGCCAGCAGCGCCTCGGTGGCCAGCACCGCCGACGCCAGGTAGGGCACCGGGGCCAGCGTGCGGCCGAGCTCCTCGCACACCACGTGCGTCTCGGCCAGAGTGAACCCCGCGCCGCCGTGCTCCTCGGGCACCAGCAGCGCGCACGCGCCGACCTGCTCGGCCAGCGGCGCCCACACCGCCGCTCCGGCGCGCCGGCCGGCACGGTGGGGCCGCTCCGGCGCGGGCCGTCCGACCGGATGGCGGGCCAGCAGCGCGCGCACGACGGCGCGCAGCTCCTCCTGCTCCGCAGTGGTGATCATGCCTGTCTCCTCAGCTCCTGCTTGAGCACCTTGCCGCCGGCGTTGCGCGGCAGGGCGTCCACGACGTGGAAGTGCCGGGGCACCTTGAAGTTGGCGAGGCGCTCGCGCAGCCAGGCGGTCAGCTCGGCCGGCCCGACCGGCGCGCGGGTGACCAGGAAGGCCGCGCCGGTCTCGCCGAGCCGCGCGTCGGGCACGCCCACCACCGCGGCCTCGACCACCGCCGGGTGCCCGGCCAGCACGGCCTCGATCTCGGCGGGGTAGGCGTTGAAGCCGCCCACCACGAACATGTCCTTGATCCGGTCGGTGATCCGCAGGTAGCCGCGCCCGTCCAGGACGCCGACGTCGCCGGTGCGCAGCCAGCCGTCCGGGGTGATCGTGCGGGCGGTGGCCCCGGGGTCGTCCAGGTAGCCGCGCATCACGTGGTAGCCGCGGACCAGGATCTCGCCGGGCTCGCCGGGCGGCAGGGCCGCGCCGTCGGGCCCGGCGACGCGGATCTCGGTGCCCGGCAGCGCCACCCCGGTGGTGTGCGCGATGGTCTCGGGGTCGGCGTCCACCGGGCACACCGACACCACCCCGCACGACTCGCTCAGCCCGTAGGCGGTGAACACGGCGGGCACGCCGAGGTCGGCGCGGATGCGGCGGACCAGCTCGGCCGGCACGCTGGCCGCGCCGGTCCCGGCCAGCCGCAGCGTGCCGGCGGGCCGGTCCGGCAGCTCCAGCAGCGAGGTGAAGACGGTCGGCGGCCCCATCAGCACGGTGATCTTCTCGGCGGCGATCCGGTCGGCGGCCCGCGCCGGGTCGAACACCGGCTCGGGCACCATCGCGGCGCCGGTGAGCAGGCACACCAGCACGCCGAACTTGTAGCCGAAGGTGTGGAAGAACGGGTTGATCAGCAGGTAGCGGTCGCCGGTCCGCAGCGTCACCGCCGCCGACCAGGCGGCGAAGACGCGCAGGTTCTGGCCGTGCGCGGTGACCACGCCCTTGGGCCGCCCGGTGGTGCCGGAGGTGAAGATGATGTCGCAGGGGTCCTCGGGGCCGACGGCCGCCGCGCGCTCGCGGTAGGCCCGGTCGGGCACCGCGTCGCCGGGCTCCAGGTAGGCGTCCCAGTCCGCCGCGTCGTTCAGCAGGACGGTGCGCTCCAGCGCGGGCAGCTCGACCCCGGTGTCGGCCAGCATCCCGGGGTAGTCGTTGCCGAGGAAGCCGCGCACGGTGAACAGCAGGCGCGCGTCGGTGCGCAGCAGGATGTCGGCGGCCTCGGGCCCCCGGTAGCGGCTGTTGAGCGGGACCAGCACGGCCCCGGCGCACACCGCGCCGACCGCCGCGACGATCCACTGGCGGCTGTTGGGCGCCCAGACGGCGACGCGGTCGCCGGGCCGCACGCCCCAGGCCAGCGCGGCGCGGGCGGCGCGCTCGATCTCGGCGCACAGCCGCTCGAACGTCCAGCGCACCTCGTCGTCGACCAGCGCCTCGCGGTCGCCATGGGCCGCGGCGGCGTGGGCGACCAGTTCGGGGACGGTCGCGGGAAGCGGGGACATGGTGCTCTCCTTCGCCAGGGGTGGGCGAGGCCGCTCCGGACGGGCGCGAGGGGGCGGCCGGGGCGACATCGCGGCCTTGACATGGAACCACACCGATGCTTCTAATCGGAATGTTTCTAATCGAAATATCTCGAACGGATCCTGGGAGGCGTCATGGCGCGCGGCGAGACGGTGGACGGCGAGGCGATGCGGCGGGTGCTGGGGGCGTTCGCCGGCGGTGTCGTGGTGGTGACGGCCGCGCACGCCGACGGGAGCGGGGACGGCGGCGGCGAGCCGGTGGGCATGGCCTGCCAGTCGTTCTCCTCGCTGTCGCTGGACCCGCCGCTGGTGGTGTTCTGCCCGGCGGAGACCTCCACGACCTGGCCGCGCATCCGGGCCGCCGGCCGGTTCGCGGTCAACGTGCTGGCCGAGGACCAGCGGGAGACGTGCGCGGCGATGGCCCGCAGCGGGTCGGGCGGCGGGGGCAAGTTCGCGGGGGTGCCCTGGCGCCCGGCGCCCGGCGGCTCCCCGCTGCTGGACGGCGCGCTGGCCTGGATCGAGGCCGACATCGACCGGGAGCTGCCCGGCGGCGACCACTCGGTGGTCATCGGCCGCGTCACCGCGCTGGGCGCCGGGCGCGACGCCGGGCCGCTGCTGTTCTTCCGCAGCCGCTTCGGCGCGCTCGCCGCGCCCGCGGCCGTCTAGCCGGAGGTGTCCGCTCCGCCGGTGCCGCCGTCGCCGCCGGAGGGAGCGGTGCGTCCCCGGGCCTCCATCTCGGCCAGGTCGGCGAGCATCTGCCGCGTCAGGTCGCGCTCGGCCGCGTAGTAGCGCTCGGACCAGCGCAGCACGAGCTCGGTGTAGGCCCATCCCGGGTTCTCGGCGGCGCCTTCGGCGTCGGCCTCGGCGCGGCGGCGCATCTTGTCGGCGTACTCGCCGTGCTCCTCCAGGATCCGCCGCAGCCGGTCGGGGGCCATCAGGTGGCCGAGCCAGGCGCGCAGCATGACGCCGTGCTTGAGGACCGGCGGCTCGACCGGCGACCGGTCGGCCCAGCGCGCCACGGCGGCCAGGCCCTCCTCGGTGATCCGGTAGACGCGCTTGGCGCGGGTGCTCTCGGTCAGCTCGACCCGCGAGGCGGCGAGCCCGGCCTTCTCCAGCCGCTTCAGCTCGCCGTAGATCTGGCTGAACGAGGGGCTCCAGTAGAAGAACTTCAGGCTCCAGTCGGCCCATTTCTTCAGGTCGTAGCCCGACAGCTCCTCGCCGAACGACAGCAGCCCGAGCACCGCCCAGCTGGTCGGCGGCAGCTCCGGCAGGGCGGGGCCGGACGCGTCGTCGTCGCTCGTCGGGATCACCGGGCCAGCCTAGCGGCGGATCGACCGGACCGGAGTGTGGCGCTCCCCGCATATATCTGTTAGGAATATGCCGAATCGAAATACAGGAGGATCCCCGTGAAGTTCTCGATGATCTTCGAGGCGCAGCTGACCGACCCGACGCCCCAGCGCGAGCGGCAGGTGATCCGGGACTGCGTGGACCAGGCCGTCTACGCCGAGCGGATGGGCTTCGACCGGATCTGGGCGGTCGAGCACCACTCGCTGTACCGGTACGCGCACATGAGCGCCTCGGAGATCTTCCTGACCTGGGTCGCCGCCCGCACCAGCCGCATCCGCATCGGCCACGGCGTGGTGACGATGCCGTTCGGCTTCCAGCACCCGGTCCGCGTGGCCGAGCGCGCCGCGATGCTGGACGTGCTGTCGGGCGGCCGCGTGGACATCGGCGCCGGACGCGGCGCGACCCGCCAGGAGATGTCGATGTACGGGGTCCAGCCGAAGGACACCTACCCGCAGATGGAGGAGGCGCTGCGCATCTTCGGCAAGGCGTGGCAGGAGGAGGTGTTCGAGTGGCACGGGTCCATCGACATCGGTCCCGGCCGCATCCTGCCGCGCCCCGTCCAGGACCCGCACCCGCCGCTGTTCCTGGCCTGCTCCAAGCACGACACGCTGCGGCTGGCCGGCGAGTGGGGCGTCGGCGCGCTGGTGATGGGCTTCGCCGGGGCCGACGACGTCCGCGAGATGCGCAAGGTCTACGACGAGGCCGTCGCCACCCGCACCGGCGACAAGCTGGTCGCCTCGGTCGCCAACGACCACTTCGCCGCGCTGTGCCCGACCATCGTGCTGGACGACGCCGCCGAGGCGTTCCGCATCGGGGCGCGCGGCCAGCGGTTCTTCGCCGAGTCGATCGCGCACTGGTACGGCAACGGGCCCGAGCCCAAGGAGGACACCGAGCACGACGACAACGCCGCCGAGATCCGCAAGGACAGGGAGGCGCTGGTCGCCAAGCTGCACGAGGCCGCCATCCCGGCGCGCCCCTCCGACACCGGCACCTACAACGTCGACCACGCCTACGGCGACGCCGACACCGCCATCGCCTACGTCGAGCGGCTTGCCGAGATCGGCGTGGACGAGGTCAACTGCCTCATCCAGATGGGCACCGTGCCGCAGGAGGTCTGCATGGAGACGATCAGGCAGTGGGGCGAGAAGGTCATCCCGCACTTCCGCGCCAAGGAGGGCGCGTGACCCCGGGCGGCGGGCAGGGCGGGCTGGAAGGGAAGGTCGCGATCGTCACGGGCGCGGCCCGGGGCCAGGGCGCGGCGGAGGCCCGCCTGCTGGCCGAGGCGGGGGCCAGGGTCGTGGTCGCCGACGTCCTGGAGGAGGGGCGCGAGGTGGCCGCCGAGATCGGCGAGGCGGCCCGCTTCGTCCACCACGACGTCACCGACGCGGCGTCCTGGGCCGGTGCCGTCGCCGCGGCCACCGGCGCGTTCGGCCGGCTGGACGTCCTGGTCAACAACGCGGGCATCTGGCGCACCGCCCCCGTCGACCAGGAGACCGAGGAGCGCTTCGAGCTGATCCTCCGCGTCAACCTGATCGGGCCGTTCCTCGGCATCAAGGCGGCCGTGCCCGCCATGCGCGCGGCCGGCGGCGGCTCGGTCGTCAACATCTCCTCGACGGCGGGCCTGCGCGGCATCCCCGGCCACAGCGCTTACGGGGCGTCGAAGTTCGGCCTGCGCGGCCTGACCCGCTCGGCTGCCCTGGACCTGGCCCCCGACGGCATCCGCGTCAACTCGGTCCATCCCGGCGCGATCGACACCCCGATGGTCGCGGCGGCGGGCTTCGAGCGCGGCGAGGGCAACTACGACCGCGTTCCGCTGGGCCGGGTGGGCGTCCCGGAGGACGTGGCGGGCCTGGTGCTGTTCCTGGCCTCCGACGCGTCCTCCTACATCACCGGCACCGAGTTCGCGGTGGACGGCGGCCTCACCACCAACTGACCCCCCGGGGCGGGGGGGCCCCCCCCCCCCCCGGGGGGGGGGGGCGGCGGGGGGGGGGGGGGGCGGGGGGCCGCCCCCCCCCCCCGCCCCGCCGGGGGGGGGGGGGCCGCCCCCCCCCCCCCCCCGCCCCCCGCGGGGGGCCGGGCGCCCCCCCCCGCGGGGGCCCCGGGCCCGTCGTCCTTCCGGGACGCGCGGTTCAGCGCACGGCCACGGCGACGAACTGGGTGATCTGCGGGACGCCGGGGATCTCGCGGGCGGCGAAGTTGTCGTCGGCGACCAGGACGAGCGTGCGCTCGCCCGTCGGCAGGACCGGGCCCCAGGCCATCCCCTCGACGATGCCGGGCCGCGGGAGGCCGAGGGCCGACAGGTCGGCGAGCAGGCGCTTGCGCACGGGACGGACGCCCTTCGGGTCGGCCAGCGAGTCGCGGCGGGAGACGTCGGTGGCCCCGTGCAGGGACGCCTCGTAGATCCGGACGCGGTTGCCCTTGCCCAGCACGACGGTGCGCTCCAGGACCAGGTAGCGCCTCGGGTCGCGGGGGTCGGCGAGGATGGCCGCCGCGCCGTTCTCGCCGTTCTCACCGTCGACGGCGTCCAGCTCGTAGGCGTACTGGCCGACGACCGCGCCCTTGCGCGACTGCACCGTGAGCCGGGTGAGCGCGCCCTTGGCGGCGGACGGCGCGGGGCCGTCCTGGAGGAGCGGGCCTTCCATGACGCTCGTGACGAGGCGGCCTCGGGCGGCGAACGTGAAGCCCTCGATGCCGAGGTTCGCCCGAGGGCCCCGGTCCGCCGTGCCGACGCGGTAGTTGCCGGGGAGCGGCAGCTGGCCCCTGTACGAGCCGTCCGGCGCGGCGCTGCGGATCGAGGGGTCGTTCACCAGCGGGGCGCCGCCGCCTGACGGCGGCTGCCGGTCGCCTTCCTGGCTCCACCACAACCCGGGACCGAGCGGGTCGAACCGGATGTCCTCGGGATCGACCGGAGCGAGCCGGTCGCACCGGGGCCTGGGGGCGGCGCACGGCTCGGCCTGCCACTGCGCGGCGGAGGGGTAGGGCTCACCGTCGATCCGCCGGAACGGCGCGGTGCCCACGAGCCGGACGCCGATCCCCTTGGCGGAGACGTCGATCGCGGCGGTGTAGAAGCGGGCCGGGCCGGTCTGCGAACGGTCGTCGCTGATGAGCGCGTAGCGGCCGGTCCGGGGATCGCGGTCGATGCCGGACAGGCCGCCGACGGTCGTGCCCTGGAAGGAGAGCCTGGCGGGCAGCGCGGTCGTGCCCAGGAGCCGGGCCCGCTGGTCCGCGTGCGAGGCGGCGGCATGGGCGGCGGGCGGGACGGCTCCGTGCGCGGGGACGCCGGGGACGAGGACGGCCGCGAAGACGGCGGCTGCGATGAGCCTTCGGGGGGTCATGCCGGGATCGCAGCACATCCCGCGGCCGGCGGCGCCATGCCGTTCCCGGTTAGCGGGAAAGCTTCTGGGCCGGATGAGGCCGGGCGCCCGCGCGGACGCCCGGCCCCGGCGTCACAGAAGGGACATCAGGCGGGCGCGGTGCTCGGAGGGCGAGCCCCAGGCCGTGTGCAGGGCGCGGGCCTTGCGAATCCACAACGACGGGTCGTACTCGTCGGTGTAGGCGATCGCGCCGTGGACCTGGAGCGCCGTCTTCGCGGTGCCGTAGGAGGACTCGGACGCCGCCACCTTCGCGGCCGACGCGTCGCGGGCGAACTCGGGGCCGCCGTAGGACAGGGCCGCGGCGTGGACCAGCGGGCGGGCGAACTCCAGCTCCACCAGCGCGCCGGCCAGGTGGTGCTTCACCGCCTGGAACTCGCCGATCGGGCGGCCGAACTGCTCGCGGGTCCCGGCGTAGTCCACCGACACCTCCAGCAGGCGGCGGCCCACGCCGATCTGCTGGGCGGCGCAGGCCAGGGCACCGAGGTCGAGCCCGCTCCCGGCCGCGGGGCCGAGGGCGCGACCCGGGGCCACCTCGAACAGGCGGCGGGCCGGGTCCAGCGACGTGCGCCGTTCGCCCACGGGCTCGGCGACGTGCAGCAGGCCGTCCTGGACCGTGAGGACCAGGTCGGCGACGTCGGCGTCCAGCGCGTACGGCCGGGCGACCGAGACCAGCGCCTCACCGGCGGCGATGCGGGGCAGCCACTCGGCGGCGGCGTCGCCGCCGGCCGCCGCCAGGAGCGCCGCGGCGGCGACCGTCTCGACCACGGGGCCCGGCACCGCGTGGCGGCCCAGCTCGTGGAGCGCCGTCACCAGCTCCACCGGGAGGACGCCCGCGCCGTCGTGCTCCTCGGGGACGGCCAGCGCGAACACGCCCGCCTCCGCGACCGCCCGCCAGACGCGCAGGCCCGGCGCGCGGTCGCCCGCCGACCACGCGCGGACCGCCTCCGGCGTGCCGGAGCGCTCCAGCAGCTTGTGCAGGCTGTCGGCGAACAGCCGCTGGTCCCCGTCCAGGACGAACTTCATCGCGATCCCCTCGGCAGGCCGAGCAGCCGCTCGGCGATCACATTGCGCTGGATCTCGTTGGTGCCGGCGTAGATCGGCCCGGCCAGCGCGAACACGTAGCCCTCCAGCCACTCGGAGTCCAGCTCGCCGTCGTCGCCCAGCAGGTCCAGGGCCGTCTCGTGCAGGCCGATGTCGAACTCCGACCAGAACACCTTGTTCAGGCTGGACTCGGCGCCGATGTCGTCGGTGCGCGAGATGGTCTCGAACCCCTTGAGCCGGTAGGCGCGCGCCTTGATCCAGGCGTCGGCGACCCGGTCGCGCAGCGCGGTGTCGGACGGGTCGGCCCGCTCCCGCCACAGCTCCAGCAGCCGGTCCGCCGCCGCGGTGTAGCGGCCGGGGGAGCGCAGCGTCAGGCCGCGCTCGTTGCCGGCGGTGGACATCGCGACCCGCCAGCCGTCGCCGGGCTCGCCGATCACGTCGGCGTCGGGCACGAACACCTCGTCCAGGAACAGCTCGGCGAAGGCGGGCTTGCCGTCCAGGCGGCCGATCGGGCGGACCGTGACGCCCTCGGCGTCCAGCGGGAACATCAGGTAGGTCAGGCCCCGGTGCCGCTGCGAGGCGGGGTCGGAGCGGAACAGCCCGAAGCCCCGGTCGGCGAACGCCGCGCGCGAGCTCCAGGTCTTCTGCCCGTTCAGCCGCCAGCCGCCGTCCACGCGGGTGGCGGTGGCGCGCAGCGCGGCCAGGTCGCTGCCCGCGCCCGGCTCCGACCACGCCTGCGCCCAGACGACCTCGCCCGCGGCCATCGGCGGCAGGATCCGGGCCAGCTGCTCGGGGGTGCCGTGCTCCAGCAGGGTGGGCGCGAGCAGGTTGACGCCGTTCTGGCTGACGCGGCCGGGCGCGCCCGCCGCGTAGTACTCCTCCTCGAAGACCAGCCAGTCGAGGGGGGAGGCGTTCCGGCCGCCGTACTCCTCGGGCCAGGAGACCGCCGACAACCGCGCCTCGCCCAGCCTGCGCTCCCACGCGCGGTGGGCGGCGAAGCCCTCCCCGGTCTCCAGGGACGGCAGCGGCTCGGCGGGCACGTTGGCGGCGAGCCAGTCGCGGACCTCGGCGCGGAACGCCTCCTGCGCGGCAGGGAAGTCAAGATCCATCGTCGGCCGCCTTCATCGATCGGGGGTCCATGCCGGCCAGCGGGTCGGGCGAGGTCTCGGCGTTGTGGGCGTGCGCCAGGTGGTGCAGGCCGAACACCGAGTCCATCCCGGCGTGCAGGCCCTGGAGGTCCTCGGCCTGGTTGACGGCCTTCTTGGTCAGCGCCAGGCCGAAGCGCGGCATCCGCGCGATCCGCTCGGCGAGCGTAAAGGTCTGCTCCTCCAGCTCCTCGCGCGGCACCACCCGGTTGACCCAGCCCAGCTCGTGGGCGCGCGCCGCGCTCATCCGGTCGCCGGTGAACAGGAACTCCTTGGCGACGCGCGGCGGCATCACCCACGGGTGCGCGAAGTACTCCACGCCGGGGATGCCCATCCGCACCACCGGGTCGGCGAAGAACGCGTCCTCGCTCGCCACGATCAGGTCGCACACCCAGGCCAGCATCAGCCCGCCCGCCACGCACGCGCCCTGCACCGAGGCGATCATCGGCTTGGGCAGCTCCCGCCAGCGGCGGCACATGCCGAGGTAGACCTCCGACTCGCGGGCGAAGCGCCCCTCGGCGCCCGCCTTGCCGACGTGGTCCCACCACAGCCCGGCGCGGCGCGGGAAGCTCCGGTCGGCGTCGCGGCCCGGCGTGCCGATGTCGTGCCCGGCCGAGAAGTGCGGGCCCGCGCCCGCCAGCACCACCACCGCGACCTCGTCGTCGTCGGCGGCCCGCTGGAACGCCTCGTCCAGCGCGTAGGTCATCGCCGAGTTCTGCGCGTTGCGGTACTCGGGCCGGTCCATGGTCACGACCGCGACAGGACCGCGCCGCTCGTAGCGGACGACCATCCGTCCCCCTTTAGTTCTAACAACTGTTTGGTAGATTAAAACACGGCCCCCGCGCCCGGAGCGGGCGCGGGGGCCGGTGCGGGCGGTCCGCCGGGTCTAGCGCGCGGTCAGCCGGTGCCGCAGCTCGGCGGCGGTGCGACCGTCCACGCCCAGCCCCACGCGGATGTAGCGGTCGAGCGAGCCGTAGTGGCGGCGCACCTGCTCCAGCGCCGCGTCCAGGTAGTCGGTGCGCACCTCCTGCACCGGGACCAGCAGCTGCGGGTCCCGCATGTACCCGGCCGCCTTCAGCTGCTCGCGGACCTTGGCGTCGGCCTCGGCGCGGTAGGCGTTGGACAGCAGGAAGTCGCGCTCGGCGGTCCGGTGGTCCACGCCCAGCACCCGCAGCAGCAGGTAGGCGGTCCAGCCGGTGCGGTCCTTGCCGCTGGTGCAGTGGAACACCAGGGGAGTGGTGCGCCGCCCGGCCATCTCGCGCAGGGTCGCGCCGAACGCCGCCCGCGCCCGCGGGTCGGTCACGAAGCCGCGGTAGACGCCGCGCAGCAGCTCCGCGCCCCGGTCGCCGCCCAGCACCTGCTCCTGCCGCACCGGGTCCTTGGAGCCGATCGCGCCGTTGACGGCGACGAACATGCCGTTGTCGTCGACCGGCCGCGCGGTCGCGGAGAGCCCGGCCGGGAGCTTGTCGGGACCGTCGGCGCCGACCTCGACGGGGGTGCGGAAGTCCACCACGCGCCGCACGCCGAGCTTCGCCAGCGCCGCCTTGTCGGCGTCGGTGAACTTGTTGAGCGCGTCGGCGCGGTAGACCTTGCCGCCGCGCACCCGAGCGCCCCACCGCGTCCGGTGTCCGCCCAGGTCGCGGAAGTTGACGGTGCCCTGGAACCGGTCGACCGGCTGCTGCGGCGACGCCGCCGGAACGTGCGGCCGGGCGGCGGGGGCGGCGGCGCGGGCGGGGGCGGCGACGCCCGCGGCGAGCACGGCGGCCAGGGCGACGCCGGCGGCGCGGGTGGACTGAGCGCGCATGGGAACGGGCCTCCAGGGATGGAAGGGTGATGCGGCGATGTAACCCGGATCACAGGCGGTCGGCGAAGACGCGCTCCCGATGAGCGGGATTCCGTGCGGCTTCTACGGGCGCCTGGTGCGTAGCGTCACGCCATGCTCACCGACGAAGAGCGGCGGACGGCGGCCGACCGGCTGCTGACCGCCGAACTGGACCGTGCGCCGATCGCCCCGCTGGCCGAGACCTGGCCGGGCATCGACGCCGCCGACGCCTACCGGATCCAGCTCGTCAACATCGGCCGCCGGGTGGCCGCGGGCGCGACCGTGCGCGGCCACAAGGTCGGCCTGTCGTCCGAGGCGATGCAGCGGATGATGGGGGTGGACGAGCCCGACTACGGCCACCTGCTCGCCGACATGGAGCTGCGCGAGGACGAGCCGGTGCGGATCGCCCGCTACTGCGTGCCGCGCGTGGAGGTGGAGGTCGGGTTCGTGCTGGGCGCCGACCTGCCCGGCGAGGACTGCACCGAGGCCGACGTGCTGGCCGCCACCGAGCGCGTGGTGCCCGCCCTGGAGCTGATCGACAGCCGCATCCGGGACTGGCGCATCGGCCTCGCCGACACCATCGCCGACAACGCCTCGTCGGCCGGGTTCGTCATCGGCGCGGGCGTCGCCCCCGCCGGCCTGGACCTCACCGCCATCGAGGCGACGCTGTACCGCGACGGCGAGCCGGTCGCCTCCGGGCGCTCCGACGCGGTGCTCGGCGACCCGACCACCGCCGTGGCGTGGCTGGCCCGCACGGTCGCCGGGTTCGGCGTCCGGCTGGAGGCCGGGCACCTCGTCCTGCCCGGATCGTGCACCCGCGCCTTCGACGTCGCCGCCGGATCGACCTACACCGCCGACTTCACCGGGCTCGGCCCGGTCGCGCTGACCTTCGTCTGAACAGGGGAACCATGGCCACCGCCGCCATCGTCGGGCCGGGCAACATCGGCACCGACCTGCTGTACAAGCTGCTGCGCAGCCCGCACATCGAACCGCGCTACATGATCGGCGTGGACCCCGCCAGCGAGGGCCTGAAGCGCGCCGCCGACCTCGGCCTGGAGACCAGCCACGAGGGGATCGACTGGCTGCTGGCCCGGCCCGAGCCGCCCGACCTGGTCTTCGAGGCGACCTCGGCCTACGTGCACCGCGCCGCCGCGCCCCGCTACGCCGAGGCCGGCATCCGCGCGATCGACCTGACCCCGGCCGCGGTCGGCCCGGCCGTGGTGCCCCCGGCCAACCTGCGCGCCCACCTGGACGCGCCCAACGTCAACCTCATCACCTGCGGCGGCCAGGCCACCATCCCGATGGTGCACGCGGTCTCGCGCGTGGTGCCGGTCGAGTACGCCGAGATCGTCGCCTCGGTCGCCTCGGTGTCGGCCGGGCCCGGCACCCGCGCCAACATCGACGAGTTCACCCGCACCACCGCGCGCGGCGTCGAGACCATCGGCGGCGCGGCCACCGGCAAGGCGATCATCATCCTGAACCCCGCCGAGCCGCCGGTGGTCATGCGCGACACCGTCTTCTGCGCGATCCCGGCGGACGCCGACCACGCGGCGATCACGGCCTCGGTCGAGCGGGTCGCCGCCGAGGTCGCCGGCTACGTGCCCGGCTACCGGCTGCGCACCGCGCCGCAGTTCGACGAGATCGACGGCCGCGCCCGGGTCGCGATCTTCCTGGAGGTCGAGGGCGCGGGCGACTTCCTGCCGCCCTACGCCGGCAACCTCGACATCATGACCGCCGCGGCGACCAAGGTCGGCGAGGAGATCGCCCGATACCTGAAGGGGGCCTAGTCGTGCCCTACTCCGACTCGCCGGACATCCGGATCACCGACTCCTCGCTGCGCGACGGGTCGCACCACAAGCGCCACCGGTTCACCGCCGCCGACGTCGAGCGGATCGTCGGCGCGCTGGACGCCGCCGGGGTCCCGGTCATCGAGGTCGCGCACGGCGACGGGCTGGGCGGCTCCTCGTTCAACTACGGCTTCTCGGCCGTCCCCGAGCAGGAGCTGATCAGGACGGCGGTGCGCACCGCGACCCGCGCCCGGATCGCCTTCCTGATGCTGCCCGGCGTGGGCGTCAAGGACGACATCCGGCAGGCCGCCGACAACGGCGCGTCGATCTGCCGCATCGCCACGCACTGCACCGAGGCCGACGTGTCGGTGCAGCACTTCGGCCTGGCCCGCGAGCTGGGCCTGGAGACCGTCGGGTTCCTGATGATGTCGCACTCCCAGCCGCCGGAGGTCCTGGCGCGGCAGGCCCGCGTCATGGCCGACGCGGGCTGCCAGTGCGTCTACGTCGTGGACTCGGCGGGCGCCCTCGTGCTCGAACAGACCGCCGACCGCGTCTCGGCCCTGGTCGCCGAACTGGGCGAGGACGCGCAGGTCGGCTTCCACGGCCACGAGAACCTGGGGCTGGGCGTGGCCAACAGCGTCGCGGCCGTCCGCGCCGGCGCGCTCCAGATCGACGGCTCGGTGCGCCGGTTCGGCGCGGGCGCGGGCAACACCCCGGTCGAGGCGTTCGTCGCGGTCTGCGACAAGCTCGGCCTGGCCACCGGCATCGACGTGTTCGCCGTCGCCGACGCGGCCGAGGACGTCGTCCGCCCCATCATGGGCCAGGAGTGCCTGCTGGGCCGGATGGAGCTGATGATGGGCTACGCCGGGGTCTACTCCAGCTTCCTCAAGCACGCCGAGCGGCTGGCCGCGCGCTACGGCGTGTCCGGCGCGCAGATCCTGATGGAGGCGGGCCGCCGCAAGCTGATCGGCGGCCAGGAGGACCAGCTCATCGAGATCGCGGTGGGGCTGTCCGCCGCGGACTGACCCCTCGATCCCCGTCGCCGGTGCGGTCGTCGCGCCCCGCACCGCACCGGTGACGGCACCTACATCCAGTCGGAGCGGCGGGCCCACACCGCGAGCATGTCCAGCGTGCCCGGCGGCAGCTCCACCGGGGCGCCGCCGGACCCGTGCGCGCCCGGCTCGTGCGCGGCACGCGCGTGGGCGGGCGCCCGCCGCAGCCGCTGGACCTCGGCCGTCTGCGCCGCGGCGGCCCGCGCGCCCTGCGCGGCGCGGTGCGGGAGCGACAGCGCGCGGCAGATCGACCCGGCCGCCGCCAGCAGCAGCGGCGTCAGCCGCCGCACGTCCGTCCGCGCGACCGGGCCGTACAGGGAGATGGCCGCGACGGGACGCCCCGTCGCGTCGCGCAGCGCGGCGGCCATCTCCACCACGCCGCGCCGGGTCTCCTCCCGGTCCACCGACACGCCGTGCTCGCGGACGCGCACGAGCTCCCGCCGCACCGCCTCCAGCTCGGCGGCCCGCCGCGACACCCGCTCCGGAGCCGTCCCGTACGGCGGCCGTCCCGCAACCCCGGCCTGGTGCGCCCGGTGGCCGGGAGCAGGCTGGCCGACGGCGTGAGGCCGGTGGACCTGCGGGCTGACGCGTCCCGCTGCGCGGACGGCGGGCCTCGGCGGAGCCGCCGCCAGGGCCTCCTCCACCAGGCCGCGATCGGCGTAGGCGAGCATCGCCCGGCCCGCCGCCGTCCACACCGTGTGCTGCCGCCCGCCCACCAGCGTCCCGGCGGGACCGGCGTCCGCGCCGGGCAGCGCGCCGATCTGCTCCAGCCAGACCACCTCGTGCTCGTCCGGCACGCCCAGGCGCACCACCGCGCCGGTCGCCTCGCGCAGGGCGCGCAGGTGCGGCAGGGCGGTGGTGCGCAGGTGGTTCTGGTGGGCGGCCAGCGTGCCGAGCTCCACCAGGCCCAGCCCGAGCCGGTACCGCGGGCCGGTGCGCTCCAGCGCCTTGAGCTGCACGAGCTGGTCCAGGATGCGGTGCGCCGACGAGCGCGGCAGCCCGGTGCGGCGCACCACGTCGGTCAGCGAGAGCTCGGGCGAGGCGTCGGCGAAGGTGTACAGGATGCGGGCCGCGCGGGCCAGCATCGACGCCTCCAGGACCGACTCGGTCGCCGCGGCGGGAATGCCCATGGTGCCCTCTTCCTCCCGCCGAGCGGGAACCGCCCGCCGGGGTCCGGGGCCCGGGGAGGGCCCGTCCTCGGCGCGGGCCGGCGCGCGCGGGGGACCGCGTCGCCGGGATCACGAAAGTAAGCGCTCGGTCTCCCGCTCACCGGGAAACCCCTTATTTCTAATTGGAACACCGCAGGTAGCGTGCTCGCAACCCCCGCCGGTGACCTGGCTCACGTCCGGCTCCCGGCCGTTCGTCCCGGGCCGTCCCGGCGCCACCCCAAGGAGCGAGCATGAGCGACAAGGTTGTCGAGGCCGTCCGCGACCTCGTCCCGGTCATCCGGGAGCGCGCCGACGAGGCCGAGCAGGCGCGGCGCGTCCCCGACGCCACCATCCGCGAGCTGACCGAGACCGGGCTGTTCCGGATGCTCCAGCCCGCCCGGTACGGGGGCCTGGAGGCCGACCCGGTCGCCTTCTACACCGCCGTTCGCGAGATCGGCGCCGCCTGCGGCTCCACCGCCTGGGTCGCCTCGGTGCTGGGCGTGCACCCCTGGCAGATGGGCCTGTTCCCCGTGCGGGCGCAGGACGAGGTGTGGGGGGAGGCGCCCGACGCGCGGATCTCCTCCTCCTACGCGCCCACCGGCAAGGTCACCAAGGTGGACGGCGGCTACCGCGTCAGCGGCCGGTGGAACTTCTCCTCCGGCTGCGACCACGCCGACTGGGCCTTCCTCGGCGGCCTGGTCCCCGGCGCCGACGGCCAGATCGTGGACGCCGGCACCTTCCTGCTGCCCCGCGCCGACTACCGGGTCGACGACGTGTGGGACACCGTCGGCCTGCGCGGCACCGGCAGCAACGACATCGTGGTGGAGGACGCCTTCGTCCCCGAGCACCGGATGCTGAGCTGGGCGCGCACCTCGGTCTGCGACTGCCCCGGCCACGAGGTCAACACCGCGCCGCTGTACCGGCTGCCGTTCGCGTCGGTGTTCACCACCACCATCTCCACCCCGATCGTCGGCATGGCGCAGGGCGCGATGGACGCCTACGTCAAGGCCACCCGCGAGCGCATCCGCGCCTCCTACGGCGGCCAGAAGGTGGCCGAGGACCCGCACGCCCAGGTCCGCATCGCCACCGCCGCCAGCGACATCGACGCCGCCTGGCTGCTGATGGAGCGCAACATCGCCGAGCTGATGGCGTGCGCGAAGGCGGGCGCGGAGTTCCCGCTGAAGCTGCGCCTGCGCACCCGCCGCGACCAGGTGCTGGCCACCCAGCGCGCCATCCGCGCGGTGGACCTGCTGTTCGAGAACGCCGGCGGCCGCGCGCTGAAGAAGGGCAACGCCGTGCAGCGCCTGTGGCGCGACGCCCACTCCGGGCGCGTCCACGCCGCCAACGACCCCGAGCGCGCCCTGGAGCTGTACGGCAAGGGGGCGCTCGGCCTGGACGTCCAGGACGTGATGATCTGATGTCCCTCACCTACGAGAGCACCTCGCGCACCGGCAAGGCCGGTGAGCTGACCCTGCACTACAACGAGGCCGGTCCTGCGGACTCCACCACGGGTGCTCCGGTCGTCGTCATGCTGCACGGCGGCGGGCCCGGCGCGTCCGGCTGGAGCAACTTCGGCCCCAACCTGCCGGTGTTCGCCGAGCACTTCCGCACCCTGCTGGTGGACCAGCCCGGCTACGGCGCCTCCGACAAGCCCGAGCGGTTCGCCAAGCAGTTCTTCACCGCCTCCGCCGACGCCGTCGTGGCGCTGCTGGACGGCCTCGGCATCGCCAAGGCGCACATCATCGGCAACTCCCTCGGCGGCGGCACCGCCGCGCGCATGGCCATCGACCATCCCGACCGGGTGGACCGCCTGGTGCTGATGGGCCCCGGCGGAGTCAGCCTCAACGTCTTCTCCGCCGACCCCACCGAGGGCATCAAGCGGCTGTTCGAGTTCTCCGCCTCGGCCGAGCCGACCCGCGAGCGGCTGGCGGCGTTCCTGCGCACGCTGGTGGTGGACCAGTCGCTGGTCACCGACGAGCTGATCGAGGAGCGGTTCGCGCAGGCGATCGACCCCGAGTCGCGGCGCGGCAACGCCGCGATGGCCGCCACCTTCGCCGACCCGGACATGGTCGCCGACTCGATGCTGTGGGCCCAGGCGTACCGCATCCGGCACCAGACCCTCCTGACCTGGGGCCGCGAGGACCGCGCCAACCCGCTGGACGGCGCGCTGGTGGCGCTGAAGACCATCCCCAACGCCCGCCTGCACGTGTTCCCGCACTGCGGCCACTGGGCGCAGCTGGAGCGGTTCGACGAGTTCAACCGCCTCACCCTCGACTTCCTCAAGGACACCCGATGATCCACTCCCTCGGCTACCTGCGCTTCGAGACCGCCAAGATCGACCAGTGGCGCTCCTTCGGCGGCGAGGTGCTCGGCCTGGTCGAGACCTCCGGCCCGCGCGAGGACGCGCTGTACTTCCGGATGGACGAGCACGCCCACCGCTTCGCGTTCCTGCCCGGCGAGGCCGACCGGCTGCTGGCGATCGGCTGGGAGATCGCGAGCCGCGCCGCGTTCCGCGCCACCGTCGAGCGGCTGGAGGGCGCGGGCCACGCCGTCAAGCCCGGCACGGTCGAGGAGGCCGCCGACCGGCGCGTGGAAGAACTCGCCCACGTGGACGACCCGCACGGCAACCACCTGGAGCTGTACTACGGCCCGGCCCTGGACCACAGCCCGGTCGTCACCCCGCACGGCGAGCGCTTCGTCACCGGCCCGCTCGGCCTCGGCCACGTCGTGGTCACCGCCGGCGACATCGACGCCTCCTACGACTTCTACACCGAGCTGCTGGGCTTCCGGCACCGCGACTCGATCCGCTTCCCCGCCGCCGCCATGGGCGGCACGCCCGAGGACGGCCTGAACTTCGTGCGCTTCCTCGGCTGCAACCCCCGCCACCACAGCCTCGGCCTGTGCGAGGCCAAGGCGCCCGCCTCCATCGTGCACTTCATGCTGGAGCTGGAGACCCTGGACGACGTGGGCCGCGGCATCGACCGGTTCACCAAGACCGGGATGCCGATCCTGCAGTCCCTGGGCCGGCACACCAACGACAAGATGGTGTCGTTCTACGCCGCCACCCCCGGCGGGTTCATGGTCGAGTACGGCTTCGACGCGATCCTGGTGGACGACGCGACCTGGTCCGCCAAGGAGATCACCGAGGACGCCTACTGGGGGCACCAGTGGAGCGCGTGACGGGCGACCGCGACCCGGCCGAACTGTCCCGCACCTTCCGCGACGTGCTGGGCCGGTTCGCCTCCGGGATCACCGTGGTGACCTCGCTGGCCGACGACGGCCCGGCCGGGTTCGCCTGCCAGTCGTTCGCCTCGCTGTCGCTGGACCCGCCGCTGGTGCTGTTCTGCGTCGCCAAGACCTCCACGAGCTGGCCGCGCATCCGCGCCACCGGCCGGTTCGCGGTCAACATCCTGGCCGCCGACCAGCGCGCCGAGTGCCGCGCGTTCGCCGTGCCCGGCGGCGACAAGTTCGCCGGGCTCGCCTGGAGCCGCTCGGTGCACGGCACCGCCCACCTGGACGGCGCGCTCGCCGTCGTGGACTGCCTGGTCGACGACGTCCACGAGGCGGGCGACCACCACGTCGTCATCGGCGCGGTCCGCGACCTGCGCGACCACCGCGACCACCCGCCCCTGCTGTACTTCCGCGGCGCCTACGCCGACGGGGCCTTCACCTGAGGAGAGCCATGGACTGGGATCACGAGTACGACGTGGTGGTGGTCGGCTCCGGCGCCGGCGGCCTCACCGCCGCGATCACCGCCGGGCTGCACGGCCTGTCGGCGCTGGTGGTGGAGAAGGCCCCGGTGTACGGCGGCTCGTCGTCGCTGTCGGGCGGCGGGGTGTGGATCCCCCGCAACGTCTTCCTGGAGGAGGCCGGCGTCGCCGACACCCCCGAGGACGCCCGCGCCTACCTGGAGGCCACCGTCGGCGACCGCGTCCCCGCCGAGCGCAAGGAGGCGTACCTGGCGCGCGGCCCGGAGATGATGCGGTTCCTGCGCGACCGCACCCGCTGGATGCGCTTCACCTGGGCCAAGGGCTACTCCGACTACTACCCCGAGCGGCCCGGCGGCCGCCCGACCGGCCGCTCGGTCGAGCCCGCCATCGTCGACGGCAAGCTGCTCGGCCCCGAGCTCGCCCGGATGCGCCGCGCCGGGCTGCCCACCTACGGCATGACCATGACCGGCTACGAGTTCGGCAAGATCAACATGATCACGCGGACGTGGCAGGGCAAGGCCACCGCGCTGAAGGTCGGGCTGCGCGGCGTCCGCGCCCTGCTCACCGGGCGCAGGCCGCTGTCGCTGGGCGAGGCGCTCGTCGCGCGGCTGCGGCTGTCGCTGGCCGACGCGGGCGGGCACCTGTGGCTGGACTCCCCGTTCCGCGACCTGGTGATCGAGGACGGGGCGGTCACCGGCGTCCGCGTCCGGCACAAGGGCCGCGAGGTGGCCGTCCGGGCCCGGCGCGGCGTCGTCCTGGCGGCGGGCGGCTTCTCCCTCAACCAGGAGCTGCGCGAGAAGTACCTGCCCAAGCCGACCCGCGCCGAGTGGTCGCACTCCTCCGAGGGCCAGGTCGGCGACGTCCTGGAGGCGGGCATCAAGGCCGGGGCCGCGCTGGACCTGATGGACAAGGTCTGGGGCGCGCCGTCGGTCCCGCGCCCCGACGACAAGCCGTTCTTCCTGGTCGCAGACCGGGCCGTGCCCGGCATGATGATCGTGGACGGCGACGGGCAGCGCTACCTCAACGAGTCGCTGCCCTACCACGAGTTCGTGGACCGCATGTACGCCCACGGCGAGCCCGCCATGAACTCCTGGCTCATCGTCGACAAGCGCGCCAAGAACCGCTACATCGTCGCCGGGCTGTTCCCCGGCCAGCCCTTCCCGAAGAAGTGGCGCGAGGGCGGCACCCTCAAGACCGGGGCCACCGTCGCCGAGCTGGCCGAGCGGATCGGCGTGCCCGCCGACCGGCTCGCCAAGACCGTCGAGCGGTTCAACCGCTTCGCCGAGGAGGGCAGGGACGCCGACTTCGGCCGGGGCGACAGCGCCTACGACAACTACTACGGCGACCCGACCCTGCCCAACCCCAACCTGCTGCCGCTCGCCAAGGGCCCCTTCCACGCCGTGCGCGTCGTCCCCGGCGACCTCGGCACCAAGGGCGGCCTGGTCACCGACGCCGACGCCCGCGTGCTGCGCGAGGACGGCACCGCCATCACCGGCCTGTACGCCACCGGCAACTGCTCGGCCTCGGTGATGGGCGAGACCTACCCGGGCCCCGGCGCGACCCTCGGCCCGTCCATGACCTTCGGCTACGCCGCCGTCACCCACCTGCTCGCCGACACCCCCGGAGGGACGCGATGAACCACCGCGTGATCGAGGCGGCCCCGCCGCCGGAGCGGTTCGCCCGAGGCTGGCACTGCCTGGGCCTCGCCGACACCTACAAGGACGGCAGGCCGCACGCCGTGGAGGCGTTCGGCACCAAGCTCGTCGTCTTCCAGGGCGAGGGCGGCGGCCTCAGCGTCCTCAACGGCTACTGCCCCCACATGGGCGGCGACCTCACCCAGGGCACCGTCAAGGGCGACGCGATCGCCTGCCCGTTCCACGACTGGCGCTGGGGCGGCGACGGCAAGTGCGCGGGCATCCCCTACGCCAAGCGGACCCCGCGCGGCGCGCGCACCCTCGCCTGGCCCACCCTGGAGCGCAACCAGCAGCTCTACGTCTGGAACGACCCCGAGGGCAACCCGCCGCCCGAGGGCGTCACGATCCCCGAGATCGCCGGGGCCGGCTCGCCCGAGTGGAGCAACTGGACCTGGAACACGCTGCGCGTGGACGGCTCGCACTGCCGCGAGATCGTCGACAACGTCGTGGACATGGCGCACTTCTTCTACATCCACTACGCGCTGCCGACCTACTTCAAGAACGTCTTCGAGGGCCACGTCGCCACCCAGTACTACGAGGGCGTCTCCCGCGACGACGCCTACCTCGGCTTCGTGCCGGGCACCGAGAACCAGAAGATCGCCCAGCGCTCCGAGGCGGCCTACCACGGCCCGTCCTACATGATCGACTACCTGTGGAACGAGGCCGAGGGCACCACGGTGGAGACCGTGCTGATCAACTGCCACTACCCGATCAGCCGGAACAGCTTCATGCTGCAGTGGGGCGTCATCGTCAAGAAGTTCCCGGGCATGGACGACGCCACCGCCGACGCCATGGCCGCGCAGGTCGCCGAGGGCGTGGGCCTCGGCTTCATGCAGGACGTGGAGATCTGGAAGAACAAGGCGCCGGTCGACAACCCGCTGCTGTGCGACCAGGACGGCCCGGTCTACCAGCTGCGCCGCTGGTACGAGCAGTTCTACGTGGACGCCGCCGAGGTCGCGCCGGAGATGACCGACCGGTTCGAGTTCGAGATCGACACCGCCCGCGCCGTCCAGGTGTGGGAGCGGGAGGTCGCCGCCAACGTCGAGGCGGGGATCTCCTACTCGATGATCCCCAAGTCCATGCGGACCGGCTGAGGTGCGGCCGGTCGACTGCCGGGCCTGCGGCGTGCGGGTCCTGGTGGAGAAGCGCAGCCTGCCGCACACCAGCGTCCAGTGGCCGACCGGCGCGGCCGCCGCCTGCGCGGAGTTCGCCCCGCGGGTGGCGGCCGGGCGGCCGCCCGCCCTCATCCCGCACTGCGCGGCGCTGCGCGGGTCGATCGAGCAGGCCGTGCGCGAGGGCCTGCTGGAGGTCCCGGCCGATGTCTGAACCCCGCGCCCTGACCGTGGCCGAGGTCGTCCGCGAGACGGCCGACGCGCACTCGCTGGTCTTCGACGCGACCCCGGACGAGCTGCCCTACCGGCCCGGCCAGTTCCTCACCCTGCGGCTGCCGGACGGCGCGGCCCGCTGCTACTCGCTGGCGAGCTCCCCGCACACCGGCGAGCGGCTGAAGGTCACCGTCAAGCGGGTGCCGGGCGGCCGGGCGTCCAACTGGATCTGCGACAACGCCGCCGCCGGGACGGTCCTGGAGGCGCTGCCGCCCGGCGGGACCTTCACCCCGCGCGCGCTGGACGGCGACCTGCTGCTGCTGGCGGCGGGCAGCGGCATCACGCCGGTCATGTCGATCCTGACCTCGGCGCTGCTCGCCGGCGGCCGCGTCACGCTGGTGTACGCCAACCGCGACGAGTCCTCGGTCATCTTCGCCGCCGCGCTGCGCGACCTGGCCGCCGCCCACCCCGGCCGCCTCACGGCGGTCCACTGGCTGGAGAGCGTGCAGGGCCTGCCCACCGAGGCCGCGCTGACCGGCCTGCTGGCGGGCCTGCGCGGCGGATTCGCCGGGACCGAGGCGTTCGTGTGCGGCCCGGCGGGGTTCATGGACGCCGCGACGGCGGCGCTGACCGGGCTCGGCGCGGCGCGCGTCCACACCGAGCGGTTCCGCTCGCTCACCGAGGACCCGTTCGCCGCGCCCGCGCCCATCACCGGGCAGGCCGCCGCCCGCGTCGAGGTGGACCTGGACGGCGAGGTCGGCGAGCACGACTGGCCCGGCGAGGCGCGGCTGCTCGACGTGCTGCTGGCCGCCGGGCGGGACGCGCCGTTCTCCTGCCGGGAGGGCGCGTGCAGCGCGTGCGCCTGCCGCGTACTGGAAGGGGAGGTGAAGATGCTGGCCAACGAGGTCCTGGACGAGGCCGACCTGGCCGACGGCTGGGTGCTGGCCTGCCAGTCGGTGCCGCTCAGCGAACGGGTCCGCGTCACCTATGAGGAGTGATCGGTCAGCCCGGCTCGTTGCCGGGCCGCCACTTGATCCCGCAGCCGAGGCTGGGCACGTGCGGCTCGGGCACGGCCTTGCCGGCCAGCACCAGGTCCAGGGCCGCGCGCAGCGACGAACCGTCCGCCGGGAGGTCGTTGCGCGGCCGGGCGCCGTCGAACTCGCCCCGGTAGGCCAGCCGCCGGTCGGCGTCGTACAGGAAGAAGTCGGGCGTGCAGGCCGCCTTGTAGGCCAGCGCGACCCGCTGGTCCTCGTCCACCAGGTAGGGGAAGCCGAACGAGGCGCGCTCGGCCTGCTCCCTGAGGTGCTCGGGACCGTCGTCGGGGTAGCGCGACACGTCGTTGCTGCCGATGGCGACGGTGGTGAGGCCGCGCTCGGCGTACTCGGCGGTCACCGCGCCGACGGCGCCCTCGATCCGGCGCACGTAGGGGCAGTGATTGGACAGGAAGACCACCAGGAGGGCGGGGGAGCCGGCCAGCGCGCCGAGCGAGACCGTCCTCCCGCCGAGGTCCGGCAGTGCGAAATCGGGCGCGGGCGTGCCGAGCGGGACCATGAACGATGCGATCGCCATGCGCCCCATTGTCGCCCCTCGTCAACCAACCATGCGCTTGCTAGATTGGACGACCATGCCCTCCCAGGAACACATGAAGCAGGTCCTGCAGAGCTACATCGACGGTTTCGCCAAGGCCGACGCCGCGGCGCTGGCCGACCTGTTCGCCGACGACGCGGTCGTGGTGGACCCGGTCGGGCACCCGCCGGTGCACGGCCGCCCGGCGATCGACGAGTTCTACGCCAACGCCGTCGCGGTCGGGACCAGGCTCGTCCTGGACGCCCCGATCCGCGGCTCGCACGGCGACCGCGCCGCGATGGCGTTCACCGTCGAGGTCCCCGCGATGAACCTGCGCATCCGCGCCATCGACGTGATGACCTTCGACGGGGACGGGAAGATCAGCAGGATGGAGGCGCACTGGGGGCCGGACGACATAGAGCAGTGACGCAGCCAGGCGATGGCCGCTAAAGGCCGGATCGCCCCGCCGAGAAGCGCCGTCCCCTCTAGGATGCTGGGAAACGCCGCCAGAAGGACCTTTGCGGAGCGAACGCCATCAACAGGCTGTACCAGTCCCTGCTGCGTGACCCGGGCCCCGACCTCGGCGGACGGCTGCACCGAGCGTTCACCGGTTGGCTGGTCGAGCGCGGGTTCCCGGCGCTGCCCGCCGGCCGCCGCGTCGAGCACCAGCACGACGGCGCCGCCGTCCTGCTGGAGACGGCGCGGAGCTGCGGCCGCTTCGTGGTCGAGGACGGGCGGCTACGCACCCGCGTCACCTACGGCGAGGCCGGCGCGGGCCCGCACGGCTGGGCGGTGGTCACCGTGGAGCAGACCGGCGAGGGCCACCTGGAGGCGTTCGCGCCCGGCTTCGTGCCCGCCTACCTGCGCACCGGCCGCATCACCGACGGCGGCGTGCACCTGCCCGACACCGCCGCCGAGCTCGACGAGGACGGCGTCGCCTACTTCCTGCCGGAGCTGACCCACCGCAACCGGCGCGTCCCGGTGATCGTGGTGGCGGTCGACCCGCAGGCCCGCGCCCGCGCCGAGCACCTGGCCGCGGCCGTGGCGGGCGCGGCGTCGGTCGCGTGGCTGGCCGACCTGCCCGCGCAGGACCGCTTCAACTCCACCGTGGGCGACGACCTGGCCGTCTACGGCGGAGGCGTGCGCACCTACCTGCCGAACCTGGACCTCGCCCAGGAGAGCTACCCCATGCGGCACCGCGTGACCGGCGGCTCCACGGTCCGCAACCGGGGGATGCGGGCCCTGGACGTGCTGGCCGACCACGTGATGGGGGAGACGGCGCACAAGCGGCTGCCCGACGACGTGCGGGCGGCCCTGCGGACGACGGCCCGCATCCTGACGGGCGCGGAGCCCCCGGAGGCGCTGGAGGCGGTGCCGAGCCCGGCGCTGTCGCCGGAGGCGAGGCGGAGCGAGGAGCTGCGCCAGGCGCTGATGGCGATGGTCGCGGCGAACCCGGCACCGCAGCGCGAGCCGGAACCGCCACCCCCCGAACCGGAGCCGGAACCAGAGCCCGAACCGGAACCCGAGCCGGAGCGGCCGGAGCCGGAGCCCGAACCTCAGGCCGACGCCCCGGCGGCCCCCGCTCCCGCTCCCGCCCCGTCCCTCAACACCGAGGAGCTGGCCGCCTCGGTGGCCGACCTCGTCGCCGACCGGCTCCGCGACGAGCTGATGGCCGCCCTGGACCTGGCCGCCAACCAGTACACCGGCCGCGACGAGCTGCTCAGCCAGATGCGCACGATGGCCACCCACCTGGGGGCGGTCGGCAAGGCGCTGGACGCGGCCAGCCACGCGGGCCGCGAGGCCGAGACCGAGTCCGACCGGCTGGAGCAGGAGCTGGAGCGCCAGCGCCACCACAACAACGCCCTGGAACTGGAGCTGGAGGAGACCGCCCGCCAGGCCCGCCGCCTGGCCGAACGGGTGCGCCGCCTGGAGGCCCGCCTGGCCGAGACCCGCCAGCCGTTCCCCGACACCGCCATCGACCTGTTCGAGCCGACGCACCTGGTGGACGCGCTCTACCACGCCCAGGACACCCTGCCCTACATCGAGATCGGCGACACCTTCGACACCGCCGCCGAGCTGGACCTCGGCTACCCCGGCCAGTGCGCGGGCTGGGCCGCCAAGGCGTGGGACGCGCTCCAGGCCCTCAACGACTTCGCCGCGGCCCGCTCGTCCGGCGAGTTCCACGGCGGCTTCTACGAGTGGTGCCGCGACGACACCGGCGGCCGCCGCGTCATCCCCACGACGGTGGTCTCGCTGAAGGAGTCGGCGACCGTCACCGGCCGCGAGAAGCTGAGCCGCCCGCGCGTCTTCCCCGTCCCCGAGACGGTGAACCCGAAGGGCCGCCAGTACATGCCGGCGCACATCAAGCTGCGCCGCGTCGGCGTCCCGGCCCCGCGCATCCACTTCCACGACGACTCGTCGGGCGAGACGGGCAAGATCTGGGTCGGCTACGTGGGCGACCACCTCCCCAACACCCGCACCAACTGACCGGCGTCAGCCCTCCGCGGCGAGCCGCACGCCGAGGACGACGAGCGCGACACCGGACAGGCGCTCCAGCCCCCGCCGCACCGCCGCCCGCCGGAACAGGCGGCGCGCGCCGCACACCAGGAACACGACGACCAGGTACCAGGCGAAGTCGATGACGGCCGAGGCCAGCGCCAGCAGCAGGAGCATCGGCGGCACCGCGACGCCGTCCGGGACGAACTGGGGAAGGAACGAGAGCGCGAAGACGCCCGCCTTGGGGTTGGCCAGATTGGTGAACAGCCCCAGCCGGTAGCAGCGCCACCGGGACACATCGGCCCGCCCGACCGGCTCCGCGTCCTCAGGCGGGCCGGCGCGGCGGGCCTGCCACAGCGCCCTGGCGCCGAACCAGACCAGCGCGACCGCCCCGGCGACGCGCAGGACGTCGAAGGCGACGCGGGAGGCCAGCAGCAGCGCCGACAGGCCCAGGGCGGCGGCCAGCGACCACAGCAGCCAGCCGGTCTCGTTGCCCAGCACGGTCGCGACGCCCGCGGACCGCCCCGCCCGGAGCGTCTGCCGGATGATCACGATGGTGGTCGGGCCCGGGGCCATGGACACCAGCAGGGAGGCCGCGGCGAAGACCCACAGGGCGGTCGGCATGGCCCTGTCCTTCCCCGGCAGCGCGTGGGCAACCTCCTCGCGTCAGGGGCGGGGCCAGGGGCGGCCGGTGAGGCGTTCGATGTCGGTGTTGAAGCGCTTGAGGTAGGCGGCGAAGGCGGCCGCGTCCTCCTCGGGCCAGTCGGCCAGGACCTTGTCCAGGCCGCGGACGACCTCGTCGCGGTGCTCGTCGAGGCGGTGCCCGCCCTCGTCGGTGATGCGGAACTTGCGGGCGATGCCCCCGTCGGGGTCGGGGATGCGCTCCAGCAGCCCCGCGCGGGTGAGGGCGGCGGTCTGGCGGTTCAGCGTGGAGGGGTCCAGGGCGAACGCCTCGCTGAGCTGCCGGATCGACATGGGGCCCTCGACGCGGACGCGGCTGAGCAGGATGTAGGCGCTGCGCTCCAGGCGGCCGCCCCCGCTCTCGGCGGCCGCGGAGATCAGGTGGCTGTGCCGGCCGAGCAGCATGGACTCGTACTCGATCTGGTGGGCGGGACCGTCCACGCCGCCTCCTTCCTGCGCCTTTCCCCCATGCCTACCACAGCTGATGTGCGCGCCACACAGGTTGTGCACCGCGCATGTCTTATGTGCAGTGCACATGATGTGTATGGTGCACATGTCTTGATGTGTCGAAGTACGGGAGAACACGACGTGGACGACTCGACGCCCGCGGGGCGGTCCGGCGGGATCGTGACGGTGCTGGCGGTCGCCGGCATCGTCGCGGCGCTGATGCAGACGCTGGTGGTGCCGCTCATCGGCGAACTGCCCCGGCTGCTGGACACCAGCGCCTCCAATGCCTCGTGGGTGGTGACCGCCACGCTGCTGGCCGCGGCGGTCGCGACCCCGGTGAGCGGGCGGCTGGGCGACCTGTACGGCAAGCGCCGCATGCTGCTGGCGTGCACGGTCCCGCTGATCGCGGGCTCGGTGCTGTGCGCGGTGGCCTCCTCGCTGCTCCCGATGGTCGTCGGCCGCGGGCTGCAGGGCGTGGGCATGGGCCTGGTGCCGCTCGGCATCAGCGCGCTGCGCGACCTGGTCCCGGCCGAGAGGCTGGGCTCGTCGATCGCGCTGATGAGCGCGTCGATGGGCATCGGCGGCGCGCTCGGCCTGCCGCTGGCGGCGGCGGTCGCCGAGCACCTGAGCTGGCGCGTGCTGTTCTGGGGCGCGGCCGCCCTGAGCGCGCTGATCTCCGTGCTGATCTGGCGGCTGGTGCCCGCCACGCCCGTCCAGTCCAAGGGGGGCTTCGACGCGGTCGGCGCGCTGGGGCTCGGCACCGGCCTGGTGTGCCTGCTGCTGGGCGTGTCCAAGGGCGCCGACTGGGGCTGGGGCAGCGCGACCACCCTGGGGCTGCTGGCGGCCGCGGCCGTGGTCCTGCTCGTCTGGGGCTGGTGGGAGCTGCGGCACTCCGACCCGCTGGTGGACCTGCGCGTGACCGCGCGCCGCCAGGTGCTGCTGACGAACCTGGCCTCGGTCGTGGTGGGCTTCGCGATGTACGCCCAGTCGCTGATCGTCCCGCAACTGCTCCAGCTGCCGAAGGCGACCGGTTACGGCCTCGGCCAGTCGATGATGGCGGCGGGCCTGTGGATGCTGCCGGGCGGCCTGATGATGATGGCGATCTCGCCGGTGGGCGCCAAGCTGTCGGCCGCGCGCGGCCCCCGCGTCACCCTGGGCGTCGGCGCCCTGATCATCGCGGCCGGCTACGGCTCCTCGGTCGTGCTGCTGGGCTCCACCTGGGGCCTGATGCTGATCACCTTCATCTGCGGCACCGGCGTCGCGTTCGCCTACGGCGCCATGCCCGCCCTGATCATGAGCGCGGTGCCGCCCTCGGAGACGGCCGCCGCCAACAGCTTCAACACCCTGATGCGCTCGGTGGGCACCTCGGTGTCGGCGGCGGTGGTCGGCGTGGTGCTGTCGCAGATGACGGTGACGCTGGGCGGCCACACCCTGCCGTCGGAGAACGGCTTCCGCACGGGCATGCTGATCGGCTGCGGCGTCGCCCTGGTGGCCGCACTGATCACCCTTGGCCTCCCCGGCCGCCCCGCCCGCCCGGCGGCGACCCGGACGGCCCCGGCCGAGGAGCCGGTGCCCGAGCCCCGGCACTGACCCTCGCAAATGCCCGCGATGGCCCCGGCCGCCCCGGCCGGGGCCATCGCGCGTCCGGCGGCAGCCCCCGTTGTCCACAGCCCTGCCGAACCGCTGGCGCCGCGTGACCGGCCGAACGCACCCTGGAACCCCAGTGGCGCGGGAAGCACCACGATCACGAGACGGGATACCTACCATGGTGTTGCGCAACAGCGAGATCAAGGCACGTCTGTACGCCCTCGAGACCTACGTGGGCCTGACGGAGGGACGTGGTGGCATGACCATCACCGCCAGGCTGGACGCCCAGCACGACCTGCTGCTGGCCCTCAACCAGAACCACGCCGACACCAACCGCCGCCTGACCGGCATCGAGGAGCGCGCGACCGGCGTCGAGGGGGGCTTGACCCGTGTCGAGGGTCGGCTGACCGGCGTCGAAGGAGGCATGTCCGGCGTCAGCAGGCGACTGGACGGCCTCACCAAGGGCCTGGACGGCGTCGGTGACCGCCTGGGCGTTCTCGAGGAAGACCTGACCGGTACCGGCGAACACCTGGACGACCTCAAGAGGAGCTTGACCGGCGTCGATGAGCGGTTGGGCGGCCTGGATGCGAGTCTGACCGACGTGGGTGAGCGGCTCGGCGGCCTTGATGGCAGCCTGGCGGGTGTCGGTGAGCGGCTCGGTGTTCTTGAAGGAGAGCTGACCGGTACCGGCGAGCGGTTGAGCGGCCTTGATGGCAGCCTGACCGGCGTCGGTGAGCGGTTGGGTGTTCTCGACGGGAGCCTGAGCAGTGTCGGTGAACGGCTCGTGGCCCTTGGGGAGCGGTTGGCCGGTCTCGAGAGCGGGCTGATCGAGATCAAGGACATGCTTCGGGGACCGGAGCCTCCAGCGTAGGGCTGAAGGCCCGGCTGTCCGCCTCGCCGCCGTCGGGGCGGCGAGGCGGACAGCCGGTGCGCTAGTCGTCGGCCGGGGTCGTCTCCTCGGCGCCCACCGCGCCCAGGGGGCCGCCCACGGCGGTGATCGGCTTGCTCAGGGGTTCGCCGGAGCCGTCGCGGCGGCCCAGCTCCTGGGGCAGGGGGATCGGCTTGCCGTTCAGCGTGGACGCCTTGATCGGGGTCTGGCCCGCCCACGCGAACAGCAGGACGTCCTCGCCCTTCAGGAAGCGGTGCGAGCGCACGCCGCCGGTCGCGCGGCCCTTGGCCGGGTAGTCGGCGAAGTCGGCGATCTTGATGGCGCCGTTCTGGGTGCCGGGCAGGGCGGTGGAGGAGCCCGCCACCGTCACCACGCGGCCCTCGCGGGTCGGGTCGATCGAGCCGAACCAGATCACCTTCGCGCCCGCGGCCAGCTTGATGCCCGCCATGCCGCCCGCCTGGCGGCCCTGCGGGCGCACGTTGGCGGCCTTGTAGTGCAGCAGCTGGGTGTCGTCGGTGATGAAGACCAGGTGGTGGTCCTCGGACTCCAGGTGGGCGGTGCCGACCACGCGGTCGCCGTCCTTCAGGGCGATGACCTCGAACTCGTCGCGGTTGGCGGGGAAGTCGGGCACCACCCGCTTGACCACGCCCTGCTCGGTGCCGAGCGCGAGGCCCGCGCCGACGTCGGTCACCGCGCCCAGGCCGACCACCGTCTCGCCGGGCTCCAGGCCGACGTACTCGGTGACCGGCGCGCCTCCGGCCAGGGAGGGCGGTGACGCGCTCGGCGGCAGGGCCGGCAGGTCGACCACGTTGATCCTGATCATCCGGCCGGTCGAGGTGACCGCGCCGACCTGGCCGCGCGCGGTCGTCGGGACGACCGAGGCCAGCACGTCGTGCGAGGAGCGCCCGCCCTGGGTCGGCAGCGGATCGGCCGAACCGGTCTGCGCCAGCAGGCCGGTGGACGACAGCAGCACCAGCACCGGGACGTCGGGGATCTCCAGGTCGACCGCCGGGGCCGCCTTGGCCTGGCCCGAGGACTCCAGCAGCACCGTGCGGCGCGGGGTGTCGAACTCCTTGGCCACGTCGCGCAGCTCCCGCGACACCACGCCGCGCAGCTTGCGCTCCGAGTCCAGGATCGCGGTCAGCGCCGCGATCTCCTTGGCGAGCTCCTCCTGCTCCTTCTCCAGCTCCAGCCGGTCGAAGCGGGTCAGGCGGCGCAGCGGCGTGTCGAGGATGTACTGGGCCTGGATCTCCGACAGCTCGAAGGTCTCGATCAGGCTCCGCTTGGCCTGCGCGGAGTCGTCGCTGTCGCGGATGACCCGGATGACCTCGTCGATGTTGAGCAGCGCCACCAGCAGGCCGTCCACCAGGTGGAGGCGGGCCTCGCGCTTGGCGCGGCGGAACATCGAGCGGCGGCGCACGACGTCGATGCGGTGGTCGACGTAGACCTGCAGCAGCTCGCGCAGGCCCAGCGTGCGGGGCTGGCCGTCGACCAGCGCCACGTTGTTGATGCCGAACGACTCCTCCATCGGAGTGAGCCGGTACAGCTCCGACAGCACCGCCTCGGGGTTGAAGCCGTTCTTGACCTCGATGACCAGGCGCAGGCCGACGTTGCGGTCGGTCAGGTCCTTCAGGTCGGCGATGCCGTTGAGCTTCTTGGCGTTGACCAGTTCCTTGATCTTGGCCTTGACGCGCTCGGGCCCCACCGCGTACGGCAGCTCCGACACCACGATGCCCTTGCGGCGCGGGGTGACGTTCTCGATGGTGGCGGTGGCGCGGGTGCGGAAGGTGCCGCGGCCCTTCTCGTAGGCGTCGCGGATGCCGTCCAGGCCGACGATCTTGCCGCCGGTGGGCAGGTCGGGGCCCGGGACGAAGCGCATCAGGTCGTCGAGGGTGGCGTCGGGGTGGTCGATCAGGTGCCGGGCCGCGGCCACGATCTCGCCGAGGTTGTGCGGGGCCATGTTGGTGGCCATGCCGACCGCGATGCCGGACGCGCCGTTGACCAGCAGGTTCGGGAACGCCGCCGGCAGCACCTCCGGCTCGGTCTCCTGGCCGTCGTAGTTGGGCCGGAAGTCGACGGTGTCCTCGTCGATGGAGGCCACCAGCTGCATCGCCTCGCGCGACAGCCGCGCCTCGGTGTAGCGCATGGCGGCGGGCATGTCGTCGCCGCCGAGCGAGCCGAAGTTGCCGTGCCCGTCGACCAGCGGCATCCGCATCGCCCACGGCTGGGCCATCCGCACCATCGCGTCGTAGATGGCGCTGTCGCCGTGCGGGTGCAGCTTGCCCATCACCTCGCCGACCACGCGGGCGCACTTGACGTGCCCGCGGTCGGGGCGCAGGCCCATCTCGTTCATCGAGTACAGGATGCGGCGCTGCACGGGCTTCAGCCCGTCGCGCGCGTCCGGCAGGGCCCGCTGGTAGATCACCGAGTAGGCGTACTCAAGGAAGCTGCCGCGCATCTCCTCGGAGACATCGACGTCGACGATGTTCTCTTCGAAGTCCGGCGGCGGGGGAGGGGCTTGGGATCCGCGTCGTGCCATGTGGAACATTGTGTCCCGTCCCAGGGACAGAATCGCACCGTACGGTGCGGCGCGCCGCCGCTTGGAGGGTCATATGAGCGCCTTGGCCGACTTCCAGAACGAGATCTACCTCAAGGGGCTGGGCGACGTGCCGCCCGAGCTGCCCACCGACCTGACCAGGCTGGAGGCCCTGGCGGAGCGGCGCCTGTCGGCGCAGGCGTTCGGCTACGTGGCCGGTTCGGCCGGCAGCGAGGCGACCGCGCGGGCCAACCGGGAGGCCTTCGACCGCTGGCGGATCGTGCCCAGGATGTTGCGCGACGTCTCCGAGCGCGACCTGTCGGTGGAGGTGCTCGGCACGCCGATGCCCGCGCCGGTGCTGCTGGCCCCGATCGGCGTGCAGTCGATCTTCCACCCGGAGGGCGAGCTGGCAGTGGCGCGGGCGGCGGCCGGGACCGGCCTGCCGATGGTGCTCAGCACGGCCGCGTCCTTCACGCTGGAGGAGGTCGCCGAGGCCAACGGCGAGGGGCCGCGCTGGTACCAGCTCTACTGGCCCAAGGACCGCGACCTGGCCGTCAGCTTCCTGGAGCGCGCGAAGGCCGCCGGGTACACCGCGCTGGTGGTGACGCTCGACACCTTCACGCTCGCGTGGCGCCCCCGCGACCTCGACCAGGCGTACCTGCCGTTCCTGCGCGGCATCGGCGTCGCCAACTACTTCGCCGACCCGGTCTTCCAGAAGGCGATCGGCGGCCCGGTCACCGCCGCCAACCGCGACACGGCGCTGCTGCACTGGGTCGCCAACTTCGGCGACCCCTCGCTGACCTGGAAGGACCTGGCGTTCCTGCGCGAGCACTGGGACGGCCCGATCGTGCTCAAGGGCATCCAGCACCCCGACGACGCGCGCCGAGCCGTGGACGCCGGGATGGACGGCGTCGTCGTCTCCAACCACGGCGGCCGCCAGGTGGACGGCGCGATCGCGTCCCTGGACGCGCTCCCGCCCGTCGCCGACGCCGTCGGCCACCAGACCACCGTGCTGTTCGACAGCGGCGTCCGCACCGGCGCCGACGTCGCCAAGGCCCTCGCGCTCGGCGCCAAGGCCGTCCTGGTCGCCCGCCCCTACGCCTACGGGCTGGCGCTCGGCGGCGAGGCGGGCGTGCGGCACGTGCTGCGCTGCCTGCAGGCCGACCTGGAGCTGACCATGGCGCTGGCGGGCCTGCGGACCCCGGCCGAGGTGACCCTGGACGCCCTGCTGCGGACCTGACCCCGAAGTTCTTACAGACCGTGAACGTCCCGGCCGAGCCCCCTCCCGGCCGGGACCGCCGTGGCTAGCCTCGACCATGAACGATCTTGGTCGAGGGGGGAACGATGCATGACGGATGTCACGGGTGGGCCCAGCGGATCTCACACCCGGTTCCTGACGCCTGTGACTGCACGCCGGAGCGCCCGGCGGCCAGCATGGGGGGCATGAACGGGAATGTGATCGAGGTGACCGGCCTGAACGTCCGCTTCGGCGGGACCGAGGTGCTGCGCGAGGTCTCGTTCGCCGTCGCCGCGGGGGAGGTCTACGCGGTGCTCGGCCGCCACGGATCGGGCAAGACCACGCTGCTGGAGGCCGTCGCGGGCCTGCGGCGGCCGATGTCGGGGCGGGTGCGGGTCCGCGGGACCGATCCCTACGCGCGCGCAGGGGACGTGCCGGTGGGCGCGGTCTGGTCGGACGGCGGCCTGTTCCCCGGCCTCACCCCGCGCGAGATCGTCGAGACCTGGCGCCGCTGGACCCTCGACCCGCTGGACCAGGACGAGGCGCTGCGCCTGGCCGGTCTCGCCGACGCGGCGGACGTCCCGTTCGAGCGCCTGTCGGCCGGGCAGCGGCGGCGGCTCGACCTGGCCCTGGCCCTGATCGGCCGGTCCGACGTGCTGCTGCTGGACGAGCCCACCCAGGGTCTGGACGAGGCCGACCGGCGCGACGTCTGGGCGGTGCTGCGCGCCCTGGCCGCCGCCGGGACGACCGTGGTGCTGGCCACCCGCGACGCCCGCGAGGCGGCCCGCGCCGACCGGGTGGGCGTGCTGGACGAGGCCCGGCTGCCCGCCTGCCCCGCGACCGGGACCATGGCGGCCTGAGCGGGCGGCGGCCGCGGCGGCGCGTACCCTGTGGAACCCGCATGACTCCGGAGACAGGGGGACAACGGGTGCAACCCAGGATCCCGCGCCCCACCGTCATCGCCGCGATCATCGTGGCGATGACGCTGACGGCCCTGGCCGGGCTGCTGCTGTCGCCGTTCTGGTACGAGCTGTTCGACCGCCGCGACCTCGGCCGGATCGCGGTCGCGGCGGTGCTGTGCGCGGCGGTGTTCGGCCTGTACGGGCGGCTGCTGTGGCTGAACCTGATGCGCCGCACCGCCCCGGTGCACCGGCTCGGCCTCGCCGCGATCATGGCGGCGTCGTGGGCGCTGCCCGCCCTGCTGGGCCCCGGTCACGGCTGGGGCAACGCCCTGATGCTGCCGGTCGGGCTGATCGCGGTGGTGCTGCCGGTGCGCGAGGCCACGATCGTCGCGGCCGCCGCCACCGCGGCGACCCCGGTCTACGGCATGGTGCTGGGCCTGCCGCTGCTGAGCGCGGTGTACCAGCTGGCGGCCGTCCCGATGGCCACCTTCTCCGGGTACGTGCAGGTCTGGTTCTTCCACGTCGTCCAGGAGCTCCAGGAGGCCCGCGCCGAGCTGGCCCGCTCGGCGGTGGGGGAGGAGCGGATGCGGTTCGCCCGCGACCTGCACGACGTGCTGGGACACAGCCTCCAGGCCGTCGCGCTGCGCGCCGAGGTCGCCGAGCGCTTCCTGGACCGCGACCCGGGCCGGGTCCGCAAGGAGCTGACCGAGATCCAGACGATGGCCCGCGACTCGGTCCGCGACGTGCGCGAGGTCGTGCGCGGCTACCGCACCACCTCGCTGCGCACCGAGCTGGACGGCGTGTCGGCGGTGCTGCGCGCCGCCGGGATCGTCTGCGACCGCCCGGGCGTGGACGCCGACCTGCCCGCCCACGTGCACGAACCGCTCGGCTGGGTCGCCCGCGAGGCCGCCACCAACGTGCTGCGGCACGCCAGCGCCACCTGGTGCCGCATCACGGTCGCGCGCGACGGCGGCATGCTCCGGCTGGAGATCGTCAACGACGGCGCGGGCCGCCGCGGCGGCGCCGAGGGCGGCAGCGGCCTGCCGGGCCTCGCCGAGCGGCTGCGCACGGCGGGCGGGACGCTGGCGGCCGGGCCCGCCGGGGACGGTACGTTCCGGGTGGCGGCGCGGGTGCCGCTGGAGGAGGGGACATGATCCGGGTGCTGCTGGCCGACGACCACCTGCTCATCCGGGAGGCGCTGGTCCTGCTGCTGGAGACCGAGGACGGCATCGAGGTGGTCGCCGACGTCGGCCGCGGCGACGAGGCGGTGGACCGCGCGCTGGCCCTGAAGCCCGACATCGCCGTGCTCGACATCGACATGCCGGGCCTGGACGGCCTGGCCGCCGCCGAGCGCCTGGCCCGCGACCTGCCCGCCTGCCGCCTGGTGATCGTCACCGCGCACGGCCGCCCCGGCAACCTGCGCCGCGCGATGGCCGCCGGGGTGCGCGGCTTCCTCGGCAAGGACGCCCCCGGCGCGCGGCTCGCCCAGGTGATCCGCCAGGTCGCGGCCGGCGCCCGCTACATCGACCCGCAGCTGGCCGCCGACGCCCTGGCCGCCGAGGAGTGCCCGCTGACCCCGCGCGAGCTGGACACCCTGCGCGCGGCCGCCGACGGCGCGCCGGTGTCGCGCATCGCCCGCTCGCTGGGCCTGTCGGAGGGGACCGTGCGCAACTACCTGTCGGCGGCGGTGACCAAGCTCGGCGTGGACAACCGGCACGCCGCCGTGCGCGCGGCCCACGACCTGGGCTGGCTCTGACCGGCCGGACCGGAAGACGCCGCGTGCGCCCCGCGCGGGGCGGTCAGCGGCGGGCCAGCACCAGCGCGCCCCGCTTGGTGACCGGCAGGGGCGTGCGCACCCGGCCCGCCAGCTCCGCCGCCTCCTGCCGGGGCACCTGCCGCGCCACCAGGTAGTCGCGGACGGCGGCGGTGTCCGGCAGCGTCATCAGCGGCGCGTTCCAGCGCTCCACCTCCACCGCCCCGAACACCGACGCCACCAGGTCCGGGGCCTCCTCGGCGTCGAACGGCGTCGGGGCGCGCCGCCACAGGTGCGCGAGCTCGGGGCTGTCGTCGCGCGCGATGGCCGAGGCCGCGAACCAGCCGCCCGGCGCCAGCACCCGGCGCGCCTCGCGCAGCGCGGACCGCGGATCGTCCAGGTGGTAGATCACGTTGATCGCCACCGCCGCGTCGAACACCCCGTCCCGGAACGGCAGCCGCGCCGCGTCCGCGCGCACCGCGGGCCGGGGGTGGGCGCACAGCAGCGCCGACGACAGGTCCACGCCCACCAGGCGGCCGGGCCCCGACCAGGCCGCGCTGAGCGCCCCCTCGCCGCAGCCGATGTCCAGGACGCGGCCGGCCCGCGCGCCGGCCAGTATCCCCGCCAGGTGGGCGTGGAGGCTGCGGCTCCCGATCAGGTAGCGGGCGGTGACCCGCGCGCCGAGCCGGAAGCGTTCGGGATCGGTGTCGTAGTCGGGCAGGACTGCCATGCTCCCAGTGAAACAGGCCGCCGCCGGGAAAGCAGGAGGCGCGCTCAGGGAGCCGCATCGCGCGGCCTGTCCAGCTCGGCGCGGGGCTCGAGCGGCGCAGCACCGCGACCACCGCCCGCACCAGCCTGCCGCCCGCGGCGATCTGCGCGATGGCGACGATCATGTCCGGGCCGGTCACGCGGCCCCGCCCCCGGTCGGCTCCGGGACGGCGGCGCGCACCCGGCGGGCGCGGATGGTGATCGCGTGCGCCTTCGGCAGGCTGCCCGCGGTGAGGCCGCCGGAGATCACTCCGGCGGCCGGGCCGTGCTGCTTCAGGCCGGTCAGCACCGTCAGCGCGCCGCCGGTCGCGAAGATCAGCCCCCACAGGTGGGCGACGGAGACGGTGCTTGATTACGCAGCGTTATTACTTCGATGCGGAATCATGGCGGGTACGCGGTCCCCGGTAGCGGTCAGGCGGTCGCGCCGCCGTCGATCACGTGGTCGTGGCCGACGACGAAGCCCGCCTCGTCGGAGGCCAGCCACAGCACCGCCGCGGCGATCTCGGCCGGCTCGCCGACCCGGCCCGCCGGCAGCGTGGCGCCGAGCCGGGCGTCGCGCTCGGCGCGGCTCTCGCCCGGCAGGTAGGTCATGGAGGTGTCGGCCGGACCCGGGCTGACGGCGTTGATCCGGACGCCGGCGCCGATGTACTCCCTGGCCGCCCCGCGCGTGAGGGCGCTGACGGCCGCCTTGGACGCGGCGTAGGCGGCGAGGCCCTCCCGCCGCTGGTGCGCGCCGATGTTGGAGGAGATGTTGACGATCGCGCCGCCGCCGTGCGCCCGCATGTACGCGATCTCGTGCTTCATCGACAGGAAGACGCCGGTCAGGTTCACGTCCATGAGGGCGGCCCACTCGTCCTCGGGCAGCTCGGCCAGCGGCCCGAACGCGCCGAGGACGCCCGCGTTGTTGACCGCCACGTCCAGGCCGCCGTGACGCTCGGTGACGGTGGCGACCAGCCGCGCCACCTCCGCGGAGTCGGCCACGTCCGCGGTGGCGGCCGTGGCGGTGCCGCCCTCGGCCTCGATCAGCTTGACGGTCTGCGCCAGCGCGTCGGCGCCGCGCCCGGCCACCGCCACTGCGGCGCCCTCGCGGGCGAAAGCCAGGGCGATGGCGCGGCCGAGGCCGCTGCCGCCGCCGGTGACGAGGGCGGTCTTGCCGGTGAAGCGTGCGGTCATGGGGGACTCCTTATTCGAGAACGATCGATCTAGTATCGAGGCCGGAAAAAGCCCGCACCCGGATGGTGCGGGACGGTTCAGCAGGGATTCAGTCCAGCAGGGCCAGGGCCTGCTCGGCGGCGTCCCGGAGGCGCGCGGGGGCGGCCGGGGCCCGGCCCAGTACCCGCATCCCCTGGAACAGCACCAGCAGGAACCGGGCGATCGCCCGGGGGTCCTTGTCGGCGGCCAGCTCGCCCTGGGCCTGGGCCCGCAGGAGCGCCGAGACCAGCGCGGTCTCCAGCGCCGTCCAGCTCATCTCGACCATGCGGGCGGCCTCGGGGTCGCGGGCCGCCAGCTCGACGGCGGTGTTGACTACCATGCAGCCGCGCCGCCCCGCGTCCTCGGCCGACTCCTCGGCGTACCGCGCGACCAGTGCCCGCACCGCCGGGAGCACCGGGCCGGGGACGGACAGCCGGTCCGTGATCTGCGGGTCCATGAGCTGCCCGTACCGCTCCAGGGCCTTCAGGTAGAGCTCGTGCTTGCCGCCGAAGGTGGCGTAGATGCTCGCCCGCGCCACGCCGAGGCGCTCCACGAGGTCGGCCATCGAGGTGGCCTCGTAGCCGCGCTCCCAGAACAGCTCCAGCGCGCGCTGGAGCGCGGCGTCCGGATCGAACTCCTTGGTCCGTGCCATGGTGAGGACCCTAGGGCTTTCGAGAACGATCAGTCAAATATTGGACCGCGCCACCGGCGGGCCGCGCAACGGGGCGGATCAGGGGCGGCGGCGGTTCAGGTCGACCTTGTCGAGCACCGCGCCGTCGGCGTCCAGCGCCTCGGCGACCGGCCCCCGGCGCGCGCCCCACACCACGACGACGTGGCCGTGCTCGGGGACCTCCAGCAGGCGCTTGCCCACCCGGACCTGCGCGACCTCCGGTGCGGCGCGCAGCCGTGCCTGGTGGACGAACTTGGCGCCCCACGGCAGCAGCCGGCCGGCGTTGCGCACCGTGCTGCCCGACCCGTACCAGCGCAGGTGGCGGCCCATCTCGTCGGCCGACCGGCGGACCAGCGGGTCCTCGGGGGCCGAGCCGCCCCCGCCGCCCAGCGCCATCCACTCGCCGTTGTGCCGGTGGAAGGTCCAGCCCTCGATGAAGTAGCCGTCCAGCACGCCGTCGTTCTCGGGCAGCAGCAGGGAGACGACGGCCACGTCGCCTTCCACGTCGAGGGCGAGCGGCAGGAAGTCGCGGCCGTCCTCGAAGGCGGTGGGCGCGGGGGAGGGCAGGCCGTCGCGCAGAAGGCGCAGGCACTCCTCGGTCACCATGTCGTCGTTCATGTCGGGGACCTCTGTGATAGCGCAGGCAGAGAGAAAGGGCCCCCTGCTGGAGAGGGCCCCGCGGCAAGCACACTCTAAACGCCCGGCTCGTCGTCTTTCACCCAGTTGACACTGTTGCGTCACATGGTGCTCAGCGGCCGTCCACCGCGCCCTCCAGCCGGCCCTCCGCACGGGGCCGCAGCGCCCGGACCGCCAGCACGCCGCACAGCGCGGCCAGCGGCAGTTCCGCGCCGACCGCCAGCAGCAGCGCCGTCGCCCGCGCACCGCCCTCCGCTGAGGTCAGCACGTCGAACCAAGCGTCCATGAGCAGCAGCGCGCCGGTCGCGGCGGCGGTCAGCCCGTGCCGCGCGTCCCGCCGCGCCAGCAGCGCGCCGGTGCTCAGCAGCCCGGCGGCCAGCATGGCGTCCAGGCCCACCCACGCCGCCGACCAGTTCGACACCTGCGCGGTGTCCGGCAGCCGGGTCGCCAGCGCGTACATCCACGGCACCAGGGCGGCCCCGGCGGCGACCAGCCCCCACCCCAGCAGGCGGCTCCGGGAGGCGGCCGGAGGCACTGCGGCGGGGAGTGACGGGACCGGGCGCGACGGGACGGGACGCACGGCGGCGAGACGCCGCCCGGTCCGATGGGGACGGGTCGGGGGAACGGCGATGACCATGGGAGCGACCTCCTCGGCTGGACGTGCCCCCAGCCTGGCCGGACGCGCCGTGACACGCAGTAACGCGCCTATCCGACCCGGGGTGGCACTAGCTCCACCCCGCGCCCTGCACTCAGCGAGATGGCAGCGCCGAGACCGGGACAATACGGTTCGTCCATGGCATCCACTCAAGGACTGGGACGTGCGCGCCCGCACGCTCCGTGGTCGTCGGCGGCCTGGCGCGACACCGCCTTCACCGCCTCCGGGGTGCCGCTGCACTTCGCCGGATGGGCGGTCGTCGGCACGCCCTGGTGGCTGCTCGTGCCGGTGGACGTGCCGCCGATCATGATCCTGGCGGTCGCCACGGCGCTGCCCGCCCTGCTGCTGGCCCGCCCCATGACCCGCGCGCACCGCGAGCGCGTCTGGGCGCTGCTCGGCCTGGACGTGCCGCCGCTGCCCGAGTGGCGCGACGGACCGTTCCGGGGGCCGCTGCGCGCCCTGCGCACCGCCGAGATGTGGCGCGAGCTGCGCTACCACCTGCTGGTCGGGCCGCTGCTGGCCTGCGGCGCGCTGCTGGTGCTGATCTGCTGGACCGCGGGGCTGATGCTGGCCACGGTCGTCTGCTACGCCTGGGCGCTGCCCGACGGCAGCGCGCTGTCGCTCAGCGCCCACGCGGTGCGCGTCGGCGTCCTGTGCGGCCTCGGGGTGCTGCTGCTGTTCGCCGCGCCGCTGCTGGCGGCCGCCGTGCGCGCGCTGGACGTGGCCGCCGTCGCGACGCTGCTGGCCCCCGACCGGGCCAAGGAGCTGGAGCGCCGCGTCGAGGACCTGGCCGAGAAGCGCGCCGAGGTCGTGGACGCCGCCGACCTGGAGCGCCGCCGCATCGAGCGCGACCTGCACGACGGCGCGCAGCAGCGCCTGGTCTCGCTGGCGCTCAACCTCGGCCTCGCCCGCGAGACCCTCACCGACGTGCCCGACCACGCCATGAAGGTGATCGTCGAGGCGCACGAGGAGGCCAAGGAGGCGCTGACCGAGCTGCGCAACCTGATCCGCGGCCTGCACCCGGCGGTGCTGGAGGACCGCGGCCTGGACGCGGCGCTGTCGGGCGTGGCCGCGCGCGTCCCGGTGCCGGTGCGGCTGCGGGTCGAGGTGGCCGAGCGCGCCTCCTCCACCGTCGAGGCCGTCGCCTACTTCGTGGTCTCGGAGGCGCTCACCAACGTCGTCAAGCACGCCCGCGCCGCCTCGGTGGAGGTCGCGGTGGTCCGCGAGGGCGCCACCCTGCGCGTCACGGTCCGCGACGACGGGGTGGGCGGCGCCGACCCCGCGCGCGGCACCGGCCTGAGCGGCCTCGCCCGGCGGGTGCGGTCGGTGGACGGTACCTTCCGCATGACCAGCCCCGCCGGGGGGCCGACCACCCTCACCGTGGAGTTGCCGTGCGCGTTGTGATCGCCGAGGACTCGGTCCTGCTCCGGGCCGGACTGATCAAGCTGCTGGAGAGCACCGGCTTCGAGGTCGCCGCCGCGGTCGGCGAGGCCGACGGGCTGCTGGCGGCGGTCGCCGAGCACCGGCCCGAGCTCGCGGTCGTGGACGTGCGGATGCCGCCCGGCTACACCGACGAGGGCGTGCGCGCCGCGCTGGTGATCCGGCGGGAGCATCCGGAGGTGTCGGTGCTGCTGCTGTCGCAGTACGTCGAGGAGCGCTACGCCGCCGACCTGCTGTCGGCCCACACCAGCGGCATCGGCTACCTGCTGAAGGACCGGGTCGCCGACGTGTCGGCGTTCCTGGACGCGCTGCGCCGGGTCGCCGCGGGCGGCACCGCGCTCGACCCCGAGGTGGTGTCCCAGCTGCTGCTGCGCCGCAACAACGATCCGCTCGGCCGGCTCACCCCGCGCGAGCGCGAGGTGCTCGGGCTGATGGCCGAGGGCCGCTCCAACGCCGGCATCGCCGCGGCGCTGGTGGTCAGCGAGAGCGCGGTCGCCAAGCACATCAACAACATCTTCACCAAGCTCGACCTGCCGCACGCCGAGGGCGACCACCGCCGCGTGCTGGCGGTGCTGCGCTTCCTGGACGGAGAGACATGACCGACACCCGGCCCCCCGCCGCGGCCCCGGCCCCGCCCGCCCGGCCGCGCCGCCGCGCGGTCTGGATCGTGCTGGCGGCCTGCACCGCGCTGGTGCTGGTGGTGCCGTGCGCGGTCGGGATCGCGGGCCGGGCCCTGAAGCAGACCAGCGAGACCCCCGTCGTCTACGAGCGGGCCGTCACCGAGGTCCGGATCGACGCCGACGACGCCGAGGTCAGCTTCGGGCGGGGCGGGCCGGGCCGGGTCCGGCTGCGCGAGCGGCTGACCTGGGCGGTCAGCAAGCCGAGGGTGCGCAAGTTCTGGGAGGGCACGGTGCTGTGGATCGAGGTCTCCTGCGAGGAGCCCTCGCAGCTGTTCACCGGCCTGGAGTGCGGGGCCGACCTGGACCTGCAGGTGCCGCCCGAGATCAAGGTGATGTCCACCTCCGCCGCCGGCACGATCATCGCCCGCGGGCTGACGGGCCGGATCGAGATGCGCACCCACAGCGGCCGGCTGGAGTTGGACGACGCGGAGGGGCCGGTGGTGTTCGAGGCCACCTCCGGCTCGGTCGAGGGCAGCAACCTGCGGTCGCGGGAGGTGCGGGCCGAGGTCGGCTCGGGCTCGGTGCAGCTGGGGTTCGCCGGGGAGCCCGCGGAGGTCGCCGCGCGGTCGGGCTCGGGACCCGTCGAGATCACCGTCCCGGCGGGCACGCACTACCGGATGGACGTGCGCACCGGCTCGGGCGGGCAGGAGGTCGACTCGGCGCTGAACGACCATTCGGCGGCGGGCCGGATCGGCGTGGCCACCGGATCGGGGCCGGTCGAGGTGCGGTATCCGCGCAGGTAGCGGCGTTACCCTGATTTGACGTCATTTACCAGATGCGGGTTTACTAATGACCATGACCGCCGTACGCCCGTGCCCGACGCGCCGCCCGCAGACCCTGCGGGCCCACGGGTGTGCGTGTTGCCGTCGAATGTGTGACCACTGAGGGCCCCCGCCTGAGCCTCGCGCCCCGAAGCGAGCACTCTCTCCGAGACCCGAGTCGCACATGATCTTCCAACGCCATCTGCTGAGCCACGCGCCGTACCCGCCCGGCCTCGCCTGAGAGCGCCCGCACGCGCCACGGCGCGGGCCGCCCGGTCCGCTCGCAGCCGTTTCCCTCTTTCCGCGCCGCCGTCCCGCCGGACGTCGGATACCCGCACGGATGATTCCCTGTGATCCAGATAGAAAAACTCCGAAAGGTCTACCGCACCGGTGGACGCACGGTGACCGCCGTCGACGACGTCGACCTGACCGTCCGCGAGGGCGAGGTCTTCGGCGTCCTCGGCCGCAGCGGCGCCGGCAAGAGCACCCTGCTGCGCTGCGTCAACCTGCTGGAGCGCCCCGACTCCGGGCGCGTGCTGGTGGACGGGCGCGACCTGATGGCGCTGAACGGCGCCGGGCTGCGCGAGGCCCGCCGCGGCATCGGCATGATCCACCAGCACTTCGGGCTGCTGTCCAGCCGCACCGTGGCCGGGAACGTGGCCTTCCCGCTGGAGGTCATGGGCGTGCCGCGGGCCGAGCGCGCCGGGCGCGTCGCCGAGCTGCTGGAGCTGGTCGGCCTGAGCGAGCACGCCGGGGCCTACCCGGCGCAGATCTCCGGCGGCCAGAAGCAGCGCGTCGGCATCGCCCGCGCCCTGGCCGGGCGGCCCAAGGTGCTGCTGTCGGACGAGGCGACCTCGGCGCTGGACCCCGAGACCACCGCCTCGATCCTGGAGCTGCTGCGCGACCTCAACCGGCGGCTCGGCCTGACGGTCCTGCTGATCACCCACGAGATGGAGGTGGTCAAGCGCATCTGCGACTCGGCCGCCATCATGCGCGAGGGGCGGTTCGTGGAGTCCGGGCCGGTGCAGCGGCTGCTGATGGAGCCCGGCTCGGAGCTGGCGCGGGACCTGTTCCCGCTGCCGGAGCCGAACGTGCGGCCCGGCACGACCGTGGTGGACGTCACCTTCGAGGGCGACAGCGCCGACCGGCCGTTCGTGTCGTCGCTGGCCCGCACCTACGCCATCGACGTCAACATCCTCGGGGGCGCGGTCGAGCAGATCGGCGACACCCGCATCGGGCGGCTGCGCGTGGAGCTGCCCGGCGACCCCGAGCTCAACGCCGCCCAGCTCGCGCACCTGCGCGAGTCCGGGCTGACCGTCGAGGTGCACGGCACGAGCCTGGAGGGCGCGCGATGACCTGGGCCGAGATCTGGCCGCTGCTGCGGCAGGCGACGGTGGAGACCCTGTACATGTCGGGCGTCTCGGCCGTGCTGACCGCCGTCCTCGGGCTGCTGATCGGGGTGGCGCTGGTCCTCACCGACCGGGGCGGGCTGCTGCCGCAGCCGGTGGTCAACAAGGTGCTCGGCCTGGTCGTCAACATCGGCCGGTCGCTGCCGTTCCTGATCCTGATGGTGGCGATCATCCCGTTCACCAAGCTGCTCACCGGCGGCGTCAGCATCGGCACCACCCCGTTCCTGGTGCCCCTCACCGTCGGCGGCGCCCCCTTCTACGCCCGGCTGGTGGAGATCGCGCTGCGCGAGGTCGAGCCCGGCGTGATCGCCGCCGCGGCCGCGATGGGCGCGACCCGCCGCGAGATCGTCACCAAGGTGCTGCTGCGCGAGGCCCGGCCCGGCCTGGTGTCGGGCCTGTCGGTCACCGTCATCGCGCTGATCGGCTACACCGCCATGGCCGGCGCGCTCGGCGGCGGCGGCCTCGGCTACCTGGCCATCAGCCACGGCTACGAGCGCTTCGAGGGCACGGTCATGCTCGCCACCGTGGTGCTGCTGAGCGTGATCGTGCTGGTCGTGCAGGCCGTGGGCGACCTGGTCGCCCGCCGGCTGAGCCACAAATAGACCCCACCCCGGAACACCCGTTCAAGCCCGCTGACCCGGGCTCCAGAGAAAGGCACTCTTCGTGCTTCGCAAGATCGCAACCACGCTGGCCGCCGTCGGACTGCTGGCCGGGCTGACCGCCTGCGGCTCGTCCGAGGCGTCCAACGACAAGGACGCGCCGCTGAAGGTCGCCGTCAACCCGGTGCCGCACGGCGACATCCTGAAGTACGTCAAGGACAACCTGGCCGCCAAGGCCGGGCTGAAGCTGGAGATCGTCACCTTCGACGACTACGTCCAGCCCAACAACGTGCTGAAGGACAAGCAGGTCACCGCCAACTACTTCCAGCACGTGCCGTTCATGCAGGAGTTCGAGAAGAACTCCGGCACCAAGCTGGCGTTCGTGGCCCCGGTCCACCTGGAGCCGCTCGGCGTCTACTCCAAGAAGGTCAAGGCGCTGAACGAGGTCAAGCAGGGCGGCACGGTCGCGCTGTCCAACGACCCGGCCAACCAGGGCCGCGGCCTGAAGCTGCTGGCCGACAACGGGCTGATCACCCTCAAGCCGGGCGCTTCGACCTCGGCCACCCCGAACGACGTGGCGACCAACCCCAAGGGCCTGAAGTTCAAGCCCCTGAAGCCCGCCCAGCTCCCGCGCGTGCTGGACGAGGTGGACCTGTCGGTCATCAACGGCAACTACGCGATCTCGGCCGACCTGAAGCCGGCCAAGGACGCGCTGGCGCTGGAGAAGGCCGAGGGCAACCCCTACGCCAACGGCATCGTGACCCTGCCGGAGAACAAGGCCGACCAGCGGGTGGCCACGCTGGTCAAGCTGCTGCAGGGCCCCGAGGTGAAGAAGTTCATCCAGGACAAGTACGAGGGCTCGGTGCTCCCCGCCGCCTGACCCGTGCACTTGACGCCGTGACCGGCGCCCCGGCCCCCGGACGTCCGCCGTCCGGGGGCCGGGGCGTCCGCGGGTTACGGGTTTGTCGGGACGTGCTGATAGGACAGTCCCGACATTCATCCGGAAGGGACCCCCATGACCGTCAACGAGCACCTGCTCGCCTACGCCGGACTGCCGGTGATCACGTTCGGGCCGGACGGCGCCGACGACCTCGAACAGGAGCTGTCGGCCCCCGGCGAGCACGCCTGGCGCGTGGCCACCGAGTTCGAGGGTGAGGGGTTCGGCGAGCTGTTCGGGCGCTTCCTCGACACCGTGGACACCGGGCAGGTCACGGCGCTGGTCGTCGGGTACTGGGGCGCCTCCTACGACGACGGGGCCGCCGACCCCGTGGAGGTCCTGGTGGCCGCCGCCGACCGGCTGCCCCGGCTGCGGGCGCTGTTCCTCGGCGACATCGTCATGGAGGAGTCGGAGATCTCCTGGATCGAGCACTCCGACATCACCCCGCTGTTCACCGCCTTCCCCGGGCTGGAGCGGCTCGACGTGCGCGGCTCCCAGGACCTGCGGCTGGAGCCGGTCAAGAGCACGGCGCTGCGCAAGCTGCGGTTCGAGTCGGGCGGGCTGCCAGGCCACATCGTCCGCGCCGTCGCCGCCAGCGAGCTGCCCAACCTGGAGCACCTCGACCTGTGGCTCGGCACCGACAACTACGGCGGCGACGCCACCGTCGCCGACCTCGCGCCCATCCTCAGCGGCGAGCGCCTGCCCGCGCTGCGCCACCTGGGCCTGGAGGACGCCGAGATCCAGGACGAGATCGCCGAGGCCGTCGCGGGCGCGCCGGTCGTCGCGCGGCTGGAGTCGCTGGCCCTCGGCATGGGCGTGCTGACCGACCGGGGAGCCGAGGCGCTGCTGGCCGGGCAGCCGCTCACCCACCTGCGCGAGCTGGACCTGGGCTACCACTACCTGTCGGAGGCGATGGTCGAGCGGGTCCGCGCCGCGCTGCCCGGCGTGCGGGTCGACCTCGACGACCGGCAGGAGCCCGACGGCGAGTGGCGCACGATCGCCGTGTCGGAGTAGGGCGCCGGTGTCGTTCACCGTGATCGGCGCGCCCGGCGACCGGCGCGTGACGCTGTTCGCCGCCGCCTGCCGCGCGTCCGGCCTGGCCGAGCCGCGCGTCGTCGGCTGGCCGGACGTGCTGCGCGGCGCGGACCTGGACTTCGCGCCCGGAACGCTGCTGCGCATCGACTCGCCCGGCGAGGACCCCGAGGCCGACGCGCTGCTGCGCGGCCCCGGGGACCCGACCCGGGTGGGCGGGGGAGCGGCCTGGTACCGCGCCTTCACCCGGGCGCTGGACCGGATCGGGGCCGCCGCCGCGGGCACGCGGCTGCTCGACGACCCCGGCGAGATCGCGGTGATGTTCGACAAGCGCCGCTGCCACGCCCGGCTCCAGGCCGCCGGGGTGCCCGTCCCGCCGGCGCTGCCCGAGGTCGGCGGCTACGCGGAGCTGCGGGCGCGGATGGCCGAGACGGGGGAGCGGCGGGTGTTCGTCAAGCCCGCGCACGGCTCGTCGGCCTCCGGCGTGGTGGCACTGCAGACCGCCGGCGACCGGATCAAGGCGACCACCTCGGCGGCGCGCGACCCCGCCGGGTACCACAACTCGCTGCGCGTGCGGTCCTACGAGACCGAGGCCGAGGTGGCCGCGCTGATCGACGCGCTGGGGCCGGACGGCCTGCACGTCGAGCGCTGGCTGCCCAAGGCGGCGCTGGACGGCCGCACGCTGGACCTGCGGGTCGTCGTGGTCGGCGGCGTCCCGACGCACGCGGTCGTCCGCACCAGCCGCGCGCCGATGACCAACCTGCACCTGGGCGGGCGGCGCGGCGACCTGGGCGCCGTCCGCCGCGCCCTCGGCGAGGACGGCTGGCGGCGCGCCCTGGAGGTCTGCGCGCGGGCCGCGGCCTGCTTCCCCGGCACGCTGGCCGTCGGCGTCGACCTCCTGGTCGGCCTGGGCTGGCGGCGGCTGGCGGTCGGCGAGGTCAACGCGTTCGGCGACCTGCTGCCGGGCCTGACCGGTCTCGCCGACGGCCCGGCGGTCGGCGTCGACACCTACACTGCGCAGGTCAGAGCCGCTTTGTCCCGGGAAAGCAGCCCATGCGCGACATGAACACGATCATCGGCAGCCACGACGTGCTGCTGGTGACTCTCGACACCCTGCGCTACGACGTGGCCGCCGAGCAGGCCGCCGCAGGAGCAACCCCCACGCTGGCGGGCCTGCTGCCCGGCGGGCGGTGGGAGAGGCGGCACACGCCCGGCAGCTTCACCTACGCCGCGCACGCCGCGATGCTGGCCGGCTTCCTGCCCACGCCCGCCGAACCCGGCCCGCACCCGCGGCTGTTCGCGGCGGCGTTCCCCGGCAGCGAGACCACCGCCGAGGGGACCTGGAGGTTCGACGCCGCCGACCTGCCCACGGGACTGGCGCGGGCGGGTTACCACACCGTCTGCGTCGGGGGCGTCGGATTCTTCAACAAGCGGACGGCGCTGGGCTCGGCCCTGCCGTCGCTGTTCGCCGAGAGCCACTGGGAGCCGGAGTTCGGCGTCACCGACCCGGCGTGCCTGGAGAACCAGATCGCGCGCATCGAGCAGGTCGTCGGACGCCAGCCCGCCGACCGGCGGCTGTTCCTGCTGCTGAACGTGGCGGCGCTGCACCAGCCGAACCACTTCTACCTGGACGGCGCGACCGGGGACTCCCCGGCCAGCCACGCCGCGGCGCTCCGGTACGTGGACCGGCACCTGGGCCGCCTGTTCGCGCTGCTGCGCCGCCCCACGTTCGTGATCGTGTGCTCCGACCACGGCACCGCCTACGGCGAGGACGGGCACGTCGGGCACCGCATCGGCCACGAGACCGTGTGGACCGTTCCCTATGGAGAGTTCGTACTGACATGACCGGTCCTTACCAGGGATACGTCTACGCCTACCCGCACAAGACGGCCTACCGTCCCCTCGCGCCCGAGCCCGCCCTTGAGCGCGTCTGGGAGAACGAGGACAAAAGCGCGCTGTTCCTCTACCTGCACGTGCCGTTCTGCGAGATGCGGTGCGGGTTCTGCAACCTGTTCACCCGCACGGGCGCGCCCGAGGAGCTGACCGGCGCCTACCTGGACGCCCTGGAGCGCCAAGCCGTGCGCGTGCGGGACGCGCTGGGCGAGGCGGCGTTCAGCACGGCGGCGTTCGGAGGCGGGACCCCGACCTACTTCACCGCGCCGGAGCTGGAACGGCTGTGCGACATCGCGGGCCGCTTCGCGGACCTGTCCTCGATCCCGCTCGGCGTGGAGACGTCCCCCGCGACGGCGACCACCGACCGCCTGGCGGTGCTGGCCGAACGCGGCACCACCCGTATCTCCATCGGCGTGCAGAGCTTCATCGACGCCGAGGCGCGCGCCGCCGTCCGCCCGCAGAAGCGCGCCGAGGTGGAGGCCGCCCTGGACCGCGTCCGGGCGGTGGGCTTCCCAACGCTCAACATCGACCTGATCTACGGGATCGACGGCCAGACGCCGGTCACGTGGCTGCACTCGCTGGACGCGGCCCTGGCGTGGCGGCCGGAGGAGATCTACCTGTACCCGCTGTACGTGCGCCCGCTGACGGGGCTGGGGAAGCTGGGCCGGGACTGGGACGACCAGCGCCTCTCGCTGTACCGGCTGGGCCGCGACCACCTGCTGGCGGAGGGGTACGAGCAGGTCTCCATGCGGATGTTCCGGCGTCCGGGCACGGGCGCCGGGAGCGGGACCGAGTACTGCTGCCAGACCGACGGCATGGTGGGGCTGGGCTGCGGCGCGCGCTCCTACACCGCGGACCTGCACTACTCGTTCGAGTACGCGGTGGGCGCGAGCCAGGTGCGCGCGATCATCGACGACTACGTGCGGGCCGAGGACTTCGGCACGGCCCGGGTGGGCTTCCGGCTGGACGCGGCCGAGCGCCGCCGCAGGCACCTGGTCCAGTCCCTACTCCAGAGCGCGGGCCTGGACCGTGCGGCCTACCGGGCCCGCTTCGGAAGCGACGCCGCCGCTGACTTCGCCTCCGAGCTGAGCGTTTTCGCGGACCGGGGCTGGCTGGGCGAATCCGCGTCCACGCTGCGCCTGACGCCCGAGGGGCTGGCCCATTCGGACGCGATCGGCCCGGCCCTGTTCTCGGCCGGAGTGCAGGACCTCATGAACACCTACGAGGCGCGCTGATGGACACGCCCGATGCCGCCGGACACGGGCCGACCCGGGCGGCCGTGCGGCCGGACCACCTGACGATCCTCTACAGGGGACCGCTGGCGAGCTGCGACTACGACTGCCCGTACTGCCCGTTCGCCAAAAGGCGCGACACCCCCGACCAGCTGCGCGCCGACCGGGCCGCGCTGGAGCGCTTCACGGCCTGGGTCGCGGCGCAGGACCACCCGGTCTCGGTCCTGTTCACGCCTTGGGGCGAGGGGCTGGTCCGCTCCTGGTACCGGCGGGTCCTGGTGGAGCTGAGCCACCTGCCGCACGTCCAGCGCGTGGCGATCCAGACCAATCTGAGCGCCCGGACCGCGTGGACGGCCGACGCCGACCCGTCCCGCCTGGCCCTGTGGGTGACCTACCACCCGGACCAGGTCCCTTATGAGCGCTTCCTGACCAAGACCGGCGAGCTGGCGGCCCGGGGCGTCCGCTTCAGCGTGGGCATAGTCGGTCAGCCCGAGCACCTGGAAGCGGCCCGCCGCCTCCGCGCCGACCTGCCCGCCGGCACCTACCTGTGGGTGAACGCGGCCGAGGGCCGCACTTACACCGACGCCGAGGCCGACGAGTGGACGGCCATCGACCCGCTCTTCCCCTACAGCCGCGACCCGCACCCGAGCCGGGGCCTCCCGTGCAGGACGGGCGACACGGTGATCTCGGTGGACGGGGAGGGCACGGTGCGCCGCTGCCACTTCGTGCCCGCGCGGCTGGGCAACCTCTACGACGGCACCTTCCGCAAGGCGCTGCGCCCCCGCCCGTGCCCGCTCGACGTCTGCGACTGCCACATCGGCTACGTCCACCTGGAGCCCACGGGGCTGTACGACGTGTTCACCAACGGCGTTCTGGAACGGATTCCCCACCTCCTCTGACGGCCGCAGGGCAGGCCGGCCGCGCCACAGCGACCCGCCCGCGGCGGCAGGGGCGCCGAGCGCGTGAACCCGCACCCGGCCTTACGGCGATACATCGCCGACAAGGTTCGGCGAAAGGGCCACGTGTGGACGTCATGAAACTGCTGCGCGACTTCGGACTCCGGCTGGAGCACCGGGCGCCCGCCTCCCTCGTCCGCCAGCGCGACCGGCTGCTCGCGGCCGCCAAGCGCCGGTGAGGGCGTTCCTGCGGCGGCCCCTCGGCTGGCTGTCGATCGGCCTGGCGGTGGTGCTGGTCGCCGGAAGCCTGTCGGCCTACGGCTACTACTGGCGGCTGCAGGGCAGCATCGAGCAGCAGGACACCGACCGGCTGCTCGGCGGCGACCGGCCCGAGAAGCTCAACGGCGCGCTCAACATCCTGCTGCTCGGCTCCGACACGCGGAAGGGCGCCAACGCCAAGTACGGGCACGGCCTGCGGGACAAGCCCCCGGCCTCCGACACGATGATCCTGCTGCACCTGTCGCCGGGCGGCGGGCAGGCGCTGGCGATCAGCTTCCCGCGCGACCTGCTGGTGCCGATCCCCGAGTGCGCCCGGCCCGGCGGCGGCACCGTGCCCGCCACCGCGCGGGCCATGCTCAACGAGGCCATCGCGCGCGGCGGCCCCGCCTGCACCATCGAGACCATCGAGCGCGTCTCCCGCATCCGGATCGACCACTTCGTGCAGGTGGACTTCGCCGGCTTCAAGAACATCACCACCGCGGTCGGCGGCGTGCCCATCTGCCTGCCCGAGGACGTGGACGACCCCGACTCCGGCTTCCGCATGAGCAGGGGCCCGCACCGCGTCCAGGGCGAGGACGCGCTCGCCTACGTCCGCATCCGCAAGGGCATCGGCGACAACTCCGACACCCAGCGGATCAGGCGGCAGCAGCGCTTCCTCGGCGCGCTGGCGCAGGAGGCCATGAGCGCGGGCGTGCTCACCGACCCGGCGAAGATGAACGCCCTGCTCACCTCCTCGGCCAAGTCGCTGACCACCGACAAGCGGTTCAACGTCGGCGCCATGCTGAAGGTGGCCGACGGGATGCGCGACCTCACCGCGGGCAAGCTGCGGTTCGTCACCGTCCCGTCCGGCCCTTACGCCCTCGACAAGAACCGGGTGGCGCTCGTCCAGCCCGACGCGGCGGACTTCTTCAGCGCCGTCCGCAACGACAGGACCGTCCCCGAGCCCGTGAAGCCGCCCCCGGCCCCCGTCAAGGTGAGGGTGTTCAACGGCTCGGGCGTCGCCGACCGCGCCGCCCAGGTCGCCGACCAGCTCAGGGCGCAGGGCTTCACCGTCACCGGCGTCGGCAACTACAAGCGGACCGTCCCCGCCACGCAGATCCGGCACGCCGCCGCGGACCGGGCCCTGGCCGGACAGCTGGCGGCCAAGCTCGCCAAGGCCGCCGTGCTGCCCCGCGCCAGAGCCGTCCCGGGCGTGCTCGACCTGGTCATCGGCGCGGACTACGCCGGGCTGCGCACCGGCACCGGCATCCCGCGCCAGCGGGACGAGCACCGCGCCAGCGACGCGGTGTGCGACCGCGCCGAGTGACCGGCCGGTGAACGCGGCCCGCTCAGGTCTCCTTCCGCGGCCGGTAGTCGGCCTCGCCGACGCCGAACGTCCACGCGACCCCCTCCCGCGCGGTCCGCGTCCCCGGCGGCACCCGCAGGTGGTAGGTCCGGTACGTGCCGTCCGGCTCGGGCGTGGAGTTGACGACCTCGACCATCACCACCGGCTCGTCGCCGGCCAGGTCGATGCGCCACAGCACGCCGGTCTCGTCCCGGTGCACCGGCTGCGCGCCGACCTCGGCCAGGTACCGGTCGTAGCCGAAGATCTCCAGCATCACGCGGCGCAGCTCGGCGTTGTCCTCGGCGTCGATCCGGGCCGGGGTCAGCCCGCCGAGGGAGTCGATGAAACCGGCCGGGACCGGCATCCCGCGCCAGGCGTGCAGGGCGAACCCGTCGGAGTGGGCCAGCGCCGGGCCGTCGCCCCGGTGCAGCCGGCCGGGCTCGTCGCGGTGCAGCTCCGACGGCCGCTCCGACACGATCACCACCCGCTCGTAGGGCCACCACCAGCCGGTCTCGCGCGCCGCCTCGGCGAGGCCGGGCGGCAGGTGCCCCAGCCGGTCGAACAGCGCGAGCCACGGCGCGTCGTGCTGCCCCAGCACCGCGTCCAGCGTCGCCGAACGCAGGATCGCCTCGGCCGCGCTGCCCTCGGGCGCCAGGCCCCCGATCGCCTGCCGCACCCGGGTGACCAGGTTCTGGACCTGGTCCCACATCGGCGCCGCCGTCTCGCTCCAGGCTTGCGCCCAGCGCCGCGGGCCCAGGGCGGTGTGGACGGTGGCGCGGGCGGTCTCCCACGGGCGCGTCCGGACGGCGTCGCGCACGCACGCCCCGGCATCGCCCAGATCGGCGGCGTCGGCCCGCGCGCGGGCGAGCAACTCGCCCAAGCCGGCCTGCCCCAGGCGCCCCGAGTGCCCCGAGAGCAGCGCGGCCAGCACCGCGCCGTGGGCGGGCGACGGCACCCAGAGGAAACGTTCGGGGGCGGGCAGCCCGGCGGCGGCGTAGGCCGCGGCGATCCCGGACTCGGCCCGGCCCCGGTCGCCGGGGCCGGTGGCGAACGCGGCGCTCTGCCAGGTCAGCAGCAGGGCCGCGTGGTCGAGAGCGGCGCCGCCGAGCGGGTCTTCAAGGACGTTCATGGTCTCTCCTCCGCTCAGTCGGCGACGACGCGGACGCTGCCCGGCACGTACTCACGCTGCCTGACCACCCGGTACCAGCCCTTGGGCAGGGAGATCGGCGCGTGCTCCTCGTGCACCAGGCGGCCGCCGGACGGCAGGTGCAGGTGGTCGGGGGCCAGCGGGTTCGGGTCGCGCAGCAGCACGCCCTCGGCGGTCAGCGCGTGCGCGTGCCCGGTCGCCTCGCCCAGCGCCAGCACCATGCGGCCCCGGCCGTCGCGCGGCGTGGGCGGCTGGTCGCGGACGGTCTGCGGAACCGCCTCTTCCGGCACGGGCACGATGAGGATGTCTCCCTGTCGGTACATGCCGAGCAAGCTAGAAGGGTCCACTGACAGAACGGCATCGCCGCAGCTCAGGGGGCGAGAACCCGACTCGGGGACCGCAAGCGCCGCGCGAGCGCCCTAGTAGCCGCGTGTCCGGCGGGCCGCAGGACGGGCCCACCGGCCGGACGCGCTGAGGCCGACGGTCTGGAACGCGCGCACCAGTTCCCCGCCCAGGTTGACCCCCGCGCCCAGGGCCAGCGCCACCGACAGCGCCGCGACCAGGCTCAGCGCGCCCTCCTGTGCGGAGCCGGTGTTCAGCTCGACCATGCCCCGGTATAGGAGCGTTCCAGGAAGCAGCGGCGAGATCGCCGGGACGACGTAGGGCAGCGACGGCGCGTTCCGCCGCCGGGCCAGCATGCTGCCCAGCACGCCGATGAGCACCGCGGAGATCGCCGAGGCCAGCACCGGCGCGACCGACGCGGACAGCAGCAGCACGTACACGACCCAGATCACGCCGCCGCCGACCGCCGCCGGCAGCAGCACGTCGCGCGGCACCGCCAGGCAGACCGCGAACGTCAGCGAGACCGCGGCCGCCGCCAGCACCGGCACCGGCTTGAGCAGCGCGGGGAAGTCGGGCAGGTGGGAGACGTTGATGTCCACGTCCAGCGCCACCGCCACGTAGACGACCGCGCCGAGCCCGGCGACGATCGCGGCGATGATGAAGAACACCTCCAGCAGCCGAGCGCCCGCGCTGACCAGGTCCCCGGTGATGCCGTCCTGGACGCTGGCCACCAGCGGGCGGCCCGGCAGCAGCGCCAGGATCGCGCCGGTCACGATCGTGGAGGCGCGGCCGGGGGTGCCCATGATCGCCACCACCAGCGCGGCGGCCGTCGCGCCCATCGCCGCCGCCAGCGACAGCTGGAAGAACTCCGCCACCCCGCGCCGGGCCAGGTAGGCGGCGGCGCGGTCGCCCAGCAGCGTCGCCACGAACGCGGTGACCGCCACGATCGGGCCGCCGCCGACCAGCACGCTGGCCGAGGCCGCGATCAGGCCCAGCGACACCACCATCAGCCACGGCGGGTACGGGGCGCGCCCGCGCTTGATCTCCGCCAGCCGCTGGTGCGCCTCGTCCAGCTCCAGCATCCCGATCGCGGCCTGCTGCACCAGCGCGTGCAGCGCGTGCAGCCGCCAGAACGCCGGGGTGCGCCGCCGGATCGCCCGCGTGCCGGTGACCGGGGCGGCACCGTTGCCGGGGTGGGACGACACCAGCAGGCTGGTGAACGACACCTGCACCTCGCAGCGCGGCAGCTCGTAGGCGACCGCGAGGCTGAGCATCGCCTCGTTGACCCGCTCGGTGGACTCGCCGCTGGCCAGCAGCAGCTCGCCGACCCGCAGCACCAGGTCGATGACCCGGGGGTCGACGTCCTCGCCGGGCTCGTCCTCCGGGGGCTCGGGAGGAGCGCCGTCCATCAGCACGTACCAGCTGCGCCGCAGGCGTTCCGCCGCCGTCCCCATACCGAACGTGCCCTCCGGCCCTCTCGTCCCGATCTTGCCCGCAGGCTACCCGCGGGATATCGGTCCCTATCCCGAGATCCGGGTGTCCTTTTCCACACCGCCGGTTTTCGCGACACCCCCTCGGTGTTCGGCCCCAAGACCCACGCGGCGGTCAGGGCCTTCCAGTCCCGCCACGTCGGCCCCGCCGACGGCGTCGTGGGCGCGCGCACGTGGCTGACGCTGCTGTCGCGCGACCTGCCCGCCGGGCACACCCAGCGCAACGACTGCGTGAAGGCGCTGCAGGTGCTGCTCAACAAGTGGCGCTACAACGACGACCTGCCGATCACCGGCTACCACGGCGACCGCACGCGCGAGAAGCTGCTGCGCTTCCAGCGCGAGCACGGGCTGCTCGCCCACGGCGACGCCGACACCCCCACCTACCACAAGCTGCTCGCGACGCCCGCGGGCAAGTGAGACGATCTCGCGGCTCCTCCCCGGCGACGGGGCGGAGCCGTTCGTGTGCCCGGGGTTATCCACAGAACGGCGTTCTGTTCCCGACCTGTCGCCCGCGACTGATAGCAAGGACCCATGAGCACTGCACTGCGGGACGAGGCCGAAGGCACCCTGCGCGCCCTCGCCGGAGACCACGCCCGGCTGCGCGACGACCAGTGGACCGCGATCCACGCCCTGGTGGTCGAGCGGCGGCGGGCGCTGGTCGTCCAGCGCACCGGCTGGGGCAAGTCGGCGGTCTACTTCGTGGCGACCCGGCTGCTGCGCGACCGGGGCGCCGGGCCCACCGTGATCGTCTCGCCGCTGCTGGCGCTGATGCGCAACCAGATCGACGCCGCCGCGCGGGCCGGCATCCGCGCCCACACGATCAACTCCGCCAACACCGACGACTGGGAGCGGGTGTTCGCCGAGGTCGAGGCCGGCGCGGTGGACGTGCTGCTGGTCAGCCCCGAGCGGCTCAACAACCCCGACTTCCGCGACCAGGTGCTGCCCAAGCTCGCCGCCGGGGCGGGCCTGGTCGTGGTGGACGAGGCGCACTGCATCTCCGACTGGGGCCACGACTTCCGCCCCGACTATCGCCGCCTGCGCACCCTGCTGGCCGACCTGCCGCCCGGCATCCCCGTGCTGGCCACCACCGCCACCGCCAACGCCCGCGTGACGGCCGACGTCGCCGAGCAGCTCGCCGCCGACGACACGCTGGTCCTGCGCGGCGTCCTCGAACGCGACTCGCTGCACCTGGCCGTGGTGCGCCTGCCGTCGGCCGAGCAGCGCATCGCCTGGCTCGCCGAGCGCCTGGACGAGCTGCCGGGCTCGGGCATCGTCTACACCCTGACGGTCGCCGCCGCCCACGAGATCGCCGCCCACCTGCGCGACCGCGGCTACGAGGTCGCCGCCTACTCCGGCCAGACCGAGCCCGCCGAACGCCTCCAGGCCGAGAAGGACCTCCAGGACAACAAGCTGAAGGCCCTCATCGCCACCAGCGCCCTCGGCATGGGCTTCGACAAGCCCGACCTCGGCTTCATCGTCCACGTGGGCGCGCCCCAGTCGCCGGTGGCCTACTACCAGCAGATCGGCCGCGCGGGCCGCGGCGTCGACCGCGCCGAGGTGATCCTGCTCCCCGGCCCGGAGGACCGCGACATCTGGGCCTACTTCGCCAGCCTGGCGTTCCCGCCCGAGCCCGTCGTGCGCACCACCCTGGCCGAGCTGGAGGCGGCGGGCCGCCCCCTGTCCACCAGCGCGCTGGAGCCGCGCGTGGACCTCAACCGCTCCCGCCTGGAGATGATGCTCAAGGTCCTGGACGTGGACGGCGCGGTGCGCCGCGTCAAGGGCGGCTGGACCGCCACCGGCCTGCCCTGGACCTACGACCGCGAGCGCTACGCCCGCGTCGCCGCCGAGCGCGCCCGCGAGCAGCAGGCGATGCTCGACTACATCACCACCACCGGCTGCCGGGAGGAGTTCCTGCGCCGCCAGCTCGACGACCCCGCCGCCGCGCCCTGCGGCCGCTGCGACAACTGCACCGGCCGCCACTGGCCCGCCGACGTCGGCGAGCAGAGCGCCGCCCAGGCCCGCGACCGCCTGCGCCGCCCCGGCGTGGACGTCACACCGCGCCGCATGTGGCCGACCGGCGTCAAGGACGACCTCGGCGTGGGAGGCCGCATCCCCGCCTCCGCCCTGGCGGAGCCGGGCCGGGCCCTGGGCCGCCTCACCGACATCGGCTGGGGCAACCGCCTGCGCCAGATCCTGGCCGAGAGCGCCCCCGACGGCGAGATCGCGCCCGACATGTTCGACGCGGTCGTCAAGGTGCTGTCGTCCTGGGACTGGGCGGAGCGCCCGAGCGCCGTGGTCAGCGTGGGCTCCCGGACCCGCCCCCGGCTGATCGGGAGCCTGGCGCGCCGCGTCTCCGAGATCGGCCGCCTGCCCTACCTGGGCGAGCTGGTCCCGCTGGGCGACCCCGCGCCCCGCCGCCACAACAGCGCCCAGCGCCTGCGGTCGGTATGGCACGCGTTCGCCGTCCCCGAGGAGGTGCAGGCCGCGCTCCGGCAGAACCCGGGCCCGGTCCTGCTGGTGGACGACCAGATCGACTCGGGCTGGACGATGACGGTGGCGGCGCGCCTGCTCCGCGAGGCGGGGGCCACCGCCGTCCTGCCCCTGGTCCTGGCCGTCCCCAACTGACAGAGCCCGGCGCGCGGGCGTGCGGCGCGCGCCGGGCGACGCCCAGAAGGCGAGCCGTCAGGCGAGCCTTCTGGGCCGGGGCTTCAAGGAGTACGCCGTCAGTTCTTGATCTGGTTGTCCACCACGTCGAGGGACGGGCGGGCGCCCAGGTGCTGCATCGCCTGGGCGGCCAGGTGGCAGCCGGCCGTCAGCGCCTTGGCCGGCGGCTCGCCGTCCAGCCAGACCGGCAGGAAGCCCGCCACGAAGGCGTCGCCCGCGCCGGTGCCGTCGACGATCTTGTCGACCGGCTCGGCGGGCACGGTGACCGGCTCGGGGCGGCCGTTGGTGTACCACAGGGCCCCGTCGGCGCCGGTCATGATCACGACCTGCGGGTACCAGGCGGTGAGGACCTTGGCGGCCTGGTCGGGGGTGTCGCGGCCGGTGAGGACCTCGGCCTCGTCGGCATTGACCACCAGCAGGCGGGCGCCCTGGGTCCACTCCAGGAAGGGCTCGGCGCCCATGCGCTTGAGGGGCGAGGACGAGCCGCCGTCCACCGAGATCGACATCTGCGCCTTGCGGGCCAGCTCCAGGGTGTGGATCGCGGCCTTGCGGGAGCCCTCGTTGATCAGGGAGTAGCCCGACATGTGCAGGTGCGTGCCCTGGCTGAACAGGTCCTTGCAGCGCTCGATGTCCTCGGGCAGCAGGGCGGCGTTGGCCCCGGGGTCCGACAGCATGGTGCGGTCGCCCTTGTGGGTGACCAGGACGACGCAGGTGCCGGTGGGGCGCTCGCCGTCCATGACGAGGCGGGCGTCGACGCCGTACCCCATCAGCTCCATGTCCCGGTTGCGGCCCGCGATGTCGGAGCCGCGGCGGCCCACGAAGGCGACCTCGGTCCCTCCCAGGGCGAGCCAGGAGGCCACGTTGGCGCCGGAGCCGCCGCCGTGGGTGGTGACCGCGGCCGGCGTGTCGCTGCCCTTGGCCAAGGGATAGGCGGCACGCGCCACGGTGTCGGTCATCAAGTCGCCAACCACGACCACGCGCGTCATGGGAGTCATCACCTCGATCAACACGGCCCGCGTGAGCGGCATACTGGGCGTATGCTCGACCGTAACAGCTCTTGACCCCCGATTAGGTCTCGAACGCGCAGCGAAAGCCGGGAACTGCGGTTTTTCCCGGCGGCGGGAACGCGGGCGGCGTGCCTTACCCTCGGGTACGTGAGCGAGCGGTATCCGGACCAGTGGGAGGCCGACGTCGTCCTCGCCGACGGCGGGACGGCCCATCTGCGTCCCATCCGCAGCGACGACGCCGAGCTGCTGCGGGTCTTCTACGCGCGGTTGTCGCCCGAGTCGATCTACTACCGGTTCTTCTCCCCGCGCCCCACGCTGAGCGACCGGGAGATCGCCCACCTGACCACCGTCGACTACGACGGGCGCGTCGCGCTGATCGCCACGATCGGCGGCGACATGGTGGCCGTGGTCCGCTACGACCGCCTGCCGGGGCAGCCGGGCACGGCCGAGGTCGCCTTCCTGGTCGAGGACGCCCACCAGGGCCGCGGCATCGGGGCCGTCCTGCTGGAGCACATCGCCGCCGCCGCCCGGGAGCGGGGCCTGCACCGGTTCGTGGCCAGCGTCCTGCCCGACAACCGGCGCATGGCGCGGGTCTTCCGCGAGGCCGGCTACCGGGCCGAGCAGCGCTTCGAGGACGGCGTGATCGAGCTCGTGCTGGACCTGGAGCCCACCGAGACCTCGGTGGAGGTCACGGCCGCCCGCGAGCACCGCGCGGAGTCGCGCTCCATCCAGCGGCTGCTGTTCCCCGGCTCGGTCGCGGTGATCGGCGCGAGCCGCGCCGAGCACAGCGTCGGCCAGACCGTGCTGCGCAACCTGCTGGGCGGCGACTTCACCGGGCCCGTCTACCCGGTGCACCCGACCGCCACGGCGGTGGCGGGCGTGCGCGCCTACGCCTCGGTCCTGGACATCCCCGACGACGTCGACCTCGCGGTCGTCGCCGTGCGCGCCCCGGCCGTCCACGACGTCGTCGAGCAGTGCGCCGGCAAGGGCGTGCGCGGCCTGATCGTGGTGTCGTCGGGCTTCGGCGAGACGGGCCCCGAGGGCCGCGCCCGGCAGGAGGAGCTGGTCCGCCTCGCGCGCGCCTACGGGATGCGCGTGGTCGGCCCCAACTGCCTCGGCATCGCCAACACCGACCCCGAGGTGCGCCTGAACGCCACCCTCGCGCCCACCATGCCGGGCCGCGGCCCGGTCGGCTTCTTCTCGCAGTCGGGCGCGCTCGGCATCGCGATCCTGCAGCGCACGGCCGAGCGCGGCCTCGGCCTGTCCACGTTCGTGTCGGCGGGCAACCGCGCCGACGTGTCCGGCAACGACCTCATGCAGTACTGGGAGGAGGACCCCGCCACCAAGGCCGTCCTGCTCTACCTGGAGTCGCTGGGCAACCCGCGCAAGTTCGCCCGCCTGGCCCGCCGCCTCAGCCGCCGCAAGCCGATCGTGGCGGTCAAGAGCGGCCGCAGCACCCAGGGCGTCCCGCTCGGGCACGCCGCGTCAGCGCTCAGCCTGCCCGACCACGCGGTCAGCGCGCTGTTCGCGCAGGCCGGGGTGATCCGGGTGGAGGACCTGTCGGAGCTGTTCGACGTGGCGCAGCTGCTGGCCTACCAGCCGCTGCCGGCCGGCGACCGCATCGCGATCATCGACAACTCCGACTCGCTGGGCCTGCTGGCCCAGGACGCGGCGGTCGCGCTCGGCCTGGACGTGCGGCAGCCGGTGAACCTCGGCCCGAACGCCGTCGCCGCCGACTACGAGACCGCGCTGACCCGGGCGTTCGAGGACGACGGCGTGGACGCGGTCGTGGCGCTGTTCACCCCGCCCACCATCGGCGGCTACGACCTGAGCGTCCCGGAGAAGATCCTGCGCCTGGCCGCCGCCAGCAACAAGCCGGTCGTGGCGACCTACCTGGGCTCCAAGGGCATGCCGCAGGACCTGCGGGTCACCGGCCCCGACGGCATGGCCGCCGAGGGCTCGGTGCCGTCCTATCCCGCGCCCGAGGACGCCGTCCGCGCGCTGGCCTACGCCATCCGGTACGCGCAGTGGCGGCAGCGCCCGCCCGGCCGCCTGCCCGACCTGCCGGGCGCCGACCGCAAGCGCGCCCGCGCGCTGGCGGTCGAGTGGCTGGGGGATTCCGGCGAAGCCGTCGAGGCCACCGCGCGGCAGGCCGCCGAGCTGCTGGGCTGCTACGGGATCGAGGTCTCCGACGGCTCCGGACCGGTGCCGTCCGGCGCGGTGCCGGTGCGGATCGTCACCACCGAGGACCCCTCGTTCGGCGCGGTGATCTCGTTCGGGCTGGCCGACGAGACCGCGGCGCTGCTGGACGACCGCGCCTACCGGCTGGCCCCGCTCACCGACGTGGAGGCCGCCGAGCTGCCCCGCGCGATCCGCACGGCCCCGCTGCTGCTGGGCCACCGGGGCGCCGAGCCGGTCGACGTGGCGGCGCTGGAGGACCTGCTGCTGCGCGTCTCCCGGCTCGGCGACGACCTGCCCGAGGTGGCGCGGCTGGAGCTGGCCCCGGTCATGGTCGGCGCGAAGGGCGCGGTCGTGCGGCGGATCGCCCTGCGGCTAGAGCCGCCGCGCGGTCCCCGTCCCGAGCTCGGCCCCCGCCGCCTGGGCTGAGCGGTCCGGCGCGGGCCGGAGCCCGCGGCGAAAGAATGCGCCAAGAACCGGTGATCAATTCTCCATGGCCGCGCGCGGCCGCGGGAGGCCGGTCAGCTCGGCGGCGGCTGCGGCGGCCCGGGCACCGGCGGGACCGGATCGGGCGTGGGCGTCGGCGGCACCGGGTCGGGCGCGGGGCCCGGCGGCACCGGCCGCGGCGGCCCGGGAGGCTGCGGGGCGGGGCTCGGCGGGGGTTCGGGCGGCACCGGCGGCTGGGGCGGCGGGGCGGGGTCCGGCGTGGGCGGCGGGACCGGCGGCGGCGAGGGCAGTGGATCTCTGTCGTCCATGCCCTTCACCTACCCCGGCCGACACGGAATGACCATGTTCGCCGCCCGCATGTGCGGGGCACGCCCGGGACAGGGCAGGATGGGGCCATGAGGGAAACCCGAGCGACGGCTCACGGGTTGCGCACGGCCATCGAGCGCAGCGGTTACTATCCGGCCCTGGTCGCGGACGCCGTGGAGTCGGCGATAGGAGAGGAGCGGGTGCTCGCCTACGTGGTCCACCACGAGGCGACGTTCGACCCTGCCATGGAGGTGCGGCGGCACGTCACCGTGCTGGTGCTGTCGGCCGGCCGGCTGCTGGTCTGCCACACCGACGAGCACCCGCCCGGCGAGGGCATGACGCAGGCGCACGCCTCCACCACCACCGAGGCCGTCAAGCTGGAGCGGGTCCAGTCGGTCGCGGTCACCCGCGTCGTCCCCGACCCCGCCTCCTACGTGCCGGGCACCCCGCCCACCGAGGTGGTGCTGACCATCGGGTGGGGCGCCATCGCCCACATCGACCTCGAACCGGCCACCTGCGGCGACGAGAACTGCGAGGCCGACCACGGCTACACCGGCAGCGTGACCGCCGACGACCTGTCGCTGCGCGTCAGCGAGGCCGCGGACGGCGCCGACGCCGTCGCCCAGGTCCTGGCGTTCGCCGAGGCGCTCTCGGCGGCCACGGCGAAATGAGCGCGACCGGATGAACACGACCGGATGAACACGACCGGGATGAGCGGGCCGCGAGTGGGCGGGGCCGGGTGAGCCCGCCCGCTCCGCCCGTCCCCCGGTACGGGGAGGCGGCGCTGGCGGACCTGACGCCGTCGGTGCTGGCCGGGCTCGGCGTCCGGGGCGCCACCGACGTGCTGGGCCTGCCCGCGCTGCCGCGCGCCTGCGTGCTGGTGGTGGACGGGCTGGGCTGGGAGCTGCTGCGCGCCCACCCGGAGGAGGCGCCGTTCCTGACCTCGCTCGCCGGGCGGCCGCTCACCGCGGGCTTCCCCGCGACGACGGCGACCAGCATGGGATCGCTGGGCACCGGCCTGCCCCCGGGCGGGCACGGCCTGCTGGGCGTGCAGGTGGCCATCCCCGGCACCGGCCGCCTGCTGAACTGCCTGAAGTGGCAGGACCAGGGCGTCGACCCGATCGCCTTCCAGTCCGCGCCGACCGTGTACGAGCGCGCGGCGGCCGACGGCGTGGCGGCCGGCTACGTCGCGCTCGGCCAGTACCGGGGGACCGGGCTGAGCCAGGCGACCGCGCGCGGCGCGTCCTACCTGTCGGCGAACGGCATGGGCCAGCTCGTCGGGCAGGCCGAGCGCGCCCTGCGGGCGGGCGACCGGTCGTTCGTGACCGTCTACCACGCCGACCTGGACTCCACCGGCCACCGCTACGGCGCCGACTCGCCCGACTGGCGGTACCAGCTGCGCTTCGTGGACCTGCTGGCGCAGCGGCTCGCCGAGGTGCTCCCCGCCGGGGCGGCGCTGTACGTCACCGCCGACCACGGCATGGTCGATCCGGCCGAGCGGGTGGACGTGGACACCGATCCCGACCTGGGCGCCGGGGTGGCGCTGCTGGGCGGCGACGCCCGCGCACGCTACGTCTATACCGAGCCGGGCGCGCACGACGACGTGCTGGCGGCGTGGCGGGCCCGACTCGGTGACCGGGCGTGGGTGCGCTCGCGCGAGGAGGCCGTCGCCGCGGGCTGGTTCGGGCCGGTGGAGCCGGACCTGCTGCCCCGGATCGGCGACGTGGTCGCGGTCCCGTTCGCCGACCTGGCGATCGTGGCGTCCCACCGGGAGCCGTGGCTGGAGCGCATGGTCGGGATGCACGGCTCGATGGTCGCGGCCGAGCAGCTCGTCCCGCTGCTGACCTTCGTGCGCGACTGAGCGCGGGGGAGCGGCGCGCCGCCCGTGTCCGTCGGGTGTCGGCGCAGCGTCCGCCAGGTGTCCGCCGCTACGCTGCACGGTTGTGAGGAACCAGGATTCACCCCTCCCGAATCGGGGTGCCGCGGGTCAGACTGGCGATGTGCACCCTCTCATCGATGTGCCCGCCCTGGACCGGCTGCTCCGGCAGGAGCCGCCTCCGGTCCTGCTGGACGTCCGATGGCATCTGGCCGGGCCGCCCGGCGTCGAGTCCTACCGCCGGGGCCACCTGCCCGGCGCCGTCTTCGTCGACCTCGACCGCGACGTCGCGGGCCCGCCCGGGGCGGCCGGCCGCCACCCGCTGCCCGACCCCGCCGCGTTCGAGGCCGCGATGCGGCGGGCCGGGGTCCGCGCGGACGGCCAGGTGGTGGTCTACGACGACGCCGACTCCACCGCCGCGGCGCGGCTGTGGTGGACGCTGCGCTACTTCGGCCACGACCGCGTCCGCGTCCTGGACGGGGGCCACCGGGCGTGGACGGAGGCCGGGCTGCCGGACACGACGGAGGAGCCCGCCGTGCGGCCGGGCGACTTCGTCGCGCGGCCGGGGCGGCTGCCCGTCCTGGACGCGGCGGGCGCCGCGGCGCTGGCCAAGGACGGCGTGCTGCTGGACGCCCGCGCGGCCGAGCGCTACCGGGGCGAGACCGAGCCGATCGACCCGGTGGCCGGGCACGTCCCCGGCGCGGTCAACGCGCCCACGTCGGGGAACGTCGGGGTGGACGGCCGCTTCCTGCCGCCGGAGCTGCTGCGCGAGCGCTTCGCGCAGCTGGGCGCCACCGACGCGGTGGACGTGGGCGCCTACTGCGGGTCGGGGGTCACGGCGGCGCACGAGATCCTCGCCCTCAACATCGCCGGCGTGCCCGCGGCCCTGTACGTGGGCTCGTGGTCGAACTGGGTCGCCGACCCCACCAACCCGGTCGCCACGGGCGAACACTGACCTGAGCGCCGACCCGGGCCCCGCCCCCTCCCTCAGCCCGCGCCGAAGCACTGGAAGCCGTGCACGCCCGGCGTGCGGGGGACGGCGGCCAGGGCCCGGGACGGGGTGCCGCCCGCCAGCAGGGCCTTGTGGAACGCGGTCATGAACGCCGGAGTGGACGCGTCCCGGACGGGCGCCACGCTGGCGATCACGGTGGCGGTGCCGAGGGCCAGCAGCGCGCCGACCATGCCGAGCACCGCGTCGCCGGGCTCGGCGCGGCCGATGTCGCAGGCCGACAGGACGACCAGGTGCGGCGCGCGGTCCAGGTCCTCCAGCTCGTAGACGACCAGCGGGCCGTCGGCCAGGCGCAGGGCCGAGAAGAGCGGGTTGCCGGGGCGGAACTCGCCGTGCGCCACGATGTGGGCCAGGTCGGTCTCGTTCAGGGCGTCGCGCACGGTCTCCGCGCGTGCCCACCGGTCGAGCAGCACGCGGGGGCGGTGGTGGAGCAGCCGCAAAGCGCCGACCTCGCGGTCGGCATAGGCCAGGTCGGGACCCGCCACCAGGAGCGTTCGACCGGGGGCGTACGGGACCGGGCGGCTGCGGGCGTGGAGCCAGGCCGTCGCCGAGGGAACGACGGTGGACGGGCGGCCGGTGAGGGACGGCAGGGCCGACCAGGGCAGGCCGTGCAGCGAACCGGTGGGGGCTATGACGAGTTCGCGTTCGCCCAGGACGGGCCGGAGCGGTTCCAGGAGGAGTCCGTCCAGCTGAGCGCTGGTCTCAGCGAGGGTTCGCTGCGCCCGGTCGTCGTCCTCGTCCTGCGCCAGTCGCCGCAGCGCCGAGTGGGCGAGGACGGTCGCGCGCGCCGCGTCGTCGTAGGAGCCCAGGCGGTGGCGGAGGAGGCGGCCGGCGGCGACCGTCACGGCGTGCAGCTCGGGGCCGATCCTGACCAGTTCCAGCAGGGCGCGGTCTTCCAAGGCCGCCGCCAGCCGGGGGACCTGGAGGCGTCGCGTCTGGCGGACCGGGGCCGGATTGCCTAGCGACCGGGTGCGGATCGTGGCCTCCAGGCGCGCGAGGCTCGCCGCCCGCGCGGGGTCCGGCCGGCCTTGGGCGACGGCCTCTGCGTATTGCGTACTGAGACTTCGCAGCTCCGCGAAGGCCGCCGCGCGGTCCGGGCAGCGCGGCGGCCGCACCGCGAGAGGGCGCCGTGCGATGGTGCGGCGGCGTTCCTCGACGGTCAGCAGCTCGCGGGCGGAGCGGGCCAGCTCCAGCGCCAGGTCGGCCAGCTCGCCGCCCAGCTCGGCGGTCCGCGCCCGCAGCTCCAGCGCGCCGAAGACCTCGGTGTGCTCCTCGACCGCGTCGAGGCCCGACCAGGCGGCCGCGACCGCGCCGGTCCTGTCGTGGCGGGCGCGGCACTCCAGCGCGGTCGCGTGCCAGGCCGCCGCCCGCAGCGCCGCCGGGCCGCGCGTGCCCGCCACCGGCGCGAGGAGGTGCCCGGCGGGCCTGCGCAGGCCCAGGGCGATCCTGGCCGCCATGATCCGGGCCTCGGCCGCCGCCTCCGCCCAGCCGCCGTGGTCGAGGCGGCTCGCCGTGGCCGTCGCCGTGCTGAGGAACACCGCCGAACGGTCCCCGGCCGCCCACCGGGTGCGCAGCAGCAGGTGCTCGGCCAGCAGCATCCAGCCGGTGCGCCCCTGGGCGGCGAACGCGGCGCGGGCGCGTTCGGCGGCGGCCGCCGCGCGTTCCGGTTCGCCGTCCGCCAGTTCGGCGTGGGCCAGCAGGAGCAGGGCGTCGGCCTTGTCGCAGGCGTAGCCGTGCTCTTCGACGTCGGCCAGGGCCGTGGTCAACAGTTCTCGCGCTTCGCGGGGGAGTCCGGCGGTGACGAGCGTCTCCGCTTGGTCGATGCGGCACTGCGCTGCGCGCACTCCCGTGAGCTTCGGTTCGGCGGAGGCGAAGAGGTGCAGCGCCCTGGGGAGGTCGCCGCGCCGGGAGACGACCAGGGCGAGATTGCTCGCGGCGACGGCGCGCTGATGGGGGAGCCCTGCGGTTTCGCTGACCTGTATCGCTTCTGTCAACGCGGCTTCCGCTCCGCAGAGAACCCCTTGCAGCGCCTGTACCAGGCCGAGGTTGGTGAGGAGTTTCGCCAGCGGCAGCGAGGCGCGGGCGTGGTGCAGCCGGGGGAGGGGGTGCTCCGCCGTTTGCCGGGCCTCGGCGAGCCGCCCTGCCTTGGCCAGCGCATGGGACAGCTCAGCGGCCAGGACGGCTGCGTCCTTGCCGGTGAGGACTGCGGATGCGTGTTCGGCTTCGGTCAGGGCGGAGCCCACGTCGCCGCGTGCGGTGAACGCTCCCACCAGGCCCATCCGCACTTGGGCCGCTGCGTAAGGCAGATCGTGTTCTCGGGCCAGGGCGAGGGCGTTCTTGAGATGGCGCAGCGCTTCGTTGAGTCGTCCCAATTCCCCGACGGCGACGCCCGCGACGCGCAGTGCGGTGACGGTCTGCTCAGGATCGCGCCGCCTGCTCAGGAACCGCAGTGCTTCCCGATACGCCGCCTCCGGGTCTCGTCCTACCGCCTCCTCGTTCACAGGCGCACCCAGCTCGTCACGATGGACGCCGCGTTCGGCAGCTCGAAGACCAGGCTGACCAATCCCTCGGGCACGCGCGCGAAGACGAAGTGCCCGCCCGCGCTCGTCTCCACCGTCGCCTCGTCCTGCGCGGAGCCGAGACAACGAAGCCGGACCCGGGCAGCGACCGGCGGCGTGAGCCGTCCCGTCAGCTCGCGCCCGCGCCCGGTGTCGTGCACCTCGACCTCCACCGCGACGTCCGCGCCCGTGAACGTGAGGGCGCGCACGAGGCCGCCGCGCGTTCCCGCGAGCACGCGCCCCTCCTGCTCGTGCGCGAGTTCGGCCAGCTCCGCGCCCGGGACGCGCCAGGCGAGCGCCGCGCGGCCCGCCGCCACGACCCCCTCGGGCACGGGATCGATGGCCCGGTACGCGGCGCGCACCCGGTCGAGCAGCTCATCGTCGATCACGCGGGCAACCTCCGGCTCAGCTCGGCCAGGCAGCGGGCCCGCGTCGGCCCGATGCTGCCCACGGGCAGGTCCAGGGCGGCCGACAGCTCGGCGTAGCTCGGCGCCGCCGCCAGCATGCGCAGCAGGTTCCGGCAGCGCGGCGGCATGGCCCGCAGCGCGCTCCCGACCCGGCACACGTGCTCGCGGGCCAGCACCACCTGCTCGGTGGCGGCGTCCGCGGCGGGCGGCCCGTCCAGAGGCGGCCGGCGGCGCCGGAGCAGCCGCAGGCTCTCGTGCCGCGCCGTGGTCGCGAGCCAGCCGCCCACCGCGTCCGGGTCCCTGATCCGGTCGAGATGCTCCACCAGCCGCAACCAGGTCGTCTGGACGGCGTCGGCGGCGTCGGCGTCCGACAGCCCGGCCGTCCGCGCCACCGACCACAGCAGGTCGCTGTAGCCCTCGACGAGCCGCGCCCACGCCGCGCCGTCGCCGTCCCGTGCCCGGCGCACCAGCTCGCCGGGGTTCCCAAGCCTTTCCAAGGCCACTGAAATCCTTCCTTCGAGGCCCCCCCGGGCGACGACCCTAGGCGTACGGTGACGGTCTTCTCGCTCTCGGTTACGGACTCGGGGCCGGGCTGTGCCCAAGCCCTGATGATTAGGGCGGCGGTGTCGCGGGTAGCGGGCGGCTCGTTGTCCGGAAGCTGGGGATTTCCGCGACGGCGAGGGGGTCCGGATGCCTTACTGGTGGGGTGATCGGAAACCCGGTGTGGCGCACGCGCGTGACCGCCGTCGCCGCGGGCGCGCTGCCGGTCCTCGCCTTTCCCCGCACCGACCTGGGCTGGGCCGCCTGGTTCGCGCTCGTGCCCGGCATGGCGCTGATGCGGTCCGGGAGCGGACGCGAGGCGGCCGTGCGGGGCTGGTGCTTCGGGACCGGCTACCTGCTCGCGGCGCTGTACTGGACGCTGCCCAACATCGGGCCCGCCCTGCCGCTGGTAGCGCTGGTGTTCGGAGCGCCGTGGGCCGTGTGGGGGGCGGCGGTGCGACGGCTCATCCCTGAGCGGCCCCTGGCGGCGCTGCTGGTGCTGCCGAGCGGCTGGGTGGCGATCGAGCTGATCCGGTCGTGGCCGAGGCTGGGCGGGCCGTGGGCGCTGCTGGGGGCGAGCCAGTGGGGCAGTCCGGCGGTGCTGGAGCTGGCGCGCCTGGGCGGCGTGTGGCTGCTGTCGTTCGTGCTGGTCCTGGTCAACACGGCGGTGCTGCTGGTCGTCGTCACCCGGCGCTGGCGCTACCTCGCGGCGGCGGCGCTCGTGGGAGCCGGACCCGCCGTCCACGCGACGCGCGACGAGCCCGCCGGGCGGACGCTGCGCGTCGCCCTCGTCCAGCCCGGCGTCGTGCACGGTCCCGCCGCGCGCTTCGACGCGGGCGAGCGCATCACCGCGGCCCTGCCGCCCGTCGACCTGGTCGTGTGGGGCGAGAGCAGCGTCGGCTACGACCTGCGCCGCCGCGCCGACCTCACCGCGCGCCTGACCGCCCTCGCCCGCCGCGCCGACCTCATGGTGAACGAGGACGCGCGCGAGGCCGGCGGCCGCATCTCCAAGAGCACCGTCCTGATCGGCGCGGACGGCCCGAAGGCGCGCTACGTCAAGACGCGGCTCGTGCCGTTCGGGGAGTACATCCCGTTCCGGTCGGGGATGGGGTGGCTGGCCCGCGTCAGCGGGGCCGCCGCCGAGGACCGGCTGCCCGGCAGCGGGGCGATGGCGATGCGCGCGGGCGGCACGACCGTCGGCCCGCTGATCTGCTTCGAGTCCGCCTTCCCCGACCTCGGGCGCGCGGTGGTGCGGCGCGGCGCGCAGCTCATCGTGTACCAGTCGGCGACCTCGACCTTCCAGGACAGCTGGGCGCCGCCGCAGCACGCGTCGCTGGGCGCGGTGCGCGCGGCGGAGACCGGGCGGCCGGTCGTGCAGGCCGCGTTGACCGGGGTCTCGGCGGCGTTCGACGCGCGCGGGCGGCGGCTGGCCTGGGCGGACACCGGCGAGCGCGGCGCGGTGGTGGTGACGCTGAGCCTGCCCGGACCGGCGAGCCGCACCCCTTACGACCGGTTCGGGGACTACGTTGCCTATCTGGCCGTCGTGGCGTCGGCTGGCGCCGCCGCCGCGCGGTCGAGAAAGATCGTTGCCATATGGCACAAAGTGCCAGGAAGAGGGTAGGAGGCGTGGTCAAGGGTTCGGCAAACAGCGGTCGCGTGGTGGTGTGTCCGGTGTCCATGATGCAGAATGAGGGACGCGGACGCCGTCTCGGGTGTGCGAGGCCGTAGGGGAAGACGAGCCTCGGTACAGATCCAGGAGGTCCGGTGACCGCACGTGGCGTTTTCTACGTCCACTCCGCGCCACCTGCGCTGAGCCCGCACATCGAGTGGGCGGCCGCAGGTGTTCTTGGCGTGCCCGTTTCCCTCGAGTGGGCCGATCAGCCCGCCGCGCCGGGAACGCTGCGCGCCGAACTGCATTGGGAGGGGAAGCCGGGCACCGCTGCGGGCATCACCTCCGCCCTGCGGAACTGGAAGTTGCTGCGCTTCGAGGCCACCGAGGATCCCACCCCCGGTTGCGACGGCGTGCGCTACAGCTTCACCCCGTCGCTCGGCGTCTTCACGGGCGTCATCGGGGCCAACGGCGACATCATGGTCCCCGAGGACCGCCTGCGGTCGGTGATGGCGAACGCGGCGGTCGGCAAGTCGAACCTGGAGCACGAGCTCGACCGGCTGCTCGGCACCCCGTGGGACAACGAGCTCGAACCCTTCCGGCGGGCCGGGGACGGCGCGCCGGTGCGCTGGCTGCATGCGGCTGTTTGATGGCCTTTCGGCCCGAACCCCTCGCCCGGCGGCTCGGGAACCGGCCGAAAAGCGTGCGAGCGCTCAGTCGCTTCGCGACCTGCCGCACGGGGCCTCGCCTCCGGCTTCGGCCCCGTGCGGCAGACCTTCGGTCGCGCTCGCGTGCGGGTCGGGGCCCGTCGGCCGCCGCGTGACGAGACGACGGGCGGGCCGCGCTCCCGGCCCGCGCGGCGATCAGTCCTCCGGCAGCCGCTCCAGCACCACCAGGGGGATCTCCCGCCCGGCCTTGGCCTGGTAGGCGTCGTACTGCGGGAAGATCTCGGCCATCGCGCGCCACATCTCCGGCCGCTCCGCCGCCGTCGCGTCGCGCGCCAGGGCCCTGAACTTGTCCGCGCCGACCTGCAGGTACGCCTCCGGACGCGCCGACAGGTTCAGGTACCACGCCGGGTGCCGGGGAGCGCCGCCGTTGGAGGCGACCACCATGAACCGGTCCCCGTCGCGGCCGTAGATCAACGCGGTGCGCCGCAGCCTGCCGGACCTGCGCCCCCGCGTGGTGAGCAGCAGGGTCGGCAGCCCCTGGTACAGGTGGCCCTTCGCGCCGTCGCTCTCGACGTAGGCGCGGATGTGGGCGGCGACCCACCCGGTGGCGTTGTCGATGACCTCTTCGTCATGCGCCGTCATCAGTGCTCCTTTGAGCTTGAGTTCCTACATTGTTGAGAACCTCAATCTTCTGCGCAGCGTAACGAAAGTACTGGAGAACCTCAATAATCGATCAGCTCAACGGGAACGTATGATCGGGGCATGAGCGCCGAGCCCGCCACGGGCGAGCCCATCGTGGCCGAGCTGGCCGACCTCGTCTTCCAGGTCGCCGGACGGCTGAGCGCCGAGTTCAACGCGGCGGCGGCCGAACTGGACCTGCCGCCCGCCCAGGCCATGGCCCTGGCCGGCCTGTGCGAGCCGGTGCCGATGCGCGAGGTGGCCGCCCGCCTGCACTGCGACGCCTCCAACGTCACCGGCATCGTGGACGGCCTCGAACGCCGCGGCCTGGTCACCCGGCGGCAGGCCGCGCACGACCGGCGCGTCAAGCACCTGGTGCTCACCGAGGAGGGCGCGCGGCGGCGGGCCCTGCTGCTCGAACGCGGCCAGGCCGAGGCCGCCGCGCTGTTCGCCTTCCCCGACGCCGACCGGCGCAGGCTCCGCGACCTGCTCGCCCGCGCGCTGGACACCGGCGCCTGAGCCTCGTCCCGGCATGGGAAAGGCCCCCGGACCCATCGGGTCGGGGGCCTTTCCCAAGGCGCCTTACAGCGGGATGTTGCCGTGCGTGCCGCGGGCCGGGATCGCCTCGGCGATGGCGCGGGCCAGCGCGGCGCGCGTCTCGTCCGGGCCCACCACCTCGTCGATGACGCCCAGCTCGCGGGCGCGCTCCAGCCCGCCGGCGATCTTCTCGTGCTCGGCGGCCAGCTCGGCCTCCAGCGCCGGGCGCTCCTCCTCCGGGACGGCGGCGAGCTTGCGGCGGTGCAGGATGCGCACGGCCGCGACCGCGCCCATCACGCCGAACTCGGCGGTCGGCCAGGTGAACACCTTGGTCGCGCCGAGCGAGCGCGAGTTCATCGCGATGTACGCGCCGCCGTACGCCTTGCGCGTCACCAGCGTGACCCGCGGGACCGTCGCCGCCGCGAACGCGTGCAGCAGCTTGGCGCCGCGCCGCACCACGCCGTCGTGCTCCTGGCCGACGCCCGGCAGGTAGCCCGGCACGTCCACCAGCACCACCAGCGGCACGCCGAACGCGTCGCACATCCGCACGAACCGCGCCGCCTTCTCCGCCGACGTCGCGTCCAGGCAGCCGCCCAGCCGCAGCGGGTTGTTGGCGATGATCCCGACCGTGCGGCCGCCGAGGCGGCCGAGCGAGGTCACGATGTTGGGCGCCCACTTGGGGTGCAGCTCGACGTAGGAGTCCTCGCTGTCCACCACGCCCTTGACCAGCGGCATCACGCTGTAGGCGCGGCGGGGGTTGTCCGGCAGCAGCGAGGAGAAGTCGCGCTCGACGACCTCGCCGGTGCGCAGCCGCCCCTGGTGCCCGAGCAGCACCGCGAGCTTGCGGCCCTGCGCGATCGCCTCGGTGTCGTCCTTGGCGACCACGTGCACCACGCCGGACTTCTTGGAGTGCGGCTCGTGGCCGCCCAGCCCGGCCATATCGATCTCCTCGCCGGTGACCGAGCGGACCACGTCCGGGCCGGTGACGAAGATCTTGCCGCCCTGCGACAGCACCACGATGTCGGTGAGCGCCGGGCCGTAGGCGGCGCCGCCCGCGGCCGCGCCGAGCACCACCGAGATCTGCGGGACGATGCCGGAAGCCCGGGTCATCGCCGCGAACACCTGGCCGACGGCGTGCAGGGACTCCACGCCCTCGGCCAGGCGCGCCCCGCCCGAGTGCCACAGCCCGACGATGGGCAGCCGCTCGCGCACGGCGTGGTCGTAGGCCGCCACCATCGCCTCGCAGCCGGCGGCGCCCATGGCGCCGCCCTGGATGCGCGGGTCGGAGGCGAAGGCCACCACCGGCAGGCCCTCGACCCGCCCGACGCCGGCCAGCGCGCCGCTGCCGTCGTTCTCGTCGTTGATGGGCCGGAAGCTGCCCTGGTCGAACAGCGCGACGAGCCGGAGCCGCGGATGCCGCGGGTCGAGTTCCTCTTGCTGGTCGGTGGCCGGGGTCAGCGGCCTGTTGTCGAGGACGGTCACGGTCGCAAGCTCCTTAGGTCACTGCGCGCACGGCGGAGCGGGTCTCGCTCAGACGGCGCGGCGGAAGGCGACCGACACGTTGTGGCCGCCGAAGCCGAACGAGTTGTTGAGGGCGGCGAGCGGGCCGTCGGGCAGCTTGCGCGGCTCGCCGCGCACGATGTCCAGGTCGACCTCGTCGTCCAGGTCCTCCAGGTTGGCGGTGGCGGGCACCAGGCCCTCCCGCAGCGTCAGAATGGTGATCACCGACTCCAGCGCGCCCGCGCCGCCCAGCAGGTGGCCGGTCATGGACTTGGTGGCGGTGACGGTGGCCTTGCCGGCCGCCTCCTCGCCGAGCGCGACCTTGATGGAGTTCAGCTCGGCGACGTCGCCGGCCGGGGTCGAGGTGGCGTGCGCGTTGACGTGCGCGATGTCCTCGGGCCGCAGGCCCGCGTCGGCCAGCGCCCGGCGCATCGCCTTGGCCTGGCCGCCCCCGCTGGGGTCGGGCAGCACGATGTCGTAGGCGTCGCCGGAGTAGCCGCAGCCGGCGGCGATGGCGTGGACGCGGGCGCCGCGCGCGCGGGCGTGCTCCTCCGACTCCAGGATCATCACGGCCGCGCCCTCGCCGAGCACGAACCCGTCGCGGTTCTTGTCGTAGGGCCGGGACGCGCGCTCGGGCTCGTCGTTGCGGGTCGACATCGCGCGCATCGCGCCGAAGGAGGCCATCTGCAGCGGGTGGATGCACGACTCGGTGCCGCCGCAGATCACCACGTCGGCGCGGCCCGCGCGGATCATGTCGATGGCGTAGCCGACCGCCTCGCCGCTGGAGGCGCAGGCGCTCACCAGGGCGTGCGAGCCGGCCATCGCGCCGAACTCGATGCCGACGTGCCCGGAGGCGCCGTTGGGCATCAGCATCGGCACGGTGAAGGGCGAGACCCGCGACCAGCCCTTCTCGCGGTACACGTCGTAGCTGTTCAAAGCGGTGTGCAGGCCGCCGATGCCACTGGACAGCACCACGCCGAGCCGGTCGCCGTCGACGGTGTCGCCCTCGGGCGCGGTCTCGGTCTCGGCGGCCTTGCCGCGGCTCTTCTTGGCGGGCGGCGCGTAGCCGGCGTCCGCCCACGCCTCCCGCGCGGCGATCAGCGCGATGGCCTGGTTGCGGTCCAGGCGGCGCAGCTGCGGCCGCGGGATGCTCTCGGCGGGGTCGACCTTGAGCTGCGCGGCGAACCGCACCGGCAGCTCCTCGACACCCTCCCATTCGAGATTGCGCACCCCGGACTCGCCGGCGAGCAGCGCGGACCAGGTCGACGGCACGTCCCCGCCGAGCGGTGTCGTGGCACCGAGGCCGGTCACGACGACAGTGGTCGGGCTGTTGCTCATAGTGAGTGCTCCTCGCAAACTGGGGGGTGCGGTGGCGGCGCGCCGCCGGTCCGGCGGACCCTCGGGCCGACGCTGGGGGTCGGCGGCGCGCCGCTCCTGCGGCTAGCCCTGCTGCTGCAGGTTCTGGACGAAGTTGATGACGTCCTTGACCGTCTTCAGGTTGCGCAGCTCGTCGTCGGGGATCTCGACACCGAACTGGTCCTGCGCGGCCACCGCGATCTCTACCATCGACAGCGAGTCGATGTCGAGGTCGTCGATGAAGTTCTTCTCCGGGGTGACCTCGGACTTGTCGATGCCGACGATCTCGTCGATGATCGCGGCCAGGCCGTCGAGGATCTCCTGCTCGGTGGCAACTGCCATGGTGTTCAAATTCTCCTTCGTGGGTTGGTCCAGCTCCGGCGCGCGGGCGCTAGGGGATCTGGATGACTTGGGCAGCGTAGGCCAATCCGGCGCCGAACCCGATCAGCAGGGCCGGTGCTCCGGACGGCACGTCGCCGCGTTCGATCATGCGGGCCAGCGCCAGCGGGATCGAGGCGCCCGAGGTGTTCCCCGAGCGGACGATGTCGTGCGCGACCACCGCGTTGGTCGCCTTCACCTTGCGGGCGATGGCGTCGATGATGCGCAGGTTGGCCTGGTGCGGGACCACCGCCGCCAGCTCCTCGGGCGCCACGCCGGCGCGCTCGCACGCCTCCAGCGCGACCGGTGCGATGGCGGTGGTGGCCCAGCGGAACACCGCCTGGCCGTCCTGCAGGATGAACGACTGCCGGTTCTTGATCTGGATGCGGTCGGACTGGTCGCCCGCGCTGCCCCACGCCACCGGTCCGATGCCCGGCTCGGCGCTGGCGCCGACGACCGCGGCGCCCGCGCCGTCGGCGAAGATGATGCTGGTGGAGCGGTCGGTCCAGTCCAGCCACTGCGACATCTTCTCGGCGCCGACCACCAGCACGTTGCGGGCGGCGCCGGTGCGCACGGCCGAGTCGGCGGCCGACAGCGCGTAGCAGAAGCCCGAGCAGGCGGCGTTGAGGTCGTAGGCGCCCGGCGCGGGGATGCCCAGCCGGTGGGCGACGGTGGCGGCGTTGTTGGGCATCGGCGTCTCGTTGGAGCAGGTCGCCAGGATCACCAGGTCGATGTCCTCGGGCGCCATCCCGGCCCCGGCCAGCGCCTTGCCGCCGGCCTGCACCGCCATGTCGGCGATGGTCTCGTCGGGCCCGGCGATGCGGCGCTCCTCGATGCCGACGCGGCTGCGGATCCACTCGTCGTTGGTGTCCATCAGCTTGGCGAGGTCGTCGTTGGTGACGACGTTGGCGGGCTGGTAGTCACCGAAGGCCAGCACCCGGGAACCGGGCGTGGTCGCGGACAGGCGCAGCCGGACCGGCTTGGCGGCGGGGGCGCTCACGAGGTGTGCGCCTTGATCAGCTCGCGGGCCTTGTCCAGGTCCTCGGGGCCCTTGAGGGCGAGCAGCTCCACGCCCTTCAGCTCGCGGCGGGCCAGGCCGACCAGGGTGCCGGCCGGCGGCAGCTCGATGATCGCGGTGACGCCCAGCTCGCGCATGGTCGCCATGCAGGCGTCCCAGCGGACCGGGGCGCTGACCTGCGCCACCAGGCGGGACAGGTAGTCGCGGCCCTCCGTGACGACCGCGCCGTCCCGGTTGGACAGCAGCGTGATCGCGGGGTCGGCGACCGGCGCGCCGGGGGCCAGCCGCTCCAGGGTCGCCACGGCGGGGGCCATGTGCTCGGTGTGGAAGGCGCCGGCGACCGACAGGGGGCGCAGCCGCGCCTTGGCGGGCGGCGCGTCGGCGAACTCGGCGAGGCGCTCCACGGTGCCGGCGGCCACGACCTGGCCGGCGCCGTTGACGTTGGCGGGGGTGAGGCCGTGCTTGTCGATGGCGGCGAGGACCTCCTCGGCGTCGCCGCCCAGCACGGCGGTCATGCCGGTCTCGGTGACCGCGGCGGCCTCGGCCATGGCGCGGCCGCGCTCGCGGACCAGCACCAGCGCGGCCTCGGGGGACAGCACGCCGGAGATCGCGGCGGCGGCGAGCTCGCCGACGCTGTGCCCGGCGACCGCGTCGGGGCGCTCGCCGCCCGGGTAGAGCGCCTCGTAGGCCGCCAGGGCCGCGGCGACCAGCAGCGGCTGCGCGACGGCGGTGTCACGGATCTCCTCCGCGTCGGCGGTGGTGCCGTAGCGGACCAGGTCCAGGCCCGTGACCGCCGACCACCAGGCGAGCCGGTCGGCGACTCCGGGGACCTCGAGCCACGGCTGCAGGAATCCGGGGGACTGGGCGCCCTGGCCGGGCGATGCGAGGAGAATCACAGCGATAAGCCTGCCCGCTGCGGGCAGGTCGTGCCGATGCGGATCGGTACGAAGTTTGCCCGGAGGGGTTTGTACGACCCCTACAAGGCGGGATAACGGGACATTCTGGGGCCCAGGTGACCTATGGGACGCCCGGGGCGGTCTCAGGTGCGCGGCGGGCGGGTGTCGAACCGCCCCAGGACCAGGGCGATCCGCAGGGTGAAGGCGTTGCGGCCGTCGGTGGGGGCCAGCCCCGTCAGCTCGGTGACCCGGCGCAGCCGGTAGCGCACGGTGTTGGGGTGCACGAACAGCAGCCGCGCGGTCGCCTCCAGCGACGAGCCCTGCTCCAGGTAGGTGGCCAGGGTGTCCAGCAGCGGGGCCCCGGCGGCCATCATCGGGTTGTAGACGTGCTCCACCAGGTGGCGGCGGGCGGCGTCGTCGCCGTCCAGGGCCCGTTCGGGCAGCAGCTCGGAGGCCAGCACCGGGCGCGGCGCGTCAGGCCAGCCGGCGGCGGCGCGCAGCCCGGCCATCGCGGCCCGCGCCGAGACGGTGGAGTCGTAGAGGTCGTCCACCGGGGGGCCGACCACGACCGGGCCGGGCCCGCACTTGGCGGCGATGGGGCGGGCGGCCTCCAGCGGGTCGTCGGCGCCGCCGACGATCACCACGACGCGGCGGCCCTGCACCCCGGCCAGCACGTCCACCCGGGCGCGGCGGGCGGCCAGCTGCATCTGGTCGATGCTGACCTCGGGCTCCTCGTCCTCGGGGGCGTAGCCGGCGATCACGGTGACGGGCTTGGAGGTCCAGCCGAGCGCGGCGGCCCAGGAGTGCATGCCGTCGTCGACCTCGCCGCGCAGCACGGCGTTGACCACCAGGGCCTCCAGCCGGGCGTCCCAGGCGGCGCGGGTCTCGGCGGCCTGGGCGTAGACCTGGGCGGCGCCGAACGCCACGTCCCGGGTGTAGCGCAGGATCGCCTCGCGCAGCTGGGCCTCGCCGCCGGGCGCGGCCAGCTCGTCCAGCCGGGTCTCCACCACGTCGATGATCACCCGGACCATGTCGATCGTGTGCTTGAGCTTGATCGCCCGCATCAGCTCCCGGGGCGCGGTGCCGAACACCTCCCCGGCGATGGCGGGCCGGGTCTGCTCGGCGCTCTTGAACCACTCCACGAACGCCGCGATCCCGGCCTGGGCGACCAGGCCGATCCAGGAGCGCTGCTCCGGCGGCATGCGGCGGAACCAGGGGAGCTGCTCCTCCATACTGGCCAGCGCCGCGGTGCCGAAGGTGCCCATCGCCTTCTCCAGGCGGGCGGTCGTCTGCTCGCGGATGGCGGCCTCGTTCGCGGTGTCCACCCGACCAAGGGTGCCATCACCAGGGGGATGGACCGGCACCACGGGTCCCGATGTGCCCTCGGGGAGGGGTGGGAGTGGCCCGCGCCGCAGTGACGGGACGGGAGTGCGCGGACGGGCCGGTGGCCGGTCCCGGTCAGCGCCGCGCCACCTCGGCGGAGTGGCCGAGGGCGATGGCGGCGAGGTTGCGCAGCGACGCCGACCCCGGGGCCAGGTAGTCGCTGTGCCCGGCGCCCCCGGCGTCGAAGACCCGGGCCCCGAAGGGGCCGGAGACGGGGTCGGGGCCCAGCCCGAGGCCGAGGAACCGCACGTGCGGGACGCCCTCCATCCAGTCGCCGCCGCCGCGCCCGGCCCAGACGCGGGCGGTGCGGCCGAGCTGGGAGGCGCGGGCGGCGGTGGTGCCGGGGCTGCCGAACAGGGCGATGTCGGTGACCGAGCGCCAGGCGGGCCCGCCCGGCCCGCGGCCCTCCAGCGCGGCGCGGCCGCACACCACCGAGCCGTAGCTGTGGCACAGCAGGCCGACGCGGGCGGCGGGGTTGACGCGGTGCAGGCCCGCCAGGAAGCCGCGCAGCTCGGCCGCGCCCTGCCGGGCGCGCTCGTCGGTCAGCACGTCGCTGCTGAACGTCTTGGGAGAGGCGTAGCCGAGCCAGGCGACCACGGCGAGGTCGGTGGCGGGAGAGGAGCGGCGCGCCTGGTCGTACAGGGCGCGGACGCCGCCGCCGGGCGCGGCCCAGGGGCGCCCGGCCTTGAAGTCGAAGTCGGTGACGGTGGTGTCGGCGCCCGGCACCAGCAGGGCCACCCGGCGGGCGCGGGCGAGGTCGCCGACCACCTCGACGGCCTGGCCGCGTCCCCGCGCGTCGAACGACAGGAACCGGCGGCCCGGCTGCAGGAACGCGCCGAGGGCCTTGGCGCGCGCCCGGTCGTGCACCTTGTGCGCGGTCTCCAGCGCCCGCTCGATCGAGCGGCGCTCGGCGGCGTAGCGGGCGTCCAGGGTGGACGGCGCCAGCGACGGCACGGGCCCGGGGGCCGCGTACGGGTCGGCGTGGCCGGTCCCGGCGGTCGTCAGCAGCACGCCGCCGATGGTGACCGCGCAGGCCAGGGCCCGGCGCAGGCGGCGGGCGCGGCGCGGCGGGGAGGCGTGTCGGGCCGGCGTGCGGCTCGGCGGGTGGGGCGGCATGGCCTGTCTTTCTACCGGACGTCCCGTGGTGCTTCGGGAAACCGGGGGTCGGGCAGCGTGTCCGTGGAAGCCGCTCTGGCAGGGGCTCTTCCATGAGATGTACGGAGCGGCCCCGGGGTTGGGATCAAGGTCGTCCGGATCGGCGGCGGCCCCGGGCCAGGACCGCGAAGCCCGCCAGGGCCAGGGCGAACACCGGCAGCCACGGCAGCCTCGCCAGTGCCCACCCGGCGTGGTCGGGCCGGTCGTGCAGGCCCGCCAGCGGCCCGGCGGCCAGCAGCGCGACGACGGTGACCGACATCATGGCGGTCTGGTGCCACAGGAAGATCGTCATCGCGCCGAGGTTGGCGGCCGCGACCGCCGCCCAGGCGCGGGGCCGGCGCGTCCAGCGGGTCAGCGGCCCGCGCAGCAGGAGGGCGAGGCCGGTCTGCGCCAGCCCGAACGCCACCGCCGCCAGCGTCGGCGGGTTGAGGTTGGAGACCTCCGCGCCGGACACCCCGACCATGCTGGCGGGGTAGCCAGCCCACAGCACCAGGGCGACGGTGGCGAGCGCGCCGCCCGCCAGCAGCCAGGCGGCGGCGCGGACGCCCGCGAACGCGCCGTGCGCCCACGCCACGCCCAGCGAGAACGGCACCAGCCAGCCGGTCAGGACCGTCGCCCAGCCGAGCCAGGACGGGCCGTCCAGCCCGAAGCGCGCCAGGTCCGCCAGCGCCGTCGCCGCCACGGCCGCCGCGGGGAGCCACCACCGGTACCGCAGCCAGGCCGCCGAGACCAGCGGGGCCAGCGCGGTCAGCACGCCGTAGACGATCAGGAACCACAGCGGGCTGAGCACCAACTTGACCAGCGTCCCGACCGTGCCGGCCGAGAACCCGCCCAGCCACAGGGCCAGCGCGGCCGGGACCCAGGCGATCAGCAGCGGCGGCACCGGCCGCCACAGCCGGGCCAGGCGGTGCTTCGCCCAGGCGGACCGGGACGTGCCCGGTCGCAGGCCCTTGGCGGCCCCGTATCCGCCGACCAGGAAGAACACGGCCAGCGTCTGGAGCACCCAGGAGACCGGGGTGAGGGCGGGCTGCTCGGCCAGCGGGCTGACGGTGCGCAGCTCGCCGCCGGTGGCGGTGAGCGCGGTGACGAGCCAGTGGCCGAGGACGACGCCGAGGATCGCCAGGGCGCGCAGGGCGTCCACGGCCCGTTCGCGGTGCGCGGGCGTGGCCGCGTCGATGCGCGCGGCGAAGCGGTCGAACGCGTGCGACGCGGAGCTCCTGCCCGGGTTCTGGTAGCGGGCGGCGTGCCAGGCGGGCAGGCCGAGGGGCTTGGGGGACTGGAGGGCGGCCTCGCGGCCGGCTCCGTGGTCAGCTCCGTGGCCAGTTCTGTGGTCAGCTCCGTGGTCAGCCATGCCGCACCTCCGCGTGCCGGCCGAGCGCGATCAGGGTCAGGTTGCGCAGCGCGGTCGATCCGGGCTTGAGGTAGGCGCTGTGCGGGCCGGTCCCGGCGTCGAAGCGGCGCGCGCCGAACGCCGGGGAGAGCGGGTCCCGGCCGAAGCCCAGCCCGGCCATCCGGACTTTCGGGACGTACCTCGTCCAGTCGCCCTTGGCGCGGCCCGCCCAGACCGTCGCGGCCGTCTTCAGGTCCGCGACCGACCCGGCGGTGGTGCCGGGGCTGCCGTAGAGGGCGATCCCGTCCACCGGGAGGCCCCGGGCGCGGCCGCACACCACCGAGCCGTAGCTGTGGCACAGCAGGCCGATCCCGGCGCGGGGGTTGGTCCTCTTGAGCCCGGTGACCAGGGTCCGCAGGTCGCGGGCCGCGTCGTCGGCGCGCCCGGTGCCCAGGACGGCCGGGCTGAGCGTGGACGGCGAGGCGTAGCCGAGCCAGGCGACCACCGCCAGGCGGGTGCCGGGCGCGGTGCGGAGGGCCTGGTCCCGGAGCGCGCGGGCGCCCCCGCCGGCCCACTTCCAGGAGTCGAAGTTGGTCAGCTCGCCGTCCGCGCCGGGCACCACGACCGCGATCCGGTCGGCGCGCCGGAGGTCGCCCAGGACCTCCACGACACGGCCGCTGTCGCGGGCGTCGAACGCCAGGAAGCGGCGGTCCGGCTTCAGGAAGGCGCCCAGGGCGCGGGCGCGGCCGGTGTCGCCGACGCGCTCGGCGGTGGCGCGGGCCTGTTCGATGTCGTGCCGGACGGCGCCGTAGCGGGCCGCCAGCGCGGAGGCCGAGGGCGTCGAGTCCGGCAGTTCGGGCAGCGGCGCGGGCGCGGCGTACGGGTCCGCGCCCGTCTGCGCCGAGGTGAGGGAGGCCGTGGCCACCAGGACGGCCGATACCGCCGCGTACCTCTGCATTGGGGGGCCTTCCTGGTCAACGGAGTGCGTTCACCAGGAAGCTAGGAATCGGGACCCGTCGCGCGGATCAACCGGTGGTGCCGTGTTCGCGCGTAGCACCGGGGTATGACGCGGCCCGCCGGAGTATCAGTCGCCGGGCCGGACCAGCCCCACCTCGTAGGCGTAGACGATCGCCTGCGGGCGGTCGCGCAGGCCCAGCTTCATCAGGATGCGGCCGAAGTGGGTCTTGACGGTCTGCTCGGCCACCACCAGCTCGGCGGCGATCTCGCCGTTGGACAGCCCGCGCGCCACCAGCGCCAGCACCTCGTTCTCCCGCTCGGTCAGCGCGCCGAGCCGCTCGCGCGAGGGGGCGCGCGGGGCGCCCAGCCGGGAGAACTCGGCGATCAGCCGCTTGGTGATCGACGGCGACAGCAGCGCGTCGCCGGCCGCCACCACCCGCACGGCCTCGGCCAGCTCGTGGGCGGAGGCGTCCTTGAGCAGGAACCCGCTGGCCCCGGCGCGCAGCGCCTCGTAGACGTAGTCGTCCAGGTCGAAGGTGGTGAGCATCAGGACCTTGGGGCGCCCGTCGCCGCCGCCGCCGTCGCCCGACAGCAGGGCGCGGGTGGCCGCCAGGCCGTCCATGACCGGCATCCGCACGTCCATCAGCACCACGTCGGGCCGCAGCTCGGCGATCACGCGCAGGCCCTCGGCGCCGTTGACCGCCTCGCCGACCACCTCGATGTCGGGCTGGGCGTTCAGCAGCACGCCGAAGCCGGTGCGGACCATGCCCTGGTCGTCCACGATCACCACGCGCACGCTCATCGGGGGTCCTTCACGGGCAGGGTGGCGGTCACGGTGAATCCCCCTTCGGGCGTGGGCTCGGCGGCGAGCGTCCCGCCCAGCATCGCGGCCCGCTCGCGCATCCCGACCAGGCCGTGCCCGCCGCCGGGGGGCGAGGGCGTCGGCCGCCGGCCGGGCGGGGAGGGGCCGTTGGCCACCTCCAGGCGAAGTATGCCGCCCGCGCGCTCGGCGGTGAGGCCGACCCTGCTGCCGGGGGCGTGCCGCATCACGTTGCTCAGCGCCTCCTGGACGATCCGGTAGGCGGTCAGGGCGACGCCCGGCGGGAGCCCGTCCAGGTCGCCCGACCGGTGCTCGGTGACGTCCAGGCCCGTGCCCCGGGCGTGCGCGACCAGCTCGTCCAGCCGGTCGAGGCCGGGCTGGGGCGCGGTCTCGGCGCCGTCGGCCGAGCGCAGCACGCCCAGGACGCGGCGCAGCTCGGTCAGGGCGTCCAGCGCGGTCGCGCGGATCTCGGCGAGGTCGGACCGGGTCTCCTCGGGCAGCCCGGTGACCTTGTAGGGGGCGGCCTCGGCCTGGATCGCGATCATCGACATGTGGTGCGCGACCACGTCGTGCAGCTCGCGGGCGATGCGCTGGCGCTCGGTCAGCACGGCCTCGGCGTCCTGGTGCCGCCGCTCCTGCTCCTCCAGCGCGCGCTGGGAGGAGGTGCGCAACCGGACGGTGTAGCCCGCCACCAGCGACAGCAGCAGCAGGATGGTCGCGCCGGGCGCGGACTCGGGGTCCTTGGCCAGCACCCCCACGAACGAGATCAGCCCCGCCCCGATCGCGACGTCCCGGGGGCAGCGCACCGCCACCGTGCACAGGCAGGCCATCGCGACGAACGACCCGGCCGGGACGTAGGGCACCGTCAGCCAGTCGCCGACGTCGACCAGCGCCATCGCCAGGAAGCTCAGCCGCCAGGCGCCCAGCGGGTGCCAGTCGCGCAGCAGCAGCGGCAGGCACACCGCGGCCGAGACCATGAACAGGGTGCCGCTGCCGACGTCCAGTCCGCGCTTGGCGGTCTCGGTCTGCAGCAGCGAGAACGAGCCGGCGCACAGCGCGGCGGTCAGCCCGATGCCGACGAGGTTGACCACCAGGCCGTAGGGCAGGCGGCCGACGCCGATCCAGCGCGTCCAGGCCAGCCGCCGGGGCCAGGGCCGGTGCGCGGGCACGGGGTCGGCCCTGCCGGTCAGCGCGGCGTCCAGGACGCCGACCAGCAGCGGGCGCATCCTGCCCGCGTCGTCGGTGCTCTCGCCGGTCATGCTCACAGGTTAGGGACCGGTCGGGCGCCTCCGGATGACACCGGGGAGCCAGGTGGGGTCATACCGGGGTAGGGGGTCACCGCTCGGCCTCGGAGGGCGGCGGCCCGTAGACGGCCGCCCCGGGCTCGAGCCCGCGGCCCGCGTCCAGGCGGACCAGGAACAGCCGGTCGCCGCCGTAGTGGAGCCGGGCCCGTCCCGCGATCATGTCGCCGACGCCGGTCTGCCGGGTGGAGATCTCCAGCAGGGGCGAGGACCGGCTGGTCACCGCCGCGCGCCGGTCGCCGCTCGTACCCGGTGAGCCCGTCGCGCGCGGCCACGGCCAGCACGTCGCCGGCGAGCCAGGAGCCGGTGCCGGGGCCGTCGCCCCCGGCGGCCTTCGAGCCGTCCAGCCACCAGTGCAGCGTGGCGTAGGGGCGGTCGTCGCCACTGTTCAGGCTCACGATGGTGATGACGCCGCCGACCGGCAGCACGATCAGCGCCGGGACGATGACGCTCATCGGGTGCGCGCCCTTGAAGGGGCGCTCGCCGAAGACGGCGGCCAGGGCGGCGCGTGCGTCGGTCGCGAGACGGCTCATCCGGCAGATGAAACATCGGCCTTCTCGTTCCCGACGACCTCGGGCGTTCCGCGCCCTCCCGGGCGAAAGGCGTGCATCCCGGCCGACTAGCGTGGGCCGACCGCCACCGAGAGGGAGACGATGACCGAGATCACGCACCGTTCCGTCAAGTCGGCCGGCGGGCTGACCATGCACGTGGCCGAGGCGGGCGAGGGCCCGCTCGTCCTGCTCCTGCACGGATTCCCCGAGTGCTGGTACTCCTGGCGGCACCAGCTCACCGCCCTGGCCGAGGCCGGGTACCACGCCGTCGCGCCCGACCAGCGCGGGTACGCCCGCACCGGCGGCCCCGACGCGGTGGACCAGTACTCGATCCTGCACCTGGCGGGCGACGCCGTCGGGCTCATCGACGCGCTCGGCGCGGACCGGGCCGTGGTCGTCGGGCACGACTGGGGCGCCCCGGTGGCCTGGGCGGTGGCGCAGATGCGGCCCGACAAGGTCAGGGGGGTGGCGGCGCTGTCGGTGCCGCACCGGCCGCGTTCGTCCAGGCCGCCGGTGGAGTCGATGCGCCGGATGTTCGGCGACGGGTTCTACATGGTGCACTTCCAGCGGCCGGACCTGCCCGAGGCGGAGCTGGAGCGGGACCCGGCGGCGACCTTCCGGGGCATGCTGTACGCCGCGTCCGGCGACGCGCCCGACTTCCTGCCGGTCGTCCCCGAGGGCGGCGGCTTCCTGGACGTGTGCCCGCCGCCCGCCGAGCTGCCGCCGTGGCTGACCGAGGAGGACATCGCCGCCTACGTGGCCGAGTACTCCGGCAGCGGCTTCACCGGACCCGTCAACTGGTACCGGAACCTGGACCGCAACTGGGAGCTGACGGCCGCCTGGCACCGCGCGCCGGTCACCCCGCCCGCCCTGTTCATCGCCGGCGACCGCGACACGGTCGCCGTCGGCGCGCGCGGCGCCGTCGACCGGCTGAAGGACTTCGTGCCGGACCTGCGCGGCACCCTCTGGCTGCCCGGCTGCGGCCACTGGACCCAGCAGGAGCGGCCCGCCGAGGTCAACCGGGCGCTGCTGGACTTCCTGCGCGCCCTCTGAGCGAGGAATGTCGGAGGCGTCGCGTACGGTCGCGGCGTGAACCGCACCGACCGGTTGTACGCGCTGGTGGAGGAGTTGCGCGCCTGCGCGCCCCGCCGCCGGACCGCTCGCGAGCTGGCCGCCCGCTACGAGGTGAGCGTCCGCACGATCGAACGCGACATCGGCGCGCTCCAGCAGGCCGGCGTGCCGATCTACTCCGACGTGGGCCGGGGCGGCGGCTACACGCTCGACAAGAGCCGCACGCTGCCGCCGCTCAACTTCACCCCGGCCGAGGCCGTCGCGGTCGCCATCACGCTGGGCCGCGCGCAGGGCTCGCCGTTCTCGCGCAGCGCCCGCACCGCCCTGCACAAGATCGTCGCGGCGATGTCGGCGGCCGACGGCGCGACCGCGCGGCGGCTGGCCGGGCGCATCCGCTTCGCGTGCCCGCCGGACGAGCCCGCCCCGGCCTCGGTGCCCGCCGTCCTGGAGGAGGCGATGGCCGACCGCCGCGTGGTGCGGCTGACCTACGTGGACGGCGCCGGCGTCGAGACCGAGCGCGACGTGGAGCCGATGGCCTTCACCGCCGCGTCCCTGCGCTGGTACCTGATCGGCTGGTGCCGGCTGCGCGGCGAGGGGCGGGTGTTCCGGATCGACCGCGTGCGCCGGGCCGTGCTGCTGGAGGAGCCCGCGCCCGACCGCCCCTTCGAGGAGGTGGGCGACGGGCCGACCGGCCTGAGCGTCCGCGCGCTGGAGTTCGTCTGAGAAACACCGACACAGGGTTGTCGCTCATCTGTTCGACCCTGGGGGCAGGCACGTCCCTGCGAACGGAGCGACCCATGACCACGCCCGCCTACGACACCGTCAACTGGCTCCAGATCGGCACCGACGACTCGGCGGCGGCAGGCCGCTTCTACGGCGAGGTGTTCGGCTGGAAGCTCACCCTGGACGCCGGGGCCACCCGCGAGCTGGTCGGCGCCCGGGGCGGCGACGGCCGTCCCGGCGGCCCGGCGGCTGCCCCCGAGGGCAACCAGGCCAGCTTCCTGGTCGTGGTGCGGGACGTGGCGGCGGCCTGCGCCAGGGCCGAGGCCGAAGGCGGCAGGGTCATCATGCCCGCGACCACCGCGCCGAACGGCCTGGTGTTCGCGACGATCGCCGACCCGGCGGGCAACGAGTTCGGCGTCTACTCCCCGCCCGCGTCCCCCTGACGGACCTCCGCCCACCACTCCGCCGCCCACCTCTCTATCGGCCACCACTCCATCGGCCACTGCTTCGAGGGCCGCTGTCCCCACGGCCTTCGCTCCGAAGACCCCCGCCCGCCGCGCCCGGTCCGTCCGCCGAATGGCGCGGCGGGCGGACCGGGCGCGGCGGGCGGCGCGGAACGCCCTCCGGACATGCGAAAGGGCCCTCCGACGGATTCGAAGGGCCCCTTCGGGGGCGGGTCACCTGATCACGGCCTACACCTCCGTGATCCCAGCGGCCCGCCCCGGATCAGGCGTCGCCGCCGGTGTTGCTCTCGGCGGTCTGCACGCCCCCGGCGAACACGCTGCTCACGTCGGCGTCGAGCTGGTAGCGCTCGATCGCCTGCTGCAGCACCTCGTGCTTGAGATCGCCCTGCTTCGCCAGGCGGGTGAGCACGGCCAGCACGATCGAGGCCGAGTCCACGTGGAAGAAGCGGCGGGCGGCCGCGCGGGTGTCGGAGAACCCGTACCCGTCGGTGCCGAGCGAGGAGTAGTCCCCGGGCACCCACTGGGAGATCTGGTCCGGGACGGCCCGCATGAAGTCCGACACCGCGACGATCGGGCCCTGCGCGTCGGCCAGCTTCTGGGTGACGTACGGGGTGCGCGGCTCGGCGTCGGGGTTGAGCAGGTTCCAGCGGTCGGCCGCGGCCGCGTCGCGGGCCAGCTCGTTCCACGAGGTCGCCGACCACACGTCGGCGGCCACGCCCCAGTCCTCGGCCAGCAGGCGCTGCGCCTCCAGCGCCCAGCGGCCCGCCACGCCCGAGGCCAGGATCTGCGCCCGGGGCGCGTCGCCGTTGCCCTCGACCGACCCCTCCTTGAAGCGGTACAGGCCCTTGACGATGCCCTCGGCGTCCACGTTCTCCGGCTCGGCCGGCTGCTGGTACGGCTCGTTGTAGACGGTGAGGTAGTAGAACACGTCCTCGCCGTGCGGGTGCTCCTCGCTGGAGCCGTACATGCGGCGCAGCGCGTCCTGGGTGATGTGCGCCAGCTCGAACGCCCAGGTCGGGTCGTAGTGCACGCAGGCGGGGTTGGTCGCCGCGATCAGCGGGGAGTGGCCGTCGGCGTGCTGCAGGCCCTCACCGGTCAGGGTGGTGCGGCCCGCGGTCGCGCCGAGCAGGAAGCCGCGGCCCATCTGGTCGCCCAGCGCCCACATCTGGTCGCCGGTGCGCTGGAACCCGAACATCGAGTAGAAGATGTAGACCGGGATCATGTGCTCGCTGTGCGTGGCGTAGGCGGTGCCGGCGGCGATCATCGACGCCATCGAGCCGGCCTCGCTGATGCCCTCGTGCAGCATCTGGCCCTGCTCGGACTCCTTGTACGACAGCAGCAGCTTGCGGTCCACCGCGTCGTAGGTCTGCCCGTGCGGCGAGTAGATCTTCGACGTGGGGAACATCGCGTCCATGCCGAAGGTCCGGTACTCGTCCGGCGCGATCGGCACGAAGCGGGCGCCGATGTTCTCGTCCTTGATCAGGTCCTTGAGCAGCCGGACGAACGCCATGGTGGTGGCGACGTTCTGCTTGCCCGAGCCCTTCTTCAGCTCGCTGTAGACCGCGTCGCCGGGCAGCTTCAGGGGCTTGGCCCGCACCACGCGCTTGGGCAGGAAGCCGCCCAGCGCGGCCCGCCGCTCGCGCATGTACTGGATCTCGTCGGAGTCCTCGCCCGGGTGGTAGTAGGGCGGCAGGTCGCCTTCGAGGGCGGAGTCGGGGATGTCCAGGTACAGCCGGTCCCGGAACTCCTTCAGCTCGGCCTTGGTGAGCTTCTTCATCTGGTGGGTGGCGTTGCGCGCCTCGAAGTCCGAGCCGAGCGTCCAGCCCTTGATGGTGTGCGCCAGGATCACCGTCGGCTGGCCCACGTGCTCGCGGGCGGCCTTGAACGCCGCGTACACCTTGCGGTAGTCGTGCCCGCCGCGCGACAGCTTGCGCAGCTCGTCGTCGGACAGGTGCGCCACGATCTTGCGCAGCCGCGGGTCGTCGCCGAAGAACTTGTCGCGGATGTACTCGCCCGACTCGACGGTGAAGGTCTGGAACTGGCCGTCGGGGGTGGTGTTCATCTTGTTGACCAGCACGCCGTCGGCGTCCTGCGCCAGCAGCGGGTCCCAGTCCCGGCCCCAGACGACCTTGATCACGTTCCAGCCGGCGCCGCGGAAGAACGACTCCAGCTCCTGGATGATCTTGCCGTTGCCGCGCACCGGGCCGTCGAGCTGCTGGAGGTTGCAGTTGACCACGAAGGTCAGGTTGTCCAGCTCCTCGCGGGCGGCCAGGCCGATGGCGCCCAGCGACTCGGGCTCGCCCATCTCGCCGTCGCCCAGGAACGCCCACACGTGCGAGCGCGAGGTGTCCTTGATCTTGCGGTTGTACAGGTACCGGTTGAACCGGGCCTGGTAGACCGAGTCGATCGCGGTGAGGCCCATGGACACCGTGGGGAACTCCCAGAAGTCCGGCATCAGCCGCGGGTGCGGGTAGGACGACAGGCCGCCGCCCGGGTGGGAGATCTCCTGGCGGAAACCGTCGAGCTTGTCCTCGGGGAGGCGGCCCTCCAGGAACGCGCGCGCGTAGATGCCCGGCGCGGCGTGGCCCTGGATGAACACCTGGTCGCCGGACTCGCCGTGGTCCTTGCCGCGGAAGAAGTGGTTGAAGCCCACCTCGTACAGCGACGCGGCCGAGGCGTAGGTGGCGATGTGGCCGCCCACGCCCAGGTTCGGGCGGTTGGCCCGGGACACCATGATCGCCGCGTTCCACCGGATGTAGGCGCGGATGCGGCGCTCGACGTGCTCGTCTCCGGGGAACCAGGGCTCGTGCTCGGGCGGGATGGTGTTGATGAAATCGGTGCTGCGCAGGCCGGGTACGCCGACCTGCTGCTCGCGCGCGCGCTCCAGCAGGCGGAGCATCACGTAGCGGGCCCTGCCGCGGCCCTCGGTCTTGATGACCGTGTCCAGCGACTCCAGCCATTCCCGGGTCTCGTCCGGGTTGATGTCGGGCAGCTGGCTCGGCAGGCCGTCGCTGATGATCGAAAAGCGTTGACGTCCGGAAGCCACGGGGTCCCCTCTGTCCTTACCGTCTTCTGCAAAACGACTGTTCGTCGCCATGGTTCGTGATCCATCGTCGCCGTTCGTGGCGGCTAACGCATCTCTACCAACCGGTAACCATTCTCGCCGGTCAACGCCGATGCGCGAACCGGCGGGCCCCGAATTTTCGGGGAGTTTCGCATGGATCGTCCCATCCCCTTCGCCGCCGCCCCCTCGGGGCGGCCCGGGACGGCCCCTCCCCGGCTCCCAGCCGCCCCCCAGGGACGCCCCTCCGGAGCCCTCTCGACGCCGCGCCCGAACCGTACGAAGGTGGAGTCCTGAGCTACCGCCGGAGGGCCTCTCTGGAGGCCGCGCGCCTGGGGAGAACGATGAACGCATCCGTGGGAGACCGGCTGCACGTGCACGGCAAGACGGTGGGGCGGTCGGACAGGGCGGGGGAGATCGTCGAGGTGCGCGGCGCGGACGGCGGCCCGCCGTTCGTGGTGCGCTTCGACGACGGCCACACGGGCCTGGTCTTCCCGGGCCCGGACGCGGTGGTGGAGGCGCCGCGGGAGGGCGGGGTCCGCGCCGACCGCTGAACCGCCCCGGTCGGCCGGTTCCGGCCGTGCGGCTTCGGTCCGCGAGGCTCCGGTCCGCGAGGCGGGCCGGAGTCGGGGAGCCGGTGCCCGGCGGCGGCGCAGGCATTCCGGGCGCGCGACGGGGTAGACCCCGATCATGAAGAGCGTCGTGGTCCAGGTGACCACCGGGAACCGGGAGGTCGTGCACGACCTGACCGCCGAGTGCGAGCGGTTCGCCGCCGAGGCCGGCGGGGACGGGCTGCTGCACGTGTTCGTGCCGCACGCCACCGCCGGCGTGGCGATCATCGAGCTGGGAGCGGGCAGCGACGACGACCTGCTGGCCGCGCTGGGCGACCTGCTGCCCGCCGACGACCGCTGGCGGCACCGGCACGGCTCGCGCGGGCACGGCCGCTCGCACGTCATGCCGGCGCTGATCCCGCCCTACGCGACCGTGCCCGTGCTGGACGGGCGGCTGGCCCTGGGCACCTGGCAGTCGATCGCCCTGGTCGATCTGAACGTGGACAACCCCGACCGCCAGGTACGGTTGTCCTTCCTTGCGGGATGAGCGTGGGTTGTTACGCTCTGTTGGCGTCCGGTGACGCACGAGCGTGCGTTCGGGCCAATGAGGCCACCAAATGCCGGGAAGACACTTGCGCTAGGGGCCCTTACTTGTGTGGACTGTCCCGCAAAACACGCAGTGGTGTCAGAGCGGGCCGCCCCGACCGGGGACCGCACCGGACTCCGGCGCACTGCGGACTATCGACCATGGGAGGACTTTCGTGAGCGCGACCGCGGGCCAGGCGCAGTCTGAGCGCAGCCTGGCCGAACGGCTCGGCCTCAAACCGGGCCAGGTGGTGCAGGAGATCGGCTACGACGACGACGTCGACGAGGAGCTCAGGGACGCCGTTGAGGCCGTCACGGAGACCGAACTCGTCGATGAGGACTACGAGGAAGTGGTCGACGTCGTCCTGCTGTGGTGGCGGGAAGAGGACGGCGACCTGTTCGACGAACTCACCAACGCCATGGGCGCCCTGACCGACGGTGGCCACATCTGGCTGCTGACGCCCAAGGCGGGCCGGGACGGGCACGTCGAGCCGAGCGACATCGGCGAGGCCGCCCAGACCGCCGGCCTGTCCCAGACCAGCAGCGTCAGCGCCGCCAAGGAGTGGTCCGGCACACGCCTGGTCGCGCCGAAGGTTCGCAAGTAGCCCGGCCGGTCCCGGTCCCACGCACGCGGGCTCCGGGGCCGGTCCGGCCACGACCGCGCGGCCGCCCGGCGCGCGGCCGGTGCCCGTGCGGCACCGGCGGCCCACGACCGGGACGCCGCCCCGCCCGGCGGCGGCGCCATCAGCGCCCGCCGAGGGTTTTTTCGGCATGTCCTCAAGGCGCCTCCGGCGCCGAACCCCCGCCGCCCGTTCCGCCCCGCGCAGCCCCCCGACGGCCTCCTCGCGGCCCCCGGCCGCCTCCCGCCCCACCGGCGCGTTCGGCGCCCACCGGCGGGTGGCAGACTGACCGCCGTGCCCACGCCCGTGGGCGCGTACGTCCCCCGCCCGCGGGCGGGGCATCAATCGCGGGAGAGGCATTGGCGGTCAACGTAGGCGACCTCGCACCGGACTTCGAGCTGAAGGACCAGCACGGCACGCCGGTCAAGTTGTCGGACTTCCGGGGCGACAAGACCGTCGTCCTGGTCTTCTACCCCCTGGCGTTCAGCGGCGTCTGCACCGGTGAGCTGTGCGCCATCCGGGACGAGCTGCCCACGCTCGGCGGGGACGACGTGCAGGTGCTGGCCGTCTCGGTCGACTCGGTGTTCGCGCTGCGCGCCTGGGCCGACCAGGAGAAGTACCAGTTCCCGCTGCTGTCGGACTTCTGGCCGCACGGCGGCGTGGCGCAGAGCTACGGGGTCTTCGACGAGGCGAAGGGCCTGGCGACGCGCGGCACCTTCATCATCGACACCGAGGGCGTCGTCCGCTGGAAGGTCGAGAACGCCATCCCGGACGCCCGCGACCTCGACGAGTACCGCAAGGCGCTCGCGGCGCTGTGACCGGCGGCCTTCCGGCCGGCTCCCCCGGGACCGGCCGGAAGGTCCGGAGCGGTGCGGGACTTGACGTGACTTGTCCGTTTTGTCAGGCTGCCACGCACCATTCGCACGCACCCGACGGGACGGCCGCCGATGCCGTATCTCCTCCAGCGGCTGGCCCAGCGGATCGCCGCACGCTCCTGGCGGGCGCCCGCGCTGGTCCTGCTGCTGGCCGGCCTGCTCGGCTGGCTGCTGATCGCGGTGTCCGAGCCCGCCGGCTCGGAGATCAAGCAGCCGCTGCACTACCTCTGGTACTTCTTCGTCAGCGGCACCACCACCGGCTACGGCGACCTGTCGCCGACCACGGCCGGCGGCCGGATCGGCGGCGCGATCGTCATCGGCGCCGGGCTCACCGCGGGCCTGGTGCTGTTCGCGGAACTCACGCTCTGGATGGCGAAGGGCAGGACCATGAAGGCCAACGGCCGGGCCCGGCTGCACCACGAACGGCACCTGGTGGTCGTCGGCTACGAGCGCGAGGGGCTGCGCGCCCTCATCGGCCAGCTCCGCGCCGACCCCGCCTACGCGCGGACCCCGGTGGCCGCCGTCTTCTGGCCGGACCAGCTCTCCGGCGACAACCCCGACCCCGAGCTGTACGACGTGGTCGCGCACGACGAGACCGCCTACGACCGGGCCCGCCTGGCGGCGGCCCGCACCGTGCTGGTCATCGGCCGCACCGACGACGAGACCGTCCGGGTCATGCTGGGCGTGCAGGCCCACCTGCGCCGCGCCGGGACCGCCCGGCCGCACCTGCTGGCGGGCGTGCGCGACGGCGGCCGCCGCGCCGAGATCGCCGAGGCGCTCGACCTGATCGACCCCGACATCGAGCCGGTGGACGTGGACGACCCGGCCGTGGTCGCGGTCGCCGTCCGCAACCCGGGCGTCGCCTCGATCTACCACAACCTGGCCAGCACGCTGGACTCGGACTCGACGCTGTTCCGGGTGGACGTGCCCGAGGGCGCGGGGGAGTGGCCGCGCCTGGACGTGGCGGTCTTCCTGCTGCACCGCGGGAGCACGCTGCTGGCGGTGGGCGAGTCGCACCGCCCCAACGCGCGCTTCCGGCTGGCGGCCGAGCCCGGCGAGGCGGTCCGCGGCGGCCAGTCCCTGGCGATCGTGGCGCCGGTCCGCCCCGAGATCGACTGGGACGCCCTCAAGGGCGCGGCGGCGGAGTAGGGGCTTTTGCGGCCCGGCCCGTTGGGCGATGGCCGGGCCGCAAAAGCCCTGGAAGGGAACGCGCGGCCCGGGTACCGGGGCCTCCCCGCGCGAACCGTGGCCGGTTACGCCGCCTGCCGCTGGTCGGCGTCGAGCAGGTGGTAGAGCAGCAGCAGCTGGGTGATGGCGAGGGGGTCGCTGGTGCCCGACTCGCCGAAGCGGCCCAGCGCGTCGGGGGAGGGCAGGCCGTTGCCGGTCCGCGCGCCCAGGCGCTCCCAGATGGCCTTCTTGACCACCCGCGACTCCTCGGGCGACACGTAGCCGTGCACGTGCAGCGCGTCCACCGGGCGGCCGTCGGTGTCGCGGTGCAGGCGCAGGTGCATCGCGGTCTCGCCGTCGGTCGGCGTCGCCTCCTCCAGGACGCTGCCGAGCTCCGGGTGGTCGATCGTGGGGCGCAGCAGCAGCTCGGCCGACAGCGGCGTCCCCGGCGGGTCGACCCGGCCGGCCACCGGGGCGAAGCGCACCACGATGTCGGCCCAGCGGCGCTGCGGGCGGATGTAGGCGGCGCTCTCCGGCTCGCGCCGGTCCAGCTCGGCCATGACCTGCTCGGGCGTGTAGCCGCGCTTGTCGCAGTCGCGCCGGACCTTCCACGAGTGGCGCAGCGGCTCGGGCGGGTCGAGGTAGACGGTGATGTCGAAGCAGGCGCGCGCCAGCCTGGTGTGCAGCGGGAGCAGCCCCTCCACGATCACGAAGTCTCGGGGCCTGACCAGCTCGGGCCTGACCAGCTCCCCGGTGGAGTGGTCGTAGACCGGCTTGAGGATGGGCTCGCCCATCGACAGCAGCTGCAGGTGCTGCTCCATGATGTCGATGTGGTTGCAGTCGGGGTGCAGCGCGGTGAACGGCTTGCCCGCCCGTTCGGCGCGGTCGTAGCGGTGGTAGTCGTCCACGCAGACCGCGGTCATCCGGTCCGCCCCCAGACACTGCACGAGCCCCCTGGTCAGCGTCGTCTTGCCCGCCGCGCTGTCCCCGGCGATGGCGAGCATGACAGGGCGGCGGCCCGAGCCGCGCGCCCGGAGCATATGCACGATCCGATGGGGCACCTGGCCTCCTAGCAGGCTGACGGCATGTCCGAACGGACGGTAGGACGGCCCGCGCCGCGGGGCTTCCCCCGATTGGGGGACGCGCGGGGTGAAACGCCGGGAGGCCCGGCGCCACAGGGGCTACTGGTGAGTAGCTTGCGGTTGTTATCGTGCCGGGATGAGCGTGCCGGTGCGCGTCGTCCTGGTGGACGACCACGAGATGATCCTCGCCGGGCTGCAGGCGATGCTGGCCGGGTTCACCGGGCGCGTGCGGGTGGTGGGGCAGGCGGGGACCTCGGCCGAGGCCACCCGGCTGGTGACCTCGCTGCGGCCGGACGTGGTCCTGCTGGACGTCCGGCTGGGGCCCGAGAGCGGCCTGGACCTGTGCCGCGCCCTGACCGGCAGCGTGCCCGAGGCGCGGGTGGTCTTCCTGTCGGTCTACGACGACGAGCAGTACGTCTTCGAGGCGCTGCGCGCGGGCGCGGGCGGCTACCTGCTCAAGCGCGTGGACGGCCCGGAGCTGGTGCGGCGCCTGGAGGAGGTCGCGCGCGGCGAGACCGTCGTCGACCCCACGCTGGCGGGGCGGATGGCGGTCACCGCGGCCCGCCTCACCCGCGGCGAGTTCTGGCCGGGCGCCAACCGCGGGCTCACCCAGCGCGAGAGCGAGGTGCTGTCGCTGCTGGTGGGCGGCCTGTCCAACAAGGCGATCGCGGCCCGGCTGGTGCTGAGCGAGGAGACGGTGAAGAGCCACCTGCGCGCCCTCTACCGCAAGCTGGAGGTGACCGACCGGTCGGCGGCCATCGCCGTCGCGCTGCGCGAGGGGCTGTTCCGGTGACGCCCGACGCGCTGGAGCTGCTGGCCGGGCGCGGCCCGGACCTGCTGCTGCGCGTGATCACGGTGGCCTGCGCGGACCGGGAGCTGCCCCGGCTGGCCGAGGAGCTGGCGGGGCTGGTGGTGCGCTCGGCCGAGCGCCTGGTGTTCTGCGACGTGTACGTCCTGGACGAGGACGAGCGCGCCCTGACCGGTACCGGCCCGCCCGTCGCGCTCGGGGAGGGCGACGTGGGCTGGGTCGCCGCGCACGGCCGTCCCCGCGAACACGCCGACGGGCGCGGCGCGGCCGTCCCGGTGCACAGCGGCAGCGCCACCGTCGCCGTGCTGGACGTGCGCGCCGCCGGCCTGTGCCCGCCGCGGGACCTCGCGCTGGTCACGGCGCTGGCCGAGCTGTTCGCGCCGGTGCTGTGCTCGTGCCGGCGGCTGCGCACCGCGCAGGAGCGCGAGCTGGCCGCCGAGCGCTTCGCCGAACGCGCCGTCCAGGCCCAAGAGGCCGAGCGGTCCCGGCTCAGCCGCGAGATCCACGACGGCATCGCCCAGCGCCTGGCCGGCCTCGGCTTCCACCTGTCGGCGGCCCTGGCGGCGCTGCCCGAGCACCACCCCGAGGCGCTGGCGCAGATCGTGCACGCCCGCGAGCTGTGCGACCTGGCCGCCGCCGAGTCGCGCGCCGCGATCGGCGGCCTGCGCCCGCCGGTGCTGGACGACCTCGGCCTGTCGGCGGCGCTGGCCACCCTCGCCCGCGAGGCGGGCGGCCCGGCCGCCGGGTCGCTGGACGTCGGCGTCGCGGTCACCGGCGAGCTGGACGCGGCCCTGCCCGACCACGTGCAGACCGCGCTGTACCGGATCGCGCAGGAGGCGGTCGGCAACTGCCTGCGGCACGCCCGCGCGAGCTATGTGGACCTGCTGCTGGAGCACGACCGCGACCGGGTGCGGCTGGCGGTCACCGACGACGGCGACGGCTTCAGCATCGCCGACGTGCTGGCCCCGGGCCGCCGCCCCGACTCCTACGGCCTGCGCGGCATGGCCGAGCGCGCCGAGCTGCTGGGCGGCCGCGTGACCATCACCAGCAGGCCCGGCGTCGGCACCACCGTGGAGGCGGTCATCCCGATCCCCAGGGCCTAGGAGTGCAGCACTCGGAAGGTGATCCCGGCTTTCTGGAGGCGGTCGATCAGCGCGTCGCCCATCGCGGCGGCCGTGGTGACCTGGCCGGCGGTGTCGGGCAGGTCGTCCTGGGCCAGGCACAGCGCCGACTCGGCCAGCATCACGGCGGTCTCGCCGTAGCCGGGGTCGCCGCCCGCGACCTCGGTGACCACGCGCTTGCCGCCGCCCTCGCCGACGAACTTCACGCTGAACCAGTGCTTGGCGCGCTCCTCGGCCGACGGCCCCTCGCCGGGCGTGCGCAGCCGCAGCAGCAGCGAGCGCGTCGGCGGGAGCTGGGCCAGCGCGACGGCGGCGACGGACCCGGCGGCCAGCCCGGCCGCGACCGGCAGCCGCTTGACCGCCAGGTAGGAGCCGTAGCTGAAGTCCGGGCCGTACCGCTCCAGCGCCATGGCCGACCGCGTGACGATCTGCGTGTCGACGACCGGCAGCGGCAGCGTCCAGCCCGACACCCCGGCCCGGGGCACCGGCCGCCGCGAGATCCGCGCCCGCCGCCCCTCCGGGCGCGGCTCGACCGCGCGGCGGTCGCGCTCGGCGCGGACCATGCCGGGCAGGTCGGCGAAGACGCCGACCGCCGAGTGCAGGGTCCCGCCCGAGGCGTCGCCGCTGGCCCGCACGAACGCCTCCACGTGCAGCGGCACGCCCTCGGGGAGGTGCTTGACGGTGAAGTAGGCGCCGAGGTCCTGCGGGATCGAGTCGAACCCGCACGCGTGCACGATCCGCGCCCCGGTCCGCACGGCCTGCTCGTGGTGGCGCAGGTACATCTCGTCCACGAACGTGGGCTCGCCGGTGAGGTCCACGTAGTCGGTCCCGGCCCGCGCGCACGCGGCCACCAGCGGCTCGCCGAACCGCCCGTACGGGCCCACGGTGGTGATCACGACGCGGGCGGCGGTCGCGACGGCCTCGATCGAGGCGGTGTCGGCGGTGTCGGCGTGCAGCAGCGGCAGCTCCGCGCAGGCGGGGTCGATGCCGGCGAGCCGGTCGCGGACGGCGGCGAGCTTGGCCTGGTTGCGGCCCGCCAGCGCCCAGCGCAGGCCCGCGCCGGCGTGCCGGGCCAGGTACTCGGCGGTCAGCCCGCCGGTGAACCCGGTGGCCCCGAACAGGACGATGTCGTACGGCCGCTCGGCGGTCATAGGTGCCCCTTTCGATGCAGAATCCGATTCTGTCGCGTCCCCGATCCGAAGGCATCCACCCGCGCCGGACGTGTGACCGAGGCCACGCGGCACCGCCGTCAGGGCGCCGACCAGCCCGGGGCCTCCAGCAGGTGCGCCACGAACAGCATCGTGGTCGCCGTCGGGGCCGCGCCCGCCACCGCGTGCCAGGGCCGGTGCAGGGGCGCGCCCGGCGCGTCGATCACCACCAGGCGGCCGTCGGCCAGGTGCGCGCCCACCGCGTCCCGCGACAGCAGCGCGACGCCCAGCCCGGCGGCCGCGCCCGCGATGACCGCGCCGTTGGAGCCCAGCACCAGGCGGGGCGGCGCGACGTCGCGCTCGGCCAGGTACGCCTCGGCGGTCGCGCGGGTCCCCGAACCGGGCTCGCGCATCACCCACGGCGTGGAGCCGAGCGCGAACCCCGCCGCCAGCGCGGGCGCGCCGACCACCACCAGGTCGTTGGGCCGCACCGCCAGGACGGTCGCGGCGGCCTCGGCGGGCGGCCGCCCCGCCAGGACGAGGTCGGCCTCGTGCGCGGCCAGGCTGCTCCACACCTGGCGGCGCGGCCCCACCTCCAGCGCCAGCTCCACCTCCGGCCAGCGCGCCCGGAACGAGGCCAGCAGGTCGGGCAGGACCTGGTCGGCGGCCGTGGTCACCGCCGCCAGCCGCAGCGGCCCCCGGCCCGGGTCGGCCGCGCCGCGCGCCGCCGCCCGGCCCTGCTCCAGCAGGCCGAGCACCTGCCGCGCGTACCCGGCGTACACCGCGCCGGACGGCGTCAGCTCCAGCCCGCGCCCGGCCCGCCGCACCAGCGGCACGCCCAGCTCCCGCGTCAGCGCCGCGACGGCCGCCGACACCGCCGACTCGGTCACGTACAGCCGCCGCGCCGCCTCCCGCACCGAGCCGGTGTCGGCGAGCGTGACGAAGGTGCGCAGCCGTGCCTCGGTCATGGTGGTTCAACCGTTCACTTGAGGGTCGGCCGGAAACACTTGATGGACAGTGCAAGTATCGCCGGGGCAGGCTCGAACCGTCCACGGACCAACGTGGCCGGAACCCGGCGCGCCGTCCCCAGGCCCCCTGGGACATGCCGTCCTTCTCGGGGCGGCGCGCCGCGGGCCCGGCCGGACAGGAGACGGCGATGAGCGCGGGCAGATGGTCGGCGGGCGTGATCCCCTACGCCGAGATGGGCTACTGGCGGCCGGACTACCAGCCCAAGGACAGCGACATCCTGGCGGCCTTCCGGATCACGCCGCAGCCCGGCGTGCCGCCGGAGGAGGCGGGCGCGGCCGTGGCCGGCGAGTCGTCCACCGCCACCTGGACGGTGGTGTGGACCGACCGGCTCACCTCCTACGAGAACTACCAGGCCAAGTGCTACCGGGTGGAGCAGGTCCCCGGGCAGGAGGGCCAGTTCATCGCCTACATCGCCTACGACCTGGACCTGTTCGAGGAAGGGTCGATCGCGAACCTGACCTCCTCCATCATCGGCAACGTCTTCGGGTTCAAGGCGCTGAAGGCGCTGCGCCTGGAGGACATGCGCATCCCGCCGCACTACGTGAAGACCTTCCAGGGGCCCGCGCACGGCGTGGTGATGGAGCGCGAGTACCTCGGCAAGTTCGGGCGGCCGCTGCTGGGCGCGACCGTCAAGCCCAAGCTCGGGCTGTCGGCCCGCAACTACGGCCGGGTGGTCTACGAGGCCCTGCGCGGCGGCCTGGACTTCACCAAGGACGACGAGAACATCAACTCCCAGCCGTTCATGCGCTGGCGCGACCGCTTCCTGTACTGCATGGAGGGCGTCAACCGGGCGCAGGCGGCCTCCGGCGAGATCAAGGGCCACTACCTCAACGTGACCGCCGGGACGATGGAGGACATGTACGAGCGCGCGGAGTTCGCCCGCGACCTCGGCAGCGTCATCGTCATGATCGACCTCACCGTCGGCTACACCGCGATCCAGTCGATGGCCAAGTGGGCGCGGGCCAACGGCGTGCTGCTGCACCTGCACCGCGCCGGGCACTCCACCTACACGCGGCAGAAGAACCACGGCGTCAGCTTCCGGGTGATCGCCAAGTGGATGCGGCTGGCCGGGGTGGACCACATCCACGCCGGGACCGTGGTCGGCAAGCTGGAGGGCGACCCCAACACCGTCGCCGGGTTCTACGACACCCTGCGCCAGGACAGGATCGCCGCCGACCCGGTCAAGGGCCTGTACTTCGATCAGGACTGGGCCTCGCTGCCGGGCGTCATGCCGGTGGCCTCCGGCGGCATCCACGCCGGGCAGATGCACCAGCTGCTGCACTACCTGGACGAGGACGTGATCCTGCAGTTCGGCGGCGGCACCATCGGCCACCCGATGGGCATCGCGGCCGGCGCCGCCGCCAACCGGGTCGCGCTGGAGGCGATGATCAAGGCGCGCAACGAGGGCCGCGACTTCCTGGCCGAGGGCCCCGACATCCTGCGCGCCGCCGCCAAGCACAGCCGCGAGCTGGACGTGGCCCTGGCCACCTGGGGAGACATCACCTTCACCTACGAGTCCACCGACACCCCCGACGTCGTCGAGACCCCTGTGAGCATCTGATGCGGATCACCCAAGGCACCTTCTCCTATCTGCCCGACCTCACCGACGACGAGATCACCAAGCAGGTCGCCTACGCGCTGGAGCGGGGCTGGCCGTGCTCGATCGAGTTCACCGACGACCCGCACCCGCGCAACTCCTACTGGGAGATGTGGGGCCTGCCGATGTTCGACCTCACCGACCCGGCCGGGGTGCTGTACGAGGTGAACGAGTGCCGCAGGGCCTACCCCGGCCAGTACGTCCGGCTGAACGCCTACGACGCCCGCTACGGGCGGCAGACGACCGCGCTGCAGTTCATCGTGCAGCGGCCCGCCGAGGAGCCGGGCTTCCGCCTGGACCGCGAGGAGACCTCCGACCGGCGCGTCCGCTACCGGATGCACCCGTACGCCCTCGACCGTCCCCAGGGTGAACGCTACTCATGAGCGAGCGAACCGGATTCGGGATGCGTCCCGCCCCGAACGGCGCGCCGGAGGAGGAGGCCCCCTCCTCCGGCGCACCGCCCCTGCCGCCCGACGCCAGTGTCGACCTGGCCAAGGAGCGCGCCGACTCCCAGGTGGACGAGGTCCTGGACGCCCTCGACGCCGAGCTGGTCGGCCTGGTCCCGGTCAAGACCCGCATCCGCGAGGTCGCGGCGCTGCTGCTGATCGACCGCGTCCGCGCCCGCTTCGGCATCGACTCGGCGCGCCCCAACCTGCACATGTGCTTCACCGGCAGCCCCGGCACGGGCAAGACCACCGTGGCGGTGCGGCTGGCCGAGCTGCTGCACCGGCTCGGCTACGTCCGCAAGGGCCACCTGGTGTCGGTGACCCGCGACGACCTGGTCGGCCAGTACGTCGGCCACACCGCGCCCAAGACCAAGGAGGTCCTCAAGCGCGCGATGGGCGGCGTCCTGTTCATCGACGAGGCGTACTACCTCTACCGGGCCGAGAACGAGCGCGACTACGGCCAGGAGGCCATCGAGATCCTGCTCCAGGTCATGGAGAACCAGCGCGACGACCTCGTCGTCGTCCTCGCGGGCTACAAGGACCGCATGGACTCCTTCTTCGCCTCCAACCCCGGCATGAGCTCCCGCATCGCCCACCACATCGACTTCCCCGACTACGACACCGCCGAGCTGGAGGCCATCGGCCACCTGATGCTGGAGCGGGAGGGCTACCGGCTCGCCCCCGAGACCGAGCAGGTCTTCCACGACTACCTGGAACGGCGCCGGGTCCAGCCCCGCTTCGCCAACGCCCGCTCGGTGCGCAATGCCATCGAAAGGGCCCGCCTCCGGCACGCCAACCGGCTGCTGGCCGGGTCCGGCACCGTCGATCGAGCCGCCCTGACCACCCTGCTGCCCGAGGACTTCCTCGCCAGCCGCGTCTTCGCGATGCGACCCTGATCACATCCGGTCCGAGGAAGGGGCCCGCCATGTCCTAGGGTTAAGGAGAGCGACACGTAGATGTGGGGGAGACGGTGCTTAACCCTGAGGATCTGTACCAGCTCGACGCCGACCTGCCGGAGCTGAGCGGGCCGGTCATGCTGCACAGCCTCGACGGCTTCGTGGACGCGGGCTCGGTCGGGCGCCTGGTCCGCGAGCACCTGCTGGAGACGCTGGAGCACCGCGTGGTGGCCCGCTTCGACGTGGACAGCCTGATCGACTACCGGGCCCGCCGGCCGATGATGACCTACGACCGCGACCACTGGTCCTCCTACGAGGCCCCCGAGCTCGTGGTCCACCTGATGCGCGACGAGATCGGCACCCCGTTCCTGTTCCTGACCGGCCCCGAGCCCGACCGGCTGTGGGAGGGCTTCACCGCCGCCGTGCGCGACCTGGTGGAGGACCTGGACGTGGGCCTGGTGGTGGGCTTCCACGGCATTCCGATGGGCGTGCCGCACACCCGCCCGGTCGGCATGACCTCGCACGCGACCCGGCCCGAGCTGATCACCCGCTCGTCCTGGTTCGACAAGGTGCAGGTGCCCGGCAGCGCGGCGGGCCTGATGGAGCTGCGCCTCGGCGAGGCGGGCCACGACGCCCTGGGCTTCGCGGTGCACGTGCCGCACTACCTGGCGCAGGCGGCCTACCCGGCCGCGGCGGTCGCGGCCCTGGAGGCCGTGGTGGGCGCGACCGGCCTGGTGCTGCCCGCCGACAAGCTGCGGGCGGCGGCCACCGAGACCGACGCCGAGATCGCCGAGCAGGTCAGCGGCAACGACGAGGTCGAGAAGGTCGTGCGGGCGCTGGAGCAGCAGTACGACGCCTTCGCGGGCGCCAGCGAGCGCGACAGCCTGCTGGCCGAGGCGCAGGAGATGCCGACCGCCGAGGAGATCGGGGCGCAGTTCGAGCGCTTCCTGGCCGAGCAGGAGGGCCCCGAGGGCCAGCAGTAGCGAGGCGGGGGAGACCGGCACGGAATCCGTTTCGCGAACCCCCCGCGGAACCAGGTACGCTTGCCCGGTCACCGGGCATGTCCCGGTATCGGCGGGCGTGTAGCTCAGGGGTAGAGCACTCGCCTTACAAGCGAGTGGCCGCTGGTTCGAAACCAGCCACGCCCACCAGCGAAAAGACCCCGTTTCCGATCACGGAAACGGGGTCTTCGTGCCATTAGCCCGCCCTGACGAGCGCTGCAGTGGGCTCTTCGCCGTCGTCCGTGCCATATCGGCAGATCCGTCGCGGCCAAGGTGCGCCGCCCGATGTCCTGGCCTCGCCCTACTGTGCGTCGCATGGGTTATGAGTTGCACGTCACGCGCAATGCCGAGTGGTGGCAGGAAGGCGGACGGCAGATCACCACTGACGAGTGGGCGAACGCGGTGGCCGCTGACCCCGATCTGGAGATGGTCGGAACGGCGAGCGCGACGATCGACGGTGGAATCGTGCTGGTCTACGACCATGAATGGTTGGCCCAGATGGTCACGCATCCGGACCGGGACGAACAGGGCGCGTGGCTGGACTGGTGTGAGGGCCGCATAGTCGTGAAGAACCCCGACGACCTCATGGTCGTCAAGATGTGCGAGCTCGCGCGGAGGCTGGGCGCACATGTGCAGGGGGACGACGGCGAGTACTACGACGAGTGAGGCAGCGCAGGGCGCGTCGTTCCCCTCGGACTAGCCAAGAGCCGGCGTACTCGTCGCTCGGCTTCTCGCCATCGGGTCCGAGCCGGCCGGATCACCAGCGTGCCCTGTGACCGTTGAGAGGCCGGAGTGCCGTGTCCCTTAGGGGGATCGAAGCAGCGACGGCGGTGCCATGGGCGGCAGGTGGGACCGGGGAGTGCCAAGGCTGGGCAGACGACGGTTTCGTGCGTGCTGTCGGGCGCTTGCGTGAAGGCCGAAACGCGTGGACGGCAAGAGGTAAGAGCAGTGTCACCCCTAGAGCCAAGATCTTGAAATTGGGCGCCGCTTACCCGCATTTGTACCCTGACTTGACGTTGAGATGGAACTACGGTGCAGGTCACGCGTCTGGTTTCGTGCTTGGGACTGGGACGTGCGCGAAGAGACGGCGACGCCGGATGTGGAAGTCCGGGGAAGACCGTCTCTTTGTCGCGCCTGGAGCCCTTTTCGCTCTGTTGGCGGCGGCGTACCGTCTCGGCTAACTCGCCGTGACGGGCATGCCGGGACCAAAGGGCCTTCCACGCGATCCCCTCGGGGGTCTCCCTTCCCGTTCTGCCGGTCCGTTGTGAGCGTCCCACTCCCAAGCACGGACCCGAGGAGACGCTGACGAATGAACCCCGAGAACCCCGGCGTGATCATCGCGGCGGTTGTGATCACGTTGTCCTACCTGGCGTGGGCGACGTACGTCGTTCACCGTGCCCCGCCCGATCGGCTCCCGCGCGTCATCGCCGCCCTGGCGTCGTTCGTGCTGGTGCTGCCGGTGATCCTCTACGGGCCCCGCTGGGCGGAAGTCCTGCTCAACCTCTAGAGGGAAAACTCGCCTTCACATGCCTACCAGCGCATGGCCCCAGCAGTCGTTCTTGGGCAGGCTTTCGCCGCCCGCCCGAGAACGACTGCTGGGGCTCGGTCATCAGCGGTCGTTCCAACGCGGGGAGGTGCTGAGCCGGCAGGACGAGCGCACGACGAGGATCGAGGTCCTCCTGCGAGGCCATTGCAGCGTGCTCGCCGCTGCCGAGTCCGGCGAGGTGCTGCTGGACATCCTCGACCCGGGAAGCCTGGTGGGCGAGATGGCGGTGATCGATGCCCAGCCGAACATGGCGTCTGTGGTGGCGCGAGGCGTGGTGCTGGCGGCGACCATCGACAGCGGAGCCTTCCTGGCCTACCTGAGCGAAAGCCCCGAGGCCTCCACCGCACTGATGAAGGTCATGGCGGAACGCATCCGGCGATCCAATGACTATCGGATCGATGCGGCCCGCTATGACGTCGAGACGCGCGTCGCGCGGGCGTTGCTGTACCAGGTAGAGCGCCATGCGTCCCTCGGCGGCTGGCAGCGCGGGGCCCGTGCCCGGCCCTTCACCATCGACTTGCGGCAGAGCGAGCTCGCCATGCTTGTCGGCGCGAAGGAGGGCACCGTTCAGAAGTTGCTCTCTCGGGGGCGTCTCAGCGGTCTGGTGAAGTCCGTGCGTGGACGCATCGCCATATACGACCCGGTCGGGCTGGCGAGGCTGGCGGAGTTCGCTCACGAAGACGTTCGTTGACGCGTCGGCAGTTGCGCGGTTCGGTGGCGCTCAGGGGGATGTCTTTCGTAGTCTTCTCGTCCGGTTCAGTGCACGTTTGGCTTTGGCTGCCCCGGATGAGCAAGCGGTCGGTATCCGCCCACTCCAGGCCGACCGGCGTCGATCGTGCGCTCGGGTCGGTATGATTATTTTTGTTGAGCCTTCCAGGGCGCGTTGTCGCGCCGGGGAGGCTTTTTTCGTGCCCGGATGATCCCGGTTGCCGGCATCCCCACGGAGGAGATCCATGACCGACACCACCCGAACCTGGACGCTCGGTGATCTGCGCGTCAACCGCATCGGCCTCGGAGCGATGCGCCTCACCGGCAGCGCCGCCTTCGACCTCGGCGCGCCCAGCGACCGCGCACGCTCGATCGCCGTGCTGCGCCGCGCCATCGAGTTGGGCGTCAACCACATCGACACCGCCGCGTTCTACTTCTCCGCCCTGCGCTCGGCCAACGAGCTCATCAACACCGCCCTGGCCCCCTACCCCGACGACCTGGTCATCGCGACCAAGGTCTGGCCGGCCCGCGACCCGTCGGGGCGCTGGTGGTGGGCGGATCCGGACCAGATCCGCGGCCAGGTGGAGGAGAACCTGCGCCAGTTGGGCCGCGACCATCTGGACCTGGTGAACCTGCGCGTCCCGCCGAGCCGGCGGGACGGTTCGATCGCCGAGCACTTCGCCGCGCTGGCCGCCCTGCGCGACGCTGGTCTCGTTCGCCATCTGGGCGTCTCGAACGTCACGCCCGCGCAGGTGGCCGAGGCGCAGGCGATCGCTCCGGTCGTGTGCGTGCAGAATCCGTACGGGATCGGCGCGTCCGTCGAGGAGCGGGAGTTCGTGCGGTCCTGCGGCGAGCAGGGGATCGCGTTCGTGCCGTTCTACAGCATCGCCGGGGAGGGGCGTGACCACGGCGCCCCCGCCACGGATCATGACGAGGTCCAGGCCGTCGCCCGTGCCCACGACGCGACCCCCGCCCAGGTGCGGCTGGCCTGGACGCTGCAGCAGGGCCCGCACGTTCTGGCCATTCCGGGTACCGGCGATCCGCGGCACCTAGAGGAGAACATGGCCGCCGCGGATCTGCGCCTCACTGATGTTGATATGGAACGTCTGAGTCGCGGCATGTGATGAAGGGTGCATCCTCGGCGGGTGCACCCTTCATCGTCCTCAGCCGGTGACGCGGTCCAGCGGCGCCGGGGAGATCGTCTTGTGCGCCTTCAGGTAGGCGAGGAACGCCTCGTGGTCGGCGGGCTGGTTGCGGTGCGCCCCCCGGAACCCGGTGAACGCCGAGTACCCGTCGGCCCCGATGAGCGTGTACGCCAGGGCCGCCAGCCGGTAGTCGCGGCGGACATCGAGCGGGCGCCCGTTGACGAGCACGTCCTTGGGGTCGACCCGGTCGCCCTCGGGACGGGCGGCGTCGTAGCGGTAGCGCACGTTGCGCGACACGGCCAGCGGAGCGAAGCGGCCGTCCTGCCACTGCTGTTCGAGGGCCTGGTGGATCTGCTCGCCGGTCACGGTGACGGTGAGCACCGGGTTGCCGTAGCCGTAGGCCGACCACGCCTCGCCGAACGTGATCGTCCCGTCGGCGTCGCCCGGGGTGGCGCCCTTGGCGAACGGCAGGTCCCGGGCGAGCGCCGTCGAGCCCTTGCGCGGCTTGGTCGCCACCAGGGCGAGGTCGGCGCGGCCCCTGCGGTTCCGCGCGGCGGTCCACAGCTGCGCGTCGGCCGCCAGGTCGCCGAGGGTGCTCTCGCCGTGGGCGTTGGGCGTGCGGGTGAGGTCGCCGGTCTGCTTCGCCACCGGCTCGGCCGTGCGCCGGTCGGCGCGCGCCTTCCAGTAGTCGACGATCTTCGCGACGGCCGGGTCGGGCGCGATGTCGCGGGTGACGGGGTGGTTGACGGCGGTGGTGCGCTCGCGCAGCACCTCCCGGCTGCGGGGGTCGATCTTCAGCCCGATCTCGCTGATCAGGCGGCCGTGGTTGAGGCCCTCGACCACGGGGCGGGGGTTGCCGGCCGGGTCGGGGATCGAGCAGTTGAAGCCCGCGTGCCAGTGGCCGGTGACGATCGCGTCGATGTCGGGCGTGGCGGTCCGGGCGAAGTCGATCACGGGACCGGACGGCTTGTTGCAGCCGTTGAAGCCCGCGCCGTCGGCCTGGCCGCCCTCGTGGACGTTGGCCACGATCGCCTTGACGCCCTTGCGCCGCAGCTCGGCGGCGTACTTGGCGGCGGTCTCCACCAGCGGCAGCGCCTTCAGGCCGGGCTGGTAGGAGGTGGAGCCCACCGGCGTGTCGGTGACGGTGAGGTTGATGAACCCGACCGGGACGCGGCGGCCCCCGCCGCCCCGCACCCACTCGACGTTGTAGGGCTTGAGGATGGGGCGGCCGGTCCGCGCGTCCACGATGTTGGCGCTGAGGAAGGGGAACTTCGCCCCCTTGAAGCGCCGCCCGGTGGAGTCGGTGAAGCAGCTGTCCACGTCCACCTTGCCGAAGCAGCGCCCCCGCATCATGTGGTCCTTGAGGAACTCCGGCGAGACGTCCAACTCGTGGTTGCCCGTCGCGGAGAACCGGACGCCGAGCGCGTTGAGCACCTCGACGGTGGGCTCGTCCTGGAAGGCGTCCACCTCGAACGGCCACCCGCTGAAGTTGTCGCCCGCCGAGAAGGTGATCGAGTTCCGCTCGCCCGCCCGGAGCCGCTTCAGGTGCGCGGCGTTGTAGGCGGCCCCGCCGACCTTGAGCACCGTGCCGTCGGGCAGCTTGACCTGCCCGTTGGCGGCATCGTCGTAGGTCCGCAGGTACCCGTGGAAGTCGGTGATCGCCAGGAGTTGGACGTCCACCGGGGCGGGCTCGGCCGCCGCCGTCCCGCCGAGTCCCGCCAGCACGGCCCCCGCCGTGAGCACGGTCACCGCCGCCCGTCGCACCATCACGCCTCTTTCCTCGCGCCCGTTCCGGTCGGAAGAAGAAGATCATTACCGGATGTCCGTTCGGCGACCCTGCGGTGAGCGGGAGGTGCCGGACGGGGGAGCAGCATGATCTTCGGAGCGGGGCACGGGGCAGTGCTGAGCGTCGGCGGACGGCTTTTGGTCGAGCGCCCGAACGGCGTTGCGGGCGGCATGAACTGCTGGGCGCGCGGCCTAGGGCGGGATGGCGAGCATGTAGGTTCTCAACGGACATGCCGAGGAAAACGGCTGAAGGCGAGGACACATGACCGAATCGCCCGACGACCGGCCCGACCCCGGATTCGACTGGTTGACGTTCGGCTGCACCTTCGCGATCGTCGTATTGCTCATCGCGGTGCTGCTGCTGGCCGTCTTCGCCTTTTACCTGTTCCCCATGATGGTGGGTGGGGTCCCCTTCTAGCGGGGTGGCGCCGAGTGCGCGATGCGGAAGTACTCGTCCCTTTCGAGGGCGTACTCCACGTCACCGTGCTCCGCGCCCTCGATGTAGTCCGGCCAGTCCTCGAAGAAGGTGCGCACCAGGGACAGCCCGGTCCTTTCCAGGACCCGGCGGGAGGCCGTGTTGACCGTCATCGTGGTCGCGACGACACGGTCGACGCCCGCTGCTTCGAAGCCGTTGCGGACCACGGCGCGCGCCCCTTCGGTGGCGTAGCCCCGACCCCATGCCTCGGGTTTCAGCCGGTATCCCAACTCGGTTCCGCCTTCGAGACCGCGACTTGTCGCCGGACGGAGTGAGAACCAGCCCAGGAAGGCGCGGGTCTCCTTTTCCAGAGCCGCCCATTGCCCGAGTTCGGGTGGAAGAGTTCGATACTCGTCCAGAATGCGGGGCAGCGTCTCCTCTTCGACGACGGCGCGAGGATCGGGACGACCGATGTAACGCATAACGCGAGGGTCCCCATGCAGAGCGGCCAGATCCGCGATGTCCGCCTCGGTGAAGCGGCGCAGCAACATCCGCTCGCTTTCAAGATGGATCTGCACCGCTCGATTCGACCACTCGGACGGAATGGGGCGCAACAAGTATCGGGGCGTGCTCCGCCGCCCCGTCAATGGCGTCAGAGCCGGACGACGGCCGGATGGGCGTCCGGCCGTCCATAGGCAAGAATGCGCCGCAACGCATCGCGGAGCCGCTCGACGTCCTGCTCGTCCACGTCGAGAACGGCCTCGATCTCCGTGTCGTCCAGTCCCAGGGCCTCCAGATCGTCCGCGGCCACGACGACGCGCAGCACCCCGTCCCGGAGGACGACCTCGGTGACGCCGCCATAGGCGGTGCCCTGGTCGGCGGTCACCAGGCAGTAGCTGTCCATGCCCTGCTCGACGTCCTGCTCGTCCGGTTCGTCGAGCCCGCACATGAAGGTCAGGGCCATGCCGCCGCCGTCCGGGTGTTCGGCGACGCCGGCCGACAGCGTCTCGTCGAGGTCCTCTTCCACTCCGGCGGCCCGAGCTGTGAACCTGATCGTCATTCGCGCGAGACTAGCCGCCGGGAACGACGGTATTGCCGGCGCTTGCGGTGAGCGCCGTGGCCGTGCGGCTTTCAGAGGCGAAGGGGTGCGGGCACGGTGGCCCGCACCCCTTCGGTCAGTGCAGGAAGCCCTCGTAGTTGTGCTGCTGCAGGCGTGCCTCGATCTGCTTCACCGTGTCCAGGCCCACGCCCACGACGATCAGGATGCTCGTGCCGCCGAACGGGAACTCGTCGCCCACGCCCAGCAGCGCCAGCGCCATCAGCGGGACCAGCGCCACGACCCCCAGGTACAGCGAGCCCGGCGCCGTGATCCGGGACAGCACGTGGTCCAGGTACTCGGCGGTCGGGCGGCCCGGTCTGATCCCCGGGACGAAGCCGCCGTACTTCTTCATGTTGTCGGCGACCTCGGCGGGGTTGAAGGTGATCGCCACGTAGAAGTACGTGAACGCCACGATCAGCACGGAGAACACCGCCATGTGCCACGGGTCGTCCGGCCGCAGGTGCGGGCGGACCGGGTTCAGCCAGCCCGCCCCCGGCCACAGCTGGGTGGCCAGCATCGGCAGGTACAGCAGCGACGACGCGAAGATGACGGGGATGATGCCGGCCTGGTTCACCTTCAGCGGGATGTAGGTCGAGGTGCCGCCGTACATCCGGCGGCCGACCATGCGCTTGGCGTACTGCACCGGGACGCGGCGCTGGGCCTGCTCCACGAACACCACGCCCGCCATGATGGCCAGGCCCACCAGGACCGCCAGGACCAGCACGAAGGTCCCCCGGAGCCGGTGGATCGCCCAGAACTGGGCGGGGAAGACCGCCACCACCTGGGTGAAGATCAGGATGGACATGCCGTTGCCGACGCCCCGGTCGGTGATCAGCTCGCCCAGCCACATGACCGCGGCGGTCCCGGCGACCAGGCACACGACCATGGTCGCGACGGGGAGCGGCCCGGTCTCGTGCAGGACCCGGCCGCCGCCCGGCACGTTGCGGAACAGTTGGCCACTGGCCGCCATCGCCACCAGTCCGGCGGCCTGCAGGACCGCCAGCGCCACCGTCAGGTAGCGGGTGTACTGGGTGATCTTCGCAGTGCCGCCCTGGCCCTCCTTCTTCAGCGACTCCAGGCGCGGGATCACCACCGTCAGCAACTGCAGGACGATGCTCGCGGTGACGTAGGGGAACACGCCCAGCGCGAACACCGACAGCTTCAGCAGCGCCCCGCCGCTGAACAGGTCGGCCAGGGCGTAGGCGGGGTCGCTGCGGCGCGCGGCGTCGGCGGTCTCCCGCAGCACCGCCACGTCCACGTTGGGGACCGGCAGGTTCTGGCCGATCCGGAACAGCACGATGACGAAGAGGGTGAAAAGCAGCTTCTTGCGCAGGTCGGGCGTGCGGAACGCCCGCGCGAACGTGGTCAGCACGGCTGCTCCAGGGCAGCCGGGCACGCTCGCGCCACGATGACGCGGTAGATGACGAGCCTCCATGCGGGTACGCCGCGGCGCGCCCCGGAGGCACGCCGCGGTCAGGGACCGGGAACGTCGGAACCCGTGTCGGAGGGAGGCCCACGCACCTGCGCGGCGGAGGACGGCGGCGACGGCGGCGCGACGTGCCGCGTCTTGGCCCGCACCCGGCAGCCGTCCGGGGCGGGGAGCGCGGCCGGCGGCCTGATACAGGCGTGCTCGGCCGCGCGCGGGACGCGGCGGGACCGCTCGTCGAACCGGACGGCCGCGGGCGGCCGGTCGGCGGCGCTGTTGGCGGCGGCCGCGACGCCCGCGCGGATGACCTCGGCGGCGCCGTGCCCCGGCACCGCCGACAGCGTCGCGGTGACCGCGAGGCCGAAGAAGCCCGCCAGGACGAGCAGGAGGCGGCGGCGCGCCGAGAGCGCGTCATGCGTCCCCGTCATGGCCCCGCCCCCTCACCCGTTGGCAGCACGGTACCCCGGGCGGGGCCGGGGAGTCAGCCGTTGCCGTGGTCGTTGATCCGCCAGGGGCCGGTCAGGGACTCGCGGACCAGCAGGTAGCCCCAGGCGGTGGGGCCGTCGGGCATCGACGCCTCGCTCTCCTGCTTCAGGTCGAAGGTGACCGGCACCTTGACGACCTGCGCGTAGCGCTTGCCGTCGGGCGACTGGTAGCCCTGCTCGGGGATCGGCGCGCTGATCTTCAGGTTGCTGATCTTCGCGTCGTTGAACAGGCTGTCGGCGACCTCCTCGGTCTCCAGCCTGCCGAAGCGCGGGGTGGACAGGGCCCGGCCCGCCTTCTTGTCGTGCGCGTTGATCGCCGCCACGTAGGCGGTGACCACCTCCTGCGGCGGTGCGCCCGCCGGAGGGAGCTTCACGGAGGGCCGCTCGTCCCCGCCGCATCCGGCGAGCAGGGACGCGGCCAGCAGGAGGGGAACGCCGCCGCGCACGATGATCTTCACGTCGGTAATTTACCGGAACGCTCCATTGTTAGGTTGGCCCCATGGGGTTTCTGGAGGCGTTGCGCGCGGTGCTGCCCGCCGAGACCGACCGCGACGTCGTGGCCGCGTACTCGGCCGACCAGGCCGCCTGGGCGCCGGTCGGCGAGGCCCTGGCGGTCGTCCGCCCAGCCGACGCCGAGCAGGTCCGCCGGGTGGTCGCATTGTGCGTGGAGCACCGCGTCCCGCTCGTGCCGCGCGGCGCGGGCACCGGCCTGTCGGGCGGGGCCAACGCCGTGGACGGCTGCGTGGTGCTGGACCTGGCCGGGATGGACCGCGTCCTGGAGGTGGACGCCGCCGAGCAGATCGCCGTCGTGCAGCCCGGCGTCGTCAACGACGACCTGCGGCGCGCGGTCGCCGGGCACGGCCTGTGGTACCCGCCCGACCCCGCCAGCTCGCCCTGGTCCACCATCGGCGGGAACGCCGCCACCAACGCGGGCGGCATCTGCTGCGTCAAGTACGGCGTCACCCGCGACTACGTGCTGGGCCTCCAGGTCGCGACCGGCGCCGGCGAGCTGGTGCGGGTCGGGCGGCGCACCCGCAAGGGCGTGGCCGGCTACGACCTGACCGGCCTGCTGGTCGGCTCCGAGGGCACGCTGGGCGTGATCACGGAGGTGACGGTGCGGCTGCTGCCCCTGCCCGCCGCCGCGCCGCGCACGGTCGTGGGCGCCTTCGGCGAGCTGGTGGACGCCGGGCGCGCGGTCGCCGCGGTCGCCGCGTCCGGCCTCGCCCCCGCCGCCCTGGAGCTGGTCGACCGCTACTGCCTGCGCGCCGTGGACGACTGGAAGAACATGGGCCTGGCCGACCTCGGCGACGTCCTGCTGCTGGCCCGCTCGGACACCGGCGACGAGCGGGAGGCCGCCCGCATCCAGGAGCTGTTCGACGCGGCGGGCGCGGGCTGGAGCACCCGCTCCACCGACGACGCCGAGGCCGAGGCGCTGTTCGCCGCGCGCCGCCTGGCCTATCCGGCGCTGGAGCGGCTCGGGCCCGTCCTCACCGAGGACGTGTGCGTGCCGCGCGGCGCGGTGCCGGAGATGCTCGGCCGCATCGAGCGCACCGCCGCGGCGCACGGCGTGCACATCGCCAACATCGCGCACGCGGGCGACGGCAACCTGCACCCGCTGATCGTCGTCCCGGCGGGCGACGGGGCGGCCCGCGACCGCGCGCAGCGCGCGTTCGAGGAGATCCTGGACGACGCCCTCGCGCTGGGCGGCACGGTCACCGGCGAGCACGGCGTCGGCCTGCTCAAACGGCGCGGGATGCGCGACGAGCTGGGCGCGGGGGCGCTCGCGCTGCACCGGGCGGTCAAGGACGCGCTCGACCCGGCCGGGGTGCTCAACCCGGGCAAGGTCATCGGCGGCGGATGAGCGGCCCGGCGGCCGAAAATCCGCCGGTGTGACTGGTTTCTCATCTCCGTTCAGGCAGGTCAGGTGGCGTTTTACACGGCGTTCACATTTGGGCAACAGGTCCGAAATGCCGCATTGTCAGTCTCTGGGTGGCCCGAAACGAAGGCCGGCGCATGACGAAGGGGACCGACGTTGAGCTACAAGGCCGAGTACATCTGGATCGACGGCACCGAGCCCTCGGCGCGGCTGCGGTCCAAGACCAGGATCCTGCCCGACGGCGCGGACCTCCCGGACTGGGGCTTCGACGGCTCCAGCACCAACCAGGCGCCCGGTGACAACTCCGACTGCGTGCTCAAGCCGGTCTTCTCCTGTCCCGACCCGATCCGCGGCGGCGACCACAAGCTGGTGCTGTGCGAGGTCTACCTGGTGGACGGCACCCCGCACCCCACCAACAACCGCGCCAAGCTGCGCCCGGTGGCCGAGAAGTACGCCGCGCAGGAGTCCTGGTTCGGCATCGAGCAGGAGTACACCTTCTTCCAGGCCGGCCGCCCGCTCGGCTTCCCCGAGACCGGCTTCCCGGCCCCGCAGGGCCCCTACTACTGCGGCGTGGGCGCCGACGAGGTCTTCGGCCGCGACATCGTCGAGAAGCACATGGACGCCTGCCTGGAGGCCGGGCTCGCGCTCTCGGGCATCAACGCCGAGGTCATGCCCGGCCAGTGGGAGTTCCAGATCGGCCCCGCCGGGCCGCTGGAGGTCTCCGACCACATGTGGATCGCCCGGTGGCTGCTCTACCGCATCGCCGAGGACTACGACGTCGCCGCCACCCTGCACCCCAAGCCCGCCAAGGGCGACTGGAACGGCGCGGGCGCGCACACCAACTTCTCCACCAAGGCCATGCGCGAGGGCTACGACGCCATCATCACCGCCTGCGAGGCGCTGGGCGCCCCCGGCAAGGTCGAGGAGCACATCGCCGGGTACGGCCACGGCATCGCCGAGCGCCTCACCGGCCAGCACGAGACCGCCCCGCACGACGTCTACAGCTACGGCGTCTCCGACCGCGGCTCCTCGGTGCGCATCCCGTGGCAGGTCGAGGTGGACAAGAAGGGCTACATCGAGGACCGGCGCCCCAACGCCAACATCGACCCCTACAACGTCACCCGCCTGCTGGTGAACACCTGCTGCGAGGCGCTGGAGAAGGCCGGCCAGGTCTGATCCCGCCCCCCCCGGCGAACGGGCCCGGCGCCGTCCACGCGGACGGCGCCGGGCCCTCGTCACGTCGCGCCGGTCCCGGCGCTGACGTCGTTGGCGGCGCTCAGCATCGCCAGCAGCGGGAACACCGCCCGGCCGGGCAGCCGGTAGACCGCGCGCTCGGTCTGCTCGACCAGGCCGGCCCCGCTCAGCGCCTTCAGATGGTGGTACAGCTGGCCGGTCGAGCCGAGCCCCAGCTCGGACTGGAGTTCGGCGACCGTGCGGGGGCCGGTGAGCAGCAGCCGCAGCACCTCCAGGCGGGCGGGCTGGCCCGCCGCCTGCAGGACGGCCGCCAGCGGCGCGGCGGGCCGCTCCAGCAGCCAGCCCGGCGCGCGGGTGACCTGCCAGCTCCACTCGTAGCCGCCCAGCCGGGCCGTGCCGCCGTAGACGACGTGGCCGGTGTCGTCATGATCGCCGGCGCCTCCGCCCGTCCCCTCGCCGGCGTCGGCCGGGCCGTCCGGGGACGGGGCCGCGGCGAGGCGCTCCTCCAGCTCGGTCACCCGCGCCTCCAGGGCGCGCAGCCGCTTGTCGATGGTGCTCAGGGGGGTGCCCTCCCGCGCTCGGCCGACCGGTACGGACGCCACCGTACCCGGCAATCCGTAATTGCGGACGAACGTAACGGCAAGGGTGGCGGAGAGTTTCCAAGCGGACGCAAAGTGTTGAAGCGGGTGGAGTCCCCCTGAACCCCTCCGGGTAGCACTCAGGTGTTCGCACCGGGGAGGGGACCATGGCCGAGACGCCGTTCGAGCCGTACTTCCACGGCGGGCCGGGCAGGAAGGCCGGCCGCCGGGGCGGGGCCGGGTGCACCCGGCCGTACCAGAGGTCCTTCCGCTGCCGCGCCGCCCTGCGCCGCCCGCCCGAACCGGCCGTGGACCGCTACGCGGGCTTCGTCGCCCTCCACGAGGCGATCTCGGAGGAGACCGGCGCGGACCTGCGCCGCCTGTGGTGGTGCGGGCTGGCCGCGGCGGCCGCCGCCGGGGGGCTGGCCGCCATCGCGGTGCTGGTGCTGCGCGGGCTGCTGGGGCTGCCGGTCCCGGTCTTCGTCAGCGCCGCCGCGGGCTCCGGCTCGGCGGCGGTGTCGTACGCGATCTGCGCCGCCGCCATGACCGTGCAGGCCACCGCCCTGCTGCACGTGCTGCTCGCCACCGCCGCCCGGCCGCTGCGCGCGTTCTGCTGGATCGGCTCCATCGTGGTCGGGCTGGCCGCGCTGCTGCCGCTGCTGCTGGACGCGCCGCTGGGCGCGCTGCTGGCCACCTCGGCGATCAACCTGCTGGGCGGCACGGCCGTCGTCACCGTGCTGGCCTTCGTCGCCGCCGGGTCGCGGGGCTGGGACGAGCCGTCGCCGTTCAGATGAGGGGGCCCAGCCCCGCGCGCTCCGCCGGACCGGCGGCGGGAGGCGTCAGCGGCCGACGGTGATGGCCAGCGGCTCGGGGGCCTTGGTCGAGCCCACCTTGACCGGCCGCAGCCGCCGCCGCACGTGCAGCTCCACCGGATCGGCCGGGGCCAGCACCCGCAGCTCGCGGTGCATCCCGGCGAAGCCCAGCACCAGGAACGCGTCCCAGGTGCCGCGCGGCAGCGGGTCGTCGATGAACGCCCGCGTCATCGGCACCGACGCGGTGTAGTCGAGCCGGGCCGGCCCGGCGTCCAGCATCGCGATCACCTCGTAGACCCGGCCGGAATCGCGCTCGCGCAGCGTCAGCGTCGCCGAGACCGGCGTGGTGATGTCGTCGTGCAGGTCCACATGGCCGCACACCACCAGCTCGTCGTCCTGGTCGTTCCAGGCCAGCGCGTCGGCGGTGGTGGACCCGGCCGGGTGCGGGTCGCCGCCGACGTCGAGCGCCAGCGTGCCGGCGGGCACCGTGAAGTAGGCGCTGACCATGGTGGAGTCGGGCAGGAACAGCCGCTGCGGCGAGGCGTCCATGCCGGGGGCGCGGTCGCGGCCGAGCGGGAGCCTCCGCGCGTCCAGGAACAGGGCGATGTCCCACAGGCCGTTCGGGAGGGGGGCGCCGTCCGCGACGGTCAGCACGTCGACGTCGGCGGTGAACCGCTCGCCGCCGTCCTCGGCGGCCTCGACGGCGACGGGAAGGGCGTAGGAGCGGCCGTTCTCGCGTTCGCACAGGAGCAGCTCCGCCGCGCCGCCTCCGTCCGGCGAGCCGCCGGGGCCGCCTGTGGAGCCGCCGCGCACCTCGCCGCGCACTCGCAGCTTCGTGCCCGTCCACCGGGCCTCGGTCAGATAAGGCTCAGACACCGCCGTCCCCCCGCCTGCCACGGCCGCGCCCGCGGCCGCCGCTCCCTCACCGTCACCTTCCCAGAACCGGGCGCCGCCGAACCGCCCGGCGCGCGGGTCAGGGCACCACCGTGACAGGCCAGCGGCCCACGCGCACCAGCCGCACCGCCACCGAGCCGATCAGCCGGTGCCCCGCCTGGGCGGACGCGCCGACCACCACGGCGTCGGCGCGCTCGGCGTCGGCGACGCGGGCCAGCACCGTGTAGGGGTCCCCGGCCTCGTTCACCAGCTCGTAGCGCACCGGCGCCTGCGCGGCGGCGCGCTCCAGCTCGGCGCGCAGCTCGGCGGAGATCTGCTCGGCGGCCTCGCGCATCACCGCCGCGCCGCCCGGCGTCAGCGTGGACAGCGCCGCCACCGGCGTCACGTGCACCAGCAGCAGGCGCGCGTCGCTGCGCCGCGCCAGGCCCCAGGCGTAGGCGGCCGCGCGCAGCGAGGTGTCCGAGCCGTCCACGCCGGCCACGATCACGCGCGGGCCGTCCACGGCCCGTCCCAGCGGATGTCCTGCGCTCATGCGATCACCACGCCGTCCAGGTTAGGCGGCCCTAGCCGCGCCCCGGCGCGCGGGTCAGGGCCACGACGGCGCCGGGCGGCCGCTGTGCGGCCCCGCGCGCCGGTCAGGTCTGGACGAGGCGGGCGAGCAGGCCGTCCAGGCCGAGCGAGCCGACGCCGACCGCCGCGTACATCTCGTCGATGCCGGGGTAGCCCAGCTCGCGCGCCACCGCCAGCGATCCGCCGCGCGCCTCGACGGCCAGCAGGTCCAGGCGGCGGGCCGCCAGCGCGCGCACCAGGCGGCGGCGCCCGGCGTCGGCGGCCTCCTCGGCGCCCCGCCCGGCCAGCCAGCGCTGCACGTGCACGCGGGGCGCGGCGGTGACCGCGAAGTCCAGCCACTCCGCCGAGGGCACCCCCTCGGGGTCGGTGATGACCTCCACCACGTTGCCGCTGCGCAGCTCGGCCGACAGCGGCGCGAGCCGCCCGTTGACCAGCGCGCCGATGCTGCGCCCGCCGGTCGCGGTGCCCAGCGCGTAGGCGAAGTCCAGCGCGGTCGCCCCGGCCGGGAGCGTGATCAGCTCGCCGGACGCGGTGAGCACCGCCACCGTGCCCTCGGCGAGGTCGGCGCGCAGGCCGTCCAGGAACTCCGCCGACGGGGCGCCCGACTGCCAGGCCAGCAGGCGGCTCAGCCACACCAGGTCGCGCCGCCCGGTGACGGTCCCGGCGGGCCCGGCGGCGCGGATGTGCTCGACGATGCCGTACTCGGCGACCGGGTGCATCGCGCGGGTGCGGATGATGACCTCGACCGGGTCGCCGTCGGGGGTGATGACCCGGGTGTGCAGCGAGCGGTACATGTTGTACTTGGGCAGCGCGATGAAGTCGCGGACCTGGCCCGGGATCGGGTGCAGCGCGGCGTGCACCGCGCCGAGCGCGATGTAGCAGTCCTGGTCGGGGCCGTCCACCACCAGCAGCAGCCGGGCCGCCTCGCACGGCCGCAGCCCCGCCACGTCGCCCTCCAGCGCGCGGTGCACCGCGTACAGGTGGGAGGGGCGCACCGACACCCGGCCGGTGATCCCGTGCTCGGCCAGCGAGGGGCGCAGCCGCGCCAGCGCCGGGCCGAAGGCGGCGCCCGCCCCGGCCAGCGCGGCGCGCACCGCCCGCCCGGTGGCGGCGTGCGCGTCGGGGTCGCTGGCGGCGAACGCCAGGTCGTCCATCTCCCGCTTGAGCACGTGGATGCCCAGCCGCTCGGCGAACGGCACCAGCAGCTGGTGGCTGGCCTCGGCGATGCGCCGCCGCTTGTGCGGCGGCTGGAAGCCCAGCGTGCGCAGGTTGTGCAGCCGGTCGGCCAGCTTGACCACCAGCACCCGCAGGTCGTCGGCGGCGGCCAGCACGATCTTGCGGAGGGTCTCGGCCTCGGCGCGCTCGCCCCACCGGCCGCCGTCCAGCTTGGTCACCCCGTCCACCAGCACCGCGACCTCCTCGCCGAAGTCGGCGCGCAGCTCGTCCAGGGTGTAGGGGGTGTCCTCCACGGTGTCGTGCAGCAGCGCGGCCACCAGCGTGGTGGTGTCCATGCCGAGCCCGGCCAGGATCATCGCCACCGCCAGCGGGTGGGTGATGTAGGGCGCGCCGGACTTGCGGGACTGGCCGCGGTGCATCCGCTCGGCGACCTCGTAGCCGCGCAGCAGCGCGGCCTCGTCGGCGCCGGGGCGGGCCGCCCGGTGCGCGGCCAGCAGCGGCGCGACGGCCGGCCCCACCGCGTCGGGGACCGGGGTGCGCCGCCGCAGCGGCAGCGGAAGCCGGCCGCGCGGGGCCCGCAGGGCCACGGTGGCCGTGCCTTTCGCGTTCGCCGGATCGAGGGTCGTCATCGCGCCCGCCATGCGGTCTGCCCGGTAGCGCTATTGCTACGGGGTGTAATCACCATTATGCGGGATGTCCCCTGGCGAGCGCGAGGGCGGGGGAGGGGTGACAGGCCCGGGAAGTCGGCGGCGCCGGGCTTGCGGGGGTGGCGGCGGGGCCCGGGGGCGGCGGTGGCGGGGGGCCGCGGCGGCGGTCGCGGTGACGGTCGGTGATGGCCGGACGATCGTTCCGGCATGACCATTGCCGGACGCCGCGGCCGCCCCGTCAAGGTTATTTAACGCGCGCTTCACAAAGCTGTGATATCGGTCTCACCCCGGCCGGTGTAGGAATGCTCCTGAGCGGGCCAGACCGGCATTGGTCAATTCCCTCCGCGCCCCGCGCCCCGAATGGAGATGGATAATCAAGAAATGATCCCCTCGCCCCGCAACCTGCGCGCCGCCGCGTCCAACGCCGCCCACAAGCTGCTGTACGGCCACCTGGCCGACCTGCGCCCGATGCCGACCGAGATGATCGACGACGGGCCCAAGCGGTCGGTCTACCGCTACCGGGCGCCGGAGGGGCTGGTGCCCGCCGGGCCGCCGGTGCTGTTCGTGCCGCCGCTCGCGGCCCCGGCGCGCTGCTACGACCTGCGCCGGGGGTGCAGCCTGGCCGAGCACGTGGTCGCCACCGGCCGCCGCGGATACCTGCTCGACTACGGCCCCATCGGGTACGCCGACCGGGACCTCGGCTTCGACGAGTGGGTGCGCGAGGTGCTGCCGGGCGCGATCCGCGCCGTCAGCGCGGACGCGGGCGGCCAGCCGGTGCAGCTGGTCGGCTGGTGCCTGGGAGGGATCTTCTCGCTGCTGGCGGCCGCCGCCGATCCGGGCCTGCCGATCGCCTCGGTGGCGGCGATCGCGACCCCGGTCGACACCCGCGCGGTGCGGCTGGCCGCGCCGCTGCGGCCGTTGACCCGGCTGACCGGCGGGGTGGAGGCGGAGGTGGTCCGCGCGGTGCTCGGCGGGCTGCCGCGGCCGGTCGTCAAACGCGCCTACCAGCTGGTCGGGATCGACAAATACCTCCTGCGCCCTTACAAGGTGCTCGTCAACCTTGACAATGCCGAGTTCTTGGCGCAGATCGAGGCCGTGGACCATTTCACCAACTCGATGCTGGCCTATCCCGGCCGCACCGCCGAGCAGATTTACCGCTCCCTTTTCCGGGACAACGCGCTGACCGGCGAGGGCTTGGAGATCGGCGGCCGCCGGGTCCGGCTGGCCGACGTCCGGGTGCCGGTTCTGGCCATCGCCGGACGCGGCGACGGGCTGGCCCCGGTCGCGGCGGTCCGGCCGCTGACCCGGCTGCTGGAGAACGCGCCCGAGGTGCGGTTCGAGGTGGCGCCCGGAGGCCACCTCGGGGTGCTCACCGGCCGGTCGGCGGTGACCGGCACCTGGCGGCACCTGGACCGCTGGCTGGACGAGGGCACCGTGCGCCACGGCATCCGCGCTCCCCGCAAGGAGGCGCTCGTCCAGGCCTGACGGCCTCCCCGGGCTTCCGTCCTCCCCGACCGCGGCGCTCCCCCCGTTCTCGTCGCGTGCGCGTTCCCCCCGCGATGTCCCCGCACGCTTTCGTCGTGGTCAAGGAACGCCCCAGGGACCCTGTTGGTTGTGTGTCGTTTGAGTACTCGGGTCGTCGCTCACCGTAGTGTGGCGCAGCGCCGTGGGCCCAGAACCACGGCCAGGGTCTTCGCCGGCCGGGCGCCGGTCAGGTTTCGAGCCGCGCGGATCGGCAGGGTCGGCCGCCGCGCGGGACGTCGGGGGGCAGTGCATGACGGCTGGGGCGGGTTCGGGCGGCGCGGGCGGCGCGACCGGGCGGGCGGCGGGGCCGGGGGCGGCGCCGCGACGCCGCCCGCACACCGAGATCATCGGGGTCGGGCCGTTCGGCCGCCCCGCCCCGCACCTCGCCGTCGCGGTCGCGCGTGCGGGCGGGCTGGGCGTGCTGGACCTCGGCGTCGAGCGCGCCCCCGCGCTCGCCGCGCTGTCGGACGTGCGCCGCTGGTGGCGTGGCGCGTTCGGGGTCCGGGTGCAGGCCGGGTGCGAGGTGCGGCCCGACGAGCTCCCCGAGGCCGCGGGCACCGTCCTGGTGGACATGGCCGCCGTCGCCGACGGCCTGGTGGACGCCGCCGCCTACGCGCGCGGCCGCCGCCTGCTGGTGGAGGTCACCGGCCCCGAGGAGGCGGCCGCGGCCGTCGCCCTGGGCGCGCGGATCGCCGCCGAGCACGGCGGCGCGGGCCTGCACGGCCTGATCGCGCGCGGCTGCGAGGCGGGCGGCCGGATCGGCGACCTCACCACCTTCGTGCTGCTCCAGCACCTGCTGGGGGACCGCCGGATCGACGTCCCGGTGCACGCGGCGGGCGGCATCGGCCCGCACACCGCGGCCGCCGCCGTCGCGGGCGGCGCGGCGGGCGTGGTGCTGGACACCCAGCTCGCGCTGGTCCGCGAGAGCGACCTGCCCGCCGACGTGGCCGCCGCGCTGGCCGCCATGGACGGCAGCGAGACGCGCGTCGCCGAGACCGGCCCGACCGCCGCCGGACCGGGCCGCCGCTACCGCGTCTACACCCGCCCCGACCTGCCCGACCCCGGCCTGGCCGGGCTGGACCAGGCGCAGGCCAACGGCCGGCTCGGCGCGACCGGGCTGCGCTCGCGGCCGCTGCCGGTCGGCCAGGACGGCGCGCTGGCAGCCGCGCTGGCGGGCCGCCACAAGACCGCGGGCGGCGTCGTGCAGGCGGTCCGCGCGCAGATCGCGGCAGGCATCCGCGCCGCCGTGCGCGCCGAGCCGCTGGCCCCGGTGGACAACCGGCCGGGCGCGCCGATCAGCCGCGACTACCCGGTGGTGCAGGGCCCGATGACGCGGGTCAGCGACCGGTCGGCGTTCGCCGCCGCCATCGCCCAGGACGGCGGGCTGCCGTTCCTCGCGCTCGCCCTGATGAGCGGCCCCGAGGTGCGCGACCTGCTGGTCGACACCGCCGACCGGCTCGGCGACCGGCCGTGGGGCGTGGGCGTGCTGGGGTTCGCGCCGCCGGAGCTGCGCGAGGAGCAGCTCGCGGCCGTGCTGGAGGTCCGGCCGCCGTACGCGCTCATCGCCGGCGGCCGCCCCGCGCAGGCGGCGCCGCTGGAGGAGGCGGGCATCAGCACCTACCTGCACGTGCCGTCGCCGGGGCTGCTGGAGCGGTTCCTGGCCGAGGGCGCGCGCAAGTTCGTGTTCGAGGGCCTGGAGTGCGGCGGCCACGTCGGGCCGCGCGCCAGCTTCCCGCTGTGGGAGGCCCAGATCCAGCGGCTGCTGGACTTCACCGACGCCCACCCCGAGGCGGCCGCCGAGCTGTCGCTGCTGTTCGCCGGGGGCGTGCACGACGAGCGCTCGGGCGCGATGGTCGCCGCGCTCGCCGGGCCGCTGGCCGAGCGCGGCGCGGACGTGCGGGTGCTGATGGGCACCGCCTACCTGTTCACCTACGAGGCCGTCGCCGCGGGCGCGATCCTGCCCGGCTTCCAGCGCGCCGCCGTCGAGTGCGACGGCACCGCGCTGCTGGAGACCTCGCCCGGCCACGCCACCCGCTGCGCCCGCACCCCCTACGTGGAGGCGTTCGAGGAGGCCCGCCGCGACCTGGAGCGGGCCGGGACGCCGCGCCAGGAGATGTGGCGGAAGCTGGAGGAGCTGAACCTCGGGCGGCTGCGGATCGCCAGCAAGGGCCTGCGGCGCGGCGCCGCGCCCGGCGACGGCGGGACCGCGGACGGCGGGCGCGGCGGGCTGGAGCCGGTCGAGGCCGACGACCAGCGCCGTGAGGGCATGTACATGATCGGGCAGGTCGCGGCGCTGCGGTCGGCCACCACCAGCATCACCGGCCTGCACGAGCAGGTCACCACCGGCGCGACCTGCTTCCTGGCCGCCCGCGCCGCCACCCTCGGCCTGACCGGCGGGGACGGCCCGCAGGACGGGGCCGAGCCGCTGGACATCGCGATCGTCGGCATCGGCTGCGTGTTCCCCGGCTCCCGCGACGCCGACCAGTACTGGTCCACGATCGTGTCGGGCGCGAACGCCGTCACCGAGGTCCCCGCCGACCGCTGGGACCCGGCGGTCTACTACGACCCCGAGGCCACGCGCGCGGGCGCGGGGGAGAAGACCCCCTCCAAGTGGGGCGGGTTCCTGCCCGACATCCCCTTCGACGCCTTCGCCTACGGCATCCCGCCCAACTCCCTGGCCGGCATCGAGCCGATGCAGCTGCTGTCGCTGGAGGTCGCCGCCCGCGCGCTGCGTGACGCCGGATACGAGGACCGGCCCTTCGACCGCTCCCGCACCTCGGTGTTCTTCGGCGCGGAGGCGGGCACCGACCTCGGCACCGCCTACAGCACCCGCGCGGTGCTGCCCCGCTACTTCGGCGAGGTCCCCGAGGGGCTGGACGCGCAGCTGCCCCGGCTGACCGAGGACTCCTTCCCCGGCGTGCTCACCAACGTCATCGCCGGGCGCATCGCCAACCGGCTCGACCTCGGCGGCGCGAACTACACCGTGGACGCCGCGTGCGCCGCCTCGCTGGCCGCGCTCGACGCCGCCTGCAAGGAGCTGACCGCCCGCACCAGCGACATGGTGCTGTGCGGCGGCGCGGACCTGCACAACGGCGTCTACGACTACCTGCTGTTCTCCTCGGTGCACGCGCTGTCGCCCACCGGCCGCTGCGCCACCTTCGACTCCTCCGCCGACGGCATCGCGCTCGGCGAGGGCGTGGCGTGCGTGGTGCTCAAGCGGCTCGCCGACGCCGAGCGCGACGGCGACCGGATCTACGCGGTCGTCAAGTCGGTCGCCGGGTCCAGCGACGGCCGCTCCCTCGGCCTCACCGCGCCGCGCGTCGCCGGGCAGAAGCGGGCCCTGGAGCGCGCCTACGAGCGCGCCGGGATCTCTCCGGCCGAGGTCGGCCTGGTCGAGGCGCACGGCACCGGCACCGAGGTCGGCGACCGCACCGAGCTGGCCACCCTCACCGAGACCTTCACCGCCGCCGGGGCCGCGCCCGGCAGCGTCACGCTGGGCTCGGTGAAGTCGCAGATCGGCCACACCAAGTGCGCCGCCGGGCTCGCCGGGCTGGTCAAGACCGCCTACGCGCTGCACCGCGGCGTGCTGCCGGGCACCCTGCACCTGAACGAGCCCAACCGGGCGTGGGACGGGCGGACCAGCCCGTTCGTGTTCGGCCGGGACGCGCGCCCGTGGACCACCGAGCCCGGCAGGCGGTACGCGGGGCTGAGCGGCTTCGGCTTCGGCGGCTCCAACTTCCACGCGGTGCTCGCCGGGTACGACGGCGCGCCCGAGCCGGTGTCGGGGCTGGCCGAGTGGCCCGCCGAGCTGTTCCTGATCCGCGGCGCGGACCGCGCCGCCGCCCGCGCCGAACTGGACCGCCTCGCCGCGCTGGCCGCGCAGGGCCGGGGCCGGGTGCGGCTGCGCGACCTGGCCCGCACCTTCGCCGAGACCGAGGGGCCGGTGCAGGTGGCGCTGGTGGCCACCGGCCCGGACGACCTCACCGCCAAGATCGCCGACGCGCGCGCGTTCCGCGCCGCGCCGGGGGTGTTCGTCCGCGACCCCGGCACCGGGCCCGGCCAGATCGCCTTCCTCTACCCGGGGCAGGGCAGCCAGCGCCCCGGGATGCTCGCCGACCTGTTCGTGGCGTTCCCGCGCCTGCAGCGGCTGCTGCGCCCGGCCGGGAGCCGCTACACCGACGCGATGTTCCCGCCCGCCGCGTTCACCCGCGAGGACGCCGAGCGGCAGCGCGCCGCGCTCACCGACACCCGCGTCGCCCAGCCCGCCCTCGGCGTCGCCGGGCTGGCGGTGCACCGGCTGCTGACCGAGCTGGGCGTGCGGCCCGACCTGGCCGCCGGGCACAGCTACGGCGAGCTGGTCGCGCTGTGCGCGGCCGGGGTGTTCGACGAGCGGGACCTGGTCGCGCTGAGCGCCGCCCGCGCCGAGGCGATCCTGAGCGCCGCCCGCTCGGGCAACGTCGCCGACCCCGGCACGATGGCCGCCGTCGCGGGCTCCCTGGACGAGGTGCGCGCCGCGCTGTCGGGCATCTCCGAGGTGGTCATCGCCAACCACAACGCGCCCCGCCAGGTGGTGATCTCCGGGTCCACCGCGGGCCTGGACAACGCGCTGCGGGCCCTGCGCGAGCGCGGCATCCCCACCCAGCCGATCCCGGTCGCCTGCGCCTTCCACAGCCCGCTGGTCGCCGGGGCCGCCGCGCCGCTGCGCGCCGAGCTGGCCGCCCGCGACCTGCGCTCGCCCGCGTTCCCGGTCTGGTCCAACACCACCGCCGCGCCCTACGACACCGACCCGGCCGAACTGGGCGCCACGCTGGCCGGGCAGGTCGCCGCGCCGGTCCGGTTCGTCGAGCAGATCGAGGCGATGTACGCGGCGGGCGCGCGCACCTTCGTGGAGGCCGGGCCCGGCCAGGTGCTCGGCGGGCTGGTCGGCAAGATCCTGGGCGACCGGCCGCACACCGTCGTCAGCTGCGACGTCCCCGGCGAGAACGGCCTGGAGCGGCTGCTGCTGGCGCTGGCGGAGCTGGCGGCGGCGGGCGTCGGGGTGGACGCGCTGCCGCTGTTCGCCGGGCGCGAGGCCCGCGTGGTGACGGCCGCCGACCTGCGGCCCGCGCCGGGCTGGATCGTCAACGGCCACCTCGTGCGCACCGCCGACGGCGCCTACCTGCCCAACGGGCTGCGCCCCGCCGAGCGGATCGCGCCGCCCGCCGCGGCCGCGCCGCCGGCCGAGCAGGCGCTCCCGGACGGCGGGCCGCAGGAGGCGCCCACCGCCGCCGAGCAGGCGGTGCTGGAGTACCTGCGCACCAGCCGGGAGCTGGTCGCCGCGCAGCGCGACGTCGTGCTGGGCCTCCTCGGCGCCTCCGGGGGCGAGGCCGCCGTGCCGCCGGTGCCCGCGCCCGCCGCGCCGGTGCCCGTGCCCGCGCCGCGCCCGGTGCTAGCGGGCGAGGTATTGGACGGCGGGGCGCTGCCTCCGGCGCGCAACGGCGCGCGGCCCGACGCGCGGGCGCAGGCCCCGGCCGCCGTGCCCGCCCAGGGCCCGGCGGCGCTCGGCCCGGACGAGATCCGCGCCGCCGTGCTGTCGGTGATCAGCTCCCGGACCGGGTACCCCGAGCCGATGCTCGGCACCGACCTTGACCTGGAGGCCGACCTGTCGATCGACTCCATCAAGCGCACCGAGATCATCGGCGAGCTCGCCGAGCGGGTCGGGGCGGCCGCCGCCGGCGGGCGGCTGGACGAGGCCGCGGTGGAGCAGCTGGCCCGCGTCAAGACCATCGGCGAGATCGTCGCCTGGATCGGCGAGCGGGTCGGCGCGTCGCCCGCAGGGGAGGACGCCGCTCCCGACGCGCCGGCGGCGGCCCCGGACCCGGCCGTCCCGGAACCGGACGCGCCGGCCCCCGACGCCCCCGCTCCGGACGCACCGGCCGACGACGCACCGCTCGACGACGCCCCGGCCCCTGACGCCCCGGCCCCCGACGCACCGGCCGACGAGCCCGCGGTCGTCGCGCCGCTGCGGCAGGTCGTCCGCATCGCCGACCTGCCCGCGCTGCCCGCCGTCGAGCTGCGGCCCGACGCGTTCGCCGGGCGCCGCTTCGTGATCGTGGACGACGGCTGCGGCGTCGCGCTGGAGCTGGCCGACCTGCTGGAGCAGCAGGGCGCGCAGGTCCGCGTCCCGCTGGAACCCGACGGCCCCTGCGACGGCCTGATCCACCTGGCCGCGCTACGGCCGGGCGGCGGCCCCGTGCTGCCCGGCGCCTACGCGGGCATCCGCGACGCGCTGGCCGGAGGGCTGCGCTGGCTGCTGCTGGGCACCGGCGCGGGCGGCACGTTCGGCCTCGCCTACGACGGCGGCGTCGGCGACCCCACCCCCGGCGCGGGCCTGCGCGGCCTGGCCCGCACCATCGCCCGGGAGTACCCCGAGACGCTGGTGCGCGCGGTGGACGTGGACGTCAAGGACAGCCCGCGCGCCATCGCGCTGCGCCTGCTGGCCGAGCTGGCGGCCGCCGACGGCCCGGTCGAGGTCGGCTACGAGGGCGATGCGCGGCGCACCCTGGAGGTCGTGCCCGCCCCGGCCCCCGCCCCCGGCGCGGGCCTCGGCCTGGACGCCTCGGGCGTGGTGCTGCTGACCGGCGGCGCGCGCGGCGTCACCGCCCGCGTCGCCCGCGCGCTGGCCCGCGCCACCGGCTGCCACATCGAGCTGCTGGGCCGCACGCCCGTGCCCGCCGCCGAGGACCCGGTGCTCGCCGAGGCCGCCGACGAGGCCGCGCTGCGCCGCGCCCTGGTCGCCCAGGGCGGCCGCACGCCCGCCGAGATCGAGGCCGTCGTCCGGCGGGTGCTGGCCGAGCGCGAGGTGCGCGCGACCCTGGCCGGGCTCGACGGCCAGGCCGCCTCGGTCCGCTACCACGCGGCGGACGTGCGCGACCCGCAGGCGGTGCGCGCGGTGGTGGAGGACGTCTACGCCCGGCACGGCCGCCTGGACGGCGTGGTGCACGGCGCGGGCCTGCTGGAGGACCGGCTGATCCGCGACAAGGAGCCCGGCTCCTTCGACCGCGTCTACCGCACCAAGGTGGACGGCGCGTGCGCGCTCGCCGCCGCCGTCCGCCCCGAGACCTCGTTCTTCGTGGTGTTCGGCAGCGTGTCGGGCGTCCACGGCAACCGGGGCCAGGCCGACTACGCGGCCGCCAACGACGCCTGCGACACCCTGGCCCACGTCTGGCGCACCACGCTGCGCGGCCGCGTCCTGGCCGCCGACTGGGGGCCGTGGGCCGGGGGCGGCATGGTCTCGCCGGAGCTGGCCCGCGAGTACGCCCGGCGCGGCGTCGCGCTGATCGACCCGGACGCCGCCGTCGCCGCCCTGCTCGACGAGATCGCCGCCGGCGACCGGGTGCAGGTCGTGTTCTCCGGAGCCGCCGAGTGAGCGTCGGCGCACCGGTCGCCATCGTCGGCGTCGGGGCGGTCTTCCCCGGCGCGGGCACGGCGGCGGAACTGTGGCGCAACATCCGGGCCGGGGTGGACGCCATCACCGAGGTCCCCGCGGACCGGTGGGACCCCGCGCTGTACTACGACCCGCAGGCGTACGGCCGGGCGCCCGAGAGCGACCGCTTCTACTGCCGCCGCGGCGGCTTCGTCGGCGACGACCTCGCGACCTTCGACCCGGCGCGGTTCGGCATCATGCCCGCCGCCGTCGCGGGCATGGAGCCCGACCAGCTGCTCGCGCTGCGCACCGCCGCCGAGGCGATCGCCGACGCGGGCGGCCCCGACCGGCTGCCCGACCGGTCCCGGGTCGGGGTGGTGATCGGCCGGGGCGGCTACATCACGCCGGGCGTGGCGCGCTTCGACCAGCGGGTGCAGGCGTCCCGCCAGCTGGCGCAGGTGCTCGGCGAGCTGCTGCCCGACCTCGGCGCCGACCGGGTGGAGGAGATCCGCCGGGCGTTCCGCGACCGCCTCGGGCCCGACGGCCCCGACGCGTCGGTCGGGGTGGTGCCGAACTTCGCCGCCTCCCGCATCGCCAACCGCTTCGACCTGCGCGGCCCCGCCTACACCCTGGACGCGGCGTGCGCCTCGTCGCTGCTGGCGGTCGAGCACGCGGTGCGGATGCTGCGCTCGGGGCAGTGCGACGCGGTGCTGGCCGGGGCCGTGCACCACGCCCACCACGTGACGGTGTGGAGCGTGTTCAGCCAGCTGCGGGCGCTGAGCCCCAGCGAGCGCATCCGGCCGTTCGACGCCGCCGCCGACGGCACGCTGCTGTCGGAGGGCACCGGCGTGGTGCTGCTGAAGCGGCTCGCCGACGCCGAGCGCGACGGCGACCGGGTCTACGCGGTGGTCCGGGGCGTCGGCTCCTCCAGCGACGGCCGCGCCTCCGGCCTGATGACCCCGCTGGTGGACGGCCAGGTCCTGGCGGTCGAGCGCGCCTGGGCCGACGCCGGGCTCGACCCCTCGGCCGCCGACGCGGTCGGGCTGGTGGAGGCGCACGGCACCGCGACCCCGGCCGGGGACGAGGCGGAGCTGGCCACGCTGCGCCGGGTGTTCGGCACCGCCGGGCCGCCGCTGCCGCTCGGCACCGTCAAGTCGATGATCGGGCACGCGATGCCCGCCGCCGGCATCGCCGGACTGATCAAGGCCGCCTGCGCCCTGCGCGACGGCGTCCTGCCGCCCACCCTGCACGTGGAGCGGCCGCACCCCGCGCTCGCCGGGACCCGGCTGGAGCCGGTCGGCGCGCTGGCCGACTGGGAGCGCCCGGCCGGCGGGCCGCGCCGCGCGGTGGTCAACGCCTTCGGCTTCGGCGGCACCAACGCCCACGTCGTCCTGGAAGAGCCGCCCGCCGCGACCGCGTCCCCGGCGGGGGCGCCCGCGATGCGGCAGGTCGACGGGGACGAGCCGGTGCTGCGCCTGACCGCCGACGACCGGGACGGGCTGGCCCGGCTGCTGGCCGCCCCCGACGAGGAGCTGCTGGCCCGGACCGGCGCCGAGCCCGCCGACCTGCCCTGCCGCCTGGCCGTCGTCGGCCCCACCGCGCGCAAGCTGGACCTGGCGCGCGCGGTCGTGCGGCGCGGCACCCCGTGGCGCGGCCGCGGCGACATCTGGTTCACGCCCCGGCCGCTGCTGGCGGCCGGCGGGCGGCTGGCCTTCCTGTTCCCCGGCTTCGAGCCCGCCTTCGCGCCGCGCGTGGACGACGTCGCCGACCACTTCGGCACGCCCCGGCCCGCGCTGACCGGCCGCACCGACCTGCTCGGCCACGCCGCCGACGTGATCGCGGTCGGCCGCCTGCTGGCCGACGCGCTCGCCGGCCTCGGCGTGCGGCCCGACCTCATGGCCGGGCACAGCCTCGGCGAGTGGACCGCGATGATCGCCGCGGGCGCGTACCCGGCCGACACGGTCGCCGAGCTGATGGCCGCGGCCGACCGGGACTCCCTGGAGCCGCCCGACGTCGCCTACGCCGCGCTGGGCTGCGGCGCCGACCGCGCCATGGAGGCGGTGGGCGAGCGGTCCGGCGTGGTGGTCTCGCACGACAACTGCCCGCACCAGTCGGTGGTCTGCGGCCCGCCCGCGGAGGTCCGCGAGGTCCTGGCGCGGCTGGCCGGCGAGGGCGTGCTGGGCCAGGAGCTGCCGTTCCGGTCGGGGTTCCACACCCCCATGGCCGAGACCTACCTGGAGCCGATGCAGCGCGCGTTCGGGTCGCTGCCGGTCCGCGCGCCGCGGGTGCCGCTGTGGTCGGCGACCACGGTCGCGCCGTTCCCCGCCGAGCCCGAGCAGGTGCGCGCGCTGGTGGTGCGGCACCTGCTGGAGCCGGTGCGGTTCAGCGAGCTGGTCGAGGAGCTGCACGCGGCGGGCGTGCGCGCGTTCGTGCAGGTCGGGCCGGGCAGCCTCACCGGGTTCGTGGGCGACCGGCTCGGCGACCGCGAGCACCTGGCGATGGCCGTCAACGTGCCCAGGCGCACCGGCATGGAGCAGCTGCGGCGCGTGGTGGCGGCGCTGTGGGCCGAGGGGTACGGGTCGTCGGCACGGCCCGTCCCGGCGGCCGGCCACCCGGTGCGGCTCGCCCTCGGCGCGCCGCTGGTCCGGCTGGACGGGACGGTGCCGCCGCTGCGCCCGGCCCCGCCCGCCCCGGCACGGCCCGCCCTGCCTTCCGACCCGGTGTCGGCGGAGCTGGACGCGCTGCTGCGCGAGGCCACCGACAGCGCGCAGACCGTCCTGGACGCGATGCGCTCCGGCGCGCGGACGCAGTCCCCGCCCGCCGCACCGGCCGGTGCGCCGGACGCCGCGCCGGCCACCGCGCCCCGGGAGACCGAGCGGACCACCACCCGCACCTTCTCGCTGGAGACGATGCCCTACGTCGCCGACCACTGCCTGATCCCGCAGCGCGCGGGCTGGCCGGAGGTCTCCGACCGCTTCCCGGTCGTGCCGCTGACCACGCTGCTGGAGGTCATGGCCGACGCGGCGCGCGAGCTGTTCCCCGGACTGGTCGTGGTCGGCTTCGAGCGCGTCCAGGCGATGCGCTGGGTGGTCGCCGAGCCCGCCACCACCACCGGCGTGCACGCCCGCGTGGACGAGCCCGGAGGGCCGGTCCCGGGCGAGCCGCGCCGCGTCAGGGTCGCCATCGAGGGCCACACCGACGGCACCGTGCTGCTGGCCGCGCGGCACCCGGTCCCGCCCGCGCCCGACCGCACCCCGCTGGTCGGCGAGCGGCCGCCCGTCGTCACCGGCGAGCGCTTCTACACCGAGCGCTGGATGTTCCACGGCCCCCGCTACCGGGGCGTCACCGAGATCTGCGCGCTCGCCGGCGACGGGATGCGCGCCGTGCTGGAGGCCATGCCCGCGCCCGGCGCCCTCATGGACAGCGCCGGGCAGCTGTGCGGCCACTGGATCCAGGTCTACGGCGACAAGGACCAGACCGTCCTGCCGATCGGCATCGACCGCGTCACCTGGTACGCGCCGCCGCCGCCCGCCGGGGAGCGCCTCGGGGCCACCGTCTGGAACCGCTCGGTCACCGCGACCTCCATCAAGAGCGACCTGGAGATCATCGGCGCCGACGGACGGCTGTGGGGCCGCGTCGACGGGTGGACCACCCACCGCTTCTACACCGACGGGCCGATGTGGCGGATGAAGTTCACCCCCGAGGTGTCGGGCGTGGGCGAGCCGCAGCCCGGCGGGTGGACGCTGGCGCGCAAGCGCTGGGACGGCGCCTCCTCCCGCGACCTGCTGATGCGCCAGTACCTCAACGCCGCCGAGCGCGAGGCGTACCAGGGCCTCGCGCCGCGCGCGCAGGGCCCCTGGCTGCTCGGCCGGATCGCGGCCAAGGACGCGGTGCGGCACTGGCTGTGGGACCGGGGCCACGGGCCGCTGTTCCCGGCCGAGCTGACCGTGCGCAACGACGCGGCGGGGCGGCCGGAGGTGGTCGGGCCGTTCGCCGACCCGGTGACGGTGTCGATCGCGCACACCGCGGAGCTGGGGGTGGCGCTGGTCCGCGCCGCCGGGCAGGCCGCCGGGATCGACGCCGAGACCGTCACCGAACGCGGCCGGGGCCTGGAGGAGGTCGCGCTGACCGACGGCGAGCGCGACCTGCTGGCCGGGCTGCCCGGCGACCGCGCCACCGCCCTGACCCGGCTGTGGACGGCCAAGGAGGCCGTCGCCAAGGCCGCCGGGACCGGGCTGCGCGGGCGGCCCCGCGACTTCGTCGTCACCGCCGCCGACCCCGGCAGGCTGCTGGTCGCCGCGGAGGGCACGGTGACGGTCGTGGAGTCGCGGGTGCTGGAGGGCCACGTGGTGACCTGGACGGCCGCCGGGACGGCGGCCGCCGCGAGCGCGGCCGGCCGCGCCGATGAGGACGCCGATGACGACGACGCCGGCGACGGGGCCGGCGAGGACACGGGGGAGAAGAGGACATGACGCAGACGAGCGGCGTGCTGAGCGAGGTCGTCGGGATGCTGGTCGAGGTGGTCGGCGAGGACTTCCTGCTGGACACCGAGATCGGGCCCGACACCACCTTCAACGACGAGCTGGCGCTGGAGAGCATCGAGTTCGTCGCGCTGGCCGAGAAGCTCCAGGAGCGCTACGGCGGCCGGGTGGACTTCGCCGCCTTCATCGCCGGCATGGACCTGGACGAGATCATGAACATGACGGTCGGCGACCTGGTCCGGCACATCGAGTCGCGCCTGCAGCCCGCGGGCGTCTGAGCCGCGATCGGGACTGTGGCCATGGCCTACGTGTGCGCGCGCGGCGTCCGCTTCAACGTGGTGGACCTCGGCGGCGCGCCCGCCGACCGGCGGGACGGGTCCGGCGCGCCGGAGCCGGTGGTGATGCTGCACGGGCTGTTCACCGGCAGCGCCGCCTCCTGGTTCTTCACCGTCGCGCCCGCGCTCGCCCGCGCCCGCCCGGTCCGGCTGATCGACTGGCGCGGGCACGGGATGAGCGAGCGCACCCCGACCGGCTACGGCACCGCGACCATGGTCGCCGACCTGGCCGCGCTGACCGCCGACCTGCCGCCGTTCGCGGTGGTCGGCCACAGCTACGGCGCGACGGTCGGGGTGCGCTTCGCCCGCGCCCACCCGGGCCGGGCGACCCGGCTGGCGCTGGTGGACCCGCCGTTCGCGGGGGTCGCGCGGGTCGGGCCGGTGCCGGCCGGCGGGCTGCGGGCCCGCGCCGGGCGGCGCGCCGCGGCGCTGGCCGCCGAGACCAGCCTGCTGGCCGACCTGGCCGCCGAACCACCGGTCACCGCCGCCGAGCTGCGCGCGCTGGCCGGGCTGCCGGTGCTGGCGGTGACCGGCGGCGACTCGCCGTTCCGCGCCGCGGGCGACCTGGTGGGCCGGGCGCTGCCGGACGCGCGCCGGCACGTCCTGGCGGGCGGCCACGACCTGCACGTCACCGCGCGCGCCCGGCTGACGCCCCTGTTGAAGAGCTTCCTGGAGGACGCACATGCCTGAGGTGACCGCACGCGGGGTGCGGTTCCACGTCCAGACGATGGAACCGTCCGGAACCGACAGCCCCGACCCGCCCGTGGTGGTCTTCGTCCACGGCCTGGTCACGGACAACCTGTCCAGCTTCTACTACACCCTGGCGGGGCCGGTCGCCCAGGCCGGGGCCCGCCCGGTGCTGTACGACCTGCGCGGCCACGGCCGCAGCGAGCGCACCGGCACCGGCTACGGCGCCGCCGACGCGGTCGCCGACCTGTTCGCGCTGCTGGACGCGCTCGGCCGCACCGGCCGGGTGTTCCTGGTGGCCAACAGCTTCGGCGGCGTGGTCGCGCTGCGGGCCGCGCTGGCCCGGCCCGACCGGATCGCGGGCCTGGTGCTGGTGGAGGCGTACGGCCCCGCCGAGGACGCCGGGGAGTGGACCGAGGACATGCTCAACACCCTCGGCAAGTCCGCGCTGACGCTGGAGTACGAGCGGACGGCCGAGCAGATGCTGGCGATGGGCTGGCGGCGGAGCGGCCGCCAGGCCGCCACCGCCGACGCGCTGATCAACGGCACCAGCCTGCTGGAGGACCTGGCCGCGGCCGAGCCGCTGCGGCCCGCCGACCTGGCCGCGCTGGCGTGCCCGGTGCTGGCGGTGTACGGCGAGCACTCAGACGTGGCGCCGGCCGGGCGCCTGCTGCTGCGGTCGGTCCCCGACTGCACCCTGCACGTCATGGCGGGCTTCGCGCACACCGTGCTGAGCGAGGGCACCGCGGAACTGCTGGAGGTCATGCTGCCGTGGTTGTCCCACCACGCGGGCACGAGGGTCCCCGCCGCGGCGGCGGGAGGTGCGCTGTGAGCCGGGGTCGCCGCGTCCAGGTCCCGTCCCTGCTCGGCGCCATGCCGAGCGCGTTCACCCAGGAGCCGTCCCGCCCGGCCGACAGCGGCCGCCGCCGCTTCCTGTTCGCGGTGCCGCCGCTGGCCGGGCACGTCAACCCGACCGTCGCGGTCGCCGCCGAGCTGACCCGGCGCGGCCACCGGGTCGCCTGGGTCGGGCACCCGCCCGCGCTGGAGTCGCTGCTGAAGCCGGGCTCCAAGGTGTACCCCGCCGACGACGAGGAGTTCATCGCCGGGCTGGCGCAGGCGCGCCGGGACTGGCTGTCGCTGCGCGGCCCGGCGGCGCTGAAGTTCCTGTGGGAGGAGTTCATCATCCCGCTGGGGCACGCGATGATGCCCGGCGTCGAGGAGGCCGTCGAGCGCTTCCGGCCCGACGTGGTCGTCTCCGACCAGCAGGTGCTGGCCGGGCCGGTCGCCGCCCGCCTGCACGACATCCCGTGGGCCACCTCGGCCACCACCTCGGCCGAGTTCACCCGGCCGCTGGCGGGGATGCCGCTGGTGGAGGAGTGGGTGCGCGACCAGATCGGGGAGTTCCAGCTCGACCACGGCATCGAGGACCTGCTGGACCTGCGCTTCTCCGACCACCTGGTGCTGATCTTCTCCACCGGGGCGCTGATCGGCGACACCTCCTTCTTCCCCGACCACTTCGCGTTCGTCGGGCCGGCGCTGGACCGGCCGCCCGGCAGCGAGTTCCCGTGGGAGTGGCTGGAGGAGGACAAGCCCGCCGTGCTGGTGTCGCTCGGCACCGTCAACGGCGAGGCCGGGCGCCGCTTCTTCCAGATCGCCGCCGAGGCGGTGCGGGGCATGGACGTGCAGGCGGTGTTCGTGACCCCGCCCGGGATGCTGCCCGACCCGCCGCCCAACCTGCTGGTGCGCGGGCACGTCCCGCAGCTGGAGCTGCTGCCGCGCATGTCGGCGGTGATCACGCACGGCGGGCACAACACCGTCTGCGAGTCGCTGGCGCACGGGGTGCCGCTGGTGGTCGCGCCGATCCGCGACGACCAGCCGGTCATCGCGCGGCAGGTCGCGGCCGCCGGGGCGGGGCTGACGGTGCGGTTCGCGCGGGTGCGCGAGGAGGAGCTGCAGGACGCGCTGGGCGAGGTGCTGACTGACGACCGCTACCGCCAGGCGGCCTGCCGGGTGCGCGACTCGTTCGAGAGCGCGGGCGGGGCCGCGGAGGCCGCCGACCGCCTGGAGAAAATGACGTGACGGTGCTGTCCCTGCTGGTCACCGCCGCGGTGCTGGGCGGTGCGCTGCGGCTGCGCCGCCGCCTGGCCACGCTGCGCAGGGCCGTGCCCGGCCGCGTGGCCGGGGCCTCGCCCGGTCACGCGGCCGGTTCCGCCGTCGGGCGGGGCGCGGCCCCGCCCGACGGCGAGGGCGAGACCTACGGCCTGGTCGCGGTCGAGGGCGCGGTGGTGTCGGGTCAGATCCGGCGCGCCGCGCAGGCGTGCGCCCGTGACGGCGGCCTCCAGGTGCTCGACCTCGTCCCGGCCGACCTGCCGGTGGAGCGCGCGCTGGACCTCGCCCGGAGCGTGGACCTGGTCCGGTACCGGACCGATCCGCTGGCGGCGGGCCGGGGCGCGGGTTTCGCCATGCTCGCCTCCGACGAGGTGCTGCGGCGCGCCGACGTCCGGCCGGGGACGCTGGACGTGGGCGCGTTCGGGGAGCTGACGGCGCGGCTGCGGCAGTACGCGCGCACCGCCGACCTGGCCGTGGTGCCCTGCCGCACCACGCCGCGCGTCCCCGCCTGCCGGGGCCGCCGCGCCTGGCTGCGCGGGCTGGGTGTGCCGGTGCCGCTCGTGATCGCCCGGTCGGCGCTGGGCTGGCTGGCCGTGGTCGCGGTGCTGCTCGCCGACCCGCGCTGGGGGCCGGTGGCGGCGCTGGCGTACTGCGCCGTCCCGTACGTGGTGTTCGCCGGGACGCCGCTGTCGCCCCGCGACCTGCACCGGACGGCGCTGCTGCGGCTGGTCGCCGCGCCGTGGAGCTGGTGGCGGACGCTCGCCGACCCGCCGTCGGCGTGGGAGCGGCGGCTCGCCCGCCGCGAGGAGCAGGCGCGCGAGCGCTACCGGGCCGAGTACGTCCAGGGCGTGCGGCGCTTCCTGGAGCCGCGCCGCCCGGACTGCCCCTGGTGCGGGTCGCGTTCGCTGGCCGAGCACGTGACCAGCGGCGACGTCGTCCAGCGCAAGCCCGGCACCTTCACCCTGGAACGCTGCCGCGACTGCGGGCACGTCTTCCAGAACCCGCGCCTGACGCGCGAGGGGCTCGACTTCTACTACCGCGACGCCTACGACGGGCTCGGCGCCGCCGGCAGCGAGCGCCTGTTCGCGCTGCAGGGCGATCTCCACCGGGCCCGCGCCGAACTGGTCGCCGCGCACACCGAGCCCCGCGCCTGGCTGGACGTCGGCGCAGGCCACGGCCACTTCTGCCGCGTCGCCGGCGCCGTGCTGCCCGGCACCGCCTTCGACGGCCTCGACCTGGGCGCCGGGGTGCGGGAGGGCGCGCGGCGGGGCTGGCTGCGCAACGCCCACCAGGGCCGGTTCCCCGAGCTGCTGGACCGGCTCACCGGCCGCTACGACGTGGTCAGCATGCACCACTACCTGGAGCACACCCCCGACCCGCGGGCCGAGCTGGACGCGGCGGTCAAGCTGCTGGGGCCGGGCGGCCACCTGCTGGTCGAGCTGCCCGACCCCGAGAGCCGGCTGGGGCGGCCGCTGGGCCGCCACTGGATGCCCTGGCTCCAGCCCCAGCACCTGAACATGATGCCGATCGGCAACCTGGAGCAGGCGCTGGCGGCGCGCGGGATGCGGATCGTGGCGCGCGAGCGCCGCGCCGCCCACCAGCGCTACGACCTCACCTGCGCGGCGACGCTCGCGCTCAGCGCGTTCGGCCCGTGCCCGGACCGGCCCTGGGCGCCGCGCCCGGCCACCGCGGCGGACCGGGCGCGGCGGGCGCTGGCGCTGGCCGCGGCCGTCCCGCTGGTGGGGACGGCGATGCTGCTGGACCGGCTGGTGGTGCCGCTGCTCCCGGGCACCTCCAACGCCTACCGGGTGCTCGCGCGGAAGGACGAGGGGTGACCGGGGCCGGAACGGCCGGGATCGCCGCCGCGCCCGCGGCCGCCCCGGAACTGCGGATCACCGCCCATGTCTTCGAGTGGGTGCACCGGGCGCCGTGCACGGCGCTGCGCCGCGCGCACGGCGGGTTGACCCTTCTGCAGGGCCCCGAGGCGGCGCTGACGGTGGCGCTGCCGTGGGGCACGGTGGTCGCGGCGGGTCCCGGCGAGGACGGGACGGTCGCGCTGCACTCCATGAACCGGCACGCCGACGCCTTCACGGCGGACCGGGAGGGGCTGGCGGCGGCGCTGGCCGCCGGGGCGGTGCCGTCATGGGCCGTTCCGGCGGTGAAGGTGCTACTGGCGCGCACCGGCCCTACGTCCGGAGTGCGGATGGTGGTCAACCAGGAGCTGCCGGCGAGGATGGGGCTGCTGACGGGCGCGGAGACGGCGCACGCGGCGGCGCTGACGCTGGCCGATCTGTACGGGCGGGCGGAGACGGCGCCGCGCGGACCCGAGCGGGACCCGTCGTACGCGGCGTCCCTGCACGCGCGCGAGGGCCACGCGATGCTGGTCGCGAACGGGGCGGTGCGGCACGTGCCGTGCGACCTGGCCTCGGCGGGCCTGCGCCTGATGATCATCGATGTGGGACCGGACGGGGAGGACGGCGCGCGGCCGGCCGCCTCCACCGTCCCGGCGGACCTGGTGGAACGGGCCGGGGAGGCGCTGCGGGCCGGTGACCCGGGCGGGCTGGGCCCGCTGCTCACCGAGGGGCACGTGCCCGGCGGGCCGCTGCTGGACGGGGCGCTGGACGCCGCGCGCTCGGCGGGCGCGCTGGGCGGGCTGGCGGTGGGCCGGTGCGGGCTGGCGCTGGTGCCGATGGCGGCGGTCGCGGACGTCCGGGCGCGGGTCGCGGAGCGGACGGCGGGCCGGGCGCGGCGGCGGCCGCGCTTCCTGACGGTCGTGCCGTCGGGCGCTTAGAGCTTGGGGGAGAAGGGGCGTTCGCGGCTGCGCAGGGCAGATTCGACCAGGTCGACGGACTCCAGGAGGGCGACCAGCCGGGCGCCCTCCTGCCGGTAGGTCTCCAGCACGGCCTCGATGCCGTGCGGGGGGACCAGGCCGCCCAGTTCGACGCGGGCCGAGCGGAAGCCCTCGCGGGCCGCGTCCACGGCCGCGTTCACGTGGTGGCGCGCCATCCGCGCCAGGGCGATGGGGTAGCGGCGCAGCACGCCGTAGCGCCGGTACTCGGGCGGCACCAGCTCCAGCAGCCAGGCCAGCGCGGTGTCCTCGAAGTGCTCGGCGCCCGGCGGGTGCACCTGGGCGGGCCAGCCGGGCGGGACGTAGGTGCTCACCCGTCCACGATAACCGGAGCGTCGAACATCTGTTCGACCTCAACCGGACAGGTCACGCGGGGCCGTTCTGCTCCCGCCGGATGCGGATCTTGCCGCTGGCCAGGTCGTCGCGCGCGGCGCCCCGGTCGCCGGCCTGCTGGAGGTCGTCGTGCTTGCGCAGCTTCTGCTGCTCCTGCTCCTCCACCTTGACCTTCTTGGAGCCCTCGAACGCCGAGGCGAGGTCCTCGAACATGCCGCCGCCGAACCCGGCGCCGGTCTCCCCGTCACCGCGGATCGCGCCCATCAGCGAGGTGCGCCCGGTGCCCTCCTGGGGCCACTCCACGACCTCCTGCTCGGCCTGCCGCTTGGGGCGGACCGGGCTCTTGCTCTTGGTCTTCAGGCGCCTGCGGCGGCGAAAGGGTGACTTCACGTGATCTCTTCCGACGGACGACCCCGGCCGGAACGGCGATGTCCCGCCGGGCCGAGGAGCTTACACACACTCCAACGCGGAGGGTACTCCCGTTGATCCCGCCTGGGCGGACCGAACCCGGCCGGGCCCGGGGCGCCCCCCGCTCCGCATGGGATGCCCCGTTCCGGGCCCCGCCAACCCGCCGGGCCGGACGGGGAGCGGCCGGTGGCTCGGCTGGGGCCCTCCGGGGCGGTAGCCTGCGGGACGTGCGCCTATCCCATGTCATCGAGGTCCTCGAACGGCTGTACCCGCCCGCCTGGGCCGAGTCGTGGGACGCCGTCGGCCTGGTCTGCGGGGACCCCGACCAGGAGGTCGGCCGCGTGCTGCTGGCGGTGGACCCGGTGACGGCCGTGGTGGACGAGGCCCTGGAGTGGGGGGCCGACCTGCTGGTCACCCACCACCCGCTGCTGCTGCGCCCGGTCAACGGCGTGCCCGCCACCACCCCGAAGGGGCGGCTGGTCCACCGGCTGATCCGGGGCGGGACCGCGCTCTATACCGCCCACACCAACGCCGACGTGGCCGATCCCGGCGTGTCGGACGCGCTGGCGCGCGCCGTCGGCGTCACCGGGCCGCTGCGCCCGCTCGCGCCGTCCTCCGACGACCCGCGCCGCGGCCTCGGCCGGATCGGCGACCTGCCCGAGGCCGTCACGCTGAAGGAGTTCACCGCGCGGGCGGCCGCCGGGCTGCCCGCGACCGCCTGGGGCGTGCGCGCGGCGGGCGACCCCGACCGCGAGGTGCGGACCGTCGCGGTGTGCGGCGGGTCGGGCGACTCGCTGCTGGAGGCCGCCCGCGCCGCGGGTGCGGACGTGTACCTGACCGCCGACCTGCGGCACCACCCCGCCTCGGAGTATCTGGAACGGCCGGGCCCGGCGCTGCTGGACGCGGCGCACTGGGCGACCGAGCACCCCTGGTTGGCCGACGCCGAGCGGGCCCTGCGCGCCGCCGTCCCGGCCGCCGAACCACTGCAGACCCGGGTGTCCACGCTCGTGACCGACGCGTGGCGCCTGCACCACGAAGGAGTGAAGTGAAAGCCGCACCGCAAGCCCAGCAGCGATTGATCGACCTGCAGGAGCTGGACAGCTCGCTGGACCGGCTGGCGCACCGCCGCCGCACCCTGCCCGAGCTGGCCGAGATCGGGCGCCTGGAGACCCGGCTGACCGAGCTGCGCGACGCCATCGTGGCCGCCGAGACCGAGGTCGGCGACCTGGACCGCGAGCAGCGCAAGGCCGAGCAGGACGTCGACCAGGTGCGCACCCGGGCCGAGCGCGACCAGAAGCGGCTGGACTCGGGCCAGGTGACCTCCGCCAAGGACCTGAGCAGCCTGCAGACCGAGATCGCCTCGCTCCAGCGCCGCCAGTCCGACCTGGAGGAGGTCGTGCTGGAGATCATGGAGCGCCGCGAGGAGGCCGACGCGAAGGTGACCGGCCTGCGCGAGGAGCAGACCTCGGCCGGCGCGGAGCTGACCGAGCTGGCCGCCAGGCGCGACGCGGCCCTGCAGAAGATCGACGAGGAGGCCGGGACGACGAGCGCGGCCCGCACGGCCGTGGCCAAGGACGTCCCGGAGGACCTGCTGGCGCTCTACGAGAAGCTGCGGGGCCAGTTCGGCGGCGTCGGCGCCGCGGTGCTGTACCGGGGCGCGTGCCAGGGCTGCCACCTGGCGCTGAACACGGTGGACCTGAACCGCATCCGCGCCGCGGCCGAGGACGAGGTCGTCCGCTGCGAGGAGTGCCGCCGCATCCTGGTGCGCACGGCGGAATCGGGTCTGTGAGCCGGGAGCTGACCGTCGAGGCCGACGGGGGCTCCCGGGGCAACCCGGGCCCCGCCGGCTACGGCGCGGTGGTGCGCGACGGCGCGTCGGGCGAGGTGCTGGCCGAGATCGCCGAGGCGATCGGGCACGCGACCAACAACGTGGCCGAGTACCGGGGCCTGATCGCGGGCCTGCGGACGGCGGCCGAGGTGGACCCGGCGGCCCGCGTGCGGGTGCGGATGGACTCCAAGCTGGTGGTCGAGCAGATGTCGGGCCGCTGGAAGATCAAGCACCCCGACATGGTCCCGCTGGCCCGCGAGGCGGAGGGCTGGGCGTCGCGGCTGGGCGGGGTGGCCTACGAGTGGATTCCGCGCGCCCAGAACGCGCACGCCGACCGCCTGGCCAACGAGGCGATGGACGCGGCCGCCAGGGGCGAGGAGTGGGAGCCCCGGCCGCGGGAGGCCCCCGCCTGGTCGGCGGCGACCGCCAAGCCGCTGACCACGATCCTGCTGCGCCACGGCGAGACGCCCCTGTCGGTCGACAAGCGCTTCGCGGGCACCGGCGACCACCCGCTCACCGACAACGGCCTGGCCCAGGCCCGCGCCGCCGCCCTGGCGCTGAAGGGCCGGGGCGTCGAGGCGGTCATCACCTCCCCGCTGGCCCGCTGCCGGGCGACCGCCGCCGAGGTCGCGGCGGTGACCGGCCTGGAGGCCGAGGTGGAGGAGGGCCTGAGAGAGACCGACTTCGGTGAGTGGGAGGGCCTGACCTTCAAGGAGGCGGGCGAGCGCTGGCCCGCCGAGATGAAGGCGTGGCTGGCCGACCCGTCCGCCGCCCCGCCCGGCGGCGAGAGCTTCGCGTCGGTGTCGCGCCGCGTCCGCAGGGCGATGGAGCGGATCAGGAAACGCCACCCCGAGGGCACGGTCCTGCTGGTCTCGCACGTGACGCCGATCAAGCTGCTGGTGAAGGACGCGCTGGGCGCCCCGATGGCGTCGCTGTACCGGATGCAGCTGGACGTGGCGGCCCTGTCCACGGTGTCCTGGTACGCCGACGGCCCGGCGTCGCTGCGCTCGTTCAACGACACCCACCACCTGGCCTGACCGCTTCCGGCCGCCCGGCCGCCCGCCCTCCTCGATTACGGTGCGTGTAGCCGCCGTTACCGAGGAGGGCGCATGGCCGCCGAGCCGACCCGCTGGTACAACATCGTCCCCGACCTGCCGGAGCCGCCCTCGCCGCCGCTGCACCCGGGCACCCTCCGGCCGGTCGGCCCCGACGACCTGGCCCCCCTCTTCCCGGAGGAGCTGATCGGGCAGGAGGTCTGCGCCGACCCCTTCCTGGAGATCCCCGAAGAGGTCCGGGAGGTCTACCGCCTCTGGCGCCCGACGCCCCTCATCCGGGCCCGCCGCCTGGAGAGGGCGCTGGGCACCCCGGCGCGGATCTACCTGAAGTACGAGGGCGTCTCGCCGGCCGGCTCGCACAAGCCGAACACCGCGGTCCCCCAGGCGTACTACAACGCCCGCCAGGGGATACGGCGCCTGGTCACCGAGACGGGCGCGGGCCAGTGGGGGAGCGCGCTGGCCTTCGCGTGCGCGCAGTTCGACCTGGCCTGCGAGGTGTGGATGGTGCGGGCGTCCTACGACCAGAAGCCCTACCGGCGCTCGATGATGGCCCTGTACGGCGCGACGGTGCACGCGAGCCCCTCTCCCATGACGACGTCGGGCGCCAAGGCGCTGGCGGAGGACCCGGCCTCCCCGGGCTCCCTGGGCATGGCGATCAGCGAGGCGGTGGAGGCGGCGGCCCCCGACGACACGCGCTACGCGCTGGGCAGCGTCCTCAACCACGTCCTGATGCACCAGACGGTCATCGGCGAGGAGGCCCTGGAGCAGCTGGCCGAGGCCGGGGAGTCCCCGGACCTGATCGTGGGCTGCACCGGAGGGGGCTCGAACTTCGCGGGCCTGGCGTTCCCCTTCCTCCGCGAGAAGCTCAAGGGCCGCATCGACTCCCGCGTCCTGGCCGTGGAGCCGGCGGCCTGCCCGTCCTTCACCCGGGGCCGCTACGCCTACGACTACGGCGACACCGCGGGCTTCACGCCCCTGCTGAAGATGCACACCCTGGGCCACGACTTCGTCCCCGACCCGATCCACGCGGGCGGCCTGCGCTACCACGGGATGGCGCCGCTGCTGTCCCACATGTACGAGCTGGGCCTCTTCGAGGCGGTGGCGAAGCCCCAGCGCGAGTGCTTCGAGGCGGGCGTCCTGCTCGCCCGGACCCAGGGCATCGTCCCGGCCCCCGAGCCGACCCACGCCCTGGCGGCGGTGGTCGAGGAGGCCCGCCGCTGCGCCGCGACGGGCGAGGCCAAGGTCATCCTGACCGCCCTGTGCGGCCACGGCCACCTGGACATGGCCGCCTACGACCGCTACCTCGCCGGCGAGATGCGGGACCACGACCTCCCCCAGGAGCGCCTGGACGCCGCCCTGACCCGCCTCCCGCACCCGGTAGAGTGAGCGGCACGGCGGACGAGCCGGCCGGACGGCCGCGACAGGGACCTGCTCCCTGCCGAGGAAAGTCCGGGCTCCACAGGGCAGGGTGGTCGGTAACACCGACCCGGGGCGACCCGCGGGACAGTGCCACAGAGAACAGACCGCCACCGGTCCGCCGGTGGTAAGGGTGAAACGGTGAGGTAAGAGCTCACCAGCGCCCACGGTGACGTGGGCGGCTCGGTAAACCCCACCCGGAGCAAGGTCAAGAAGGGGAGCGGCGCTCCCCGCGCAGGCGTTCGAGGGCGGCCCGCCCGAGCCTGCGGGTAGACCGCTGGAGACCGCCGGCAACGGCGGCCCGAGATGGATGGCCGTCACCCGCCCGCGAGGGCGGGTACAGAACCCGGCTTACAGGCCGACTCGTCCGCCCCACATCCCTTTGGCCCGGCCCTTCCGGGCCTTTTCGAGGCGTGGCGCCGGGCCGGACGGCGGACTCCCCGCACGCCTGGGCGGTGTGCGGGGAGTCCGGGTGTCCCGTGCTGTCCGGTCAGCTGTAGAAGGTGACCGATCCGCGGCTGATCGTGGTGCCGCGCTCGCCCCAGTAGCTCCAGATCTCGGCGCGGTACTGGGTGTCCTCGTAGGCGGTGGCCAGGCTGCGGCAGGTGGCGCCCGAGGTGCCGCCCGAGGAGTAGTTGCTGTTCTTGTCGGTCCAGTGGTGGCTCGGGCCGGAGCCGCTGATCGGGGTCAGCTTCACCGTCACCGAGCGCAGGCCCTCGGTGTTGTACGCCTGGGCGCAGAACTGGTCGGTCGAGTCGTTGTAGCTGACGGTGCCGTCGCCGACCGCCTTGCTGAAGGTGTTGGCCAGCGCGGGCTGCGCGAAGGCGAGGCAGGCCGTCGCGATGCCGGCGCCCACCGTGGCGGTCTTGAGGAGCTTGTTCATCATTCCCCTTCCGTCTGCGGGCGGATCATGCTCCGCCCGAAGTCGATCTTGAAACGGCGGGCGGGCCGGGCGGAAGATCTTGCGGGCACTGTTCACGGACCGGCCACGCGCGCGTAGAGACTCGTCCGCGGAATGGACACCGGCGGCGGACGGAAGGGGTCAGGCGGCCGTGGTGGCGTCGCAGGGGGCGTACCGCGGTGACATGTTCCGCTCGGCGGTCTCCAGGTAGGCGTGCAGCGCCCGGCGGGAGCCGGTCAGCGCGTCGATGTGCTCGTCCAGGGCTAGCAGGCGCGCCCGCAGGACGTCCAGCAGCTCGGGACAGGACTCCAGGTCGGGGGCCGCGCCCGTCGCGCAGGGCAGCAGGTACTCGATCGTCTGGGTGGGCAGGCCGGCTTCGAGCAGCTTCCTGATCTGCTTCACGGTCAGGACGGCGTCCTCCCCGTACTCGCGGTAGCCGTTGGCGCCGCGGCCGGGCTCCAGCAGGCCCTGGGACTCGTAGTAACGCAGCTGGTGGGCGTTGACCCCGGTCCGCCGGCTCAGCTCGCCGATCAGCATGTGCGCCTCCCTCCTTGACCTTCATACCGGTGTGAAGGTCGATGATCCGGACATGATCAATGAACCCGCAGAGCGGTACGACGATTCCTTTTCCGTGACGGTCCTCGGGCTCGGGCTCATGGGCCGGGCGCTGGCCGGGACCTTCCTGCGCGAGGGCTTCCCCACGACCGTCTGGAACCGCACGGCCGCGAAGGCCGAGCCCCTCGCCGCCCAGGGCGCGAAGGCCGCCGGATCGGCCCAGGACGCCGTCGCGGCGAGCCGGCTCGTGGTCGTCTGCCTCACCGACTACGACGCCGTGCGCGCCCTCCTCGACCCCCTCGACCTCGACGGCCGCGTCCTGGTGAACCTCACCTCCGGCACCTCCGAGCAGGCCCGCGGCACCGCGGAATGGGCGGCGGGAAAGGGCGCCGCCTACCTCGACGGCGCGATCCTGGCCGCCCCGCAGGGCATCGGCACCGCGGACGCCGTCCTGCTCTACAGCGGGTCGCGCGAAGTGTTCGAGGCGCACGAGCCGGTCCTGAAGAGCCTCGGCGACGCGACGGTCCTCCTCGGGGACGACCACGGCCTGTCCTCGCTGTACGACGTGGCCGTGCTGGGCCTGATGTGGGGCATCCTGAACGGCTTCCTCCACGGGGCCGCCCTGCTCGGCGCGGCGGGGGTGAGCGCCACGGCGTTCACCGAGATCGCGAAGGCCGGGATCGTGACCGTCGCCGACTGGGTGCCCGGCTTCGCCGAGCAGATCGACGCGGGCGTCTACCCGAGCCCCGACGCCACCATCGGCACCCATCTGGCCACGATGGAGCACCTCGTCCACGAGAGCCAGGCGCTCGGCGTGGACACCTCGCAGCCGAGGTTCGTCAAGGCGCTGGCGGACCGGGCGGTGGCCGAGGGGCGCAGGGACGACGGGTACGCCGCACTGGTCGAGCAGTTCCGCAAGCCGTCCTAGGCGGGGCGGCCGGGGCCGTCCGCGCGGGCGGCCCCGGCCGTGTGAGCGGCCCCCGTCCGGGGCATCAAGATCGGTGTCATGTCCGCCGAGCCGATGAGTGATCATGAGATTCCTGGCCCGTCCGCACCAGCTGCCCGTCCGCGTCGCCACCGGCGCGTTCATCCTCAACTCCGGCCTCGGCAAGGCCGGGGCCGACAAGGAGGCCGCCGCCGGCATCCACGGCATGGCCTCGGGCACCTACCCCTTCCTGCAGGGGCAGGACCCCGAGCGCTTCACCCGGCTGCTGTCCAAGGCCGAGATCGGCATCGGGGCGGCGCTGCTGGCGCCGTTCGTGCCCTCGCTGGTCGCCGGGGCCGCGCTCACCGGCTTCGCGGGCGGGCTGCTCGGCATGTACCTCCGCACGCCGGGGATGCGGCAGCCGGGCAGCCTGCGCCCCACCGAGCAGGGCATCGCGATCGCCAAGGACGTCTGGATGCTGGGTATCGGCCTTTCCCTCATGGCCGAAGAGCTGGGCCGTAAGGACTGATCGGGCGGAAAAGCCCACGAGGTGGCGCGCGGGGACTTACGGTGCGGATACGGGCCACTACGCATGGAGGCGATCGTGTCCTTCTCCACCGATCCCCATTCCACCCCCGTGGGCGACGTGGGTACGGCGATGTTCCTCATCGACGCCAGGCTGAAGGGCTTCCGCGAGGACGTCCGCCCCGATCCCGAGGAGCAGAAGGCGCTGGACGACTTCCTCGCCTCGCTGGGCCCCCGGGGCGCCGCCGACGTGCTGGACGGCGCCTGCACGCTGATCTACCTGTTCACGCAGTGGCTCCGGCAGGCCCACGAGGCGCAGGACAAGGACGTGCTGGAGTACGTCCTGCCCTTCCTGGTCGGCACCCTCGGCGGGATGCGCCGCAGCGTCAGCCCCGAGGCCGTGCCCACCATGGCGGCGATGGTGGTGGCCTCCGCGCTCGGCCAGAGCCCCACCCTGTGGCGCAAGCGGCACGGGCCCTGGCGCCCCGAGGAGATGACGGCGCTGGAGACCACCGCGTTCCTGCTGGCCTTCCACATCAACGACCTGGCCCAGGACGCCGACGCCGCGACCCGCATGATCATGGAGGCGCTGTCGGCCGTCGAGGACGGCATCGCCTGACCGCTCAGCCCCGGAACACCGTGAACAGCACCCGCAGCACCAGCACCGACCCGATCCCGAACATCATGTAGCCGAACACCTGGAACAGCCCGACCGACGGCGTCACCGCCGGCCCGCCCGGCGTGCCCAGCAGCAGCACGGCCGCCACCACGGCCGTCGCGCCGAGCACCGTCAGCAGCGTCTGGTGCAGCAGCGCGGTCACCAGCCGCCGGTCGTCCTCGTCGGCGAGCAGCCGAACGTTGACGCCCAGCTCGCCCCGCTCCAACGCGTGCGTGATCCGGTCGAGGCGGCGCGGCAGCCGCCGCAGCACCGGCAGCGCGGCCAGCAGCTCGCCGACGGCCGCCTCCTTCAGCTCCTGCGGCCCCGCCCCGGCGGCGGCGTGCTCGCGGGCCTCGGCGACGATGTCGAAGGCCGGGTCCAGCCGGGTGAGGGTGCCCTCCAGCGTCGCCATCGCGCGGAACACCGCCGCGATCTCCGGGTGCACGGCCAGCCGGTGCTCGGCCACCAGCGCGAACAGGCCGGTGAACATCTCCACGGCCGACGCGGGCCCCGCGTTCAGGTGCCGCGCCGCGAACCGGCCGAGCGCGCGGTCCAGCCGCGCCCGGTCCACGCGCTCGGGCCGCGCCACGATCTCCAGCAGCGCGTCGCCCATCGCCGCCGCGTCCCCGCGCCCCACGGCGATCAGCAGGTGCTCCAGCGCCGCGCGCGCCCGGCCGTCCAGCCGCCCCACCGAGCCGAAGTCCAGCAGCGCGAGGCTCCCGTCGCGCAGCAGCAGGATGTTGCCCGGGTGCGGGTCGGCGTGGAAGACGCCGTCGCGCATGATCTGGGTGAGCAGCGCCGCCAGCAGGTCCCGGGCCAGCCGCGCGCGGTCCAGGCCCTGGGCGGCGATGACCGGGTCGGCCTGGGCGAGCGGCACGCCGTCCAGCCACTCCTGCACCAGGACCCGCTCGGTGCTCAGCTCCGGGTACGCGGCCGGCACGCGCAGGCCCCGCCCGGCGGCGGCGACCGCGGCCATGTTGCGGGCCTCCACGCGGAAGTCCAGCTCCTCGCGCAGCGCCTCCGCGAAACCGTCGGCGAGCTCCACCGCACCCAGTGCGCGACCCCAGCGGGTGCGCCGTTCGAGCGAGGCCGCCAGGCGGGCGAGGATGTCCAGGTCGCGTTCGACCAGCGGCCGGACGCCGGGGCGCAGGACCTTCACCACCACCTCCTCGCCCGAGTGCAGCCGCGCGCGGTGCACCTGCCCGACCGACGCGGCCGCCAGCGGCGCCGGGTCGAACGCCGCGAACACCGCGTGCGGCGGCCCGCCCAGCTCCTCGGCCAGCACCCGCTCGATGTCGGCGGCGGGCGCGGGCTCCACCTGGTCCTGGAGGCGGGCCAGCTCGGCGGCGAACTCCTCCGACAGCAGGTCGCGGCGCGTGGACAGCGCCTGCCCGAACTTGACGAAGGTGGCCCCGCCTTCTTGCAGCGCCAGCCGCAGCGAACGCGCGGGCACGCCGCCCCCGCGGCCGCGCCCGCGCAGGTAGGGGCCCAGGCCGTGCCGGACGGCGATGCGCACGATCTGGGAGTAGCGGCGGCTGCGGGCGGCGCGCCGCGACAGCGCCGACGCGGCCTCCAGCGGGCGCGGCAGCGTCCCGGCCGGCACCAGCGCCTCGGCGACCACCACGAACGCCATCGCCACCAGCACCGCCGACGCCAGCGACAGCGCCAGGTACAGCCACGGGCTCTGCTGCTGGAGGTCGCGGGCCAGCGCGCCGGTCAGCGAGAATCCGGCGAACGCCCCGGCCAGCGCCCGCCCGGTGCCGACCGGCAGGCCGAGCAGCCGCCCGCTCGCCCACGCCAGCCCGGCGACCAGCGCCGCGCCCGACAGCAGGCCCAGCAGGAGCAGGGCGGGGGAGGACAGGGGGTCGGCCACGGGGATCTCCTCGCCTGGGGGACGGCGGAACGGAGGCCCATGATGGCCGGGCCGCCCGAGCGGCCGGATCACCCGCGCGGGGGAGCGCCCGCCGGGGGCCTGGCCCACCGGAGGGAGGGACCGGCCGGATGCGGCCGGAACCCTGCCGATTCCGCCAGATCTTCGACCGGGACCCGGACGCGGAGCATCCAAGGCGAAAATTGCACCGTATCTCTCTGAATTCGGGTCACACGACACAAACGATCGCCGTTGCCGCGCCTACCGTCGAAGTACGGCCGGTCCGCTCGATGGACCGGCGGTGGAGCGGGGCGATCGGTGCTGGGCCCCGCGGAGAGGAGAGCCGATGGCCGCCCTGGTTTCGGTGATCTTGGTAGTGGTGCTGGCCGCCGTACTCGTGACCCTGGTCCTGCTCGTGGCGTTCGCGTCCGCCAGCCGCCGTGACGCGCTGTTCCACCAGCCGACCTCCACGCAGACGCGGTGGGCGCGGCGGGTGACCGGAATGTACACCCGAGGCGACGACGACGAGCTGATCGGCCGGTGAGCGCGGCGCGGGGGGGGCCCCCCCCCCCGGCCGCGCCCGGCGCCCGCCGCCCCGGCGGGGGGGGGTGGGGCGGGTGGGGGCGGGGCGCGCGCGGCCCCCCCCCCCGGCGCCGCCCCGGGGGGGGGCCCCCCGGGGGGCCCCGGGGGGGCGCGCCCCCGCGGGGGGGCCCCCCCCCCCCCCCCCCCGCGCCGGTCGCGGGCGGCGGGACGGGCGCGCGGCGCCCGTCCCGCCGCCCGGCCGGTTCCGGCTCGGCTCGGCTCAGGGCCGGCTCAGGCCAGGGCCTCGGCGTCGCGCGGATCGTCGTCCGGCGCCTCCGACGGCACCGGCACGAACGTCTCCGCCGAGCGGTCCAGGACCTGCACCTTGGCCGTCTCCAGGTCCAGGTACAGCCCCACCAGCTCCACCTGCCCCGCCTCCACGCGCTCGCGCAGCCACGGGTAGGTCAGCAGGTTGTCCAGCTGCTGCATCACGTTGACCTGGCACAGCCGGGTGAGCGGCGCCAGCCCGTCGTTGGCGTCGGAGGCCAGGAACCGCGCCAGGCTGTGGTTGCCGTGCTTCAGCCAGCGCGACAGGCTCCGCAGGTGCTCCACCTCGGTGCCGCCCGCCAGCAGCGCCGCCATCGCGCCGCAGTTGGAGTGCCCGCACACCGTGATGGTGCGGATGCCCAGCACGTTGATGGCGTACTCGACGGTCGCGGCCACCGAGTCGTCGTGGGTGCGCGAGCCGTGCCGCGGCACCATGTTGCCCACGTTGCGGTTGATGAACAGGTCGCCGGGACCGCTGGCGGTGATGATGTTGGGCACCACGCGCGAGTCCACGCAGGTGATGAACAGGTGCTCGGGCTTCTGCTCGAAGGCCAGCTCGGCCATGATCGGCCGGACCAGCCGCGCGGTGCGCCCGTGGTACTCGCGGACCCCGGCCAGCAGGAGGGCGCTCGGCGACACCTCGGGCGCGTCGAGCTCGGAGGTCTCCGCACGCCGGCGCCGGTTCCCCCACGGCGCCCACCAGCGGGCCGACGAGGACGACTTGCGCGGCGGCGAGGTGTCACCGGTCACCGCTCTTTCATACCAGGACTCGTGCACCTCATCGATGTCCACCCTCCCCCCTTGGCGCTCGTGCGCCAGCCGCCACTGGTGGATGGCGTCGAAGGCGGCGTGGTCCATGAAGTCCACGTCCAGGTCCAGGTCGACGGCCGCCCCGGCCGGGATCTGCTGCAGCACCCGGGTCACCTTCGGCACCCCCAGGAAGGTCAGCGTGCCCACCACGACCACGTGCCAGCCCGCCAGGTCGGGGGCGGCGTGGGCGGTCGGGATCGCCTCCTCCACCCGGATCGACAGCCGGGTCAGCCGGCGCAGCGCCAGCACCGCCATCACGCCGATGCCGAGCAGCACGCCCTCGCCCAGCCCGAGCACCACCACGCCGAGCAGCGTCGCGAAGTAGGCCGGGGCCTCGCGGTGGTGCCGCAGGTCGTTGATCCGGGTCATGTCGAGCGTCTTGACGCCCAGCACCACCAGCAGCGCCGCGAGCGCCGCGAGCGGCACCTGCTCGATCACCGGGCCGCACGACAGCGCCAGCACCAGCACCCACACGCCGTGCAGGATCGCCGACAGCCGGGTGCGCGCGCCCGCCTCCAGGTTGGCGGTGCTGCGGACGATCACACCGGCGATGGGCAGGCCGCCCAGGAGGCCCGACACCATGTTGCCCGCGCCCTGGCCGAACAGGTCGCGGTCCAGGTCGGCGCGCCCCACCCCGGCCGGGCGCTGCTGGTCGATGGTGACGCTGCACAGCAGCGACTCCACCGCCGCCACCAGGCCGACCGACGCCGCCGCGCCGACGATCGAGGGCAGCGAGCCCTCCGGCAGGACCGGCGCCCGCCAGTCGCCCAGCAGCGTGTCGGGCAGGTCGACGCGCGGCGCGTCCCAGCCGAGCAGCCACGCGGTGAGGGTCGCCAGCGCGATCGCGGGCAGCGGGCCCGGAATCCAGCGCCCGAGCGCCGCGAGCGGGCCGCTGTCCCTGCGCTTGGCCAGCTGCGACCACAGCAGCATCACCCCTATGGTCAGCGCGCCGAGCAGCGCCGGGTGCGACTGCGGGTGCAGCATCTGGCCGGGCAGCTCGCGCAGGTTCTCCAGCGCGGAGTGCTGCGGCTTGCCGCCGAGCACGATGTGCACCTGGGCGAGGATCAGCACCACGCCGACCCCGGCCAGCATCCCGTGCACGACGGCGGGCGAGACCGCGAGCGCGGTCCGGGCGACCCGGCAGGCGGCGAGGGCCAGCTGCAGCAGCCCGCCCATGAGGGTGATGGCGCAGGTGGCGCGCCATCCGTAGGTCTGGATCAGGCTGGCGACGATCACGGTCAGTCCGGCCGTGGGCCCGCTCACCTGCAGGGGGGAGCCGCCGAGCGCACCGGCCACGACACCGCCCACGATGGCGGCGATCAGCCCGGCCGCGATGGGGGCCCCGGCGGCCACCGCGATGCCGAGCGACAGCGGGATCGCGACGAGGAACACCACGAACGACGCGAGGAGGTCCCGCCGCAAAGTCGATACGTTGAGTGGCTTTGAAGTCACCTAGCGTATATAACCATCGTTTGCCGCCCCTGCGCCGGGTGCGACACAAACGGCACGGGGCCGCCACATCGCGTGGCGGCCCCGTGCCGGTCGGTGCGTGCGGCGCTCAGCGCCGGTAGTCGCGGTGGCTCTCCCAGTCGTCGGGCTGCTGCCGGTCCTGGTCGGAGCGGCCGGGATAGGGCGATCCGTACCCGCCCGTCCCGGTGTCTCCGGTTCCTCCGGCGGGCGTGCCCGGATAGCCCGGCTGCGACCCGTAGTAACCGGATCCTCCCCCGTAGGCCTGGGTGGCGTTGGGGTCCTGGGCGCCGCCGGACAGCGGGTCGCCGCCGTTGTAGCTGCTGCCGCTGAAGTCGCCGTAGCGGCCCGGCTCGCCGCCGCCCTGCTGCTCGCCGAACGAGCCGTAGTCGCCGCGGCCCGAGCCGTTCAGCGGGTCGTCGTAGCGGGGCGAGTCGCCGTAGGCGGGGGCGGACGGGTAGCCGTCGCCCTGGCCGGAACCGGTCTGACCGCCGGTCTGGCCGCCGTAGCCGCCGTACCCGCCGGTCTGGTCGGCGTCGTAGGAGGTGGTCGAGGGCGATCCGGCGGGCCAGCCGCCGGTGCCGCCACCGCCGCCGTTGAAGCCGGAGCCGCCGAGCGGGTCGTTCAGCGGGTCGTTCAGCGAGTTGCCGAACGACTGCCCCGACGACGGCTCGGGCGCGCCCGGGCCCCCCGACGACCGCTGCCGGTCGGTCTGGATGCGCTGGAGCAGCTCGTCCACCGTGGGCAGCTTGTGGTTGTCGGTGTCGTTCGGCGATCCCGGCGCCGGGGCGGCGGGCTGGGCGGGCGGCTGCTGGGCGGGCGGCTGGGCGCCGGTGTCCCAGGGGGAGGCGGCGGGCGCGGGCTCGGCGGGCTCGCCGTAGCCGCGCACGGGCTGCTCGTCGGTGCGGCCCAGCGGCAGGCCCAGCGCGTCGGACGCGCGCGGGTCGGCGGGCGGCGCCGGCATGTCGAAGCCCTGGTCGGGACGGCCCTGGGCCGCCGGGCGCACGCCCAGCGGGTCGCCTCCGTACAGGGGCTGCTCGTGCGAGGGCTGCGCGGGCTGCTCGTGCGACGGCTGCTCGCCGTAGGGCGGCTGGTCGTACCCGGACTGGTCGCCGTAGGCGGGCTGCTCGCCGTAAGGGGACTGCTCGTAGGACGGCTGGTCGCCGTAGGGCGACTGCTCGGCGGCGTTGCCGTACACGGACTGGTCGCCGTAGGGCGAGTGTGGGCCGGTGTTGCCGGGGACGGGCGGGTTGGTCAGGCCGGCCGGGATGGCGTCGGTGGCGGTGGCGCCCGGGTCGCCGCCCAGGGGACCGGCCTGGTCGTTGTAGGGGCCCGGCTCGTTGAACGCGGCGGGCGCGAAGTTGCCGGGCGGCGACTGCTGCGGGCCGGTGGGCTGGGGACCGGTGGGCTGCGGGCCGGACGCCTGCGGGCCCGTGTGCTGGGGGCCGGTCGCGGGGCGACCGCCGCCCAGGCCGCCCAGCGCGCCGAGGTCGGCGCCCATCGGCGCGGGCTGGGTCATGCCGGGCTGCTCGACGGGCATGGGCTGCTGCTCGGCGACCGGCTGCGGCGCCTGCTGCTGCCGCTCGGCCAGCGGGTCGGCGGCGGGCGCGCCCTCGCCGCGCTCCCCGGCGTTGCCGTGCTGCCAGGGGAACTTCGGCTTGTCGAAGGTGATGGTGGCCCAGTAGTCGTCGTCCTCCATCTCGTCGCTGGCCTGGCCGGAGGGAGGCGGGGGCGGCGGGGCGGCGGCGGGCGCGGGCGTCGGTGCGGCGAGCGGACCGCCGGCGACGCGGCGGTCGTAGCCCTGCTCCTCGCGCGGGTCGCGGGCGGGCGCCTGGCCCTGGCCTTGCCCCTGGCCGTAGGAGGCGTCGTCGTAGCCGCCGTCGTAACCGCCGTCGTAGCCGGGGCCGTAGGCGTCCTCGACGACCTCCTCCGGCTGCGGGGAGCCGCGGCGGCGACCGCGCTTGGCCGGCGGCGGCTGCTCGTCGGCCATCCACTCGTCTTCGTCGTCGCCTGTGGCCCGGCTGGCCCGCAGGCCGAGGACCACGAGGACGACCACCAGGACCACGACCACAAGAAGGCCGAAGACCACGATTGCAGAAGTCATGCCACCACCCAATGCCTTGGCCCGGCGAGAGTCGCCAGCGCGGACCGCGGGTTCGTCCCGTTTTTCGCTAGCGGCCGGTTCCCTACGGACCTTGAACGATTCTGGCCGACCGCTATGACCGTTGTCACACCCTTCGCGCACATACACCCTCACACGGCGCGTACCTAACGGCCAATTCGGCCGGTCCGTACACTCCTGCCGACGTGCGCCCCACCGGCCGCGGGCGCCCGCCTGGTGCTCGGCGCCCCCTGCCGTCCGGCCCCACGGTCAACGCACTTACCCGTCGCCGAGGTTCCCGGTGATGCGGCCCCTGCCGACGGTGTGCTTGGCGATGGCGCCGAGCGAGTCCTTCAGCGTGGCGCCGCTGGGGAACGGCGCCGCGACGTCCAGGGCGTAGACGGTGAACCGGTACCGGTGCCGCTCGCCCTTGGGCGGGCAGGGCGCCAGGTAGCCCACCTTCTTGCCGGTGTTGAGTCCTTCGACCATCTTGTCCAGCCGGCCGCCCTCGACCAGCTCGCGCTGGCTGACGTCGATGCCCGCGACCACCCAGTGGACGTAGGCGCCGTCGTCGGCGTCCGGGTCGTCCATGACGATGGCGTACGACCTGGTCACCGACGGGGCTCCCGACCAGAACAGCGGCGGGGTCTTGCCCCGCTCGCCGCTGCCAGAGTACGTCGTGCACCCGAATCGTGTGGGCAAGTCGCCGCCATCACGGAACGCCGGGCTGTTCACGGTGAACCACTCCGACAACTCCGCGCTGCTGTTCTGGGGTTGGCCGATCAGCCCGCAGCCGCTCAGCGCGCCGGCGAGCGCGAGGGCGCCCGCCGCGGCCAGGATCGGACGCCGCCGGTCTTTGCTCATCATCGCTACGCTCCCGGCCGAGATCGTACGCCGCACCCCGCCCGATTCCCTTCATCTGGCGATGCGCGCCCCGCCGGCGGCGCCCCCTTCCTCGTCCCGCCCAACCTTAGGGGTTGGGCGGGGGTGGAACGGGCTTTTCCTCCCGCAGGGTGGCGGACCCTCCGGAGAACGCCACTGTGATGTTCATCATGTGATGTTCATCCCCTGGTGTCCGTATTTGCAGGAAGGACGGGCGAAGTTTCGTGAGACGCAACGGTCCAGTTTGCCCGGTTGGAAAGTTCTGGAGATCTTTCGTGGGGTCCGGTTGGCATTTGGTCCAGACCATCGGCTAGCTTGTGAATACCTTCACAAGCCGACCGTGACATTGGAGGCCGCAATGGCCAGGACCGCCGAGGGGACCCCTGGCGCTCCCCACATCCTGATCGTGGGTGGCGGCTATGTGGGCATGTACACCGCGCTCCGCCTGCAGAAGAAGCTCAAGCGCGAGCTGCGCCGCGGCGAGGTCAAGGTGACCATCGTCGACCCGAACTCGTACATGACGTACCAGCCGTTCCTCCCCGAGGCCGCCGCCGGGAACATCTCCCCGCGGCACGTCGTGGTGCCGCTGCGCCGGGTGCTCCAGAGGTGCACCGTGCGCAACGCCCGCGTCACCGAGCTCAACCATGACGAGGGATGGGCCATCCTGCAGCCGCTGGCCGGCCCGCCGGAGCGGATCTCCTACGACTACCTGGTGATGGCGGCCGGCGCCGTGCCGCGCATCCTGCCGATCCCCGGCCTGGCCGAGAACGGCATCAGCCTCAAGACCGTCGGCGAGGCCATCCACCTGCGCAACCACGTGCTGGAGCAGCTGGAGATCGCCGAGTCCACCAACGACCAGGAGATCCGCCGCAAGGCGCTGACCTTCGTGTTCGTCGGCGGCGGCTTCGCGGGCGTGGAGGCGGTGGCCGAGCTGGAGGACATGACCCGCGACGCCACCAAGTACATGCGCAAGGTGAGCCCGCAGGACCTGCGCTTCGTGCTCGTCGAGGCGGCCGACCGCATCCTGCCCGAGGTCGGCCCCGACATGGGCAAGTGGACCGCCGAGCAGCTGCGCGGCCGCGGCATCGACGTCAAGATGAAGACGTTCCTGCAGTCGGCCGTGGACGGCGTCATCGAGCTGTCGGACGGCAGCCGCTTCCCGGCCGGGACCCTGGTGTGGAACGCCGGCGTGAAGGCGGCCCCGGTCGTCAAGCACACCGACCTGCCGCTGACCGAGCGCGGCCAGGTCAAGGGCACCGAGTACCTCACCATCGAGGGCATGGTGCGGGCGTTCACCGCGGGCGACAACGCGGCGATCCCCGACCTCACCCAGGAGGGCGCGTTCTGCCCGCCGAACGCCCAGCACGCCGTCCGCCAGTCCAAGGTGCTGGCCGACAACGTGGTGCGCTCGCTGCGCGGCAAGTCGCTCAAGCCCTACGTGCACAACAACCTGGGCGCGGTCGCGGGCCTCGGCCTGCACAAGGGCGTGGCCAACCCCCTCGGCATGAAGCTGAAGGGCTGGCCGGCGTGGTTCTTCCACCGGACCTACCACGGCATGATGGTCCCGACCTTCAACCGCAAGGCGCGGGTGCTGGCCGACTGGACGCTGGCGCTGGTGTTCAAGCGCGAGACCGTCTCGCTCGGCTCGGTGGAGCAGCCGCGGGCCGACTTCCAGCTGGCGGCGATCGACGACGGCAAGCCGCGCCAGAAGGCCGCCTCCTGAGCCGGTTCGCAGCGGTCTGAGGGCGGCCCTCCGGGACGCGCCCGAGACCTCCCGATGCCCGGTGACCCGAGAGGGTCGCCGGGCATCGCGCGTTCCAGGCGGAACGCTCGGCGATGGGGGAGAATCGCCAGGTGCGGATCGGGATTCTCGGACCAGTGGAGGTGACCGCCGCCGACCGCGCCGTGGAGGTCGGCGGCGCGCGGCTGCGGACGCTGCTGACCCTGCTGGCCGTGGAGGCGGACCGCCCGGTGCCGGCCGGCCGCCTGATCGCCGACCTGTGGGAGGACCGGGGCCCGGCGGCCGCGCCGAACGCGCTGCAGTCGCTGGTGTCGCGGCTGCGGGCGGCGATCGGGGCGGAGCTGGTGGAGTCGCGGAACGGCTCCTACCGGCTGGCGGTGTCGCGGCGGGCGGTGGACGCGCACGACTTCGAGGCCCGGGTGGCCGAGGCCCGGGTGCTGGCCGATCCGGCGGAGAGGTCGGAGGCGCTGCGGGCGGCGCTCGCCCTGTGGCGGGGGCCCGCGCTGGTGGAGACGGCCGGGCTGCCGTTCGCGGAGGGCCCGGCGGCGCGGCTGGAGAGCCTGCGGAACGCGGCGCTGGAGGAGCGGCTCGACGCGGACCTGGAACTCGGACGGCACGAGCGGCTGATCCCCGAACTGGAGGCCCTGGCCGCGGCCGACCCGTTGCGGGAACCGCTGCGGGGACGCCTGATGCAGGCGCTGTACGGGGCCGGGCGGCAGGCGGACGCGCTGGCGGAGTACAGCGCGATCAAACGTGCCCTGGCGGAGGAGCTGGGCGTCGACCCGAGCCCTGAACTGCGGGATCTGCATCTGGCGGTCCTGCGACAGGACCCGGCCTTGCGCCAGCCGCCCCAGCCGGTCACCGCAAGGCCGAACGGCACGACCGCCGCCTCCGATGACGCGGCCGGGCCCACCGGGATGGACGTGGTCGTCGGTGCTGGCGGAGGTGGAGGTCCCGGGCACGGGTCGGCACGGGGGCGCGGCAATCTGCGTGCGAGGCTGACCAGCTTCATCGGGCGCGATCGTGACCTGGCCCGGGTGCGCGAAATGCTCGCCGCGGGACGCCTGGTCACGTTGACCGGGCCGGGCGGTGCGGGCAAGACGCGGCTGGCGCAGGAGGCCGGCGAGCGGCTTCCGGACCCTGGAGAGGACGGCGTGTGGTTCGTCGAACTCGCGCCCGTCACCGACGCGGCGGAGGTGCCCGCGACCGTCCTGGCCACACTCGGCCTCCGCGAGGCCGTCCTGATGCCCGCCGGGCGGGGCCGGGGCGCCGAGGCCGCCGATCCGCTGGAACGCCTGACCGCGGCGCTGGCCGAGCGGCGGCTGCTGCTGATCCTGGACAACTGCGAGCACCTGCTGGACGCGGCGGCCGTGCTGGTCGACCGCGTCCTGGCGTTCTGCCCTGGCGTGCGGATTCTCGCGACCAGCCGGGAACCGCTCGGCATCACCGGCGAGGCGCTGTGGCCGGTCGAGCCGCTGGAGCCGCCCCCGCCGTCCGCCGACGCGGCGACCGCGCTGGCCTATCCAGCGTTGCGCCTGTTCGCCGACCGGGTCGCGGCCGTCTCGCCCGGGTTCGCGGTCACCGACGCCAACGCCGCCCGGGTCGTGGCGGTGTGCCGGGCGCTGGACGGGATGCCGCTGGCGATCGAGCTAGCGGCGGCGCGGCTGCGCTCGATGACGCTGGACCAGCTCGCCGCGCGCCTCGGCGACCGGTTCCGGCTGCTGAACGCGGGCAGCCGCACGGCGCTGCCCCGGCACCAGACGCTGCGCGCGGTCGTGGAGTGGAGCTGGGAGCTGCTCGGCGAGGCCGAGCGGACGCTGTGGCGGCGGCTGGCGATCTTCCCCGGCGGCGCGACGCTGGAGAGCGCCGAGGAGGTGTGCTCGGGCCCGGGGCTGCCCGCCGGGGACGTCCTGGACACCCTCACCGCGCTGGCGGACAAGTCCCTGGTCCTGGTGGCCGACCCCGAGCGGGGGCCCCGCTACCGGATGCTGGAGACCATCCGCGCCTACGGCCTGGAACGCCTGGCGGAGGCGGGCGAGGAGGCGGACGTGCGGCGCGCGCACGCCGCGCACTTCGCGGACCTGGCCGAGACCGCCGAACCCCACCTGTACCGGCACGACCAGCTGCGCTGGCTGGACCGGCTGATCGCCGAGCACGACAACACCCACGCCGCGCTGCGCTGGGCGCTGGCCGAGCGGGACGCGGCCCTGGCGCTGCGGTTCTGCGCGGGGCTCGGCTGGTACTGGTTCCTGCGCGGCCAGCTGGGCGAGAGCGCCGACAACATCATGCGGGTCCTCAGCCTGCCCCGGCTGCCCGAGGACCGCACCACGGCCCTCGCGCTGGCCCTGGGCGGCCTGACCGCCATCGACTCCCAGGTGACGGCGGGCCACGCGGGCGACTGGCTGCTGCGCGCCCGCGACATCGCCCGCGACCTGCCCGAGCGGGACCGGCACCCGCTGCTGAAGCTCATGGCCGTCACCCTGGCCGGGTACATGTCCGACTGGGACGAGAACGCCCTCGGCGAGCTGTCGCCTCTGCTGGAGGACCGCGACCCGTGGGTGCGCGGCGTCGGCCACTTCATCCACGGCCAGCTCTCCTACACCTTCGGCCGGACCGGGCGCATGGAGGCCGATTTCGCGGCCGCCGAGGCGGCGTTCACCGAGGCGGGCGACCGCTGGGGGCTGTCGTTCACGCTGACGGCGCAGGCGGAGCTGCTGGGGCGGCGCGGCGAGCACCGCGCCGCGATCGCCCGGTTCGAGGAGGCGCTGCGCGCGGGCGAGGCGCTGGGCGGCGGGGCGGTGACGGTGCTGCAGACCCACATCCGGCTGGCCAACGAGCTGTACCTGGTGGGGGAGCGGGACCGCGCGCTGCGGATGGTGACCGGGGCGATGCGCGACGCCGAGCGCACGGCGGTGCCCGAGGCGGTGGCGGTGCTGCACTACCAGCTGGGCGAGTTCGCGCGCCGGGAGGGCGACCACGCCGAGGCGCGGCGTCGGCTGGAGCGTGCGGAACGGCTCGTGCCGCTGGGGCCGGGGCCGCCCCAGTGCCGGGGGATGATCCTGGCGGGGCGGGCGCAGCTGGACCTGGAGACCGGCGACGACGCGGCCGCGCGGGCGAGGCTGCGGGAGGCGCTGTGGTGCTCGACCCGGGCGCTGGACTACCCGGTGACGGCGCTGGTGCTGACCGGGTGCGCGGCGCTGGCGCTCCATGACGGGGAGCCGGGGCGGGCGGCCGAACTGCTGGGGGCGGCGGAGGCGCTGCGGGGCTCCCGCGACCTGTCACAGCCCGATGAGGGCGCGGCGGCGGAGCGGGCGAGGGCGGCGCTGGGGGAGGCGGCGTTCGAGGTCGCCTACCGGCGCGGGCTGGCCCGGACGTTCGACGGGGTGCTGGAGGAGTTCGGCCTTGGGCGCCCCGAGCGCGACATGAACGAGTGGCGCCGGTACGCGGACGGGGACCCGGCGGTCCGCGAGCCGCCGGAGGGCCGGAGCGCAGCGGCTGACTGAGCCGCCGCCCGGCCCCCGGCATCTCCGGCCGGCGGGCACGGCACTCCGTCCCGCGCCCCCGGCCGGGCCGGGGGCGCGGGACGGGACGAGATGCGATGCGGTGCGGAACCTGCGGCAGGCCCGTGCGAGGCCCGGACGGACGTCCGTAGCGGGCCCCGGTGCGGACCTGCGGTCAGGCGCGCGCCTTGAACGCCCGCAGCGACAGCGGGGCGAACACCAGCGTGATCCCCACGCCCCACGCCAGCGAGATCAGCGCGTGCTCCAGCACCGGGCCGCCGACCAGCAGGCCGCGCATCGCCTCCACCAGGTGGGTCACCGGGCTGTTGTCCATCACCCACGCCACCGGGCCGGGGATGCCCTGCGTGGACTTGATGAACGCGGTGCTCAGGAAGCTCAGCGGGAAGATGACGACGAAGCCGAAGATCTGCACCTTCTCGGGCTCGTTCACCTTCATCGCGATGAAGACCGACGTCCAGGAGAACAGGATCGCGAACGCCAGCAGCAGCAGGAACGCCGCGACCAGGGCCAGGGCGCTGGTCTCCACCCGGAAGCCGATGACGTAGCCCACCACCAGCAGGATCATCATCGACCACGCCTGCTTGGTGGTGTCGGCGATGATCCGGCCGAACAGCGGCGCGCTCCGCGCGATCGGCAGGCTGCGGAAGCGGTCGAAGACGCCCTTGGTGATGTCGGTGTTCAGCCCGAAGCCGGTGCTCATGCCGGCGAACAGCGCGTTCTGGGCGATGATGCCCGGGATGACGATGGGCAGGTAGCGCTCCACGCTGCCCTCCATCGCCGGGCCGAACACGTAGGCGAACAGCAGCACGAACATGATGGGCTGGATCGACAGGTCCAGCAGCTCCATCGGGTTGTGCTTGATCTGCACGAGGTTGCGCCACGACAGGGTGCCGATGTGGCGGACCGCGGTGGCGGGGGAGACGTGCTTGGTCAGCGGCGGGGTCAGGGCCGTCGTCGTCATGCCGAGGCTCCTTCCTTGGCGAGTTCGTCGGCCTCGGCGTCGAGGTCCTCGGTGTGGTGGCCGGTCAGCGCGAAGAAGACCTCGTCCAGGCTCGACTTGCGCAGCGACAGGGCGGCGATCGTGACGCCCGCCTCGTCCAGGCGGCGCACGGCGGCCGGCAGCAGGGCCGGGTCGGCGATCGGCACCGACACCAGGCCGTCGCGGACCTCGGGGGTCGCCCCGGCGAGGTCGCCCACGATGCGCGTCACCGACAGGGTGTCGCCGGAGTCGACCGGGGTGACCTCCAGGACCTGGTCGCCGACCTGCGCCTTGAGCTGGTCGGAGGTGCCCTGCGCGATGACCCGGCCGCGGTCGATCACGATGATGTCGTCGGCGAGCTGGTCGGCCTCCTCCAGGTACTGGGTGGTGAGCATGACCGTGACGCCGTCGTCGGTGAGGCCGCGCACGATGTCCCACAGCGCGTTGCGGCTGCGCGGGTCGAGGCCGGTGGTCGGCTCGTCCAGGAACAGGATCTGCGGGCGGCCCACCAGGCTGGCGGCGAGGTCCAGCCGGCGGCGCATGCCGCCGGAGTAGGTCTTGGCCGCGCGCTCGGCGGCCTCGACCAGGTCGAAGCGTTCGAGCAGGGCGGCCGCGCGGCTGCGCGACTCGCGCCGCGACATGCCCAGCAGGCGGGCGATGAGGACGAGGTTCTCGGTGCCGGTGAGCATCTCGTCGACCCCGGCGTACTGGCCGGTCAGGCCGATGAGCTGGCGCACGTGGTGGGCCTGCTTGACCACGTCGTACCCGTTGATGGTCGCGTGGCCCTCGGTCGGCTCGATGAGGGTGGCGAGGATTCTGGTCGCGGTCGTCTTGCCCGCGCCGTTGGGGCCGAGCACGCCGAGGACGGTGCCCGGCCGGGCGGTGAGCGAGACGCCGGCCAGGGCCTGGGTGGCGCCGAAGCGCTTCACCAGGCCCTCGGCTTGGATGGCGTAGGTCATGTGATCTCCCTGGGGACTCCGGTACCGGACACTCCACCGGATTGACGCGACGGCATGTCAACGTAGGACTCGTCCGGCGAAGAACGCATCCAGTTTTCCGGGGGGCGCTGACAGAACGCTGGCAATGTGCTGATGAGCTCTTCTCAATCTCGCACACGGGTCCGACAAAATGCTTTCCCCGCCATTCCCGCAGGTGGGCGGCGCATTGAATTTCCTTCGCGTTTTCGGCGGGCGGATCGGGGGCTTGCCGGAGGTGATCGGCCGCGCCCGCCGCCCGGGGATCTAGACTCCTGCTGTGACGTCGGTGCGGCGCACCCAGCAGACCGACGGCGGGACGCCGCGCCCGCCGCGCTTGCGGCCGCCCGAACACCGGGTCTCCCCGCGCGCCGTCGCGCACTGGATCATCGAGTACGGCCTGCTCTGGGGGCTGGGCTTCGGCCTCGCCTGGGGCGTGGCGGCCTGGCTGGAGGGCGCCGGCTGGTCGGCCGTGCCGGGCTGGCTCGCCGACCGGGTCTGGTGGCTGCCGATCCTGGTGGGGGCCCAGGGGCTGCTGATGGTCACCGTCGCCCCCGTGTGGCGCTACCGCGTGCACCGCTGGGAGGTCAGCGCCGACGTCGTCTACACCCGCACCGGCTGGTTCAGCCGCGAGTGGCTGCTGGTGCCGGTCGGCCGCATCCAGACCGTCGACACCCGCCAGGGCGTCATCGAGCGCATGCTGGGCCTGGCCAGCATCGAGATCAACACCGCCTCGCACGCCGGCTCCTCCAGGGTCGAGGGGCTGCCGGTCGACGTCGCCACCCGGCTGGCCGAGCGGCTCGCGCACCGCGCCCACGACCTGCGGGACGACGCGACGTGAGCGACGCCGGCGACGTCGGCGACGTGCGTGACGCGGCGCGGGTACGGCGGCTGCACCCGCTCACCTTCGTCGTCGGCGCCACGCGCGAACTCGTCGCGCTCCTGGCCGCCGGGGCCACCGGACTGGTGGTGGGCGGAATGTCCACCGCCTTCTATTTCACCCTGGTGGGACTGGCGTTCGGGTTCCTCTTCCACATCGCGACATGGGCGACCTTCACCTACACCTTGTACCCGGACCGGATCGAGTTGCGCCGCTCGCTTATCGGGCGTTCGGTAAAGACAATTCCGCTGGACCGAATTCGGGGCGTGGACATCAACGCGACCTTTCCGCACCGGCTGCTGGGCCTGGCGATCGTCCACATCGACGCCGGGTCCGACGGCGGCGAGGGGGAGCTGAACGCGGTCTCCCGGCAGGAGGCCGACCGGCTCCGGAGGGTGCTGCTGACCCGGTCGGCCGTCGCGCGCCCCGCCGGGACGCCGCCGCCCCGCCGCACCCTCGCCCGGATGCGGCCGCGCTGGTACCTGTACGCGCCGCTGAGCGGCGCCTACCTGCTCACGCCGTTCGCGCTGGCGGGCAGCGCCCTCGGCACCCTCTACAACCTCAGCGACGACCTCGGCCTCATCAACCGCGAGCGGCTGGCCGGCCTCGGCCACGAGGTCGTGGGGCTGCCCACCCTCGCGGTGATCGTGCTGGTCGTCCTGTTCGTGCTCGCGATGCCGGTCATGTCGGTGGTGGTGTTCGCCCTGGTGAACTGGGACTTCACCGTGGTGGCCCGGGACGGCTCGGTCGTCGCCGAGCGCGGCCGCCTGTCCCGGCGCAGCGTCTCGCTGGAGCGCCGCCGCATCCGGGGCGTCGAGCTGGCCGACAACCCCTTCGAGCGCATGGCCGGCGTCGTGCGCCTCAACGCGCTGGTCACCGGCCTGGGCGACGCGGCCCACCGGGGGCGGCTGCTGCCCGCCGCGCCGCGCGGGTTCGCCGGCTCGCTCGCCCACGCCGTCCTGGGCCCGCCGCCGGGCCCCCTCGTCCCGCATCCCCGGGCGGCCCGGGGGCGGCGGGTGCTGCGCGCGGTCGGACCGCCGCTGGGCGTCGCGCTGATCGCCCTGCTGGCCCGGCAGCCGTGGGCGGTCTACGGCTGCCTGGTGCTGGCGGTGCTCGCCGTACCGCTCGGGCTGGACCGCTACCGGCAGCTCGGGCACGCCACCGACGCCGAGCGCCTGACCGTCCGGTCGGGGTCGCTGCGCCGCCGCCAGGCCGTCGTCGAGCACGGCGCGGTCGTCGGGTGGCGGATCAGGCGGACGCTGTTCCAGCGGCGGCTCGGCCTGGCCACGCTCATCGTCGCGGTCGGCGCGGGGGAGGGCGCCTACCCCGCCGTCGACATGGCCGAGGAGGACGCGGTGGCGCTGGCGGCGGGGATCACCCCCGCGTGGGTGCTGCCCTTCGTCGAAGAGGACCGGGCCCGCAAGGACTGAGCCCGGGGGACCGGGACGGAGGCCCGCCGCCCCCGTGCGGGGCGGCGGGACCGGCCGTCAGTCCGGGCGGCGGGCGCCGAACATGATCTCGTCCCAGGACGGCACCGAGGCGCGCTTGCCCTTGGCCTTGCGGCGGGTGCGGGCCGGGCGCTGCGCCGCCGCGGCGGCGGGCGTGCTGTCGGCGGCAGCGGCGGCGGCCGGCTTCTCCGGCTGCGAGGACTGCGCGGCCGGCATCGACGGGCGCGCCGTGCTCTTCTTCTTGGCCGGGGGACGGGCGTTCTCCCGGTGCGGCGGGCGCTGCGGCGGCGGGCCCGGCTTGGGCGCCTCCTTGGCGGCGGGACGCTCGGGCTCCTCCTGGGCCGCCTCGGGCTCCTCGGCCTCGGGCGCCTCGTCCCGCGCCTCCGCCTTCTCCTCGGCGGGCTCCTCCGGCTCCTCGACGGCTTCCGGCCGCTCGGGCTCGGCGGGCTTCTCGTCCACGACCGGCTCGGGCTCCGGCTCCGGCTCGGCGGCCGCGGCCGTCTCCCGCTCCTCGGGCTCGGCGGGCTGCTCCTGCTCGCGCTCGGCCTTCGGCTCCGGGGCCTCTGCGGTCTCCGGCTCGGCCTCCTCGCCCTTCTCGGCCTCCTCGGACGCGACGGGCTCCGGCTCGGGCTCCGGACGGGCCTCGGGCTCCGGCTTCGGCTCGGGGCGAGGCGCGGCGGCCTCGGCCGCGGGCTCGTCCACGGCCTCGGGGGCCTGAGCCTGCTCCTCCGGCTCTTCCTCGTGCCGCTCGGGCACGTACTCGGCCAGGCGCGGCGGCTCGGCCGGACGCGACGCCTCAGCCGGTCGCGACATCTCGGCGGGACGCGACGGCTCGGCGGAACGCGGCGACTCGACCGGGCGCGGCGCTTCGGCGGGACGCGACGGTTCGACGGCGCGCGGCGCTTCGGCCGGGCGCGGTGCCTCGACCGGACGCGGCGCCTCCACCGGGCGCGTCGGCTCGGACGGCGGCAGCGCCGACGCGGGCGCCGGCGGCGGCACCTCGCGGCCGCTGAACGCCGGGCGCGGGTCCACCATCCGGCCGCGCTCCACGATGTAGCCGCTCTGCGGCTCGCCCGGGTGCTCGGTCTCGCTCGGGATGCCGCGCGCGGGCGCCAGGTCGCGGGGCGGCGGGGCGGGCTCGCTGGGCACGACCTTCATCGCGGGGCGGCGCGGCACCAGCGGCGTGACGGTGTCCGACAGGGCGTCCTCGTCCCACTCCACGGCCGTCAGCCGCGCGGCGACCTCGTCCAGCGGGGACACCATGCGGCGGCGCGGGTCGAAGACCCACTCGGCGGCGTGCGGGCGGCCGCCCTCGAAGAACGACAGCCGGACGCGCCAGGTGCTGTTCTCGCACTTCCAGGAGTCCCACTCGACCTCTTCCAGGTCGATGCCCCCGCGGCCCAGGCGCTCCTCGACGGTCTCGCCGAGCGGCGGGCCGGGCGCGTTCTCGCCGGGGCGGCGGACCGCGACGCGCTGCGCCTGCTGGGCCATGTACTCGCGCTCCTGCAGGACCGGCCCCTCGAACCAGCGGACGCGTTCGACCGGGATGCCGGCCGACTCGGCGATCTCTTCGGCCGTCTCGCCGGACCGGATGCGAGCCTGGATCTCCTTGGGGCGCAAGGGACTCTCCACTTCGATCTCGAACTGGCCGAGGCGGGAGAAGTGCCCACGGACCGCGGCGCGCAGCCGGTCGTCGACGGGCAGCGTGAACCGGGTGCCTCGGCCCGCGGTGGCCAGGACGAGGTACGTACCGTCCTCGCTGACCGCGACGAGGCGCAGCTCCTGCATGCGTGTCCTTCCTGCCCTGTCCTGACGGCACGGAGGGCGCCGGGCCTCCGCCCGGTCACGAGCCCGCTCGCGCCGTCCGGTCGCCCGGTTCCCACCGAGGGCGCATGCGTGCCCTTCCCCCGGGTTCCCGAGTCTCTCTTTCGGACACACCTGCTGCCAGCACCGTACCCGGCATGTCCGAACATCGCCGCTCTCGAAGCCCTCTCCACGTGCTTGAAGAGGGCACCTGACCAAGCTTGCCCGTGCCGGGGACCGACCGGAGGCGCCCTGCCCGATTCTTGTGCATCCTTTTCCACACTGTGCCTGACGGGCCTCCGCGGCTCCAGTGTTTTCGGGTTGTCATCCTCACGCCGGGGTACTGGAACACCTTCGTCGCCCCGATAGTTCCGGTTGCGGGGGTAATTATGGTCGAACCGAATAGGGGGATTCGTCGATGCAGCGCAAGCTGCCCGATCTGAGCACGACCCAACTGATCGCCAGCGGCCTGGCCACGCTCGCCGCCGCCGTGGGCGCGTCCTACCTGGGGGTGTACGGGACGATCCTCGGGGCCGCGTTCATGAGCGTGGTGTCCACGGCGGGGGCCGCGGTCGCCAAGCACTACCTGGACCAGGGCAAGGAGCAGATCAAGGAGCGCACGCACCTGCAGGCGGCGCTGCACGGCCGCGAGACGGCGAGCGCCGCCGCAGAGCAGGCCACCAGCGCCGATCCGACCCGCACGGTGGCGTGGCCGCCCGCGGGGGCCGCCGGGGGCGATCCGAACGCCACCCGGATGGACCCCGGCGCCACCCGCCTGGACCTGCCGGTCGGCGGTGACCCGAACGCCACCCGGCTGGACGGCGGCGGGCCCGCCGAGACCGTGGCCGGGGAGGTGGCCTCCGGGGCCGACGAGGAGGCGGTCCGGCGCGCGGCCTGGCGGGCGGCGCTGCAGGCGACCCTGGTGTGGGCGCGGCAGCGCTGGAAGGTGCTGGCCCTGTCCTCGCTGGTGATCTTCGGAGTGGTGATGGGCGGCATCACCCTCGCCGAGAAGATCACCAACAAGCCGGCCTCGGGCTGGGTCGGCGTCACCAACGGCACCGGCACCACCTGGAACAACCTCGGCCGCTCGCAGGAGGGGACGCCCGACACGGACCGGACCCCGTCCAAGGTCCCCACCGGCACGCCCTCCGAGGACGGCGAGGCGCCGGTCCCCGGCCGCTCGACCGGCCCGACCGGCGGCACGACGCGGGAGCCGAGCACCCCGCCCTCGACCCCCTCCACGGGAGAGCCGAGCCTGCGTCCGAGCGACCGGCCGACCGCGCCGCCGACGGCCCCGCCGACCGCGCCGCCCAAGACCTCCGACGGAGGCCAGCAGCGCCCCGGCGGCGGCCAGGGCCAGGAGCCCGAGGACGGCGGTGGCGGCGCCGGTGCGGACACGCAGAGCAACAACGGCGTCCGCCCCTCCTGACCGGCCCCCGCGCATACGAGGCCCCCGCGCATACGAGGCCCCCGCCGATGCGGCGGGGGCCTCGTCGCGTCTGGACGCCGGTCCGTCTCTGGCGGAAAGGTGTCCCTTGTCGGGATCGGGGCGGCAGGGCGGGGGCGGATGTGGCGAAGCGCACGTGGACGGGCGTGGCGCTGGGGGCGATCGTGCTCGGCCCGGCCGGCCGGTGGCTGATGGGGACGCTCCAGCAGCGCGCCGACGACGCGACCCAGCGGATGTGCGAGCGGAACCCGGGCGCCGCCGAGTGGACCAAGGGCTACCCCTACGCCGCGGTGGTCGTGGTGGCGCTGGTGCTGGTGGCGGCGGTCGTCGTCGCGGTGGTGTGCCTGTCGCTGCCGCAGGTCCCGGCGTGGGGCAAGGTCGTGCTCGGGGTGCTGCTGTGCGTGAACGTGCTGGGCGGGTTCGCCGAGGTCCTGGAGGCCACCGAGTACCACGACTACCCCGGGGCCGACATCACGACGACGAACGGCAGCCCCTGCGGCGCGGCGTGAACGACGCCCGCCGCCGCCCCCGCGTGCGGTGTCGCGGAAGGCGGCGGCGGGCGGCGCGGACGCCCACGGGCGTCTCGGACGCCTCAGGAGCGCCTCAGGCGCCGAAGACCTGGCGCGTGTACGGGTTGGCGAAGCGGCGCTCGGGGTCCAGCTCGTCGCGCAGCGCCCGGAAGTCGCCGAAGCGCGGGTAGACCGTCTCCAGGTAGGCGGCGTCGCGGGTGTGCATCTTGCCCCAGTGCGGCCGCCCGCCGATCGAGGTCATCAGCTCCTCCACGCCCCGGAAGTACTCCTCGTGCGGGTCGCGGTGGTAGACGTGCACCGCGATGAACGCCGAGCGGCGGCCGTGGGCCATCGACAGCCAGGCGTCCTCCTCGGGCAGCAGCCGCACCTCGATGGGGAAGCTGATCTTCCAGTCGCGCTTCTCGAACAGGGCGCGCAGGTCGCGCAGCGCGGGCACCAGCTGCTCGCGCGGGATCGCGTACTCCTGCTCCTTGAAGCGGACCGTGCGCGGGCTGGTGAACACCTTGTAGGAGGTGTCGCTGTAGGTGCGCGCGCCCAGGGCCTTGGCGGAGATGCCGTTGACGAACGGGGCCGCGGCCGGGACGCGGTGGGTGAGCTTGTTGATCCCGCCGAACAGGGTGTTGGACAGGAACTCGTCGTCCAGCCAGCCCTTGAACTTCGACAGCGGTCGCGCCGGACCCTCCACGCGGTTGTTGCGCTTGGTCAGGCAGCCCTCGGTGTGCGGGAACCAGTAGAACTCGAAGTGCTCGTTGGCCGCGTCGAACTCGTCCACCCGCGCCAGCACCTCGTCCCACTTCATCGGGGCCTCCTGCGCGCGCAGCAGGAACGAGGGGACGGTCTTCCAGGTGATCGCCGTCACGATGCCCAGCGCGCCGAGGCCCGCGCAGGCGGCGTGGAACAGGTCGGGGCGCTCGTCGGGCGAGCAGGTGGCCACGCTGCCGTCGGCCAGCACCAGCTCCAGCGCCGCGACCTGCGAGGCGAGCCCGGCGGCGTCGCGGCCGGTGCCGTGGGTGGCGGTCTGCAGGGCGCCGGCGACGGTCTGCTCCTGGATGTCGCCCATGTTGGCCAGCGCGAGGCCGTGCTCCTCCAGCAGCCGGTTCATCCGGTGCAGGGGCAGGCCCGCCTCGACGGTGACCAGGCCCGAGGCGGTGTCCACCGAGCGGACGGCCGTCAGCCCGGTGGGCCGCAGCAGCAGGTCCTCGGCGACGGCCGCGCCGGTGAAGGAGTGACCGGTCCCGGTCATCCGGACGGTCAGCCCGTCGGCGGCCGCCGAGCGGACCGCCTCGGCCACCTGCTCCGTCGAGCGCGGAGTCTGGACGCGACGTGGCGTGACCTGCTGGTTTCCAGCCCAGTTCTGCCACTTTTCAGTGCTCACGGGGGACATGGGGCGACTCTATCCGGCAATCGATCGTGAGGAAAGTTCACGTTTACTTACCGGTAGGGAACCGCTCACCTGCGGGTGCCGAGCACGCCCAGCAGCGCCGCCGCCACCGCGGCCGTCAGCGGCACCAGGAAGGCCGCCCCCGAGCCGGACGCGTCCACCAGCCGCCCCGACAGCGACGCCCCCAGCGCCACCCCGACCCCGACCGAGGTGGAGACCAGCGCCAGGCCCTCGGTGAGCTGCCGCGGCGGCACCCGCTGCTCGATCAGCCCGTAGCCGGGGATGATCGACGGCGAGATCGCCAGCCCGGAGAAGAACACCACGAACATCATCAGCCACAGGTTCCCCACCAGCACCGGCGGGATCAGCACCACCGGCAGCACCATCAGGCCGATGCGGAAGCGGCGGTCCAGGGGAGCGCTCCAGCGCCGCGCCCCGTACCAGAGCGCCGCCGTGCCGCTGCCCAGCGCGTAGCAGCCCAGCAGCACCCCGGCCAGCGCCTTGTGGCCGGCCTCTTCGGCGAACGCCACGCCGCTGACGTCGATCGCGCCGAACACCACGCCCAGCATCAGGAACACCGGCGTCAGCACCCGCACCGCCCGGTTGCGCAGCACGCTGCCGGTCCGCACCCCCGGCTCGCGCGGGCGCGGGGGCGGCTCGGTGCCGCGCTGCGCCGCCAGCGCCAGGGAGCCGGTCAGCGTGCACGCCGCCGACGCCACCAGGCCCGCCGCCGGGTGCACGCCGGTGGACAGCGCGGTGACGACCATGGGGCCGGTGACGAAGATGCTCTCGTCCACCACGGTCTCGAACGCGAACGCCGACTGGAGCCGCGCCGGGGTGTCGCGCAGCGCGTGGGACCAGCGCGCCCGCACCCACGCGCCGAGCGACACCTGCGACAGCCCGGCCAGCGCCGCGGTCGGAAAAAACGTCCACGTCGGCAAGGACAGTTGCACGCAGATGATCAAGGACGCGATGCTCGCGGAGTTGGCCAGCACGACCGGCACCAGCACCCGCCGCTGCCCGTACCGGTCGGCGAACCGGGCGCTGAGCGGCGAACCGGCCGCATAGGACAACGACAGCGTCGCCGCCACGGCCCCGGCGATACCGTACGATCCGGTGACCGCGGACACCAGGAGGACCACGCCGATGCCCGTCATGGCCATCGACAGGCGACCGACGAACCCCGCGGCGACGAAGAGCCGGGCCCCGGGAACCGACAGCAGGTCCCGGTACGGACTGGGCACCGGCTTCTCCCCCACCTGTCCGGGTGCGGGGGACCGCCGGTCCCCGGGCCCGGACCTCGACGTCAGAACATGATCACGTTACCTGGGCGAACCACCTGCAAAGACGTGTAACCCATCCGTAGCGACTCGTTGGGAATGGTTGTGGCTCCTTCTTCTCCACCGCGCACCGGCCGGCAGCCGGACGCGCCGCCCTCCTCCGGCGTCCCCGCGAAGAAGAAGACACCGCCCGGGAAGCCCGCCGCGGGCGGCCCCCCGGCCGGACGCCGCCGGGGCACCGGGGCCCTCGCCGCAGGGATCGCCGTGCTGGCCGCGGGAACCCTGGGCGGCGGCGTCTACACCGCCGCCACCACCGACGGGCGGTCCGCCAAGAGCACTGTCACGCCCCAGGCCGGCGCGCCCACCGCCGGCCCCGGCGGCCCCGTGACCAACCTCACCGACGGCGGCGGCGTCGCGCCGCTGAAGCGCGTCGTCCCGCCGGACGTGCTGGCGGTCTCCGGCGGCCGGCCGATCACCGCCGCGCAGGTCGCGAAGATCCGCAAGCTCGGCAAGGTGCGCGACGTGATCGCGGTGTCGGGCGGCGCGGTGCAGCTGCAGGGCCGCTCCATCAACACCTTCGCGGTGGACCCCTCCGCCTTCCGCTCCTGGACGCCGCCGGGCACCGCCAAGAAGACCGAGCTGTGGTCGGCGCTGGCGGGCGGCCAGTTCGTGGCCTCCAGCACCGCCGCCGAGCAGCTCCAGCTCGCCCGCGGCTTCCGGTACCCGGTGGTCGGCCGCACGATGCCCACCCTGGTGATGGGCGGCTCGGGCGCGCTCGGCCTGCCCGGCATCGACCTGCTGGTCGGCCGCAGGACGGGGACCGACATCGGGCTGGTGCCGAACGTGGCGGTGCTGGTCAACGCGCCCGGCGCCGACCCCGCCAAGCTCGCGCGGTCGGTCAAGAAGCTGCTGGGCGCCAGCGGCAACGTCGTCAACCTGCACGAGGGCAGGTACCAGGCGCCCGCCGACGGCGGCGGCCGCCCGGGCAGCTACCTGGACCTGTACAAGCAGGCCGCCACCACCTGCCCCGGCCTGTCCTGGACGGTGCTGGCGGCGATCGGGCAGGTCGAGAGCGACCACAACCGCAACCCCGGCCGCTCCAGCGCGGGCGCGCTCGGCCCGATGCAGTTCATGCCCGCGACCTGGAAGGCGTACGGGGTGGACGGCGACGGGGACGGCAAGGCCGACATCATGAACCCCTACGACGCCATCCCCGGCGCGGCCAAGTACCTGTGCGCCAACGGCGCCGGGCGCGGCGGCAAGCAGCTCTACCGCGCCGTCTGGCACTACAACCACGCCGACTGGTACGTCCAGAAGGTGCTCGCGCTGGCCAAGGCGTACGCCGCCCGCTACACGTGACCCGCCCGGCGGGGTGATCCCGGCCACTGGGGGCCGCCTGGTTGGATGGGGGCATGACGTCCTACGACGCGCTGCTCCTGCTGTCATTCGGGGGGCCCGAGGGGCCCGAGGACGTGATCCCGTTCCTGGAGAACGTGACGCGCGGCCGCAACATCCCCCGGGAACGCCTGGCCGAGGTCGGCGAGCACTACTACCTGTTCGGCGGGGTCAGCCCCATCAACCAGCAGTGCCGCGACCTGAAGGCGGCGATCGAGGCGGACTTCGCCGCGCACGGCGTCGACCTGCCGGTCTACTGGGGGAACCGCAACTGGGACCCCTACCTGGCCGACACCGTGCGGCAGATGACCGCCGACGGGGTGCGCCGCGCCGCCGCGTTCGTGACCTCCGCCTACAGCGGCTACTCCACCGCCCGGCAGTACCTGGAGGACATCGCGCGCGCCCGCGCGGAGGTCCCCGGCGCGCCCGAGATCGACAAGCTGCCGGTGTACTACGACCGGCCCGGCTTCGTGGAACCGTTCGTCGAGGCCACCCGAGCCGCCCTGGACCGCCTCCCGGCCGGGGAGCGCGACGCGGCGCACATCGCGTTCAGCGCGCACAGCGTCCCGCTGGACCAGCCCGACCGCGAGCGCTACACCGCCGAGCTGGAGGAGATCTCCGCCAAGGTCGCCGAGCGCGCCGCGCCCGGCCACGCCTGGGAGCTGGTCTACCAGAGCCGCAGCGGCCCGCCCAGCCAGCCCTGGCTGGAGCCCGACATCGGCGACCACCTGCGCAAGCTGCACGCCGAGGGCGTGCGCGCGGTGGTGAACGTACCGGTCGGGTTCGTGTCGGACCACATGGAGGTCAAGTACGACCTCGACACCGAGGCCGCGAACCTGGCCACTGAGCTCGGGCTGGCCTTCGAGCGCGCCGGCACCCCCAGCACGCACCCGCGCTTCGTGGCGATGGTCCGCGAACTGCTGGCCGAGGCCGAAGGGGAGGGGGAGGCGCGGTGAGCCTGCCCGAGCAGCTGCTGGAACTGGCCGTGGCCACCGCCCGCGAAGCGGGCCGGATGCTGGTCGACAAGCGGCCGGTCGCGGGGCCGGAGGTCGTGCAGACCAAGTCCAGCCCCACCGACGTGGTCACCCAGATGGACCGCGCCGCCGAAGCGCTGATCATCCAGCGGATCAGGGCGGTCCGGCCCGGCGACGCCTTCCTCGGCGAGGAGGGCGGCGCCCAGGAGGGCGGCGGCGAGGGCGGCGGTTCGGTGCGGTGGGTGATCGACCCCATCGACGGCACCGTCAACTACCTGTACGACCTGCCCGACTGGGCGGTCAGCATCGCCGCCGAGGTGGACGGCGTCACGGTCGCCGGGGCGGTCGAGATGCCGCGCCGCGGCGAGACCTACACCGCCGTGCGCGGCGGCGGCGCGCTGCTGCACACCGCCGCGGGCGCGCGCGAGCTGCGCGTCAACGCGGAGGTGCCGCTGGGCCAGGCGCTGGTGGCCACCGGGTTCGGGTACTCGGCCGACCGGCGCGCCCGCCAGGCGCGGGTGCTGACCGGCGTGCTGCCAGCCGTCCGCGACATCCGGCGCGGCGGGTCGTGCTGCGTGGACCTGTGCTCGCTGGCGGCGGGCCGGGTAGACGCCTACTACGAGCGCGGCGTGCAGGCGTGGGACGTGGCGGCCGGGGCGCTGATCGTGCGGGAGGCGGGCGGCCGCGTCGAGGGGCTGGACGGCGCGCCGGTCAGCCCGGAGATGGCGATCGCCGCCGGGCCCGGCACCTTCGAGGCCCTGCACGACCTGCTGGCCCCGCTGGACCCGGCCCGCGACTGACCGGCCCGCGACGGCCGGCCCGCGGGGACGGCGGAGGCCGGGACCCGCGGGTCCCGGCCTCGACCGTCGGCATTCAGGCTGGAACGTCGTCGCAGCGGGGACCGTCGATGCCGATGTCATGATTCGCTGCGATCCGGCGCAGTTCCTTGATCTCCTCCTGGCGCACGTCCACCAGGTAGGTGTCGCCGTCTGCGTGGGCGGTGCGGAGCGATGCGTAAGCGTCATCGAGCCGCTGCTGGATCGTGCGTGACAACTCGCCCAATGGGCCTCCTCCCGGATCAGGCCCTCCCTACCCAACGTCGTCGTTGCGGTAAACCTGTTCCGGGTGGGGATTTCGGGGCGTGTCCGAACCGGGACTTACAGGCGTCTTACGGCGGCCGTGGCATAGGTGGGGGAGACAGAATGAGGGGTGCCCTGTGCGGGTTCTAGTCGTCGAGGACGAGCGGGTGATGGCCGACGCCATCGCCACCGGGCTGCGCCGCCAGTCCCTGGCCGTGGACGTGGCCTACGACGGCGCCGGCGCCCTGGAGCGGGCCGGCGTCAACGAGTACGACGTGATCGTGCTGGACCGCGACCTGCCCAAGGTGCACGGCGACGACGTGTGCCGGGAGCTGGTGGGCCGCCGCTACCCGGCGCGGATCATCATGCTGACCGCGGCCGGCGAGCTGGACGACAAGGTCGAGGGGCTGTCCATCGGCGCCGACGACTACCTGCCCAAGCCGTTCGCGTTCGCCGAGCTGATCGCGCGCGTGCGGGCGCTCGGCCGCCGCGCCGCCGCGCCGCTGCCGCCCGTCCTGGAGCGCAGCGGCGTGACCCTGGACCCCTCGCGCCGCGAGGTGCAGCGCGACGGCCGCCAGATCGAGCTGACCCGCAAGGAGTTCGCCGTCCTGGAGGTGCTGCTCAGCGCCGACGGCGCGGTGGTCAGCTCCGAGCAGCTGCTGGAGAAGGCGTGGGACGAGCACATCGACCCGTTCACCAACGTGGTGCGCGTGACGATGATGACGCTGCGCAAGAAGCTGGGCGACCCCCCGGTGATCGAGACCGTGCCCGGCGTGGGGTACCGGCTGTGAGCGCCCCGCAACCCGACGGGACCGACGCGCAGGCGACGCAGCAGGGAGCGACCCAGCAGGCCGCGACACAACAGGGCGCGACGCAGCAGGGCGCGCACTTCGGCCGCCTCGGCGCCCGCATGGGCACCGGCCCCCACCCGCTGCCCGAGCGCCCCGCCGCGCCGTTCATGTCCGACGTGAAGGCCCTGCCGAGCCGGGTCAGCGTCCGGCTCCGCCTGACGGTCCTGTACGGGATGCTGTTCTTCATGGCCGGGGCGCTGCTGCTGGTGGTCACCTACATCCTGGTCGACTCGATCCTGGACTCGGTGTTCCCGCCCGGCTGGGGGTTCCGCACCCCCGACGGCTCGTTCCTGGACCCCGAGCCGATCAAAGACCTGGCCATGAAGCAGCTCATCGGCCGCTCGCTGCTGGCCCTGGCCGGCGTGGGCATCATCGCGCTGGTGCTGGGCTACTTCGTGGCCGACCGGGCGCTCAGCCCGATCCAGCGGGTCACCGTCACCGCGCGCCGGCTGTCGGAGAGCACCCTGCACGAGCGCATCGCGCTGCAGGGGCCCGACGACGAGATCAAGGAGCTGGCCGACACCTTCGACGCGATGCTGGAGCGGCTGGGGCAGGCGTTCGACTCCCAGCGCCGCTTCGTCGCCAACGCCTCGCACGAGCTGCGCACCCCGCTGGCGATCAACCGGACGCTGCTGGAGGTCGCGCTCGGCGACCCCGAGGTGTCGGACGACCTGAAGACCGTGGGCAAGACGCTGCTGGCCACCAACGCCCGGCACGAGCGGCTGATCGAGGGGCTGCTGCTGCTGGCGCGCAGCGAGCGCGAGCTGACCACCCGCACCTCGGTGGACATGGCCGACGTGGCGACCACGGTGCTGGAGAACACCCGGCGCCGCCAGGCCGACGACGACCGCGGCATCACCGTCCACCAGGAGCTGACCTCCGGCGCCACCCAGGGCGACCCGGTGCTGCTGGAGCACCTGGTCTCCAACCTGGTGGACAACGCGATCAAGCACAACGACGACGGCGGCGAGGTCTGGATCCGCACCGGCGTGCTGGACGGCTTCACCACCGTCCAGGTCGAGAACACCGGGCCGGTGGTGCCCGGGTACGAGGTGGAGCGGCTGTTCGAGCCGTTCCGGCGGCTGAACTCCGACCGCGTGGAGTCGGCCAAGGGGGCGGGCCTGGGGCTGTCGATCGTGCGCTCAGTGGTGCTGGCGCACCGGGGCACCGTGTACGCCACGCCGCGCCCCGGGGGCGGCCTGATCGTCACGGTACGGCTGCCGGGCGGCGCCTGAGGGGCGGCTCCGGCCGGGCGGTCGGGCGGTCGGGCCGGGCCGGGCCGCCTCGGCCGCGGCCCGCTCCGGCGGCCTACTTCAGGGCGGCGTCCGCGAACGTCGGGTCGCCGTCGAAGTCGGTGCCCAGCCCGACGTACTTGTCCGACCGCAGCGCGGTGCCGCCGTAGTTCAGCAGCGGCACCAGCGCCATGTCGTCCAGGGCCAGCTTCTCCGCCTCCTGCATCATGGCGGTGCGGCGGGCCAGGCTCGGCTCCCGGCGGATCAGCCCCATCAGCTCGTCGAAGCGCGCGCTCTTCCAGCCCGAGTAGTTGTTCAGCCCGTTGGCGGCGGTGGCGATCTGGTTGCCGCCCAGCAGCGGCCACATCATCGCCGAGCCCGTCGGGTAGTCCGGCTGCCACTGGAAGATCGCCAGGCCGGACGCGTCCTTGGCGGTCAGCTCCTTGCGGTACTGGGTGTAGTCGTAGGACTTGGTCGCCTTGATCTCGACCTTCCAGCCCAGCGTCCGCTCCAGCTGGCTCTTCACGACCTCCGCCACGCGCAGCTGGCTGGGCTGCTGCTGGGTGTACAGCCGCAGGACCGTGTCGCCGCCCAGCCGGGCCTGCGAGGCGAGCGTCTTGGCCTTCACCGGGTCGGGGGCGTCGCCGCAGGAGGGGCACACGCCGCTCTTGGCGGCCCCTTCCACCGGCGGCGGCACCAGGCCGCGCGCGGGGGTGTGCACGCCGCGGTACAGGGTGTCGCTGAGGGCCTTGCGGTCCAGGGCGTAGGAGACCGCGAGGCGGCCCTCCTTGGAGGCCATGGGGCCGCGCTGGGTGAGCGGGACGAGCACCCGGGTGCTGGGCCTGCGGTACTTCAGCAGGCTCGGGTCCGTGGACACCGCGCCCTCGGTCTCGGTGTCGAGCTCGGCGTAGCCGACCTCGCCGGACGCGAACGCCGAGCGCGCCGCGGACGCCGAGTCCAGCTTGATCTCGACGGTGTCGAGCCTGACCCGCCCGAACGCCCAGTCGGGGTTGCGCTCCAGGACGATCGACCGGTCCTTGTCGTAGGTACGCAGCTTGTACGGGCCGTTGCCGACGGGCTTGTCGTTGTAGACGGCGTTGTCGAACTTGCCGGCCTCGCGCGGCACGGGGGAGTAGACCGGATTCGCCAGACGGGTCGGGAACTCGCAGTCCGGGCTGGTCAGCGCCACCTGCAGCCGGTGGCCGGAGGCGGACACCCCCGCCAGCGACTGCGCCTTGCCGTCGCGCACGTCGGCGTAGCCCTTGACGTCGGCCATCAGCAGGCCCGCCAGCCCCTCGCGGTACTGCGCGGCGCGGACCCAGCCGCGCGCGAACGCCTCGGCGTCCACCGGCTCGCCGTTGCTGAAGCGGGTGCCCTCCTTGAGGGTGACCGTCCAGTTCAGGCAGGTGCTGTCGGGGGTGAGGGCGGTGGCCAGGCGGTTGCGCAGCGCGCCGGACGGGGTGACCTCGGTCAGGCCGGTGAACAGGTGCTTGGCCACGGTCCGCTGGGTGCCGATGTCGGCGTGCGAGGGGGCCAGGGAGCCGCCGGTCGAGGACGGCGCGTACAGCATCGCGCGCAGCGAGCCGCCGGTGCGGCCGCCCGGCGGTTTGGGCGGGGGCTCCTCGTCGCCCATGTTGGCGACCACGACGCTGCCGACCAGCACCGCCGCGACCAGCGCGGCCGCGCCCGCCCCGGCCAGCGCGCCGACGCCGCGCCTGCGCCCCGGCTTGGGCCCCCCGGACCCGGCCGGGACCGTGGGCGCGCCGGGCATCGGGTAGGCGAAGCCCGGCGGCCGGGTCGCCTGCTGTCCGTGCGGCGCCTGCTGTCCGTGCGGTGCCTGCTGTCCGTGCGGCGCGTGCTGCCCGGGAAGCGGGGACGGCGGTGCGAACCCCGGCCCGGCCGCGCCCCACGGCGGCGCCGGGGGAGCGTCCACCGGGCCCGCCTGCGGGCGGAAGGTGCCGGTGACGGCCGCCTCGGCGCCCCGGCCGAGGACGGCGGCCGCCTGGGCGTCCTGCTGCGGCAGGCTCCCGGCCAGGCTCAGCAGCCGGATCAGCACCTGCTGGGCGGTCGGCCGCCGCGCCGGGTCCTTGGCCAGCGCGTCGGCCACGACGGTGCGCAGCGGGTCGGCGAGGGCGCCCAGGTCCGGCGGCAGGTTGAGGATGCGGTGCATCACCGCCGGGATGGTGTCCTGCCCGAACGCGGGCCGGCCGGTCCCGGCGTAGACCATCGTCGCGCCCCAGGCGAACACGTCGGCGGCGGGTCCGACCTGCGCGCCGGAGATCTGCTCGGGGGCCATGTAGGCGGGGGTGCCGACGGCGGTGCTGGACAGCGTGCCGGTCGCGTCCAGCGCGCGGGCGATCCCGAAGTCGATCACGCGGGGGCCGTCGGCGGCCATCAGGACGTTGGCGGGCTTGAAGTCGCGGTGCACGACCCCGGCCTCGTGGATGGCGGCCAGCGCCGTCATCGTGCCGATCGCCAGCCGGTCCAGCGCGGTGCCCCGGCGCGGCCCCTCCTCGGCCAGTACCTGCGACAGCGCGGGGCCGTCGATGTACTCGCTGACGATGTAGGGCCGGTCGCCCTCCACGTCGGAGTCCAGGATGCGGGCGGTGCAGAACGGCGCGACCCGCTGGGCGACCGCGACCTCGGCGGCGAACCGCTGCCGGGCCTTGGGGTCGCCGCTGAAGCGCGCGTGCAGCAGCTTGACCGCCACGCGGTGCCCCGGCTCGTCCTCGCCCAGGTAGACCGCGCCCTGGCCGCCCTCGCCGAGCAGGCCGGTCAGCGTGTAGTCGCCGAGCCGCCGCGGATCACCCTCGCGGAGTGGGGTGACCTCGGGCATGGCGCTCCTTCGGGACGGGGGGACGGCGGGGGAGGGCGTGGCGGCGGCCCCGCCCCGGACGGGAGGGGGCCGCCGATCGGCGCGGCGCTAGGGCTTGGACACCAGCCCGGACGCCTGCGTGGTGGAGCTGCTCAGCGGCCGCCACTCCCACCGGGCGACGCGGCTGCTGGTGGAGATGCGCGTGACGGTGAGGTAGCCCGCCGCGCACTCCTTCTCGTTGCTGGTGGACAGCGGCTCCTCGCGGTACTCCACGCGGGTGCTGCCGGAGTTGTAGCTGCCGCTGGAGTGGGTCAGCCGGGTGATGCAGGTGGACGCGGCGCCGCTGGGGTAGGTGTAGGTCGCGGTGCCGCTGGAGCCGACGATCGCGAACTTCACGCGGAAGGACGTGCGGCCGGTGCCCGCGTTCGGCTGGCTGCCGGTGCCGTCCCACACGCCGATGAACCCGACGTCGATGCGGCCGGTGCCGAGGGTCGGCGTCCTGAGGGTGGGCGGCGTGTAGTCGGGCTCGTCGTCGCTGTTGGCCCCGATCACGGCCAGCACCACGATCACCAGGACCGCCACCAGCACCAGCACGCCGCAGCCGATCCCGATCGCGAGGCCGGCGTTGCTCCCCGAGCGCTGCTGCGGCGGTGGCCCGAACTGCACGGGGCGGCCCTGCATCCCCATCGGGGGCTGCTGCTGCGGCGGACCCGGCGGCATTCCGTGCGTGGGCACCTGGTGCTGGCCCTGCGGAGGCATCCCGCCTTGGTACATCGGCATCGGAGGCGGGGTGATCTGCTGCTGGGGCGGAGGCGGCGGGGTGTGCTGCCCGCCCATCGCCATCGGCGGCGGGGTGATGGGCTGCTGCGACTGCGGCTGCGGCCGTGAGGGCAGCGAGGTCGGCACCGGGAGCTGCGCGGCGACGCGGGTGCCCTGGTTCAGCAGGTCCTCGGAGTCGCCGCCGTGGCCCGGGTCCACCCCGGCCGCGCCGAGCAGGTGCAGCAGCAGCTGGGCGGCGGGCGGGCGCAGCCCGGCGTCCTTGGACAGGCAGCGGCCGATCAGGTCGCGCAGCGGCCCGGCCGGCAGCCGGGACAGGTCCGGCTCCTCGTTCAGGATCTTGTTGATGATCACCGGCAGGGTGTCGGCCTCGAACGGCGACTGCCCGGTCGCGGCGAACACCATCGTCGCGCCCCAGGCGAAGATGTCGACCGCCGGGGTGAGCGGCGCGCCGGTGAGCTGCTCGGGCGCCAGGTAGCCGGGGGTGCCCACCACCATGCCGGTGGCGGTGACCGCGCTCTCCTGGGAGTTGACGGTGCGCGCGATGCCGAAGTCCACCACGCGCGGGCCGTCGGAGGCCAGCATGACGTTGTTGGGCTTGAAGTCGCGGTGCACGATGCCGGCCTCGTGGATGGCCGTCAGCGCCGTCACGGTGCCGATCGCCAGGCGCTCCAGCTCGGCCGCGCCGAACGGGCCGTTGTGCGCGATGACGTCGTGCAGCGAGGGCCCGTCGATGAACTCGCTGATCACGTACGGCTGGTCGCCGTGCACGTCGGCGTCCAGCACCCGCGCGGTGCAGAACGGCTCGACCTTCTGCGCCGCGGCGACCTCCCGGCCGAACCGGGCGCGCGCGGCGGGGTCGGCGGCCATCTGCGCGTGCAGCAGCTTGACGGCCACGTACCCGCCGCCCTGGTCCTGCCCGAGGAAGACCGCGCCCTGCCCGCCGGCGCCGAGGCGCCCGACGACCCTGTACCGCCCCAGCTCCCTGGGATCGCCCGGCTCCAGCGGAGCGGCTTCCGGCATCTGATCCTCCAGTGACCCGCAGTGAGTTGTGCCCGCGTGCTGACCGGCGGGCCCCGGCGGGCCGTTCCGCTCCGCGAAGGGGCCGGCCCACGACTGGGGCCCGCCCCCAACCTCAGGACGGGCACGATATCGCGTTAGTTCAGACGTTTCACCGAAGCATCTGGTTCGCCCCTTCGCTGACCGGCACCGGACCCGGCGGAGCGCCCGCCCCGCGACCGCTCCCGGCCGCCGCGCGCGGCCCGCTCCGGACGGCCGCCCACCGCGCGGCCCGGTCGGCGCGCACAACGCTCCGGGGACCGATATGATCCCGCCGCCGTGGGAAGCCCCGGCGGGCGTCGCGACCTGTTTTATATCGCGACTTTTCGCCGGTCTTGTGACGTAAGCCACATTATGCGGGTCAGGTTCGGGTGATCGGTGTCACTCGTGGGACCGGTCGCGCCTCGTGTGTCGCAGGTCACCGCCCGTGACAGAATTTCCCGCCCGGATCGGGCACAAGTTCGGCCCCTCGTGCGTTAGATCCGCGCGACGGGGCGCATAAAGCATCGAGGGGGATGGAGACAGAAGATGGCGACCGACTACGACAGCCCGCGCAAGACAGATGACGACCTCAGCGAGGACAGCCTCCAGGAGCTCCAGGCCCGGCGCGCCGACAAGGCCGCCAGCATCATCGACGAGGACCTGGACGCCGGGGAGGTCGCCGAGCTGCCGGGCGCCGACCTGTCCAACGAGGAGCTGACCTTCCGGGTGGTTCCGCGGCAGGCCGACGAGTTCACCTGCACGCGCTGCTTCCTGGTGCACCACCGCAGCCAGCTGGCCGGGGAGAAGAACGGCCAGCCGATCTGCCGCGAGTGCGCCGCCTGACGAGGGAGGCGATGTGACGGGAGAGTTCGACCGCGACCCCGACCACCTGGACGAACCGAACGACCGCGAGGACTCCTCGGCCGTGGAGCGGGCGCCGGACGGCGACGGCTCCGCGGAGATCGGTGAGCTGATCGGCCGGCTCACCGCCGACGAGACCATGGACCGCGAGACCCGCGGCCGCCTGCTCGGCCGCCTGGCCCGACTGCTGGGCCACAGCGCGCGCCGGGCGGGCGCCGCGGGCGTCGCCCGCGGCCGCTGGCTGGCCGACCTGCTCATCGCGGCCGCGCCGCACATCCCGATCCGCGACCTGGAGAGCCTGACCGCCCACCACCACGGCCTGACCGGCGAGGAGCTGGCCGACAACCTGGTCAAGGTGGCGGCCAACGGCACCACGGCCGTGGGCGCGGCCGGCGGCGCGCTGGCGGCGGTGCAGTTCACCGCGCCGCCCATGCTGCTCACCGCGCCCGCGCAGCTCGCCGCCGAGACCCTGGTGGTGGCCGCGATCGAGGTCAAGCTGATCGCCGAGCTGCACGAGGTCTACGGCGTGCGGGTGCAGGGCTCGGGCGCCGCGCGCGGCGCCGCGTTCCTGACCTCCTGGGCCAAGCAGCGCGGCATCAACCCCCTGGAGAGCGGCTCGCTCACCAACGCGCTGGGCTCGGCCGCCAAGACCGCCCTCCGCAAGCGCCTGCTGCGCACCATGGGCCGCAGCATGACCACCATGGGGCCGTTCCTCACCGGCGCCGCCGCCGGGGCGACCCTCAACCGGGCCGCGACCAAGCGCCTGGCCTCGACGGTGCGCAACGACCTCCGCAAGAACACCGGGGGCCCCGCCTCCCTGCCGGGCGGCTCCCCTCAGCTCGGTTCCGCGGACTAGCGCCGAATCCGCTCCGCGATCGGGGTCCCGCCCCGTGGCCCCGATCCCGGAGGGACCGGCGCTCAGCCGAACTCCAGCTCGCCGGCGACCGAGTCCCGCCCGGTGAGCCACATCCCCAGCGCCTCCCGCGTCCCCCGCACCTGCGGCCCGCGCCCCACGGGCCGGTGCCCGTCGGTCGGCACCAGCCGGTGCCGCAGCACCCGCCGGTTGAGCCACAGGCTGAGCTGCAGCCCCTCGCGGAAGACGGCGGTGGCGACCTCGTCGGGGACCTGCCGGCGCAGGCCGAGCCCGCGCAGGACGTCCTGGTGGTGCACGCCGAGGTCGCCCAGCAGCAGGCCCGCGGCGAGGCGGCTGGTGGTGCTGGGGTTGTCGGCCCAGTGGCGGGCCCACTCCATCAGGCGCGCGCGGGAGACCTGCCGGGCGCGGTCGGCCTGCGCCTGGTTGGCGGCGTTGATGCGCGGCCCGTAGGGCAGGTAGGAGGTGAGGTAGTCCAGCCCGATGACGTGTCCGAGCACGTCGCGGGGCGCCCACTCCGTGCACAGGGTGGTGCCGGCGTCGAAGTCGTCGTCCGACAGTCCGTCGAGCGTCTCGATGAGACGGTGCCGCTCGGCGCGCAGCGCGTCCTCGTAGGGCAGGCGCATCGTGGTCGGTCCCTTCGTCGCTCGGGGGAACGACCACGATACGCAGGCGCCGCTGGGGGCCGGTAATTGACCCCCGGTCCAATGGCCGTGCGGCCGCCGGACCCCGGCCTTCTAGACCTCGACCTTCAGGTGCGCCGGCAGCTCGCCGGTGCCCTTGGCCCACTGCCGGGCCGCCACGCGGGTGGCCAGCAGCCGCGCGACCTCCATGCCGATGCCCATCACCACGACCCAGCCGATGGCCTCGCGCAGCGCGACCTCGGGGGATTCGGGGTTGGTCGGCGGCTCCTTGCCGGTGGTCTTCTTCCAGGCCATCGCGATCGCCTTCTTGGCCGCGAAACCGCCCGCGAAGGCGGCCCCGCCGGCCAGGACCCGCCAGCCGATGTCGCCCTTGTCCGCCATGATCGTCCTCCCGTCGTCCAGCGTCGCCACCGACGCTACCGGACCGCTGCTCTCGGACCACTCTGCCCGCTGAGCGGCGATGATCACGTCTCGGGGCGGGGGTTATTCGCATGCGCCCGGTGCCGATGTCAATACGATTGGGGCATGACAGAGCAGCCGCGTACGCCGAACGTCCCTCCCAAGCCCTCCCTGGACGGCCTGGAGGGCAAGTGGGTACGCCGCTGGGAGGACGAGGGGACCTACCGCTTCGACCGTACCCGCCCGCGCGCCGAGGTCTACTCCATCGACACCCCGCCGCCCACGGTCAGCGGGTCCCTGCACGTCGGGCACGCCTTCTCCTACACCCACACCGACACCGTCGCCCGCTACCAGCGGATGCGCGGGCGCGCGGTGTTCTACCCGATGGGCTGGGACGACAACGGGCTGCCCACCGAACGCCGCGTCCAGAACTACTTCGGCGTGCGGTGCGACCCGTCGCTGCCCTACGACCCCTCGTTCGAGCCGCCGGAGAAGCCCGACCCCAAGAAGCAGATCCCGATCTCGCGGCGCAACTTCATCGAGCTGTGCGAGCGGCTCACCGCGGTCGACGAGAAGGCGTTCGAGGAGATGTGGCGCCGGATCGGCCTGTCGGTCGACTGGAGCCACCTCTACACCACGATCGGCGACACCGCGCGCGCCGCGTCGCAGCGGGCGTTCCTGCGCAACCTCGCGCGCGGCGAGGCGTACATGGCCGAGGCGCCCACGCTGTGGGACGTCACCTTCCGCACCGCCGTCGCGCAGGCCGAGCTGGAGGACCGCGAGCAGCCCGGCGCGTTCTACCGGCTGCGCTTCGACGGCGGCGACCGCCCGGTCCACATCGAGACGACCCGGCCCGAACTGCTGCCCGCGTGCGTCGCGCTGGTCGCCCACCCCGACGACGAGCGCTACCGCGAGCTGTTCGGCACGACCGTCCGCACGCCGCTGTTCGGCGTGGAGGTCCCGGTCCTGGCGCACCGGCTGGCCGAGCCCGACAAGGGGTCCGGCATCGCGATGATCTGCACGTTCGGCGACGTCACCGACGTGGTGTGGTGGCGCGAGCTGGACCTGCCGACGCGCGCGGTCGTCGGCTGGGACGGCCGGCTGGTCGCCGAGCCGCCCGCCGGGGTCCCGGCCGGGCCGTACGCCGAGCTGGCGGGCAAGACGGTCTTCTCGGCCAAGGAGCGCGTGGTCGAGATGCTGCGCGAGTCCGGCGACCTGGACGGGGAGCCGCGCAAGATCACCCGGCCGGTGAAGTTCTACGAGAAGGGCGCCAAGCCCCTGGAGATCGTCACCACCCGGCAGTGGTACATCCGCAACGGCGGCCGCGACCAGGACGTCCGGGCGGCGCTGCTGGAGCGCGGCCGCGAGCTGCGCTGGCACCCGCCCTACATGCGGGCGCGCTACGAGAACTGGGTCGAGGGCCTGAACGGCGACTGGCTGATCTCGCGGCAGCGCTTCTTCGGCGTGCCGATCCCGGTCTGGTACCCGCTGGACGGCGCGGGCGAGCCCGACTACACCGCGCCGATCGTCCCGGCCGAGGCGTCGCTGCCGGTGGACCCGGCCTCGGAGGTGCCGCCGGGCTACACCGAGGACCAGCGCGGCAAGCCGGGCGGTTTCCTGGCCGACCCCGACATCATGGACACCTGGGCGACCTCGTCGCTGACGCCGCAGATCGCCGGCGGCTGGGAGCGCGACGCCGACCTGTTCGGGCGGGTGTTCCCGTTCAGCCTGCGGCCGCAGGCGCACGACATCATCCGCACCTGGCTGTTCTCCACGGTCGTGCGCGCGCACCTGGAGAACGGCTCGCTGCCGTGGAGCGACGTGGCGCTGTCGGGCTGGATCCTGGACCCCGACCGCAAGAAGATGTCCAAGTCCAAGGGCAACGTGGTCACCCCGATCGCGCTGCTGGAGGAGTACGGCTCGGACGCGGTGCGCTACTGGGCGTCCAGCGGGCGGCCGGGCACCGACACCGCCTTCGACACCGGGCAGATCAAGGTCGGCCGGCGGCTGGCCATCAAGATCCTGAACGCGTCGAAGTTCGTGCTGGGCTTCGGAGGGCCGGGCGGCGCCGGCGCGGGCGGGGAGATCTGGTACCCGCTGGACCTCAGCATGCTGGCGGCGCTGCGCACGGTCGTCGCCGAGGCGACCGAGGCGTTCGAGGGCTACGACTACACGCGGGCGCTGGAGCGGACCGAGCGGTTCTTCTGGGAGTTCTGCGACGACTACCTGGAGCTGGTCAAGCAGCGCGCCTACGGGGAGGGCCGCGAGGCCGAGTCGGCGCGGGCGGCGCTGAACACCGCGCTGTCGGTGCTGCTGCGGCTGTTCGCGCCGGTGCTGCCGTTCGTGACCGAGGAGGTCTGGTCGTGGTGGCGGGAGGGGTCGGTGCACCGCGCGGCGTGGCCCGCGGCGGCCGAGCTGCCGGACGGCGGCGACCCGACGCTGCTGCCGGTGGCCGCCGAGGCGCTGCGGCAGATCCGCAAGGCCAAGTCGGAGGCGAAGCTGTCGATGCGCGCCGAGCTGTCGCGGGTGGAGGTCTCCGGCGCCCGCGCCGGTGACCTGGCGGAGGTCTCCGAGGACCTGCGGGCCGCCGGGCGCATCGAGGACCTGGTGCTGGACGGGCGGGACGCCGCCGCGCCGCTGGCGGTGTCGGTGACCTTCGCCGAGCAGCCGCAGGACTGAGCCGCCGCCGCGCCGATCCGCCGAGACGCCGGCCGTCCCCTTCACGCGGGGCGGCCGGCGTCGGCGTTCCTGACGTTCCCCCCGCTCCCGGCGTCCGCGGCGTCGCGCGCGGCCGCGCCGACCGCCTGGAGCACGCCGCCCAGCACCCGGACGGCGAGGTCCCGCACCTGGTCGCGCTCCAGGTCGCCGCCCGCCAGCCAGGACACCGTCGCGCCCTCCACGAACGACAGCCACCCGTCCAGCGCGACCCGCAGCGTCGGCGGCGGGGTGCGCTCGCCGGTCAGGCCCTGCGACAGCGCGCCCAGCAGCCGGCGGCGCACGCGGTGGTAGAAGTCGATCACCTCGGCGTCCACGCCGATGCCGCCGCTGGTGACGGTCTGGAAGGCCGAGCGGTGCGCGTCGGCCCACCACAGGAAGCCGTCCAGGGTGCGGGTCAGCCGCTCGGTGGGCGACAGCTCCCCGTACTCCTCGGCCAGCGCGTTCAGCCCCTCGGCGGCCTGCTGGATGACGGCCAGGAACAGCCCGCGCTTGCTGGCGAAGTAGTAGTAGATCAGCCCCTTGGCCACGCCCGCGGCGGCGGCGATCTCGTCGATGGACATGGCGTCGTAGGGGCGGTCGGCGAACAGCCGCCCGGCGGCCTCCAGGATCGCCGCGCGGCGCGCCTCGCCGCGCGGACCCCGCCGGGACCCCTCTTGACTTTCGTTCAAATCGCTCTCCATATTAGATCCGAGTCTAATTGGGTGGTGGTCGCGGTCGTGAAGTCACGCAGGGTCAAATCCGGCGGGGTCAGATTGTCGGTGCGTGAGCACCCGGCGCGTGGGCACGGGGCGGGCCGGGCGGCCCCGACCATCGTGCTGGTCCACGGCTACCCCGACAACCAGGGGGTGTGGGAGCCGGTCGCCGAGCTCCTGGCCGGGCGCTTCCACGTGGTCACCTACGACGTGCGCGGCGCGGGCGGCTCCACCCGGCCGCGCCGGACCAGGGCCTACGCCATGGAGCACCTGAACGCCGACCTGCGCGCGGTGGCCGACGCGGTGTCGCCGGACCGCCCGGTGCACCTGGTCGGGCACGACTGGGGCTCGGTGCAGGGCTGGGGCGCGGTCACCGGGGACGCGCTGGACGGGCGGGTCGCCTCGTTCACCACGATCTCCGGGCCGTGCATCGAGCACTTCGGGCAGTGGGTGCGCGACCGGCTGCGGCGGCCCACGCCACGGCACCTCAGGGAGCTGGCGGGGCAGTTCGCGCGGTCGTGGTACCTGGTGTTCGGCGCGGTCCCGGGCGTTCCGCAGCTGGTGTGGCGGCTCGGCGGGGCGCGGCTGTTCCCCGTCCTGATCGAGCGGATGGAGGGGATCGAGCGGCGGCGCGACCCGGCGTTCCTGAAGGACGCGCTGTACGGGACGAAGCTGTACCGGGCCAACGCGCTGCGCTTCCTGCGGCCGGGCCACCTGTGCCGCACGGAGGTGCCGGTGCAGGCGATCGCGCCGACCAGGGACGCGTTCGTGTCGCCGCACCAGTCGCGCGACCTGACCGCCTACGTGGACCGCTACTGGCGGCGCGAGCTGCCGGCCGGACACTGGGGCGCGGTGCGCGAGGACCCGGCGGCGGTCGCGTCCTGGATCGCCGAGTTCGTGGAGCACGTGGAAGGGGCGCCGGAGGCGGCGGGGCTGCGCGCCGCGCGGGTCCCGGCGGCCGGAGAGGTCCTCGCGGGGAGCGCGTCATGAGCGAGATGGACGAGCGGCATCCGGTCATCACACCGCGGCGGGTGAAGTTCGACTGGGCGGACACCCCGCTGCACTGGATACCGGGCGAGCCGGTGGCCACGCACTTCATCAACGTCCTGCACCTGCTGCTGCCCGCCGGGGAGCGGTGGTTCGTGCACGTCTACAAGCAGACGCTGCCGCTGGTGGAGGACGAGCGGCTGCGCAAGGAGATCAAGGGGTTCATGGGGCAGGAGGCCGTGCACGCCTACTCCCACCAGGGCGTGCTCGACCGGCAGATGCTCGCCCGGGGCCTGGACCCGCGCCCGCTCACCCGCCGGATCGAGTGGATGTTCCACCGCATGCTGGGCGACCGGCCGCCGCTGCCGGTGGTGTCCCGGCGGCAGTGGCTGAACTTCCGGATCGGGGTGATCGCGGGGATCGAGCACTACACCGCCGTGCTCGGGCAGTGGATCCTGGACGCGCGCGAGCTGGACGAGGCGGGCGCCGACCCCACGATGATGGACCTGCTGCGCTGGCACGGCGCCGAGGAGGTCGAGCACCGGTCGGTGGCGTTCGACGTCTACCAGTACATGTCGGGGGCGTACTGGCGGCGGTTCGTCACCTTCTTCGTCGGGGTGCTGGCGATGCCGCTGATGGTCTACGCGGGCGCGGCCTACCTGTGCCGCGCAGACCCGACGCTGAAGGGCGTGCGGCCGCGCGTGCGCGACTACCGGCGGGCGGTGCGGCGCGGGATCTTCCCCGGCAACCGGTTCATGGTCGCGGCCGCGCGGGCCTACCTGCGGCGCGACTACCACCCGTCCCGGGAGTGCTCGACGCGGAAGGCGCTGGACTATCTCGCCGTCTCCCCGGCCGCCCGCGCCGCCGGGTACAAACCGTCGTAATCCTTACGTTCCTCGCGGGTAGCCACTAACGTAAGTGGTCACTGACAGCGTCTGCCCGCGAGGAGCCGCCACGTGACGGATCTGGACACCTACCGGCGCCGGGCGCGGTCCTGGCTGGAGGACCGCGCCGCCGGCCTGCCGGCCGAGCCCGGCCTGGACGAGGCCCGCGCGTTCATGGCCGACCTGTACGACGCCGGCTACTCGGGCATCACCTGGCCGGCCGAGTACGGCGGCCAGGGCCTGTCGGCCGCCGAGGAGCGCGCCTTCCAGCAGGCCGCCCGCGACGTGGCGCTGCCGGTCGGGGTGTTCGGCATCGGCCTCGGCATGTGCGGGCCGACGCTGCTGTCGATCGGCACCGAGGAGCAGAAGCGCCGCTACATCCCGCCGCTGCTGCGCGGCGAGGAGATCTGGTGCCAGATGTTCTCCGAGCCCGGCGCCGGGTCGGACGTGGCGTCGCTGCAGACCCGCGCGACCCTGGACGGCGACGCCTGGGTGGTCAACGGCCAGAAGGTGTGGACCTCGGTCGCCCGGCAGGCCGACTTCGGGCTGCTGATCGCCCGCACCGACCCCGAGGTGCCCAAGCACCAGGGCATCACGATGTTCGTCGTGGACATGCACGACCCGGGCGTCACGGTCCGGCCGCTGCGCGACATGACCGGCGAGTCCCACTTCAACGAGATCTTCTTCGACGACGTGCGGGTGGCGCCGGACCAGGTCGTCGGCGAGGTGAACGGCGGCTGGTCGGCGGCGGTGACGACGCTGCTGCACGAGCGGGTGTCGATCGGGATGGGCGCGGCGCGCACCGAGCGGCCCGCCTCGTTCGCGGCGCTGAAGGCGGCCGCCGCCGAGCGCGGTCTGCTGGCCGACCCGGCCGTCCGCGACCGCCTCATCGACCTCTACCTGCAAGAACGCGCCTTCGACCTGCTGAACGCGCGGATGTCGCAGGAGGTCAAGGCGGGGATCATGCCGGGCGCGCGCGGCTCGGTGATCAAGCTGCTGCTGGCCGACCTGACCCTGGACGGCGCCGACGTCGCCAGCGAGATCCTCGGCCCCGACACCGTCGCCCACGACGACGAGGGGCAGATCGCCCGCGCCCTGGCCTGGGGCCCCGGCATGGCCCTGGGCGGCGGCACCAACGAGATCATGAAGAACATCATCGGCGACCGGGTCCTCGGCCTGCCCCGCGAACCGCAGGTGGACCGGACCGTCCCGTTCAAGGACCTCAAGGTCGGCACGCAGGCGAAGGAGGCGGGCGCGTGAGGCTCATCCCCACCGACGAGCAGAAGGACCTGGCCGCGGCCGTCCGATCGTTCCTGGCCGCCAACGCGCCCATGACCAAGGTGCGCGAGACGGCCGAGTCCGCCGACTCCTACGACCGCCCCCTCTGGGAGCGCCTGTCCGGCGAGCTGGGCCTGCCGGGCCTGCTGGTCCCCGAAGGGCACGGCGGCGCGGGCGCGGGCCACGCCGACCTGGCGGCGGCTCTGGAGGAGCTGGGCGCGGCCCTGACGCCCTCGCCCCTGCTGGCGTCGGTCTTCGCGACGAACGCGCTGCTGGCGTCCGGCGACGACGAGGCGGCCAAGGACCTGCTGCCGGGCATCGCGGCGGGCACCACGGTCGCGACGTTCTCGGTGCCGGTCCTCGGCGACCCGGCGGTCCGCGTCGCCGGCGGGGAGCTGACGGGGACCCTGCCGCGCGTGCTGAACGGCGCGGACGCCGACCTGGTCCTGTGCGCGGCGATCACCGGCGACGGCTCCCCGCTCTCCCTCTACGCGATCGAGGGCGGCGCGGGCGTCCGCACCCCGCTGACCACGCTGGACCTGACCCGTCCGCAGGCGCGCGTGGAGCTGGACGGCGTCCCCGCCCGCCGGATCGGCCCGGAGGACGCGACCGAGGCGATCGCCCGCGCCGTGGACCTGTGCTCGGTGGCGCTGGCGGCCGAGCAGCTCGGCGGCCTGCGCCGCTGCCTGGACGCGATCGTGGAGTACGCGAAGCTGCGCGTGCAGTTCGGCCGCTTCGTGGGCTCGTTCCAGGGCGTCAAGCACAAGCTGGCCGACATGCACTGCACGCTGGAGCAGGCGGAGTCGATCGTCCGCCACGCCGCCTGGGCGGCCGACGAGGACCCGGCCGGCCTGCCCGTGGCCGCCGCGCTGGCGCAGTCCTACATGGGCCGCGCCTACTTCCGGGTGGCGAAGGACCACCTGCTGCTGCACGGCGGCATCGGCTTCACGTGGGAGCACGACGCGCACCTGTACTACAAGCGCGCGAAGACCGACGAACTCCTGCTGGGCGCCCCGCGCCACCACCGCGAGCGCCTGGCCGGACACCTGGGCCTGCTGGCCTAGCGAGACCCCCGGGCGGGGCGGTGGTTCGCACCCTGCCGCCCCGCCCGGGTTCTACAGGCGTGCGCCCGGCCGCCGGGTCAGAAGGCGCAGGGCTGGTGCTTGATGCCGTTGATGAAGTTGGAGTAGAGGCGGTCCGGGCGGCCCGTGGAGCGGATCTCGGGGACGCGGGTGAACAGCTCGCGGAACATGACGGTGATCTCGCGGCGGGCCAGGTTGGCGCCCAGGCAGAAGTGGGGGCCGGGGCCGCCGAAGCCGACGTGGGGGTTGGGCGAGCGGGTGATGTCGAAGGCGTGGGGGTCCTCGAAGACCGTCTCGTCGCGGTTGGCGGAGTTGTAGAACAGCAGGATCTTGTCGCCGGCCTTGTAGTGGTGGCCGTTCATCTCGTGGTCGCGGGTCAGCGTGCGGCGGAACTGGATCACCGGGGTCGCCATCCGCACGATCTCCTCGACGGCGCCGGCGATGCGGCCGTCGAAGTCGCCCAGCAGCAGTTCGCGCTGGTCGGGGTTGCGGGTCAGCAGCCGCAGGCCGTGCGTCATCGCGTTGCGGGTCGTCTCGTTGCCCGCCACCACCAGCAGGATGAAGAACGAGCCGATCTCCTGGTCGGTCAGCGACTCGCCGTCGATGTTGGCCGTCACCAGCGCCGACACCAGGTCGTCGCCGGGGTCGCGGCGGCGCCTGCGGGCCAGCTTCATCGCCAGGTGGTTCAGCTCGTAGCCCGCCGCCAGGCCCTGCGCCAGCCCGTACAGGACGCCGCCGCGGGTGACGCCCTGCTCGGCGAAGCGGTGGCCGCCGCTGTACTCGGGGTCGCCGATGCCCAGGATGATGTTGGTCCGGCTGTAGACCATCGGCCGGTCCTTCGGCGCGATGCCCATCATGTCGCAGATGACCTGCACGGGCAGCCGGGCGGCGACCTGCGACACGAAGTCGCCGGGGCCCTCGCGCAGCAGGTCGTCCACGATCCGCGTCGCGGTCGCCTGGAGGTCGGCCTCCAGCTTGGCGAGCACGCGCGGGGTGAACGCCCGGGAGACGATGCGGCGGATCTTGGCGTGCCGCGGGTCGTCCATGTTGATCATCGAGCCGAAGTACTTCGCCAGGTAGGGCGGCAGGTCGGCGATGCTGTTGGAGCACGGCTCGCTGCTGAACACCTCGGCGTTGCGGCTGGCCTCCACGACGTCGGCGTGCCGCACCAGCGCGTGGTAGCCCGCGCCGTTCTTGATGAACGGCAGCTTCAGCTCCCGGAAGAAGGTCGGGTGCTCGCGGGCGCGCAGCGCCGCGAACGCCGCCTCGCGCTCGCGGCGGGGCAGCGCCCAGAAGTCCAGATCCGACAGGTTGATCTCGTCGTGCGTCAGCGTCGTCACGCCGCACCGTCCTCGGGGCCCGGAAGGCAGAACCTGGTTCGGTTTCCATGCAATCCGGGCCCCGGGCACGGCGTCAAGGGATCAGGCCGTGACGATCCGGCGGTGCAGCACCGCGCGCTCCACGGCCGTCCACGCCGTGGTGGTCAGCAGGTAGACGCCGGCGGCGAGCGGGACGAACGCCGCGAACACCACCGTGCCGAAGGGCAGGACGCGGGCCACGCGCCCCATCGGGCCCTCGGCCGTCACGCGGCTGGAGGTCCACCACGCGACGGCGGCCAGCAGGGCGAACAGGGCCAGGAAGGTCAGGGAGGGCGCGGAGAGAACGCCCAGCCCCAAGGCGCTGATCCAGTTCTGGCCCAGCGGCGCGGCCAGCAGCGTGTGGCCCAGCAACAGGTTCTGGTGCCCGGCGATCGTCGCCGACATGAACACCCGGTTCAGCACCAGGAAGAACGGCGCCTGCGCGAACGCCGGGCCGATCCCCGCGAACAGCGAGACCCCCTCGTCCCGGTAGAGGGCGAGGGTCTCCTGCTGGAGGCGCTGCGGGTTCCTGGCGTACCGCTTCTGCAGGGCTTGGAGCTTCGGCGCGAGCAGCGTGCGGGCGCGCTCGCCCCTGGCGGCCCTGACCGCCAGGGGGATCAGCAGGAGGCGGACGGCCATGGTGAACACGACGATCGCGGCCGTGGCCGCCAGCTCGCCGGCATAGGGGGACAGCGCGTCGGACAGGCCGTTGACCAGGGAGTACGCAACGGACACGGGGGCGTCCAGCAAGAACATCGAAAGCCTTTCGGGAAAGGAGGGGCAGGGCGCGCGCCGCTCAGGCGGCCGTGCTCTCCAGACCCGGTGCCCTCGGACGCGGCCGTCCCGCCGCGTCGGGGTCGCGCTGCGGCAGGAACGCCGTGCGCAGCGTGCGTTCGCGCAGCGTCGTGCGCAGCCGCGCCAGCGCCGAACGGGGCTCGCGCGCGGCGGCGGCCAGGCGGCGGGCCGCCAGCACCAGCAGGCCCGCGACCGTCAGCGTCGCCAGCGCGGTCAGCACGCCCTGGCCCATCAGGAAGTCGCCCACGCCGACCAGCCGCAGCAGCGCGGCGAAGATCAGCAGCATGGCGGGTCCCTTCCCGGGGTTCGTCCTGTCGACGCGCGGGGGCGGCCGATGGTTCCTCACAGTAGTAGCAGGACCGAGAGCGCGGCCAGGACGGTCACGGCGGTCGCGCCGGTGATCCACGGCATCCGCGCGCCGATCGCCGCGTCGCGGTCGGGGTCGCGCGCCCAGAACGTCAGGGCCGAACTGAGCGCCCGGCCGCCGCCGAACGCCAGGCCGGTCAGCGCGCAGGCCGCCAGGCCCTGATGGCTGAGCAGCAGCCCCAGGGCCAGGACGTAGGGGCTGCTCGCCGACACGTACGTCCGGACCCCCGTGCCCATCTCGAAGCCGAACTGCAGCGAGCCCCGCCGCAGCCGGAACTGCAGCACCTCCTGCGGGATCTGGCGCGCGTTCTGCGGCAGCGGGATCGTCAGCCAGCCCAGCTCGCGCGCCACGCCCAGCGCCGCGACCAGCACGATCAGCGCCGTCCTGGCCTGGGACGGCAGCGGTTCCGCCAGTCCCGACAACAGCCAGACCACCGTCGCGCTGAGAGCGCCCCCGGCCAAGAGCCCGAGGGTGAAAACGGCCAGGACCTCGCCCTGCCGTACAGGAGCCCGCCAACCTGGCGAGAACAGCACAGATTCGCTGTTACGCGTTCAAACGCTGCCCGACAGCGCGAACCCGGCCAGCGCCCCGACCGCCGCCCAGCACAGCACGGTCGCGTCCAGCGCGGCCGCCGCCACCGCCAGCAGCGCAAGCACCGCCACCGGCAGCAGCGGCTCGGTCAGCCCCCGGCGCAGCCGCCCGGCGGTCAGTTGCGGCACGAGGTCGCCTTGCGGCAGATCGTCTTGTACCAGTTGCCGCGCTTGGATTTCTTCCAGCCGTCGTGGCAGCGCCAGGTCACGCCCCGGCGGCAGCTCCCGCAGCGGCTGGAGTAGGACCACAGCCAGCCGTCCCACCCGCTGCCGTAGCACTGGCTGGGGCGCAGCTTGTAGCGGCCCGGGTCCGACACCCCGGACTTGTGGAAGCCCTTGTACTTGCCACTGGTCCGGCAGCACACCGAGCACACCAGGCTCGGCCCGCAGCCGGGGGAGCAGTTGTGGTTGCTCGCGTACGACGGGCAGCGCGGGTAGATGTCGTAGTAGCCGCGCGCGCTGTACCCGGCGGCGATCGCCTGCCGCGCGGGCGGGAACACGCCCAGCGCGTTCAGCCCGACCGTCGCGCCCGCCGCCGCCAGCCCCGCCAGCACGCCCCGCCGCGCGGGGCGGAACCGCGGCCCGTCCTCGTGGTGCGCGCGCCGCCGCACCCGCTCGGCCCCCGCCGGGCGGGGCCCGCTCAGCGGGGGCACGTCCTCCAGCTCGATCATCTCGCCACCTCCAGCTCCATCAGCTCGCGCAGCGCCTCGGGGGAGCCGACCGGCTCGGCCGCGCGCACCCGCCCGGCCGCGTCCACCAGCACCGCGAACGGCGTGGCCGGCACCCGGTAGTCCTCGAACAGCCCCCCGAGCTCGCCCTCCAGCACCGTGATCTCCGGGGCGAGGCCCTCCGGCGCCGGCCCGGCGAAGACCGCGCGCAGCGGGCGGCCCAGCCCCCCGGCGGCCTCCAGCACCTCGGTGCACACCCCGCAGTCGCGGTCCAGGAACAGCAGCAGGCCGGGGCCGAGCCGCTCGAACGCCGGGGCGCGCGCGCCCGGCGGCGGCCCCAGCTCCGAGGGGCGCGGCGCGCCCTGCGACAGCGCGTGCACCTGCCGGACCAGGCCGGCGACCACCAGGGCCAGCAGCCCGATCGCCAGCCACGACAGCAGCAGCGCGCTGGTCTGGAAACTCATCCGGCCGCGTTCCTCTCCGTGAAGACCATCGCTTGCGGGAGCGTCCACAGCAGCACCGCGAGGGTCGCGCCCGCGACGGCGGCCACGGCCAGCTCGCCGGCGCGGGACGGGACCGTCCCGACCGTCCCGGCGGCGGCGAGGACGGCCAGCGCGGCGGCCCGCACCGCCACCCACACCGTCATCGGCGTGCGGGCCCCGGCGCAGCCGCACGGGACGCCCCGGCGCGTGCGCGCCACGTGGCCGCCGTAGGCGGCGTAGGCGGCCAGCAGGACCGCGCCGGCCGCCAGCCCGGCCCGCAGCAGGCCCGGCTCGCCGAGGACGGCGCCCGCGGCGCCCGCACCGCCGGCCGCGGCCTCCGCCGCGATCACCGCGGCCGCGACCGGGACGGTCAGCGCCTCCGGGACCGTGCGCTGGGCGCGCAGCGCGGCGGCCAGCGACCCCGGCCGCCGCAGCTGCCCGGCCAGCGACGCCAGCAGCACCAGGGGGACCGCCACCGCGGCGACCCCGGCCAGCAGCCCGCTCAACCCCGGACCGCCTCGATCGACAGCTCCGCCAGCCGCCGCGGCGCCTCGCGCACCCGGTCCTCGTCCGGCAGCACCGTCACCAGCAGCGACCGCAGCGCCAGCAGGAAGTAGGGGCCCTGGCCCTCCACGCTGTCCTGGAACAGCTCGCCGCCGGCCACCGACGCGCCCCGCCAGCCCGGCAGCCGCCGCCTGTTCTTGGCGGTCAGCGCCGAGATCTCCAGCAGGCCGAGGCCCGGCACCTCCTTGACCAGCTCGGCGGGCTCGGGCACCACGGCGCGGCCGCGCGCGGCGGCGGTGATCCCGTCGTCGTGCTCGGTGAGGCGCAGCTTGCCGAAGAACGCCACCGCGTCGGCCGGGCGGCCGTGGTACAGGTGCGTGAACACCGCGTGCCGGCGCCCCTCCCAGACCGCGGCGAGCACCGGGTCGTTCACGCCGGTGTCGGGGTCGCGGGCCGCGGTGTGGCCGACCCGCAGCCGCCCGCCCTGGACCCGGAACTCCTGCCGGAAGCGGTCCACGCCGACGTCCTCGGCCCATGCCTCGGCGTCGGCGCGCGTGCCGCTGGAGATCTCGTGCAGGCGCTGCCCGTCGGCGATCCGCGCCACCGAGGTGCAGGGGCGGCCGAGATCGTGGGGCCCGGCGAGCCGGACCCGGGTGCCGTCGAGGGAGCGGTGTGTGACCTGTCGGCGCACTGCCAGGCCCTCCCAATATGGGATTAATAGGTTGGGACGGGGCTGACGCTACGCGTCTCCGGAGGTCTATGGGCAAAACCTGCCGGAAGTGGCCATAGGCCGGTGACCAGGTAAAGTCACGCCGTGAATCGTTCCAACCTCACCGTCCCGCCCGCCGGCACGCCCGCGCCCAGCCCCCACCCCGACGCCGTGATCGGGGAGAGGCTCGGCCCGCACTACGCCAAGTGCTTCGGCTGCGGCCCCGACCACCCGACCGGTCTGCACCTGGAGGCCGTCAGCCACGACGGGCTGAGCGTGACCGCGGAGTTCACGGTGGGCGAGGTGCACCAGGGCGCGCCCGGACTCGCCCACGGCGGCGTTTTGGCGACGGCCATGGACGAGGCGCTCGGTATGGTCGTCTGGCTGCTGCGCAAGCCCTATGTCACCGGCCGGCTGGAGACCGACTACCTGCTGCCGGTGCCGGTGGGCACCACGCTGCACATCCGGACCCGCTGCACCGGGGTCGTCGGCCGCAAGGCCTACCTGGAGGCCGAGGCCCGGATGGGCGCCCCCGACGGCCCGGTGGCCGTGCGGGGCGCGGCGCTGTTCGTCGAGGTGCCGGTCTCGCACTTCAGCGAGCACGGCGACGGCAGCGGCGGAATGGACCCCGAGCGTGAGGTGAACCCGTGAGCAAGGTGGACGTGCTGATCCGGCGGTTCGACCCCGACCTGCCGCTGCCCTCCTACGCCCACCCCGGCGACGCGGGCGCCGACCTGGTCGCGGCCGTGGACGTCGAGCTGCCGCCCGGCGAGCGCGCGGTCGTCCCCACCGGCATGGGCATCGCCCTGCCGGACGGCTACGCCGCCTTCGTGCACCCCCGGTCCGGTTTGGGCGCTAAGTTGGGGGTGACCATCGTCAACGCACCCGGTACGGTCGATGCCGGCTATCGGGGTGAGATCAGGGTGACCCTGCTGAACACCGACCCTCGCGAGACCGTCCGGCTGCGCCGCGGCGACCGCATCGCGCAGCTGGTCGTGCAGCGGGTGGAGCATGCGGTCTTCCACGAGGTCACCGAACTTCCCGGATCGTCTCGGGGCGCCGCTGGTTTCGGCTCCACCGGGGGATTCTCCCGGGATGATGAGCACAGTCGAGAAGGAGCGTGAGTCGTGGCTTTTGGACGTCGCCGGCAGGCCGATGAGCCCGCCAAGGAGCCCGAGCTGACCGACGAGGAGACCGTCGTGGAGGACGAGGCCCCCGCCAAGGCGGCTCCTGCCGAGGGCGGCCCCTGGGACTCCGAGGAGGAGTACCCCGACCTCCAGCGCCTGGACTTCGGCTCCATGCAGGTGCCGATCGCGCCGGGCCTGGGCTTCCAGGTCAACTTCGAGGCCACCCAGGTGGACGAGGAGGGCAACCCCCTCGACGGCCGCCCGGTCGCGGTGCTGGTGCAGTACGAGGAGAGCGCCATGCAGCTCCAGGTGTTCGCCGCGCCCAAGCGCAGCGGCATCTGGGAGGACGTGCGGCGCGAGACCGCCAACGACATCCAGGAGGAGGCCGGCGGCCAGACCCAGGAGGGCGAGGGCCCGTTCGGCCCCGAGCTGCTGGCCATGGTCCCCGCGGCGCTGACCGAAGAGGTCCTCGCCGAGATGCCGGACGAGGTCAAGGAGCAGATCCCGGCCGAGTTCGTCGAGCAGGGCTGGGCGCCGCAGATCATCCGCTTCCTGGGCGTGGACGGCCCCCGCTGGTTCCTGCAGGCCGTGGTGCAGGGCGCCGCGATCGAGGACGAGGAGCAGTGGCAGGTCCTGGAGGACGTGTTCCGGGGCATCGTGGTGGTGCGCGGCGACGCGCCGATGCCGCCGCGCGAGCTGCTGGAGCTGCAGATCCCCAAGGAGTTCTCCGAGGCGGCCGAGGAGGCCGAGGAGGGGAACGAGGAGACCTTCAACCCGTTCGAGCGCGGCCCGGAGATCACCGAGGTCCGCTGAGCCCGTCGCCTGTCGCCCGTCCCGGCCGCCCGGCCGGGGCGGGCTTCGGCCTGTCCAGGGCGCGGGCGCGGGCCGCCAGGTAGCGCTGCTCGGGGATGCTGGTGGTGAGCCGCGCGGCGGTCAGGTACCCGTCCCCGGCCGCCTGATGATCACCGGCGAGCTCCAGCAGGTGGGCCCGCACGGCGTGCAGCCGGTGGTGGGCCGCGAGGCGCGCGTCGGCCGCCAGGGGCTCCAGCAGCGCCAGCCCGGCGCGCGGCCCCTCCGCCATGGCGACGGCCACGGCGTGGTTGAGGGCGACGACGGGGTTGGGCGCCATCCGCTCCAGCAGCCGGTACAGCCGCACGATCTGCGGCCAGTCGGTGTCGGCGGCGCGCGGCGCCTCCGCGTGGACGGCGGCGATGGCGGCCTGGAGCTGGTAGGGGCCGAGCGGGCCGTGCGCCAGCGCCTCGCCGATCAGGGCGAGCCCCTCGTCGAGGGCGGCCCGGTCCCAGCGGGAGCGGTCCTGCTCGGCGAGGGGGACCAGGTCGCCGGCGGGGGTGGTGCGGGCCGGCCGGCGCGCGTCGGTGAGCAGCATCAGCGCCAGCAGCCCGGCGGCCTCCCCGTCGCCGGGCAGCGCCGCCCGCACCGACCGGGCGAGCCGGACCGCCTCCCGGGTGAGGTCGGCGCGGTGCAGATCGGGCCCGGAGGAGGCGGTGTACCCCTCGTTGAAGATCAGGTAGAGGACGTGCAGCACCGCGTCCAGCCGGGCCGCCCGCTGGTGGGCGGGCGGCGGCCGGAAGCGCGCGCCGGCCGCCCTGATCCGCTGCTTGGCGCGGCTGACGCGCTGGGCCATCGTCGCCTCGGGCACCAGGAACGCGCGGGCGATCTCGGCGGTGGTCAGGCCGCCGACCGCCCGCAGCGTCAGCGCGATCTGCGAGGGGGCGGTGAGCGCCGGGTGGCAGCAGAGCATCAGCAGGGCCAGGGTGTCGTCGCCCGGGGAGCCCCGGTCGGCGGCCGGGGCCAGCAGCTCGTCGGCCGGGGTGCGCGCGGCCAGGGCGCGCTCGCGGTCGCGGGCGGCGCGCTCGCCGCGCAGCCGGTCGATCATGCGGCGGGAGGCGGTCCGGACCAGCCAGGCGGCCGGGTCGTCCGGCACGCCCCCGGCGGGCCAGTGCAGGGCGGCCGCCAGCAGCGCCTCCTGCACCGCGTCCTCGGCGGTCTCGAACTCCCCGTACCGCCGCACCAGGGCGGCGAGGACCTGCGGCGCCAGCCGGCGCAGCAGGTCCTCGTTCACCACTCCCGCCCCGCCGTGTCCATGATCGGGCGGATCTCCACCGCGCCGAACCGGGCGTCGGGGAAGCGCCCGGCGATCTCGGCGGCGCGCTCGGCGGAGGCGCAGTCGAGCACGAAGTACCCGGCGAGCTGCTCCTTGGCCTCCGGGTAGGGGCCGTCGGTGGCCACCGGCGCCCCGCCGCGCGCCCGCACCGTGGCGGCGGTGGCGGGGTCGGCCAGCGCGACGCCGCCGACCAGCTCGCCCGACTCGGTGATCTCGTCGAAGACCGCGTCGGCCGCCCGGACGATCTCCTCGCGCTCGGCCCGCGCCAGCGCCAGGAACCCCGGGTCCCGCCGGAACATCGGGTGCTCCCAGCTCTCGGGGTTGCTGTAGATCAGCAGCAGGTACTTCATCCCGCCCTCACTCCATCCCGGCGACGCCGACGAGGTTGCCCTCGGGGTCGGTGAACCAGCCGACGACCAGGCCGCCGTCCGGCCCCCGCTCGGGCCCCAGCGCCCGCCTGCCGCCGAGCTCCTCGGCCCTGCGCAGGGCCTCCCCGACGTCGGGGACGGCCACGTAGAACATCGCGCGCGGCGCGCCACCGCACACGCCGCCGTAGACGCCGACGCCGTCCTCGGTGGTGAGGCGCCCGACGCCGCCGTACTCGCCGGGCGCGGACACGGCCTCGGAGACCGCGTCGCCCATCTGGTACTCCCAGCCGAACAGCTCGCCGTAGTAGCCGCGCAGCGCGGCGGCGTCGGCACCGGCGATCTCGAAGTGCACCACGGGGTGGCCCATCGTCCTTCTCCTCCCGTCACGGGCGCCCCCGGACGGGCGCCTCGGTGCAGAGGACGGAGCCGCCGGGCCGTTCTCGACACCGCGCCGAGAACAATCTTCGGCACGGGACTTGCCCCGCGCCTCCTCCGGGAGGTCAATCGAGGCATGTCGAAGAAGACGCGCAAACGCCGCGCCCGCAAGCGGGGCAGGGCCAACAAGGGCAAGCGCCCCTGCGCCCGCCGCTAGTCCGCGATCATCTCGAACGGCATGGCGTGGGCCACCCCGACCCGCCGCCCGGCCTCCTCCACGATGCCGCCCAGGAACGCCTCGGGGTCGAAGTCCTGCCCCAGGTTGTCGAAGTAGACCTTGTGCGCCTTCAGTGAGGTCACGCCCGCCGCCAGGTGCCCGGTCACGTCCACGTAGTGGGTGGGGTCCGGGGACGAGGCGAACAGCGCGAACCGCGTGCCCTGCCACGGCTCCGGCCCGAGGTCGCGGAACACCCACCGGTTGGCGGCGTCGCGAATCGCGTCGGCCACGGCGAGGCCGAGCACGCGGTGGTCGGCCATGTTGAAGCCCCGCCCGCCGGGCCAGGTCTCGCGGAAGTTGAGCGAGACGACGACCTCGGGCCGGTGCCGCCGGATCACCTCGGCGAGCGCGCGGCGCAGCGGCAGGCCGTACTCCAGCACGCCGTCGGGCAGGTCCAGGAACTCGACCGTCTCCACCCCGACCGCCCGCGCGGCCCGCACCTGCTCGGCGCTGCGGACGCGGGCGACCTCCTCGGGGTCCATCGAGTCGATCCCGGCCTCCCCGCGGGTCGCCAGCACCTCCACGACCGACTTGCCCTGAGAGGTCCACTTGGCGATGGCCGTCGAGGCGCCGTACTCCAGGTCGTCGGGGTGCGCGACGATCGCGACCGCGCGCTCCCAGTCCTCCGGTACCGGTTCCATGCCCCCATTCTGGCCGATCTTGCCGGCCCGGCATAAGGGAACCCCCGCACCGCCGGAGGCCCGGCGTTAGGGACGCGTTAAGGGGCGGGGCGGGGGCGCTAAGGGGGCGTCAAGAGCCGCGGAACCGCAGGTGGACGGCGCTTTACTCCAGGTGGCCCCGGCGATCCGGGGCCGATCGGTGTCCGGAGAGGAAACGACAATGCACGACGTGGCCTTCGTCCTGCTGACGGTGGCGGTGTTCGCCCTGCTCGGCCTGGTGGTGAAGGGCGTGGAGAAGCTGTGACCGCCGAGAACCTGATCGGGCTGGCGCTGGCCGCCGGGCTGATCGTCTTCCTGATCGCCGCCCTGCTGTTCCCGGAGCGTTTCTGACCATGAGCACCAACGTCGCGGGGACCGTGTTCATCGCGTCCCTCGTGCTCGCCCTGGCCGCGGTCCACCGGCCGCTGGGCGACCACATGCACCGCGTCTACAGCGGCACCCGGCACTCCCGGTTCGAGCGCGGGCTCTACCGCCTGATGGGGGTCCGGCCGGACGCCGAGCAGGGGTGGGCCGCCTACGCCCGCAGCGTGCTCGCGTTCTCGGCGGTCGGCGTGCTGTTCCTGTACCTGTTCCAGCGGGCGCAGCACCGGCTGCTGCTGTCGCTGGGGTTCGAGCCGGTCCGGCCCGACCAGGCGTGGAACACCGCCGTCAGCTTCGTCACCAACACCAACTGGCAGTCCTACTCCGGCGAGTCCACCATGGGCCACCTGGTGCAGATGGCCGGGCTCGCGGTGCAGAACTTCGTGTCGGCGGCGGTGGGCATGAGCGTCGCCGTGGCCCTCATCCGCGGGTTCGCGCGGAAGCGGAGCCCCCGGCTCGGCAACTTCTGGGTGGACCTGGTGCGGGGCGCGCTGCGGATCCTGCTGCCGATCGCGTTCGCGGGCGCCGTCCTGCTGATCGCCGGGGGCGTCGTCCAGAACTTCAGCGGCGGGGAGGCCGTCCAGGGCGTCGCGGGCGCCGGGCAGACCATCACCGGCGGGCCCGTCGCCTCCCAGGAGGCCATCAAGGAGCTGGGCACCAACGGAGGCGGCTTCTACAACGCCAACTCCGCCCACCCGTTCGAGAACGGCACGGCCTGGACCAACTGGCTGGAGATCTTCCTCATCCTGCTGATCCCGTTCTCGCTGTGCCGCACCTTCGGGCGGCTGGTCGGGCAGCGCCGGCAGGGGTACGCCATCGCCGCCGCGATGGCCGTGATCGCGCTCGCGAGCACGGCGCTGACCACCGCGTTCCAGCTGACGCACCACGGGACGGTGCCGATGGCCGTCGGGGCCGCGACCGAGGGCGTCGAGACGCGCTTCGGGGTGGCCGACTCGGCGGTCTTCGCCGCCGCCACCACGCTGACCTCGACGGGGGCCGTGGACTCCTTCCACGACTCCTACACCGGCCTCGGCGGCATGATGACCATGTTCAACATGATGCTGGGCGAGGTCGCGCCCGGCGGCGTGGGCTCGGGCCTGTACGGGATGCTCGTGCTCGCCGTCATCACCGTGTTCGTCGCGGGCCTGATGGTCGGCCGCACGCCCGAGTACCTCGGCAAGAAGATCGGCGCCCGGGAGGTGAAGTTCGCGGCCGCCTACTTCCTGGTCACCCCGATCCTGGTGCTGACCGGGACCGCCGTCGCGATGGCCACCGAGAGCGGGCGGGCCGGGATGCTGAACACCGGCGCGCACGGCTTCAGCGAGGTCCTGTACGCCTTCACCTCGGCGTCCAACAACAACGGGTCGGCGTTCGCCGGGCTCACCGCCGGCACCGTCTGGTACGACACCGCGCTCGGGCTGTGCATGGCGCTCGGCCGGTTCCTGCCGATCATCTTCGTGCTGGCGCTGGCCGGGTCGCTGGCCCGGCAGGGGCACGCGCCCGTCTCGGCGGGCACGCTGCCCACCCACCGGCCGCAGTTCGTCGGCATGGTCGTCGGCGTGACCGTCGTGCTGGTCGCGCTCACCTTCCTCCCCGCGCTCGCACTCGGCCCGCTGGCCGAAGGGATCGGCTCATGACAACGCAGACGACGAGTCCGGCACCGGCTCCCGGGCGGGCCCCCGCCAGGGCCCCGGGCGGGCTGCTCGACCCGGCGACGCTGGTCCGGTCGCTGCCGGACGCGGTGCGCAAGCTCGACCCCCGCACCCTGTGGCGCAACCCCGTGATGCTGATCGTCGAGGTCGGCGCGGTGTGGACCACGGTCCTGGCCGTGGCGGACCCCGGCGTGTTCGCCTGGCTGATCGTGGTCTGGCTCTGGCTCACGGTGCTCTTCGCCAACCTCGCCGAGGCCGTCGCCGAGGGGCGCGGCAAGGCGCAGGCCGACTCGCTGCGCCGGGCCAGGAGCGACGCGGTGGCGCGGCGGCTGACCGCGGCCGGCGAGGAGTCGGTCGGCGCGCCCGAGCTGCGGCGGGGCGACCGGGTGGTGGTCGAGGCCGGCGAGGTGATCCCCGGCGACGGCGACGTGGTCGAGGGCATCGCCAGCGTGGACGAGTCGGCCATCACCGGCGAGTCCGCGCCGGTGATCCGCGAGTCCGGCGGCGACCGCTCGGCGGTGACCGGCGGCACCAGGGTGCTGTCGGACCGCATCGTCGTCGAGATCACCCAGCGGCCGGGCGAGAGCTTCGTCGACCGGATGATCGCGCTGGTGGAGGGGGCCGGGCGGCGCAGGACGCCCAACGAGATCGCGCTCAACATCCTGCTCGCCGCGCTGACGGTCGTCTTCCTGCTGGCGGTCGCGACCCTCCAGCCGATGGCGATCTACGCCAAGGCGAGCGATCCCGGGGCCGCCGACACCCCGGCCCTGGACGGCGGCGGCGTGACCGGCGTGGTCCTGGTGTCGCTGCTGGTCTGCCTCATCCCGACCACGATCGGGGCGCTGCTGTCGGCGATCGGCATCGCGGGCATGGACCGGCTCGTCCAGCGCAACGTGCTGGCGATGAGCGGGCGGGCCGTGGAGGCGGCGGGCGACGTCGACACCCTGCTGCTCGACAAGACCGGCACCATCACGCTGGGCGACCGGCAGGCGACGGAGTTCGTGCCGGTCGGGGGCGTCGGGGAGAGGGAACTGGCCGACGCGGCGCAGCTGTCGAGCCTGGCCGACCAGACGCCCGAGGGCCGCTCGGTGGTCGTGCTGGCCAAGGAGCGCCACGGCCTGCGGGAGCGCCACGACCTGCTGGACGGCGGACCGGAGGGGCAGGCCCGCTTCGTCGGGTTCTCCGCGCACACCAGGATGAGCGGCGTGGACCTGCCCGACGGGCGGCGCATCCGCAAGGGCGCGGCCTCGGCCGTCGTGGCGTGGGTCCGCGAGCACGGCGGCGACCCGGACGGGGAGACCGGCCGGATCGTGGACGGGATCGCGGCGTCCGGCGGCACCCCGCTGGTGGTCGGCGAGACCGCGGGCGGCACCGCGCGCGTGCTCGGCGTCGTCCACCTCAAGGACGTGGTCAAGGCGGGGATGCGCGAGCGCTTCGAGCAGATGCGCCGGATGGGCATCCGCACCGTCATGATCACGGGGGACAACCCGCTGACCGCCAAGGCCATCGCCGACGAGGCCGGAGTGGACGACTTCCTGGCCGAGGCCCGGCCCGAGGACAAGCTCGCGCTGATCAGGAGGGAGCAGGAGGGCGGCCGGCTGGTCGCGATGACCGGCGACGGCACCAACGACGCCCCGGCGCTCGCCCGGGCCGACGTCGGCGTGGCGATGAACACCGGCACCTCGGCCGCCAAGGAGGCCGGGAACATGGTGGACCTGGACTCCGACCCCACCAAGCTCATCGAGATCGTGGAGATCGGCAAGCAGCTGCTCATCACCCGCGGCGCGCTGACCACCTTCTCCATCGCCAACGACGTCGCCAAGTACTTCGCGATCGTCCCGGCGCTGTTCACGGCGGTGTTCCCCGGCCTGGACGCCCTCAACGTCATGCGGCTGCACAGCCCGCAGTCGGCGATCCTGTCGGCCGTGGTGTTCAACGCCCTGGTCATCGTGGCGCTGATCCCGCTGGCGCTGCGCGGCGTCCGCCACCGGCCCGGCGGCGCCGCCCGGCTCCTCAGCCGCAACCTGGCGGTCTACGGCCTGGGCGGCCTCGTCGCCCCGTTCGCCGGCATCAAGCTCATCGACCTCGTCGTCCAGTTCCTTCCGGGGATGTCCTGACATGCGTATGCCCACGTGGATCCGCACCCATCTGGCCGCGCTGCGCGCGCTGCTGCTGTTCACCGTCCTGCTCGGCGTCGTCTATCCGCTCGCGGTGTTCGCCGTCGGCCGGCTGCCGGGCCTGCAGGCCAAGGCCGACGGCTCGATCATCGAGGTGGACGGCAGGAGGGTCGGCAGCTCCGGCATCGGCCAGTCGTTCACCGGCGCCGACGGCGCCCCGCTCAGGCGGTACTTCCAGAGCCGCCCGTCCAACGCGGGCGACGGCTACGACCCCACCTCGACCTCGGCGGGCAACCTCGGGCCCGAGAGCGTCGTGGACACCCTGCCCGACCCCGGGCTCAAGGAGGACGGGAACGCCTCGCAGAGCCTGCTCACCCAGGTCTGCGAGCGCAGCAGGGCCGTCGGCGGGCTGGAGGGGGTGAGCGGGGCGCGACCGTTCTGCACACCGGGCGGCGTCGGCGCGGTGCTCGCGGTGTTCGGGGACCGGGCCAAGGACGGCTCCGTCCCGCACCCGACGCGCGTGGTGAGCCTGAACGAGCAGGAAGGCGTGGTGAAGGCCCCCTTCGTCGCGACCTGGCAGGGCGTGCGCGTCGAGCTGGCGCGGTTCGGCGAGGACTACGCCAAGGGCCTGGTCGTGCCGGTCAGGGGCGGCGCCCCGGCGCGGCCCGCCGTCCCGGCCGACGCGGTCACCGCCAGCGGCAGCGGGCTGGACCCGCACATCTCGCCGGAGTACGCGGCGATCCAGGTGAAGCGGGTCGCGCAGGCGCGCGGGGTCGCCCCGGCGCAGGTGGAGAGGCTGGTCGAGGAGAACCGGACGGGCCGGGCGCTCGGCTTCATGGGCGAGCCCGCCGTCAACGTCCTGAAGCTCAACCTCGCCCTCGACCGGCGGTTCCCCGCCCGCGGCTGACGCGCGGTGGTACGGGCCGCCCCCGGGACCGGCGAGACTGGAGGCATGGGGGAGACCGAGAAGCCCGCCGGGAGCCGTAAGCGGATCGTGCTGGCGCTGGTGGTGCCGCTCGCGGTGCTGGCGGTGATGCTCGCCGCCACGCTCACCAGGGGCGGCACCGGCGGCGGCGCGGGCGGGACCGAGGACGGCGGCGACGGGGCGGCCGCGATCGAGGAGGTCGAGGCGCCCTCGTCGCCGCAGTCCACCCCGACCTGGACCGGGCCGACCCCGCCGCCCGACGACCGGGCGCTGTTCAGCGGCAGCGACTCCGCGCCGGTCACGATCGTGGAGTTCGGCGACTTCCAGTGCCCCAAGTGCGGCACCTTCGCCCGCACGATCAAGCCCGAGCTGCGGCGCCGCTACGTGGACACCGGCGTGGTGCGGTTCATCTGGCGGGACTTCCCGACCTTCGGCAAGGAGTCCGAGCGCGCCGCCTACGCCTCGCGCGCGGCGGCGCGGCAGGGGAGGTTCTGGCCGTTCCACGACGCGCTGTACGCGCGCCAGCCCAAGCGCATGAACAGCGGGAGGATCGACGACGCGTTCCTGCGCGAGGTCGCCCGCGCCGCCGGGCTGGACGTGGCGCGCTTCGACGCCGACCGGAAGTCCGCGGCCGTCCGCAAGGCCGTGGACGACGACTTCGGGTTCGGGCAGCGGCTCGGCGTCCCCGGCACGCCCGCGTTCCTCATCAACGGCACGCCGTTCTTCGGCGCGCAGCCGCTCAAGGAGTTCGAGAAGGCGATCGAGAAGGCCCGCGCCGGGAAATAGGGGAGTTTCCCCTACCCCGGCGGGAGAGGTGGGCCCATCGGTTCGCGCCCGCATCGTCCCTAACGTCGTTCCCACCAGCCCAAAGGGAAGGAACGGCGATGTACGAGGGAACGGGTGAGGCGCTCCGCCTGGAGGCGGTGCGCAAGGTCTACGGCGAGGACGGCGGCCGCGTCACGGCGCTCGACGGCGTCTCGCTGGCGCTGCCGGCCGGGTCGTTCACGGCGGTGATGGGGCCGTCGGGTTCGGGCAAGAGCACGCTGCTGCACTGCGCCGCCGGGCTCGACCGGCCCGACGACGGCCGGGTGTTCGTGGACGGCGCGGAGCTGCCGGGCGGCTCGGAGGCCGCGCTGACCAGGTTCCGGCGCGGCCGGGTCGGGTTCGTCTTCCAGCACTTCAACCTGCTGCCGACCCTGGACGTGCTGCAGAACGTGACGCTGCCGCTGCGGCTGGCGGGCCGCCGGGCCGACCGCGCGCGGGCGCGCGCCATGCTGGAGCGGGTCGGCCTCGGCGACCGGCTGCACCACCTGCCCGCCGAGCTGTCGGGCGGCCAGCAGCAGCGCGTGGCCATCGCCCGCGCGCTGGTCACCGAGCCGAAGGTGCTCTTCGGCGACGAGCCGACCGGCGCGCTGGACACCCGCAGCGCCCGCCAGGTGCTCGGGCTGCTCCAGGAGGCGGTGCGGGTGCACGGGCGGACCGTCGTCATGGTCACCCACGACCCGGTCGCCGCCTCCTACGCCGACTCGGTGCTGTTCCTGACCGACGGCCGCATCGTCGGGCACGTGGCGCGCCCCACCGCCGAGCAGATCGCCGAGCGGATGACCCGCCTGGCCGAGGCCGCCGAAGCCGCCGAGCGTCCCGCCGCGATGGGGGTGTGACCGTGTTCTCCCTGGTCCTGCGCACCCTGCGGCACCGCGCCGGCGGATCGGCCGCGAGCTTCCTGGCGCTGCTGTTCGGCGCGACGGTCCTGATGGCGTTCGCGTCCATGCTGGACGTGGCGATCGCGGGCGACGCGCGCGGCCCGGTCCGCGAGACGCTGGTGGTGATGGCCAGCGTGGTCGGCGGCTGGGGGCTGATGCTGGTGGTCCTCGCCGTGGCGTCCACGCTGACGCTGGCGGTGCGGCAGCGGGCCGCCGAGACCGCGCTGCTGAAGAGCCTCGGCGCGACCCCGGCCCGGCTCACGCGGGCGATCGTGGGGGAGGCCGCCGTGCTGGCGGTGGCCGCCGGGGCGCTGGCGGTCGTGCCCGGCGCGCTGGCGGGGCGGGGCGTGCTGGCGCTGCTGCACTCCACCGACCAGGTGCCCGAGGAGATCGGCTACGCCTTCGGGCCGGTCGCGCCCGCGCTCGGGATCGGCATCGTGCTGGTCGCGGCGGTGGTGGCGGCGCTGGTCGCCGCGCGCCGCACCACGCGCGGCCCGGTCGTGGAGTCCCTGACCGACGCCGAGACCGGCCGGACGCGGATGAGCAGGAAGCGCGCGGTGGCGGCCGGGCTGTTCCTGGCCCTGGGCGTGGACCTCGCGGTCGTCACCATGACGGCCATGCGCGATGAGGAGCAGTACGCGATGGCGACGGCGGGGCAGGCCGACATCCTCGCCTCGGTCGGGCTGGCGCTGCTGGCCCCGGTGCTGGTGCGGTGGGCCGTGGGGCTGCTGGCCGGGCCGCTGCGGCTGGCCGGGGCCGCGGGCGAGCTGGCGGCGGCCGGGCTGCGCCGGCGCACCGGGCAGGCCGCCGCCGTGGTCACCCCGATCGTGCTGTTCACCGGCATCGGCATCGGCACCCTGTACATGCAGGCCACCGAGAACGAGGCGGCGCGCGCCGCCGGGCAGGTCGCGGCCGCCGACCAGGAGAACGTCCACACCCTCAACCTGGTGGTGATCGGCATGATCGTGGTGTTCACCGCGCTGATGGTGGTCAACACCATGATCGCCGCGACCGCCCACCGCCGCCGCGAGTTCGGGCAGCAGCGGCTGGCCGGGGCGACCCCGGGCCAGGTGCTGGGCGCGGCGGCGCTGGAGGGGGTGGTGCTGGCCCTGGTCGGGCTGGCCTGCGGGACGGTGGCGTCGCTGTTCACGATCATGCCGTTCGCCTCGGTCCGCGCCGGGAGCGCGGTGCCCGGCGGCGGGCCGTGGATCTACGCGGGCATGGCGGCGGTGGCGGTCGTGCTGACGCTGGCCACCGCGCTGGGCGGGACCCGGCGGGCGCTGCGGACCCCGGCGGTGGCGGCGGTGGCGGCCTGAGAAGGCCCGGTGCCCGTCCGCTCTGAATCCGCCGCTCCCTCCCTCCGACGCCCGCCCCCGCCGCCCGGCGGGGGCGGGCTCTCCCTTGTGCCCGCGCCCTCCCGCCCGCATACTGGGTGAGTACTCACTCAGAGCGGGGGACGGGCCATGACCCACACTGTCGAAGCCGCGCGCCGACCGGGCCCGGCGGCGCTGGTCTCCGGCCTGCTGGGCTTCTGGACGCACGGCCGCCGCGTCGAGCGGGCCTGCTACGCCGTCGGCGCGCTGCTCCTGCTGTCCGGCCTGGCGCACCTCGGGGTGTTCGCGGTGGACGGCGGGCCCTGGGAGGGGCCGGTGTCCTGGCGCAAGCCCGTCACCTTCGGCCTGTCGTTCGGCCTGACGCTGATCACGATCGCGTGGGTGTCGTCGTTCGTGGCCCTGGGGGAGCGGGCCCGCACGGTGCTGCTCGGGGTGTTCGCCGCCGCCTGCGTCGTCGAGACCGCGCTGATCACGCTGCAGGGCTGGCGGCGCGTGCCGTCCCACTTCAACATGGAGACCGGCTTCGACACCGCGGTCTCGCGGGTGCTGGCGGCGGGCGGCGTCGTGCTGATCGTCACGCCGGCCCGGCTCACCGCCGCGGCCTTCCGCCGGGACGGCGGGCTGGCGCCCAGCATGCGGCTGGCGGTCCGCGCGGGCCTCGCCGCCCTGATGGTCGCGCTGGCCACCGGCGGCGCGATGATCGCGCGCGGGGTGTCCCGGGCGGTCACCGGCCACCAGGAGGCCGCCTACCACGCGGCCGGGGCGCTGAAGCCCGCGCACGCGGTCACCATGCACGCGGTGCTGGTGCTGCCCGCGCTGGCCTGGCTGCTGACCTTCACCCGCCTGCCGGAGGCCCGCCGCGTCCGCGCCGTCGCGATCGCCACCGCGCTCTACGCGGCCGCCGCCGTGGGGGTGACGGCCTGGTCGCTGGTCGGCTTCCTCTCCGCCTGACCCGCCGCGGCCGGTCCGCGGCGGCCCGGTGAGTGCGGCATACTGCGCACTCACCGGTAGGGGGTGCGGGATGGGCGAGGAGCGCGAGCGGCCCAGGGAGCGGGGCCGGGTCATCATGCCGGCCGTCTTCGAGACGGCCGAGCGCGCCGAGCCCACCGAGAAGGCCCAGCGCGGCCTGAAACCGGTCCGCGACCCGGCCGAGGTCGCCGCGCCCGGCACCGCCGACCGGCCCGGCTGGGACGACGACGAGATCGGCAGCGCCGCGCAGGCCGCGCCGCCCGGCGTCGCGCACTCCAGCGCCGTGATGGCGGTCGGCACGATCTTCTCCCGGCTCACCGGATTCCTGCGCACCACCGTGATCGCCGCCGCGCTCGGCGGCGGCCTGCTCGCCGACTCCTACCAGGTCGCCGAGATGATCCCCTACCAGGTGTACGAGCTGCTGCTCGGCGGGCTGCTGGCCAGCGTGTTCGTGCCGTTCCTGGTCAAGCGGCGCAGGCTCGGCGCGGCCGACGGCGAGGCCGCCGAGCAGCGGCTGCTCACCGCCGCGCTGCTCGGGCTGACCGCGCTGACGGTGCTGGCGGTGGTGCTCGCCGGGCCGCTGGTGGCCGCCTACGCCGACGGCTACACCGGCCGCCAGCGCGAGGTCACCGTGCTGCTGACCCGCTGGCTGCTGGCCCAGGTCCTGTTCATCGGGATCAGCGGCATCGCCAGCGCGATGCTCAACGCGCGCGGCCGGTTCGGCAGCCCGATGTGGGCGCCGGTCGTCAACAACCTGGTCACCATGGGCGCGGGCCTGGCGTTCCTGGCCGTCGCCGGGCCCGGCCGCGACCTCGGCGCGGTGACCGACGGCGAGCTGAGCCTGCTGGCCGCCGGGTCCGCCCTCGGCACCGTGCTCCAGGCGCTCGTGCTGGCCTGGGCGCTGTGGCGGGCCGGGTTCCGCTGGCGGCCCCGGCTGGACCTGCGCGGCTCGGGGTTCGGCGAGGCGGTGCGCAACGCGGCCTGGATGCTGGTCTACATCGCGGTGTCGCAGACCGCGCTGCTGGTCACGGTGAACGTGGCCACGCGCGCGGGCAAGCGGGCCGCGCTGGAGGGCCACCCGTTCGCCGGGCCCGCGGTCTACAAGTTCGCGATGGTCGTCTTCCAGCTCCCTTACGCGATCATCGCGGTGTCGGTGATCACGGCGCTGCTGCCCCGGATGAGCGCGCACGTCGCCGACGGCCGCCGCGACCTGGTGCGCACCGACTTCTCGCGGGGCGTGCGGCTGTCGGCGGCGCTGCTGGTCCCGGCCGGGCTCGGGCTGCTGGTGCTGGCGGTGCCGGTCTGCGTGCTGCTGTTCGCGTACGGGCGGATGCCGGTGGCCGGGGCCGAGCGCGTCGGACAGATCCTCATGGTGTTCGCGCTGCTGCTGGTGCCGTTCGTGCTGTTCCAGCTCCAGATGCGGGTCTTCTACGCGCTCGGCGACACCCGCACGCCCGGCCTGCTGGCGATCCCGGCGGGCCTCGCCCAGGTCGCGGCCGCGGTCGCCGCGCTGAAGCTCGCGCCGTCCGAGCGCGTGGTGCTCTGGCTGCCGGTCGCCTACGGCCTGTTCTACCTGGTGGGGACGGCCGGGGCGACGTGGGTGCTGCGGCGGCGGCTGCGCGGCATGGACGGCCGCCGCATCCTGCGGTCGCTGAGCCTGCTGCACCTGGCCGCCGCCCCGGGCGTGGCGTTCGCGGCGGGCGCGGTGTGGGCGTTCGGGCGGCTGCCCGGCGACCGCCTGCCGGACCTGGGCGCGATCGTGGTGGGCGGCCTCGGCGGCGGGCTGCTGTACCTGGGCACGGCCCGGCTGCTGCGCATCGCCGAGGTGGGCTACTTCCTGGACATCGTCCGCACCCGGCTGCGCCGCGCCTGACGCGGAACCGGGCGGCCGCGGCGGTAGTTTGTGCCGCTATGGCCACTGAGATTCTGCACTACACCGCCTTCTCCACCGACCCCGAGGGCGGCAACCCCGCCGGTGTGGTGCTGGACGCGTCCGGGCTGAGCCCCGCCGACATGCTCTCCATCGCCGCCGAGCTCGGCTACTCCGAGAGCGCCTTCCTCACCGCCCCGCCCGAGGGGCTGGGCGAGCCGGGGCGCGCCTTCACCCTGCGCTACTTCAGCCCCAAGATGGAGGTCTCGTTCTGCGGGCACGCCACCGTGGCGGCCGCCGTCGCCCTGGCCGAGCGCATCGGGCCGGGGCCGCTGGCCTTCGCCACCCGGGCGGGGACCGTCCCCGTCGAGGTGGACGCCGACCTGCGCGCCACCCTCATCAGCGTCGAGCCGTACGTCGAGGACGTCGACCCCGACGACGTCGACCTCGCCCTGGCCGCGCTGCACTGGGACGCCGCCCACCTCGACCCCGCCTTCCCGCCCCGCGTCGCCTACGCGGGCGCGCGGCACCTGGTGCTGGCCGCCGCGACCCGCGAGCGCCTCGCGGACCTGGACTACGACTTCGTCGCGCTGGCCGAGTACATGACCGCCCGCGACCTGACCACCGTGCAGCTGGTGTGGCGCGAGTCGGCCGAGGTCTACCACGTGCGCGACCCGTTCCCGGTGGGCGGCGTGGTGGAGGACCCGGTCACCGGCGCCGCGGCCGCCGCGTTCGGCGCCTACCTGCGGGAGCTGGGCCTGGCCGGGCCCGGCGTGCTGACCCTGCACCAGGGGGAGGACATGGGCCGGCCGGGCGTGCTGCTGGTGGAGCTGCGCGAGGGCGACGCGCGCGTCCGGGTGACGGGGGCGGCGGTCGCGCTCTGAGGCTACTTTCCTCTCAGGAAAGTACATGCTACTTTCCTGAGAGGAAAGTAGATCGCCCCCGAGGAGGGACATGGACTTCCAGCAGGCGCAGCGCGCCCTCGACGAGATCGACGCACGCGAGAAGCAGGCGCTCGACGCCGCCCACCCCCGGCTGCCCTGGTGGGCCGTCGCCGGCCGGGCGGGCTTCTTCCTCCTGCTCGGCGTGGGGCTCGACGTCTCCGATCGAGGGCACGGGGTGCTCTACGCCGCGCTCTTCGGCGCCGCCGGACTCCTGTACGCGCTGGTGCACCAGCGCCTGGAGCGGCGCGCCGGGGTGCGCGTCCGCCCCTCGTTCCGCACGGGACGCCAGATCGCGCTCGGCGCCGCCGAGGCCGGCGTGATCATGGTGGTGTTCATCCTGGCCAGCGTCGCCAGCTACCTCGCGGACCTCCCGGTGCACGGCGCCGTCGCGGGGGTCGCCGCCGCCGTCGCCGCCGCCCTGCTCGCCCAGCCCTTCCAGCGGGCCCGGCACGCGATGCTGAGCCGCCGGTGACCGAGCCGTTCTTCGACGAGTTCCTGCACGTCCCCGCGCGCCTGTCGATCCTGGCGCTGCTCGCCCCGGCGGACTGGATGGACTTCCGGGTCGTCCGCGAGCAACTGGACACCAGCGACTCCGCGCTGTCCAAGCAGATCAGCGCCCTCCAGGGGGCCGGGTACGTCGAGGCGCGCAAGGAGCGGCTCGGCGCGCAGCGCGGCACGCGCGTCCGGCTGACCGCGCAGGGGCACCGCGCGTTCGCCGCGCACGCGGCGGCGCTCCAGCGGATCGTGGACGCCGCGAAGCAGGGGCCGGGGCGAGAGTGATCCACCTCAACGCGCGGCGGGCTTGCAAGTAATCACTTACTTAGGCATCGTGGTCCTGGCATCGCACCCCATCCGCCACGGAGGCCCCCATGGCAGCGACCGGAGCCGCCCGCAACCTACCCGAGCCCGCCGCGCCGCCCCCCGGGCCGGCCCTCGCGCCCGCCCCGGGGCCGGACCGGCTGCCCGACATCGCCCGCGACGGGGTGACGGCGTTCGCGCTGGCCGCCGCGGGCGCCAACGTGATCATGCAGCTCTCGCGGCTGCCGGTCGGGCACGGCGTCGCCAAGAGCACCGTGGAGAGCGGCCGCATCGACAAGCACCCGCTCAAGCGGCTGCGCACCACCCTCAGCTACATCATGGTCGCGATGCAGGGCACCCCCGCCGAGCGGGAGGCGATGCGCCGGGAGACCAACCGGTCGCACCGGCAGGTGCGCTCGGCCCCGGGCGAGCCCGTCCGCTACAACGCCTTCGACCGCGAACTCCAGCTGTGGGTCGCCGCCTGCCTGTACTGGGGCACCGAGGACGTCTACATCAAGCTGTACGGGCAGCCCACCGAGCAGCAGCGCGACGAGTTCTACCGGCACGCCGCGCGCTTCGGCACCACCCTCCAGGTGACCGAGGACATGTGGCCCGCCGACCGCGCCGCGTTCGAGGAGTACTGGGCCAAGGGGCTGGAGCAGGTCGAGATGGACGACCTCACCCGCGCCTACCTCTACCGCTTCTCCGGGCTCGGCTTCCTGCCCACGCCGTTCCGGCTGGCGTTCGGGCCGCTGCACCGGTTCCTCACCACGGGGTTCCTGCCCGAGCGCTTCCGCGAGGAGCTGGGCCTGCCGTGGAGCGCGGCCCACCAGCGCCGGTTCGACGCCTTCTGCCGCGCGTCGGCCGTCGTCAACCGCGCGCTGCCCCGCCCGGCCCGCGAGTTCCCCTGGAACCTGTACCTGCGGGACGTGCGCCGCCGCGTCCGCACCGGCCGCCCGATCGTCTAGGACGTCCCGCCTCCAGGGCGCCCCGGCGACCGGGCGCCCTGGCCGGCCCGGGACTGCTGGGGAGCGCTCGGCTTCACCGGCCGCTTCAGCGCGCCGCCCGCCACCCACTGCGACCACGGCATCTGCCAGTAGCCCCAGCCGTTGTTCCACTCCAGCGGCCGGTCGGTGCCGGTCACCGCGACGACGTCGCCGCGCAGCGTCTGCCCGTAGAACCACCGGGCGAACTCGGGCGAGGCGTTCACGCAGCCGTGGCTGACGTTGGCGCGGCCCTGCTGCCGCACCGACCACGGCGCGGAGTGCACGTACTCGCCGCTGCTGGAGATCTGCACCGCGTGCCGGACCTTCAGCCGGTAGTAGCGCGGGTCGTTCTTGTCCTTCACGCCCATCCACCCTGAGGTCATGATGACCGGGTCGCCCTTGCCCATCGTCAGGTGCACGCCGCTGGTGGTGGTGTAGGCGCGGGTGCCGCCCTTGCCCGCGCTGATGCCCACGGTGCGCACCGGGGCGCCGTTCACGCGGACGGTCATGCGGTGCCGCCGCACGTCCACCACGCTGATCCGGGACGGCCCCACGCGGAACCCGCCGGTCGCGCCGTCGGCCCCGTACACCCCGGGCGCCGCCCGCACCCCGGCGGTGTGCGCCAGCAGCGCGACCCGCTGCCCCGGCGGCCAGTAGCGGCGCGGCCGCAGCACCACCTGGCGCGGGCCGGTCCAGCTCCAGGCCGCCTGGACCCGGCGGCTCATCCGCACCTCCAGCGCGCGCTCGACCGCCGCCCGGTCCGCGATCGGCCGGTCGAAGGTGACGATCAGCGGCATCCCGACCCCGACCGTCTCGCCCGGCCGCGGGGTGATGTCGGCGACCCGGAACGAGGCGGCGGGCTTGAAGGTGGTGAAGCGCGCGGTGGCGCGGGTGGGCGCGCCGTCCGCGCCGGTGCCCGCGGCGGCCACGGTGTAGGTCGTGCCGGGCCGCAGCGTCCAGCGGCTGCGCCAGGTGCGGCGGTCGGCCGACAGGCGGCCCGGCGCGGCGGCGCCGCCCGCCCGCACCGCCACCCGCGTGAGGACGCCGCGCCGGGCGGTGACCGTGACGCCCCCGTCGGGCCGCGCGCCGGTGGCCCCGTCGGCGGGAGTGATCATGATGGCGGGCGGCTCGGCCGCGCTCGGGGAGCCGGCGGGCCCGCCCGCCCCCGCCGGGGCGCCGGACGCGCCGTCCGGCCCGTCGCCGCCGCCGCACGCCGTCGACGCCAGGACGGCCGCCAGCAGGGCGGTCAGGGGTCGCCAGAGGGAGGGGGAGTGCGGCATCGTGTCCTCGCGGTCGTTCTGTAGTCAGCTGTCCACTGAGGGTGACCTCCTTGGCAAACTAGACGTAGATCCCGCCCCGGCGGAGCGGGCCGCCGAATTTCGGACGTCTCGATTGGGTGACGGCCGCCTTCCGGGCATGGAAAACGCCTCCGCCCCAGAGGGGTGGAGGCGTCCGGCGGGAGGGCGGCCGCTCAGGCGTCGTTTCCCCGGGCGGCGGCCTGCGCGGCGGCCGAACGGGCCCGGCCGCGCTTGGCCACCACCGTCGTCCAGGCCACCAGCGCCCCCACGACCGCCAGCGGCAGCACGCTGTTGGCCAGCACCATCTGGTCGGTGGGCAGCAGGTAGGCCAGCTCGACGCGCGCGGCGGCCTCCAGCAGGAACGCCCCGCCCCACACGCCGGTCAGCAGGTACTGGGTGCGGCGGAAGCCGGGGTGCCGCCACAGGCCGTTCCAGTGCGCCAGGCCCGCCGCGGTGCCGTCGGTGCCGAACTTGCGGCCCAGGTAGAACATGATCGGCCGACGCAGGAACAGGCTGCCCAGGAAGGCCAGCCCCAGCAGGCCGGTGATCGCCGAGTCCTTGACGAAGACCAGCTCGGCGGTGTTGTAGGCCACCGCGCTGAGCGCGCCCAGCAACAGCATGACCAGCATCATCACGCCGAACTCGTCCACCCGCCGCTTGACCGCGAAGTACCCCAGGGTCTCGGCGGCGGGCCAGGCGGCGGCGATCAGCAGGGCGTTCACCTCGCCGACGCCGTGGTCGGTGAGCCGCCCGTAGGTCACGAACGGCAGCACGACGCCGAACAGGATCGTCGGCGCCAGGTTCAGCGCCACCGCCCTGCCCCGGCCGCCGCTCCGCCCGGCCTGCGGACCGCCGTCCCGGCCGCTCGGGGCCGCCGCCACCGCCACGTCCTCGGCCCGCTCGCCGCTGCTCCCCATGCCGGGCTCCTCGTGTGTCGTATATCCTCACGTTCGTGAGCGAAACAGTAACAGGACGATCCGGCGGGGTAAACGCCTCCAGAGGGGCCAACGTGAGCCTCGTCCCGTTCCTGTACGGGGTCGCCGGGCGCGAGGAGCTGCCCGGCGTCGTCCTGGTCCGGCTGCTCGCCGACGTGGGGCTGGGCCCGGCCGCGGCCCGCTCGCTCATCGCGCGGATGCGCCGCGACGGCCACCTCGCGGCCACCCCGCGCGGCCGCGGCGCCGACTACCGGCTGGCCGGGCCGTTCCTGGAGTCCTTCCGCCGGGCCCGGGACATGCCCGCGGGCCCGCCGGCCTGGGACGGCTCCTTCCACGCGATCTTCTACACGGTGCCCGAGGACCAGCGCGCCTACCGCGACAGGCTGCGCCGCGCCGCCACCCTGGCCCGCTACGGCCTGATGCAGCCCGGCGTGCTGATCGCCCTCGGCGACGGCAGGGAGCACCTGGCGGCCGAGCTGGGCGAGCCCCCGCGCGAGGGGACGGTGCGCTACGGCCGGATCGAGCTGCCGCTCCCCGACGCGGCCGAGGTCGCCGCACGGGCCTGGGAGCTGGACGTGCTGGACGCCCGCTACCGCGAGCACGCCGGACGGCTGCGCGCGGCCGTCCGGAACGGCCCCGAGCCGCCGCTCGAAGGCGCGGCGGCGCTCGCCTCCTACGTCCGGCTGTTCGGCGGCGCCATCGTGGACACCATCCGCGCCCCGGCCCTGCCGCCCGAGCTGCGCCCGCCCGGCTGGTCGCTGCCCGACCTGCACGCCGCCATGGGCGAGGTCTACCGGCACCTGGGGCCGCCGGTGGGCGCGTACGTACGGCAGGTGCTGGCCGAAGCGGGGTGAGCGCCCGGACCGCGGGGAGGAGCCGCCCCGGGCCCGGAACGGACACTTTGCTAGATTTCGCCACTGGGGGGAGGCGATCGCCGTGGGGGTCCGTGGCACGCTGCGCGTCTACCTGGGCGCCGCGCCCGGCGTGGGGAAGACCTACGCGATGCTGGGTGAGGCCCACCGGCGGCTGGAGCGCGGCACCGACGTGGTGGTCGGCTACGTCGAGACCCACGGCCGCCCGAGGACCGCGGCCCTGGTCGAGGGGCTGGAGACCGTGCCCCGGCGGGAGGCGGTCCACCGCGGCGCGGCCTTCACCGAGCTGGACGCCGACGCGGTGATCGCGCGCCGCCCGCAGGTCGCGCTGGTGGACGAGCTGGCGCACACCAACGTGCCGGGCTCGCGCAACGCCAAGCGCTGGCAGGACGTCGAGGAGATCCTGGACGCCGGGATCGACGTGCTGTCCACCGTCAACGTCCAGCACCTGGAGTCGCTGAACGACGTCGTGGAGCGCATCACCGGCGTCCGGCAGCGCGAGACCGTGCCCGACCAGGTGGTGCGCCGCGCCGACCAGATCGAGCTGGTCGACATGGCCCCCGAGGCGCTGCGCCGCCGCCTCGCCCACGGCAACGTCTACGCGCCCGAGAAGATCGACGCCGCGCTCGGCAACTACTTCCGCGTCGGCAACCTCACCGCCCTGCGCGAGCTGGCGCTGCTGTGGGTCGCCGACCGGGTGGACGAGGCCCTGGCCCGCTACCGCCACCAGCACGGCATCACCCGCCCGTGGGAGGCCCGCGAGCGGGTCGTGGTGGCGCTCACCGGCGGCCCCGAGGGCGAGACCCTGATCCGCCGCGCGGCCCGCGTCGCCGCCCGCGCGGGCCGCGCCGACCTGCTGGCGGTGCACGTGGCGCGCAGCGACGGGCTGCGCGACGACGCCTGGCCGCACTCCCTGGAGCGGCAGCGCGTGCTGGCCGAGGACCTGGGCGGCACCTACCACCAGGTGCTCGGCGAGGACGTGGCGACCGCGCTGCTGGAGTTCGCCCGGGGCGTCAACGCGACCCAGATCGTGCTGGGGTCCAGCCGCCGACGGGGCTGGCAGTTCGTGTTCGGGCCGGGCGTCGGCGCGACCGTCGCGCGCGAGGCGGGCGACATCGACGTGCACCTGGTCACCCACGAGCGGGTCGGCAAGGGCCGGGGCCTGGTGGAGGTCGCGGGCAGCCCGCTGTCGCGCCGCCGCCGGGCCTGCGGCTGGGCGCTCGCGCTGCCGGCCCCCGCCCTGCTCACCGCGGGGCTGCTGGCGGTGGAGCCGCCCGGCCTCGACACCGACGTGCTGCTGTTCCTGGCGCTGACGGTCGCGGTGGCGCTGGTGGGCGGCCTGTGGCCCGCCGTGGCGGCGGCGGTCGCCGGGTTCCTGCTGCTGAACTGGTTCTTCGCCCCGCCGCTGCACACCCTGACCGTGGACGAGCCGCAGAACGCCCTGGCGCTGGCGGTGTTCGTGGCCGTCGCGGTCGCGGTGTCGTCGGTGGTGGACCTGGCGGCCCGCCGCTCCCGGCAGGCCGCGCGCGGCAGCGCCGAGTCCGACGCGCTGCGGCTGCTGGCCACCAGCGTGCTGCGCGGCGAGCAGGCGCTGCCCGCCCTGCTGGAGCGCGTCCGCGAGACCTTCGCGGTGCGCGCGGTGTCCCTGCTGGAGCGCCGCGACGGCGCCTGGCGGTGCGTGGGCTCGGCCGGTCCCCGCCCCGCCGCCGAGCCGGACGCGGCCGAGGCCACCGCCGAGGTCGGCGCGGACTCGGTGCTGGCGCTGTCGGGCCGGGTGCTGCCCGCCGCCGACCGGCGCGTGCTGACGGCGTTCGCCGCGCAGGCCGCGGCCGTGCTGGAGTGGCGCGAGCTGGCCGAGGAGGCCGCCCGCGCCCGCCGCCTGGCCGAGGGCGACAAGATCCGCACCGCCCTGCTGGCGGCGGTCTCGCACGACCTGCGCACCCCGCTGGCCTCCATCAAGGCCGGGGTCGGCGGCCTGCGCGCCACCGACGTGCGCTGGGACCCCGAGGACGAGGCCGAGCTGCTGGCGACGATCGAGGAGTCGGCCGACCGGCTGGACGGCCTGATCGGCAACCTGCTGGACATGAGCCGCCTGCGCACCGGCGTGGTCACCCCGCTGGTCCGCGCGGTCGCGGTGGAGGAGGTGCTGCCGGCCGCGCTCGCCGAGGTGCCCGCCGACCGGGTGCGGCTGGCGGTGCCCGAGACGCTGCCGCCGGTGCTCGCCGACCCCGGGCTGCTGGAGCGCGCGGTCGCCAACGTGGTGGAGAACGCCGTCCGGCACGGCCCCGGGCCCGTCCTGATCGCCGCCGGGCAGGCCCCCGGCGGCCCGGAGGGGCCGGGCGGGGTCGAGCTGCGGGTCGTCGACCGCGGGCCGGGCGTGCCGGACGAGGCCAAGGAGGCGATGTTCGCGCCGTTCCAGCGGCTCGGCGACGCGCCGCGCGGCGCCGGCGTCGGGCTCGGCCTGGCGGTCGCCCGCGGCTTCACCGAGGCCGTCGGCGGCGCCCTGCACGCCGAGGACACCCCCGGCGGCGGCCTGACCATGGTGTTCACGCTGCGGCCGGCGGCCGCGCGGGAGGAGGAGCGGTGACCCGCGTCCTGGTGGTGGAGGACGAGCCGCAGATCGTCCGGGCGCTGCGGATCAACCTGCGGGCGCGCGGCTACGAGGTGGACGCCGCCCCCGACGGCCGCACCGCGCTGGACCTGGCGGCCCGCCGCCACCCCGACGTGGTGCTGCTGGACCTCGGGCTGCCCGATCTGGACGGCACCGAGGTGATCCGGGGGCTGCGCGGCTGGCTCAGCGTCCCGATCATCGTGCTGTCGGCGCGGGACGCCTCGGCCGAGAAGGTCCGGGCCCTGGACGAGGGCGCCGACGACTACGTGACCAAGCCGTTCGGCATGGACGAGCTGCTGGCCCGGCTGCGCGCCGCCGTCCGCCGCGCCGCGCCCGCCGAGGAGGCCGCGGTCGTGCGCACCGACGCGTTCACCGTGGACCTGGCCGCCAAGAAGGCCGTCCGCGACGGCGCAGACGTGCGGCTCACGCCCACCGAGTGGCACGTCCTGGAGGTGCTGGTCCGCAACGCCGGGCGCCTGGTGGCCCAGCGGCAGCTGCTGCGGGAGGTGTGGGGGCCCTCCTACGAGAAGGAGACCAACTACCTGCGGGTCTACCTGGCACAACTGCGCCGCAAGCTGGAGCCCGACCCGGCCCGCCCCCGGCACCTGATCACCGAGCCGGGCATGGGGTACCGCTTCGAACCCTGAACGGTTCGATTCGTACCGGGATGCCTTAAGGTTCCAATCATGGACGAGGTACCGGCCGAAAACACGCCGGCGGCGGACACCGGGACGGAGCGCGGCCTGCGGCGCTTCCTGCGGCGCATGACGTCGAGCAAGGCCGAGATGGAGGCCGAGGAGCTGCAGAAGTCCAGCGGCCAGGAGGGCGCGACGCCCATCACCGCCTGCGGACCGCGCCGGCGCTACTGCGTTGCCGGTACGCTACGGACGGTGACCCTGCGGCCGCGCGGCGGCGCTCCGGCGCTGGAAGCCGAGCTGTACGACGGCACCGACGTGGTCAACCTGGTCTGGCTCGGCCGCCGGAAGATCGCCGGCATCGACCCGGGCCGCCGGCTGCTCGCCGAGGGGCTGGTCAGCGTGCAGGACGGCCGCAAGGTCATGTTCAACCCCCGGTACGAGCTGCGCGGCGGTTCGTGAGCGGTCGCGGGGGCGACAGGGACGACGAGGCGATCAGGGAGGCCGCGTGGGCGCGGACATGACACCGGCCGCGGCGAAGAGCGCCCAGGGCGGGCAGGACGAGCCGACCGGCACGGCCGGGGACGCCACCGGGACCGGCGGGGCCGAGACCGGCGGCGAGCCCGCCAAGGGCGCGCACGACACCGTCGAGGCGGCCGTCCGGGCCCAGCTCAGCAAGGCGCTCGGCGGCGTCCGGGGCATGATCGAGGCCGCGGTGCCCACCATCGCCTTCACCGGCACGTTCGTGGCCACCAAGCAGGTGCAGACCGCCGCCATCGCCGGCGTGGCCACCGCGGTGGTGCTGCTGGCGGTCCGGCTGGTGCAGAGGACCAGCGTCCAGTTCGTGCTCAACAGCCTGCTCGGCATCGGCATCGCGGCGTTCTTCGCGCTGCGCTCGGGCAAGGCCGAGAACGCCTTCCTGCCCGGCATCTACCTCAACGCCGCCTACGCGACCGGGATGTTCCTGTCGATCCTGGTGCGCTGGCCGGTGGTGGGCTTCATCATCGGCTCGGTGACCGGCGACCCCACCGCCTGGCGCAACGACCCGGGCATCGTGCGCCTGTGCCAGCGGCTGACCTGGCTGCTGCTGGCGCCGTGCCTGCTGCGGGTGGCGGTGCAGTACCCGATCTGGCTGGCCGACGGCGACCAGAGCGCGCTGCTGGGCACCGCCAAGATCGTGATGGGCTGGCCGCTGCAGGTGGCGGCGCTGGCCGCGATGGTCTGGCTGCTGGCCCGGGGCCGCACCCCGCTCCAGCGCACCGCCGCGCCCGCCGACGGCTGACCCCGGCCTCCCGGACCCGACCGCGGCCTGCTCCGGCCTCCGCCCAGATGTGCCGGGAAGTCTGGTCGGCGAGCGTTGTCCGCTCGCCTCCAGGAGGTCGCGATGACCACCGGCCGCCCCCTCCGGTCCCGGACCCGCCGCCGCAGTGCGGGCCCTGCCACGGAACGGTCTGCGCGGTCACGGCGGCGACCCGCTCTGGGCGGGGGCCGCGGTGCCGGCGCTGCTGGTCGTCGGCCTGCGCCCGCGCCTGGCCGGGTACCGCCGCTGAACGGGCCGAGGCCGTGCCCCCGGTCCTCGGGGCACGGCCTCGGCGGCCGCCGGGCGTCCGGCAAGCGTCAGCGGCCGCCGAGCAGCTCGGCCAGCTCGTCCTCGACGTCCTGGCTGGCCACGAACATCAGCTCGTCGCCCGGCTCCAGCGTGTCGTCGGGGGAGGGCACCAGCACCCGGCCCTCGCGCAGGATCGCCACCAGCGCGGTGTCGCGCGGCCAGCCCACCGAGCCGACCCGCTCGCCGCCGAGCGGCGCGTCCTCGGGCAGGGTCAGCTCCACCAGGTTGGCCTCCCCCTGCCGGAAGGTCATCAGGCGCACCAGGTCGCCGACGCTGACGGCCTCCTCGACCAGGGCCGACAGCAGGCGCGGGGTGGACACCGCCACGTCCACGCCCCACGACTCGTTGAACAGCCACTCGTTCTTGGGGTGGTTGATGCGGGCCACCACCCGGGGCACCCCGTACTCGGTCTTGGCCAGCAGCGACACCACCAGGTTGACCTTGTCGTCCCCGGAGGAGGCGACCACCACCTGGCAGCGCTCCAGCGCCGCGTCGTCCAGCGAGGCGATCTCGCAGGCGTCGGCCAGCAGCCACTCGGCCCGCGGCACCATCTCCACCTTGATGGCCTTGGGGCTCTTGTCGATCAGCAGCACCTCGTGGCCGTTCTCCAGCAGCTCCTGGGCGATCGAGCGCCCCACCGCGCCGGCCCCGGCGATCGCGACGCGCATCAGGCGCTCTCCTCCGTCCGCGCGGCCACCGCCGCGTTGATCCGCTCCAGGTCGTCGGCGCGCGCCATGATGTGCACGATGTCGCCGTCCTGGATCACCGTCCCGGCGCCGGGCACCAGCGCCTCGCCCATGCGGGTGAGGAACGCCACCCGCGTGCCGGCGGCCTCCTCCAGCGCCGCGACCTTGGCGCCCACCCAGCGGGCGCCGGCGTCCAGCTCGGCCAGCACGACCTGGCCGGTCGGGTCCCGCCACAGCGGCTCGGCGCCCTCGGGCAGCAGGCGGCGCAGGATCTGGTCGGCGGTCCAGCGCACCGTCGCCACGGTGGGGATGCCGAGGCGCTGGTAGACCTCGGCGCGCCGGGGGTCGTAGATGCGCGCCACCACGTTGTCGACGCCGAAGGTCTCGCGCGCCACCCGGGCGGAGATGATGTTGGAGTTGTCGCCGCTGGAGACGGCCACGAACGCCGACGCCTGCTCGATCCCGGCCTCGGCGATCACGTCGCGGTCGAAGCCGAACCCGGTGATGCGCCGGCCCTTGAACCCGCTGCGCAGCCGGCGGAAGGCCTCGGGGCTCTGATCGATGATGGCCACCGAATGGCCCTTGTCCTCCAGGATGTGGGCCAGGGTCGACCCGACCCGCCCGCACCCCATGATCACGATATGCACGGCCAACCCTTCCCCGGGAACCCGAGGACCGCCGGGTTCCAATGATCCTTGCCGGGCTGCAAAACTACACATCCGCCCAGGCAAGTACTACCCAAGCAGCCCGCGGGCCAGCCGGACGGAGGGTTCCCGCAAAGGGCGCGTCAGCCCGGCGGGGCCGGAAAAGAACCGTCGGCGCCAAGGGTTAGAGTCTCCTTTCGTGTCGAAGGCTCCGGATCTAGCGAAGCGCCTGCTCCTCGGGCGCGCGCTGCGCAGCGCCCAGCAGAACGAACAGCTGCTGCCCAAGCGGATCGCGCTGCCCGTCTTCGCCAGCGACGCGCTGTCGTCGGTGGCGTACGCCCCCCAGGAGATCCTGATCACCCTGGGGATCGCCGGGCTCGCGGCCTACCAGTACACCCCGTGGGTGGCCGGGGCCGTCGTGGTCATCCTGCTCACCGTGGTGGCCTCCTACCGCCAGAACGTGCGCGCCTACACCAGCGGCGGCGGCGACTTCGAGGTCGCCACCGTCAACCTCGGCCCCAACTGGGGCGTGGTGGTGGCGAGCGCGCTGCTGGTGGACTACGTGCTGACGGTGGCGGTGTCGGTCTCCTCGGCGGTGGACAACCTCGGGGCCTTCCTGGGGTTCGTGCGCGAGCACCAGGTGGCCTCGGCGCTGATCCTCGTGGTGATCCTGACCGTGCTGAACCTGCGCGGCCTGCGGGAGTCGGGCGTGGCGTTCGCCATCCCGACCTACCTGTTCATGTTCGGCGTCTTCGCCACCCTGGTCTGGGGGTTCGGGCGGCTGCTGCTGGGCGCCGACCTCAAGGCCCCGACCGCGCACCTCCAGGTGGTCGGCGAGGACATGGGCGTGGGCGGGCTCGCGCTGGTGTTCCTGCTGATGCGGGCGTTCGCCTCCGGCTGCGCCGCGCTGACCGGCGTGGAGGCGATCAGCAACGGCGTCCCGGCGTTCCGCAAGCCCAAGGGCAGGAACGCCGCCACCACGCTGCTGATGCTCGGCCTGCTGGCGATGACGATGTTCTCCGGCGTCACCGCGCTGGCCTACATCATCGACGCCAAGTTCGCCGACCCCACCCACGGCAGCCGCCTGATCGACCCGGCCACCGGCCGCGACGTGTCCGACCAGGACCCGGTCGTGGCGCAGATCGCGCACACGGTGTTCAGCAACTTCACCCCGATGTTCGGGTTCGTGACGCTGATGACCGCGCTGATCCTGGTGCTGGCCGCCAACACCGCCTACAACGGCTTCCCGGTGCTCGGCTCGGTGCTGGCGCAGAACCGCTACCTGCCGCGCCAGCTGCACACCCGCGGCGACCGGCTGGCCTTCAGCAACGGCATCATCATCCTGGCCACGATGGCGGGCCTGCTGATCTACGCCTACGGGGCCGACGTCTCCAAGCTGATCCAGCTGTACATCGTGGGCGTGTTCGTGTCGTTCACCGTCAGCCAGACCGGCATGGTGCGGCACTGGAACCGGCTGCTGAAGACCGTCACCGACCCCGTGCAGCGGCGCGAGATGCACCGGGCCCGCGCGATCAACGCCTTCGGCCTGTTCATGACCGGCACCGTGCTGATCATCGTGCTGGTCACCAAGTTCACCCACGGCGCCTACATCGTGTGCATCGCGATGCCGGTGCTGTTCCTGCTGATGAAGGCGATCCGCCGGCACTACGACCGGGTCGCCGATGAGCTGGTGCCCTCCGGCGAGGACGTGGCGCTGCCGGCCCGCAACCACGGCATCGTGCTGGTCTCCAAGGTCCACAAGCCCACGCTGCGGGCCCTGGCCTACGCCCGCGCGACCCGCCCCTCCACCCTGGAGGCGGTCTCGGTCGCGGTGGACGCCGAGGAGTCCCAGCGGCTGCGGGCCGAGTGGGACGCCCTGGACGTGCCGGTCCCGCTGAAGATCCTCGACTCCCCGTACCGGGAGATCACCCGCCCGGTGCTGGACTACGTCAAGAGCGTGCGCCGCCGCAGCCCGCGCGACGTGGTCACCGTGTTCATCCCCGAGTACGTGGTGGGCCACTGGTGGGAGCAGCTGCTGCACAACCAGAGCGCGCTGCGGCTGAAGGGCCGCCTGTTGTTCCAGCCGGGCGTCATGGTGACCAGCGTGGCCTGGCAGCTGCACTCCTCCGACCGCCTGAAGGGCCGGATGGAGCCGCCGGGCCCCGGCTCCTCGCGCCGCCCGCCGCGGCTCGTCCCCACCAAGGAGGCCCCGCCCGGCGGGGACGGTCCACCCGCAGGTGGCGGTATCGTTTCGGACCGTGACTGATCTCGGACCCGACGACCTCCTCGAACTCGAAGTGGGCAACGTCGCCAACGGCGGATTCTGCGTGGCCCGGCACGAGGGCCGGGTGGTGTTCGTCCGGCACGCCCTGCCCGGCGAACGGGTCCGGGCCCGTGTCACCGACACCACCAAGAACTTCCTGCGCGCCGACGCCGTGGAGGTCCTGGAGGCGTCCCCGGACCGCGTGGAGCCGCCCTGCCCGTTCGCCGGCCCCGGCCGCTGCGGCGGCTGCGACTGGCAGCACGCCTCGCTGGCGGCCCAGCGCCGCCTGAAGGCCGCGGTCGTGGAGGAGCAGCTCCAGCGGGTGGCGGGCATCACCCGCACCGTCGTCGTCGAGGAGGTCCCCTACCCCGAGGACGCCGAGGTGGCCCCGCCGCCCGGCCTCGGCTGGCGGACCCGCGTGCAGTTCACCGTCGACGAGGGCATGGTCGGCCTGCGCAAGCACCGCTCGCACGACATCGAGCCGGTGGACGAGTGCCTGATCGCCCACCCGGGCGTGGAGATGATGGGCATCGAGCGCAAGCGCTGGCCCGGGGCGTCCTCGGTCGAGGGCGTCGTGTCGGCCGCGACCGGCGACCGCCTGGTGGTGCTGCGGGGCCGCCGCAAGACGCGCGTGCCCCACCTCGACGTGCCGGTCCGCCTGGTGCGCGGCAAGCCCGAGCCGGGCTCCAACCTGCCGTACGTGCGCGAGCAGGTCTCGGGCCGCCTGTACCAGGTGAGCGGCAGCGGCTTCTGGCAGGTGCACCCCGGCGCGGCCCAGCTGCTGGCCGACGCGGTGGTGGAGGCCCTGGAGCCGAAGTCCGGCGACATCGCGCTGGACCTGTACTGCGGCGTGGGCCTGTTCGCGGGCGTCCTGGCCGACAGGGTGGGCCGCGACGGCCTGGTGGTCGGCGTCGAGTCCGACGGCCAGGCGGTGCGCGACGCCAAGTTCAACCTGCGCGACCTGCCCCAGGTGGCGGTCGAGCGCGGCCCGGTCGAAGAAGTGATCAAGGACCTGGAGTTCGGCCGCGCCGACTCCACCGACCGCACCCAGGCCAAGCGCGGCGGCGGCCACCACCGGGGCACCAAGGTGCGCGGCGCCGACATCGTGGTCCTGGACCCGCCCCGCGCGGGCGCGGGCCGCGAGGTGGTCGACCGGATCGCCCGCCTGGCCTCCCGCAAGATCGCCTACGTGTCCTGCGACCCGGCGACCCTGGCCCGCGACCTGGCCTACTTCAGCGAGCGGGGCTGGACGCTGGAGAGCCTGCGCGCCTTCGACGCCTTCCCGATGACCCAGCACGTGGAGTGTCTGGCCACCCTGGTCAAGGGCTAGTCCGGCAGCGCGGGCGACGCACAGTCGTGCGCGTCGCCCGCGCGCTCACCGGGACGCGCCGCCGCTGAGCGCCCCGTGCGGCATGTCCCAGCCGTCGGCGAGCCGGGAGGAGTGCACGACCCGCCCCTCGCCGAAGAACTCGCAGAACTTCATGATCAGCGGGTCCCAGGCGAGCGGGTCCACGTGCTGCGTGCCGGGGATGACCAGCCCCTCCTCGACGTGGGCGCGGAGCACCTCCACCTGGAAGGCGGTGGCGCTGACGGAGGGGCCCTCGAACGGGTGGTGCGCCACGAGCCGGCACTCCAGCTGGATCGGGCACTCCGCCACCCGGGGCGCGGCGACCAGTTCCGCCTTCTGCTCGGTCAGCCCGGCCGCGGCGAACTTGTCCGGCTCGTACCGGTACCCCTGGGCCGCCTTGTGCCCGGGCACGTCCCGCCTGCCGGTCGTCATCGCGAGCCGGTCGACGGCGCCGACCATCGAGGACGGCGCCAGGTTCAGCACGCACTCCCGCTCGCGCAGCAGGTTCGCGGTGGTCTGGGCGCTGTTGCCCAGGCCGAGCATGCAGTACTGCCCGAGCCACCACGCCGACGACATGGGGGCCAGGTTCGCCGTGCCGTCCTGGTTGCGCGAACCGATCAACACCACCGGGGTCCCGAAGTACAGCACCTTCAGACCGGGGACCACGTGCATACCTTCGCCCTCCCTTGACCGCTTCGCCGGGGCGCCCGCCATCGGGCGCGCGCCCGTCCGACCCTCTCGCCTGCGAACCGGTCACGCTGGCAGGAATCCGACTCGACGTTCCCGGCGGCGCTCAGCGGCCGCACGCCTACCGGGGCCCGCTGGGCGGCCGCCGGGGGAGCGGCCGTAGCGTCGTGCCATGATCACCACTGCCGACGGGGCCTACCGGCTCCGCGCCGCCCGCCCCGAGGACGCCGAGGCCGTCAAGGCCCTCGACGGCTCCTTCACCACCCGGACCGTCTTCCAGGTGACCGCCGCCGGCGACGGGTTCGCGCTCCGGGAGACCCCGGTGGACCCGCCCCTGACCAAGGTCTTCCCCGAGGACGACGAGGAGGACGGCGGCCCCGCCTTCGTGGCGGTCGGCCCGGACGGCGGCCTGGCCGGGTTCGTCGCCGTCTCCTACTCGGAGTGGAACCGGCGGCTCGTCGTCGAGGACATCGAGGTCGCTCCGGAGCACCGGGGCCGGGGCGTCGGGCGGGCGCTGATGGAGCGCGCCGCGGAGTTCGCCCGCGAGTGCGGCGCCGGGCACCTCTGGCTGGAGGTCAGCAACGTCAACGCCCCGGCGGTCCACGCGTACCGGCGGATGGGTTTCGCGTTCTGCGGGCTGGACACGGCCCTGTACGAGGGGACCGCTTCGGCGGGCGAGCAGGCCCTGTTCATGGCCCGGCTGCTGCCTTGACCGCCGGTTCGCGGACGGGCGCGCGCGGGTAGACCCCATGTAGGGGCTGACCTGCACTTTCGTCGGTGCGGCACGCCGGTCTGGCCGAATGCGCACCCGCGGCCGGACCGGCCCACTACGCTGCGGCCTACGCGGCCGGCGTTCCCCTGAACGAGGCGAGCAGGCGTGGGTGCGGCGGGGGGTCAACCTCCGGTGCCGCCATCGCGTCTAACAGGTTCTCCGCACTGGGAAAGGTGGCCGGTCCATGGTCCGCGTCCGACCCATGGACGCTCCGGCGGGCTCGCTGCCGCCGGACTTCACCCGGCTGTGGCGCGGCACCGCGCTCTCCCAGTTCGGCGCGACCGGGACGGTGTTCGCCGCGCCGCTGCTGGCGCTGGCGGTCACCCGCTCGGCGGTGTTCGCGGGATGGGTCACCGCCGCCGCCACGCTGCCGCGCATCCTGCTGCTGCTGCCGGTCGGCGTGCTGATCGACCGGCTGGACCGGCGGCGGATCATGATCGGCAGCCAGCTGGTGCGGGCCCTGGCGGTGCCCGCCCTGATGGGCGCGGTGCTGCTGCTCGGCGCTCCGCCGGAGCTGTTGCTGCTGTGCGCGATGGTGCAGGGCGTCTGCATCACCTTCTACAACACCGCCGAGACCACGGTGGTGCCCTCGCTGGTGCCGCGCGGCCAGCTGCCGCGCGCCATGGCCCGCAACGAGGCGGGGGTGCACGCGGCCGACCTGGTCGGGCGGCCGGTCGGCGGGCTGCTGTTCGGGGTGGCGCGGGGGCTGCCGTTCCTGGTGGACGCGCTGGCCGCGCTCGTCGCGGTCCTCGCGGTGGTCCGGATGCGCACCCGCGCCTTCGGCCCCGCGCGGCCGGGGCCCGGCGGGCGGGCGGGGTTCGCCGGGCTGACGCGCGAGATGGGGGAGGGCATGGCCTTCCTGTGGCGGCATCCCTTCCTGCGCCGCGTCATGCTCGTCTGCGCCGCCACCAACTTCCTGTTCCAGACGCTGGGCCTGCTGCTGATGGTGCTGGCCAAGGCGCAGCACCTGCCCAGCGCCGTGATCGGCGTGCTGTTCGCGGCCTCGGGCATGGGCGGGCTGCTGGGGTCGCTGGTGGCCCCCCGGCTGCTGCGCCGGGCCGGGGGGCCCGCGCGGATGATCGTGATCTGCGTCTGGAGCTGGCTGGCGCTGCTGGTGCTGCTGGTCGCGCTGGACCACGCCGTGGGCCCGGCGCCGCTGCTGGCGGCGCTGCCGGCGGTGTGGGGCGGCATCAGCTTCGTGGGCGCGCACATGAACGTCGCCCTCGCCGTCGTGCAGAGCACCGAGGTGCCGCGGCGGCTGCTGGCCCGCGTGATGAGCGCCAACCGCTTCTTCACCGGCGGCACCATCCCGCTCGGCGCCATGTTCAGCGGCTACCTGATCGCCATGGCGGGGGTGCGGCACGCGCCGGCGGTGCTGGCTGTCGCGGTGGCGGTGCTGGTGGCGGTCCTGACGGTCCGGACGGTGCGCTGGCGGGCGCTCCTGGGACGGGCGCGGGGCGCGGGGCGCGGTTCGACCGTGGTGCTGTGGACGGCCGCGCGGCGGCTGGAGATCGGCGTGTGCTGGGCGGGGGTGCGGCTCAACGCGGGACCGCGGGGCGGCCCTGTCGGCGGTGCCGACCATCGCGGTGCTGATCCCCTTGTCGGCCCTTTCGTCGTTCCCCTAGAGCGCCGGCGTGCCGCTCCCGGCCGTCCCCACCCGCGCCGCCGATCGCGGCGGCGGTTCAGCGCCGGTCCGCGGGGCGTCGCCACGGCAGCGCCCGCCGCCGCGGCGGTGGCTCGATCTCCGTTCCGGGGGGAGGCGGCTGCTCGTGGAGCTCCTCGTGCAGGGCGTCCTCCACGGCGCGCAGCGCCTCCCGCAGCTCCCGCTCCGCCGCGGCGGGGTCGATGTCGCGGACCGCCACGGCCCCGGCGTACCCGAACAGGCGGCTCGCGGCCGCGTCCAGGGCGTCGACCGCGTCCCGCGCCCTGGGCGGCCCGGTCGCCCGCAGCCGCGCGATCGCCGTCGAGGCCGTGCCGTAGCCGGTGCGCACCCGGTTCAGCAGGTCGGAGTGGGACTCGCCGTCCAGCAGCGCGAGCCGGTTGTGCCGGGCCTCCAGCAGCGCCCGGATGAGGACGCCGAAGTCGATCACTTCGCCCTGGGCCGCGGCGAGTCCGTCGGCGAGCTGCCGGCGGTGCTCCCGGCGCAGCTGGGCGGCCTGCTCGGCCGCGGTCCGCTCGCGCTCGCTGCGGACGCGCCAGCGCTCGGCCGACACGGCGAACTGCGCGGCGGTGATGGTGCCCACCGTGGTGATCAGGCTGACCAGCACCGCGACGACGGCCGTGGTCACCCGCGCCGCTCCCGGTCCGGGAGCTCCTCCAGCAGCCGCCGCGCGTCCTCCCTGCGGTGCGGCGGGAGCGGCGGGTCGTCGGCGGTCACCGCCCGCGTCGCCAGCCCGGCCGCCTCGCCGGGCTCGCCGAGCTGCCGGTGCGTGCGGGCGCCCCGGAACAGCACCTCGCCGCTGTCGGGCTCGCGGGTGACCGCCGCCTTGACCTCGCGCCGCGCCGCCTCGGCGTCGCCCGCCACGGCCTGCGCCAGCGCGTAGGCGGCCTGCGCGGAGGGCGGGATGCGGCCCTCGTCCAGCAGGGCGAACTCCTGGACGGCCCGTTCGGCCGAGCGGCGGTCGCCGCGCTCGGCGCCGACCTCGGCCAGGATCTCGGCGCGCGCCCGCTTGGCCTCGGACGGGTCGTCCGCGCGGCGCACCGCCCCGTCCAGCACGGTCAGCGCGGCCTGGCGGTGCCCGGCCTCGCCGAGGATCGTGCCGAGCCAGGTCTGCACGGTGTCGTTGTGCGGGTCGCGGTCGGCCGCCCGGTGCATCCACGACACCGCCTCGTCGGGGCGGCCGAGGGCCAGCGCCGCCCAGCCCGCCGCCGCCAGCAGCAGGCTGACGCGCGCGCGGTCGGGCAGCGAGTCGAACAGGGCGGCGGCGCTGGAGAAGTGCCGGAGCGCGTCGCCGTGGCGGCGCTGGCGGTAGGCGATGTCGCCGAACAGCGTCTCTATCTCGGCGTGGGCGCGGCCCCGGACGCCCGGCAGGAGCCGGGCCCGTTCGGCCAGCCGCCGGGCCAGGCCGGGGTCGCCCTCGGCCAGCACGACGGTCGCGGCGCGCACGGCGTCGGCGGGCGTGAGCTCCGGGTGCGGCCATCGGCCGGCGCCGGGCCACAGCGGCGCCTCGGGGAGGCGGGGGTGGCGCAGCTCGAAGACGCCGTCGCCGTCCCGCCGCCTGCTGATCAGGTAGCGGTCCTCCAGGGCGTGCGCGACGGCGGCGGTGACCGGATGGCCGTCCCCGGGGAGCGGGCGGGGCAGGCCGCGGATCCAGGAGTCCAGGGCGTCGGGCGGCACGCCGTGCTCGGCGGCGGTGGCGGCCAGGGCGTCGGCGCAGAAGCCGCGCAGCGCGCCGTCGACCTCGGCTGCGGGGTCGGCCGGCTCGTCCTGCCGCCGGTTCCAGACGGCGGCTCCCACCGTCTGGAGGAGCACCGGGTCGACGGGGGCCGAGCACGACCGGGCGAGCGCGCTGACCAGGCGTTGGACGCCGCGCTCGTCGAAGCGGCGCCCCGAGCGCCCCAGCGTCCGGGCGACGATCTCCACGGCGGCCGGCGCGGACGGCGGCTCCAGCGGCAGCTCGGCGTAGGAGACGTCCTTGAGCCGCTTGGCGACGCGCCGGACCTCGTCCAGGTACTCCGAGCGCACGCTCACCAGCAGGTGGACCCGGGGGCGCCGGTGGAGGGCGGTCAGCACGTCCTCGATGAAGCGGTGCCGGTACTGGCGCAGCGGGCCCGAGCCGCGCATGAGGCGTTCGGCCTGGTCGATGGAGGCCAGCGTGAGGGCCGGCGCCCCGTACCGGTCGGCGCCCTCGCGCCCGTGCAGGAACGTGCTGACGGACCAGCCCGCCAGGCGCGCCGGGGACTCGTCGGGCGCCCAGGACGACAGCAGGCCGAAGACGTAGGGGTTCTGCTTGGGCAGCAGGGCGAGTGGGGAGGCCGCCGACGCCTCACCCGGCGGCAGCACGCGCAGGCCGCCGGCGCGCATCCGGGGGATCACGCCCGCGCGCAGCAGCGAGGTCTTGCCCACGCCCGCCTCGCCGTGCAGCACCGTCACGCGGTGGCCCTGCCACAACTCGGCCAGTTTCGCGGATTCGTCGTCGCGGCCGAAGAAGCGGCCCTCGTCGCGCAGGGTGAAAGGGCGCGTGCCGACGAAAGGGTCCGGCCGTTGCCGATGGTCTGCGAAGACTGAGGTCATGGACGGCTCTCGGTCACCCGGAATGGCTTTTGTCGTCGGTCCGGAACGGGTGCGGGATGCGGCTGAAAAGGATCATTCGGCCGTCCGAACGGAATACGTGCCGCTCATCCTGCTCTGTTTTTGGTCAGGTCGCGTCCGGAGGGAGCGACCGGATCCGGACGCGGCCACCATGTCAGCTCCCGAAGCCCGCCACCGCTTCGGCATCGGCCCGGTCGGGGTCGAGCGCGTCGCGCAGGGCGTGCGCGACGGCCGATTCGCCCAATTCGCCGATGGCCTGCAGGGAGAGGTCGGACACGTCCACGAGATCGCTCTGATGGGTCATCGTCTGCTCTGGCATACCGGCTCCCGTCACGCGATGAACTGACCGCAATGGTCTCTTCCGCCGCCGTCCGTTGGCAAGCCCGGAGAAGGGGCACGTGGCGTGGCGTGCCCGGCCGCTCCACCTTCCCGACAGCGATATACCGCCCTCGGGACATCACCGCCGCAGAAGTGCCGAAAGGAGTCTCGATGCAGGCGGTGATCTCCTTTCCGGGCCAGCCGAAATCAGGAAAGTCATGATCGGTTTCCGGCTGGGGCTCGCCGCTCCCTATCGATGGGCGCGGAACGGACGTTATCGTCGATGTCCTGTCAATGGCTTCCATGGCACGGCCGATCCGGTGCGCCGGGTACCGAGGCGCGTCCCGGGCCGGCGCGGCCTGCCGCGGATCGAGCGAACGCGGAGGCGGAACGCGTGACGGATTCGGTAGCGGGCGGCATGGGTTCGTCGGCGCAGCACATCCCTCAGATCTGGGGCCGGGTGCCACCGCGCAACAAGAACTTCACCGGCCGCGTGGACCTGCTGGCCAGCTTGCGCGGCGGCATCGCCGACCGGCCCACCGCCGTGGTCTCCCACACCCCGCACGCGCTGCACGGCCTGGGCGGGGTCGGCAAGACCCAGATGGCGGTGGAGTACGCCCACCGCTACCGGGGCGAGTACGACCTGGTCTGGTGGATCCCCGCCGACCAGCCCGCCCTGGTGCAGTCCACGCTGGCGCAGCTGGCCCCGCGCCTGGGGCTGCCGAGCCCGGCGATGACCGGCATCGAGGAGGCGGCCGAGAACGTCCTGGACGCGCTGCGCCGGGGCGACCCGTACCGGCGCTGGCTGCTGGTGTTCGACAACGCCGACGAGCCCGAGGACATCAACGAGATCCTGCCGCGCGGCCCCGGCCACGTGCTGATCACCTCCCGCAACCACCGCTGGGAGGGCGTGGTCGAGACCGTCCAGGTGGACGTGTTCCCGCGCTCGGAGAGCGTGGAATTCCTCAAGAAGCGGGTCCGCCAGACCATCAGCGAGCAGGACGCCGACCGCCTGGCCGAGGCGCTGGGCGACCTGCCGCTGGCACTTGAGCAGGCCGGCGCGCTGCAGGCCGAGACCGGCATGTCGGTGGAGGAGTACCTGCGGCTGCTGTCGGAGCGCACCCGGCAGATCCTGGACGAGGGCAGGCCGACCGAGTACCCCCGCTCCATGACCGCCGCCTGGGACCTGTCGGTCGCCACGCTGCAGGCGCACATGCCCGAGGCGATCGAGCTGCTGCGCTCGTGCGCCTTCTTCGGCCCCGAGCCGATCCCGCGCGACGTGTTCAGCCCCACCGAAGACGAGCACGTGCGTCCCGAGATGGTGCAACTGCTGGGCGACCCGATCCGGCTCAGCGCCGCCCTCAGCCGCCTGGGCCGGTACGCGCTGGTGCGCATCGACAAGGCCAGCCGCACCGTCCAGGTCCACCGGCTGATCCAGGCGCTGCTGCGCGAGGCGCTCGACGAGCCGACCCGCGCGCGGCTGCGCGATGAGGTGCACACGCTGCTCGCGGCCGCCGCGCCGGAGAGGCCCACCGATCCCGAGAGCTGGGGGCACTACGGGGAACTGCTGGCGCACGTGATCCCCGCCGAAGTGCACCGTAGCGAGCGGCGCGAGGTGCGGACCTTCGCGCTGCGCACACTGGAGTACCTGTTCGCCTCTGGCAACTACCGGTCCACGCGCCGGTACGCGCAGACCCTGGGCGACCAGTGGACCGGTGAGGAAAGCGTCGACGTCCTGAAAGTGGAGCGTTTCCGCGCCAACATGCTGCGTGAGACGGGGCAGTACGCGAAGGCGTACGAACTCGACCGGGCCACCCTGGACGCGATGCTGCGGTTGCCGGACCCGGACCAGGACGAGGTACTGGCGCTGCGCAACAACCTGGGCGCCGACATGCGCGCCCACGGCGAGTTCGTAGAGGCGCTCACCCACGACGAAGAGTCCTTGCGAATGCACGAGTCGCTGCTGGGCACCACCCATCCGCGAACGTTGCGCGCGGTGAACGGCCTGGCGCTCGACCACGGCTTCATCAGCGACTACCGCACCTCGCGCCGTCTGCACGAGCGCGCCTTCAAGCAGCTGCAGCAGTTCGGCCTCGAACGGGACAAGATCGCCACCATGGCGTTCTGGAGCGGCCTCGCGCGCGTCGTGCGCCTGTGCGGCGACTACTCCGACGCCTGCGACATCGGCGACGACGCGCACGCCTACAGCATCGAGCAGCTCGGCGTGGACCACCCCTGGACCCTGCGCACCGCCAAGGACCTCGCCATCGCCCGGCTGCGGTCGGGCGAGTACGAGGAGGCGCACGAGCTGGCGCTGGACGTGCACGCGCGCTGCGTCCGGCTGTTCGGGCTGGACAACCCCGACACCCTCGCCGCCGCGATCTGCCTGTCCAACGTGCTGCGCTCGATGGGCGAGATCGACGAGGCGTTCAAGCTGGCCAGCGACACCCTGCACCGCTACCCCAGGATCTACGGCCCCGACCATCCCTACCAGTACGGCTGCGCGGGCAACGTGGCCGTCCTGTACCGCGTGCAGGGCGACGCGGCCAAGGCCCGCGCCCAGAACGAGGAGGCCCTGAAGGGGCTGGAGAAGAAGCTCACCCGCGACCACCACTACTCGCTGGCGGTCGCCATCAACCTCGCCAGCGACCTCGCGCAGCTGGACGAGGTCGACGACGCGGTCGCGCTCGGGCGCGGCACGCTGCGGCGGCTGCGCGAGGTGCTGGGCGAGCGGCACCCGATGACGCTGGCGTGCGCGGCGAACCTGTCGATCGAGCTGCCCCGCGTCGGTGCGGACAAGGAGGCCGAGGAGCTGCGCGCCGAGACCGAGGCGAACTACACCGCCACGCTGAGCCTGGCCCACCGCGACGCCCAGGTGTTCCTCGCCGGCCGACACTTGGACGCCGACTTCGACCCTTCACCGATCTAAGCCCTGCCAGGGTCCCTGCGGTTGCGGTGTTGCCAGTCCGTTCGGTGCTGGGCGTTCTGGGCGGCGGCTCGGGCGGCGGCCTCGGCCGGGACCGGTTCGGTACGCCAGTCGTCCAGCGTGCGGGTCAGTTCGAGGACGAACCGCTCGCCAGCCGAGGTCAGGGCGCCGCTCTCCAGGAGGGTGCGGGCGCCCCTGGCGGCGGCGTCGCGCCAGCGGGCGAATGAGGTGTGCGCCCGCAGCGCCCCGTCGCCGCTCTCGTGCCGGCGCTGCCGCCGCCAGAACCCCGCGATGCCCAGGTGCGCGTACACGCCCTGGAGCAGCCCGGCGGCCGGGCGGGGATCGTCGCGCCAGGGGGCGTAGTGGCGGGCGCCGTCGTCGGGGTGGGTCAGGGGCACCAGGTCCAGCAACGCGGTCAGTTTCGTGTGCTGCACCTCGTGCGCGAACGTCACGGCCATCGAGTGCGGGTCGGGCGGCTCCGACAGGCCGATGCCGCCGAAGCAGTGCGGGGCGGTCGCGCTGGTCTGGCCGCCGTGCGGGGCGGGCAGCGGGGTCAGCGTCCGCAGCGTTCCCGCCGTCTCCTCGGCGATGGTCCAGTGGTGGCGGACCAGCATCTCCCACGCGGCGTGCAGGCGCTCCCGCCAGCGGGCGACCTCGGCGGGGGACAGGCGCCGCTCGATGACGGGGGAGCCGGGCATCCGGTGGGGGTCCTGGTCGTCGAGGAGCAGGTCGACGCGGCGGCCCTGGTACTCGGCGGCGAGCGGACGCAGCCCTTCCCAGCCCGGAGCGTCCTGGTGGAGGTCGTCGGGAAGCGTGAGCGAGGTGCCGTCCAGCGTCACGTCCGCCGGTCCGGAGCCGGTGCGCACCAGCGCCCGTCCGGCGCCCGCCCCGGGCAGGACCGCCCGGCCCAGCGACGGCAGGAGCACCACGCCGTCGTCGGCGGGCACCTCGACCTCGGCGGGGTACCCGGCGCGGATCGCGGCCGCCGCCGCCAGCGCCGCCAGGCCCTCCGGCCGGGCGGGGCCGTCGCGCCCGCCCCTCAGCGCGAGCACGGTGCGGCGGGCCCACACCGCGACGGTCGGGTAGCGCAGCACCTCCTCGACCGCGCGCCCGTCGGCCTCCTGAATCCGCGCCAGCAGGGCGAAGGCGTCGTCCGCGCGCCGCTCGGACGCGACGTCTCGCACCGAGCGGACCAGCAGCAGGTGCTTGCTGTACTGCGCGGCCCGCAGGAACTCGGCGGCGGCCGTGCCGCCCCCGCCCGCCGCCAGCTCGAAGAACAACTTCTCCGGAAGGGTGTGCCGTCTCAGGCTCATCGCCCGCCTTCCCGCATCGCGACGACGTCCCGGGCCACCACCCGGCGGATGTGGGTGATGAGCCGGTACAGGTCCGGACAGAAGACCGAGGGGTTGCGGAAGCCGCTGCCGGACCGGTAGCGGCTGGGGTAGTGGCCGCCGCCGCAGATCCGGCCGATGGTGCAGGCCGCGCACTGCTCGGCCAGCGCCCGCTCGCCGATCTGGCGGGCCGCGACCGGCGGCAGCAGCAGCGCGGTGTCGAAGGGGTCCCGCAGCACGTGCAGCGGCGTGGCGGCGGCCCCCTCGTAGGCCGACTTGAGCGTGTCCACCTGCTCCAGCGCCCCGTTGGTCTCCACGACCACCATCGCGGCGGGCGACAGGCCGACCGCCTCGGTCCGCGACGGGCGGCCGAGGACCAGCCGCATGATCTCGCCGAACAGGCGCACCCGCGTCTCCCTGACCGGCGCGCCGTACCAGCGGTCGAACACCGCGACCAGCCACTCGCCGTAGGGCGCGGCCGGGTCGCCGGGGACGCGGCCGGGCGGGGGCTCGTCCCAGGACCCGTACGGCAGGTGGAAGTCGACGGTGGGCGGGCCGGTCTCCAGCAGCGCCTCGTAGGTGGCGACCGGGTCGTTGCGCAGGTCGATGGTGCACAGCAGGCCGTCGAACAGGTGGCGGTAGCGCGGCTCGGTCAGCCGCCGGAGTCCGGCGAGCACCTCGGCGTGGCTGCCCCGGTCGTCGGCGTGCCGCCGGTGGCGGTCGTGGCCGGCGGCGTCGCCGTCCAGGCTGACGCCGACTTGTACGTCGAACTCCTCGAACAGGCGCAGGAACGCCGGGCCGAGCAGCGTGCCGTTGGTCTGCACGCGGGTGCGGCACGCGACGTCCGCGGGCAGCGCGGCGCGCAGCGCCGTCAGCGTGTGGCGCAGGTGCTCGACCCCGGCCAGCAGCGGCTCGCCGCCGTGCAGGATGACGTCGATCTCGGTCAGGCCATGCGCGCGGACGTGCTCGGCGACGCGCCGCGCGGTCCGCTCGACGATCGGCCGGGACATGCGCCGGGGCTGCCGCCGCCAGCCCTGGTCGGCCATCTCGTACATGTAGCAGTAGTCGCACGCCAGGTTGCAGCGGCTGTGCACCTTCAGGATGAACTGCCGGAACGGCGTGGGCCGCCAGCCGCTCTCCAGCAGCGCCCCCACGTCCAGGTCCAGCGGCCACTCGGCCGCCGCGCCGTCGATGGCCACGCTGATCAGCTCCCCGCATGAGGTCCGAGCGCGGCGCTGCGCCGAGGAAGGGGGCGCGCGGGAACGGGCCGCGGCGCCGCCTGCCCGACTCCATGCTCGACCGTCGAGATCGTCAAACCTGCGCCGCCGGTCCCGGCCATGCGGTCACCGCGGGCGGGTGAGGCGCAGCTTGGCCTGCCGGTGCCCGGTGGCCGCCCAGTCCTCCATCGGGGTCGCGGCGAGCCCGTGCCGCCCGGCCAGCGCGACCAGCGTCTCGGTGCGGTAGTAGAAGTCCTCGCGCAGGACGTGGTGCTCGTCGGCGGTGGTGCGGTTGTAGGTGAAGTCGAAGAAGCCCGACGGGGCCAGCACGCGGCCGACGTTGGCCAGGCACTCGTCGACGACCTCGGCGGGGGAGTGCGAGAAGACGCTGTGCGCGTGCACGACCGTGAAGTGCCCGGCGGGCAGGAAGTCCAGCCGCAGGTCCCGCACCGGCGCCAGGTGGGGGAGGCGGTCCTGCAGCGCGTGCCTGGTCAGGGTGTCCTGTGCGGCGAACAGGATGTCGGGGGAGATGTCCAGGCCGTAGTAGTGGCCCGGCTCCAGGTACTCCACCAGCAGGTGCCCGGCGCGCAGGTTGCCGCAGCCGATGTCCAGCACCCGGTCCGACGGCTTCAGCCCGTGGTCGAGCAGGTAGTCGAACTGCAGGCGGCCGACGCGCAGCCAGTGGTCGGGGTCGGCGGTGCCGACCGCGCCGAACGGGCTCTTGGCGGTGTCGGCCCGCATCACCGCCCGGTAGTAGGCGATGTGCCCGGGGTTGCGCAGCCGCAGCCAGGCGTCGCGGGCCAGGCGGCGGGAGTAGGGGACGACGCGGCCGGGGTGGCGGGCCGCGTACCGGACGCGGTGGCTCATCCGCGCCCGGTTCCTGGCCTCGGCGGGGGTGTCGCGCTCCATCCTCCCAGTGAAGACCGGCGGCGGCCGTCCGGCAACACCGGCGGCGGGCGGGGGCACGGCCCGGCCGCCGGCGTTCCGCGCGGTGTCGCGCGTCCTGGTCCGGGCGGCGTCAGGGACTCAGGACGGTGGCGAACAGGGCGACCGCCACGGACGCGGCGGCGGCCAGCATCGACAGCAGCGAGACGGTGTGCCGGAAGCGGTTGTCCAGGTGGCCGCGGGTGACCTGCTCGCGTTCGGCGACGCTGAGCCGGTCCTCCAGTTCGGCGACCAGGCGCGTCTGGTCGGCCATCTGGCGCTCGTGCAGTTCGTTGCGCTGGAACAGCAGCGCGAGCTGGCCCTCCAGGTTCGCCAGCCGGACGTCGACGCCGCGGCGCAGTTCGGCCAGGGCCAGTTCGACGGTGATGGGTCCTTCCTCGGTCACGGTTCCGCCCCTTCGTGTCGGGGCCCCGGATCGGAGCCCCGCCTTCCACGGTAGGAACGTACCGGTAATAGCACAAGGGTTACCCGGTAAGAAATGGAAAGTAGCTCGAAGGAAATATTCGACTTCCGGTTACTGGATGTTCCTTAATGTTTCCGTCATGCTGAGCACATGGCCGTAGAGCTGGACCGGGAGCGGGTCGCCAAGTACGTGGTGGCGCGGCGCGGCTCGCTCGGCCTCACCCAGGAGCGGCTCGCCGAGCGGGCCGGGGTGACGGTCAAGACGATCTACAACCTGGAGACCGGCGAGCGCTGGCCGCAGGCGCGCACCCGCGCCGCGGTCGAGGCGGCCCTGCAGTGGCGCGCCGGGGACCTCGTGCGGGTGGGTGAGGGGCGCGAGCCGGCGGGCGCGGCCCCGCTGGGCGAGGCGCTGCGCGAGCTGGAGGAGCTGAACGCCTACTTCGCCGACCTGCGCACCGACGCCGGCGACAAGCGGCGGATGGCGCTGGCCTTCCTGCGGGCGCTGTACGGCGAGCCGGACGGGCGCTGAGATTCTCACCGAAGAGTGGAATTCTCACAACCCCTTGAGATTCTCATAGTCTGAAAAGATTTCCAGATCTGACCGGTTGTTGCGGCCTTGACAGAGGGGCAGACTGGGGAGGCCGGACCAGGTCAGGAGCTCCGCTCCCCGGGGCGAAGGAGTGTCAGCCATGCGCGCACGCGCGGCCTGTGTCCGGTGGGCGCTCGGCACCGCGGCGGCCTGCGCGGGGGCCGCCGCGGTCGCCGTCGCCGCCCCCGCCCCGGCACTGCGCGCCGTGCTCGCCGCGGCCCTGGCCGGGGCCGCGCTGGCGGCCGTCTGGGCCTTCCGCGACCTGCGGGAACGGCAGCGCCGCATCCTGCGCCAGATCGAGACCCAGACCCGCGTCGTGCACAACGCCGCCCGCGTCGCCGCCGAACGGGACGCCGACCCCTGACACCGCTCCCGGACGGGCCGCCTCAGTCCCGCCAGTAGAGCAGTTTGGCCGTGCCGCCCGCGATGCGCGCCGGGACCGCCCCGTACTGCACGACCTGGAAGCGCACCCGCCGGTCCTTCCCGACGCTGTCGGCCGCCACCCCGTACAGGACGTTCGTCTCCTCGCCCGCCGCAGTGAAGTCCTGCACCGCCCCGGTGTCGAACTTCGCCGCGTCGCCGGGATCGGCCTCGATCGCGCGCGCCTGCACGCGCGTGCCCGCCGGGACGCCGCGCAGCCGCACCGACGCCGTCAGCGAGTAGTGCGCCGGGCCGCTCAGCACGTCCGCGCCGCCCCGGTCCGGGTGCTGGTCCGCCGCGTCGGAGTATTCGGCGTCCCAGGCGACCGTGGTCCACACCCCCGGCGGCAGCGGCTGCTCGGCCGTGGCGCCCACCGAGACGTAGTCGGGCACGTCCTCGTCCCCTCCCGGCGCGACGTCCACGCGCCACTGCCCGTAGTCGTCGGCGACGGCGCGGTCGTAGTCCACGCCCACGCCGTTGATGACATGGTCGTTGGAGTACTGCTGCAACTGGGCGCGCCGGTCCCAGCGGCCGCCCGACCAGGCGTAGGTCTGCCACGCCCAGACGGCCTTGCCCGCGTCCAGCGCGCGCTTGACCGGTCCGTACCCGCCGTACAGCCCGACCCGCGGCCGGCCGATCACGCTGGCGGCGCCGTCCAGGTAGGCGTTGACCGCGCCTTGCTGCGCGGCGGTGGCGTCGAAGTCCACCGCGAAGTAGATCGGCCGCCCCGGCGGCATCCCGAGCGCGCGGGCCTGCCGGTCGGCGTCGCGCGCGTCGGCGGCGCCGCCCGCCCGGCCCGACAGCGCCCGGCTGGCGGTGGTCTCCCACACCACCACCAGCCACAGCCCGGCCTCCGACAGCTGCTCGGCCTCGGCCCTGGTCAGGTTCTTGCCGGTGGTGTCATGGGACAGGTAGCGGCAGACGAACCTGGCCCCGGCGCGCTTGAGCGCGGCGGGGCCGGGACGTCCCCAGGCGTAGTCGACGCCGAACACGGCCATGTCGGTCAGCTCCACGGGTCGCGGACGGGTCCTGCCGATTCAACCGTTCCGGTCGCGCCTCCGCGAGGGCTGTCCCCGAAAGCCTGCTTTTATGACCTTCGCGACAAGAGGGACCGGTCGCGTGCGCCGAGTCAGGCCCCGCGCCGAGCCCCGCGTCCGTGGCACCTCACCGCTGGTAGCAGGATGGGACCATGCGACTTCGCATCTTCACCGAGCCCCAGCAGGGGGCCAGCTACGAGACGCTTCTCGCGGTCGCCAAGGCCGCCGAGGACCTGGACTTCGACGCCTTCTACCGCTCCGACCACTACCTGAAGATGGGCGAGGTGTCCGGCGAGCCCGGCCCCACCGACGCCTGGATCACCCTGGCCGGCCTCGCCCGGGAGACCAGCCGCATCCGGCTCGGCACCCTGATGACCGCCGCCACCTTCCGGCTGCCCGGCCCGCTCGCGATCTCGGTCGCGCAGGTGGACCGGATGAGCGGCGGCCGGGTGGACTTCGGACTGGGCACCGGCTGGTTCGAGCAGGAGCACACCGCCTACGGCATCCCGTTCCCGAGCCTGAACGAGCGGTTCGAGCGGCTGGAGGAGCAGCTCCAGATCGTCACCGGCCTGTGGCGCACCCCGGCGGGCGAGACCTTCGACTTCGACGGCGCGCACTACACGCTGAAGGACTCCCCGGCGCTGCCCAAGCCCGCCCGCCCCGAGGGCCCGCCGATCCTCATCGGCGGCTTCGGCGCCAAGCGCACGCCGCGCCTGGCGGCGACCTACGCCGACGAGTACAACGTCCCGTTCCAGAAGCCGGAGGACACCGCCGTCGCCTTCGGCCGGGTCCGCGCCGCCGGCGAGGCCCAGGACCGCACCAGGCCGATGGTGTACTCGGCCGCCCAGGTGGTGTGCTGCGGCCGCGACGAGGCGGAGATCAGGCGCCGCGCCGACGCCATCGGCCGGGACGTGGACGAGCTGCGCGAGAACGGCCTGGCGGGCACCCCGGCCGAGCTGGTGGACAAGATCGGCCAGTTCGCCGAGCTGGGCGCCGACCGCCTCTACCTCCAGATCCTGGACCTGCACGACCTGGGCCACCTGGAGCTGCTGGCCGCCGAGGTCCAGGCCAAGCTGTGACGACCGGCGGGCACGGGGCGCGCCGCGGCCCGTGCCCGCCCGCCGCCCGAGGTCCCCTCACACCGTGACGGGGGTCCCGGCGCCGGTCTCGGCGTCCTGGTCCGAGCGGGCGTGCCCGGGCAGCAGGAACGCCAGCGCGAACGCCAGCGCGAACAGCGCGATCTCCACCCACAGGGTGACCTGCATGGCGGTCTGCAGCGACGCCCCCGCCGGACCGGGCGCCGCGCCGTGGCCGGACGACTCCCCTGCCCGCGCGAAGAACACCGTGCCCAGCACCGCCGCGCCGAGCGCGCCGCCGAGCTGCTGGACGGCGGTGAGCGTGCCGCCCGCCGAGCCGGTCTCGGCGGGCTCGACGCCGCTCAGCACGATGTCGAACAGCGGCGCCATCGCCATGCCCATGCCGGTTCCCAGCACCACCAGCGCCGGGGCGAGCTGCCAGGGCCCGACGCCGGTCCCGGCCGCGTGCAGGGCGGCCAGCGTCCCGCCGGCCCCGGCGATCATGATGAGCAGCCCGGCGTGCACCAGGCCCCGGCCGAACCGCCGCGCCGCCTGGGCGAGACCGAACCCGGCGATGATCCCCACCGACCACGGGATCTGCGCCATGCCCGCCTTGACCGCGGTGTAGCCCAGGCCCGTCTGCAGGTAGAGCGAGAACACCAGGCCGAAGCCCGCCACGGCGGCGAAGAACGCCAGGCCCAGCACCAGCCCGCCGGTGAAGGCGCGCTTGCCGAACAGGCTCGGCACGACCAGCGGGTCCCCGCCCGCCCGCTGCCGCAGCACCTGGTGGCGGCCGAACGCCGCGAACACCGCGAGGGCGGCGACCGCCATGGCGAAGGTCCACCACGGCCAGCCCAGCTCGCGCCCCTGCACCAGCGGGTAGACCAGCAGGCCCGCGCCGGCCGACACCAGCAGCGCGCCGCCCAGGTCGAGCCGGGTCGCGCGCTCGCCCCGCCCCTGGGGCAGGAAGCGCCATCCGGCCAGCAGCGCCGTGAGTCCCAGCGGCAGGTTGATCAGGAAGATCATCCGCCAGCCGGTGCCGAACAGGTCGGCGTCGGTCAGCCAGCCGGCCAGCGTCGGCCCGCCGACCGAGGCCAGGCCCATGACCGGGCCGAACAGCCCGAACGCGGCCGCCGCCTCGCCCGGCGGGAACATCTGCTTGATCATGCCGAGCCCCTGCGGCAGCAGCACCGCGCCGAACAGGCCCTGCAGCAGCCGGGAGCCGACCAGCGCCCCTGGCGAGGCGGCGAGCCCGCACAGCAGCGAGGCCAGCGTGAACCCGGCCACGCCGACCAGGAACATGCGGCGGCGGCCGTACAGGTCGCCCAAGCGGCCGCCGGTGACCAGGCCGACCGCCATGGCCAGGGTGTACCCGGCCGCCAGCCACTGCACGGTGGCGGGCGAGCCGCCGAGGTCGGCGCGGATGGCGGGGGCGGCGATGTTGGTGACCAGGGCGTCCAGCATGTCCATGATCTCGGCGGCGAGGATCACCGCCAGCGCCGCCCAGCGCCATCGGTAGGGGGTCGTGGTCACGGGGGCCTCCAGAAGAGTGGGGAACGGCGTTCGTTCTTACGAACAGTGTTCTAAAGAAGAACGGTGTTCGTGTCAAGTACGATGTTCGCGACCGCACCGCGATCTCCAGGAGGGCCGCCGTGACCGGTGCCGCCGCGCCGATGCCGACCCCGCCGGGCCGCCGTCCCCGCCGGAGCGCCCCGCCCCGCCGCCGGCTCACCGCCGACCTGATCGTCACCACCGCGCTGGCCGTGCTGGACGCCGAGGGGCTGGACGCCGTCAGCATGCGCCGCGTCGCCCAGGAGCTGGGCACCGGTCCCGCCTCGCTCTACGCGCACGTCGCGAACAAGGACGAGCTGCTGGAGCTGATGCTCGACCGCGTCGCCGGGGAGGTGCCGCTGCCCGAGCCCGACCCCGGGCGCTGGCAGGAGCAGCTCAAGGAGATCGCGCACGCCAGCCACCGGGTGTGGACCGCGCACCGCGACATCGCGCGCGCCTGCCTCGGCCTCATCCCCACCGGCGCCAACATGCTGCGGATCGCCGACGCCCAGCTCGGCGCCATGCGCGCCGGGGGCGTGCCGCCCCGCATCGCGGCCCTGGCCGTGGACGCGCTCGGCATGTTCGTGAACTCCAGCGCCATCGAGGACACCGCCTACCAGGCCCGCGCCGCGGAGGAGGACGACCCGCAGGAGTACTACGAGCGGTACATCGGGCAGGTCCGCGAGTACTTCGGCAGCCTCCCGGCGGACCGGTTCCCCCACATCGTGGCGACGGCGGAGGAGCTGACCTCGGGCAGCGGCGAGGAGCGCTTCGCGTTCGGCCTCGACGTCCTGGTGCGCGGCATCGCCTCGCACGCGGTCCCGCCCGGCGCGGGCTAGCGGGCGTTCGGCGGCCGTTCGGGGCGCGGTCGGCCGCCGCTCAGAATCCGCCTGGAAAGGGGACGGAACGCCGCCGCACCCGGCCCCGAGTACCGGGTATTGATCATAAAGGGCCGGATTTCTGGCATGCTGGCGTGCGCGATGCAGCCCCAACGACCCCGCGCCGGGCGCCGCCGCAGGGCCTCCTCGGGCCCCCAGGGCGCCCCGCCTCCCCGCGACCCGGCCGACTACCAGTCCGGCGGCGGTCAGCCGTCCGGTCATGACACCGGCGGCCACTTCCCCGGCGGCTCCCACGCCGGAGGCTACGGCCCCGGCGGGCACGAGGGCGGTGGTCAGGTCCCGGGGGGCCACGGTCCAGGCGGCCACGGACCAGGCGGCTACGGTCCGGGCGGCCATGTCCCCGGCCAGCCGCCGAGCGGGTACGGGCCCGGCGGATACGCGGACGGCCACGCGGGCGGCGCGCCCGTCCCCGGCGGCCCCGTTCCCGGCCCTCCCGAAGGCGGTGCCCCGGGCGGTCACGAGCCCGGCCCCTACGAGGGCGGCGGCTACCCGCAGGGACGCCCGCCGGTCGAGGACGCGTTCAGCGTCGGCGCGGAGCACGGCATCAGCGGCGACCTCGACCGCGCCTTCGAGGGCGCGCGGCGCGAGCGGGCCCGGCACGTGGTCCTCAGCGTGGTCGCGGTCGTCATGGTCGTGGCGGTCGGCGCCGGCGGGTTCGTGGCGTGGGCGACGCTCGACGCCAAGACGCCCGCCGACCAGGCCCTGCCCGGCGGGGACGGCCCGGCGGCGAAACCGTCCGGGCACGCCGACGAGGTGCCCTCCGAACCGCCGGTGGTCCAGCCCCGTCAGGCCGTCTACATCCCCACCCGGGGGACTGGAACGTTCTCCCGTCCCATCGCGGGCAAGCGCGTGTACGGGCGCGGCAAGCCGCTGCGCTACATGGTCCAGGTCGAGGGCGGGCTCAAGCAGAGCGCGGTGCAGTTCACGCTGGCGGTGGACCGCGTGCTGGCCGACCCGCGCGGCTGGACGGCGGGCGGCAAGTGGGCGTTCCAGCGGGTCGCCTCGGGCCACTACGACTTCGTGGTGAAGCTCGCCTCCCCGGGCACCACCGACAAGCTGTGCGGCGCCTACGGGCTGACCACCGAGGGCAAGGTCAACTGCAGCGCGGGCAAGCAGGTCGTCGTCAACCTCAAGCGCTGGCTGCTGCTGACCACCTACTACAAGGGCCAGCCGGACCTGTACCACGCCCTGGTCATCAACCACGAGGTCGGGCACCGGCTCGGCGTCAAGCACATGACCTGCCCCGGGGCCGGCCGCCCCGCCCCGGTGATGCAGCAGCAGATCTTCGGGCTGAAGGGCTGCCGCATCAACGGCTGGCCCTACGACCAGCGCGGACGCTTCATCAGCGGGCCCGTGGTGCCGTGAGAAAACCGGTGGGGGCGGGCGGCGGCGTCCGGTAACACTGGGCGGGTGCTACTGACCATCACGACCACCCTGCCGCCCGCCACCGACCTGGGCTTCCTGCTGCACAAGCATCCCGACCGCGTGCAGCGCTTCGACCAGGCGTCCGGCACGGCGCACGTCTTCTACCCCGAGGTGGGCGAGGACCGCTGCACCGCCGCGCTGCTGCTGGAGGTCGACCCGGTCGGCCTCGTGCGGACGCGCGCCAAGCGCACGCCCGACTTCTCGCTCGGCCAGTACGTCAACGACCGGCCCTACGCCGCCTCGTCGCTGCTGGCCTCGGCGATGGCCGGGGTGTTCCGCACCGCGATGCGCGGCCGCTGCGACTCCCGGCCGGAGCTCGCGGCCGCGCCGATCCCGCTGGAGGTCGCGCTGCCCGCGCTGCCGTGCCCCGGCGGCGCGGCCGGGGCCGAGCGGTTCTTCGCGCCGCTCGGCTGGCGGGTGGCGGCCGAGTCCGTGCCGCTGGACGAGCGGTTCCCCGAATGGGGCGACTCCCGCTACGTCGCGCTGACCCTCACCGGGGAGATGCGGCTGGCCGACGCCCTCAACCAGCTCTACGTCCTGATGCCGGCGCTGGACGACGCCAAGCACTACTGGCTCGCGCCCGACGAGGTGGACAAGCTGGTGCGCTCGGGGGAGGGCTGGCTGGCCGATCACCCGCACCGCGCCGCGATCACCCGCCGCTACCTGGCCGGACGCCATGACCTGGTGCGGACCGCGCTGCGCCGGCTCGCCGACGCCGACGGCCTGCCCGAGGACGCGCTGGACCCGGCCGAGGTCGAGGAGGAGCCGCCCGCCGACGGCGCGGCCGATGGCGCGGGCGGTGACGCGGCCGCCGCCGAGGCCGCCGCGCCGCCGGTGCCGCTCGCCGAGCGCCGCGCCGAGGCCGTCCTCGCGGTGCTGCGCGAGCACGAAGCCCGCCGCGTCATCGACCTCGGCTGCGGCTCCGGCAAGCTGCTGGGCCGCCTGGCGCGCGACGACTCGTTCACCCGCGTCACCGGCGCGGACGTGTCGCACCGCACCGTGGAGATGGCCGCGCGCCGCCTGCGCCGCGACGCGCGCCCGCGCGAGGACGCCGACCGCCTTGAGGTCTTCCAGAGCTCGCTGACCTATACCGACCCGCGCTTCCGCGACCACGACGCGGCCGTGCTGATGGAGGTCGTCGAGCACATCGACCCGCCGCGCCTGGCCGCGCTCGAACACGTCGTGTTCGGCGACGCGCGCCCGCGCGTGGTGGTGGTGACCACTCCCAACGTCGAGCACAACGTCCGCTACGAGGGCCTCGCGCCCGGCGCGCCGCGCCACCCCGACCACCGCTTCGAGTGGACGCGCGCCGAGTTCCGCGCCTGGGCCGACCGGGCGGCCGCCGCCCACGGCTACGCCGTCCGGTACCTGCCGGTCGGCGACGACGATCCCGAGGTCGGCCCGCCGACGCAGATGGGGGTGTTCACCCGATGAGCCGGGAACTAAGGCTGCCCGAGATGGGACTGGTCGTGCTGATCGGCGTGTCCGGGTCGGGCAAGTCGCACTTCGCGCGCAGGCACTTCAAGCCGAGCCAGGTGGTCTCCTCCGACCACTGCCGCGCGGTGGTCGCCGACGACGAGAACGACCAGTCCGCCACCGGCGACGCGTTCGACCTGCTGCACTACATCGTGCGCAAGCGGCTGCGGCGCGGCCTGCTGACGGTCGTGGACGCCACCAACGTGCAGGCCAAGGCGCGGCAGGCGCTGATCGCGATCGCCAAGGAGCACGACGTGCGGACGGCCGCGATCGTGCTGGAGGTGCCCGAGCGGGTCGCCGCCGAGCGCACCGCCGCCCGGCCCGACCGCGACCTGCCCGACCACGTGATCCCCCGCCAGCTGCGCGAGCTGCGGCGCGGTATGCGCGGGCTCGCGCGCGAGTTCAAGCGGGTGCACGTGCTGGAGGGCGTCGAGGAGATCGACGCCGCCACGATCGTCTACGAGAAGGCGTGGAACGACCGGCGCGAGCTGACCGGCCCGTTCGACATCGTCGGCGACGTGCACGGCTGCCGCGCCGAGCTGGAGGACCTGCTGCGCGAGCTGGGCTACGAGGTCGAGCACGACGCGCTCGGCCGCGCGACCGGCGCGAACCACCCCGGCGGCCGCACAGCGGTGTTCGTCGGCGACCTGGTGGACCGGGGGCCGGACACGCCGGGCGTGCTGCGCCTGGTCATGGGCATGGTCGCCGCCGGGAACGCATTGTGCGTCTCGGGCAACCACGAGGCCAAGCTGGTCCGCGCCATGCGCGGCCGCAAGGTGCGCGTGGCGCACGGCCTCGCCGAGTCGCTGGAGCAGCTCGCCGCGCAGGACGAGGCGTTCCGCGACGCGGCGCTGGAGTTCATGGACGGCCTGGTCGCGCACTACGTGCTGGACGGCGGCCGCCTGGTCGTGGCGCACGCCGGGCTCAAGGAGGAGTACCACGGCCGCGCGTCCGGGCGGGTGCGCTCGTTCGCGCTGTACGGCGACACCACCGGCGAGACCGACGAGTACGGGCTGCCGGTCCGCTACCCGTGGGCGCGCGAGTACCGGGGCCGGGCGATGGTCGTCTACGGCCACACCCCCACCCCCGCCGCCGAGTGGATCAACAACACGATCTGCCTGGACACCGGCGCGGTGTTCGGCGGGCGGCTGACCGCGCTGCGCTACCCCGAGCGCGAGCTGGCGTCGGTCCCGGCGCAGCGGGTCTGGTACGAGCCGGTCCGGCCGCTGGCCGCCGAGCAGGGGGCGGTCGAGGGCGGGCACCGCGAGAGCGACGTGCTGAGGATCGAGGACGTGCTCGGCGTCGGCGGGGTGCGGACCGCCCTGCTGGGCCGGGTCACCGTCCGGGACGAGAACGCGCTCGCCGCGCTGGAGGTGATGAGCCGCTTCGCGATCGACCCCCGCTGGCTGGTCTACCTGCCGCCCACCATGGCCCCGGCCGCGACCTCGTCCCTGCCCGGCCACCTGGAGCACCCCGCCGAGGCGCTGGAGGCGTACCGGTCGGCGGGCCTGGCGCGGGTGGTCTGCCAGGAGAAGCACATGGGCTCGCGCGCGGTGGCGGTGGTGTGCCGCGACGAGCGGACCGCCGCCAAGCGCTTCGGCGTGGACGACGGCACGACCGGCGCGCTCTACACCCGCACCGGCCGCGCGTTCTTCCGCGACCCGGCGCTGACGGCGCGGGCCCTGGAGCGGCTGCGCGCCGCGATCACCGCCGCGGGGCTGTGGGAGGAGCTGGACACCGGCTGGCTGGCGCTGGACGCCGAGCTGCTGCCGTGGTCGGCCAAGGCCATGGACCTGATCCGCACCCAGTACGCCGCGACCGGGGCCGCCGCGCACGCCGCGCTGCCGGTGGCGTCGCGGGTGCTGGAGCAGGCCGCCGCGCGGGGCCTGGACATGGCGGGGCTGCGCGACCGGATCGGCCGCAGCGCCGCCAACGCCGAGCTGTTCCGCGACGCCTACGCGCGCTACTGCCGCCCGGTGGACGGGCTGGACGGCGTCGAGCTGGCGCCGTTCCAGATCCTGGCGGGGGAGGGCACCGCCTGGGCCGCCGTGCGCGGGCACGACTGGCACACGGCGGTCGCGGCGCGGCTCGCCGAGGCCGACGGCTCGGGGCTGCTCCGGCCGACCGCGTCGGTGGCGGTGGACCTGGGCTCGGCCGCGTCGGAGGCCGCGGCGACGGCGTGGTGGGAGGAGCGCACCGGGGCCGGGGGCGAGGGCATGGTCGTCAAGCCGCTCGGCCCGGTCCCGGAGGACCGCAAGGTCCAGCCGGGCGTCAAGTGCCGCGGCCGCGAGTACCTGCGGATCGTCTACGGGCCGGACTACCTGGAGCCGGCCAACCTGGAGCGGCTGCGCGGCCGCTCGCTGGGCCGCAAGCGCTCGCTGGCGATGCGCGAGCACGCGCTCGGCGCGGAGGCGCTGGAGCGGCTGGCGGCCGGCGAGCCGCTGTGGCGGGTGCACCAGGCCGTTTTCGCCGTGCTGGCGCTGGAGTCCGAGCCGGTGGACCCGCGCCTGTGACCAGTCGTCGCGCGCAGGGCGCTCCGCCGCGATCCGGGGGCCTGGCCCTCGGATCGCGGCGGACCGGTCACGTGGTGAAGAGCATGTGGAACATGCCGCCGTGGTACGGGCGGTGGTGGTGCACCGGCGCGCCGTGGTGGTGGTGCACCTGCACCGGGGCCGCGGGCGGCGGCGGAGGGGCGGGGGCCGCCCAGCCCGGGGCGTGCTGGGCCTCCAGGCGGCTCAGCGCCTCCAGCTCGCCGTAGTCGAGGAAGATCCCCCGGCAGTTGTCGCATTGCTCGATGTGGACGCCGTTGCGGGTGTAGGTCCGCATGACGCCACGACACTTGGGACAGTGCATCGCTTTGTCGTCCTTCCGGTAAGAATCCCCAGGCAGAGGCTAAATGTAGGGCAGGCTCCCCGTCACGTCATGCCGGGTCCCCCGCGCGGGCGATCCGGCCGCAGGTGTCGATCAGGGCCTGTTCGGCCTGGTCGAGCGGGCGGTCGGCGTCCCGTGCGGATATGACGCACGTGGCGGCGATCTGGATCACCAGGGTTCGCGCCGGGGCGTCCAGGACCGCCCACGGGGTGCCGAGCGCCGGGACGGCCGGGCCCCCGGCGGCGCGGTAGGCGGTCAGGAAGTCCGCCCAGTCCTCGGGGTGCACCACGCCCGCCGTGAACAGGGCGGCGGGCCGCGCGAGGTCCCAGACCGGGTCGCCGCGCCCCAGGTCCTCGATGTCGATGAACCGCCACCCGTCCCCGCCGCGCACCATCTGGCCCATGTGCCAGTCGCCGTGGAGCAGGCGGCCGGGGTGAGGGAACTCTGCCGGCGCGGACAGGGTCGCGAACGCCCGGCGGACCACGTCGGCGGCGGGGCCGTCCGGCAGGCGCGCGACCTGGCGCGCGACGCGTTCCGGGCGTCCCAGCGGGGGCGCGCCGCCGGGCACCGGCGACCGGTGCAGCCGGGCCAGCAGGCGCGCGGACTCGACCCACGGCAGGGCGTCCGGCCGGGCGGGCTCCCCGTAGGGGGTGACCGTCACCGTCCGCCCGGCCACGCGCAGCGGCGGGGCGAGCGGGGCCAGGAACAGGTCCGGCAGGCCCTGCGCGATCCGCACGCGGCGCTCCAGCGCCCCTCCGGCCGCCGCGCGGTCCGGCTGGTGCGCCTTGACCGCCACCTCGCCGACCCGCACGACCAGCACCCCGTGCCGGTCGTACAGCAGCTCCGGCTCGCCGGGGCCGGCCGCGTGTTCACGGCCGATCCCGGCGAGCCGGTCGAACAGCTCAGGCTGGGTGGTGTCCGGACGCACCGGGACAGTCAATCACCTGTCGAACAGCTCCATCTCGTAGAGGGAGTAGCCCCAGGTGGTGCCGCGCTTGGTGCCGTACACCCGGACGTAGCGGGCGTCGCGCGGGGTGAACTGCACCACGTCCACCTTCCCGTCGCCGTTGGTGCGCGTGTGCACGGTGGTCCACACGCCCGCGCCGGTCGAGGTCTGGAGCACCCAGTCCTTGCCGTAGGCGGCCTCCCAGCGGATCACCGCGTAGCCGACCTTGACGGTCGCGCCCAGGTTCACCTCGAACCACTGCGGGTCCGAGCGCGCGCTGCTCCAGCGGGTGGTCAGGTTCCCGTCCACGCCCTTGGGGCCCTCCAGCCCGGCCTTCTCGACGCTGGACACCTTGACCGCCTTGCCCTTGGCCATGTTGGTCTTGGGCCGGTAGTCGGCGGTCAGCGTGACGTCGCCGCCCGGGGTGACGTTGTGCGCGGACGCGCCGCCGTCGGACCAGCCCGCGAACTCGTAGGCCCCGTTGTTGAGCCACTGCGTCGCGGTCGGCGCCGACACCGACACCGTCGATCCGGTGATGACGGTGCTGGTGAACGGCGCGGCCTTGGTCGTCTCGCCCAGCGTCAGCTGCACGCCGGGCGGGTTGCTGGCGAGCGTCACCGTGCTGGTCCTCGGGTGCAGCTCCACGCTCTTGGTGTCGCTGAGCCCGTCGGCGTCGGTGGCGGTCAGCTTCAGCTCGATCCACGAGGGGTGCTCGTGGTCGGGCGCGGTGAACTCGCCGGTCGCGCCGTTCTGCCCGGTGATGGTGTGGGTGTGGCAGTTGCTGGGGCAGTGGTGCATGATGATCTGCCAGTTCAGCGCCGTGCCGGTCAGCTCGCCGTCCTCGGCGTCGGTCGCGCCGCCCGAGAACGCGATGCGGTCGCCGACCTTCCAGGCGGTGCCGGCGGTCGGCGCGGTGATGCGCGCGGCCGGCGGGGTGGACCCGGCCGTGATCACGGTGCTGACGGTGTCGGACGCGCCGCGCGTGTCGGTCACCTTCAGGCCCACGGTGTAGCGGCCCTTGGCCTCGTAGGTGTGCGTGGGCGCGGCGGCGGTGGAGTCGTCGTAGGCGCCGTCGCCGTCCAGGTCCCAGGCGTAGGTGAGCGGCACGTTGCCGTCGGCGTCGCTGGAGGTGGCGCCGTCGAACCTCACCGTCAGCGGCGCCGGGCCGCTGGTCACGTCCGACTTGATCGCCGCGACCGGCGGGTTGTTGACGCCGTTGTAGACGTAGCGCACGACGCGGCCGCCGACGATGTCCACGCCGAAGACGTCGCCGTTCGGCCCGGCCTGCAGCTCGACGATGCCGCCGCTGTCGGTCGCGAACGTCTCGATCTTCGTGCGGTCCGGCAGGCCGTCGGCGCCCGGCTTCATCGCCCACACGCACTTGCGCGCGTAGTCGGTGAAGAACAGCGCGCCCCGGTACTGCGCGGGGTAGGTGGTGCCCGCGTAGAACGCCATGCCGCTGGTGGAGGAGCTGCCGGTGCCGCACGCCTCGCCCGCCACGATCTTGTCGCTGTGCTTGTAGGCGTAGCGGGGCAGGATGTGCGCCGCGGTCCCGGCGGCGTACAGGTTCTCGCAGATGTTCACGTTGGCCGCGTCGTAGCCGGGCGTGCGGCCCGAGCTCTCGTAGCAGGGCCAGCCGAAGTTGCGGACCTCGCCGGTCGGGTTGGGGACGCGGTTGATCTCCTCCCAGGTGGTGTAGCCGACGTCGCCGAGCCAGATGTCGTTGGTGCCCGGCCGCACGGTGAACCGGTAGGGGTTGCGCAGCCCGTAGGCCACGATGCGCTTGGCGTTGTCGTCGCCGCTGGTGGTCGGGTTGCCCGCGGCGGCCTTGCCGGTCTCGGGGTCCAGCCGCGCGATCGTGCCGTCCAGCGTGGTCGGGTCGGCCGGGGTGCGGCGGTCCTGCGAGCGCAGCGCGCCGCCCTCGGCGGTCGGGGCCTTCAGCGGCGTCCCGGCGGGCTTGTCGGGGTCGCCGCAGGCGTTGTCCTTCTGCCCGTAGTCGGCGTACTGGAAGCTGGCGCCGTCGCCGCCGCCCGCGTACAGCATCCCGTCCTTGCCGAACGCCAGCGTGCCCACCGAGTGGCTCGGGAACTGCTGGCACCAGTCCTCCAGCAGCACCCGCTCGGAGGTCGGCCCGGCCTCGGCGCGCGTGGCCAGCGCCCCACTGGCGGGGACGGCCTGCGACAGCACCGAGATGCGCCCGGCGACCACGCAGCCGGCGTTGTTGGGACCGGGCGGGTCGGGGCACTGGTCGTTGGAGCCGTCGGCGGAGGGCCACTTGGGGAACGATCCGCCGAGGAGGCCGTTGTAGGTGTACATCACGTAGACGCGCGGGTCGGCGGGGAAGTCGGGGTGCAGCGCCATGCCGAGCAGCCCGCGGTCCCAGTTGTTGAACACCTGGGGCCGCAGGTCGGCGTAGACGGCGGGGGTGGTGTCGGTCAGGGAGTCGAACTCCTTGATCAGCCCGCTCTTCTCGGCGACGAAGACCCGGCCGTCGGGGGAGAACTCGACGTTGGTCGGCATCGTCAGGCCGCTGAGGACCGCCTTCTCCTGGAAGTTGGCCGGCAGGGCCGCCGCCGCGCTGCCGGGCCAGGCCACCGCCGCCAGCAGGGTCGCCGCCAGCGCCAGCGCCGTCACGGCCGCGGCCGAGCGGCGCGGCCGTTTTGTCACTAGAGAACGAGCCGCCATGCTCACCTCTTCATCCGAGCCCCTTGCGGAGCCCGCCAGGCTCCGCCTGTGTGCACAATGAATGACTCTGAGCATTTGTGAACGGCTTGGGCCGTAAGCGGCCAACAGGACAACCGGCGCCGGACGTGCGGCGTCGGACACTTGGTGAGAGATCGTTTACGTGGGGCGGCGCCGCTCAGGAGGGCGTCCGGGCGCCGGCGCGCAGCCGCCGCCGCACGACCTTGCCGATGGCGTTGCGGGGCAGGTCGGCGCGCGGCACGAACTCGGCGGGCACCTTGTAGCGGGTGAGCGAGCGCTCGCAGTGGCGGCGCAGCTCGTCGGCCGAGAAGGGGTAGGCCGGGTGCTCCACCACGTGCGCGACCACGCGCTCGCCGCGCCGCCGGTCGGGCGCGCCGACGACCGCGCAGTCCAGCACCGCCGGGTGCCGCCGCAGCACCTCCTCCACCTCGCCGGGGGAGACGCTGAACCCGCTCACCTTGATCATGTCGTCCCGGCGGTCGACGACGGTGACGAACCCGTCGGCCGACAGCACGCCGATGTCGGCGGTGCGCAGCCACCCCTTGGACAGCGCCCGCGCGGTGGCCAGCGGCTGGTTCCAGTACCCGGCGAACACCTGCGGGCCGCGCACGACCAGCTCACCGGCCGCGCCGGGCGGCAGCACGCGGGTGGGCTCGTCGCGGTCCACCACGACCACGTCGGTCAGCGGCAGCGGCACGCCCACGGTCGTGTTGCGGGCGTCGCCGGTCAGCGGGTTGGCGGTGACGGCGGGGGACGCCTCGGTGAGGCCGTAGCACTGGATGAGCCGGTGGCCGCCGAGGGCCTCCAGGCGCTCGGCCGTGGACGGCGGCATCGCCATCGCGCCGGAGATGAACACGCGCACCGAGTCCAGGTCGCGGGCGCGCAGGCCCGGGGTGTCCAGGACCTGCTCGTACAGCGTCGGGACGCCGGGGAACACCGTGGGCCGGTGCCGGCGCAGCGCCGCCAGCACCCGCTCGCGGTCGAAGCGCGGCAGCAGCACGACGGCCCCGGCCTTCATCACCGGCGCGACCAGGCAGCTGGTGAGCCCGAACGCGTGGAAGATCGGCAGCACGGCGAGGGTGGCCTCGCGGCCCTCGCGCGAGCCGAAGTCCCAGGCGTGCTGCTGGCAGGCGTTGGCGACCAGGTTGCGGTGGGTGAGCATCGCGCCCTTGGGGCGGCCCTCGGCGCCGCCGGTGTACTGGATGGCGGCGAGGTGCTCGGACGGGAGCAGCGGGTGCTGGCGCACGCGCCGCCGCGGCGGCCGCCGCATCTCCTCGAACGGGACCAGCCAGGGGTCGTCGGGCACCTCGGCGGTCATCGCGGCGCGCAGCCGCCGGGCCCGCGCCGTGGGCAGCCGCAGCGCCGCGCGCCGGTGCCGGGGCAGCTCGTCCGCCAGGGAGGTGACGATCACGTGCTCCAGCCGGCCGCGCGCGGCGGCGACGGTGGCGTAGGAACGATCCAGCACCACCGCGACGCGGGCCCCGCAGTCGGTGAGCTGGTGGCGCATCTCGTCCTCGGTGTAGAGGGGGTTGTGGGCGACCGCGATCGCCCCGCGCCGGAGCGTGCCGAAGAAGGCGGCGAACAGCTGCGGGCAGTTGGGCAGGACCAGCGCGACGCGGTCGCCGGGCTGCACGCCGAGCCGGCGCAGCCCGTCGGCGAACCGGTCGGCGGACTCGCGCAGCCGGGCGTAGCCGGTGCGGCGGCCGAAGTAGTGCAGGGCGGTGCGGCGGGGGAAGCGCTCGGCGGCGTCGTCGAGCAGGCGCGTGACCGGGACGTCGGGGATCTCCGGCGCGACCGGCACCTGCGGGGGGTACCAGCGGCGCCACGGCAGGGGGCGCTGTGACGAGGGCCACATAAGCCGGAATTGAACCATTTCGAGGGCGTTCGTGTCCGCCCCCGGCGGTCGCGCCGGCCGCCGTCCGGCGGGGGAGCGCGGCGCGGCCCTCAAGCGGGCCTTAAACGCGGCATAAGGGGGTGCCGGGAGGCGGGGGCGGGTGCGAGGTTCGGGGCGTGGCACTGCGATGCGGCAAGAACACCGAGATCCTCCTCCCCGGCCTCGCGGGTGAGCGGGCGGTGGTGGCCCGGGCGTTCCGGGCGCTGCCGGCGGCGCACCGCGAGATCCTCACCGAGACGCTGTTCCGCGGGCGGACGGTCGACCAGGCGGCCGCCGTGCTGGGCGTCCCGGTGCGGACGGTCAAGATCCGCGTCTACCACGCGCTGCGCGCCCTGCGGGTCGCCCTGGACACTCCCGACCGCTAGGGGGCGCGCGGACGGGCGGCGGGCGGGGGCCGCCCCGACCGCTGGGCGGGCCCTTGGATTTACTCCATATGCGGCTTATGCGTGTTTCTTGTGCGCCGCCGCGGCGGGGCGAGGGGGCGATCGTGCCAGTTGTTTCTGGCATGGCCGCCGGTGAAAAGAAGGCGTTCCGGCGGAGCGGGAGTTTCGCCGCGGCAGGAATCGGGCGCCGGTTAATGGGTAGGGCGATCCGCTTGCGCGAGTTCTCGACTTTCGGATCATGCCGGCGGTACCGGCCGCCCGCCGGGCGGAATTCGAGGCAGACCGTTGCCGCCGGAAAACGAGTCTCTAAAGGCGCCGAAACCCGGAATGGGCACGTGGCCGGAGGGCGGGCGGGCGGCCGTGGCCCGGCTTTCGGCTGGCCTTCAGCGGACGCCCAGGGAGGGGCCGGCCGGGGTGACGACCCCCGTTTACCTGGCAAAGTTCATGATCGTTGGCGTTTGGCCTATATCGGCCGAGCCGTCTTTGCCTTGGCTTTGCCGGCCCGGACGGGGGCAGGACCCCGGAGGCCCGGCTGGCCGGGCGGTCACCTGCGGTCTTTGTCGCCCGGCAAGCAGTGTGCCCCTGACCGGCCGGCATGTCCTTGTTGATATGCGATCTATGTCCTGTTTGACGTCCTGGTGAAATTCCTTCACTCTGAGTATCGCCCCTTCAACTCAGCCCGGTTAAGGCGGCACCATGAATACGTCAATCCCCTGTCCGCCCCTTCCCTGGAGTGCGCCTTCCAGAGATCACCCCCATTCGCTGCGGCATCCCCGGAACAATGACGCAGATTGATCACTGGGAAGGCGAACGTGATTCGCGTTGTCATCGCCGAGAGCGTGCACCTGTTCCGCAGCGGCCTGGTCGCGCTGCTGGAGGACGAACCGGACATCACCGTCGCCGGATCGGTGGAGCGCGGCAGGAGCCTGAGCGAGGCCGCCGGCGCGCTGCCCGAGGTGGCGCTGATCGGCATCGACCTGTGCGACGTGGACGGCATCACCGCCATGGGACTGCTGCACGCCGCGGCCCCGCAGTGCGCGGCCATCATCATGGCCGCGCGGCGGCGGCCCGGCGACCTGCGCCGCGCCGTGACCGGCGGCGCGCTCGGCTTCGTCCTGAAGGACACCTCGCCGGCCGAGCTGGTGGACGCCATCCGCCGGGTCGCCCGCGGCGAGCGCGTCATCGACGCCGAGCTGGCGTTCGCCGAGATCGCCGCCGCGCGCAACCCGCTGACCCCGCGCGAGCTGGACGTGCTGGAGGCGATGGCCGACGGCGCGACCGTCGGCGAGATCGCCGAGCAGCTCTACCTGTCCTCCGGGACGGTGCGCAACTACCTGGCCCGCATCCTGAACAAGGTCGGTGCGCGCACCCGGGTGGAGGCGGTCTCCCTGGCCCGCAAGCACGGCTGGTTGTGGCGCGACGGCCGTGAGGCCGACGAGGACCTCGACGACCCCGACCGCTCCCGGCACCCGCTGGGCCGGTGAGACGCCCCGGGGCCGCGCCCAAGGCGCGGCCCCGGAGAAGCCCACGACCGGGTTCACACGTTTGGTTCCCGCACGTCCGGGCCGCACGTCCGGGCCGCACGTCCGGGCCGCACGTCCGGGCCGCACGTCCGGGCCGCACGTCCGGGCCGCACGTCCGGGCCGCACGTCCGGGCCGCACGTCCG
>JBITGK010000004.1:2726-181917 GCA_044456955.1 Spirillospora sp. NPDC050679 | reverse complement strand
CACGGCCGGGCCGCACGTCCGGGCCGCACGGCCAGTTCACGCGGCCGGTTCATGTGACCGGTTCGCGCGGCCGGTTCATGTGACCGGTTCGCGCGGCCGGTTCATGTGACCGGTTCGCGCGGCCGGTTCATGTGACCGGTTCGCGCGGCCGGTTTGCGCGGCCGGGTTCGTATGGTCGGGTCCGCGCGGCCGGGTCGTGCGCTCGGAGGTCACACGGTCCGGGGCAGGGTCAGTCGGCCGCCATCGTGCGCCCGCGCGAGTCCGCCGGCACCGCGAGGCCGGTGTTGGCGGCGGCGAAGGCCAGCAGGTCGGCCGCCAGGTCCAGGGCCCGCCCGGCCGCGCGCGGCCCGTGCCCCACCTCGCCCTCGTGGCGCAGCAGCACCGGCCGGTCGCCGGTCGTCGCCCACTGCATGGCCGCGCACATCTTGCGGGCGTGCATCGGGTCGACCCTGGTGTCGCCGCCGAACACCGCGAACAGCGTGGCCGGGTAGTCCACGCCCTGCCGGACGCGGTGGTAGGGCGAGTATGCGTGCAGCCAGCGGAACTGCTCGGCCACCTCCACCGACCCGTACTCGCCGCGCCACGCCGCGCCGAGCCCCGTCCGCTCGTACCGCACCATGTCCAGCAGCGGCGCCATGCAGACCGCCGCGGCGAACAGGTCGGGGCGCTGGGTCAGCGCCGCGCCCACCAGCAGGCCGCCGTTGGACTCGCCCCAGATCGCCAGCCGGTCGGGGGACGTCCAGCCGCCGGAGACCAGCTTCTCGGCGGCGGCGATAAAGTCGTCGAAGACGTTCTGCTTGCGGCCCAGCATCCCGGCCCGGTGCGACGACAGGCCCGCCTCGCCCCCGCCGCGCAGCCGCGCGATGGCCAGGACGCCGCCCGCCTCCACCCACGCCAGCGCGTCGGCGGCGTAGGACGGGACGAGCGGCACGCCGAACCCGCCGTACCCGTACAGGATCGCGGGCCGCGGCCCCTCGTCCCCGGCGCGGCCGACGACCGTCATGGACACCGGCTCCCCGTCGGCCGAGACGCACCGCACCTCCCACGACTCCACGTCGGGGACGTCGGCCCGCCCCGGGCACGGCGCCCACGGCGTGGTCTCGCCAGTGCGCGCGTCGTACCGCCAGACCGCCTCCGGCGTCACCATGTCGGTGTAGGTGAACCACGCCTCGTGGCCGCCCTCCGTCCGCGCCGACAGCGCGCCCACCGACCCCGCGCCCGGCAGCGGCACCTCGGCGAGCCGCTCGCCGGTGGCCAGGTCGTGCACCGCGACCTCGCTCAGCGCGTTGCGGATGCGGGTGACCAGCAGGACCGGCCGCTCCAGCTCCGGCCCGTCCAGGACGGCGAAGTCGGCGAGCACCGCCTCGGGGTCCTGGGGGATCAGGTCGGTCCAGTCGCCCGGCCGGTCCGGGTCGGCGACGCACAGCCGCACGCGCGGGGCCAGGTGGTCGGTGACGACGTACATCCGGCCGTCGCGGCCCACCAGCAGCACGCTCCGGCCGTCCTCGCCCGGCCGGACGGCGCGGAAGCGCGGCGCGGCGGGATCGCCCTCGGCGAGGTCGGCCAGGTAGAGCTCGTTGGACGGCGCGGTGCCCGGCGTCACCGAGACCGCCAGCCGGCGGCCGTCGTGGCTGACGCCCAGCCCGTAGGCGTCGGTCGGCGCCCGGCCCGCGCCGAAGACCTCGGCGTCCCGGTCGGGCGCGTCGCCGACGCGGTGCAGCAGGACGCGGCGGGCCGAGCCGTCCGGGGTGGCGCGCACGTAGTAGAAGCCGGAGCCGTCGGGCAGCCAGGCCACCGGGGAGTACCGGCACCGGTCGATCGGCCCGTCGACCGCCCGCCCGGACGCCACCTCCAGCACGCGCAGCTCGGCGCGCTCGGTGCCGCCGCGCGACACCTGGTAGGCCAGCAGCCGCCCGCCGGGGTCGACGTGCCAGGCGTCCAGCGTCGTCAGCCCGCTGGGGTCCAGGGCGACCGGGTCCAGCAGGGCGCGCTCGGGCTCGCCGTCGCGCACGGTGTAGAGCACCGCGTGCTCCTGACCGGCGGCGCGGCGGGTGAAGAACGACCGGCCGCCGCGCCAGACGGGCGCCTCGATGTTGCCGGTGTCGGCGAGCGCGGCGGCGCGCTCGCGGAACCGGTCGCGCGCGGCGAACCCGGCGGCGTGGGCGCGCCACAGCTCGTCCTGGGCGGCGAGCCAGGCCCGCGTGCGCGGCAGGTCCGGGTCCTCCAGCCAGCGGTAGGGGTCGGGGACGCGCTGCCCGTGCAGGACGTCGGCGGTCGGCTCGCGTTCGGCTGAGGGACGGTTCATGGCACGAACTCCCGTTCGGGGTCTCGGCCCGGCGGCCTCCATCGGCCCACCAGGTCGGCGTACATCGGGGCGGTGCGCGCCAGCTCCTCGTGCGTGCCGAGCCGCACCCGGACGCCGTCCATGAGCAGGACGCGCCGGGCGCGCACGGCGGAGCTGACCCGGTGCGCGATGACGATCAGGGTGCCGCCGCGGCGGGCGAACGCCTCCTCGGCGCGGGCCTCGGCCGCCGGGTCGAGGTGGCAGGTCGCCTCGTCCAGCACGGTCAGGCCCGGCGGCGCGAGGTAGGCGCGGGTGAGCGCGACGAGCTGCCGCTCGCCGGCCGACAGCGCGCCGGGGTCCAGGTCGGCGTCCAGCCCGCCGAGGCGGCGCACCAGTCCGGCCGTCCCGACCGCGGCCGCCGCCTCCTCGATCGCGGCCTCGGGGGCGTCGGCGAGGTAGCACAGGTTCTCCCGCACGGTGCCGCGGAAGACGTAGGCCTCCTGCGGGATCAGCACCCGCGCGGCGGGGGCGACGTCGGCGGCGGGGACCCCGCCGACCAGGACCGTCCCGGCGCGCGGCGCCATCATCCCGGCGACCAGCGCGGCCAGCGTGGACTTGCCGATCCCGCTCGGCCCCACCACGGCCAGGTGGTCGCCCGGCGGGACGGTCAGGTCGAGGGCGTCGATCACCGGGGCGGCGTGCGGGCCGTAGGCGGCGGTGACGCCGCTCAGCCGCACCTCCAGGCCGCCCGGGGGCGGCGGGGGCGGCACGGCCGCCGGGACCGGGCCGGTCGCCGGCGCGGGCTCGGGCCCGGCGGCCTCCAGGGCGCGGTTCAGCGCGACCCCCAGCCGGACCGCGCTCACCCCGAGCCCTTCCACGAAGCCGCTGAACGCCGGGATGAGCGACTGGGTGAGGTAGGTCAGCGTCCCGATCACCGCGGCGGGGCCCACGCCGCGTTCCGCCAGCCAGGGCGCCCCGGCCAGCACCGCGACCACCGGCGTCCAGCCGCCCGCCGACAGCGCGACCGTGCGCAGCGCGGTGACGCGGGCCAGCCGCCGCCCGGCCGTGTCCTGCGCGCCGATCCGCCGCCCGACGTCGGCGGCGGCCCGGTCCTCGGCGCCGCAGGCGGCGATGTCGCGCAGGCCCCCGACCAGCGCGCCGGTCGCCTCGGCGGTCTCCTCGTCGGCCAGCAGGAACTCGCGCTGGCGGCGGGCCAGGGCGGGCAGCGACAGCAGGAACAGCACGAGCCCGGCCAGGAACGGCGGCAGCACCAGCACCAGCACCTGCGGCGCCAGCGCCAGCATCCCGAGCACGACCCCGGCCAGCGTGAACACGAACGACCGCACCACCGTGACGACCGCGGCCAGCGCGTCCCGGGCCAGCTCGACCTGGAGGTTGGCGCGCGCCACCGCCGCGGTGCCGGGAGGACGCCCGGCGGCCGCCGCGCGCCGGACCGACCCGGCGACGACGCGGGTCAGCAGCCGGTCCCGGAACGGCTCCACCACCGCCGCCACCGCCAGCACCACCTGCCGGGCGCCGACCGCCGCCAGCAGCCAGGCCACGGCCAGCAGCGCGAGCCAGGCCAGGCCGATCGAGGGCTCGCCCGCGGCGAAACCGTCCTCGATGGCGCGCGCCACCGCCAGGCCGATGACGAACGCCGGGGCGGCCTCCACCGCCGACCAGGCGGCGATGCGCAGCAGCAGGAGCGGCTCGTCCAGGAGCGCTCGGCCGACCAGCCGCACGGCCTGCCGGCCCGTGCCGCGCTCCGCGCGCGCCGCCGGGATCGTGGCGGGGGAGCCGTCGCGCTCGCTCACACCGCCTCCCTGTCGGCGGTCGGGCCGCTGGCCGAGTCGGCGGTCGAGTCGGCGGCCGGCTCGGCGGCCGGGTCGGTGGCCGTCTGGAAGACGGCCCGGTAGTCGGGGTCGCGCCACAGGTCGTGGTGGCGGCCGCACGCGCGGATCCGGCCGCCGTCGAGCCAGAGCACCTGGTCCGCGCGCAGCGCCGTGGTGACGCGGTGCGCCACGATGAGCCGGGTGCGGCCGCCCAGCTCGCCCGTCAGCGCCTCGCCGACCTGCCGCTCGGTGACGGTGTCCAGGCTGGAGGTCGCGTCGTCGAGGATCAGCAGCCGCTCGCCCTGGAGGATCGCGCGGGCCAGGCCGAGGCGCTGGCGCTCGCCGCCCGACATCGGGGCGCCGGCCGCCGGGGTGGCGTACCCGTCGGGCAGCCGCCGGACGAAGTCGTCGGCGCAGGCCGCCCGCGCCGCCGCCCGCACGGCCTCGGGGCCCGGGTCGTCGGGGCGGCCGAGGGAGACGGTGTCGGCGAGGGTGCCGCCTGCGCCGCCGTACAGGACGGGCCGCTCGAAGGCGTACCCGACGGCCCGGCGCAGCTCGGCGCGCGACAGCCGCGACAGCGGCACGCCGTCGAGCAGGACCTCGCCCCGCTCGGGATCGACCAGCCGGCCCGCCAGCGCCGCCAGCAGCGACTTGCCGGTCCCCGACCGGCCGACCACCGCGGTCGCCGAGCCGCCGGGGATCGCGAAGCTGAGATCGGCGAGGCCCGCGCGGTCGGCCAGCCCCATGCCGACGCCGCGGAACTCCAGCGTGCCGGGACCGGCCGGAAGTACCTGGTCGCCGTGCCCGACCGGGCGCTCGGCCAGCAGGTCGGCGAGCCGGGCGGCCGCCGCGCGCGCCCGTGCGAGCTGGCCCACCTGTCCGAGCGCGCCCGACAGGCCCGCGCCCAGGACCACGTAGCGGGCGGCGGCGTACAGCTCGCCGATGGTGAGGTCGCCCTCGGCCAGCCGCCATCCGCCCACGCCGAGCACCACCACTTCGAGCAGCGGCACCACCAGGCCCGCCCGGACGCCCGCGCGCGCGTTGGCGCGCCACAGCCGCATCCCGTGGCGGCGCAGCCGGGGCAGCGGCGCGAGCACCCGGTCGGTCTCGCGCTCGGCGGTGCCGGCCGCGGCGACGGTGCGGGCCCCGGCCAGCGTGTCGGTCAGCCGCGCCGCGATGTCGCCCTGCGCGCGCTGGTAGTCGCCGACGACCTCGGTGGTGTCGCGCAGGAACGTGCGCAGCACCCAGGTGATCAGCACCAGCCCGGCGGCCAGGGCGCACGGCAGCCACGGATCGATCAGCGCGAGCGCGACCAGGCTGCCGACCGTCGGCACCAGCAGCGCGGCGGCGGTCACCGCCGCCGCGGGGGCGCGGCCGACCTCCTCGGCGTTCAGCCCGGCACGGGTGATCAGGTCGCCCTCGGTGCGGTGCCGCGTCATCGCCGGGCCGACGCCCAGCACCTGGGCGACGACCGTGCGGCGCAGCCGGGCCGAGGCCCGCGCCCCGGTGACGCCCCCGGCCCAGACGCCGAGGGCCTCGCAGGCGACCACGCCCGCCACCAGCACGCCGCAGGCCGTGAGCCAGCGCCCGCCCGCGGAAGTGCCGCCGCCCGTCGCCGCGGTCTCGATGGCCTGGCCCAGCGCGTACGGCAGGAGCAGTTGCAGGACCGCACCGCCGACCGCGCCGAACGCCAGCACCACGGCCCAGGGCCCGGCGTACCGGACGGTCCGCGCGGCGAGCCGGTCCGCTGCCCGCATAGGTCCTCCTGACGAAGAGGACCCCGGGTGGCCCTTAGGGGGCGGCCGCCCGGGGTCCGCACTACTCATTTCTTCGGGGTGGTCGAGCCACCTGGATCGTGCCTGCTCAGTGGCAGAGCGCGACGCTCAGGTTGCTCGGCTTGTACGAGTGGCAGGTCAGGACCGTCAGTCCGCTGCCCCCGCTCGCGCCGCCGGAGGCGGTCGGGGCCTGGAGGCCCTGCAGGTCGAGGAGTACCATGGTGGTGGAGTTCACCTCCTTTCCCTTCCGTGCTCGGATGTGAACGGCCGACCGGTGTTGGTCACGAGGGAGTCGCCTTGGCCAGGGCTCCCGCGCCACCGGACGGTCCGACAAAGGGGAGGAACGGGCGCCGCGCGTCGAGCGCGGCGCCGAGGGCGAACAGCACGCCCGCCGTGCCGGTGGCGAAGTCCATCGACAGGCGCAGCAGCTGGTCGCCGGTGAACGCCAGCCCGTCTCCGTAGGGCATGGCGTGCCACCGCAGGCCCCGGATCTGCTCGGCCAGCAGCGGATCGGGGCCGTCGTCCTGGCCGGGGCGCAGTCCCATGGCGAGCGCGGCGACGATGCCCGCGCGGCCGGTGAACAGGCCCGACTGGACGAAGTATCGGGAGCGGGCGGTCAGGCTCAGCTCGCGCCGGGCCCGCTCGAAGGTCTCGTCGCGGCGGTGGTCGAGGTAGCGGGCCACGGCCAGGCCGATGCCCACCGAACCCTCGTCCAGGTAGGGCAGCAGCCGCCACCCCTGGTTGACCTGGAGCGAGCCGTCCTCCGCGTGCAGGCAGCGGCGCAGGTCCTGGCGGATCGCGTCGGCGGCGCGGTCGAGCATCGCCGTGTCGCCGGTGCGCTCGTAGGCGCGCAGGAACAGCAGCGCGGGGCCGCACGAGCCGTGCATCAGCCCGGCCCTCGGATGCTCGCCGCCGCTGATCACGGGGACGTCCTCGGGCCCGCCCAGCCGCTCGGCGCACAACTCCACCGCGCGGGCGCCCGCGTCGGCGAACCCGCTCTCCCCGGTGGCGTCGGCCAGGTGCAGCAGGTTCAGGCCGACCCCGGCCAGGCCGGAGTACAGGTTGGAGCTCAGCCGCTCCCAGTCCTCGCGCAGGCAGATGTCCATGACGTCGAGGGCTTCCTGGCGCCGGCCCAGCCGTTCGAGGACGTAGGCCGTCCCGTGCAGGCCGTCGTAGAAGCCCAGCGGCGTGCCGGGGGCGGGGTTCAGCGCCCGTTTGGCGAGCCACTCCTCGTAGTCGGGCATCGTGCCCGACCCCGTCTCGGCCAGCGCGTACAGCACCCCGGCCGCGCCGGTGGCGATGTTGACGCCGCCGCCGGGCCCGAACTGCGCGACGTCGCCGGGGAAGAGGCGGTCGTCGCGTTCGGGGGTGGCGCTGGCCAGGATCGTGCGGTGCAGCGCCTCGCGCAGGTGCGCCCACGGCGCCGCGCCGGGCAGCGGGAGGTCGGCGATGGGGGTCGGGTCCGGCTCGGGGTCGGGGCCGAGGATCACCGCGCACGTCTCGTCCAGGAACTCGCGCGGCACCGGGAAGACCTCGGCGACCAGCGCGGCCAGCTGCCGGACCTTGGGCCGGTGCATCAGCAGCGTGATGGTGGTCTGCGGCGCGAACAGGCCGAGGCGCAGGCACGCGAGCGCGTAGTGGTCCACGGCCGTGCCGGTCCGGTCGGCCGGCGCGAAGAAGGCCGGATTGGCCAGGGCCGCGCGGGCCTCGTCGGCGGCGAGCATCGCCACCTCGAAGTCGATCAGCGACAGCCGCCCGGACTCGGTGAGCAGGATGTTGTTGGGATGCAGGTCGCCGAAGACCACCCCGCGCTCGTGGATCTGGCGGACCGCGTCCTCCACCCGGGCCAGCACGTCCAGCGCCCACTCGGTGTACTCGGCGACCGCCTGCTCGTCGCAGGTCGCCCGGGTCAGCGGGTAGCGCTGCACGAGCTTGCGCTGCAGCGGGTTGCCGTCGATGAACTCCTCGACCAGGAAGTGGTGCTCGCCGAGGGTGAAGTAGTCGTGCAGCGCCGGAACCACGTCCAGGCCGGCCAGCCGCTCCAGGATGTCGCGCTCGTGCCGCAGCCGCGCCACCGCGTCGCGCCCGGCCGCGTCGAGGCCGGCGTGCGGCCGGGCCTCCTTCAGCACCACCCGCTCGCCGGAGCGCTGGTCGCGGCCGAGGTAGACGCCGCCGCCGTTGGAGAAGTGCAGCACCGTCTCGATGTCGTAGAACAGGCCGGTGGTGGTGACGGAGTTGCGCGCCGCCAGGTGCGGCTCCAGGAACGCGGGGAGCGGGGCCCACTCGGGGACCGAGAACGTGGAGCCGCGCACGTCGGGCACCAGCTCGCCGTCGCCGTTCTCGATGGCCAGCACCAGGTCGCCGTCCTTGCCCACGCATTTGCGCTCGGCGAAACCCCCGTAGCGCACGAAAAGCGGGCCGTCGGCGTAGCGCAGATCGCTCAGGATGTACGGGCCCTCGACGCCTTCGAGAAGCTCGTTGAGCTCTTTGAGAATGGTTTCCAGCTCATTCTCGTCACGCGGGTAAATGGTCACCAGCTTGCCGCTGGCGCCCCGCGAGGCCGTTTTGGCGTTGTACATCATCAGCGTCGACTGGCCGCGCAGGTACTTGAACGCGATGCCCCGCTCCACGCAGTAGTCCCAGGTCACGTCGAGGGCGCGCTCGGCGTCGTCGAGCCGCGCCGAGACGTGCACCTTCCAGCCCTGGGCGGGCAGCGGGTCCCCGTCGGTGGGGCCGTAGTACATCCACGTGTCGGATTCGTGGCGCTCCCAGCCGGCCGGGACCGGGCGGGCGACGAGCGAGAAGTCCGACAGGTCGGTCTGCTGCCGGCCGAGCGTGTCATAAAACATCGGATCGGCGAGGCAGTACGGCTCGTACTGATCCATCTCGGCTCCTCTCGCTGGCTACAGGCAAGAGAATTCCGGATTGGCGCCGAATTGCGCTAGTCAAAAGTGCAGCAGTCATATGTGCACTCTGCACTATCGGCGTGGTGCGTCCATCACGGAGCCGCGCGCCCACCGGCGCCCCGGCTCCTGGAGGACGCGCGGAGGGAGGACCCCGACCTGCCGAGGCCCGCCACCACCCGTCTCCCCGCACGGGCCCGAGCACCTCAGAGCACCGTCCCTCCAGGGGAGCCGCGGCCGGCGGGAGCTGCCCCGCAGGAGGCCCCCTCACGGGACACGGCTTGCACAAGCCCCCTCACACCGACGTGCTTCACAAGGGCGCGCCTTACCGAAGAAGCCAATGAACGACCTCGATGTATCCGCCCGCGCGCACCTCACCGAGAAAAACATCCGAAAAATAGGGTTGCGCGACCCGGAACCGATGGGTGAGAGTAGGCGTCATACCGAACGAGACCACACGGAAGGGGCAGGGCAATGCGACGCCATCACCGAATGCACGCAAGCAGCCGCCGCTCCGGTCTCGCCGGGAGTCGTCAGTTGATGTGACCTGCGCACACTGACGCCCACCGCCCGCGGACCAGGAGGTCTGTACGGGCGGTTCCTCGTTTCCCTGGAGGGTTGGCCGAGCGGAAAGGCAGCGGCTTGCTAAGCCGTGGTCAGGGTCTTCCCTGCGCGAGTTCGAATCTCGCACCCTCCGCTCGGGACGGATAAGAATACTGGTGTGTTCGGCGGTCTCATAAACCGCAGCAGGCAGGTTCGATTCCTGCATCCGTCACTGATCGGCTCAATGCAGATCAAGTCTCCGTGGCGTAATGGACATCGCGTCGGACTACGAATCCGAAGGCTGCAGGTTCGAATCCTGCCGGAGACGCGGCGACCGTGGTGTGGTGGTATGCACGCCAGGTTGTGGTCCTGGAGGTCCTCGGTTCGATCCCGGGCGGTCGCCCTCCGCAGCGTCCGGGCCGCGGCGCTGAGCCGCGGCCCGCGGGTCGCGGCTCTGGCGCTGCCGTCCTCCAGTCCGTTTTCGTCCCGGGCGTCCCCTTGCCCGGGCGGTGGGATCGACTTACCGTGCGTTTGTTGGCGGGGGCAACGTATTCGACCGGTCCGTGTCCCAAGCTCCCACCGGAGGCGGATGATGCGCTCCAGACCGTCCCGATCCCTGGCCGCCGTCGCGGCCGCCCTGCTCCTGGCGCCCGGGGCCGCCGTCCGGGCGGACGCCGCCGCAGGCGGCCGCGACCCGGTCGACCGGCGGGTGGAGGCCCTGCTCAAGCGCATGAGCCTGGACGACAAGATCGGCCAGATGACCCAGGCCGAGCGGCAGAACGTCACCCACGACGACATCACCCGCTACCGGCTCGGGTCGCTGCTGTCGGGCGGCGGCTCGGTGCCCGCGCCCAACAACGCCGCGTCCTGGGCCGACATGTACGACGGCTTCCAGCGCGCCGCCCTCGCCACCCCGCTGCGCATCCCGCTGATCTACGGCGTGGACGCGGTGCACGGGCACAACAACGTGCACGGCGCGACGATCTTCCCGCACAACATCGGGCTCGGCGCGACCCGGGACCCCGGGCTGGTCCGCAGGATCGGGCGCGCGACCGCCGAGGAGGTCGCCGGCACCGGCGTGGACTGGAACTTCGCCCCCTGCCTGTGCGTGGCCCGCAACGACCGCTGGGGCCGCACCTACGAGTCGTTCGGGGAGGTCCCCGAGCTGCCCGAGCGCATGTCCGCGATCATCGACGGGCTGGAGGACGGCCGCCCCTCGATCCTGGCCACCGCCAAGCACTACGTCGGCGACGGCGGCACCACCGGCGGCAAGGACCAGGGCGACACGCAGGTCTCCGAGGCCGAGCTGCGCAAGGTCCACCTGGCCCCGTTCCGCGCCGCGGTGCGCCGGGGCGTCGGGTCGGTGATGGTGTCCTACAGCTCGTGGAACGGCGTCAAGCTGCACGGCCACAAGTACCTGATCACCGACGTGCTCAAGAAGGAGCTGGGCTTCTCAGGCCTGGTCGTCTCCGACTACAACGGCATCGACCAGATCGACGGGCTGCCCGGCTTCACCGCCGCCGAGGTCCGCACCGCGATCAACGCGGGCATCGACATGGTGATGGTGCCCGCCGAGTGGAAGCGCTTCATCGAGACGCTGCGCGCCGAGGTGCAGGCTGGACGGGTGCCGATGGCGCGCATCGACGACGCCAACCGCCGCATCCTGCGGCAGAAGGTGCGGCTCGGCCTGTTCGAGCGGCCCTTCACCGACCGCCGCTACACCCCGACCGTCGGCAGCGCCGAGCACCGGGCGCTGGCCCGGCAGGCGGTGGCCCGCTCGCAGGTGCTGCTGAAGAACGACGGCGCGCTGCCCCTCGCCCGCGACGACAACAAGATCTTCGTGGCGGGCAAGAGCGCCGACGACATCGGCATCCAGAGCGGCGGATGGACCATCACCTGGCAGGGGTCGCCGGGGAACATCACCCCCGGGACCACGATCCTGCAAGGCATCCGGCAGACCGCGGGCCGGGGCACGACCGTCGCCTACGACAAGGAGGGCGACGGCATCGACCGCTCCTACAAGGCCGCCGTGGCGGTGGTCGGCGAGCTGCCCTACGCCGAGTTCCGGGGCGACCGGCCCGCCGGGATGGGCCTGGACCTGGAGGATCTCGCCACCCTCGCCAAGCTGCGCGCCTCCGGCGTGCCGGTCGTCGTGGTCCTGGTGTCGGGCCGCCCGCTCGACATCGCGCCGCAGCTGCCGGACTGGAACGCCCTGCTCGCGTCGTGGCTGCCGGGGACCGAGGGGAGGGGCGTCGCCGACGTGCTGTTCGGCGTCACCCGGCCCACCGGCAAGCTCCCGGTGACCTGGATGCGCAGCGTCGACCAGCAGCCCATCAACGTGGGCGACGGCAAGCGCCCCCTGTTCCCCTTCGGCCACGGGCTCACCTACCGGCGCTGAGCGCCGCGGCGAGCACCTCGTCGGGCGCGGTCGCCTTGACGCCGAAGGTCTCCTCCAGCCGGGAGGCGTCCACGGTGAACGGGCGGTGCGACATGTGCCCGGTCTCCCACAGCTCGTTCCAGAACGGGTCGGTGAGGCCGAGCACGGTCAGCTCCCGGTCCGACATGGTCTCCAGCCGGGGTTCGGGGGCCCCGGCCAGTCCGGCCAGGCGGGACGCCAGCTCCCGGGTGGTGATGTTGGTGACCGGCGCGTGCCAGGCCCGGCCCCAGGCGCGCTCGTCGCGAGCGACCGCGACGAGCGCCGCCGCGGTGTCGCCGATGGCGGAGTAGGCGTGCGGCGCGTCCAGGGCCGCCGGGACGAGCGCGAGCCGCCCGGCCAGCACCTTCGGCTGCACCATCAGGGTGAACACCGACGTCGCTCCGGCGCCGTAGAACTGGCCGGCCCGCACCTCGGTGACGGGCACCCCGCTGTCCAGCGCCTCCCGCCACATCCGGGCGCGGACCTCGCCCTTCGGGCCGGTCGCGGTGAGCGGGTGGTCCTCGGTGAGGGGGACGCCGCCGGTCGGCGCGTAGCCGTAGTGGTTGCCGAGCATCACGTAGTTGGCGCCGGAGCGCCGCACGGCGGTCAGGATCGCGCCGAACAGCGGCGGGACCGTCTCCGGCCACGTGTGGTAGGCGGGCATCGCCGCGTTGAAGACGGTCGCCGCGCCCTGGACGGCCTCGGTGAGCCGGTCGGCGTCGGAGGCGTCCAGCGCGACCGTCTCGACGAGCGGGTGCTCGGGGCCGCCGCCGCTCCGCGACACCATCCGGACGCGGTCACCGGACTCGGCCAGCAGCAGGGCGGTCGCCGAGGCGGTGCCGCCGCGGCCGATAATCACATGGAAGGTCATGCGCCCCACTGTGCGGCCCGGCGACCGGGACCGGCAGGGGGACGATCGCCAACCGACCGGAGGTTCCCGCCATGTCGCGCGTCGCGTTCGTCGCCGTGCCGCCCCTGATGATGTTCGACCTGGCCATCGCGCAGATGGTGCTCGGCGCGGCCGAGGTCGGCGGCGCGCCCGGCTACGAGACGCTGGTCTGCGCGGCCGAGCCGGGGCCGGTCGAGGCGCTGGGCGGCCTGTCGGTCCCGGCCGCGCACGGCCTGGACGCGCTGGCCGGCGCGGGCACCGTCATCGTGATCGGGGGCGGTGGCCGCGAGGACGTCGACCCGCGCGTGCTGGCGGCCGTCCGGGACGCGCACGCCGCCGGGAAGCGGGTCGCCGCGATCTGCACCGGCACGTTCGTCCTGGCCCAGGCGGGGGTGCTGGACGGCCGCCGCGCCACCACCCACTGGAACATGACCGACGACCTGGCCCGCCGCTTCCCGGCCGTGCGGGTCGTGCCGGACGTGCTGTATGTCGCCGACGGCCCGGTGCTGACCTCGGCCGGGGCCGCCGCCTGCGTCGAGTTGTGCCTGCACATGGTCCGCGAGGACCACGGCGCGGCGGTGGCGGCGGAGGCCGCGCGCCGGGCCGTGGCCGCGCCGCCGCGCCCGGCCGACCAGGCCCAGGCCGTCCGGACCCCGCTCCCGGACGAGCGGGCCGTCTCGCTCGCGCCGACCCGGGCGTGGGCGCTGGAGCGGCTCGACGAACCGCTGACGCTGGCCGTCCTCGCCGCGCACGCCCGCGTCAGCACCCGGACGCTGGCCCGCCGCTTCCACGACGAGACCGGCCAGAGCCCGCTGCAGTGGCTGCTGCACCAGCGGCTGGACCGCGCCCGCGAGCTGCTGGAGGCCACCGACCTGCCGATGGACCAGGTGGCGCGCCGCAGCGGGCTCGGCAGCGCCGACTCGCTGCGGCAGCATCTGGTCCGCCGGACGGGGCTGACGCCGAGCGCCTACCGGGCGCGCTCGAAGACGCCGAGCGCGTCGTAGGCGTGCCAGGAGCCCGCCTTCTTGTCGATCGTCAGAACGTTCTCGCCGGTCCTCAGCGCCGCGCGGGGCAGCTCAAGCTCGACGTAGGACGGCTTCAGCCCGTTGCCCGGCGCGGTCGCGTCGCCCTCCAGCGAGCCCCGCATGGCGCCGTTCTCCAGCTTGACCTCGCGCACCGGGGCGCCGTTCAGCGCCAGCTCGATCGTGCCGGGCTGCGAGCCGTGGGTGTCGATCAGCCAGATCGACGCCCACGCCTCGGCGGGCGCGTCGGCGAGGGTGAAGCGCAGCGTGAAGCGGCTCGGTTTGCTCCCGCCCCACGCGTCGGCGGGGCCGGGCTGGATGTAGCACCAGTCGGTGCCGGGCCTGCTCGTCCCTGCGGTGTAGTCCACGCCGTTGGGGAAGCGCGCCCTGTACTGCCCGGTCCCGGCCGGGGCCAGGGCGAATTCGAGGGACTTGTGGTCGAACTCGCCGACGGAGGCGAGGGCCCTGCCCGTCACCGCGACCGAGTCGAGGCTGTGCCCGGCGACCTCGGCCGACGGGCGGCTGCGCGCGCCCGACGCGTCCACGGTGACGATCCGGTAGTACCAGTCCTGGCGGCGGCCGCCCAGCCGGTCGTGCGGGAAGGTCGCGTAGACGGTCTTGGCCAGCAGCGTGTCCGGCCCGACCTTGAAGCCGCGCGTCCGCGACGCGTAGATCGCGTAGTGGTCCACCAGCGGCCGGTACGCCTCGCCCTCCCAGGTCAGGCGGACGCGGCCGATCTCCCCGGCGGCGCGCAGCCGGCGCACCGGGGCGGGGCCGGGGGCGCCTCCCGGCGCGGCGGCGGCCAGGGGCATCCGCAGCGCGGCGCGGCGTTCAGTGCTCATCGGTCACACCTCTCGGGTCAGGCCGGGCCGCCCGGCCTCGGTCACGAAGCGGGCGGTCGTCGTCACCGGCGCCCCCGGCGTGCTCACGTACGGCACCGACCTGAACTCCGAGGTCAGCCGCCGCGGCGTCAGGTGCCCGGTCACGTAGCCGCGCCGCGCGTGGTACAGCTTCACCCACGGGTTGCCCAGCCAGACCTTGGCGTAGGAGTCGGTCTCCGCGCCGTCGCCGTCGGACCCGATCGAGCTGCACACGAGCTCGGTCCCGATCGTCGCCGACGCGGGGTCGTTCCAGTCGGCCTTGAGTTCGGTGGCGACCGCGCGGTGGATGTCGCCCGACAGCACCAGCGGGTTGGCGATCCGGTGCCGCTCGAACGCCGCCCACAGCCGGTCGCGGTTGGCGGGGAAGCCGTCCCACATGTCGTTGCTGAACAGCCGCCCGGGGCCGGTGTCGCGGTCGATCTGCGCCATGACCACGCCGGTGGCCAGCAGGTTCCAGGTGGCGTCGGAGCGGCGCAGCCCGTCGTAGAGCCAGCGCTCCTGGCGCGCGCCGAGGATCGTGCGGCGCGGGTCCAGGCGCTCGGGGGAGTCGTCGGTGACCTGCCCGGCCGGGTAGGTGTCGCGGTACTGCCGGTTGTCCAGCATGTCGATCTGCGCGAGCCGCCCCCAGCGCCGCCGCTGGTACAGCGGCAGGTCGGGGCCGCTCGGACGGGTCGTGCTGCGCAGCGGCAGGTTCTCGTAGAACGCGCGGTAGGCGACGGCGCGGCGGCGCAGGAAGTCGGCGGGCGCGATCCCGGTCTCCGACCACTCGTCGGCGTGGTTGTTCTGCACCTCGTGGTCGTCGGTGGTGAACACCCACGGCGCGGCGGTGTGCGCGGCCTGGAGGTCGGGGTCGGTCTTGAACAGCGAGTACCGCAGCCGGTACTGCTCCAGCGTGACGGTCTCCACCGCGTGGTCGGGTCCGGGCAGCGGGACGCCGCGCCGCCGCATGTTCGCGTCGGTGATGCCGTACTCGTAGATGTAGTCGCCAAGGAACAGCACCAGGTCCAGGTCCTCGGCGGCCATGTGCTTGTAGGCGGTGAAGTGCCCGTGGTACCAGGCGGCGCAGGAGGCGGACGCGAACCGCAGCTCGGCGGCCGAGCGCGGGTCGGGCGCGGTGCGGGTGCGCCCCACCGGGCTGATCTCGCCGCCCGCGCGGAAGCGGTAGAAGTACCAGCGGCCGGGGCGCAGCCCGTGCACCTCGGCGTGCACCGAGTGCGCGAGCTCCGGCGTCGCCAGGACGTGGCCGCGCTTGACCACGCGGGCGAAGCGCTCGTCCTCGGCGACCTCGTAGCGGACGGTGTAGGCGCGGCGCGGCATCCCGCCGTGGCCGTCGGCGGCCAGCGGCTCGGGCGCCAGGCGGGTCCACAGCACGAAGCCGGCGGGCAGCGGGTCGCCGGAGGCGACGCCGAGGGCGAACGGCCCGGCCGGGACGCGGCCGCCGGCGTCCTCGTCGGCGGCGGCGCGCCCGGTGCCCAGGGTGAACGCGGCGGCGCTCACCCCCGTGGCGGCCAGGAAGCTGCGGCGGTCGGGGGCAGGGGGTCTCATACGCGGTGCTCCAGAGGTGAGAGGCCCGGTCAGGGCAGGCTGGAGGAGTCGGGCGAACGGGAGGCGACGGGCGGCGGGTCAGGGAGTGATCATTTGAGGCCGCCCGAGGTTAGCCCGGCGACGATGCGGCGCTGGAAGACCAGCACCACCGCCACCAGCGGCACGGTGACCAGCACCCCGGCCGCCATCTGGGTGCCGAACGGCTGGTCGTGGCCGTGCTGGCCGGTGAACTGGGCGACGATGACGTTGGCGGTCTTCATCGACTGGTCGTTGACCATGCTGACCGCGATCAGGTACTCGTTCCACGCCACCACGAAGGTGAGGATCGCGGTGGTGAACACCCCGGGCGCGGCCAGCGGCAGGATGATCTTCCGGAACGCCTGGCCGGGGGTGCAGCCGTCCACCATCGCGGCCTGCTCCAGCTCGAACGGCAGCCGCCGGAAGAACGCGGTCAGGTTCCACACCGCCAGCGGCAGCGCGAACGACAGGTTCGGCACCACCATCGCCTGGTAGGTGTTGATCCAGCCGATGTCGGTGAACAGCTTCAGCAGCGGGACGATCAGCAGGCTGCCGGGGAACATCGAGGTGGAGACCACCACCGCCAGCACCGCGCGCTTGAAGCGGAACCGCAGCCGCGCCAGCGCGTACGCCGCCGACACCCCGACGACCAGCGTCAGGACGGTCGTGGTCCCGGCCACCACGACGCTGTTGCCGAGCGCGCGCAGGAAGCCGTTGCCGCCCTGGAACACCGCCCGGTAGTTCTCCAGCGAGACCGGCGCCGGCAGCGGTGACATGTCCAGGATGTCACCGCTGCGGCGCAGGCTGGACACCACCATCCAGTAGAACGGCGCCAGGCAGAACACCGTCACCAGCACCGGCGACAGCCGGTCGGCGAGACGCCTCATGAGCGCTCCTCCTCGCCGACGATGTCGGCGCCCAGCAGCCGCACGAACACGAACGCGGCCAGCGCGATGTAAAGGAACAGCACCGTCGCGGCGGCCGCCGCCGGGCCGTAGCGCAGGTTCATCGCCTCGTCCCAGGCGAGCTGCGACAGCGTCTCCACCGACGGCTTGCGCGCGCCGATCAGCACCTGCGGCAGGTCGAACATGCGCAGCGCGTCCATCATCCGGAACATCACCGCCACCAGCAGCACCGGCTTGACCAGCGGCAACGTGATCGACACGAACCGCTGCCAGGCCCCGGCGCCGTCCACCCGCGCGGCCTCGTAGACCTCGCCGGGGATGGTCTGCAGCCCGGCCAGCACCAGCAGCGCCACGAACGGCGCGGTCTTCCACGTGTCGGCGACGATCACCGCGAGCTTGGCCGCGCCGCCGTCGGCGGTCCACAGCACCTCGCGGCCGAGCACGGTGTTGGCCACCCCGTCCGCCGCGAAGATCCAGCGCCACAGCAGCGCGGAGATCGCGGTGGGGATCGCCCACGGCACCAGCACGCTGGCGCGGAACAGGCCCCGGCCCCGGAACGCGCGGTGCATCAGCAGCGCCATCGCGAGCCCGAGCACGGTCTCGACCGCGACCGTCACCACGGTGAAGAAGGTGGTGTTCCAGAACGCGGTGACGAACCGGTCCGAGCCCAGCAGCGCGGTGTAGTTGGCGAGTCCGCTGAACCGCTCGGCCTGCACCACCAGCCCGTCGGCGTCCAGTTCCTCGGCGGTGCGGTGCAGCGAGTCCCACACCGCCGCCACCACCGGGAACGCGATCACCACGGCGAGCACGGCGAAGGTCGGCGACAGCAGGGCCGCGGCCAGCCGCCCCGGCCCGCCGGGCGCGGCGGCGGCCCGGCGGGGGAGGAGGCGGCGGGCGGCGCCGGTCTGCGCGGCCACGGTCAGTCGGCGAGCCCGGACAGCGCGGCCTGGAGGTCGGCCGACGCCTGGTCCGCGCTCTTCTTGCCGGTGATCGCGGCGGTCACGTGCTCCTGCACCGCCGCGCTGACCTCGTTGTACCGGACCGCGACCGGGCGGCCCTTGGCGGTGTCCAGGCTCTTCTTGAGCACCGGCAGGTACGGGTACAGCTTGATCATCTCGGGGTCGTCGTAGAGCGCGGCCCGCGACAGCGGGAACGACTGGGTGCGGTTGTACTCGCGCTGCACGTCCAGGCTCACGATGTAGGCGATGAAGTCGCGCGCGGTCGCCCGGTGCTTGGAGAACGCCGACACCGCCAGGTTGTTGCCGCCCAGCGTGCCCGAGCCCGGCCCGTCCTTGCCGGGCAGCGGGGCCACCTCGAACTTCCCGTTCACCTTGGACGTGCCGTCCTTGGCGGCGGCCAGCGCGTACACGTACGCCCAGTTGCGGTGGAAGACCAGCTTGCCGTCCTGGAACGCGCGGCGGCCCTCCTCCTCCTTGAGCGTGACGCCCTTGGCGGGGATCGTGCCCTGCTCGAACCCCTCGGCCAGGAACTTCAGTCCCTCCTTGGCCTGCGGGGTGTTCACCTGCGGCTTGCCGGACGGGTCGAAGACCTGCCCGCCCGCCGACTGCACGGCCTCGGCGTAGTTGACGGTCAGGCCCTCGTACTTGTCGTACTGGCCCGCGTAGCAGTCCACGCCCTTGCCCGCCGGGGTCTTCTTCACCTTGGCGCAGGCGTCCAACATCTCCGCCCAGGTCGTCGGCGGCTTGGTCACGCCCGCGCCCTTCAGCAGGTCGGTGCGGTAGTACAGGATGCCGGTGCCGGTCAGCCACGGCGCGGCGTACAGCTTGCCCCGGTACTTGCCGGTCTCCAGCGCCGCCGGGACGAACGTGCCGGTGTCGAGCTCGTCCTCCTGCAGCGGCAGCACCCAGCGGCGCGCGGCGAACTCGGCGGTCCACACCGCGTCCAGCCGGACCACGTCGTAGGCCGACGACTTGATCTGCGCGTTCTGCACGAGCTGCTGGCGGGTCTGGTCGCCGTCCTCGGGCAGCTCGACCAGCCGCACCTTCTCGTCCGGGTGCGCGCCGTTCCACTTGGCGATGAGCTTCTGGATGGTGCCGGTCAGGTCCTTGCCGGTGGCGAAGGTGATCGGGCCGCGGCCCTCGCCGCCGGCGGCCGACCCGGCGGCCTCGTCGTCGGAGCCGCCACCGCACGCGGTGAGGGCGAGCGCCAGGGGGAGCGCCCCGGCCCACAGTCGTCTGCTGGTCATCGGGTCGTGGTCCCTTCCATGTTGTCCGCCCCCGTGCTGCCGTGCCCCGTGCTGCCGTCCCCCGTGCCGTTCGGTCCCGTGCCGCCCGCCGCCGTGCCGTCCGCGCCGGTGAGGGTGACCACCGTGCCGGTGCGCCGGGCGCGCTCGGCGGCCCAGACCACGCGGTGGGAGGCCAGGCTCTGGCGGCCGTCGGAGCTGAGCGGCGCCGGGTCGCCCCCGGCCAGCGCCGCCGCGAAGGCGTCGGTGAGCGCGTCGTCGGCGGCGTCGTGCCGCCCGTCCGGGGAGAGCTCCCCGGTCTCGAAGACCTCCAGCTCCCCGGTGACGAAGTCGCGCAGCGAGACGCGCGCCCCGTCGCCCTCGACGCAGCCGGCCGATCCGAAGATCCGGGTCTGCCGCTGCGCGTAGGGGGTGAAGGCGGTCATGGTGAACACGCCGGTCGCGCCGGAGGGGAACTCCATGTTGACCACCTGGTGGTCCACCACGTCGTTGTCGCAGGCGTACACGCAGCGGCCGTAGGGCCCCTCGCGCAGCGCCGCCAGCACGCCCGCCTCGGTGCGGTCGGCGGTCAGCACGCCGAGCGGCCACCGCTCCCGGTCGGGGTCGCCCAGGCACGGCAGGTAGATCTTCTTGGCCGAGTAGGCGCAGGACGGCTCCACCGCGCAGTCCAGGCAGCGGTCGGCCGCCCCGGCCGGGCGGTTGGCGGGCCGGAAGTGCGACAGCCGCCCGAACGAGGAGACCCGCTCGGGGATCTCGCCCATCACGTGCACGAGCCAGTCCACGTCGTGGCACGACTTGGTCATCAGCATCGGGCCCGACTCGTCCTCGCGCCGCCAGTTGCCGCGCACGTAGGAGTGGGCCTGGTGCCACCAGCCGACCGGCTCCAGGTGCTGCACGCTGATCGGCGTGCCGATCCGGCCGGCGGCGATCAGCTCGCGGAGCAGGCGCGTGTAGGGGGAGTAGCGCAGCACGTGGCAGACCGCCAGCATCGAGCCGGCGCGCTCGACCGCCTCCAGCACCGCGACGGCGTCGGCCTCGCTGGTGGCCATCGGCTTCTCCAGCAGGATGTGGTAGCCGAGCCCGGCCAGCGCCACGGCGGGCGCGGCGTGCTCGGCGTCCTGGGTGGCGATGACCGCGCCGTCGGCGATCCGCCCCGCCGCCGCCAGCTCCCGCCAGCCGGGGAAGACCCGCTCGGGCGGCAGGCCGTGCTCGGCGGCGAACCGGGCGCGGCGCCCGGGGTCGGGCTCGGCGACCGCGACGACCCGGGCGGCGCCGGTCGTGCGCATCCGCCGCGCGTAGGTCTCGCCGCGCTGTCCGGCCCCGGCCACCACGACCGTCGGGACGGCCGCGCCGGGACCGGGCGCACCGGGCGCACCCGCGCCCTGCCCGCCCGTGCCGGGACCGCTCGCGCCGAGACCGTCCGCGCCGTGGGCTCCCGCGCCGGAACCGCCTGTGTCCAGGCCGTTCGCGCCGGGGCGGCGCGCGCCGGGACCGCTCGTGCCGGGGCCGTCCGCGCTCGGGCCGCCTGTGTTCGGACCGTCCGCGTGGGGACCGGTCGGGCCCATCGGTGTACCGCCTTCCGGCCGGGCGGACCGGGGTCCGCGCTTTATGAAACTTTGTTCCGTAAGTAGATTGGCAATAATGTGATGCGTCAGCCGATCCCTGTCAAGAGGTGCCGTGACCGAAATCTCCCTGCACGGCGGCGACCCCTCGATGCTGCGCCGCATCAACGCCGCCGCCACGCTGCGCGCCCTGCGCGGGGGCGGCGAGCCCACGCTGAGCGAGCTGGCCCGCGAGGTCGGCCTGTCCCGGCCCACCACCGAGGGGGTGCTGACCGAGCTGGCCGAGCGCGGCCTGGTCACCGAGGTCGCGCCGCGCTCGGGCGCGGGCCTCGGCCGCCCGGCCCGCCGCTACCGGTTCCGCGCCGACGCCGGGTACGCGCTCGGCCTGGACATCGACGCCCACCACGTCCAGCTCTTCCTGGCCGACCTGGACGGCGAGGTCGTCGCCGGGCACCGCGCCGACCTCGCCCTGGACGCCCCGGCCCCCGAACGCCTGGCCGCCGTGCGCGCGGCGGTGAAGGACCTGCTGGCCGGGGCGGGCGTGGAGCGCGCCGCGCTGTGGGTGGTGGCGGCCGGAACCCCCGGCGTGGTGTCGCCCGAGGGCAAGGTCGCGCTGTGCACGGTGGTGCCGGGCTGGGAGGGGGTGGCGCTGGCGCGCGAGCTGGGCCGGTCGTTCCCCTGCCCCGTGCTGGTGGAGAACGACGCGAACCTGGCCGCCCTCGCCGAGCGCTGGCGCGGCGCGGCCCGCGAGTCCGACGACGTGGTGTGCGTGCTGGCCGGGCCGCACACCGGCATGGGCGCGATCATCGGCGGGCGGCTGCACCGGGGCCGCTGGGGCGCGGCCGGCGAGGTCGGGATGCTGCCCGAGCTGGGCCTGCGCGACACCGCCGCCGCCCTGGCCGGGGCCGTGCTCCCGGAGGACGCCGACCCCGGCGCCGACTCCGGTCTCGGCGCGTTCGGCGCCGTCGCCGGGCCGGTGGAGAGCGCCGCCGAACGCGTCCTGGCCGCCGCCCAGGACGGCGACCTCGAAGCCGTCGAGCTGGTGGACCGGCTCGCCGCGCGCATGGCGCGCGGCATCGCGGCCATGGCGCTCGCCCTGGACCCCGAGATGATCGTGGTCGGCGGCCGCCTCACCCGCCCCGGCGACCGCCTGGTCGAGGCGCTGCGCCGCTGGGTGCCGCCGCTGTGCCTGACGCCCGCGCGCATCGAGGCGTCCACGCTGGGCGACGACGCCGTGGCGCTCGGCGCGCTGCGGCTCGCGCTGGACCGGGTGGACGAGGAACTGTTCCGTATCGACCGCCCGGCGTGAACCGGACCGCCATGATGATCGTCTGCACAGGAGGGACGATCGGACGGGGGACGGGTGCACACCGAGACCGCGCGGGACGAGGAGACCGGCGCGCCCGTGCGGGCGCGCCGCCGCTGGGCGGACGCCCTGGCCTGGGCGGTCGTCGCGCCGTTCGCGGTGTGGGCGGTGCCGCGCGCCGCCGGCTGGGAGCCGGGCTTCCGCTGGGGCCAGCTCGTGGCGTTCACCCCGTACGTCGCGATGGCCTCGCTCGCCGCGCCGGTGCTGGCGCTGCTGCTGCGGCGCTGGCCCGCCGCGCTCGTCGCCGCGCTGGCCGCGACCATGCTCGCCGCCGCCGTGCTGCCGCGCGCCATGACCGGCGGCAACCCCGACGCGCGGGGCCCTGAGCTGCGCGTGCTGGCGTCCAACCTCGCCTACGGGCGGGTCCCGGCGGCCGAGCTGCTGGAACTGGTGCGCTCCACCAGGGCCGACGTGCTGACCCTCCAGGAGTTGACGCCCGAGGCCGTCACCGCGCTGCGCGAGGCCGGGATCGCCGAGGACCTGCCGCACAGCGTCCTGCGGCCGGAGCACGGAGCGAGCGGCACGGGCATCTTCGCCCGCCACCCGCTGCGCGAGCAGCCCGCCATCCGGATCGGGTTCACGCAGACCCGCGCGGCCATGGACGTCCCCGGCGCGCCGCCGGTGGAGGTGGTGTCGGCCCACCCGTGCGCGCCCTCCGTCCCGGCCGCGGCCCGCTGCTGGCGGGACGGGCTGCGCGCCCTGCCGCCCGCGGCCGGGGAGGGCGGCCCGGTGCGCGTGCTGGCCGGGGACTTCAATGCCACGCTCGACCACGCGGCGCTGCGCCGCGTGGTCGGCACCGGCTACCGCGACGCCGCCGACGTCGCGGGCGCCGGCCTCAGCACCACCTGGCCCGAGAGCGGCCCCTACCGGGGCCGGGTGCCGGGCGTGGCGCTCGACCACGTGCTCGCCGACCGGCGGGTGGCGGTGCGCCGCTTCACCACCCACCTCCTGCCCGCCACCGACCACCGCGCCGTCGGCGCCGAACTGGTCCTGCCGGCGGCTTGACGGCCGCCGATCATCGTTGTGCGCTGGGTCACGTGCGGTCTAGAGTGAGTCGAAGCGCTTCGACAGTGCGGGTCGGGCCGAAGGTGAGGGAGGGCCATGCTGGTCGCCGGGATCGACTCCTCGACCCAGTCCGTCAAGGCCGTGCTGTGCCGGGCGGCGGACGGCGCGGTGGTCGCCGAGGCCGCGGCGCCGCACCCCGGCGGCACCGAGTGCGACCCCGAGCGCTGGTGGGAGGCCCTCGGCGGCCTTCGCGAACTGCTCGAACGCGCCGACGCGGTGGCCGTGGCCGCCCAGCAGCACGGCATGGTCGCCCTCGCCGAGGACGGCTCGGCCGTCCGCCCCGCGCTGCTGTGGAACGACGTGCGGTCGGCCCCGCAGGCCCGCGCGCTGATGGCCGAGCACGGCGGCCCCGGGACGTGGGCCGAGCGCACCGGCAGCGTGCCGCTCGCCTCGTTCACCGTCACCAAGCTGCGCTGGATGGCCGAGCACGAGCCCGCCAACGCCCGCCGCACCGCCGCCGTCCTGCTCCCGCACGACTGGCTGACCTGGCGCCTGGGCTCCGACGGCCACGTCACCGACCGGGGCGACGCCTCCGGCACCGGCTACTGGTCGCCCGCCGAGGGCCGCTACCTGCCCGACCTGCTCGCCTCCGCCCTCGGCCACGAGCCCGCCGTGCCGAGGGTGGCCGCCCCCGGCGAGACCGTGGGGGAGACCCCCTGGGGGGCGCGGCTCGCGCCCGGCACCGGCGACAACATGGGCGCGGCGCTCGGCCTCGGGCTGCGCGAGGGCGACGCGGTGGTGTCCATCGGCACCTCCGGCACCGCGTTCGCCGTCTCGGCCGCGCCCGCCGCCGACGCGTCCGGCGCGGTCGCCGGGTTCGCCGACGCGACCGGCCGCTTCCTGCCCCTGGTGTGCACTCTGAACGCCGCGCGCGTGCTGACCTCGGCCGCGCGCATGGTCGGCTCCGACCTCGACGGGCTGTCGCGGCTCGCCCTGGCCGCCGACCCCGGCGCGGGCGGCCTCACCCTGCTGCCCTACCTGGACGGCGAGCGCACCCCCGACCGGCCCGGGGCGACCGGCGTGCTGGCCGGGATGACCAGCGCCAACACCACGCCCGAGAACCTGGCGCGCGCGGCCGTCGAGGCGCTGCTGTGCTCGCTCGCCGACGCCCTCGGCCACCTGGCCGCGCAGGGCGTGCGGCCCCGGCGCGTCCTGCTGATCGGCGGCGGGGCCCGGTCGGCGGCCGTGCGCGCGCTGGCCCCCGACCTGCTCGGCGTGCCCGTCACCGTCCCCGAGCCCGCCGAGTACGTGGCGCTCGGCGCGGCCCGCCAGGCCGCCTGGGCGCTGGCCGGAACGCCCGAGCCCCCGGCCTGGCCCGCCCCGTCCGCCGCCGAGCACGGGCCCGGCGGCACCGACACCACCGAGATCCGGGCGCGCTACGCCGCGCTGCGCGACGCCTGACCCCCTGAGGAGGCCCCATGAGCGAGGACCGCTACACCCCCCGCCCCGAGGACAAGTTCTCGTTCGGCATCTGGACGGTCGGCTGGCAGGGCGTGGACGTCTTCGGCCCCGCCACCCGCCCGCCGATGCCCGCCGAGCGGGCCGTGCGCGAGCTGGCCGCGCTCGGCGCCTACGGCGTCAACTTCCACGACAACGACGTGTTCGACTTCGACGCCACCGCCGCCGAGCGCGACGAGCGCGTCGGCGCGTTCCGCAAGGCCCTGGACGAGACCGGCCTGGTCGTCACGACCGCGACGACCAACCTGTTCTCCCACCCGGTCTTCAAGGACGGCGCGTTCACCGCCAACGACCGCGACGTGCGCCGCTTCGCGCTGCGCAAGACCATGGACAACATCGACCTGGCCGCCGAGCTGGGCGCGAAGGTGTACGTGGCGTGGGGCGGCCGGGAGGGCGCGGAGTCGGGCGCGGCCAAGGACGTGCGCACCGCGTTGGACCGTTACAAGGAAGCGTTCGACGTGCTCGGCTCCTACGTCCTGGACCGCGGCTACGACCTGCGCTTCGCGATCGAGCCCAAGCCCAACGAGCCGCGCGGCGACATCCTGCTGCCCACCGTCGGCCACGCCCTCGCCTTCATCCAGGAGCTGGAGCGCCCCGAGCTGGTCGGCGTGAACCCCGAGGTCGGCCACGAGGAGATGGCCGGGCTCAACTACGCGCACGGCCTGGCCCAGGCGCTGTGGCACGGCAAGCTGTTCCACATCGACCTCAACGGCCAGCACGGCCCCCGCTACGACCAGGACCTGCGGTTCGGCGCGGGCAACGCGCGCGGCGCGTTCTGGGTGGTGGACCTGATCGAGCAGAGCGACTACGACGGCCCGGTCCACTTCGACTTCAAGCCGCCGCGCACCGAGGACGACGCGGGCGTGTGGGAGTCGGCGCGCGCGTGCATGCGCAACTGGCTGATCCTGCGCGAGAAGGCACGCGCCTTCCGCGCCGACCCGGAGGTGCGGGAGGCGCTGGCCGCCGCGCGGGTGGACGAGCTGGCCCGGCCCACCCTGGCCGAGGGCGAGGGCTGGCGCGCGGTGCGCGACTTCACCCCCGACATCGACGGGCTCGCCGCGCGCGGCGCGGCGTTCGAGCGCCTCGACCAGCTCGCGCTGGAGCACCTGTACGGGGTGCGCTGACGGTTCGGCATACTTCCGGGCATGACCGCATCCGCCGAGCCCGGTCCGGGCACCGTGCTCGGCGGGCGCTACCGGCTGGAGGAGCAGGTCGGCGCGGGCGGCATGGCCACCGTGTGGCGCGCGGCCGACCTGGTGCTGGAGCGGGCCGTGGCGGTCAAGCTGCCCCGGCGCGCCGCCGGGGGACTGCGCCGCGAGGCCGCGGCCGCCGCCGGGCTGGCGCACCCGCACGTCACCGCCGTGTACGACTACGGCGAGGCCGTGCGGCCGGACGGCGGCGCGCTGCCATACGTGGTGATGGAGCTGCTGCGCGGCGAGAGCCTGGCGGCACGGCTGGCGCGCGGCCCGCTGCCCTGGCGGCACGCGGCGGGCGTCGGCGCGCACCTGGCCGAGGCGCTGGCGGCGGCGCACGCGGCCGGGGTGGTGCACCGCGACGTCAAGCCCGCGAACGTGTTCCTGACGCCCGGCGGCGTGAAGGTGCTGGACTTCGGCATCGCCTTCACCGCGCGCACGTCGCGGGCGGGACCGGTGTGGGGCACGCCCGCCTACGCGGCCCCGGAGCTGGCGGCGGGAGAGGAGCCCGCGCCGTCGGCCGACGTGTACTCGCTCGGCGTGGTGCTGCGCGAGATGCTGGGCGACACCTCGGACGACAGCCCGGACGACGTGCCGGACGAGGCGGCCTCCGGCGTGCCCGAGGAGGTCGTCGCGGTGTGCCGCCGGTGCCTGGACGAGCGGCCGGAGGCCCGTCCGAGCGCGGGTGAGGCGGCCGCGATCCTGGGGCGCGCGGCGGGCGTCCCGATGACGACGCCCGCAGAGCCGCCGCCGACCCCTGCCGCCGTGCCGCCTGCGGCCGCGGGCGCGCCGCCGCATCTGACCAAGGTGTTGCTCGACGCCCCGGCCCCCGCCGCCGACCGCCGCCGCCCGCTGCTGATCGGCGCTGCCGCCGCCGGCGGTCTGGTGCTGCTCGGCGGCCTGTTCGCCCTCCTCGCGCCGGACTCCCCGGACGCGGAACGCCCCGCGCCGCCCGCTGTCGCCGCGCCCCCGTCCGCGCCGTCGCCGTCGCCGTCGCCGTCGTCCCCGGCCGCGTCCGGCTGCGCGGTCGCCTACCAGGTGACCAACCGCTGGCCGGGCGGCTTCCAGGTCCAGGTGCAGATCACCAACCAGGGCGACGAGCCGCTGACGGGCTGGCGACTGTCGTGGGAGTTCACCGGCGGCCGGCGCGTCGCCCAGCTTTGGGAAGGCGGGCTGGCGCAGGACGGTTCCCGGGTAACGGTGACCGCGCCCGGCTACAACCCGTCCCTGCCGCCGGGCGGGACGGCCCGCTTCGGCTTCCTCGGCCAAGGCGACGCGGGCGAGCCTCCCCAGCGCTTCACGCTCAACGGCGGCCCCTGCGCCGCCTCCTAGCGCCCCGGTTCTGGGAGCGCTCCCAAGCTTTTTCGGCCGCCCTATTGTCTGCTGCGTCACACCCGATTACGATCCCGGTCAATCGAAGCGCTTCGACAAAGCGCGGCGCCGGACTCCCGGCCCCCACCCCCCGGAGGACAATCATGATCAGAGCGCGCAGGGGCGCGGCGCTGCTCGCCGCGCTGGCGGCGGGGTCGCTGGTGCTCACCGCCTGCGGCGGCGGCGACGGCGAGGCGGGCGGCAAGGAGCTGCGCCTGTGGCACTACGAGGGGCCCGACAGCGCGATGGGCGTGGCCTGGGGCCAGGCGCTGGAGGAGTTCAAGGCGGCGCACCCGGGGGTGAAGGTCACCTTCGAGGAGAAGGGCTTCGAGCAGATCCAGAAGACCGCGCCGATGGTGCTCAACTCCAAGGACGCCCCCGACGTCATGGAGTACAACAAGGGCAACGCCACCACCGGCCTGCTGGCCAGGCAGGGCCTGCTGCAGGACCTCAGCGCCGAGGTGGCCGAGCGCGGCTGGGACAAGCTGCTCGGCGCGAACGTGCAGACCACCGCCAAGTACGACGCCAAGGGCACGATGGGCGGCGACAAGTGGTTCGGCGTGCCGAGCTACGCCGAATACCTCCAGGTCTATTACAACAAGGACCTGTTCGAGAAGCACGGCGTCAAGATCCCCACCACCTTCGCCGAGCTGACCGCCGCCCTCGACGCGTTCACCGCCAAGGGCGTCACCCCGTTCACCAACGCGGGCGCCGAGTACATGGCGCACCAATTCCTCTACCAGCTCGCCCTGGACAAGGCCGACCGCTCCTGGGTGGACGCCTTCCAGCGCTACACCGCCAAGGCGAACCTGACCGACGCGGCCTGGACCGCCGGGGCGACCACCTTCGCCGACTGGGTGAAGAAGGGCTACATCGCCAAGAACTCGGTCGGCACCAAGGCCGAGGACGCCGGGGTCGCCTTCATGAGCGGCAAGTTCCCGATGATGTTCTCCGGCAGCTGGTGGTTCGGCCGGGTCGCCAAGAACGCCAAGTTCGACTGGGAGACCTCGCCCTGGCCGGGCGCGAAGCTCACGCCGGGCTCCAGCGGCAACCTGTGGGTGGTGCCCAAGGGCTCCAAGAACAAGGACCTGGCCTACGACTTCATCGACCTCACGATGAAGAAGAAGGCGCAGAACGCCCTCGGCAACGCGGGCGGCGTCCCGGTGGCCGCCGACCCGGCCGCCATCACCGACGCCCGGTCCAAGAAGCTCATCTCCGACTTCGACGCGCTGGTCAAGAACGACGCGCTGGCCTACTACCCCGACTGGCCGGTGCCGGGCTTCTACGACAAGTGGGTGGCGCAGACCCAGAAGCTCATGAACGGCAGCGGCCAGCCGGCGCAGGTGCTGGGCGAGGTCCAGAAGGCCTACGACGAGGGCCTGCCCAAGTGAGCAGCCCCGCGCGCAGGGCGGCGGCCCGGGACCGGTGGGGCCACCTGCCCTACCTGGTCCCCGGGCTGCTGCTGTTCACCGGCGTGATCGGGGTGCCGTTCCTGATGAACGTCGCGACCAGCTTCACCGACTGGTCCGGGGTCGGCACCCCCGAGTGGGCGGGGCTGCGCAACTACCGGGAGCTGGCGGGCGACGGCGAGTTCTGGTCGGCCTTCCGGCACAACCTGCTGGTGATCGTGGGCATGGCGGTCGCGCCGACCGCGATCGGGCTGGTGCTGGCGGCGGTGCTGACCGACCTCATCGGCCGCCACTTCGGGCCGCGCACCGCCAGCGTGCTGCGCGCGTGCGTCTACCTGCCGCAGGTGCTGCCGATCGTCATCGCGGGCGTGGTGTGGAGCTGGCTGCTGGCCCCGGAGAACGGCGCGGTCAACGAGCTGCTGCGCGCCGTCGGGCTGGACGGGCTCGCACACGACTGGCTGGGCGACGAGGGCACCGCGCTGTGGAGCGTGCTGGCGGTGCTGGTCTGGATACAGGTCGGCTTCCCGCTGGTGATCTTCATGTCGGGGCTGCAGCGGGTGGAGCCGTCGCTGTACGAGGCGGCCGAGATCGACGGCGCGTCGTGGGCGCGCCGGTTCTGGCACGTGACCGTGCCGCAGATCCGGCCGGAGATCTTCGTGGTGCTGCTGTGGACCACGATCGCCGCGCTCAAGGCGTTCGCCCCGATCTACGTGTTGACCAAGGGCGGGCCGGGCGGCGCGACCAACGTGCCGTCCTACTACTCCTACACCAACTTCTTCGACAAGACCGAGGTCGGCTACGGCTCGGCGATCGCGACCGTGCTGACCCTGCTCATCATCGCGCTGACCGTGGTGTTCCTGCGGTTGCAGGCACGCGACCCGGAGGGGGAGCGATGACCCTGACGTCCGCGCGGCCGCGTTCGCGGACCGCCGCCCGCGACGCCGCCGCCCGCCGCCGGCGGCGCGGCCCGGCCGCCTACGCGACGCTGCTGGCGGTCGCCCTGCTGGCCGGGATCATGCTGATCCCGTTCCTGGTCGTGGTGGCCAACGCGCTCAAGACGCCCGCCGAGTACACCGCCAACGGCCCGCTCGCCCCGCCCGAAGGCTTCAACCTCCAGGGCGTCAAGGACTTCTGGGAGCGGGTCGGGTTCGGCCGGGTGCTGCTCAACAGCGCGCTCATCAGCGGCTCGGTGGCGGTCGGCGCGGTGCTGCTGTCGCTGCTGAACGCCTACGCGCTCGGCATCGGCCGCATCAAGGGCCGCACCTCCATCCTGGTCCTGCTGCTGATGGCCAACACGCTGCCGCAGGAGGCGCTGGTCTACCCGCTGTACTACCTGGCCAAGCAGGTCGGCCTGTACGACACCCGGCTCGCGGTGGTCATCGTGTTCACCGTCATCCAGAGCGCGTTCGGCACCTACCTGCTGGCCTCGGTGCTCGGCACCTTCCCGCGCCCGCTGCTGGAGGCCGCGCGCATCGACGGCGCGGGCCGCTGGCAGATCCTGTGGCGGGTGGTGTTCCCGGTCGTGCGGCCGACGCTGTCGGTGCTGATGGTGTTCTTCTTCATCTGGACCTGGAACGAGTTCCTGATCCCACTGGTCTTCCTGGTCTCCAACGACAACCAGACGGTCTCGGTCGCGCTCGGCGTGCTCCAGGGGCAGCGGCTGATGGACGCCACCATGTCCAGCGCCGCCGCGCTGCTCGGGCTGCTGCCCACCGTGCTGTTCTTCCTGATCTTCCAGCGCACCCTGGCGCGCGGACTCACTGCGGGGGCTGTGAAATGAAGTTCACCGACGGGTACTGGCTGATGCGGCCGGGCGTGCGGGCCGCGCACCCGGCGCAGGTGCTGGACGTGGACACCGGGCCCGGCTCGTTCACCGTGCAGGCCCCGGCCCAGCGGGTGCGGCACCGGGGCGACCTGCTGAAGGGCCCGGTCGTCACGGTGCGGTGCGCCGCGCCGATGCCGGACGTCGTCGGCGTCACCATCACCCACTTCGCGGGGGAGGCGCGGCGCGGCCCCGACTTCGCACTGCACGCCGATGCCGGGGCGGAGGCGAAGGTCGAGGTCACCGACGAGGCGGCCACGCTGACCTCGGGCGCGCTGACCGTCCGGGTGGACCGCGGGCGCTGGGGGGTGGACTTCCTGGCGGAGGGCCGCCGCCTGACCGGCTCCGGCCCCAAGGGCATGGCGGTCATCGACACCGACGACGGCCACTACGTGCGCGAGCAGCTCGACCTGGGCGTGGACCACCACGTGTACGGGCTGGGGGAGCGGTTCGGGCCGCTGGTCAAGAACGGCCAGTCGGTGGACATCTGGAACGCCGACGGCGGCACCGCGAGCGAGCAGGCGTACAAGAACGTGCCGTTCTTCCTGACCGACGCGGGCTACGGGGTGTTCGTCAACCATCCGGGCCGGGTGTCGTTCGAGGTGGCCTCCGAGGCGGTGGCGCGGGCGCAGTTCAGCGTGCCGGGCCAGTCGATGGAGTACTTCGTGATCTACGGGCCGACGCCGCGCGAGATCCTGCGCAAGTACACCGCGCTGACCGGCCGCCCGGCGAAGCTGCCGGACTGGTCGTACGGGCTGTGGCTGTCCACCTCGTTCACCACCGACTACGACGAGGCGACCGTCACCTCGTTCATCGACGGCATGGCCGAGCGCGACCTGCCGCTCAGCGTGTTCCACTTCGACTGCTTCTGGATGCGCGAGTACCAGTGGTGCGACTTCGAGTGGGACCCGCGCGTGTTCCCCGACCCGCCGGGGATGCTGCGCCGGCTCAAGGAGCGGGGCCTGCGCGTCTGCGTGTGGATCAACCCCTACATCGGGCAGCGCTCGCCGCTGTTCGCCGAGGCCGCCGCGCTCGGCCACCTGCTGCGGCGGCCCGACGGCAGCGTGTGGCAGTGGGACCTGTGGCAGCCGGGCTGCGCGGTGGTGGACTTCACCAGCCCCGAGGCGCGCCGCTGGTACGCGGGCAAGCTGGACGCGCTGCTGGGGATGGGCGTGGACTGCTTCAAGACCGACTTCGGCGAGCGCATCCCGACCGACGTCGTCTACCACGACGGCTCCGACCCCGAGCGCGCCCACAACTACTACACCCAGCTGTACAACCGGACCGTCTTCGACCTGCTGCGCGAGCGGCGCGGCGAGGGCGAGGCCGTCGTGTTCGCGCGGTCGGCGACGGCGGGCGGCCAGCAGTTCCCGGTGCACTGGGGCGGCGACTGCGAGTCCACCTTCGAGGCGATGGCCGAGAGCCTGCGCGGCGGGCTGTCGCTGGGGATGTCGGGCTTCGGGTACTGGAGCCACGACATCGGCGGCTTCGAGGGGACGCCGGACGCGGGCCTGTTCAAGCGCTGGATCGCGTTCGGGATGCTGTCCTCGCACAGCCGCCTGCACGGCAGCCACTCCTACCGGGTCCCGTGGCTGTTCGACGAGGAGGCGGTGGAGGTGCTGCGCCGGTTCACCCGGCTCAAGATGCGGCTGATGCCGTACCTGGCGGGCGCGGCGCGGCAGGCCCACGAGGACGGCCTGCCGATGATGCGGGCGATGGTGCTGGAGTTCCCCGACGACCCCGCGTGCCCGCACCTGGAGCGCCAGTACATGCTGGGCGACGACCTGCTGGTCGCGCCGGTGTTCTCGCCGGAGGGCGAGGTGTCCTACTACGTGCCCGAGGGCGTGTGGACGCACTACCTGACCGGGGAGCGCGTCACCGGCGGCCGCTGGGTGCGCGAGCACCACGGCTACGACAGCGTGCCGCTGCTGGTGCGCCCCGGCGCGGTGGTGCCCGAGGGCGCGGTGGCCGACCGCCCCGACTACGACCACGCCGCCGGGGTGACGCTGCGGGTGTACGAGCTGCCGGACGGCGCGCACGTCACCACCGACATCCCCGGCACCGGCGCGGTGTTCACGACCGTCCGCGACGGCGGCACGATCCGCGTCACCGCGAGCGGCGCGGACGACTGGAGCGTCCTGCTCGTCGGAACGCCCTCCGCGGCGGGCGTCGCGGGCGGCGACCGCGCCCGCCACGAGCAGGGCGTCCTGATCCGCGCCGCCGGCGACCAGATCGACATCACCCTGGAGGAGCAGCGATGACCCCCTTCCCCGAAGGCTTCCTGTGGGGGGCGGCCACCGCCGCCTACCAGATCGAGGGCGCGGCGGCCGAGGACGGCCGCGCCCCCTCGATCTGGGACACCTTCAGCCACACCCCCGGCCGCACCCGCGACGGCGACACCGGCGACACGGCCACCGACCACTACCACCGGTGGGCCGAGGACGTGGCGTCGATGAGGGAGCTGGGGCTGGACGCCTACCGCTTCTCCATCTCCTGGTCGCGCGTGCTGCCCGGCGGCGCGCTCAACCGGGCGGGCGTGGACTTCTACTCGCGCCTGGTGGACGCGCTGCTGGAGGCGGGCATCGCGCCGGTCGCCACCCTCTACCACTGGGACCTGCCCCAGGACCTAGAGGACGCCGGGGGCTGGCCCGCCCGCGACACCGCCTTCCGCTTCGCCGAGTACGCCGAGCGGATCGGCTCGGCGCTCGGCGACCGCGTGCACACCTGGACGACGCTGAACGAGCCCTGGTGCTCGGCGTTCCTCGGCTACGGCTCCGGCGTGCACGCGCCCGGCCGCACCGACGCGGCCGACGCGCTCGCCGCAGCCCACCACCTCAACCTCGCCCACGGCCTGGCCAACGGCGCGCTGCGCGGGGTCGTCGCCCCCACGGCGCAGCACTCGGTCACCCTCAACCTGCACCACCTGCGCGGCGACGCCGAGGCGGTGCGGCGGGTGGACGCGGTCGCCAACCGCGTGTTCACCGGGCCGATGCTGGGCGGCGGCTACCCCGCCGACCTGCTGGCCGACACCGCCGCCGTCACCGACTGGGCCTTCGTGCGCGACGGCGACGAGCAGACGATCGCCGCGCCGCTGGACGTGCTCGGCGTCAACTACTACAGCCCCACCCTGGTCCGCGACGACGGCCCGCCGGCCGCCGCGCACGGCCACGCCGAGGGCGCGGCGACCCCGTTCGTGGGCTGCGAGGACGTGGTGTTCGCCGAGCAGCCCGGCCCGTACACCGAGATGGGCTGGCCGATCGACGCCACCGGCCTGACCGAGATGCTGCTGCGCCTGCACCGCGACCACCCCGGCGTCCCGCTGATGATCACCGAGAACGGGGCGGCGTTCGCCGACGAGGTCGCCCCCGACGGCGGCGTCCACGACGAGGCCCGCGTCGCCTACCTGCGCGACCACCTGGCCGCGGCCGCCGAGGCGGTGGCCGCGGGGGCGGACCTGCGCGGCTATTTCGCCTGGTCGCTGCTCGACAATTTCGAATGGTCGCACGGCTACAGCAAGCGCTTCGGCCTCATTCACGTGGACTACGCCACCGGCCGCCGCACCTGGAAGGACAGCGCGTTCTGGTACCGCGAGATGATCACTGGTAAGGGCGGCCCGGCCTGACCGGCGTCGCCTACAATTCGCGCAGTCGGAACGCCCCGGCGGCCCTACGAAGGACGGTCCTTGGTCAAGATCAGTGACGTGGCGCGGCACGCCGGCGTGTCACCGAGCACGGTCTCCTACGTGCTGAGCGGCAAGCGCTCGATCTCGGGGGAGACCCGCGAGCGGGTGCTGGCGAGCATCCGCCACCTCGGCTACCGGCCGCACGCCGGGGCCCGCGCGCTGGCCAGCAGCCGCTCCAACGTGCTGGCGCTGATGATCCCGTTCCGCAGCGGCATCCACGTGCCGGTGGTCATGCGGTTCGCGGTCTCGGCCGTCACCACCGCGCGCACCTTCGACCACGACGTGCTGCTGCTCACCCAGCAGGAGGGCGAGGACGGGCTGCGCCGGGTCGCCGACAGCGCCATGGTGGACGCGCTGATCGTGATGGACGTCCAGGTGGCCGACCCCCGGCTGCCGCTGCTGCGCTCGCTGGACCGGCCCTCGGTGCTGATCGGCTTCCCCGCCGAGCCGGCCGGGCTGACCTGCATCGACCTGGACTTCCACGCGGCGGCGCGCGAGTGCGTGGCGCACCTGGCCGGGCTCGGGCACCGCCGGGTCGCGCTGGTCGGCTCGCCGCCGGAGGTGTACGAGCGGCGCACCGCGTTCGCCGAGCGCGTCATCGACGGCTTCACGGCCGCGTGCGCGGAGCTCGGCCTGTCCGGCGAGGTCCACCCCTGCGAGGCGACGCCCGAGGCCGCCCGCGCGATGGCGGCCCGGCTGCTGGCCGCCGGGCCCGGCCCGACCGGCGTCGTGGTGCACAACGAGCCGATCGTCGAGCCGCTGGTGCGCGCGTTCGCGGCGGCCGGGCGGCGGGTCCCCGAGGACCTGTCGGTGGTCGCGATCGCCCCCGACGAGCTGGCCGAGCGCGCCGAGCCGCCGCTGTCGGCGGTGGCGGTCCCCGCCGAGGAGGTGGGCCGCCAGGCCGTGGAGCTGCTGATGGCCAAGCTGGCGGGGGAGGCGGTCCCGGACGCGACCCTGCTGCCGCCGGTGCTGACCCGCCGCGCCAGCACCGCCGCCCCGCCCGGGAACGGCTGACGCAAGGCCCCGGCGCACGGCCGCCGGGGTTCTCCGAAGCCCGTCGTTGAAGCGCTTCGATTTCCGAGGCGCACACCGTCCAAAGATTTTCGGGGGACGTTCGACCGGCGATATCGAATCGCTTCGACCCTTAAGGAGAGTCGGTGCGCACCACCCGTCGAAAGCCACGGAGAACAGCAAGCCCGCCCGGACGGCTCCGCCGCCCCCTCATCCCCGTCCTCGCCCTCACCCTGGCGGCCGGGACCCTCACCGCCGTCCCGCCCGCCGCCGCCCGCGAGACCCACCCCTTCCGCGACCCCCGCCTGTCCACCGACGCCCGCGTCGCCGACCTGGTGAAGCGGCTGACGACCGACGAGAAGATCTCGCTGCTGCACCAGTACCAGCCCGCGATCCCGCGCCTGGGCATCGGCCGCTTCAAGACCGGCACCGAGGCGCTGCACGGCCTCGCCTGGTCCACCGACGTCAACGCCGGGGGCGCGGTCCGCACCGCGACGGCCACGGTGTTCCCGCAGTCGGTCGGCCTCGGCGCGACCTGGAACCCGTCGCTGCTGTCGCGCGTCGGCTCGGCCGTCGGCGACGAGGCGCGCGGCTTCAACAAGGAGAACCCCGACGTCTGGAGCCTGCAGCTGTGGGCCCCGGTGGTGAACCTGCTGCGCGACCCGCGCTGGGGCCGCAACGAGGAGGGCTACTCCGAGGACCCGCTGCTGAGCGGCAGCCTCGGCACCGCCTACGGCCAGGGGATGCAGGGCGACGACCCGAAGTACCTGAAGTCCGCGCCGGTGCTCAAGCACTACCTGGCCAACAACAACGAGGTCCGCCGCGACACCACCTCCTCCAGCCTGCGCCCGCGGGTGAAGAAGGAGTACGACGAGGTCCCGTTCAAGATCCCGCTGGAGCGGGACGCCGCCACCGGCGTGATGACCGCCTACAACCTCATCAACGGCCGGCCCGCCACCGCGCACGCCGACGCGAACGACCTGGTGCGGGCGTGGGCGTCCAAGACGCTGTTCAACGTCACCGACGCGGGCGGCCCCAACAACCTCGTCGGCTCCCAGCGCTACTACGGCACCCTCGCCGAGGCCGACGCCGCCACGATCAAGGCGGGCGTGGACAGCTTCACCACCGACGACACCAACTCCGCCAAGACCATAGAGGCCGTCAAGGACGCGCTGGCCAGGAAGCTGCTGACCCAGAAGGACGTGGACACCGCCGTCGGCCACATCCTCAGCGTCCGGATGCGGCTCGGCGAGTTCGACCCCGACGGCGGCCCCTACGCCAAGATCGACAAGAGCGTGGTGGACAGCCCCGCGCACCGCCGCCTGGCCCGCCAGGCGGCCACCGAGCAGATGGTTCTGCTGAAGAACCGGGCCGGGACGCTGCCGCTCAAGCGGCCCGGCAAGGTCGCGGTCGTCGGCCCGCTCGCCGACACCCTCTACACCGACTGGTACTCCGGCGCGCTGCCCTACAAGGTCACCCCGCGCGACGGCATCCGGCAGCGGCTGGGCGCGTCCGGCACCGTCACCGGCGGCGAGGGCGTGGACCGCATCGCGCTCAAGGACCCCGAGACCGGCAAGTACGTCACCGCCGGGACCGGCGCGGCCGGGGCCGCGCTGAAGCTCGGCGCGACCACGGCCGGGGCCGCCGAACAGTTCGACGCCTTCGACTGGGGCCAGGGCGTGCTGACCCTGCGCAGCGTCGCCAACGGCAAGACCGTGGGCCGCTTCAACTGGGGCGACACCATGGTCAACGACCAGGAGCAGCCGAACGGCTGGTTCGTGCAGCAGATGTTCAAGCTGGAGCCGCAGGGCGACGGCGTGCTGCTGCGCTACGCGGGCTACGAGAAGGCCGAGGGCTGGGCCGAGCCCGCCAAGACCTACCTCAAGGCGGGCGAGGACGGCACGCTGGTGCTGACCGCCAAGGAGCAGGCCACCCGCTTCGACCGCGAGGTGGTGCGCAGCGGCGTGGACGAGGCGGTCAAGGCCGCCACCGGCGCGGACGCGGCCGTCGTGGTGGTGGGCAGCATGCCCTTCATCAACGGCCGCGAGAACCACGACCGCACGAGCATGGCGCTGGCCGAGGGCCAGTCCGCGCTGATCAAGGCGGTGCGCAAGGCCAACCCCAACACCGTCGTGGTGGTCGAGAACAGCTACCCGACCACGCTGACCTGGGAGCAGGACAACGTCCCGGCGATCCTGTGGAGCAGCCACGCCGGGGCCGAGACCGGCAACGCGCTCGCCGCGGTCCTGTTCGGCGACCAGAGCCCCTCGGGCCGCCTGCCGCAGACCTGGTACCGGTCGGAGGCCGACCTGCCGGACATCCTGGACTACGACATCATCAAGTCCGACCGCACCTACCAGTACTTCAAGGGCAAGCCGCTGTACCCGTTCGGGCACGGGCTGACCTACGGGAGCTTCCGCTACGGCAGGCCGCGCCTCAGCTCGGCCGCCACCGGCGCGAACGGGACCGTGACGGTGTCGGTGCCGGTCACCAACACCGGCCGCGCGGCCGCCGACGAGGTGGTGCAGCTCTACACCCACCAGCGGACCTCGCGGGTGAAGCAGCCGGTGAAGCGGCTGCGGGGCTTCCAGAAGATCCGCCTCGCGCCGGGGCGGACGGGCACGGTCACCTTCCGGCTCAAGGCCGCCGAGCTGGCGCACTGGGACGTGACGCGCGGCAAGTGGACGGTCGAGAACGCCACGCACGACCTGCTGGTCGGCGCGTCGTCGGCCGACATCCGGCAGCGCGCCGTGCTCCGGGTGCGCGGCGAGGACGTCCCGGCCCGCGACCTGTCGCGCCCGACGCGCGCCGCCGACTTCGACGACCAGCACGGCGCCGTGCTGGTGGACGAGACGAAGGAGCGGGGCGACGCCGTGACGGCGGCCGCCGGGGGCTGGATCGCCTTCTCCGGCGCCGACCTGCGCGCCCGGCCGGCCACGCTCAAGGCGAAGGTGGCCCGCGCGGCGGAGGGCGGTACTACGCTCCAGGTCCGCCTGGACCGCCCGGACGGCCCGCTGGCGGGCACGCTGCAAGTGCCCTCCACCGGCGGCGAGTACGCCTACCGTGAGGTGTCGGCGCCGCTGACCGGCCTGACGGGCCGTCGCGACGTCTACCTGGTGTTCGGCGGAGACCTCCGGGTGAGCGGGTTCCAGCTCATCCGGTGACCGGCCGGCGTCCCGCCCGACCCCGCACGGGCGGGGCGCCACCTCCGCTCCGGACGCGCGCCAGGCGCGGGCCGGCCGCTGGTCGGGCGCGCGTCAGGCCGCCTCGCGGCGCAGGCGGCGGCCGCTGACCTCGCTCGGCGTGAAGACGATGTGGGACTCGCGCTCCCCGGCGGGCCACGGCTCGGGGTCGGGGGCGCGGGCCGCCTCCTCCTCGGTCATCGGCCGGGCGCCGCCGCGCAGCAGCACGCTCCAGCCGGTGTGGCCGTCCATGTCGAGGCTGTCCACCTCGAAGGCGATCCGCACCTCGGCCCCGGCGAGGCGGGTGGACAGGTTCTGGGTCAGCCGCCCGCCCACGGTGGTGCGGAACAGCAGGGCGCCGCCGTCCACGACGTAGTTGACCGGGATGATCGCGGGGCCCTCGCCGTCGTCGAAGGCGACCCGGCCCACCGTGGTGCCGGCCACCAGCCGCAGGCTTTCGGCCCGGTCGAGCTCTTCCAGGACGGGTTTGTCCATGGCCGCGGTTCTCCCCCCGAGATCGTCGTGCGGACTCCTGGGATCATGCTCGCTTTGCCGCCGGGCGAAACCGGACAACGATCGCAGGCCGGTACGGGCCGGGCGGGGTCACAGCCGGCGCATGGCCTCCTCCTGCCGCCAGGCCGCGTCGGACAGGAACTGCGCCACGGTGGCCAGCTCGTCGTCCTCGTAGCCCTCGCACAGCTCGCGCAGCGACCGCACCAGGTCGTCGAACAGCGGGGCCGCCCTGGCCGCCCAGTCCTGCCGGAACTCGATCAGCACCTTGCGCCCGTCCTCGGGGTGCGGCACGCGCCGGGCGGCCTCCTTGCGCTCCAGCCGGCCGACCAGCGCGGTGACCGAGGCGGGGGTCAGCCCGGTGTGCCGGGCGAGGTCGCCCGCCGTCATGGGGCCGCGCCGGGCCAGCACGTCCAGGGCCTTCTCGTCGGTGGCGCTCAGCCCCTGGCGGGCGGCGAGGGCGGTGTGGAAGAGCACGGCGGCGGTGGACAGCTTGCGGCCGGCGAGCAGGACCTCGTCCACGAGTTCGGCGCGGGTTGGCATGGGCCCATTCTAGGGATACTGTTTAGTTCGATCTAACTAAATAAATCTCGGAAGGGGACACCATGCAGGCCCTGATCATCGGCGGCGGCATCGCCGGCCCGGTCGCCGCGATGGCGCTGCGGCGCGCGGGCGTCGAGGCGACCGTCCACGAGGCGCGCCCGTCCGGCGCCGACGGCGTCGGCGTCTTCCTCACCCTCGGCTCCAACGGCATCGACGCGCTGCGCGCCATCGGCGCGGACGCGCCCGCCGTGGCCGCGGGCTTCCCGACCCCGGGCATCACCATGGTCAGCACCACCGGCAAGCCGCTCGGCCGGGTGAGCACCACCAGCCCGGACGCGGCGGGCACCGTCAGCCGCACCCTGCGCCGCGCCGACCTCTACCGGGCGGTGCGCGACGAGGCGCTGCGCCGGGGCGTCCGGATCGAGACGGGCAAGCGCCTGGTGGCCGCCGAGGACACCGGCGACGGCGTCACCGCGACCTTCGCCGACGGCACCCGGGCGCGCGGCGACCTGCTGATCGGCTGCGACGGCGTGCACTCGACCGTCCGCGGCCTGATCGACCCCGGCGCGCCCGCGCCCGCCTACACGGGCCTGGTCGGGCTCGGCGGCTACACGCGCGGGGTGCCGGTGGACGCGGAGCCGGGCGAGTACTCGATGGTCTTCGGCCGGCGCGCGTTCTTCGGCTACGCGACGGCGCCCGACGGCGAGGTGTGGTGGTTCGCGAACGTCCCGCGCCGCGACGAGCCCGCCCGGGGCGAGGCCGAGGCGGTCGGGGCGGAGGAGTGGCGGGCGCGGCTGGTGCGGCTGTTCGAGGGGGACGGCGGCCCCGCCGCCCGCCTGGTCGAGCGGGCCCACGAGATCATGCCCGCGAGTCCCATGCACGCCATGGTGAAGCTGCCCGCCTGGCACCGCGGCCGGATGATCGTGGTCGGGGACGCCGCGCACGCCCCGTCCCCGTCCTCGGGGCAGGGCGCGTCGCTGGCCATCGAGGACGGGGTGGAACTGGCCCGCGCCCTGCGCGACCACGGCGACGTCGCCGCCGCGTTCGCGGCCTACGACGCGCTGCGCCGCCCGCGCGTCGCGCGCATCGTGAAGCAGGCCGCGCGCGTGAACAGCAACAAGGCGGCCGGGCCGGTCGCCCGGGTGCTCCGGGACCTGCTGCTGCCGGTCGTCCTGAAGAAGACGGCCGAGGGCGGGCAGGTCCGCGAGACCTACGGCCACCACATCGACTGGGAGACCGCGACCGTGTGATGCTCCGGAGCCGCCTCAAAGCTCGGCCTTGGGTATCCGCAAGAAAACCCAGGGATTGACTTGGGCAGAGGCGGATCGCAGGCTGGACCCGACCCGGTGATCTCCACGAGCGAAGAGGTCCGGCATGACCGAGGACGTGCGACCGCCTCCAGGACGGAGCGGCGTGAGCGCCGACGCGACGGTCCGTCTGCTGAGCGCCAAGGGCGCGGCCGCCGTCCCGCACCCGGGAGGAAAGCTGCTCGACCACCTGCGCCGCGTCCACGCCACCCTGCTCGACTGGGGCGCGCGGCCCGAGCTGCGGCTCGCCGGACTGTGCCACGCCTTCTACGGAACCGACGGCTTCCGCGTCCCGCTCGGCGACCCCGGCCGCCGCGCCGAACTCGCCGACGCCATCGGCGCCGGCGCCGAGCAGATCGTCTACACCTACGCGAGCTGCGACCGGGCCCGCTCCTACCCGCGCCTGACCGAGCCCGGCGGGGCCTTCATCGACCGCTTCACCGGCGAGCCGCTCGACCTCGCGCCCGGCGAGCGCCGCGATTTCGCCGAGCTCACCGCAGCCAACGAGCTGGACGTCCTCGCCCACGCCCGCGACCCGGCCCCCGTCGAGGCCGCGGGCCTGCTCGACCTGCTCACCGGCTGGGAACCGCTGCTGAGCGCCCCGGCAGCCCGCGCCGTCCGGGCGGCCCGCCGGGCCGCCGGAGGGCGGTGAGCCGCCCCCCGGCGTGACCGGTCACAGGTCGAGGGCGTGCCCGGTCGTGGCGTCCACGTGGTCGGGGACGTCGTCGTGGCGGTCGCCCACCGAGAGTGTGCCGGTGGGCTCGAACAGCAGGATGGAGGCGCCGGACGGCGCGTACGGCCTGTGCTCCATGCCCTTGGGGACGGTGAAGACCGACCCCTGGGGGAGCGTCACGGTGCGCTCCCCGGCGGGCTCGCGCAGGGAGATGCGCAGCTCGCCGTCGAGCACCAGGAAGAACTCGTCGGTGTCGTCGTGCGCGTGCCAGACGTGCTCGCCCTCGACCTTGGCGACGCGGACGTCGTAGTCGTTGACGCGGGTGACCACGCGCGGGCTCCACAGGGCGTCGAAGGAGGCCAGGGCCTTGCCGAGGGGGACGGGATCGTTGCTCATGGCCCCATCCTCGGCGCTCGCGGACGACCGGCGTGAGTGCTAGGAATCGCATATGGCGCAACAATCCTCGCACCGGGTCGTCGTGATCGTGGACGAGAACTCCAACCCCTTCGAGCTGGGCTGCGCGACCGAGGTGTTCGGCCTGCGCCGCCCCGAGCTGGGCCGCGACCTCTACGACTTCCGGCTGTGCTCGCCCGAGCCCCGCACCCTGATGCGGGACGGGTTCTTCACGCTCACCGGGGTCGCCGGACTGGAGGCGGCCGACAGCGCCGACACCCTCATCGTCCCCAACCGCCCCGACGTGGAGGTGCCGCGCCGCCCGGCCGTGCTCGACGCCATCCGGCGCGCCCACGCGCGAGGCGCGCGCCTGGTCGGGTTCTGCAGCGGCGCGTTCACCCTGGCCGAGGCCGGGGTCCTGGACGGTCGCCGGGCCACCGCGCACTGGCAGTGGGCCGACTCCTTCCGCGCCCGCTTCCCCTCGGTCCGCTTCGAGCAGGACGTGCTGTTCGTGGACGACGGCGACGTCCTCACCGCCGCCGGGAGCGCGGCCGCGCTCGACCTCGGCCTGCACCTGGTCCGCCGCGACCACGGCGCGGAGGCCGCCAACTCGGTGAGCCGCCGGCTGGTGTTCGCCGCGCACCGCGACGGCGGGCAGCGGCAGTTCGTGGAGCGCCCCATGCCCGACGTGCCGGACGAGTCCCTGGCGCCCGTCCTGGCCTGGGCGCAGGAGCGGCTGGACGCGCCGCTCACCGTCGCCGACCTCGCGGTCCGCGCGGCGGTCAGCCCGGCGACGCTGCACCGCCGGTTCCGGGCGCAGCTCGGCACCACGCCGCTGGCGTGGCTCACCGGGGAGCGGCTCGCGCTGGCGTGCCGGCTGATCGAGCGGGGCGAGTCGCGCTTCGAGGTGGTCGCGCGGAGCAGCGGGCTCGGCACCGCCGCCAACCTGCGGACGCTGATGCGCCGCGAGGTCGGCATCACCCCGTCGGCGTACCGGCGCCGGTTCGGACCGGAGGCGGGCTGAGGCGTCAGTCGCGCTCGGCGGCCTTGTAGGCGGCGGTGAGCTGCGCCTCGGCGTCGTACAGGTAGGCGCGCAGCTCCTGCTCGGCGGTCGTCAGGTCGCCGGCGGCCAGCAGGTCGGCCAGCCTGCGGTTGCGGGGCAGGTAGGGGCCGTGGAAGTGCTCGGCCGAGCCCATCACGTGGAAGACCAGGCGCAGCTCGGCCAGCAGGTGGCGCATCATGTCGTCCACCCGGGGGCTGCCGCACAGCGCGGCGACGGCCTGGTGGAAGCGGATGTCGGCGGTGCCGACGTCGGCCCAGCGGCCCTCGGCGGCGGCCCGCTCGGCCTCGGCGACCACCGCGCCGACGCGGGCCACCGGCTCCGGGCCCGCCTCGGCGGCGTTGCGGACGCCAGCGGCCTCCAGGATGCGGCGCACCCGGTAGACGTCGGCGACGTCGGAGAGGGTGAGGCTGCGCACGAACACGCCCCTGTTGAACTCGTGCACGACCAGCCCCTCCTGGGCCAGCAGCCGGAACGCCTCGCGCATCGTGTTGCGCGAGACGTTGGTGGCGCCGCTCAGGATCTTCTCCGGGAGCGGCGTCCCGGGCACCAGGTGCCCGTCGGTGATCTGCTGGCGCAGCAGGTCGGCGACGCGGGTGACGGTGCTGGAGCGGGCCAGGTCCCCGCTCGCGGCCTTGAGGTTGGTGATCCATTCGTCCTGCGTCGTCACCCTGCGTCTCCCCACGGGCTCCCGCGCCGCTTCCCGGCGAGGTCAAGGGTAGTGCAAGCCGGGTTCAACTGAGCTATTGCAGGATTGTTGAACAATCCCTACTCTCAGGGAAAGTCACATCTCCCCCGAGGGGCTGTCATGACCGACCAGACCCTGGACAAGCGGGCCCCGTCCCCGCCGAACCCGGCGAGCCGCGGCGTGCTCGTCGGAGCCATGTTCCTGATGGCCACCAGCGCCATCGGACCGGGCTTCATCACCCAGACCACCACCTTCACCGCCAAGCTCGGCGCCGCGTTCGCGTTCGCGATCCTGGTGTCGGTGCTGGTGGACGTCGCGATCCAGCTCAACGTGTGGCGCGTCATCGGCATCGCGGGCCGCCGCGCCCAGGACCTCGCCAACGACGTGGTGCCCGGCGGCGGGTACGTGCTGGCCGGACTCGACGTGGTCGGCGGCATGATCTTCAACATCGGCAACGTGGCCGGGTGCGCGCTCGGCCTGAACGCGCTCTTCGGCCTGGACGTCAAGATCGGCGGCGCGCTGTCGGCGCTGGTCGCCATCGCGATCTTCCTGGTGCGGCGGGCCGGGGTCGCGATGGACCGGATCGTGGTGGTGCTCGGCGCCGCCATGATCCTGCTGACCCTGTACGTGGCGGTGGTCTCCGGCCCGCCGGTCGGCGAGGCGCTGAAGCAGAGCGTGCTGCCCGAGCGGGTGGACCTGCTCACCATCATCACCCTGATCGGCGGCACCGTCGGCGGCTACATCGTCTACGCCGGCGCGCACCGCATGATCGACTCGGGGCTGACCGGCCCGGACAACGTCCGCGGCATCACCCGCAGCTCGGTCTCGGGCATCCTGATCACCGCGGTCATGCGCGTGCTGCTGTTCCTGGCTGTGCTCGGCGTGGTCGCGGGCGGCGCGAAGCTGGCGGCCGGCAACCCCGCCGCGTCGGCGTTCCAGCACGCGGCCGGCGACATCGGGCAGCGGCTGTTCGGGCTGATCTTGTGGTCGGCGGCCATCACCTCGGTCATCGGCGCGTCCTACACCTCGATCTCGTTCACGGTGTCGTTCTCGCCGTGGATCGAGCGCCACCGCAACCGCCTGGTCGTCGCGTTCATCGTGGTGGCGACCGCGATCTACCTGCTGGTCGGCACCGCGCCGGCCAAGCTGCTGGTGGCGGCGGGCGCGCTGAACGGGCTGATCCTGCCGTTCGGCCTCGGCGTGCTGCTGTGGGTGGCGGCCCGGCGCCGCGACATGCTCGGCGGCTACCGCTACCCGGCCTGGCTGCTGAGCCTGGGCGTGCTGGCCTGGGCGTTCACGCTGTACCTCAGCTGGCACCTGCTGACCACCCTCGACCAGCTCTGGAAGTGACATGCGCATCGACCTGAACGCCGACCTCGGCGAGGGCTTCGGCCGCTGGGAGCTGGGCGACGACGACGCCCTGCTCCAGGTGGTCACCAGCGCCAACGTCGCCTGCGGCTTCCACGCCGGGGACCCCACGGTGCTGCGCCGCACCTGCGAGGGCGCGGCCCGGCGCGGCGTGGCGATCGGCGCGCACACCGGCTACCGCGACCTGGCCGGGTTCGGGCGCCGCTTCGTCGACATCCCGCCGAACGTCCTCACCGACGACGTGCTCTACCAGCTCGGCGCGCTGCGGCAGTTCGCCGAGGCCGCCGGGGCGCGCGTCCGCTACCTCAAGCCGCACGGCGCGCTCTACAACACGATCGTCCACCACGAGGCGCAGGCGCGGGCGGTGGTCGCCGCGGCCCTGGAGTTCGACCCCGGCCTGCCGGTGCTGGGCCTGCCCGGCTCGGCCTGGCTGCGGCTGGCCGCCGGCGCCGGGCTGCCGGTGGTGCACGAGGTGTTCGCCGACCGCGCCTACACCCCGCAGGGCACGCTGGTGCCGCGCCGCGAGCCCGGCTCGGTGCTGCACGACCCCGGCGAGGTCGCCGAGCGGTGCCTGCGCATGGCCGCCGACGGCGAGATCGTCGCGATCGACGGCAGCGTGGTGAAGGTCGAGGCGGGCTCCATCTGCGTGCACGGCGACAGCCCGGGGGCGGTCGCGATGGCGCGGGCGGTCCGCGCCCGGCTGGAAGGGGCGGGCATCGCCGTGGAGCCGTTCACCGCCGTCCGGGCCTGACAGGGAGGAGGCGGGGTGCGGATACTGCCGGCCGGGGACACCGGCCTGCTGGTCGAGCTGCCCGATCTGGACACGATGCTCGGGCTGTACTCGGCGCTGGCCGACCGGCCGCCGCCCGGCGTGGCGGACCTGGTCCCGGCCGCCCGCACCCTGCTGATCCGCCTCGGCGACGGCGCCGACACCGCCGCGGTCGCCGCCGCCGTCCGCGCGGCCCGGCCCGCGCGGGCGGCGGCGCGGACCGCCGGGACGGTGGAGGTCCCCGTCCGCTACGACGGCGACGACCTGGCGGAGACGGCCCGGCTCACCGGCCTCGCCCCCGCCGAGGTCGTCGCCGCCCACACCGGCACCCCCTGGCGGGTCGCGTTCATCGGCTTCGCGCCCGGCTTCGCCTACCTGGCGGGCGGCGATCCCCGGCTGCGCGTCCCGCGCCGCACCACCCCGCGCGTGCGGGTCCCGGCCGGATCGGTCGGGCTGGCCGGGGAGTTCAGCGGCGTCTACCCCACCGAGGCGCCGGGCGGCTGGCAGTTGATCGGCCGCACCGACGCCGCGATGTGGGACCTGGACCGCGACCCGCCCGCGCTGCTACGGCCGGGGACGCTGGTCCGCTTCGTGGAGGTCGCGGCGTGAAGCGGTGCCTGGAAGTGATCGCCCCGGGGCCCCTGGCCACCGTGCAGGACCTCGGGCGCCCAGGGCAGGCCGCGCTCGGTGTCGGCGTCTCGGGAGCCGCCGACACCGCCGCGCTCCGGCTGGCCAACCGGGCGCTCGGCAACCCCGAGGGCGCCGCCGCCGTCGAGGCCACCCTCGGCGGGCTGGCCGTGCGCTGCTACGGCGGCCTGTTCGCGGTGGTGACCGGAGCGCCCGCGCCGCTGACCGTCGACGGCCGCGCGACGGCCCCCAACACCGTCTTCCACGTGCCCGACGGCGCCGAGCTGCGCATGGCCGCCCCGCCCACCGGCCTGCGCAGCTACCTGGCGGTGCGCGGGGGAGTGGCGGTGGAACCGGTGCTGGGCTCGCGCTCCACCGACACCCTGGCCGGGCTCGGCCCGCCGCCGCTGGCCCCCGGCGCGGTGCTGCCGGTGGGCCCGCCGCCGGAGCGGCCGCCGCTGCTGGACGTGCTGCCGGTCGCCCCGCCGGCCGGCGGCGAGGTGGCGCTGCGCGTGCGCCCCGGGCCGCGCGACGACTGGTTCACCGCCGCCGCGCTGCGCGTCCTGCTGACCGGGCCGTACGAGGTGACCAGCGAGGCCGACCGCGCCGGGATGCGCCTCGCCGGGCCGCCCCTGGAGCGCGCCCGCACCGGCGAGCTGCCCAGCGAGGGCATGGTCGCGGGCGCGCTCCAGGTGCCCCCGGCCGGCCGCCCGGTGCTGTTCCTGGCCGACCACCCGCTGACCGGCGGCTACCCGGTGATCGCGGTGGTGGCCGCCGCCGACCTGCCCCGCGCCGCCCAGGCCCGTCCGGGCCAGCGGCTCCGCTTCCGCATCGACCGGACCGAACGAAGGGGAAGACCATGACTCACCCCGACGCCGCCGCGTTCACCCCCGACCAGGCCCGCGCGCTGTTCCGCTCCGGGCTGCGCGCCCCCACGGCGGGCTGGTGCGCGGGCTGGACGCAGGCCAACCTCATCTCGGTGCCCCGCGAGGACGCCTACGACGTGCTGCTGTTCGCCCAGCGCAACCCCAAGGCGTGCCCGGTGCTGGACGTGACCGAGCCCGGCGAGGTGTCGGCGAAGCTGTTCGGCGGCGACCTGCGCACCGACCTGCCCGGCTACGTCGTCTACGAGAACGGCGCGCCGGTCGCCGAGGCCGGCGACGTGCGCGAGTACTGGCGCGACGACCTGGTGTCGTTCCTGATCGGGTGCAGCTTCACCTTCGAGGCCGCGCTCCTGGAGGCCGGAATCCCGGTCCGCCACATCGAGCAGGGCCGCAACGTGCCGATGTACCGGACCGGCCGGGCGTGCCGCCGCGCCGGGGCGCTCGGCGGCCCGCTGGTGGTGTCGATGCGGCCGGTCCCGGCCGAGCGGGTCGCCGACGCCGTCCGGATCACCGCGCGCTACCCGGCCGTGCACGGCGCGCCGGTGCACGTGGGCGACCCGGCCGAGCTGGGCGTCGACGACCTGGACGCGCCCGACTTCGGCGACCCGGTGGAGGTGCGCCTCGGCGAGGTGCCGGTGTTCTGGGCGTGCGGGGTGACGCCGCAGGCGGCGGTGATGGCCTCGCGCCCGAAGTTCGCCATCGGGCACGCGCCGGGCCACATGGCCATCACCGACGCCCGCGACGCGGAGTTCCTCATCCCCTGAACGGCGCCTCGACGCGGTGCCGCCCCGAGCCCAGCTCGCGGCGGGCGCCGCCCGGGAGCGCCACCTCGGCGACGGCGTTGACCGGCACCCGCACGTCCAGCACGAGCGTGCCGCCGTCGCGCCGCCAGGCGACCTCCACCGCGCCGCGCGGGGTGTCCAGCGACACGCGCGCGCTCGCCATCGGCCCGAACGCCCGGGGCGCGACCGCGAACCGCGCCCACCCCGGCCGCAGCACCTCGACGCCCATCACCCGCTCGACCAGCCAGGACACCGGCGAGCCGAGGATGGGGTCGAGGTGCCCGCGCGCGTCCTCCTCCCAGTTCTCCCACAGGGTGGTCGCGCCCAGGCTCCGCAGGTGCCCGTACCCGGGATAGGTGGTCTGGGCGAGCACGGCGTGCGCCAGGTCGGCGCGGCCGTGGTCCGACAGCGCCTGCGGCAGCGCGGCGGTCCCGGCGCATCCGGTGTCCAGGTGCCGCCCCTCGGCCTCCACGTCGGCGGCGAGCCCGGCGGCGACGCGGGCGGCGTGCGCGGCGGGCACCAGCCCGTACGCCAGCGGCACGGCGTTGCTGGTCTGCCGGTAATCGGTGGGCCGCTCGGTGCGGTAGCGCCCGGCGGCGGTGTCGAGGAACACCTCGTTGAAGCGGCGCACGATCCGCTCGGTCCGCTCCCGCCAGCGCCGGGCCTGGCCGGCGCGGCCCAGCAGGTCGGCCAGCGCGGTGGCGTCGCGCAGGCTCTGGACGACGTGGGCGGTGCCGACGAGCCGCCCGCCCTCGGGGCCCTGCGGGTACTGAGGGGGGTTCGGCGGGTACCAGTCGGCGAAGTCGTCGCGGGGCAGGACGTCGTCCCGCAGCTTGCCGAGCAGCCATTCGACGTAGCGGGCGACGGCGTCGAAGTGCCGCTCGGGCACGGTGCGGTCGCCGTAGGCCAGCCAGTAGCGCCGGACCAGGTGCGGGTACACGCCGGTCCAGGTGGGCGACAGGCCCTCCGGCTCGTCCCGGCCGAGCGGCGCCATGATGGGGAGCTGCCCGTCCGGCCGCTGCCGGAGCCGCAGGTCGTCCAGCCAGCGGGCGAAGAAGGCCGCCATGCCGAACCGGTACAGCATGGGCTGCGCGGCGAAGTGCACGTTCCCCGTCCACCCGGTCTTGGGATAGGAGGGGGAGATGGCCGGGTGGCCGAACATCGTGCTGCGCGCCGTCCGCGCGAACGCGCCGACGATCCACTGGAGCACCGGGTGGCCGACGCGCAGGTCCATGGCGTCGGCCACGTCGCTGTGCACCGGCACCGCGACGACCTCGGCCTCCGGCCCGCTGACCTCGACGTAGCGGAAGCCCTTGTAGGTGAACGAGGGCTCCCACGTCTCGGTGCCGCGCCCGGCGGCGGTGTACTCGTCCCGCTGGAACCGGCCCGGCACCGACGGGTTCTCCCACCAGCCGGGCGCGCCGACCTCGATGCGGCCGCGCCCGTCGAGCTTCTCGCCGTACTGGACGCGGATCTGGGCCCCCTCCGGGAACCGCCCGCGCAGCCGCACCCATCCGGCGAGCGTGACGCCGAAGTCGTACAGCCGCACGCCGTCCACCTCGCGCACCTTGACGGGCTCGATGGGCTCGCCGGTGCGAACGGGCTCGGCGGCGTGCGCGGTCATCGCCCCGACCGGCCTGGACTCGGGCACCGCCGGGCGCCATCCGTCCGCCTTGAAACCGGCCGACGTCCAGCCGTCGAGCTTGCGGGCGCGGCGGGCGTCGTAGGACTCGCCGGTGTAGACGCCCTCGTAGGTGGTGGGGCCCTCGGTCCAGCGCCAGTCGGGTCCGGTCCCGACGACGACCTTGCGGCCGCCCTTGAGCGTCACTTCGAGCTGGGCGCGCAGCCGGGGCTCGGCGATCCAGGCGGCGAGGTGGCTGCCGTCGGTCTCCGGCGCGCGGGTGGCGTAGAAGCCCCGGCCGAGCGCGACGCCGATCGCGTTGCCGCCGCCGTGCAGCAGGGCGGTCACGTCGTGCGCGGTGTAGAGGACGCGCCGGTCGTAGTCGGTGGCGGTGGGGGAGAGCACGGCGTCGCCGACCCGCCGCCCGTTGATCCACGCGACCGCGTGCCCGAGCCCGCACAGGTACAGCCGCGCCGACCCGACCGCGCCCGGCAGTCGGAACTCGGTGCGCAGCAGCGGGTCGGCGGGCGGGTCCGGCGGGACGCCGAACAGCCAGCGGTCGCCGGGGACCTCCTCGCCGTCCGCGTAGGCCGTGCCCTCGCCGTAGGTTCCCCGGGGGTCGCCCGGCCACCTCACCGAGCCGCGCGGGGCGGACAGCTCCAGGTAGTACGCGCCGGGCCCGGCGGCCCGCGGCAGGTCCAGCCGCCCCTGCACCGGACCCGCCAGCCCGGACAGGGCGCGCTGCGCGACCACCGCGCCGGAGGGGCCGTCGCGGCGCAGGGTCATGACGCATCCGGCGTCGTCCCCGGCCATCAGCAGAACGGCCACGGCGACCAGCCGGGACGCCGACCGGAAGGACTGGCCGAGGGTGTGGCCCTCCTTCAGCTCGGGGTACTCCCACTGGCCCGGATCGACGGTGTGCGGGGACGGCGGTAGCACGGTGCCCGTGCCGATCCACCGCGCGGTCCACTCGTCCTCGCCGAACAGGGCGGTCTCGAACCAGGCGGGCTCGCTGGAGGGCCCGGCGCGTCCCTCCTCGTCCCAGACGCGGACGGCCCAGTGGTAGCGGGTCCGCGACCGGAGCGGCGGCCCGGCGTAGACGAGCGCGGTCTGCTCGGCGGAGGCGACCCGCCCCGAGTCCCACACGTCGGCCCGGCCGGGGCGCGTGCCGACGGTGATCCGGTAGGCGGTCTGGGAGCGCCCGGTGCCCCCGGCCTCCAGCCGCCAGCCGAACCGCGGCGCTGCGGTCCCGATGCCGAGCGGCGCGTGCAGGTGCTCGACGGACAGGCGGACGGGGCGCATGTCGCCGTTACCGGGCGCGGCGTGGGCCCGGCCCGGCACCATGGTGAGGGCGGCGGCTCCGGCCGCCCCGCTGACAAAGCCTCTGCGGCTCACATCGTCCATGGGCCGATGGTCGGCGCGCCTTACGGCTCCGCGCGTCCGACGAGGGGCGGCTCCCGGCGTACTCCGCCGAGCGTAGCCCGGCCGGGCACACCGAGATCGATCCAGGAGGCGCGTGTGACGACGACGGTGCGAGAGCTGCAGGAACGGGCGGCGCGGGCCCTCCCGGTCGAGCACTCAGAGCGGGTCGGTGGATGGTGGCTGCACCACGCCCCGGCCTGCTCGTGGTGGGTGGGGACGGCGCAGCCGCACGCGGAGGCCGGCCCGCGCGACCTGGTGCGCCGCGTCCTGGCGGTGGAGGAGTTCTACGGGGCGCGCGACGCGTCCCCGTGCTTCCAGATCAGCCCGGGTGCGTGCCCGCCCGGACTGGACGCCCTCCTGGAGGAGCGCGGCTACGCCCGCGAGGGCATGATGTCGCTGCAAACGGCGTCGATCACCGAGGTCCTGGCCCGGACCCGCGCGGGCACGCTGCGCGTCCGCCTCGCCGACCGGCTGACTCCCGCCTGGTACGAGGTGTGGCACGCCGTGCACGGCCACTACGGCGGCGACGCCCGCGCGGAGCGGGCGATGCTCGAACGCGCGCCGCGGCCGGTCGTCTACGCGAGCGCGCTGATCGGCGACGACACCGTGGCGGCGGGCCGCGCGGTCGTGGACACGGGCTGGGCGGGCCTGTTCAGCGTGGCGACGCTGCCGCACGCGCGCGGAAAGGGCGCGGCGAGCAACATCCTGGCGGCCCTGGCCGGATGGGCGGCTCTCCAGGACATCGAGCGGATGTACCTACAGGTGGAGCCGGACAACCTCCCGGCCATGCGGCTGTACGCGCAGTCGGGCTTCGAGGAGGTCTGCGCCTACCACTACCGCCGGGGCCGGGCGCTCAGCGTCGCGGATCGCTGCTCTTGATCTCTACGACGAGCTGGGTGAACTGGGCGACGGTGAGGCCGAGGTGGCCGCCTTGGGGATTCTTGGAGTCGCGCACTCCGACGCCGTGCGCAAGGCGTCCCAGCTCAATGCAAGCCGAGTCGTTCGCGCCGCCGCTGTGGGAGCTCTTGCGCCACCGGATGGTCATCTGTATCGCTCCAGGTACTGCTTGATGACGTTGCGGGAAGTGGCCTCGGATTCGGCCTTCGCGCTGACGTGATCGAGCGTAGCCGCCAAAAACCTGACTTCGCTGGGTGATTCGATCAACCTCCCGCCTCCCTGGGCGCCCGAATAGGCGACATCCCGGTCCTCCACGCTGATGACCTGGAGAGGGCCGTCCGCTCCCAGGTGCGCGCCCGAGGCGAAGGGAACGACGCGCACGCTCACATGGGGAAGGTCGCCCATGACCAACAGGTTCTCCAGTTGGGCCCGCATGACCTCGCGTCCACCGACCGGACGGGCGAGCGCACTCTCGTCGACCAACGCCCAGATGTCAGGCGGATCTTCACGATCGAGGACGGCGCGCTTGCGCGCGACGCGGTTGGCTTGCTCCGCCGCGAAGTCCTTGAAATCACTTACCTGCACATACGCCCAGGTGTAGTCGTCAGTCTGAAGAAGGTGGGGGATCACCTGCCCGTGGTAGGTCTTGATCGAGAGGGCTTTCCGCTCGTACTGGCTGAACTGGCGTAGCCAGGCAGGGTCGTGCGCCATTCGCGCGTACCAAAGGAGTACTTCGAGAAGGATGCCAGTTCCATAACGAAGATCAAGCTTTTTCATTTGATCATCGTGTGGTCGCAGCCTCCCGGCCTCCATGTTAGAAACAGTCGAACGCGCTGCTCCGATGAGCTGGCCGCACTGCGTCAGGGAAAGCCCCTCCTTCTCGCGGAGAAAGCGCAGGTAGAAGGCAAGGAGGTGCCACATGGAGATCTTGGGGTCAAGTGGCTCGCGGACGTTCGGCATGCGCCCTCCTCTGTTTCTGATTTGCCTGAGTACAGCGCGAGCTTAAGGCGGTCGCGTGATCCTTGACTCGAAAACGAAAAACGAGCCAAGGGTGGGACAGTGGTGACGGCAACGACAGATGATCTGCTCATCCCCATGCTCGGATCGCCGGCCGCCGCGGGGCTGGCGCGTACGCTGGCGAAGCAGCGACTTCACAAATGGGGCTGTTTTCACAAAGTGGACGACGTGCTTCTGATCGTCGCCGAATTGATCGCCAATGCGGCCCGGGAGACCCCGCGCAAGGAGATCCGCTTCCAGCTCAGCCGGGACGTCCACGGCATCGTCGTCGCCGTCTGGGACGCCAGCCCCCGCACGCCGCAGCCCAGGCCGCCGGTCGAGCTCTCCCTCGAAGACCTCGACCTCTCCGAGGAGTCCTTCGACGACAACGGGGGCCGCGGCCTGCCCATCGTCCAGGCCCTCGCCACCGCCTGCGGCTACACCGTCGATCCGGGCGGCGGAAAGTGGGTCTGGGCGCGCATCACGCCGTGACTCCCCTGCGGCCCGCCCGGCGCGGGCGGAACGCGCGAACGGGACCGCGCGGTGGCCGGTTCGGGCCGACCAGGTCTCCGGGCGGGACGGAACGCCCCCGCCTCCACGATCCTGAACACAGCGTTTCCGTCCCATCACCAGGAGAGGGCGCATGGAGCTCCGCCGGTTCCGGTACTTCGTGGCCGTGGTCGAGCAGGGCGGGTTCACCCGCGCCGCCGAGATGCTGCCGATGTCGCAACCGGCGCTCAGCCAGCAGATCCGCATCCTGGAGCGCGAGGTCGGCGTCCCGCTGCTCGAACGCGGGCCGGGCGGCGCCACCCCGACGCCCGCCGGGCTCGCCTTCTACGAGCGCATCCGGGACGTGCTCACCGCCGTGGAGGCGGCGAGGGGCGCGGCGCACCGGGCGGCGGCCGAGGCGGAGACGCTGCGCATCGGGCTCAGCCACCCGCTCCCCGCCGAGGTGGACGTGCTCGCGATCAGCGCGTTCAAGGCGGCCCACCCGTACGTGCGCGTCACCTGGCACGAACTCACCCTGGCCTCCTTCGACGGCCCCCTGCTGGACGGCGAGGTGGACGTCGCGCTGCTCCGGACCCCGCTGGACCCCGAGCGGCTGGTCTGGGACGACCTGGTCCGGGGCGAGCCGCGCGCCATCGCCGTGCCGCACGGGCACCCGCTGTGGGACGCCGAGGAGGCCCTGCTCGCCGACGTGCTCGACGCCCCGATGGCGGCGGTCGCCGACCACGTCCCCGGCATGATGCGCCGCTACTGGCACCTGTACGACGAGCGCGGCGGCGAGCGGCCGCGCTTCGTCGGCGAGCCCACCGACCGGCACGCCGACCTCGTCCTGTCGGTCAGGCTGAACGGGACCCTGTGCCCCGGCCCGTTCGCGTTCGGGAGATCGCTGCCGCTGTCGGGGCTGAAGGTCCTGCCGATGCCGGAGCTGCCCTGCCCCGTGACGGTGGCGGCCCGGCGGCGCGACGACCCGCGCCCCCTCCCCGAGATCTTCTGCCGGCTCGCGGCGCAGGCCGTCCGCGCTGTTCAGGCCCCATAAGACGCGCCTATGCCGCCATAAGGAACCGCTCCTGGCAGGCCCCCGGCCGCCCTCGTTACGTTGGCGCCGCCAGGGCGGCGACGGCGGCGGGGGAAAGCGGCATGGGCGATGGCTTGAACATCTCGGGTGTCGGCGGGGACATCAGCGGCGAGATCCTGGTCGGGGACGGCAACTCGGTCAACAAGGTCGTGGTGAACGCCGAGAACACGACCGTCGTGTTCGGAGGTACGGCACCGGCGCTCCGCCCCCGGACCAGACCGGCCAAGTGCCCGGTGCCCGACGAGGACGGCGCGGAGCCGCCCGCGATCGGACGCGACGCCGAGCTGGCCGCGATCGACGAGGCGCTGGCGGCGTGCGGGCGCGTCCAGGTGAACGGCGAACCGGGGACCGGCAAGTCCGTGCTGCTGCGCGAACTGGCGGCACGCCGCGCCGTCGCGGGCGATGACGTCGTGTTCCTGTCGGCCACCGGAGTCGACGCTGAGGACCTCGTCCAGGAACTGTTCCAGACCTGCTACGACACCAGCGGATACCGGCCCGACGGCGCGACCTTGAACCGGCTAATGGGCACGATCGAGGCACTGGTCGTGATCGACGGCTTCTCCGGGACGGCGGCCGACCTGAAGACCCTGCTCGCCGCCGTCCCCGCGAGCGCACTCGTCCTGGCGACCCGCGAACCGGTGCCGTTCGACGGACGGCACCTCGGACTGCAGGGTCTGGACGCCGCTCCCGCACGCGAACTCCTCGCGCGGGAACTCCGCCGCGAGCCGACCGAGGACGAGATGCCGGCGGTCGCGCAGTTGTGGAGGGCGACCGATGGCCGGCCGGCGGCGCTGGTGCGCGCGGCGGCCGCGACCCGCGCGGCGGGCACCGCGCTGGGCACCGACCCTGCCGCGCTGACCGGCGCCCTCGCCGCCGGGCTCAACGCTCAGGCCCGCGCGATGCTGGGCCTGCTCTGCGGGCTGGACGGTGTCCCGCTCCCGGACCCGCTGGTCGAACCGCTCGCGGGGCCCGGGGCCTGGTCGGGCCTCGAACAGTTGAAGGACGGCGGGCTCGCGACCGAGGACGCCTCCGGCTTCGCGGCGGCGGGCGAAGCGGCCCGCGCCGTCGCCGCCGAAGCCGGACTCTCCCCGGACGCCACCTCCTGCGCCCCCGCCCTGCTCGCCTGGGTGCGCGCCGCGTCCGCGCAGGAGGTGTGCCAAACCTCGCCCGTCATCCTGCGGGTGCTGCTGGAGACCGTCGAGAAAGGCGCGCACGCGGCGGCGCGCGACCTGGCCCGCGCCTCGGCTCCCGCCCTGGCCCTCGGCCTGCGCTGGGGAGCGTGGAGCCGCGTCCTCGCGATCGGTATGCGCGCCGCTCGGGCGCTCGGCTCGCAGGAGGACCAGAAGTACTTCGAGCGCGAGGACCGCACCCGGCTCAAGGCCCTGGGCAAGGGCGCGACCGCCGGGGTCGCGATCACCGCCTCGTACACGATCGGGCAGCACGTCGGAGCGTCGTCCGCCCCTCCGGCGGCCGCCCCCGGAGGCGGCGGACCGGGCCACATCCTGACCAGGCCCTCGGTCCTGGCGACGACCGCCATGGTCGCGGTGCTCGGCGGGGCCGCCGCCCTCGGCCTGTTCAACGTGCCGCAGAGCGCGTCCTCCCCGCGCGCGGCCTTCCCCTCCAGCGCCGAACCGAGCGGTGAGCCCCGCACCCCGACGTCCCGGAAACCGCCCCGCCGCACACCCGCGCCAGGCCCGTCCGCGCCAGACCCGTCCGCGCCAGGCCCGTCCCGGTCCTCCTGGAAGCCTCCGAGTAACCCCGCCGAGCCCGGCCCCACGCAGCGCACGCCCACCGGCGACGACCGCAAAGCCCCCTGCGAGGTCTTCGACGGCGTCTACAGCTTCGGCGGTATCAAGACGGTCAACGTGTATCCGGCGGCGGAGGGCTACGCAGGGCGAGCAGAGATCGCCCTCGCCTGGGGGGACAACGACGAGGGCGGTTGCTTCCCCGCAGGGGACGGCACCGGTCACCGCGTGGTGGTCCCCACGGGGACGAGGGACGACCGCGCCGTGTTCCGCATCGACGGCAGCGGCTGCAAGGGGGAGATCCGGGGCGGGAGGGTCTGCCGCCTGACGGTCGACGCCGAACCGGCGCAGTACGGCTACTACCTCATCGAGGTGCGCATATCCGTCCCGGGCCAGAACCGAGGGATGCGCTGGCACATCGCCACCCAGCCGTTCTCGAACACTCCCACCGGCACACCCACGACCGACTGAGAAGAGCCATGTGGATCAATAACGTGCAGGGCGGCATCACGGGAACCGTCATCGACGGCGACGGCAACACCGTCCACACCGTCCAGGCGCCCGTACCGGACGACCTGAAGGAATTGCTCGCGTTCGTACGGGCAGCCGCGCAGGCGCTCCCCGTGCTGGACATGGAGGCGCGGCAGCGGGAGGAGGCCCGGACCCTGGCGGCACAGATCATCCAGGATGCCGAGGACCCCGGCGCGGACCGGGGACGCCTGGCCGCGCTCGGCGCGTCGCTCCACGCCGTCCTGACGCAGACGGGCAGCAACGCGCTCAGCGGGGCCCTGCTGTCACTGTGGGCGCCATGAGCGGGAATGTCTCGCTGGGAGATGGCGTTGTCACAGGTGGCTGCAGTTGAAGTTTGCGAAGGTGAAATGCCCGCAGAGTTTGACGGCGGGCGTTCGCCGGCCCCGGGGCTTCCTCGGGAGGGTGAACGGTCGAAGGCCGGGGACGCGCGACCGCGCGGCCTCGAACCTCCCTCTCAAGGAGAAAAAGTATGGCTCAGGGCACCGTGAAGTTCTTCAGCGACGACAAGGGCTTCGGCTTCATCGCCCCGGACGACGGCTCCGCCGACGTCTTCGTCCACCACTCGGCGATCGACATGCAGGGCTACCGCACCCTCCGCGAGGACCAGCGGGTGGAGTACACCACCCAGCAGGGCCCGAAGGGCCTGCAGGCCGCCGAGGTCCGCGCCCTCTGAGGGTTCGCTGAGGATCTGACGCCCGAAACCCGGGGGCGGAACCGCATCGCGCGGTCCCGCCCCCGGGCCTTTTCGTGATCCCTTTGCTTTTGCGGGTAGTGCCGGGCCATGACTTCTTCCGCACCTCGGCGCCGCCGGTCCTTCTGGGAGATCTTCCGCGAGCAGTGGCGGGAGTCCGGAAAGGACCCGGGCGTCCGCGCGTACTGGTTCATCCCGCTGGTCTTCGTCTTCGCCGGACTGTTCCTGCGGCCGGTCCTGCCTCCCGCCGCCTATTTCGGCGTCCTGCTCGTGCTCGCCGTCGTGACCGGTGGCATCGCCGCTTGGCGGCGACGGCGCGGCCGGACGGAATGAGCGGTCTCAGGACGCCTTGGCCGGGTCCGCCAGGGTCAGCAGGCCCTCGCGCTGGACGGCCTCCAGCGACAGCGTCCGGTAGCCGGTGTCCTCGAACAGCACCGTGATCCGGTCGGGTTCCACGCGCATCACCGTCCCCGGGCCCCACGACGCGTGCGTCACCTCGGCGTGGATCGGGAACGGGCCGCCGGTGTCCGCCGGGGCGGGCTCGGCGGTCCCGGCGGTGCAGGTGTCGCAGTTGCCGCAGGTGCCCTCGTAGGGCTCGCCGAAGTACTCCAGCAGGTAGCGGCGGCGGCAGCCGGTCGTCTCGGCGTAGCCGCGCATCATGTCGATGCGGGAGTCGTCCACCTTGCGGCGGCTCTCGTCCAGGCGCACCGCCTCCGCGACGGCCTCGGCGGGGTCCGCCTCGGCCGGGCGCAGGTCGCCGCCGCCGTCCACCTCCACGGCCCCGACGCTCTGCAGCAGGTTCACCAGGCCGGTCAGCTTGGACGGGCCCACGTCCAGCTCGGCCCGCAGCTCCCGGGTCTCGATCGGCCCCTCGTGCACGCGCTCGGCCACCCGGCGCAGCATCTCCTCGTCGGGCTTGCCCGCGGCGAAGAAGCGGCGCAGCCCCAGGTCCTCCGAACGGTAGAACAGCACCGCCTCGGCGGGTCCCCCGTCCCGCCCGGCGCGCCCGATCTCCTGGTAGTAGGAGTCGGGCGACTCCGGCGGGGCGCTGTGCAGGACGTAGCGCACGTTCGGCTTGTCGATGCCCATCCCGAACGCCGAGGTGGCCACGACCACGTCCAGGCCGTCGTCGGAGAACAGGCCGTGCACCCGCTCGCGCTCGGCCGCCTTCATGCCCGCGTGGTAGGGCTCGGCGCGCACGCCCGCCTCGACCAGTTCGGCGGCGTACTCCTCGGCGTCGCGGCGGGTCGCCACGTACACCAGGCCGAGGCCGTCGCGCCCGGCCGCGTCCCGCACCAGCGCCCGCCGCTTGTCCTGCTCCTCGGCGAACCGCCGGACCTCCAGCGAGATCTCCGGCCGGTCGAACCCGCGGATCACCTGCTGGACGTCGCGCAGTCCCAGCGCGGCGACGATGTCCTCGCGCACCGGCGGCGAGGCGGTCGCGGTCAGCGCCAGCACCGGCGGGTGGCCGAGCCGGTCGATGACCTGGCCGAGCCGCAGGTAGTCGGGCCGGAAGTCGTGGCCCCAGGACGAGACGCAGTGCGCCTCGTCCACCGCGATCAGCGAGGGCCGCGCGGCGGCGAGCCGCTCCACCATCTCGGGCTTGGCGAGCTGCTCGGGGGACAGGAAGACGAACTCGGCCCGGCCCGCCCGGATGCGCTCCAGCGAGTCGGCGCCGTCCCGCGCCGACTGCGCGGAGTTGACCACGGCGGTGCCGCCCGCGTCCCGCGCGGCCAGCGACAGGGCCTGGTCCCGCTGCAGCGCGATCAGCGGTGAGATCACGATGGTGGGGCCGTCCAGCAGCTGCGCGGGGATCTGGTAGACCGCCGACTTCCCGCTGCCGGTCGGCATCACCACCAGCACGTCCCGCCCGCGCAGCAGGTGCTCCATCGCCTCGCCCTGGCCGGGCCGCAGCTCCCGCCAGTCGAAGACGTCCCGGGCCACCCGCCGGATCCGCCGCCGGCGGCCCAGCTTGCCCCAGCTCTCGCGTGCGCCCATCGTCCACCTCCAAGGTGCGCGGATGCTACCCGGCGCGTTCGCGATCACTCCTGCGCGGCGGCCGCGGAAGGGGATGTGACCCACGTCACCCGACGGCTTCGGCGGGCGGCGACGGATTCTCCTCCGGCGGCCGGTCTTGATGTGGACCGCATCCGACCCCACCGTGGAGCATCTGATGTCCGACTCCTTCCAGACGGCCGTCGTCACCGGCGCCGGCCGCGGCTTCGGGCGCGCGATCGCCGCCGCCCTCGTCGAAGCGGGCGCCGGCGTCGTCGGCATCGCCCGCGACGAGGGCGAGCTGCTGGCCGTGCGCGACGAGCTGGGCGGGGGCTTCACCCCCGTGGCCGCCGACGCCGCCGACGAGGCCCTCGCCCGGAACGTGCTCAGCGCGCATCGCCCCGGCCTGCTCGTCCTCAACGCGGGGGCCGCCCCGCACATGGCGCCCGTGCACGAGCAGACCTGGGAGACCTTCAGCCGCAACTGGCACGTCGACGCCCGGCACGCCTTCGCCTGGACCCGGGCGGCGCTGCGGGAGCCGATGCCGCCGGGCGGCGTGGTCGTCTCCATCTCCAGCGGGGCGGCGCTCGGCGGGTCCCCGCTCAGCGGCGGGTACGCCGCCGCCAAGGCCGCCGTCCGGCACATCCGCGCGTACGCGGCCGAGGAGTCCGAACGGGCCGGGCTCGGTGTCCGCTTCGCCGCGCTGCTCCCGCAGCTGACCCCGGCGACCGCCCTCGGCTCGGCGGCGGTCGCGGCCTACGCCGCCCGGCAGGGTCTCGGCGCGGACGCCCTCGCCGCGAGCATGCGGCCGGTGCTCACCCCCGGCCAGGTCGCCGAGGCCGTCCTGCGGCTGGCCGCCGATCCCGGCGGCGGCCCCGAGCACGTGATCGGCGCCGCCGGGCTGAGCCCGGTCGGTTGACCCCCCAAGGAGGCACGATGCCGTCCGAGTCCGAGTTCGCCGCCCTGACCGAGCCGTTCCGGCCCGAGCTGCTCGCGCACTGCTACCGGATACTCGGCTCGGTCCACGACGCCGAGGACCTCGTGCAGGAGACCTACCTGCGGGCCTGGCGCGGGTTCGCGGGGTTCGAGGGCCGCTCCACGGTGCGGCGCTGGCTCTACAAGATCGCCACCATGGCGTGCCTGACGGCGCTGGAGACGCGCTCGCGCCGGCCGCTCCCGTCCGGGCTGGGCGCGCCCGCCGACGACCATCGGATCGCGGTGGCCGCGGCCGAACCGGCCGTGCCCTGGCTCCAGCCGGTCCCCGACGCGCTGCTCGGCGCCGGCGACCCGGCGGCGATCGTGGCCGGGCGCAGCGGGGTGCGGCTCGCCTTCATCGCCGCGCTCCAGCTCCTGCCCGCACGGCAGCGGGCCGTGCTGACGCTGCGCGACGTGCTGGCGTTCCGGACGGCCGAGGTCGCCGAGATGCTGGACACCACGGCCGCCGCCGTGGACAGCGCGCTCCGCCGCGCCCGCGGCTGCCTCGCCGAGGCCGGGCCCGTCGCGGACGACCTGGCCGAGCCGGACGAGCGGGTCCAGCGGGCCGTCCTCGACGGCTACGTGGACGCGTTCACCCGGGCCGACCCCGACGCGCTCGTGAGACTGCTGCGGGCCGACGTCGAGCTGGAGATGCCGCCCATCCCGACCTGGTTCACCGGCCGCCCGGCCGTCATCGGGTTCCTGACCAGCCGGGTCCTGCGCAGGGACCGGTGGCGCATGGTGCCCGTGCGCGCCAACGGCCAGCCCGCCGCCGTCGCCTACCGGCACGAGGGCGACGGCCGCTACCGGGCGCACGGCGTCGAGGTCCTGACGCTGATCGGGGACCGGATCGGCCGCATCACGGCGTTCCACGACGCTGACCTGGTGCCCGCGTTCGGCGTCGCGCCCACGCTCACGACACAGCAAGGAGGGCGCGCATGAGCGTCCCGCAGACGACCCTGGGCCGGACCCGCGCGAACCTGGTCCTGGCCGTCCTCTTCCTCGGCATGTTCGTGCTGGGCAGCGCCGAGCTGCTCGTGGTCGGCGTGCTGAACCTGATCGCCGCTGACCTGGGGGTCTCCATCCCCGCCGCCGGCCGCCTGGTGACCGCCTACGCGCTGGGCCTGGCCCTCGGCGGCCCGCTGCTCGCGGCGCTGACGATCAGGCTGGACCGGCGGACCGTCCTGGCGGGCGCGCTCGTCCTGTTCGTCCTGGGCAACCTCGCCGCGGTGCTGACCGCCGACTACGGCCTGTTCCTCGCGGCGCGCGTCTGCGCCGGCGCGTTGCAGGGCCTGTTCATCGCGGCCGCGTTCGCGGCGGGCGTCTCGGTCGTGCCGCCCGAGCGCATGGGCCGGGCGATGGCCGTGATCGTGTCCGGGGTCGCGGTGTCGGCCGCGCTGGGCGTGCCGCTCGGCACGCTGGCGGGGCAGACGCTCGGCTGGCGCGGCTCGTTCGCCGCGATCGTCGTGCTCGCCGCGGCCGCCCTGGCCGCCACGCTGGCGCTGGTCCCGCCGGTGCCCGGCGCGGGCGGCGGCGCGCGCGACCAGATCCGGCACGCCTTCGCCCCGCGCGTGCTCGCGGTGCTGCTGCTGGACTTCCTGGTGTTCGCGTCGCTGTACGCGGCGCTGACCTACATCGTGCCGTTCCTGGAGGACGTCACGGGCGTCTCGGGGGCGCTGGTCAGCGTGTTCCTGCTGGCCTACGGCGCGGCCACGGCGGTGGGCTCGTTCGGCGGCGGCCGGTTCGCCGACCGCGACGCCGCGCGCACCCTGACCGTGGCGACCGCGGGCTCGGCGGCCTGCCTGCTGGCGCTCCTGTTGGTGGGCGAGGCCGCGCTCCCGGTGGCGCTGGTGCTGCTCGCCTGGGGCGTGCTCGCCTTCGGCATGGTGCCGTCGCTGCAGTACCGCGTGGTGAGCCTGGCCGGTCCGGGCGGCGCGCTGGCGTCCTCGCTGCCCGCCTCGGCGGCCAATGCGGGCATCGCGTTCGGCTCGGCCGCCGGAGGCGTGGCGATCGGCGGCGCCACCGCCTCGGCCGCGGTGGTCACCGGCCTGGCCATCGGCGTGGTCGCCGTCCCGGTCGCCTGGGCCACCGGCTTCCTGAGGCCGCCGGCGGCCGAGGCGGTTACGGAACGGGCGGCGGGACCGGCCCGCAAGCCGGTCTGACCGGCCGTCCCGGCGTCAGGCGGCCCCGTGCAGGCGGCGGTGCAGGGCGTGCACCCGGTCGGACAGGGCCGCCACCGGGCCGTCCACCGGCACGCCCGGCGCGACGGCGTTGATCGGCAGCGGCGCCACCGGCGAAGCGGACACGCCCAGCTCCGCCAGCCAGCCGCCGAGCTGCTCCGACGACGCGACGTACACGATCCGGCCGAGGCCCATCCACGCGTGCGCGGCCGAGCACATCGGGCAGTGCTCGCCGGAGGTGTAGACGGTCGCGGCGGCCCGCTCCCGCGGCGTCATGTTGGTGGCCGACCAGCGGGCGATCTCGAACTCGGGGTGCCGGGTCTGGTCGCCGCCCGCCACCCGGTTGCGGTCCTCGAACAGCACCCGGCCGTCGGCCGCCACCAGCACCGACCCGAACGGCTCGTCGCCGTCCTCCAGTGCCTCGGTGGCCAGCTCCACGCAGCGGGTGAGGTGCTTCAGCTCGGTCTCGGTGGGTTCGTAGCTCATGATCGCGACGTTACCGCGCCGACGGGCGGGGGCGGGCCCGCCGGAGCGGGCCCGCCCTGCGTCTTCCGGGAGGGGCGGAAGGGGTGGGAGCCGGAGTGCCCCTCCCCGGTCTCAGATCAGTAGACGCTCACGCCGTAGACGCTGAGCGGCTCGGTGACCGGCTGGAAGAAGGTCGTGCCGCCGGTGGTGCAGTTGCCGCTGCCGCCGGAGGTGAGGCCGAGGGCGATCGAGCCGGCGAACAGCGAGCCGCCGCTGTCGCCGCCCTGGGCGCAGACGGTGGTGCGGATCAGGCCCGACACCGTGCCCTGCGGGTAGTTGACGGTCTGGTTCAGGGCGGTGACGCGGCCGCTGCGGACCTGGGTCGTGCTGCCGCTGCGGCGCACGGCCTGGTTCACCACGGCGTTGCCCGCGGAGGTGATGTCCTGCGAGCCCGGGTAGAGGTAGACGTCGCCGGGCTTGGGGACGGTGGTGTTGGTGTAGCGGACGATGCCGTAGTCGTTGCCCGGGAAGCTGCTGCCGGTCCGGGTGCCGAGGGTGACGCTGCCGTCGGTCCAGGTCGTGCTGAGGTTGGTGCAGTGGCCGGCGGTCAGGAAGAACTGGGTGCCGGCGCTGTTGCGCACGTTGAAGCCGAGCGAGCAGCGGGAGCCGCCACCGTAGATGGCCTGCCCGCCGGAGATCAGCGTGCTGAACTTGCCGGGGACGTGCTCCAGTCGGACGGCCGCGCCCTGCTTGGCGGCCGCGGCGCGCACCTTGGCGAGCTTGGCGCCGGTGACGCTGTCGTCGTAGGAGAGCACGACCTGGTTGGTGGCGGGGTCGGTCGCCCAGGCGGTGCCGGCGACCTTGGCGGTGCGGGACAGGGCCGCGGTGGTCTTGGCGAGGGCCGCGCCGCTGCGGGCGACGGTCCTGGCCACGGCGCCGGCGGCGCGCACCTTCTGGGCGGCGTCGGCGTCCGACACCGTGACGACGAGCTTGCCGCCCTCCAGGTAGGAGCCGGCGCTGCGGGTGCCGAGGCTGTCGGCGAGGGCGGTGGCCAGGCGGCCGGGGTCGGGCGCGGCCGCGGGAGCCTTGGCGGGCGCGGCCTGGGTGGGAGCGGACAGGGCGTTGGCGGGGGCTGCGGTCAGCGCGGCGGCCAGTGCGGCCGCGCCGATGACAGTGACGGGGCGGATGGTTCGCATCCTCACTGCTCCTCTGGCGGGGCAAGGCGTATCCGGATGAAACGCCTTGTATGCCGTGAATCGTGAAGAAAGCTCGGTGGTGCGGCAAGACGGAGAAGTTGCTCAATTCCTTGACGTCCTATGGCAACCCTGAGAAACCCGCCTGTCAGGACCGATCACAGCGGGGGCGAGTCAGGCCGCACCGGGACCAGTCAGGTCGTGTCAGGCATCGTTGGACCGCGCCAGGATCGCGCCGGTCGGACCGGAAAGCGGCGGGCGGCACCGATTCGGGCCGGTTCGCACCCGCCTCGACCGGGCCGCGCCGAAGCCGCTCGGCCCGAGCCGGACTCGCCCTCGCCGTGCCGAGCCGGTCGTGCCGTGCCGGTCGTGCCGTGCCGGTCGTGCCGAGCTCGTTCGAGCCGGGCCGGTCGTGCCGTGCCGGTCGTGCCGTGCCGGTCGTGCCGAGCTCGTTCGAGCCGGGCCGGTCGTGCCGTGCCGGTCGTGCTGTGCCGGTCGGGTCGGGTCGGGCTCGTTCGAGCCGGGCCGGTCGTGCTGTGCCGGTCGGTCGGGTCGGGCTCGTTCGAGCCGTGTGGGCCGCGCCGTGATCGGGTGCCCCGGCCGCACCGAGTCCGGCCGGGGCGAGCCGGGCTTGCGGAGACCCTCCGAAGCCCCACCGGGCCCGGCCGCGTCAGGCCGAGTCGCGGACGACCAGGTGCGGCTGCAGGATCACCACCGGGTCGGCGGGCGTCTCGCCCTGGATGCGCGACACCAGCAGCCGCGCCATCTCCCGCCCCATCTCCTCGGCCGACTGGTGCACCGTCGTCAGCGGCGGGTCGGCCAGCGGGGCCTGCGCCGAGTCGTCGAAGCCGACCACGGCCACGTCCCCGGGCACCGCCCGCCCGTGCCGCCGCAGCACGCGCAGCGCGCCGAGCGCCATCGGGTCGTCGGCGGCGAACACCGCGTCCAGCGAGGGCGCGCGCGCCAGCAGCTCCTCGGCCGCCGCGATGCCGCTGGCCTCGCTGAAGTCGCCGTAGGCGACCAGCTCGGGCAGCCCCGCCTCGGCCAGCGCGGTGCGGTACCCGGTGAGCCGGTCGATGCCCACGCCCATGTCCTGCGGCCCGGCGATCGCGGCGATGCGGCGGCGGCCCCGGCCGATCAGGTGCTCGACCGCCATCCGCGCGCCGCTGCGGTTGTCCACGTCCACGTAGCTGACGGGCGCGAGGCCCGGCGGGCGCCCGCCGAGGACGGTCGGGACGCCGCCGGCCTCCAGCCGCCCCGGCAGCGGGTCCTCGGCGTGCAGCGAGGTGAGCAGCACCCCGTCCACGTGCTGCGGGGTCAGGTAGTGCTCCAGCCGGGCGTACTCGGCGGGGGAGCGGGCGAGCGCCAGCAGCAGCTGCAGGCCGGTGTCGCCGAGCGTGGCGCTGATCCCGCGGATGATCCCGGCGAAGTACGGCTCGCCGAACAGCCGCTGGTCGGACTCGGCGACCACCAGCGCCACCGTGTCGGTGCGGTTGGTGACCAGCGCGCGGGCCGCCCGGTTGGGGACGTAGCCCAGCTCGTCGATCGCCTTCAGCACCGCCTCGCGCGCCTGGTCGCTCACCTTGGGGGAGCCGTTGATGACGCGCGAGACGGTGCCCCTGCCCACCCCGGCCTGCGCGGCCACCTCTTCGAGGGTGGGCCTCCTGCCCGCCATCCCCGGCCCCCTTCGGTCGTGTGCGGTCACAGTGCGGGTTCGCGGCGCGCCCTCACAGCGCGCCGCTCCGGATCACCTCTGAGTACCAGCGGGCGCTGTCCTTGGGAACCCGGCGCTGGGTCGCGTAGTCCACGTGGACCAGCCCGAAGCGCTTGGAGTAGCCCCATGCCCACTCGAAATTATCCAGCAGCGACCACGTGAAGTAGCCCCGAAGCGGAACACCGTCGGCGATGGCGTCGTGGCACGCCCGCAGGTGCTCGTCGAGGTAGGCGATGCGGCCCTCGTCGTGGACCGTTCCGTCGCCGCCGAGCCGCTCGTCGTAGCCCGCGCCGTTCTCGGTGATGTACAGCGGGACGGACGGGTACTCGCGCGCCACCCGTACCAGCGTCTCGCGCAGGCCGGGCGCGTCGATCTCCCAGCCCATGCCGGTGACCGGCCGCCCGCCCGGGACGAACCGGACGTGCTCGGCGCCCACCCACGGCGAGTGCGCCGAGAACGGCGACGACACCGCCTGCGTCGCCTCGCCCGGCACGCCCGACACGGTGTGCCGGGTGTAGTAGTTGATGCCGAGCTGGTCGAGCGGCTGCGCGATCACGTCGGTGTCGGCCGGGGCGAAGCCGAACGGCTCCAGGTCGGCCAGCACGTCCTCGGGGTAGCGGCCGAGCAGCAGCGGGTCGAGGAAGAAGCGGTTCTGCAGCCCGTCGACGCGCCGTGCCGCGTCCAGGTCGGCGGGGTCGTCGGTCGCGGGGGAGACCGCGTACAGGTTGACCGCGGCGCCGAACCGGTTGCCGGGGTGCCGGGCCCGCATCGCCTGGACGGCCAGGCCGTGCCCGAGCATCAGGTGGTGCGCGGCGTCCAGGGAGGCGGCGGGGTCGAGGCGTCCCGGCGCGTGCTCGCCGGACGCGTACCCCAGGAACGCCGCGCACCACGGCTCGTTGACGGTCGTCCAGTGCCGCACCCGGTCGCCGAGCGCCTCGTGCACCAGCGCGGCGTAGTCGGCGAACCGGTGCGCGGTGTCGCGCTCGGGCCAGCCGCCCGCCTTCTCCAGCGCCGACGGCAGGTCCCAGTGGTAGAGCGTCGGCCACGGCTGGACGCCCGCCTCCAGCAGCTCGTCCACCAGCCGCCGGTAGAAGTCGAGCCCGGCGGGGTTGGGCGCGCCGGCGCCGTCGGGCTGCACGCGCGACCAGGAGATGGAGAAGCGGTAGGCGGTCAGGCCGAGATCGGCCATCAGCGCCACGTCCTCGCGGTAGCGGTGGTAGTGGTCCACCGCGACGTCGCCGGTGTCGCCGTTCAGGACCTTGCCGGGGGTGCGGCAGAAGTCGTCCCAGACCGACGGGCCGCGCCCGTCCTCGGCCGCCGCGCCCTCGATCTGGTAGGCGGCGGTCGCCGCGCCCCAGGTGAAGTCAGCCGGAAAACGGATCATGCCTTGACCGCCCCTTCCATGATGCCGCCGATGATCTGGCGGCCGAAGACGATGAACACCGCGAGCAGCGGCAGGATCGCCACCGTGGTCCCGGCGAACATCAGCGTGTAGTCCTTGAAGTAGGCGTTGGCCAGGTTGTTGATGGACAGCTGCACGGTCGGGTTGTCGGGGTTCAGCGCCGCCAGCGGCCACATGAACTCGTTCCAGGTCTGCATGAACGTCAGCAGCCCGAGCACGCCCGCGGCCGGGCGCAGCGCCGGCAGCACGACCCGCCAGTAGATGCCGAAGGTGGTGCAGCCGTCCACGCGGGCCGCCTCGATGAGCTCGTCGGGCACCGCCTGGTCGGCGTACTGCCGCATCATGAACACCCCGAACCCGGTGACCAGGAACGGCACGATCACCGCCTGCAGGTGGTTCTGCCAGCCCAGCTTCACCATGATCATGTAGAGCGGGATGATGCCCATCTGCACCGGGATCATCATGGTCGCGATGATGGTCAGCAGCAGCGCGTTGCGGCCGCGGAAGCGCAGCTTGGCGAAGGCGAACCCGGCCAGCGAGGCGAACAGCACCGTCGAGACCGTCACGCACGAGGCCACGATCGCCGAGTTCAGCAGGCCCTTGGCGAAGTAGGCGTCGGGGTTGTCGAACAGCCGGCCCACGTTGGCGCCCAGGTTGGCGCCCGGCAGCATCGGCGGCGGCACGTCGGAGACCACGTCGTTGCTGCGGGTCGCCACCACGATCATCCAGTAGATCGGGAAGACCGACAGCACCAGGCCGGCGACCAGCGTCAGGTAGGTCAGCGGGCTGGCCGCCCACAGGCCGCGCAGCCGGCCGGCGCCGCCGCGGCGGCGGCGCATCAGGGGCAGGGTGGTCATCTCGCGCCTCCCGCGCGCCGCACGAACAGGAAGTTGACCAGCGAGAACACGATGATCAGCAGGAACAGGGCCCAGGACACCGCGGCCGCGTAGCCGTACCGGTCGTCGCCGAAGGCGTTGTCGAACATGTACATCGTGATGGTCTGGAACTGGTGCACCGCGCCGCCGTCCATCCGGTTGGCGCTGCCGATGCCGAACAGCGCGGGCTCGGTGAACAGCTGGAGCCCGCCGATGGTGGAGATGATCACCGCGAACATGATCGTCGGGCGCAGCATCGGCACCGTGATCTGCCAGAACTGGCGCAGCCGGGATGCGCCGTCGATCGCGGCGGCCTCGTAGAGGTCCTTCGGGATCGCCTGCATCGCGGCCAGGAAGATCAGCGCGTTGTAGCCGGTCCAGCGCCAGTTCACCATCGTGGCGATGGCGATCCAGGACCAGCCGCGGCCGGCCTGCCAGTCGATCGCCTCCAGCCCGACCAGGCCGATCATCCAGTTGGCCAGGCCGTGGTCGCGGTCGAACAGCTGGGTGAACACGATCGCCACGGCCGCGGTCGAGGTGACCATCGGGGCGACCACGCCGATCCGGAAGAACGTGCTGGCCTTCATCCTGCGGTCCAGCGCCGCCGCCAGCAGCAGCGCCAGCAGCAGCTGCGGGACCGTGGACAGCACGAAGATGCCGATGGTGTTGACCGTGGCGTGCCAGAAGTCGGCGTCGCCGAGCAGGTAGGAGAAGTTGTCCAGCCCCACGAACTCGCGGGTGCCGGAGGCGAGCCCCCACTCGTGCAGCGACACCCAGAGGGTGTAGCCCAGCGGGAACGCGCCGAAGGCCAGGAAGACCACGAAGAACGGCGAGATGAACAGGTACGGGGAGACCCGGACGTCCAGCCGGGTCAGCCGGGACCGCCAGCCGCGGCGCGCGGGGGGCGGGCCCGCCGCGGCCGCGGGGCGGCCGGAGCGGGCGGGGCGCAGGTCGAGGCTCAACGCGCCCTCCTTTCGGGACGGGTGGGCGGGGGCGGCGCCGGGGGCACGGGGACGCGGTCCCCGGCGCCGCCTCCGGTCAGGCGGGTCAGCGGGCGGCCTTCTTGGCTTCCTCCACCGCCTTGGCCCACGCCTCCTCGGGCTTCACCTTGCCCTGGCCCACGGCGATCAGGACGTTCTCCACGACCTGCCGCACGTCCTCGTTCTTCGGGCCGAGGTGCACCGGCTTCACCTGCGCGGCCATCTGGCCGAAGATCTTGCCGGTGGGCGCGTCGCCGAAGTAGGGGTCGGTGCTGCCCGACACCGCCGGGTCCTGCTGGGCCTGCGGCGAGGACGGGAAGGTGTTCTTGTCCTTGAACGCGGCGACCTGGCCCTGCGGGTTGGACAGGAACTTGGCGAGCTCCGCGGCCTCCTTGGGGTGCTTGGACTGCTTGGGCACCGCCAGCCACGAGCCGCCCCAGTACCCGGCGCCGCCGGGGATCGCGGCCACGTCCCACTTGCCCTTGCCGGTGTCGCCGGAGAACTCCTTGATGCCGCCGAGCATCCACGACGGGCACGGCAGCGTGGCGAAGGTGTCGCGCTTCAGCGCGGTCTGCCACGGCGGGGTGAAGATCTGCATCCCCGACGTCATCTTGTTCTGCTCGAACTTCAGGACGGTGTCGAAGGCGCTCTTCACCGCCGGGTTGGTGTCGAAGGCGAGCTTGTTGTCCTTGTCGAAGTAGCTGTAGCCGGGGCCGGCGCCGGAGTTCTGCAGCACGGTGGTGCGCAGCGCGGCCGCCGGGCCGTCCAGCCACTTGGTGCCGGGCACCTTCTCCTGGAACTTCTGGCCGGTCGACAGGAACCCGTCCCAGGTCGGCCAGAGCTTGGAGACCTCCTCGCGCTCGGTCGGCAGCCCGGCCTTCTTGAACAGGTCCTTGCGGTAGCACATGGCCAGCGGCCCGATGTCGGTGCCGAGGCCGATCAGCTGCTTGCCGTCCGGGGTGACGCCCATCTGCCACTTCCACGGCAGGAAGTTGCCCTGCAGCTCCTTGCCGCCGTGGTCGAACAGGTTCACGAACTTGCCGGGCTGCTGCATGTACAGCGGCAGGATGCCCTCCTCCAGCGCCACCACGTCGCCCGCGCCGCTGTTGGTCGCGATCCACTGCTGGATGCGCGGCTTGTAGTCGTCCAGCGTGGAGACCTTGCGCTGCTTGATCTTCACGTTGGGGTGGGACGCCTCGTACTGCTTGTAGAGCTGGTCGTAGCCGAACTCGCCGAACACGTCGACGGTGAGCTCGACCGGGCCGGAGCCGGACCCGCCGTCGTCGCCGTCGTCGCCCCCGCCGCAGGCGGAGGCCGCCGCCACGAGTACCGCCGACAGCGCGATCGCGGACGCGGCACGCAGCCCGCCTCGCTTGGTCACCCTCATTGCGACCCCTCTCAGGTCGTGGGAAGTGGCTGTGGGAGCGCTCCCACGAAGGAAAGACCGTGATGCGGCTCACTGTCAATCCGTCGCAACACAACCGTTACCTGGGGCGGGGCCGCCCCAGGCGCGTCAACGGCTCATCTCAGCAGGTCAACCGGCGGGACCGGGCGGCACGGTCGCGCATCACGGTCGCGCATCACCGTCACGCGTCGGCGGGCGCGGCCGGCGCGGGCACCGCCACGGCACCCGCCCCCGCGTCCGCCGCCGTGACCGCCGCCGGGGCGGCCGCGGTGGAGCTGCGCACCACCAGCTCGGGCCGGTACAGCAGCTCCGCCCGGTGCGCGCGCGTCCCGCCGATCTCCTGCAGCAGCGTGTCCACCGCGGCGAGCGACATCTCCCGCACCGACTGCCGGAGCGTGGTCAGCGGCGGGTCCAGGTAGGCCGTCAGCGGCGAGTCGTCGAACCCGACCACCGACACGTCCTGCGGCACCCGCAGCCCGCGCTGGCGCGCCGCCCGGATCGCGCCCAGCGCCATCATGTCGTTGCCGCAGCAGATCGCCGTGCAGCCCTGGTCGAGCAGCCGCTGCGCGGCGGCCTGCCCGCCCTCGACGGTGTACATCGTGTTGACGACCAGCTCGTCCGCCTCGGCCTCGGCGAGGCCGGCGTACCGGGCCATGCCGCGCCGGAAGCCCTCGGTCTTGCGCCGGGTCGGCACGTACTGCTCCTGCCCGATCGCGAGGCCGATGCGGCGGTGCCCCATCGCGGCCAGGTGCCCGATCGCCGCCTCCAGCGAGGCCGCGTCGTCGTTGGACACGAACGGCGCGTCGATGTCGTCGCGGAACCCGTTGACCAGCACGATCGGCAGGCCCTGGTCCAGCAGCCGCACGTAGCGGGCGCGGTCGGAGCGGGCGTTGGCGTGCAGGCCGTTGACGAAGATGATCCCCGCCACGCCGCGCTCCAGCAGCATCTCGATGTAGTCGTCCTCGGCCACCCCGCCGGGCGCCTGCGAGCACAGCACCGCCATGTAGCCGTGCCGGGCGAGGGCGCTCTCGATCGCCTCGGCGAACGCCGGGAAGATCGGGTTGGACAGCTCGGGGACGATCAGGCCGATGAGCCCGGCCCGCTGCTGGCGCAGCCGGGCCGGGCGCTCGTACCCCAGCACGTCCAGCGCGGTCAGCACCGCCTGGCGGGTGCCGGAGGACACGCCCTGCTTGCCGTTGAGCACCCGGCTCACGGTGGCCTCGCTGACCCCGGCGTGGGCCGCGATGTCGGCCAGGCGCGTCGTCATGGCCATCAAAGTACCTCCCACCACACCGCGGTGTCAGAGGGCAGTTCCAGGCAGTCGCCGTCGCGTTGGACCGGTCCGCTGGACAGCAGCTCGGGGCCGTAGGCGGCCACGCGGACCGACTTGTCGCCCATGTTGACCGCGCACGCCACCGCGCGGCCGCCCTGCTCCCGGACGAAGATCAGCGTGCCGGGCGGGCCGACCAGCCAGCGCAGCCCGCCGTCGCCGAGCGCGGGGTGCTCGCGCCGCAGGCGCAGCGCCTCGCGGTACAGGCGCAGCGTGGAGCCGGGGTCGCGCTCCTGCGCGGCGACGCTGAGGTCGCGCCAGGCCGGGGGCAGCGGCAGCCAGCTGCTCCCGGTGCCGAAGCCGAACGGCGGCTCGTCGCCCGACCACGGCAGCGGCACGCGGCAGCCGTCGCGCCCGGCGTCGGCGCCCCGGCCGCGCTGCGGGTCCTGGAGGAACTCCTCGGGCAGGTCCAGCACCTCGGGCAGGCCCAGCTCCTCGCCCTGGTAGACGTAGGCCGACCCCGGCAGCGCCAGCGTCAGCAGCGCCGCGGCGCGGGCGCGCCGCAGGCCGGGCTCGCCGCCGCCGTAGCGGGTGACGTGCCGCTTGACGTCGTGGTTGGACAGCACCCAGGTCGCGGGCGCGGCCACGGCCTGCGCGGTGCGCAGCGACTCGTCGATCACCTGGCGCATCTCCTGCGCGTCCCAGGGGGCCGACAGGTAGTGGAAGTTGAACGCCTGGTGCAGCTCGTCGGGCCGGGTGTAGCGGGCCAGCCGCTCGGGCGTGGGCGCCCACGCCTCGGCGACGCCGATGCGCTCGCCGCCGTAGGAGTCCAGCAGCGCGCGCCACTCGCGGTGGATCTCGTGCACGCCGTCCTGGTCGAAGTAGGGCAGCACGGCGGTGCCGAGCATCTCGACCTGGTCCGCGTGGCCCACGTCGGGCAGGCCGGGGGCCTTGACCATGCCGTGCGCGACGTCGATGCGGAAGCCGTCCACGCCGAGGTCCAGCCAGAACCGCAGGATGTCGGCGAACTCGGCGCGCACCTCGGGGTTCTCCCAGTCGAGGTCGGGCTGCTCGGGCGCGAACAGGTGCAGGTACCACTGGCCGTCGGGCGTGCGCGTCCAGGCCGGGCCGCCGAAGACCGACTCCCAGTCGTTGGGCGGCTGCGCGCCGTCCGGGCCGCGCCCGTCGCGGAAGATGTAGCGGGCGCGCTCGGGGGAGCCGGGGGCGGCGGCGAGCGCCGCCTGGAACCACGGGTGCCGGTCGGAGGTGTGGTTGGGCACCACGTCCACGATGACGCGCAGGCCGTGCGCGTGCGCGTCGGCGACCAGGCCGCGCGCGTCCTCCAGCGTCCCGAACAGCGGGTCCACGTCGCGGTAGTCGGCCACGTCGTAGCCGAAGTCGGCCATCGGCGACACGTAGAACGGGGTGATCCACAACGCGTCCACGCCCAGCTCGGCCAGGTAGGGCAGCCGCGACCGGACGCCCGGCAGGTCGCCCACCCCGTCGCCGCTCGCGTCGGCGAAGCTGCGGACGTACACCTGGTAGATCACCGCGTCCCGCCACCAGCGGGTGGCGGCGGGGGCGAAGGCGTGCTGGGTCATGGGCATCCTTGTCATTTCACGCCGCCGGCGGTGAGCCCGGCGACGATGCGGCGCTGGAAGACCAGCACCACGATGATGAGCGGAACGGTGACGATCACCCCGGCGGCCATCTGGGTGCCGAAAGGTTGGTCGAAACCGGAGACGCCGGTGAACTTGGAGATCGCGACGGTGGCGGTCTGCATCTCCTTCTTGTTCACCATCGACAGGGCGATGAGGAACTCGTTCCAGGCGGCGATGAAGGTGAGGATCGCGGTGGTGAACACCCCGGGTGCGGCCAGCGGCACGATGACCTTGCGGAACGCCTGGCCGCGCGTGCAGCCGTCCACCATCGCGGCCTGCTCCAGCTCGAACGGCAGCTGGCGGAAGAAGGCGGTCAGCAGCCACACCGACAGCGGCAGCGCGAAGCCCAGGCTCGGCACGACCATCGCCTGGTAGGTGTTGATCCAGCCGATGCCGGTGAACAGCTTCAGCAGCGGCACCAGCTGGGAGATCCCCGGGAACATGGTGGTGCCGATGACCAGGCCGAGCACCAGGTTCTTGAAGCGGAAGGTGAGCCGGGCCAGCGCGTAGGCGGTGAACACGCCGATCACCAGCGTCAGCGCGGTGGTGGTCCCGGCGACGACCACGCTGTTGAGCAGCGCGCGGCCGAAGCCGTTGTCGCCGCTGAACACGGCGCTGAAGTTCTCGGTGGAGAACGGCGCGGGCAGCGGGGCGTTGGAGAACTGGTCCTGCGGGCGGCGGAACGCCGACACGACCATCCAGTAGAACGGGACCAGGCAGTACACGGCGACGGCCGCGATGCCGAGGTGGGTGAGGACGCGTCGGGTCATGGCCGGGCCTTCTTCCGCCGCTTGACCGTCTGGCGGGCGTCGCCGATGATGTCGGCGCCCAGGAGCTTGACGAACAGGTAGGCGATCAGCGCGATGTAGGCGAACAGGATGGTGGCGTAGGCCGCCGCCGATCCGTAGCGCAGGTTCGACGCCTCGAACCAGGCGATCATCGTCAGCGTCTCGACCGACCGCTGGTTGACGCCGATCAGCACCGCGGGCAGGTCGAACATGCGCAGCACGTCCATCATGCGGAACAGCACCGCCACCAGCAGCGCGGGCTTGACCAGCGGCAGCGTGATCCACCAGAAGCGCTGCAGCGCGCTCGCGCCGTCCACCCGGGCCGCCTCGTGCACCTCGCGCGGGATCATCTGGAGCCCGGCCAGCACCAGCAGCCCGATGAACGGCGAGGTCTTCCACACCTCGGCGATGACCACGGCGAACTTGGCCGGCCAGCCGTCGGCGGTCCACAGGATCTGCTGCCGGATCACCGCGTTGGCCGCGCCGTCGGCCTGGAAGATCCAGCGCCACAGCAGCCCGGAGATCGCGGTGGGGATCGCCCACGGCACCAGGATGCTGGCGCGCACGATCGCCCGGCCCCTGAACGCCTGGTGCATGATCAGCGCCATGCCGACGCCGATCGCGGTCTCCAGCACGACCGTGGTGATCGTGAAGAACGTGGTGTTGCCGAAGGCGTTCCAGAACGCCGAGGCGCGGTCGCCCGAGAAGATCGCGGTGTAGTTGTCGAGCCCGGCGAACCGGTCGCCCTCCACCACGAACCCGTCGGCGTCCAGGCCCTCGCCGCGCACGTACAGCGACTCGCGCAGCCCGGCGAGCACGGGGTAGCCGACGACGAGGGCGAGCACGAGCAGGGTCGGCGACAGCAGCAGCGCCGCCATGCGCCGCCCGCTCGCGTCGGGCCTGCGCCCGTGCTTGCGTTCGCGGGGGCCGCCCGCCGCGGCCGGGGCCGCAGCGGGCGACTTCTTGCTGAAAGTTTCGGTCATGACGTCACTGCGCGGTCAGCGGGCCGAGCTTGCCCTGGAGGTCGCCGAGGGCCTGGTCCACCGGCGTCTTCCCCTGGACGGCGTCGTAGAGCGCGCCCTGGATCGCGGCGGTCACGTCGCCGTACTTGACGACGACGGGGCGGGGCTTGGCCGACCCGATCGCCTGCTTCAGCACCGGCAGGTAGGGGAACTTCTTGACCATCTCCGGGTCGTCGTACAGCGCGGCGTTCGTCGGCGCCTGCGAGGTGGCCAGCAGGTTGGCCTTCTGCGAGTCCGGGCCGGTCAGGTACTTGATGAAGTCGAGGGCGCTCGCCTTGTTCTTGGCGAAGGCGGAGATGGCGAGGTTGTGGCCGCCGAGGTTGGAGGCGCCCGGCCCGTTCGGCCCCGGCAGCGGCGCGACGGCGAACTTGCCGGCGACCTTGGAGGAGCCGTCGTCCTTCTGGGCGAGGCCGTACTGGTAGGGCCACTGCCGCTGGAACAGCTGCCTGCCCGCCTGGAAGTGGCGGCGGCCGCCCTCGGTGTCGAGGGTGACGGCGGCCTTGGGCATCCGGCCGTCCTTGTGCGCGCCGACCAGGAACTCCACGCCCTTCTTGGCCTCGGGCGTGTTCACCGACGGCTTGCCGTCGGCGCCGATGATGGTGCCGCCGGCCGACTCGATGGCCTCGACCGCGCTGATGGTGAGGCTCTCGGTCTTGTTGACCTCGGTGAAGAAGCAGTCCACGCCCTTGCCCTCGGGCAGCTTCTCGACCTTGTCGCAGGCCGCCCACATCTCGGCGTAGGTCTTGGGCGGCGCGGCGATCCCGGCCTTGTCCAGCAGGTCCTTGCGGTAGTAGAGCATCCCGGCGTCGGAGGTGGAGGGCACCGCGTACAGCTTGTCGCGGTACTGCCCGGTCGCGATGGTGGCCGGGAGCATCGCCTCCAGGCCGACCTGCTCCTTGGGCAGCGGCGCGAGCCAGCGGTTGGCGGCGAACTCGGCGGTCCACACCACGTCCAGGTTGAGCACCGCGTAGGCGTCGGACTTGGTGGTGGCGTTCTGGATCATCTGCTGCCGCTGGTCGTTGGGCTCGTCGGGCAGCTCGATGATGCGGACCTGCTCCTTGGGGTGCCCGGAGTTCCAGCCGTCCACCTGCTTCTGCAGGTAGCCCGAGCGGTCCTTGCCGGTGACGAACGTGATGGGCCCGCGGCCCTCCAGCGCGGCCGCCTGCGCGCCGCCGCTCTTGGCCGTGCCGCCGTCGCCGCCGCAGGCGGTGAGCGAGAGGGCTGCGACGACGGTGCCGGTCAGGGCGCCGATCAAGGGGATGCGCCGCATCGGTCCTCCTTCGCGGAACGGCCCAGGGGCGCCCCGCATGTCCGTTTATGGGGTGGTTGGGCGGTGACGTTAGCAACGGGTTGCAGTCACGTAAACAGCTTGCAGAAACTTTCAGCAAGTTCGTGTCCTGTCTGTAACCTGATGCAATCCGCTTGATCCGTCATGTCAGGCTTGTCCCGTGACCGACCACTCCCTCGTCCGCGACCACACGGTGCTGTCCGTGGTGGTCGGCTCGCGCGCGTTCGGCCTGGCCACCGAGGGCAGCGACGTGGACCGGCGCGGCGTGTACGCGGCCCCGGCCCCGCTGTACTGGCGCTTCGACAAGCCGCCGGCGCACGTGGACGGGCCGGGCGACGAGCAGTTCTCGTGGGAGCTGGAGCGGTTCTGCGAGCTGGCGATGGGGGCCAACCCCAACGTGCTGGAGTGCCTGTGGTCGCCGCTGATCGAGCGGGTGACGCCCGTGGGCGAGGAGCTGCTGGCGCTGCGCGGCGCGTTCGTGTCGCGCCGCGCGCACCGCACGTTCCTGCGTTACGCCGAGAGCCAGTTCCGCAAGCTGGAGGGCGACCTCCGCAACCACGGCGCGCCCCGCTGGAAGCACGTCATGCACATGCTCCGCCTGCTGATCAGCGGGCGGCACCTGCTGGAGCACGGCGAGCCGCTGGTGGACGTGGGCGACCTGCGCGACCGCTTGCTGGCCGTGCGCCGGGGCGAGGTGCCGTGGGACGAGGTCACCGCGTGGCGCGAGTCCCTGACCGGGTCGCTGGACGGCGCGCTGGAGCGGAGCCCCCTCCCGGACGACCCCGACCGCGACCGCATCGAGGACTTCCTCTACTCGGTGCGCCGAAGGAGCGTGGACGCGTGAACCTCCCCGAAGGGCTGCTCGACGAGGCGGCGGCCTGGCACCCCTACCCGCGCGCGTTCGTCACCGTGAGCGGTGCGCACCTGTACGGCTTCCCCTCCAAGGACTCCGACGTCGACCTGCGCGGCATGCACCTGCTGCCGCTCACCGACGTGATCGGCCTGGAGACCGGCCAGGACACGGTGTCGCGGATGTGGGACCACCGCGGCGTCGAGGCCGACGTGGTGACGCACGACCTCGCCAAGTACTGCCGTCTGCTGCTCAAGCGGAGCGGCGAGGTGCTGGAGCAGGTGGTGTCGCCGCTGGTGGTGGAGACCTCCCCGCTGCACGAGGAGCTGAAGGCGCTGGTCCCGCGGCTGGTGTGCAGCCGCCACGCGCACCACTACCTGGGCTTCAGCAGCGGCCAGTGGCGCGCCTACGAGCGGTCCGGGCGGCTCAAGCCGCTGCTCTACACCTTCCGCACTCTGATCACGGGCGTCCACCTGATGCGGACGGGCGAGGTGCAGGCCGACCTGACCGCGCTGGCGGCGGAGTACGCCCCGCCCTACGTGCCCGAGCTGATCGAGGCGAAGGTGACGGCCGAGCACGGCGAGCCGCCCGCCGGGCTGGTGGACCGGGAGCGGGTGGCGGCCGACGTCCGCGCCCTGACCGCCCGCCTGGAGCGGGAGCGCGACGCCTCGCGCCTGCCCGAGCGCCCCACCTGCCAGCGGGAGATGCACGACCTGGTGGTGCGCGTTCGCCTGGACGGCCGCTGACCCTTTTTGCGGTTGTTTGCCCTACCGGGACGCGCGGTGGACGCTGCCTTGCGCGCCGCCGGGTATGGCCCCGGTGACCGGCCCGAGTCGGGGCCGGCGCGACGCGAAGGGGGACGCGCCATGGTCCAGCCGAAGAAGGACGCCGAGGACGACGTCAAGCCGGGCCCCAACCAGGGCGAGGGCCAGCCGCCCGTCCGGGACACCGCCCAGCCGGACAGCGGGCCGGGCGGCGCCGGGGGCATGGGCGGCGGCTCCGACGCCGACGACGCCGAGGCCACGGGGCCGGGCGGCCAGGGCGACAGCTGACCGGGCGGCCGCCGGGCGCCTCACCCCTCGCGCCACTCCCGCGAGGTCAGGCGCTCGGCGGCCTGCGGTCCCATGAGGCCCAGGCCGCCGTCCACGAACAGCGACGCACCGGTGATGTAGGAGGCGGCCGGATCGGCCAGGAAGGCGATCGCGGCGGCCACCTCCCGCGCGTCGCCGGGCCGGGCGAGCGGGTAGCCCGGACGGCTCCCAGGCTCCGGCGGCCGGTCGCCCTGGCCGGTCATCGGGGTGGCGATCTCCCCGGGCGCGATGGTGTTCACGGTGATCCCGTACTGCGACAGCTCCAGCGCCAGGACCCTCGACAACATCCGCAGCCCGCCCTTGGCGGCGCAGTAGGGGCCCGCGCCGACGCGCGGGTGCTCCTCGTGCACGCTGGTCACGTTGACGATCCGGCCGCCCGCGCCCCGGTCGCGCATCCGGCGGGCGGCCCGCTGGGCGCATTGGAACGGCCCGTCCAGATCGACCGCCAGCACCTGCCGCCACTCGGCGTAGTCCATGTCGATGAGCGGTCGCGCGCTGCCGGTGCCCGCGTTGTTGACCAGGACGCCGACGCCGCCGAGCTCGTCGGCCAGCTCGTCCACCGCGCCCGCCGCGGCGACCGGGTCGGCGAGGTCGTGCCGCCGGACCGCGGCGCGCCGCCCCTGCCCGGCGACCTCCTCGGCCGTCTTGCGGGCGCCCTCCTCGTCGTCGCGGTAGGTGATCCCGACGTCGAAGCCCCGCGCCGCGAGGGCCGCCGCGGCGGCCCGGCCGATGCCGGAGTCGGCCCCGGTGATGATCGCGACCCGGTCGTAGTCCGCGCCGGAGATGGGCGCTCGCATCTCGTTCATAAAGGCGCCCTTCCCCGGAAAGGGCGGCTTCAATGCGGCGGCGAAGCCGGAACGCTCGCGAGCAGGGCCGTCAACCGGCGCCATCGGCGGAGCCGCTCACCCCACGGCGGCCAGCTCGCGCTCGTCCTCGTCGTCGGCCGCCGCCGGGGCCGCCGCGGGCTCGGCGGCCGGCTTCGCCACCGGCATCTCCACCACCGCGCCGGCCGTCCCCCACCGCTCGAAGAGCGCGGCCGCCGCCACGGCGAAGGCCAGCAGCCCGGCGGCCACCACCCCGTCCAGCCAGTAGTGGTTGGCGGTGATCACCACCACGAAGACGGTGAGCGGGGCGTGCAGCGCCAGCAGCCACCGCCACGGCCCGCGCGCCAGCCGCACCACCGCGAGCGCCACCAGCAGCGCCCAGCCCACGTGCAGCGAGGGCATCGCGGCGTACTGGTTGGCGATCCCGTCGGCGGCCTCGGGGTAGGCGGACGGCCCGACCGTCAGCATCGTGTCGGTCATCCCGAACCCGGCCAGCCGGGGCGGCGCGAGGGGGAACGCCATGTGCACGGCCATGCCGGCCGCGGTCAGCAGCACCAGCTCGTTGCGCACGCGCCGGTAGGCGGCGCGGTGCCGGACGAAGACCCAGACCAGCAGCAGCGCGGTGCCGGGGAAGTGCACGCCGACGTAGTAGACGTTCGCCAGGAAGGCCGCAGGCCCCCACCCGAGCGCCCAGTCCTGCAGAGCGGCCTCGTCGGGCATCCCGAGGGCGCGCTCGACGTCCCAGATCCACGAGGCGTTCGCCAGCGCGGCGTCCACCCCGCTCTCCACGAGCGTGCGGCCCCACTTGTAGGCGGCGAACAGCACCAGCAGCAGCGCGGCCTCGGTGAGAAGCGCGCGGGGCACGCCGGAGCCCCGCCACCCCTGTCTGATGCGCACCACTTCGTTCGCCATGCCGTCCTCCGTGCTCGTCATCGGCCGCCGGAAACCACCTTGATCGCCGAAGACCCGCTGAGCAGGAGGTCTGGCCCCTCCCTTTCGGGGAGCGGGACCCACATTCGGGGGTGGGGACAGCTCCACCCCGTGATGCGGGCGGTCCGGCCGCTCATACCGTGCGGGGGTCGCCAACGGTCGCCGCAACACGGCAAGTTATCGCGTGGCACCGACAAACCGCGATACGAATACGCCCATACAACGATCATGGAGGCCCCGATGGAGCGGATCGCCTGGGACGCAGGCCGCTGGCTCAACCCGCCGCCCGCGCACGCGAGCGAAGGCGGCGACCTGCTGGTGACCGCGGAGCGCGGCAGCGACTTCTGGCGCACCACGTCCTACGGCTTCGAGCGCGACTCGGGCCACGCGCTGCTGACCGGCTTCGCCGCCGAGGCCGCCGTCGAGGTCTCCTTCGTCGCCGCGTTCACCGACCAGTTCGACCAGGCGGGCCTGCTGCTCCGCGTCGACGACCGGACCTGGATCAAGGCGGGCGTGGAGTTCGCCGACGGCGTGCCCCAGACCGGCGCGGTGGTGACCCGCGACGTGTCCGACTGGTCGGTGGCGCCCGTCCCCGCCTGGGCGGGCCGCACCGTGACGATCCGCGCCAGCCGCAGCGGCGACGCGGTGACGCTGCGCGCCCGCGCGGACGACGACCCATGGCAGATGCTGCGCGTGGCCCCGTTCCCCGAGGGCGTCCCGGCCGAGGCGGGCCCGTACTGCTGCGCCCCGGAACGCGAGGGCCTGACCGTCCGCTTCACCCGCTGGGCGGCAGGCCCCCCGGACACCTCCCTCCACGACCCCGCTCTGTCCTGACCGCTGCGGTATTGGAAGTCGCTTGGGTTAGGGCGGTGACGAACCGGGAGACGCCGACAAGGTGGAGTCGCCGAAGTTCCTGACCAACCCGCCGCTCCGGCCCCGGCTCAAGCGCGTGGCCGTGCTGGGCGGGGCGGCGCTGGTGGCGGCGTTCGCGGCGCGGCAGGGCGACCCGGCGAGCGGGCCCTGGCAGGACCGGCTGCTGAGCTGGGGCGGTGCGCTGCTGTTCCTGGTCCTGGCCACCGCGGCGGGCATCAAGCTCGGCGATGAGCTGCGGCGCGTGCTGCTGCCCTCGCTCGGCGACGCGCGGGCGGCGATCGTGCGGCTCGCGGCCGCGCTCAGCGCCGGGCTGTTCGCGCTCATCATGACGCTGGCGCTGCTGCGGCTGCCGATCGGGCAGCTGCTGCTGGGCGGCGCGCTGACCGGCGCGGTGCTGGGCATCGCCGGGCAGCAGACGCTGGCGAACGTGTTCGCCGGGATAGTGCTGCTGTACGCGCGGCCCTTCACGATCGGCGACGCGGTGACGATCCGGTCGGGGCCGCTCGGCGGGAGCATGGACGGCACCGTCGAGGAGATCGGGCTGCTCTACGTCGCGCTCCGCAGCGAAGAGGGCCGCTTCGCGGTGCCCAACTCGCTGATGCAGAGCGCCGCCGTCGCCAAAGTCCCCGGCGCCGGGTCGGGGTGACGGGCGGTCAGGCCGACAGGGCGGCGTCGACCGCCTCGGGGGACAGGATGCGGTCCAGCGCCATCGCCGCGCAGCCCAGCAGGCCCGCGGTGTCGCCGAGGCGGCTCGGCTCGATCCGCAGGCTGCTGGTCGCCAGGGCCGTCGAGCGCTGGTAGACCACCTCGCGGACGCCCGCGATCAGCGGCTCGTACGCGCCGGTCAGGTCGCCGCCCAGCACCACCACGGCCGGGTTGAGCAGGTTCACGGCGGTGGCGATCACCTCGCCGATGCGGCGGCCCGCCGCGCGCACCAGCGCCACCGTCGCCGGGTCGCCGTCGCGGGCCAGGGCGGCGAGGCCGGCCAGGTCGGCGGCGGGGGAGCGGGCCAGCAGCGCCGTGCCGCCCGCCACCGCCTCCACGCAGTCGAGGTTGCCGCAGCGGCACGGGACGCCGCCGCCGTCGCGGACCGGGATGTGGCCGATCTCCCCGGCCGCGCCCAGCGCGCCCCGCTGGATGCGGCCGCCCGCGATCAGGCCCGCGCCGATGCCGGTGGACACCTTCACGAACAGCAGGTCGGCCACGTCGGGGTGGTTGCGGTGCTCGCCCAGCGCGGCCGCGTTCACCTCGTTGTCGAGGTAGGCGGGCACGCCGAAGCGCTCGGCGATCAGGGGGCGGATGGGCACGCCCTCCCAGGCGGCCGGGGCGTGCTCTATGGCGTCGGGGACGGCGAGGCCCGCGCCGCGCACGGTCGCCGGGGAGATCCCCGCCTTGTCGAGCAGGGTCGTCCACTGGTCGAGGAGGGCGGGCAGGACCGTCGCCGGGTCGCCCGCGGGGAGGTCGGCGTCGGCCTGGACCAGCACGGCGCCGGACAGGTCGCATACCGCGAGCTGGCCGCGCGACTGGCCGAGGTTCGCCACCAGCACCGCGCCCCCGGCGGCGTTGAACTCCAGCCGCACCGGCGGGCGGCCGCCGGTGGAGGGGCCGTCGGCGCGCTCGGCGATCAGGCCGTGCTCGATCAGCTCGCCGACGCGGGCCGCGACCGCCGGGCGCGACAGCCCGGTCAGGCGGCCGAGTTCGGCGCGGGTGGCCACGCCCTCCCGGATCAGCCGCAGTACATCGCCGCTGGTGGAAGGGCGTCTGCTCATCCGGCCAGTGAAGCACGCCGCGTTTGCGTATGTCCAGTTGGCTCAATATCCGAGCTTTTGTCATGTGAAGTTCATAAGTGGGGTTGTCCGCGTTGCGAATGTGGCGATAGTTTGCGCGGCATGACGACCTCCCCGCATCCCGTCCTGGCCCAGGTGACCGCGCGGATCTCGGCGCGCTCGTCCGCCCGCCGCGACGCCTACCTGAGCCGCGTCCGGGACGCGCGGACCGCCGGCCCGGCGCGCGGCGGCCTCGGCTGCGCCAACCTCGCGCACGGCTTCGCCGCCTGCGGCCCCACCGACAAGCTGCGGCTGCGCGGGGACGCCACGCCCAACATCGCGATCGTGTCGTCCTACAACGACATGCTCTCGGCCCACCAGCCGCTGAAGGACTACCCCGACCGGCTCAAGGCCGCGATCGCGGCGGCGGGCGGCACCGCGCAGTTCGCCGGGGGCGTGCCCGCCATGTGCGACGGCATCACCCAGGGCCGCGCCGGGATGGAGCTGTCGCTGTTCAGCCGGGACGTGGTCGCGATGGCCACGGCGGTGGCGCTGTCGCACGACATGTTCGACGGGGCGCTGCTGCTGGGCGTCTGCGACAAGATCGTCCCCGGGCTGGTGATCGGCGCGCTGGCGTTCGGGCACCTGCCCGCGATCCTCGTCCCGGCCGGGCCGATGGCCTCGGGGCTGCCCAACGCGCAGAAGGCCAAGGTCCGCAAGCGGTTCGCCGCCGGGGAGATCGGCCGCGACGAGCTGCTGGAGGCCGAGGCCGCCTCCTACCACTCGGCCGGCACCTGCACCTTCTACGGCACCGCCAACTCCAACCAGCTGCTGATGGAGGTCATGGGCCTGCACCTGCCCGGCGCGAGCTTCGTGCCGCCGGGCACCGCGCTGCGCGACGCCCTGACCGACGCGGCCGGGCGGCGCGTGCTGGAGCTGACCGACCTCGGCGACCGCTACACCCCGGTCGGCGAGCTGCTGGACGAGCGCGCCTTCGTCAACGGCGTGGTCGCGCTGCTGGCCACCGGCGGCTCCACCAACCACACCCTGCACCTGGTCGCCATGGCCGCCGCCGCCGGCATCGAGCTGACCTGGGACGACTTCGACGAGCTGTCCAAGGTCACCCCGCTGCTGACCCGGCTGTACCCCAACGGCACCGCCGATGTGAACCACTTCCACGCCGCGGGCGGCACCGCGTTCCTGATCGGCGAGCTGCTGGACGCCGGGCTGCTGCACGCCGACGCCCGCACCGTCGGCGGCGACACCCTGGCGGCCTACCGCGAGGTCCCCGCGCTGCGCGAGGACGGCCTGCGCTGGACGCCCGTCGCGGCCGAGTCCGGCGACCCGGCCGTGCTGCGGCCGGTCGCCGACCCGTTCGACGCGCACGGCGGCCTGCACACCGTGTGCGGCAACCTGGGCCGCGCGGTGGTGAAGGTGTCGGCGGTCAGCCCCGAGCACCGCCTCATCGAGGCCCCGGCGCGCGTCTTCGAGTCGCAGGAGGCGCTCCAGGAGGCGTTCGCCGCCGGGGAGCTGGACCGGGACGTGGTCGCGGTCGTCCGCTACCAGGGCCCGCGCGCCAACGGGATGCCCGAGCTGCACCGGCTCACCCCGCCGCTGTCGGTCCTGCAGGACCGCGGCCACCGGGTCGCGCTGGTCACCGACGGCCGCATGTCCGGCGCGTCGGGCGCGGTGCCCGCCGCCATCCACGTGTCGCCCGAGGCCGCCGCCGGAGGGCCGCTCGCGCGCGTGCGCGACGGCGACGTGGTGCGGCTGGACGCCGACAAGGGACTGCTGGAGGTGCTGGTGCCGGACGACGAGTTCGCCGCGCGGGAGCCCGACGGGGGCGCCCCCGACGCGGCGGCGTGGTCCGGCACCGGACGCGAGCTGTTCCACGCCTTCCGCGACGCGGTGGGCCCGGCCGAGCAGGGCGCGGGCGTGTTCGGCACGCCCGGCCGGAGCGCGGGGGTGCCGGCGTGAACGGGCCCTGGCTGGTCGCCGACGTCGGCGGCACCAACGCGCGCTTCGCGCTGATCGAGGAGCCGGGCGGCGCGCCCGCGCGCGTCGCCTCGCTGCCGACCCGCGAGCACGCCGGGCTCGCCGAAGCCGCCGAGCACTACCTCGCCCGGCACGCTCCGGACGCGCGCCCGGTCGCGGCGTGCCTCGCCGTGGCCGGCCCCGTCGTGGAGGGCCGCTTCAAGCTCACCAACGCCGGGTGGCCCGCGGGCACCGCCGACCAGGTCCGCGACCGCCTGGGCCTGGCGCACCTGGAGATCCTCAACGACTTCGAGGCCCTCGCGCTGGCGCTGCCCGCCCTCGGCCCCGACGACCTGGTCCCGGTCGGGAGCGGCACGCCCGCCGGGACCGGCACCCTCGCCGTCCTCGGCCCCGGCACCGGCCTCGGCGTCGCGGGCCTGGTGCCGACCCCGGCCGGATGGCTGCCGCTGCCCGGCGAGGGCGGCCAGGTGGACATCCCCGCCGGGACCGAGCGCGAGGTCGAGGTGATGCGGCTGCTGCGCGCCGAGCGCGGCGCGGCCACCGCCGAGTACCTGCTGTCGGGCGACGGCCTGGTCCGCACGCACCGGCTGCTGTCGATGATCCACGGCGTGCCCGCCGCGCCGTGCACCGCCGCTGGGATCGCCGCCGACCGCACCGATCCGATCAACGTGGAGACGCTGCGGATGTTCTGCGCGCTGCTGGGGTCGTTCGCCGGGAACGTCGCGCTCACCATGGGCGCGCGCGGCGGCGTCTACCTGGGCGGCGGCATCCTGCCCCGCATCGCCGACGTGCTCCAGGGCAGCGATTTCCGGACCCGGTTCGAGGACAAGCCCCCCGTGCACGATTACATGAGGTCCATCCCGACCGCCCTCATCGTCCACCCGTGCCCGGCCCTGGCCGGCGCCTCCGCCCGGCTCGCGCAGAGCCTGCCCGAACTGGAAACCCTGTGACCCTCGAAGCCCTGAACGCCACCGCCCTGCTCGACCTCGCCCCCGTCGTCCCCGTCGTCGTCCTGGACGACGCCGACGCCGCCGTCCCCCTCGCGCGCGCCCTGGTGAAGGGCGGCCTGCCCGTCATCGAGGTCACCCTGCGCACCCCGGCCGCGCTGACCGCCGTCGAGCGCATCGCCGCCGAGGTCCCGGACGCCGTCGTCGGCGCGGGCACGATCGTCACGCCCGCCGACGCCGAGAAGTCGGCCGCCGCCGGGGCCCGCTTCCTGGTCAGCCCCGGCTGCACGCCCGCGCTGCGCGAGGCGATGACCGGCACGGGCCTGCCGTTCCTGCCCGGCGTGTCCAGCGCCTCGGAGGCGATGGCGCTGCTGGAGCACGGCGTCACCGCGATGAAGTTCTTCCCGGCCGAGGCCGCCGGCGGCACCCCCTACCTGAAGTCGCTGGGCGGCCCGCTGCCGCAGATCCGGTTCTGCCCGACCGGCGGCATCACCCTCGACAGCGCGCCCCGCTACCTGGCCCTGCCGAACGTCGGCTGCGTCGGCGGCTCCTGGCTGACCCCGGCCGACGCGGTGCGGGCGGGCGACTGGGACCGCATCGAAACCCTCGCGCGCGAGGCCGCGGCATTGCGCTGACCGTCACGAATCCCCGTCCCACACCGTCTTGTTGGTGAAGGAGGACCATGACCCAGCACACCGACGAAGCCATCGACGACACCGCCCGCCTGCTCATCGAGGCGGCCGACCTGCACCGCACCGACCCCGGCGACCTGGCGCGCAGCATCCCCGACGAGGTCCTGGCGTCGGTCTACTGCCGCGTCCTGGAGAACCTCGCCCAGCGGACCGGGGACGGCTGACCGGGCCGTACGCTGCTTTCCATGTTCGATGAGAAGACCCAGGAGACGCTGCGCCGGCTGCTGGACCTGGCCGAGCACCCGGGCACCGGCGCGGCGGAGCGGAGCCTGGCCTTCTCCCGCATCCGGGCGCTGATCGGGTCGCCGGACGCGACCCGCCGCGCCGCGGCGGGCGCGGCCCGCGACGCCGACCTGCTGCGCCGGGTGCGCCCGCTGGCCGCGCGGGTGGACGAGGACCTGATCGCCGACGTGCACGCCGACCTGTACGACTTCGGGCGGCGGCACCGGATCATGGGCGAGGTCGCCGAGGAGTTCGCGCAGGCGCTGACCCAGCGCGAGGACGCGCCCCGCAACAAGCGCGCCCGCTACGACGAGGTCGTGCGGTCGGCCGCCTGGCGCCTCACCTACCTGCTGGAACGCGGCGGCACCGCCCGCAAGCCCACCTGGCGCCGCCCCCGCTGACCGCGCGCCGCCGGCCGCGCGGCCCGCTCCGTTCAGCGGGCGGCTCGTTCGACAAACGGCCCGTTCAGCGGGCGGCCAGGGCTCGGGCGACGGCCTCGGTCAGTTGGGCCGCGTCGGCCACGCAGCGGTAGTCCACGTGCTCGGGCAGGTCGGTGGGCAGGTGGTAGTGCGGGATGAGGTGCTGGTCGTCCACCGACACCAGGCACGCGGCCCGGTAGCCGTGGCGCAGCGGCACCACGCCGTCGGTGCCGGCGCGCGAGCGCAGGCCGCGCTGCACGCCCACGCCCTGCTCGGCCGCGCAGCGCGCGATCAGGTCGCCGAACCCGGCGTCGTAGCGCTCCATCCGCAGCGCGCCCTCGGCGTCCAGCAGCACCAGGTTGCCCGAGCCCACGGTGTCGAGGTTGAGGAACCAGGTCGAGTCTCGCGGCAGGTTCGGGAAGTGCCGCCGCGCGAACCCCCGCACCCCTTCCTGCAGCGCCTCCTCGGCCCCCGCCGAGAACAGGATCACCCGCAGGCCCGGCGGCGGCCGCCGGGACAGCGACGCGGCCAGCGCCGTCAGCACCGCGACGCCGGACAGGTTGTCGTTGGCGCCCGGCACCGCCCGCCGCGCCCCGATGTCGGCCATCGCGGCGGCGGCCAGCGCGCTCAGCGCCACGCCCGTCCACCGCACCGGCGGCAGCCGCCCCGCCGCGCCCGCCGCCACCAGCACGGGCCCGGCGAGCACCGGCCACCACATCGGCGGGTTCTCCTTGCGGGCGCGCACGAAGCCGGGAAAGCGGCGCGCCAGCCAGCGCGCCGGGCGCTGGTCGAACACCGTGCCTGACGGCGCGGCGTCGTGGTGGGCCATCACCACCAGCGTGCGGCGCGCGGTCCGGTCGCCGAGGGCCGCCACCACGTTGCTGGTGGTGTGGCGGCGGCTCAGCAGGGTGCGGGCGAGGCGGTGGCCGTAGGAGACCTCGTCGGCGATCCCGGCCGCCGCCAGCACGCCGCCCAGCGCGCCCAGCCGCCGCCCGGCCAGCCCGGCGGCGGCCGCCAGCCCGCTCAGCACGCCGACCGGCCACGCGTAGGAGCCGTAGGCGGGCTCACGCTCGACGCGCGCGGCCGCGCCCAGCCCGTTCAGCCGTTCGGCGATCAGCTCGGCGGCCGCGCGCTCGCCGGGCGAGCAGGGCGCCCGCTCGATCGGGGCGAGCCGCTCGACGGTGGCGCGCAGCGCGGCCTCGTCGGGCCGGGCGACGGGGGTCACCGGGCGCAGGAACCGCTCGGGAGGCATGGTGAGACGGTTTCACGTCGCCCGCCGCCGGTCCACGTGCCCCCGATGGCCGGGTCCGGCGCTCAGCGGACCTGGCGGCGCGGCCGACGGCCCGTGGCGAGCGCCACCGCCCGCACGGTCCACACCAGCATCGCCAGCGCCAGCACCGCGGGCACCGCCGCCCCGAACCCCGCCGAGAACCCCACGAGCAGGAACACCGCCAGCAGGACGGGGAAGGCGGGGAAGTGCCGGTGATGCCCGCGTCGGGCCAGGTGGCGGTGGCCGCGCGCCGCGCGGTGGTCCCAGGCCGGGTGCGCCCACGCCGGATGCCCCCAAGCGGGGTGGAACGGCCGGGCGGCCGGGGAGCGGGGCGGCTCCGGCAGGCCGTGCGGCTCGGGGAGGTCGCGGACGACCTCCCGCAGGTCCGCCCGGGTCTTGGCGGCGAGGACGGTGTCGAGCCGCTCTTCCAGCTCCTCGCGGGCTAGGCGGCCCGCGGCGAAGTGGTCGTGCAGGGCGGTGGCGACCGCGTCGCGTTCGACGTCGCCCACGCGCAGGTCGTCGAGGGTGGTCACGGTCGCTCCTCGGGGTCGTCGGTGGCGGGGGCGGCGGCGTCGGCGGCGTCGGCGTCGGCGTCGGTGGCGACGTCGTCGTCGGCCAGGATGCGGTACAGGTCCCGGCGGGCCCGGTTCAGCACGTCCCTGGCCTGCGCGACCTGGTCGGGCGACCCCGAGTGCACGACCTGCATCACGGCCGCGCCGGTCTGCGCCATCTGCTTGAACAGCTCGGGCACGCCCTCGCCGAAGTCGGGCGTCATCTCGGCCCACGGGTCGGTCAGCTCGGCGGCGTGCTCGGCGACGTGCGCGCGGCCCTCGTCGGTGAGGTGGAAGGTCTTGCGGCCCTCGCCCTCCTCGCTGCGGACGAGCCCCTCGTCGGCCAGCTGCTGGAGCGCCGGGTAGACCGCGCCGGGGCTGGGCTTCCAGGCCCCGCCGCTGCGCCGCTCGACCTCCTGGATGATCTGGTAGCCGTTGCGCGGCTCCTCGGCGAGCAGCGCGAGGATCGCGGCGCGGACGTTGCCCTTGCGCGCCTTCGGGCCGCGGCCCCAGTGGCCGCGCCGCCCGCGCGCCCACGGCGGCCCCCACGGGCCGGGCGGCGGGAACGGGCCGGGGCCGCCGAACCCCCAGCCGCCGAACGGCTCGGCGCCGAGGCGGGGCTCGCAGCCCTCGCGGCGCGCGGCCGTGTGGGCGGCCATGTGCGCGGCCTTGAGGCCGAGCGCGGCCGCGGCGAAGGCCCAGCGGGGGTCGGGTCGGGAGGATGCGTGCATGATCGGTGACCGCCTTCCAAGATCTCTCTAAGATCTCTCGCGATACGACAACGATATATCGTAGACGCGTCGGAAGGCGAGAAGGTTCCCCGCTTCTCGTGCGCGGTCCGAGGGTCCTCCGGAGGCGCCGCCCGGCGCGCGCCCGGTGGATCGGAGACCGCGCGGTGGGGAAGACTGGGCGCGTGACCACCGAGAACGACCGCCCCGGCCCGCCCGTGCTGAGCCCCACGATCGTCGTGCTGACGCTGGCCCGCCAGGTCGAGGGCCAGTTGAGCGCCGCGCTCGCGCCGCTCGACCTCACGGTCAGCAGGCTCGGCCTGCTCGGTCACATCGCCGGGGTGCCCGGCGCGTCGTTCAGCGAGCTGGCGCGGATGTCGGGGATCACCGTCCAGACCGTGCACTCGGCGGTGAAGGCCCTGGTCAAGGCCGGGCTCGTGCGCGACCACACCGCGCGGGCCGGGTCGGCCTCCACGATCGAGCTGACGCCGGAGGGCGCCCGGCTCCTCCAGCGGGCGCGGGAGGCGGTGGCCGAGGTGGACGAGCGCATGTTCGGCCCGGAGTCCGACCCCGTCCTGCGGCAGGTCGGCGAGGCCATCCGCGCGGCCTTCAAGGGCGTCTTCCCCTCCTGAGGCGAGGCTCGGGTCCTCCCCTGTCCGGGGACGATCGCACCCCTGCCTTCAGGCTGCCTGAAGCTTGGGCTAGGCTTCAGGGCAACTGAAGGTCGGAAGGGGCGTCCATGGAAGCCGTACTGTTGTCGATCCATGTGCTGGCGAGCATCGTGTTCATCGGCGGCTCGGCCGTCGCCACCAGCCTGTTCCCCCGGTACGCGCCGGTCGCGGCGCGGGAGCCCGCGACGGTCGGCGCGGGGGGCGCCGCTGGGGCGGTCGATGCGTCCGACGCGCTCGGTGCCGCGCCTGCCGCGGGCGGGGCGGACGGGACGGGCGGGACGGGCGAGCGCAGCCGATCGGTCGCGGTGGCGCTGCACCGCATCACCCGCGGCTACGCCCTCGCCGGGCTCATCGTGCCGCTCGCCGGGATCGTCCTCGCCACCGTCCAGGGCCGGATGGGCGAGGTCTGGATCACCATCTCCATGATCCTGACCGGGGTCGCGGGCATCCTGCTCGCCCTGCAGATCTACCCGCGCCAGAGCGCCGCCCTCAACGAGCCCGGCGACGAGAAGGGGCTGCGCACGCTGTCGATGCTCGCCGGCTTCTACAACCTGCTGTGGGCGATCGTCGTCGTCCTCATGATCTCCCGGCCGGGCGGCTGAGCCCGGCGCGGCGCCGGGCGGGCGCGGGAGCGGCGGCGGACGTGGCGGACGGAGTGGTCCCGGTGGGCGTGGTGGTCCCGGTGGGCGCGGTGGACGTGGTGGCCCTGGCGGGCGCGGACGCCGCCGCGAACCACAGCCCGGCCGCCGCGCACACCACCGCCGAGAACACCAGCGCACCGCCCGTCCCCGCGACCGTGCCGAGCCCGACGAACGCACCCATCACGGCGACCCCCAACGTGGCCCCGGTCTGGCGCACGGCGTTCAGCAGCCCGCCCGCCGAGCCCGCCGTCCCCTGCGGCGCGGCGCCGATGACGGCCGACACCAGGGCGGGCAGCACGAACGACACCCCCAGCCCCGTCAGCAGCAGCCCGACGGCCAGCCACCCGTAACCGGCCCGCGCCCACACCGCCCCGCCGAGCGCGCCGCCGCCCGCCGCCAGCAGCGCCAGCCCCGCCAGCACGGGCGGACGCGGCCCGAACCGCGCCACGATCCGTCCGGTCACCGGCGGGTTGAGCACGAACGGCAGCGTCAGCGGCAGGAACGCCAGGCCGGTCGCGGCCGCGCTGAGGTGCCGCTCCTGCTGGAGCAGCAGCGGCAGCACGAACAAGCAGCCGTTGAGGGCGAGGTTCACCGCCGCACCGGCCGCGAGCCCGGCCCGCACGCCCCCGCTCCGCAGCAGCGTCCGGTCGAGGACGGGCGCGGCGCTGCGCCGCTCCCGGATCGCGAACAGCGCCGCGACCAGCCCCGTTGCCGCTCCGGCCGCGACGGCGTGCGCCCAGGAGCGCGCGCCCGCCGCCACGAGCGTGTCGGTCAGCAGCGCCAGCACCGCGCACGCCAGCAGCTGCGTCGTCCAGTCGATGCGCCGCCCGCCGCCGGGGCAGCGCACCGCCCGGCCCGCCGTCAGCGCCAGCACCAGCAACGCGATCGGCACGTTGACGAGGAAGACCGCCTCCCAGCCCGCCAGATCGACCAGCGCCCCGCCGGCGACGGGCCCCGCCGCGACGGCCGCCCCGCTGACGGCGGCCCACGTCGCGATGGCGCGGGCGCGTTCGGCCGGCTCCGGGTACAGCCGCGCGATCATCGCCATTGAGGACGGCACACACGCGGCCCCGGCGGCGCCCAGCACCGCGCGCAGCACGACCAGGACGCCCAGCGAGGGCGCGAGCGCGGACGCCAGCGAGCCCAGCCCGAACACCGCGACGCCGACGCGGAAGACGCGGTGCGCGCCGTAGCGGTCGGCGACCGCGCCCGCCGACAGCAGCAGCGCGCCGAACACCACCGTGTAGCCGGTCGTGGCCCACTGGAGTCCGGCGAGCGAGGCGTGCAGGGAGGCGGCGAGGTCGGGTTCGGCGACCGACAGGACGGTCATGTCCAGCAGCACCATGAAATAGCCGAGCGAGATGCCGAGCAGCGCGAACGCCCTGCGTGAGGGCCTGCGTGAGGGGATGCGAGAGGGGATATCGGTCATGGGGAGGAGCTTCGGGCCACGGGCGCGCCGCAGCCACCGGCCGGTCCGATGCCAGCGTTCGGAAATTCCGAACGGTCCGGGGTGGTTGAGCCGGGCATGGAGTTGCGGCAGTTGCGGACCTTCGAGGCGGTGGTGCGGCACCGGACGGTGACCGACGCCGCCAACGCGCTGGAGCTGGCGCCCTCCAGCGTCTCCGAGCAGATCCGCGCCCTGGAGAGGTCGCTGGGCGTGGCGCTGTTCGAGCGCACGGCCCGGGGGATGCGGCTGACCGAGGCGGGGGACCGGCTGCTCGGCTGGGCGCGGCGGCTGCTTGACCAGGCCGAGCAGGCGCGCCGCGAGGTGACGGGCGGGACGCCGACGCTGCGGCTGGGCGCGCTGGAGACGATCGCCGCGACCCACGTCCCCCGCGTGCTGGCGCGCCTGGCCGAACGCCGCCCCGACCTGCGCGCCGAGGTGCGCGCGACCGTGAGCCGCGACGAGATGCTGGCGGACGTGCTCGCGGGGCGGCTGGACGCGGCGCTGCTGCTGGACATCGGGGAGGCGCTGGGGGAGTTGGGCTTCTGTGTCGGGCTGCCGGGCTCTTCCGCTGGGCCGGTGGACTCTTCTACCGGGCCGCTGGACTTCCTTGACGTTGAGGCGGTGCCGCTGGCCCTGGTCGCGGCTCCCGAGCATCGGCTCGCGGGGCGCTCGCGCGTGGACGCGGGGGACCTGGACGGGGAGCGGCTGCTGGTCAACGTGCCGAACTGCTCGTTCCGGATGGCCGCCGACCGGGTCATCGGGCCGGAGGCGGAGCGGGTCCAGGCGGGCGGGGTGCAGGTGATGCGCGCCTGGGCGGAGCAGGGGCTGGGGATCGCGCTGCTCCCCGAGTTCGCGGTGGCGGGTGCGCTGGAGTCCGGGACGCTCGCCCGGCTGGGGTTCGCGGCACCGGAGCTGAGCCTTCGACTGGTCTGGCGCGGTGACCGGGAGGAACGGCCTGACCTGCGCGAACTTCTGTACGCGAGCAGCGGCTGAGCGGTCTCCGATTGTGGAATAGATCGTTCCGTTCTGCTACACTGGGGAGCATTGGAAGGCACCCCCCGCCTTTGCAGATGTGGAGCAGTCATGACCGAAGGCACCATCTCCCCGTTCCGCATCGACGTCCCCGCCGCCGAGCTGGACGACCTCCGCGACCGGCTGCGCCGGACCCGCTGGGGCGTCCAGATCCCCGGCCAGGGCTGGACCCGCGGCGTCCCCGTGGACTACCTCAAGGACCTGGCCGCCTACTGGGCCGACGGCTACGACTGGCGCCAGGCCGAGGCGGAGCTGAACGAGCTGCCGCAGTTCACCACCGAGATCGACGGGCAGCGCGTCCACTTCGCGCACGTGCCGTCGGACAACCCGCAGGCCACGCCGCTGCTGCTGATCCACGACTGGCCCGCCTCGTTCGCCGCGTTCGCCAAGGTGGTCGCGCCGCTGACCGCCGACTTCCACCTGGTCATCACCGACACCCCCGGCGTCGCCTTCTCCGGCCCGCTGACCGCGCCGGGCTGGAGCACCGGCCGCATCGCCGGCGCGTTCACCGAGCTGATGGCGCGGCTCGGCTACGACCGCTACGGCGTGCAGGGCAACGGCGGCGGCGCGTGGATCGCCGCCGAGATGGGCCGCCAGGACGCCGAGCGCGTCATGGGCGTGCACCTCAACGGCCTGATCACCTTCCCCTCCGAGGACCCCGCCGACTTCGCGGGGCTGACCGAGGTGGAGCAGGAGCGGCTGGGACGGCTGCAGGAGTTCCGCGACGACAAGATGGGCTTCAACGCCATCCAGTCCACCCGCCCCGACACCCTCGCGCACGGCCTGACCGACTCCCCGGCCGGGCAGCTCGCCTGGATCGTGGAGAAGTTCAAGGAGTGGACCGACGCGGCCGCCGAGCTGCCCGAGGACGCCGTCGACCGCGACCAGCTGCTGACCAACGTGAGCCTGTACTGGTTCACCGGCACGGCCGGGTCGTCGGCGCAGCTCTACTACGAGATGGCGCACGACCCCACGGCCTACGCGCCCAAGCCGCGCGGCACGGTGCCCACCGGCGTCATCGCGACGGCGACGACCGACGTGGCGATCCGGCGCTTCGCCGAGCGCGACCACAACGTCGTGCACTGGACCGAGACCGAGCGCGGCGGCAACTTCCTGGCGATGGAGCGGCCGGAGATCCTGGCCGAGGACGTGCGGGCGTTCTTCGGCGGGCTGGGCTGACGCCTCTCCTGGGTCGATTCCGGGTCGATTCCGGGGGCGATGACCGGCCGACCGGCCCCTGCCCGGCTAGGGCAGGGGCCGGTCGTCTACCAGGTGCTTCATGACGAGGGTGGAGTTCAGCCGCTGCACGCCCGGGAGCGCGCACAGCACGTCGTCCTCCAGCTCCTGGTAGGCGGTCAGGTCGGCGGTGACGACGCGCAGCAGGTAGTCGGGGTCGCCGAACAGCCGCTGCGCCTGCACGACCTCCGGCACCGCGGCGACCGCGCGCTCGAAGCCGAGCAGCGTCTCGCGGTCCTCCTGGCGCATGGTGACGAAGACCAGCGCCTGGAACGTCAGTCCGAGCGCGGCGGGATCGACGACGGCCCGGTAGCCGCGGATCGTGCCGCTGCGCTCCAGCTCCCGCAGTCGGCGGTGGCAGGGGGAGACGCTGAGGCCGACCCGCGCGGCCAGCTCGGTGATCGTCAACCGGCCCTCCCGCTGGAGCACGGCAAGGATCTTCCGGTCGATCGCGTCCATGAGGGAAATCATTCCACGGACGGGTGTTCTGCGGGCATTATTTAAAAACACTTTCTGGCAATTCGGTCATATTCTCCTTCCGTCGGCGCTCAACGGCGGAGGGTTTTGCCATGGCGGTCGGTTCCGTGCTCGCCTTCTGGACGGTCGCGCTGCTGCTCATCGCGGTGCCGGGCGCGGACTGGGCCTTCACCATCTCCGCCGGGCTGCAGGGCGGGTCGGTCCTTCCGGCGGTGGGCGGGCTGGTCGCGGGATACGTGCTGGTCACGGCCGTGGTGGCGGGTGGGGTGGGGGCGCTGGTCGCGGGGTCGCCGGCGCTGCTGACGGGGCTGACCGTGGTGGGCGGGCTGTATTTGATGTGGCACGGTGCGGTGACTTTTCTGCGGCCTGCTGAACCTCGGATTTCGGCTGGTGATTCGCTTGATGGCTCGGCTGAGGGCGGCTGGAAAACGTTCCGGCGCGGTGTCGGAGTCAGCGGTCTGAACCCCAAGGGGTTGCTGATATTCGTCGCGCTGCTGCCGCAGTTCACCGACCCGCGCGACACGTGGCCGGTCGCCGGGCAGATCGGTGTGCTGGGGCTGGCGTTCACGGTGTCGTGCGCGCTGTTCTATCTGTGCCTGGGCACGCTGACGCGCGTGACGCTGCACGGCCGCCCTGCCGCCGCCCGGACGGTCGGGCGCGTGGCGGGGGCGGCCATGGCGGGGATCGGGGCTTGGCTGCTGGTCGAACGTCTAGCGGTTGGCTTGTGAGTGGGAGGCGAGGTTCGGTGTCCGGGGGCTCAGCGTCCGGGGGCGGTGTCCGGGGTGTTCGAGGGGGATTACGGTGACGCGCTGCCGCTCGGGCCGTCGACCACGGCGTAGTGCGTGACGGTCCATTCGCGATCGACCAGGAATCGGTCGTCCTCGGGGTAGAACACCGCGCGTTCGATGTCGTCCCCGGCGAACGCGCGGATGTGGTCCAGGGAGTCCCAGAACGTCACCATGCAGAACTCGGTGTTCGCGCCGACGTCGCGGCGGGTCATGTAGGCGCCGCGGTTGCCGTCGGTGGCGCGGTACTGCGTCAGGCCGGTCCCGCGCATGTACTCCTCGTAGTCGGTGGCGTCCTCCGTGAGGGTCCAGCCCTTCCAGACTCGCATGTGCATCGGTTCGTCCCTCTCGCGTCTCGGAGCTGCGGTCGGTGTCGTTGGAGCCGTTCCCCAGCGGTGACCGGCTAACCGATTATGCTGGTGTTGTTTTGGATCCCCGGGTGTCGGCCACCGTGGATGACCACGTGTTCGCCGGTGAAGACCGTGAACAGGAACGCGCCCAAAGGGCGATAACAGGTGAGAGCTGATCGCTGATCGTTGGTCGCAAGGGGAAGCATGAACTTCATGGCGCGGTACTCCAAGGCCCTGGCGGCCGCTCTGCTCGGGCAGCGGAGGGCGTCGGGGCGTCGTGCTCGCCCCTTGAGCGATGCCGACGGGAAGGTCGGGACGTCGAGCGAGACGTCAGCCGGGGCGTCGTCGGCCGAGACCGCCTCGTGCAACCGCTGAAGCAGGAGCGGATCGCCGTCGCCCCGGATCGGTAGGGCGACGGGTCTCCGTCAGGCCGACGGCCAGTTGCGCAGGGCGGCGTCGAGGGCGTCCAGGGTCCGCGCCCACGAGTCGTCCACGTCGCGCATCCCGCGCGAGTGGGCGAACGCGTCGGCCGCCTCCAGGCTCACGAACCCGTGGAAGAGGCTGCCCAGCATCCGGACGGCGTCGGTCTGCTCGGACTCGGGGATGCGGTAGCCGCGCAGGATGGCGCGCGTCATCTCCGCGTGCCGCCCCGCGGCGCTGGCGACGGCGGTCTCATGGTCGAGCTTGAGGCGCGAGGCGGTGTACCTGCCCGGATGCTCCTTGGCGTAGTCGCGGTAGGCGTTGGCGAACGCGATCAGGGCGTCCTTGCCCGCCCGCCCGGCGATGGCGGCGGCGACCCTGTCGGCCAGTTCGGCGAGGGCGAGCACCGCGACGCGCGTCCGGAGGTCGTGGGCGTTCCGGACGTGCGAGTACAGGCTGGCGTCCTTGACGCCGAAACGGCGCGCGAGCGCCGAGACGGTGACGTTGTCGAAGCCGACCTCGTCGGCCAGCTCGGCCGCCGCCCTGGTCAGACGGTCGGGGGTCAGTCCCGCGCGGGCCATGGGCCTCCTTGCCTAGAACGGATAACCATTTGCCTAGAGCCTCTAGGAAGCATACCTTGTCAGCATGAGACCGATGACTGAGCGTGACATCCGCAAGTCCTTCATCAACTCCACCAAGGGCGAGGCCCAGCGTATGGCCGTACCCAAGGACCTGGCCGAGCGCCCGTGGGAGGACTTGGACTTCCTGGGCTGGCGAGATCCGGCGGCACCGGAACGCGCGTACATGGTGGTGGAATCCGAGCTGCTGACCGGGAGCGGGGTCGGAAACGGAGCGGGCGGGACCGGCTTCACGGGGGTGGCGCTGCGCCTGGCCTCGCCCAACGCGGGGCACTTCCGGCGGAGCATGTGCTCGTTGTGCCTGACCACGCACACCGGCGGCGGCGTCTCCCTGATGACCGCCCGCCGGGCGGGCCGTAACGGCCAGGAGGGCAACACGGTGGGCGCGTACTTCTGCGCGGACCTGGCCTGCTCGCTGTACCTGCGGGGGAAGAAGCACGCGGGCCCTGAGGGGCGGATGCACGAGTCGCTGACGCTGGAGGAACTCATCAAGAGGACGGAGGCGAACCTGGCCGAGTTCATCGGCAAGGTCGCCGGGTGACGGCGGGTTGTGTGCTGCTTTATCGCTTGCCGGTGCTGCATCATCGACTGCTTGCGTCGCTTCACCGCCTGCTTGCGCCGCTTCCTCGCCCGCCTGCGCCACTTTCCCGTCTGCCGGTGCTGCATCACCGCCTGCCTGCGCCGCTTCCCCGCCCGCCTGCGCCGCTTCCCCGTCTGCCGGTGCTGCATCACCGCCTGCCTGCGAGGCTTCACCACTTGCCTGTGGCCACATCACCGCCTGCCTTTGGGGCGCGGGGGGGGGGGGGGCGCGCAGCGCGCCCCAAAGGCAGGCGCAGTCTTCACCTCCGCCCGCGCAAGGCAGGGCTGTAGGGACTTGGCTTGACGCGGGTTCTCACCGCAACCCCCGTGCGGAGCCGGGATTGCGGGGTGCGCGGACACACTTACGCGTGGTTGAGGCGGGTGCGCGCGTGCAGCTAACCCCGTGCGGGCTGGGGTGGGTGGGTATGTGGGCAAACCCGCGCGTGGTTGGGCTGGGTGGAGCACGTGGGCAAACCCGCGCGTGGTTGGGCTGGGTGGAGCACGTGGGCAAACCCGCGCGGGTTGAGTCGGTGCCTCTCCCTCGGCGAAAGCGGCTGTGTTTGCCTTGGGGGCCGGCCCCCAAACCCCACATGGCCGGGGGCCACCCGTCCTCACTCGCTAGCGCTCGCTCCGGGCGGGCGACACCCGGGCAGGGGCCAGCCCCTACAACCCCGGCAGGGCTCCGCCCCACACCCCGCAAACGAAGCGCTGCGCGCTGCTGTGTTTTCTAAAGGCAGGGGGCGAGCCCCCTACGACCCCCAAATGCAACGGCGGGCTTCGTCTCTAACTGATTCGAGTTCTTGCATGTCTTCCATCAGTTTGGTGCCAGCACTCGGGACAAGGCTGTGCGGCCCGCATGTTCCCAGTTCGGTAGGTCCCGCTCCGGTATGAGGCCGACGCCGATGAGCGACAGGCCGAACAAGACGGCCCAACCCCGTGCGCGCCGGATCGCCGCCGTGTCCGCGTTCGCATAGGCATCGAAGAATCGTGCGACCGACTCGGCGGGCAGCAGCAGCCACGCGGCTGCAAGGTCCGTTGCCGGGTCGCCTGCGCAGAGTCACCGAAATCGAGCACGCCTGCAAGCGCGCCGCCCGAGACGACCACGTTTGCCGGATGCAGGTCGGCGTGCAGCCATATCGGCGGCCCCTCCCAGGTCGGCGCGGCGACGGCGTCGGCCCAGATGTCCTCCACCTCGGCCGGGACGCCACTGGTCGCGACGGCCCGGAGCCGCTCGTCGAACCGCTCGGTCAGGCCGCTGAGGGCAACGCCGCGCTTCGGGCTGGTCGGCGGGTTCGCGGGTGCGTTCCGGTGAAGTGCTCTGAGGAAGTCTGCCAACTCGTCCGCCGCCCGATGGCCGCGGCTGATCGGGGAACGGTCGGCCGGCTCGCCGGTGATCCAAGTCGTGATCGTCCACGGCCTGGGGAAGCGCGCTGACGGCGTGCCATCGTGCACGGAGGTCGGGACTGGGAGCGGCAGGTGCGGCGTCAAGACGGGCAACCACCGCTGCTCGTTGCGTAGGAGGGACACGGCATGCGGCGTGCGCGGCAGGCGGACGCTCAGATCGTCCCCCAGTCGCCAAATCCCGTTGTCCAACCCGGCTGCGACGTGACGGAGCGGGAGCTCGGCGAGGTGCGGTCGTTGCTCGTGCAGGAGGGCCCGCACGAGCCGCTCGTCCGCTTCGCCGTGCTCCATGGCAGCGGTCCCGTCCGTGTCGTGTTCTCCCATTGTGGGCTGGGCGGGCCGAGTAGCCTTCGCGGGATGAAGGAGATCGTGACCTATGTCGAAATGACCTCCCCTGACCAGTGCGTTCCGGCAGCGCCCGTGCCCGGTCTCGTCCTGGAGCCCCTGGACCGGGACTCGCCGCTGGTGACCGATGTCATGGCCAGGATCGGCGCCCCCTACGGCTGGAAGAGCGCCAGCCGCACCGAGGAAGAGTGGGCCGCGTGGTTCGAGCGGTCCCCGGAGCGGGTGTTCTGGCTGCTGTCCTTCGAGGGGGAGCCTGCGGGCATGGCCTCCTACGAGGCCCGGCCGGGTGGCGAGGTCGAGATCGGGACCTTCGGGCTGCTGCCGGAGTTCGTCGGCAAGGGGCTGGGGGGATACGCGCTGACGATCGCGATCCGGCGGGCGTGGGAGCTGGTCCCGGCGGTGACGAGGGTCTGGCTGCACACCTCGTCGTTGGACCACCCGAACGCGCTGCCCAACTACCACCGCCGGGGTTTCCGCACCTTCAGGACCGAAGAGGGCGAGCGCGACGTCCCCTAGGAACGGACCAGGACGACCTTCCCCTCCGCCCGGCGCTCCTCCAGGCAGGCGTGGGCGGCGGCGGCCGACGTGAAGGGGAAGGGCGTGATCAGCGGGGCCAGGTCTCCCCGGGCCGCCTGCTCCAGCGCCTCGGTCTCCAGGGCGCGCCAGCCGTCGGGCATCAGCCGGGGGCCGAGCGTCCATTCGACGATCAGGTCGCGTTCGATGACGTCGTGGACCGTGAAGGCCGTCGGCTCCCCGGAGGACCAGCCGTGCAGCAGCAGGCGGCCGCCCGGACCCAGCAGCTCCAGCGCCCGGCGGCCCACCTGCCCGCCCACGCCGTCGAACGCCAGGGTCGCCGCGCGGCCCTCCAGCATCTCGGCGACGCGCTCGGGCCAGCCGTCGCGGCGGTAGTCCACCGCGACGTCGGCGCCCAGCGCGGTCACGCGCTCGGTCTTCTCCGGGCCGCCCGCCACCCCGACCACGGTCGCGCCCGCGGCCTTGGCGCCCTGGACGAGCAGGCCGCCGATCCCGCCCGCCGCCGACGTGACCAGCACGACGTCACCGGGCTTCGGGTCCGCCAGCCCGAGTAGGCCCACGGCGGTGGCCCCCGTCGTGATCATGGCGACCGCGGTCGCCTCGTCGAGCCGGTCGGGGAGGGGGTGCACCGCGTCGAGCGGCGCGACCGCCCGCTCGGCGTAGCCGCCGCCGTTCTGCAGCGCCGCGACGACCCGGCGGCCGATCCAGGCGGGATCGACGCCGGGGCCCACCGCGTCGACGGGCCCGGCGATCTCGTCGCCCATGACCGTCGGGAGCGCGGGCGGCTCGTGCGGGCCCACCCCGACGCCGCGGCGCAGCCGCGTGTCGACGAACTGCAGGCCGCTCGCGCGGACGTCGATCCGCACCTCGCCCTCGGCGGGGCTCGGGTCGGGCACCTCTTCGAGCCTGAGGTGCTCGGGGGGACCGTAGGTGTGCAACCGGACTGCTCGCATGATGACTCCAAGGAAGCTCTGGTGATCACCATCCTTGAAGATCAAGTAAGGTCGAGGTCAAGCGTCCAGGCCCGTGAGGTCGGCGCACAACGACCACAGCCGGGACGCCTCGTCCGGATCGACCGCCCACGGCTTGACCCCGCCGACGAGCATGTCGTCGCCGGTGGCGGGCTCGGCGATGTCGCAGTCCTGGCAGTAGGCCCCGCCGTGGCCGTCGAGCAGCGGCGAGGTGGCCGCCCACACGGAGGTGGCCGCGCCCTGGGCCGGGGTCTTGAAACCGTCCGCCGGGCGGCCGTCCGGGGTGATCCACCCTTGGGCGACCTGCTCCTCGCGGGGGACGTGCCGTTGCAGGGGAGTGAGGATGCTGCCCGGGTGCACCGCGAAGGCGTGCAGGTTCGCGGCGGCCCCCAGCTCGTCCAGGCGCACGGCGAAGAGGGCGGCGGCGGTCTTGGCCTGCGCGTAGGCCAGCCAGCCGTCGTAGCCGCTGCGGAAGTGCACGTCGTCCCAGCGGATGCCGGAGAGGAAGTGGCCGGACGACGACACCGACACCACGCGCGCCCCGTCGGCGGCCAGCGCCGGACGCAGCCGGTTGACCAGCGCGAAGTGCCCCAGGTGGATCGCGAAGTGCGCCTCCCACCCCGGGCCGACGCGCGTCTCGGGGCAGGCCATGACGCCCGCGTTGGTGATGATGACGTCGATGGTGCGGCCGGTCTCCAGGAAGCGGGCGCAGAACGTCTCGACGCCGGCCTGGTCCGTGAGGTCGAGTTCGTGCACTTCGGCGGCGGGCCTGTCATGTAGGGCGGTTTCGGCGGTCGCGGGCCGCCGCGCGGGGACGATGACCTGCGCCCCCGCGCGGGCCAACGCGCGTGTGGTCTCCAGGCCCAGTCCCGAGTAGCCGCCGGTCACCAGGGCCGTCCGGCCCGTCAGGTCGAGCCCGGCGAGCACCTGGTCGGCGGTGCTCGTAGGGCCGAATCCGCTGCCTATCTTGTGCTGGATCGTTGCCATGGCGGTGACGTTAGGTTCTAGAGTTCGCTCTAGGTCAAGTTGTGGGGGGCGGCGCTATGGCGGGGCGAGAGGACGGCCTGTCCATCGGCGAGGTCGCGGAGGCGACCGGGCTGAGCGTGCACGCGTTGCGGTTCTTCGAGAAGGAGGACCTGTTCCTGCGCGCGATCCCCCGTTCCGACGGCGGGCGGAGGGTCTACCAGCGCGCGGACGTGGAGTGGCTGCTGCTGTGCAACCGGCTGCGCGCGTCGGGGATGCCGATCGCCACCGTGAAGGAGTTCGCCCGGCTCGTCAGGTCCGGGCCGGGCAACGAGGACGAGCGCCTCGCCCTGCTGCGCGAGCACGAGCGGAACGTCCGCGCCAAGATCGATGACCTGGCCGAGTGCCTGGAGATCGTCCGCGGCAAGGTCGCCGTCTACGAGGAGCACGTGCGCGCCGGCACCGCCGCCGGGCTCTGGGCGCCGACACCCACCGCGTGACGGCGGGGCGCGGCCGCCGCCCCTCTCCGGCAACGGCCGCGTCAAGCGCCGGGCACGTTGTCGCAGTTCAGCCAGGATGGTGGAGGGCGCGCCGACGGGCGGGCGTAGCTTCTGCGAGTTGTGGGTCACCATCTGCCGTCCCTCACGGGTACCGAATTCGTCCCGGCCCCTGTCTCCGCAGGCCGGAGGCGCGCGGCGCGCTGCTGGTTCGCGGCCCTCGCCGCCGTCGTGGCGCTGGCCCTGACGGCCCAGGTGGCGCTGTTGGTCCAGGGGGGCGCCGACGCCAACAGCGGCCGGGCCGGTGACGGCGCGCTGCTCGGCACCCGGCTCGTCCGCCTGTTCAGCTACTTCACGATCCAGAGCAATCTGCTGGTGCTGGCCACCAGCCTCCTGCTGGCCGTGCGCCCCCGGCGCACCGGCGGGCTGTGGCGGGCGGTGCGGCTGGACGCGCTGCTCGGCATCACCGTCACCGGCCTGGTCTTCGCCACCGTCCTGGCTCCGAACCTCCACCTGACCGGGCCGGCGCTGGCCTGCACCGTCGCCTTTCACTACGTGTCGCCCCCGGCGACGCTGCTGGGCTGGCTGCTGGTCGAGGAGCGCTCGCCGTTCACGAAGGGGGATCTCGCGTGGAGCCTGCTGTGGCCGACCGCCTGGATCGACTACACGCTGGCGCACGGGGCCGCCACCGGCTGGTACCCCTATCCCTTCCTGGACGTCGTCGCCCTCGGGTACCCGGCCGCGCTGCGCAACCTGGCCGTCGTCGTCGCGGGCGCGCTGCTCATCGCCGCGCTGCTGGTGTGGGTGAGCCGCCTGCGCGGGCGCGCGCCCGATCCTGGTGCGGCGGGCTAGGTCAGGCGCGTGCCGCGGCCTCGATCGCCTGCTTCATCTCCACCGCGCCGCGCTCGACGCGGACGCGGATCTCGGCGGCGAACGCGTGGGGCAGCACGTCGGTGATCCAGATCAGCCGGCTGGCGCCCGCGCCCTCGGGGCGGACCTCGAACGAGGCGTGGTGGTGCTCGACCGGCGGCCGCGCGCCCTCGACGACGGAGTAGGCGAGGCGGCGGGCGTCGTCGTCGATCGCGACGATCAGCTCGCGGACGACGTGCCCGTCGGGGAAGGTCAGGAAGCGCCGGTCGCCGTCGAGGCGGGTGCCGGTGACGCGGCCGGGCAGCAGGCGCTCGTGCACGGCGCCGACGTCGCGCAGGACGTCCCAGGTGTGCTCGGGGGACGCGTCGATCACTGTCTCGTGGCGGACGGAGGCCATCGGGCCGCGGGCTCCTCTGCGGGGGACGGGACGAACTCGATCACCCTACGCGGCCGGGCCGGCGGGCCAGGCGATGTCGTCGACCGCGAGGAACGGTTCGCCGGCCACGGCCGCGGGGGTGGTCCCGGTGAAGGCCGCGACGTCCCGATGCAGGTGGGACTGGTCGGTATAGCCGGACTCGGCCGCGACGCGGGCCGCCTCCTCGCCCGCGACCAGGCGGTGGGCGGCATGGTCGAACCGGACCAGCCTCGCCGCGCGCTTGGGCGGCAGGCCGAGCTGCGAACGGAACCGGGACCACAGGCGCTTGCGGCTCCACCCGATCTCGGCCGCCAGCCCGTCCACCCGGACCAGGCCGCGCGTGGCGACGATCCGCTCCCACGCCCAGGACACCTCGGGGTCCGCAGTCGTTCCGGCCTCGTACCGGCGGGCGAGCAGCGCGTCCGTCAGCGCGAAGCGGTCCTGCCAGCAGGAGGCGTCGTTCAGGCGCTCGCGGATCTGCGCCACCTCGCGGCCCCACAGGTCGTCCAGGGCCACCACGGCGCCGTCCAGTTCGGCGGGGGAGACGCCCAGGACCGCGCGTGCGATCGCCGGAGACAGGCGGACCTGCACGCACTCGACGTCCTGGCCCCGCGCCCACACCGCGCCCCCGGTGCCGATTCCAGGCCCGGCGACGACGCTTCCCCGCTGCCGCCGCCCGGCGGCGTAGTCCATGACGGGCGGGCGGGGGCCGAACTCGACCAGGAGCATCACCGCCGGGTGCGGCACCATGCGGAGCAGGTCCAGGTCGGGGATGCGGAACCCGGCCATGGCGACGCCGGGCACCCGGCTGGGGCGCTGCGGGCATGCGACGTTCCACACAGCCGTCCCGTGCACGAACGTTCGCACCGTTCCATGTTATGCGTCGGCCGGGCGGCGAGCCCGGCCGACGCGTCACGGGTTACCGCAGGTGCCGGGCGAAGAACCGCACCGCGTCGTCCGTCTCGAAGGCGGGGGCCTGCCCGTGCCCGCCGGGGTTGGCGTGCAGCGTCTTCTCCGGTGACGCCAGCGCGTCGAACAGCGCGATGCCCTGGGCGCGCGGCACCAGGGCGTCGTCCCACTGGAGCAGGAACCGCACCGGGACGGTGACGCGGGCGGCGGCCTCCGCCAGACCGTGCGCGCCGAGCAGGCCCAGCACGGCGGCACGGACGCGGGGTTCGGCGGCGAGCAGCGGCACGCCGATCCCGCAGCCCAGCGACAGGCCCCAGTAGCCGACCGGGCCGACGCCCACATGGTCGAGTGCCTGGGCGGCGGTGATGACCGCCTGCCACTCCGCGACGGCCAGGCCCGCCAGGTGGTCGTGCATGGCGGAGACCAGCGGGGACGGGTCCTCGCCGTCCGCCATGCCGGACCGGAGGCGGCTCGCGATTCGGACGAACTCCTCGTCTCGCGGCCGCTCGCCGTGGCTGGGCGCGTCGATCGCGGCGACCGCGAAACCGCCTGCGGTGACGAAGCGGCGCGCGGCCGCGAGGACGCCCGGGGCCTTCTTGTGCTGGCCGCCGCCGTGGCCCACCAGGATCAGGGGCCGGGGTCCGGTGGCGTCGTCCGGGGTCCACAGCACGCCGGGGACCTCGCCGGAGGCGGAGGGGAGGGTGAAGATCTGCTCGGTGACGCCGTCGAGCGACGTCCGGGAGATGGAGCGCAAAAGCGTTGCGGCCTTTCGGGATGCCTGCTGCGGGCGCTCCCTAGACCATGCGGGGGAGGGATGCCCGACCTGTCACGACGTTGATCGGTCTCACCTCCTCGGTTCGCGGCGATGCACGGCGACGGTGAATCTAGCAGGGGAACATTCGTACAAGCCAGCGGCGGGTACGGGCGGCGACAGTGGCCGCATGACCATTCCTGACGACGGACGGCACGTGACCGACAGCTCGATCCTGAACCTGGCCGACGGCGACGTCCACGTCTGCCAGGACGGCCCCGGCGACGCCCCGGTGCTCCTGCTCATCCACGGGTCCGCCTCCTCGACCCGCTCGTGGGACCCGCTGGTCCCCCTGCTGACCGGGACGCACCGCGTCATCCGGATCGACCTGCTCGGACACGGGCGATCGGACAAGCCGGTCGACCGCGACTACGCGGTCCCGGAGCAGGCGCGCCGGGTCGCCGAGGCGCTGGACCGGCTCGGCGTCGAGCGGGCCGTCGTGGTCGGCCACTCCAGCGGCGGCGCGACCGCCACCGCCCTGGCCGAGCGGCGGGCCGACCTGGTGGCGGCGCTGGTACTCGTCAACACCGGCCCCGGCATGGACGCCTACACGGCAGAGCAGATGGCCATCGAGCCCGCGCAGTGGCCGCACCTGACCGACGAGCAGATCCGCCGGTTCGCGAGCTCCGGCTTCAGCCGCGCGGACTACGAGATCCCGCAGGAGCTGCTGGACGAGGTGCGCGCCATGACCTTCCACTCGCTCACCGCGACGATGCAGGGCACCATCCGCTACCTGCGGGAGCGGACGCTCCCGGAGCGGCTGGCCCCGCTCGGCAAGCCGCTGCTGGTGATCTTCGGGGCGGAGGACCGCCGGTGGCTCCCCTCGTCCGCCATGGACTACCGCGCCGTTCCGGGTGCGGAGATCGAGATGCTGCCCGGCCTCGGCCACTCGCCCATGCTGGAGGACCCGCCCCAGGCCGCCGCGCCCCTCCTGGCCTTCGTCGGGGACCTCGCCGCGCGATCTGACTGAACGGGGCGTGTCAGTGGTGGGGGCCCTGCCGGCCGAGGGATTCCACGGGGGACGCGCCGGGGCGGGTCCACTGCGGGACCGGGCGGCTGGTGGGGCCCCAGGTGGGGTTCCCGTCCGCGTCCGCGCGCCAGTACCAGCACGCGTCGCGTCCCTCGGGCCAGCCTTCGGGGTTGTCCTCCCACGCCTCGCCGCGGCCGTAGGGGGTCATGTCGAGCAGGCCGAAGGACCCGTTGACCGGCTCGTTGCCGCGGCCCGTCGTGGAGTAGGTGAGGAAGGCGCGGTCGCCGTCGCGCAGGAAGCAGGTGATGGAGCCCATGTCGCCGCCGACCGGCGCGTCCGCGCCGCGCACCGAGTACCAGGGCTGGGTGTAGCCCATGAACTCGACGAAGGAGGCGACCTCGTCCCACCGGCCCGTGGTCAGGACGGCGAACGAGACGCCGCGGGCGTTGAGGTAGACGGCGTCCTTCAGGTGCCAGGGCGTGGTGGTGCAGCCCTCGCACTGCCCCTGGTGCGGGGCGCCGTCGTACCACATGTGCTTGTAGACGACGAGCTCGTCGCGGCCCTGGAACAGGTCGAGGAAGGGGACGGGGCCGTCGGGCCCGACGACCTCGACCGTCCCGTCGAACTCCACCATCGGCAGCCGGCGGCGGGCCGCGGCGATGGCGTCGCCCTCGCGGGTGTGGGCCTTCTCGCGGACCAGGAGCTCGTCACGGGCCGCCTGCCAGGCGGCCAGGTCGACGATGGGCGGACGGCCGGGCAACGCGGCGGCCGAGCCGTCCGGTGTGGCCGATGGGGTCGTCATGGAGTCCTCCGCGGTGTTCCGGGCCGGGAACCGTCTGTAGGGCGGTCACCAGAACAGACCCGCGCCCCGCCCGGAACTCATCGCGGGAGGGGCGGGACGGGTTCCGGGTGCCGCCCCCCTGACGCGGCACCCGGAGCGGGGTCAGCCCTTCTTCTTCCAGACCACGACCTCGTAACGGGAGTCGACCGGGTATTCGATCTCGCCGACGATGTCGCCGTTGTCGTTCATGGCGATCGCCTTCGCCGTCAGGTCGCCCTCGGGCCTGGGCAGGTGCTGGGGCTCGGCGTCCGGGTTCTCCCAGACCGACGCCTGCGCCAGGCCGTTGGTCCCGTACTCGTTCGGGCAGGCGTGCTGGCCCGCGATCGTCCCCTGGCTGTTGACCGCCACCGGCCTGCCCTCGCCGCCGAGCTCGGCCAGGCGCTTCATCCCGGTCTCCACGCTCCAGAAGAACGGGGCCCCGTTCGCCCCCTGCGGGCCGAGCGCCGAGAAGCCGATCACGCCGTCGTCGTCGCTCACGGCCACGGCCTCGCTCCAGCTGCCGCCCAGCGTGCCGATGGTGCGGGTCGTGTCCCCGCTGGTGATGAACGCCTGGTGCTCGCGGTCGAACGGCGACTCCACGATCGCCTTCGACACGTTCTGCGTGCCGACGATCCGGCCCGCCGCGTTGATGTCCACCGCCACGCTGCCCTGCTGCGCCGCGTACTGGTCGACGCGCGTCCCGTTCAGCGACCAGCGGACGGCCCGCTGGCGCGCGTAGGAGTCCTCCGACCCGTCGTTGGCGTCGACGGCCCCGGCCACCTGGCCGTTGCTGATCGCGGCGGCGCGGGACTCGGGCGAGGTGAGCGGGCCCAGCTCCTTGACCTTGCCGTTCTGCCAGGTCACCGCGTGGGTGCGGCCGAGGATGTTCTTGCTGGTGCCGGTGGCGCGGCCCTGGTCGTCGATGTCGGTGGCCTTGCCGTCCTTGCCGCCGAACAGCGCGGGCAGCTTGGTCAGGCTCCCGGCCTGCCACAGGACCGCCTGCTGGCCGTAGCCGGGCGCGCCCTGGTAGCCGACGATCTGGCCGCCGTCGTTGATCGCGGTGGCGTGGAAGGAGTTCGCCACGACCACCGGGGCGGCCCACTTGGTCGTGGTCGCGCCGCAGACGGCGGCGGCCTGGGCGGGGGTCGTCAGGAGCGGCAGGGCGGCGGCCGCGCCCAGGAGGGCCAGGGCCGTGCTGGTCACGCGCATGGTGGGGCTTCCTTCGGGAGGGGAGGTCTGCGAGGGGAGGCGGGCCCGGCCTCTGAAGATCAAAACTAGCCGCGGCGGGCGTCCCGGCGGGGCCCGCGGGCCTTACCGGAGTCTTACCGGCCCTACCTACGGGTAACTTGATGTCGAGATAAATCGGAGATAGCTTGACGTCGAGAGAAAAGCTGCGGAAGTTAGGGGTACCTGAGTCCCGAGCAGGTTCTTGACTAGGGCAGGATTCAGGGTGAATGAGAACCCGGCGCACCGGCTCCGCGGAGCCGCCGACGCGGGTCGTGCATATCTACAGACAGTTGAAGACGCCGCGCCGTCATGTCCCGGACCGGACGCGCGGTGGTGACGGAGGAGGAGTCCGTGTCCACGAACAGCTTCGGCAGCCGTAGCGAGCTGCGGGTTGGCGACAAGGCGTACGAGATCTACCGGCTGGACGCCGTCGAGGGCTCGGCCCGTCTCCCGTACAGCCTCAAGGTGCTGCTGGAGAACCTCCTGCGCACCGAGGACGGCGCCAACGTCACCGCCGACCACATCCGCACCCTCGCCGGCTGGGACGCCAAGGCCCAGCCGAGCCACGAGATCCAGTTCACCCCGGCCCGCGTGATCATGCAGGACTTCACCGGCGTGCCGTGCGTGGTGGACCTGGCGACCATGCGCGAGGCCGTGCGCGACCTGGGCGGCGACCCCACCAAGATCAACCCGCTGGCGCCCGCCGAGATGGTCATCGACCACTCGGTCATCGTCGACTACTTCGGCACCCCCGAGGCGTTCCAGCGCAACGTCGAGGTGGAGTACGAGCGCAACAAGGAGCGCTACCAGTTCCTGCGCTGGGGCCAGACCGCGTTCGACCAGTTCAAGGTGGTGCCGCCCGGCACCGGCATCGTGCACCAGGTGAACATCGAGCACCTGGCCCGCGTGGTGTTCGACCGCGACGGCGTCGCCTACCCCGACTCCTGCGTGGGCACCGACTCCCACACCACCATGGAGAACGGCATCGGCGTCCTCGGCTGGGGCGTCGGCGGCATCGAGGCTGAGGCCGCGATGCTCGGCCAGCCGATCTCCATGCTGATCCCGCGCGTGGTCGGCTTCAAGCTGACCGGCGAGCTGCACCCCGGCACCACCGCCACCGACCTGGTGCTGACCATCACCGAGATGCTGCGCAAGCACGGCGTGGTCGGCAAGTTCGTCGAGTTCTACGGCGAGGGCGTGGCCGCGCTGCCGCTGGCCAACCGCGCCACCATCGGCAACATGAGCCCCGAGTTCGGCTCCACCTGCGCCATCTTCCCGATCGACCAGGAGACCCTGTCCTACCTGCGCCTCACCGGCCGCACCGAGGAGCAGATCGCGCTGGTCGAGGCGTACGCCAAGGAGCAGGGCATGTGGCTGGACCCGGCCGTCGAGCCGGAGTTCTCCGAGTACCTGGAACTGGACCTGTCCACCGTCGTGCCGTCGCTGGCCGGGCCGAAGCGCCCGCAGGACCGCATCTCCCTGTCGGAGGCCAAGCCGACCTGGCGCCAGGACGTCCAGAACTACGTCTCCAGCATCCAGGGCCCGGCCGACGAGGCGTCCGACGAGTCCTTCCCGGCCTCGGACTCCCCGGCCATCAGCCACGACGGCAACGGCGACAAGCCGCGCGAGACCGGCGCCGGCGAGAGCGGCCGCCCGCACCGCCCGACCACGGTGAACATGGCCGACGGCTCGTCCTTCGAGATCGACCACGGCATCGTCGCGGTCGCCGCCATCACCTCCTGCACCAACACCTCCAACCCCTACGTCATGATCGGCGCCGGCCTGCTGGCCAAGAAGGCCGTGGACAAGGGCCTGACCCGCAAGCCCTGGGTCAAGACCTCGCTGGCCCCCGGCTCCCAGGCCGTCACCGACTACCTGGAGCGCGCCGGCCTCACCCCGTACCTGGACAAGATCGGGTACAACCTGGTCGGCTACGGCTGCACCACCTGCATCGGCAACACCGGCCCGCTGCAGCCGGAGATCTCCAAGGCCATCAACGACAACGACCTGGCCGTCACCGCCGTGCTGTCGGGCAACCGCAACTTCGAGGGCCGCATCAGCCCCGACGTGAAGATGAACTACCTGGCCTCGCCGCCGCTGGTCATCGCCTACGCGCTCGCGGGCACGATGGACATCGACATCCTCAACGACGCCATCGGCGAGGGCGCCGACGGGCGGCCGGTGTACCTGAAGGACATCTGGCCGTCGCCGGAGGAGGTCTCCGAGATCGTCAACTCCTCCATCGGCCAGGAGATGTACATCCGCAACTACGCCGACGTCTTCGAGGGCGACGAGCGCTGGCGCGGCCTGGACATCCCGACCGGCGGCACCTTCGAGTGGGACCCGGCCTCCACCTACGTGCGCAAGGCCCCCTACTTCGACGGCATGGAGATGGAGCCGGCCCCGGTCACCGACATCCACGGCGCCCGCGTGCTGGCCAAGCTGGGCGACTCGGTCACCACCGACCACATCTCCCCGGCCGGGTCCATCAAGCGCGGCACCCCCGCGGCCCAGTACCTGGAGGAGCACGGCGTCGCGGTCAAGGACTTCAACAGCTACGGCTCGCGCCGCGGCAACCACGAGGTCATGATCCGCGGCACCTTCGCCAACATCCGGCTGCGCAACCAGCTGCTGGACGGCGTCGAGGGCGGCTACACCCGCGACTTCACCCAGGACGACGCGCCGCAGTCGTTCATCTACGACGCCGCGCAGAACTACGCCGCGCAGGGCACCCCGCTGGTCGTCATCGCGGGCAAGGAGTACGGCTCGGGCTCCTCGCGCGACTGGGCCGCCAAGGGCACCGCGCTGCTCGGCGTCCGCGCCGTCATCGCCGAGTCCTACGAGCGCATCCACCGCTCCAACCTGATCGGCATGGGCGTGCTGCCCCTGCAGTTCAAGGACGGCGAGTCGGCCGAGTCCCTGGGCCTCACCGGCACCGAGACCTTCGACGTCACCGGCGTGGAGAAGCTCAACGAGGGCGGCGTGCCCTCCGAGGTCACCGTGAAGGCCGACGGCAAGGAGTTCCAGGCCGTCGTCCGCATCGACACCCCCGGAGAGGCCGACTACTACCGCAACGGCGGCATCATGCAGTACGTGCTGCGCAACCTGCTGCGCAAGTAAGCGGAGCCGTTGACGGACGGGCCGCCTCCCCTCGCGGGAAGGCGGCCCGTTCCGCGTTCTCAGAGGAAGTCGCGGATCACCGCCAGCCAGTCCGCCGGGCGCTCGGCGGCGATCGCGTGCCCGCAGTCGAGCTCGGCCAGCCGCGCTCTGGGGATGCCCTCGGCCAGCTCGCGGCCGTGCCATGGCGAGGTCAGGTGGTCGCCGGTCGCGGACACCACGAGGGTCGGCGCGGTGACGGCGGGCAGGTCCGCGCGCACGTCGATGCGCATGGCGAGGTCGAGCTGGTCGTCGGCGCCCGGCGGCAGGCCGGCGGCGATGCCGTCGAGCAGCTCCTCGACCTCGCGGGGCGTCCGCTCGTCCAGCCACCGGGCACTGAAGACCTGCAAGGCGAGGTAGCGGGCCAGGGTGCGGCGCTCGCGCAGGGCGCCGAGCGCGCGCCACGTCTCCAGGGCCGCGCGCAACCGCGCGTTGGCGCGGGCGAACCCGGCGGAGAGCACGAGGGCGGTGACGCGGCCGGGGTGACGGACCGCCGTGCGCACCGCGAGGGGCGCGCCCGTGGAGAAGCCCAGGACGGCGAAGGCGTCGAATCCCGCGTCGGCCGCCGTGACCGCCAGCCGGTCGGCGAGCGCGTCGGGATCGAGCGGGGCGGCGGACCGGGGGACCGGGCCGGAGCCGGGATAGTGCGGGGCGATGACGGTGCGGTCGCGGGCGAGCCCGTCGAGGAGGGGGCCGAAGCTGTCGTCGATGTCGCTGCCCGCGCCGTGGGCGAGGAGCAGCGCGGGGCCGTGCCCGGTGCGGGTGTAGGGCAGCGGGCCGCAGGAGGAGTCGGTCATGGGGATAGCGTTGGAGCCTGCCATTGAGTGTGAGGGTCAAGTCGGTGTGAGGCGGATCTCGTGCGTATCGGCGAGCTGGCGGCGCGGACCGGGGTGAGCAGGCGGCTGCTGCGCTACTACGAGGAGCAGGGGCTGCTCCGGTCGGAGCGCGCCGCCAACGGCTACCGCGACTACGGCGAGGACGCGCTGCTGCGGGTGCGGCAGATCCGCGCGCTGCTGGAGGCGGGGCTGACCACGGCGACGATCCGCGTCATGCTGCCGTGCGTGCACGGGCCGGACGCCGCCGTCGAGGCGTCCCCCGAGGCGTTCGCGCTGCTGGACGCCGAGCTGGCGTGCATCGACGCCCGGATCGACGGCCTGCGGGACGCGCGCGAGGCCCTCGCCGCGTACCGGGAGCGGATGGCGCGGCCCGGCCGCGAGACCCCGGCGACACCGCCGGAGACCTGCCTCCTCGCGTAGCGGAGCCGACTGCGCACGACCCTTCCAGAGCCCGCCGGAACGATCCGGCGGTGAGTTCGGGGCGGGTTCGGAGGGGCCGGGCTCGCGAGAGTCCCTGGCGTTCCATCAAGCGTGCGGCGGTGCCCGCACGGCGTTTCCCACCTTCCCATCGTCCCGGCCCCCTGGCGTCCGAAAAAAATAGGAGTACACTCCGAATTCGTATTTAACTCTCACTAAGGAGTGGACTCCCATGTCTGATCAGGGTGCGCGCAGATGGTGGGCGGTCGCCGCCCTCGTGCTCGCCTCGCTGGCGGTCGGCTTCGACGTGACGATCCTGAGCCTGGCCCTGCCGGTGATGGCGGGCGACCTGGACGCCACCAACGTCGAGCTGCAGTGGTTCGTCACCGCGTACACGCTGGTGTTCGCGGCGGGGATGATCCCCGCCGGGATGCTGGGGGACCGGTTCGGGCGCAAGAAGGTCCTGCTGGCCGCCCTGGTGATCTTCGGGGCGGCCTCGCTGGCGGCGGCGTACGCGCCCTCCTCCGGCGCCTTCATCGCCGCCCGCGCCGTCCTCGGCCTCGGCGCCGCGCTCATCATGCCGACGACGCTGGCGCTGCTGCCGGTGCTGTTCACCGACGAGGAGCGCCCGAAGGCGATCGGCGCCGTCGCGGGCGCGGCGATGCTCGCCTACCCCATCGGGCCGATCCTCGGCGGCTGGCTCCTCAACCACTTCTGGTGGGGGTCGGTCTTCCTGATCAACCTGCCGGTGGTCGTGGTCGCGGTCCTCGCCGTCGGGCTGTGGCTGCCGGAGTCGCGTTCAGACCGGCCCAAGCGGTTCGACGCGGGCGGGCTGGTGCTGTCGAGCGGCGCCCTGGCGGCGCTCACCTACGGCGTGATCGAGGCGGGCGAGGCCGGCTGGACCGACGCCGCCGCGCTCGCGCCGATGCTCGGCGGCCTGGCCGGGCTCGCGCTGTTCGCGGCCTGGGAGGCGCGGGTGAAGGACCCGCTGGTCGACCTGTCGCTGTTCCGCTCGGCCCGGTTCACCTCCGGCACCGCCCTCGGGACCGTCGTCAACTTCACGATGTTCGGCGTGCTGTTCGCGATGCCGCAGTACTACCAGGCGGTCCTGGGGACCGACGCGATGGGCAGCGGCCTGCGGCTGCTCCCGATGGTCGTCGGGCTGCTCGCGGGGATCTCGGTCGCGAGCGCGACGGCCAAGGCGATCGGCCCCAAGGCCGCGGTCGCGGCGGGCTTCGTCCTGCTGGCGGGCGGCCTGTTCCTCGGCGCCACCACCGGCACCGGCAGCGGGACCGGGCTCGCCGCCGCGTGGACGGCCGTCTACGGGCTCGGCCTCGGGCTCGCGCTGCCCACGGCCATGGACGCGGCCCTCGGCGCGCTGCCGGCCGACAGCGCCGGCGTCGGCTCCGGGGTGAACCAGGCCGTCCGCACGGTGGGCGGCAGCTTCGGCGCGGCCATCCTGGGCTCGATCCTCAACTCCGGCTACCGCGACCGGATCGAGCTGGACGGGCTGCCGGGCCAGGCGGCGGACGCGGCGCGCGAGAGCGTGTTCGGCGGGCTGGCCGTCGCCCGCGCCGCGAGGTCGGGGGCGCTGGAGGACTCGGTCCGCTCGGCGTTCGTGCACGGGCTGGACGTCGTGCTGCTGGTGTCGGGCGGCCTCGGCGTCCTCGGCGCGCTGCTCGCCCTGGTGTGGCTGCCGCGCCGAGTTGGCCAGGCCCAGGGCCAGCCAACACAATCAGAGCATGAACCAGCCGTCTGACAAGGCCGGACCGACGCCCGGCCTGCGGGAACTCAAGAAGGCCAGGACCAAGGCCGCGATCCAGCGGGAGGCGGTGCGGCTGTTCCGCGAGCAGGGCTACGACGCCACCACCGTCGAGCAGGTGGCCGCCGCCGCCGAGGTCGCGCCCAGCACCGTCTTCCGCTACTTCCCGACCAAGCCGGACCTGGTCTTCGCCGACGACTACGACCTGCCGTTCGTCCTGATGTTCCAGGCGCAGCCGCCGGACCTGACGCCGGTCCAGGCCGAGCGCGGCGCCATCCGGGACGTCCTGGCCGAGATGCCGGAGCAGGAGCTGACGATGGCGCGCGAGCGCTGGATGCTCATCCTGTCCGAGCCCGAACTGCTGGGAGCTGGCTTCGGCAACATCGAGCGGTCCATGGGGATCATGGCCGAGCAGGTGGCGAAGCGGGCCGGGCGCGACCCCGGCGACCCCGCCGTGAGCGCGTACGCGGGCGCGGTGTTCGGCGTCATGCTCAAGGTGTCGCTGGAGTGGGCGAGGGACCCCGGGATGGACTTCGCCGCCGCGCTCGACGAGGCGCTCGGCTTCCTGGACGCCGTGCGCCCGTGACCGGCACCGCCGCCGGCCGCTCCGGATCAGTGGTCGGCGGCCAGCTTCACGGCGAAGCCGATGAAGGCCACGCCGGTCGCCTGCTGGATGCGCCGCTTGACCTCCGGGCGCGCCAGCGTGCGGCGCGCCGCGCCCGCCACGCCCACCAGCAGGCCGAACCACAGCAGCCCCTGCGCGGCGTGGATCAGCGCGAACGCCATGCTCGTCCAGAATACCGACGCCCCGTCCGGCACGAACTGCGGCAGCAGGCTCATGTAGAAGACGCCGATCTTGGGGTTGAGCAGGTTGGTGACGAAGCCGGTGCGCAGCGCCGCCAGGCCGCCCGGCGGCCCGGCGGCCTCCTCGGCCGGGGCGTCGCCGGTGCGGCGGCGGGCCGTCCACAGCGCCCGGCCGCCCAGCCACAGCAGGTACGCCGCGCCCGCGACGCGCAGCACGTCGAACGCCAGCTCCGAGGCCGCCAGCAGCGCCGTCAGCCCGACCGCGCTGGCCAGCGCCCACGCCAGGCAGCCCAGCGCGACGCCCGCGCCCGCCAGCATGCCGGTGCGGCGGCCCGACGCCACCGTGGCGCGCAGGACCAGCATCGTGTCCAGGCCGGGGGTGACGGTCACCAGGGCGGCGACCAGGGCGAAGGCGAGGCACGCGGAGAGCATGTCCGACATGCTAGACGGGGTTTCCGGGGCCTTTACCGGCGGCGCGGTGTGCGGGCCGCCTCCCCGGAAACGAGTGAGGGCACGGAACAGCGCGTCACGCGGGGGGATTGCACCGGAACATGGCTGACATCACGAAGAAGATCGGTGACCTGGACGTCTTCCCGCTCGCTCTGGGCGGCAACGTCTTCGGCTGGACCGCCGACCGCGACACCTCGTTCGCGGTGCTGGACGCCTACCTGGAGGGCGGCGGCAACTTCGTCGACACCGCCGACGTCTACTCCGCCTGGGTCCCCGGCAACAAGGGCGGGGAGTCCGAGCAGGTCATCGGCGAGTGGCTGGCCTTGCGCCGCAACCGCGACGACGTCGTCATCGCCACCAAGGGCGGCCACCACCCCGAGCACACGGGCCTGTCGGCGCCGGTCCTGAAGGCCGCGGTGGACGACTCGCTGCGCCGCCTCGGCACCGACCGCATCGACCTGTACTACACCCACTTCGACGACCCGTCGGTCCCGGTCGAGGAGATCATGACGGCGCTGGACGACATGGTGCGCGCGGGCAAGATCCGGGAGATCGCCGCCTCCAACCTGTCGCCCGAGCGCCTGTCGGCCTCCATGGACTTCGCCGAGCGGGAGGGCAGGGCGCGCTACGTCGCCCTGCAGCCGCACTACAACCTGGTCTCCCGCGACACCTACGAGGGCGCGCTCCAGGACACCGCGGCCCGCTACGGCCTGGCCGCCGTCCCCTACTACGGGCTGGCGTCGGGCTTCCTGACCGGCAAGTACCGGCCCGGCCGGCAGGTGGACAGCCCCCGCGCCCAGGGCGCCGCCAAGTACCTGGAGACTGAGCGCGGCCGCAAGGTCCTGGAGGCGCTCGACACGATCGCCGGGGAGCGCGACGCCGCCGTCCCGACCGTGGCGCTGGCCTGGCTCGCCGCCAAGCCCACCGTCGTCGCGCCGATCGCCTCGGCCCGCGACGTCGGGCAGCTCCCGCCGCTGCTGGCGGTGCCGGGGCTGGCGCTCACCGACGACGAGGTCGCCGCCCTCGACGCCGCGTCCGCCTGAGGCTCCGGGCGGTCCCGCGTCACCCGACCGGGAAGGTCGAGATGTAGCGTTCCGACGCGTTATGCCACCTCTCGACTTCCTGGTCGTCGGCGGCCTCGCGGTGCTGCTCGGCTCGATCGTGCAGGGCAGCGTCGGCCTCGGCGTCGGCCTGGTCGCCACGCCCGTGGTGACGCTGGCCTTCCCCGACCTCATGCCCGGCTCGATCCTGGTCGTCGCCGCCCTGCTGCCGCTGGCCACCCTCGTCCGGGAGGTGCGGCAGGCCGACCTGCGCGGCCTGGGCTGGGCGTTCGGCGGGCGCGTCGCCGGGACGCCGCTCGGCGTGTGGGTCGTCGCGGCCGTGCCCTCGCGGGCGCTCGGCGTCGTGGTCGGGGCCGTGGTGCTGGCCGCGCTCGGCGGGACGGTGTGGTCCGGGAACGTTCCGCGCAACCGCGCCACGCTGACCGCCGCCGGGGTGGTCGCGGGCGCGACCGGCACCGCCTCGGCCATCGGCGGGCCGCCGCTGGCGCTGCTCTACCAGCGCGAGAGCGGGCCTCGCGTGCGCGCGACGCTGGCGGTGTTCTTCACCCTCGGGTCGCTGCTGTCGTTGCTGACCCTGGCGGCGGCTGAACGGCTGCCGTTCCGGCAGGTCGTCGCGGGTCTGGCGCTCACGCCGTTCGTGCTCGCGGGGTTCCTGGCCGCCGTGCCGGTGCGCCGCTACCTGGACGCGGGGCGGATGCGCCTGGCGGTGCTGGTCGTGGTGGGGGCGTCCGCGGGGGCGCTGATCGTGCGTAGCCTGGTGTGATGCGTCCGACGAAGGCCGATCTGGAAGCCGCCCGCGACAAGGTGATCCCCGACCTGCTGCCGCCCGAGGGGGAGCCGCTGCGGGTGCTGTTCTGCGGCATCAACCCCGGCCTCTACTCCGGTGCGACCGGCCACCACTTCGCGCGCCCCGGCAACCGGTTCTGGCCCGCCCTGCACCGCTCGGGCTTCACCGAGCGGCAGCTGTCGCCCGACGAGCAGCACCTGCTGCCCTCCTACGGCCTCGGCATCACCAACCTCGCCGCGCGCACCACCGCGCGCGCCGACGAGCTGACCGAGGAGGAGCTGCGCGAGGGCGGGCGCAAGCTCGTCGCGCTCGTGGAGCGGTACCGGCCCGCCTACCTGGGCGTCGCCGGGGTCACCGCCTACCGCACGGCCTTCGGCCGCAAGGACGCCAAGATCGGGCCGCAGGAGGAGGGCATCGGTCCCGCGCGGCTGTGGGTCCTGCCCAACCCGAGCGGCCTGAACGCCTCATGGCCGCTGCCCCGCCTGGCGGAGGAGTTCGCCCGGCTGCGCGAGGCCGCCGACGCCTAGGACCGGTGCAGGGCGGCCGTCGCCGCGATCATCGTGCGGATCTCGGTGATCAGGGTGGGCTTGGGCTCCCACATCTCCGGGCGGCCCAGCGCCACCACCGGGCGCGGCAGCGGCCGCACGTCGGCCAGCCGCCAGTGGTGCGCCTCCGGCTCGGCCCACGGGCCGCAGTCGCACGAGCCGTCCAGCACCGCGCCGGAGCAGACGTCCTCCAGCTCGGCCACCGCGATGACCGCGCCCAGCGTGGCCAGGGGGTCGCGCGGGTTCCACCCGGCGGCCTGCACCAGGGGCGAGTCGCACGCCTTCAGATCGACGCGCATGGAGGCGTGGATCAGCAGCGGGCCGCGGTAGGCGGTCGGCAGGCCCTGGTTGCAGACGGTCTTCCCGCCACGCGCGATCGCGAAGGCCCAGGGCTGCTGGACGCTTATCGCCTGCACGCGGTCACCTCCCGTGCTCGCCTGGTCTCCGTGCCGGCCCCGGGGTCGGAGACGTGGTGCCCGGTCCTCGGGGGAGTACCCGGGCCGGCCGGTCCGATCCCCACCGCTACGTCAGGCAATGGTGTCCCTGCGGCTAGGTCCGGGCCTCTCGAAGGTGCAACGGCCCGGACGGGCGAATGGTTCGCACTGTGATGTCTCACATCATGCCGTGCCGGGGCAACCGGACGCGCCGCCTTCGCCCGGGTACGCCTGGTTTTCGGGTGATGTGCGGAGCGTCAGGCGCGCACCATGCGGGTGTAGGCGATGACGTTGTCGCGGTAGTGCCCGGTGCCCTGGTCGAACGACCCGCCGCAGGTCACCAGCCGCAGCGCCGGGTAGTCGAGGTCCTCGCCGTAGACCTTCTCGCCGGGGAAGGAGTCCTTGGCGACCTGCTCGACCCGCTCGACCGCGAACGTGGCGGTCCTGCCGTCCACGCGCTTCACCGTCACCCGGTCGCCCCGCTTCAGCTCCTTCAACCGGTGGAACACCGCGGGCTTCTTCATCGCGTCCACGTGCCCGAGGATCACCGCCGGGCCGCCCTCGCCGGGCGTCGGCCCCTTCTTCCACCATCCGGCCAGGTTGGGCCGGGTGAGCGGCGGCTCCTCGATGCGGCCGTCGGGCTTGAGCCCGAGGTCGGTGACCGGCGCCGACACCTTCAGCCGGGGGATGGCGATGGTGGCCGGCTGCGAGCGCGGCAGCGGCGGCGGCGCGGTGGAGGACGCCGAGGAGCCCGGGTCGGTCGGGCCGCCGTCGTAGCTCTCCTCGCCGCACGCGGCCGTGCCGGGCAGCAGCAGGAGGACGGCGAGGGCGCGGGCCGCCGTGCGGCGGCCCGCGCCCGTTCCCGGCCGTGCTCCACGACGTGCGGGTGCGCGGACGGGGCGACCGGTGCTCACGTTCAGCCGTTCTCCTTCACGTCCTGCTCGCGGAGGGCGCGGCGGCGCACCAGCACGGCCGAGCCGCCGAGGAACACCAGCGAGCCCGCGAGGAGCGGCGCGGCCCCGCTCGGACCCGTGCCGCCCTGCCCGACGGTGCTGCCGTCGCCGGTGTCGGGCGCGCCGCGCGGGATCGTCGGGCTGCCCGGGTCGACGTCCTGCTCGCCGGGCCGGGAGCTGAAGGACACCTTGCCGTAGCCGGGGCACTCCACGGTGACCCGCACGATCGAGGGCAGGTGGGACCGGAAGCGGCCGCCGCCCTCCCAGGTGTCCTTCTGGATCTTCTCCATGCGCGGCTGGTGGGCGAACGAGGCCGAGTAGGCGCGCGGCTGGACCGGGCAGACCACCTTGATGCCGAGCGCCGCGCCGGGCACCGCGCGGCGGGTGGACAGCGTCACGTCCCCGTAGCCGAAGGAGAAGCCGGGCTTGCCGGGCTTCCCGCCGGGGGTGCCGGGCCTGCCCGGCTTACCCGGCTTGGTGGGCGGCTTGGGCTTGGCCGGCAGCTTGGTGCGCAGCTCCATGCTGGCCAGGCCCTTGCCGGTGAAGCAGGTGAACTTGGAGACGTAGGTGTGGCCGGGCTTCAGGTCGGCGCGGGTGCCGCCGATGGCCGACCACACCCCCGAGCCCTCGTCGTCGAACGAGGTGGGCTCGCCCTTGGCGAAGATCTGGTTGGGGCTGGTCGCGCGCGGCTCGGCCTTGCAGCCGCTGACCCGGATGGTGAGGTTCTGGCCGGGCTGGAACGGGTTGGGCGAGGCCGAGATGCGCGGCGGCCCGACCGGCTGGTCGCCGGGGGCGTCGGGAGAGGCGCCCGGGTCGTCCTTGGGCGGGTCGTCGCGGGGCGCGTCCTGCTGCGGGTGGGGCGCGGCCGCCGTCGCCGGGGCCGCGACCCCGAGCAGGGCGGCGCCGGAGACGGCGCCTGCGGCGGCGAGTCGTCTGATGCCCATGTGGCTCCTTGCCGGGAGGGGGCGCGGGTCCTCGATCGCACGAGCGGTTGTAGGTGTGACGCCGGAGGCCGGGCCGGGGTTGGCACCGGTTCCGGGGCGGACGGGGGGAGCGCAACGCGCTGGGACGATCGGTGAGCGTGGTACGTCGCTCGCGCAGTGTAGTGATCACCTGGGGCGCGGAGACAGGGGTTGGCCGAAAAAGGTCAGTGAATCCTTACCGGAAGGTCAGCCCTTGAGCGCCCCGGCCATCAGCCCGCGCATGAAGAACCGGCCGAGCAGCAGGTAGACCAGCAGGGTCGGCAGCGACGCCAGCAGCGCCGCCGCCATCTGCTGGTTGTACTGCACGGCGACCGCGCCCGACCCTGCGGTGTTGTTCAGCATGACCGTCACGGGCCAGCTGTCGGGCGCGCCGAGGAAGACCGCGAACAGGAAGTCGTTCCACAGCGAGGTGAACTGCCAGATCAGCGTCACCGCGAACGCCGGGCCCGACACCGGCAGCACGATCGAGGAGTAGGTGCGCAGCAGGCCCGCGCCGTCCACCCGCGCGGCCTCGACCAGCTCGTCGGGGATCGTCACGTAGTAGTTGCGGAAGATCAGCGTGCAGATCGGGATGCCGTAGACCACGTGCGCCAGCACCAGCCCGCGGACCGTGCCGACCAGTTCCATGTCGGTCAGCAGCCCGGCCAGCGGGATCATTACCGCCTGGTAGGGGATGAACATCCCGAACAGGAACAACGTGAACACCGCGTCCGCGCCGGGGAAGCGCCACTTGGACAGCACGTAGCCGTTCAGCGAGCCGAGCACCGCCGCGATCAGCGACCCGGACACCGCGATCTTGACGCTGTTGGCCAGGCCGGGCCGCAGCGTCTCCCACGCCGCCCGCCAGCCGTCGGCGCTCCAGTTGCCCGGCAGGCTCCACGCCGAACCGGGGTCGGCCTCCTGGAGCGGCTTGAAACTGGTGACCACCAGCACGTACACCGGGATCAGGAAGACGACCACGAACGCCAGCAGGATCGCGGGGCGGGCGATCCGCAGCGCCCTGGCCGGCAGCGTGGCGCCGGACCCGCCCGGCGCGGTGCGGGCCGTCACCGGCCGCGCTCCGCGCGCACCGACCACACCAGGTAGGGGATCACCAGCACCGCGACCGCCACCAGCAGGTAGGTCGCGATCGTCGCGCCGTTGGCCGGGTCGTGCCGGTCGAACACCTCCACGTAGGTGGCGATCGCCGGGACGTAGGTGATGATCTGCTTGCCCGCGATCGCCATGATCAGGTCGAACACCTTCAGCGAGATGTGGCCCAGGATGATCAGCGCCGACAGCGTCACCGGGCGGAGCTGGGGGAACACCACGTACCGGTAGACCTTCCACTCGGAGGCGCCGTCCACCCGGGCCGCCTCGCGCAGCTCCTCGGGCACGCCCCGGAAGCCCGCCAGGTACAGCGCCATCACGTACCCCGACATCTGCCAGACCGCGGGCAGCGCCATCGCCGCCATGCCCCAGGTCGGGTGCTGCCACCAGCTGTTGGCCAGCGCGTCCAGCCCGAGCCCGCCGAACAGCTGGTTGAGCCCGACGGCGCGCTCGGGCGGCGCGGGGTTCATCAGCCAGCGCCACACCACGCCGCTGGCGATGAACGAGATCGCCATCGGGAACAGGTAGACCGCCCGGAAGCCGGCCTCGCCCTTGATCCCCTTGTCCATCAGGAACGCCAGGAACGCCCCCAGCAGCAGCGCGCCGCCCACGAACACCGCCGTGAACAGCAGCGCGTGCCGCACCGCGGGCGGCCAGCTCGCGTCGTCCCACAGGTCGACGAAGTTCTTCCCCTTGTCGAACCGGTAAGGCGACACCTCGTCGTGGCGGCCGCTGACCGCGACCCGCGTGTTCCAGAAGATCAGCCCGTACACGAACAGGCCGATCGCCGCGATCGAGGGCGACACCAGCAGCAGGCCGGGCAGCCAGCGCCGGACGCGGGCCGGACGCCACCGGCGTCCGGCCCGCGGGGCGCGCACGGGCCCGCGCCCGGTCGCCGCCCGCCCGGGAGCCGAGGTCACTGCGCGTTGCTCTTGGCCGCGGCCACCAGCGCCTCCTGGAGCTTGGCGGCGTCCTTGCTCTGCAGGAACAGGCCCACGGCGGTGTCGATGTCGGTGTGCCACTTCTTGCTGGCGTTCACGCCGTGCCAGAACGAGCCCGCCAGCTTCACGCCGGGCCTGTTCCACTCGTTGAACGCGTACTCCAGGTACCCCTTGTAGAGGGACTTGTCGGCGTCCTTGCGCGCGGGCACCGACCCCTTCTTGGGGTTGAACAGGTCCTGGCCCTCCTTGCTGGCCGCGACCTTCAGCCACGCCAGCGCCCCGCCCCGGTGCGGCGCGCCCTTGGGCAGGGTGAAGCTGTCCGACAGCCACATGTAGGTGCCCTCGGTGCCAGGGGAGGGGGCGTACTTGAAGTCGGTGTCCAGCTTCTTGCCCAGCCCGTTGGGCGCGCCGCCGGTGAAGTAGCCGTAGGCCCAGTCGCCCATGATGTTGAAGGCGGCCTTGCCGTCGGCGACCGCCTTGGCCGCGCCCTGCCAGTCGGTGGAGGCGGCCTCGGCGGTGGTGTACTTCATGATCTCGGCGAACTGGCCGAGCGCGGTGGCGACCTGCGGCGAGCCCCAGTCGGCGCCCGGCTTCCACAGCGCGTTGTAGGCGTCGGCGCCCATGGAGCCGAGCAGCACGTTCTCCAGCAGGTGGTCGGCGGTCCACTGCGCGCCCAGCGACAGCGGCACCTTCCCGGTCTTGTCCTTCACCGTCTTCAGCGCCGTGACGAACTCGGCAACCGTCCTGGGCGGCGCGGCGATGCCCGCGTCCTTCAGGATGCCGGGGTTGTACCAGAGCATGTTGGAGCGGTGGATGTTCACCGGCACCGAGTAGATCTTGCCCTGGTAAGTGATCTGCTGGAGGAGCTGCTCGGGGTAGGCCGAGCGCAGGTTGTTGCTGTCGTAGAAGGAGTCCAGCGGCTCGATCTGCCCGGCCTTGATGTAGTCGAGCAGCTCGGCGCCCGCGTGCCCCTGGAAGGAGTCCGGCGGCTTGCGGTTCTGCAGGCGGCTCGCCAGCACCGCCTGCGCCTGGGTGCCCGAGCCGCCGGCGATCGCCGCGTTGACGAACTGGGTGCCCGGGTTCTTCTTCCGGAACTCCTCGATCATGGCGTTCAGGCCGTCGGCCTCACCCGGGCCCGTCCACCAGGAGAACACCTCCACCTTGGAGGCGTCCCCGCCGCCCTCGCCGCCGTCGTCGCCACCGCCGCACGCCGACAGGGCCAGCGCCCCGCCCAGGGCCAGCGCGGCGGCCGCCCGCCACGTCCCGGACCCTCTGCCCAGGCCCGCTCTCGAAGCCGTCCTCCGGTTGGCCGCACGTCCTCGCATCGCCCGTCCCTTCGGTACCCCGAAGAAACAAGCGTCCGTTTGGACGGCGCCGCGGTCAACCGGTCCGAACGAAAATGAGATGACCCGGTTACCCGGGCCCGCGGGGCCTCGTGGCGCGCCCCGCGGACCCGGGTGCGTCAGCGCGGCGGCGCTACCAGGAGAGCGCCGGGGGCAGCGCGCCGGTGCCCGCGTCGGGCCAGTCGCGCGGGTGGCCCAGCGGGGCCAGCTCGGCCATCTGGAGCCGGTACCAGGGGGAGGACTCGGGACGCTCGACGAGCGCGAGGCACTCCTCCCACGTCCACCACTGCGCGTCCTCCACCTCCTCGGGGTTGGGCCGCACCCGGGAGTCGGAGGCGGTGGCGCGCACCACCGGGCAGCGCTCGTGCTCCACCACCCCGTCCTCGGCCGTGGCGCGGTACCGGAAGCCCGGCAGCACCGAGGTGAATGTGTCCACGGTCACGCCCAGCTCGTCGCGCAGCCGCCGGGCGATCGCCTCCCGCAGCCCCTCCCCGGGACCGGGGTGGCCGCAGCAGCTGCCGGTCCACACGCCCGGGAAGGTGCGCTTGTCCAGCGCCCGCCGGGTGATCAGGACCCGGCCCTCCGCGTCGACCACGTAGCAGGAAAACGCCAGGTGGTAGGGGGTGTCACGGTGATGGCTGTCGACCTTGGGGGCCGTTCCGATCGCCTGGTCCGCCGCGTTGAGCAGCACGATCTCCTCGACGCTCATGCGCCTCCTGTCTTCGGCTCGGGAAAGGGGAAGGGGTGTGCGGGGCCTGGGGGAGGGGTGGTGGCGCGGTGCTGGGACTGTGCCGTTTTCGCAGGGTAACTGTGCCTGTGCGGTGGCAGACCGCCGCGTCAGGCACGCCGCCGGCAAACCGGGACTAAACTCGGAACGGCCCGACGAGCGGGGGCGAGATGTCCCCCGATGGAGGAGTTGAAGCGCGTGACCCTGCTTGAGTCGATCAAGGGTCCGGAGGACCTCAAGCGGCTGGACGCCACGCAGCTGCCCCCTCTGGCGGCCGAGATCCGCGAGTTCCTGGTGGAGGCGGTCGCCAAGACCGGCGGCCACCTCGGGCCCAACCTGGGCGCGGTGGAGTTGACCCTGGCCCTGCACCGGGTCTTCGACTCCCCGCACGACAAGATCCTCTTCGACACCGGCCACCAGGCCTACGTGCACAAGGTGCTGACCGGCCGCCAGGACTTCAGCCGGCTGCGCCGGCGCGGCGGCCTGTCGGGCTACCCGAGCCAGGCCGAGTCCGAGCACGACGTCATCGAGAACTCGCACGCCTCCACCGCCCTGTCCTACGCCGACGGCCTGGCCAAGGCGTTCCAGTTGCGCGGCGAGGACGACCGCGCGGTCGTCGCGGTGGTCGGCGACGGCGCGCTCACCGGCGGCATGTGCTGGGAGGCGCTGAACAACATCGCCGGCGGCCAGGACCGCCCGGTCATCATCGTGGTCAACGACAACGGCCGCTCCTACTCGCCCACCATCGGCGGGCTGGCCAGCCACCTGGCCGACCTGCGCGTCACCCAGGGCTACGAGCACGCCCTCGACCTGATCAAGAAGACGGTGCCGCGGACCCCGGTCGTGGGCGGCCTGGCCTACGAGGCGCTGCACGGCATCAAGAAGGGCCTGAAGGACGTCCTGCAGCCGCAGGCGATGTTCGAGGACCTCGGCATGAAGTACGTCGGGCCGATCGACGGCCACGACACCGAGGCCGTCGAGCACGCGCTGCGCCGCGCCCGCGGCTACGGCAAGCCGGTGATCGTGCACGCCATCACCCGCAAGGGCCAGGGCTACGCCCCCGCCGAGAACGACACCGAGGACTGCATGCACGGCGGCGGCGCCTTCGACCCCGCCACCGGCCGGTTCCTGCCCAAGTCCGGCGGCCCGAGCTGGACCTCGGTGTTCGGCCAGGAGATGGTCGCGATCGGCGCCGAGCGGCCCGACGTGGTCGCCATCACCGCCGCGATGCTGCACCCGGTCGGGCTCGCGCCGTTCGCCGAGGCCTACCCCGAGCGCATCTACGACGTGGGCATCGCCGAGCAGCACGCCGCCACCTCCGCGGCGGGCCTCGCGCTGGGCGGGCTGCACCCGGTGGTCGCGCTGTACGCCACCTTCCTCAACCGCGCCTTCGACCAGGTGCTGATGGACGTGGCGCTGCACAAGCTGCCGGTCACCTTCGCGCTGGACCGCGCCGGCGTCACCGGCGACGACGGCGCCAGCCACAACGGCATGTGGGACCTGTCGATCCTCAGCCTCATCCCGGGCCTGCGCCTGGCGGTGCCGCGCGACGGGGCCCGGCTGCGCGAGCTGCTGCGCGAGTGCGTGGCCGTCACCGACGGCCCGACCGCCATCCGCTACCCCAAGGGCCCGGCCATCGCCGACGTCGAGGCGGTCGGCAAGGCCGGCGGGATGGACGTGCTGGCCCGCCACGACGGCTCCAACGGCGTCCGGGTACTGCTGGTGGCCGCCGGGTCGATGGCCACCGTCGCGGTGCAGGCCGCCGAGCTGGTCGCCGCCCAGGGCATCGGCGTCACCGTGGTGGACCCGCGCTGGGTCAAGCCGCTGGACCCGGCGCTGGTGGGACTCGCCGGGCAGCACAGCCTGGTCGCGGTCGCCGAGGACAACGGCCGCACCGGCGCGGTCGGCGACGCGGTCGCCCGGCTGCTGCGCGACAACGGCGTGGACGTCCCGGTGCGCACCTTCGGCATCGAGCAGGAGTTCCTGGACCACGCCTCGCGCGCCCAGATCCTGTCCGACCTCGGCCTCACCCCGCAGGACCTGGCCCGCGACATCACCGCCGCGGCCGCCCGGTCCACCGCTCCCGCCGTCGAGCACCAGCCGGTCGACTGAGCCGCGCCGGCCGCGGGGCCGGGCCGCCGCGCCCGGCCCCGCGGTTCCCGCCCGCCGCGCGCCCGTCACACGGCCTCGGCCGACAGCAGCTGCCAGAAGTGGGTGATGGAGGCCGCCGGGGTGCCGAGGTCGCGGCCCGAGTAGGTCCAGCGCCCGCGCAGCCGCCAGGGCCGCCCGGCGCCGTCCTTGACCAGCACCTGGATCGGGAAGCATGCGTCGTGCGCGCGGATCACCCCGGCCGGGTCGACCGTCGCCCGCAGCTCGGGCTCGCCCTCGCAGCGCACGCCCATCACGTGCGTGCCCGCGTCCTGGCGCAGCAGGCCCTGCGTCAGGTCGTAGACGAGTACGGAGACGTAGTCCGGGCCGAGCCACCTCAGGTCGGGCAGCGCCCCGGGCAGGGGGAATCCGTACAGCTCTGGACCACCGGTCACATGCGCACCGTAGCGGTCCGGTCACTCTCGCGTCACAGGTTCGGGCGCAGTGACGGCGGCGGCGGCGACCGTTTGCCGGGATAGGCCCGGAAGGTCATGCGGTTCGGAAGGCGACGCGGGGAAACGCCGTCCTTTCGACGGTCTGTACCGGTCCGGGCCGCCCTCAGCGTTCGGGCGCCCGAGCCGTCCCCCGTCGGCTCCGAGTATCACGCGAGCGCCCGAACCGTCCCGACGAGGCGATGCCGTAGGCGGGCCTCGCCGGGACAGATCGCGAAGCGATCGGCGCTCGCAAGGCAAGGTCAGAGGGGCGAGCCGCTAGGCGAGCCCCTCTGGGCCTTGGCTTCGGACAGCATCGCTTCCCAGCGGGCGAGCTTGACCCGTTCGCCGCGGTCGAGCGTGCGCGCCAGCGCGATCTCGGCGGCGTCCAGGTTGAGCCAGTCGGCGTAGGTCACCACCGGCAGGCCGCTGGTCTCCAGCAGCTCCTCGACGGTGTGCCGGGGGCGCCCGGTCCCGGGCGGCCGGGCCGCCAGGTCCTCCAGCAGGTTGCGGACGGTCTCGGCGGCGTCGGACTTGTTGGTGCCGACCACCCCGGTCGGGCCGCGCTTGATCCAGCCCGCCACGTACTCGCGGGGGAGCGGCGCGCCGTCGGGGCTCAGCACGCGGCCGCCGTCGTTGGGCACCACGTGCGCGCGCCCGTCGAACGGCACGCCCGCCAGGGGCACGCTCTGGTAGCCCACCGAACGCAGCACCAGCCCGACCGGCAGCGTCTCGTACTCGCCGGTGCCGGTGACGCGGCCGGTCTCGTCCAGGCGGGTGCGCTCCAGCTTCAGGCCCTCGACCCGGCCGGCGCCGAGGATCTCCAGGGGTGCGCGCCAGAACCGCACGTCTATGCGGCGCGGCTTGCCGGCGGGGCCCTCCTCGGGCCCGGCGGTCCAGCCGCTCATCACCTTGACGTTGCCGCGCACGTGCCGGTCGGACTCGGCGAGCGCGGCGTCGGCGGGGGAGAGCTCCATGTCGCCGGGCCGCACGTGCACGCTCGCGTTGTCGAGCGCGCCGAGCTCGCGCAGCTCCTTGGTGGTGAACTTGGCCTGCGCCGGGCCGCGCCGCCCGATCATGTGGATGCGCCGCACCCGGCTGCGGCCGAGGGCCTCCAGCACCTGCTCGGGCACGTCGGTGCGGCGCAGGTCGCCGGGGGTCTTGGCGAGGATGCGCACCACGTCCACCGCGACGTTGCCGACGCCGATGACCGCGACCTCCTCGGCCGACAGGTCGAACCGGTGGTCGGCGGCGTCGGGGTGCCCGCAGTACCAGTTGACGAAGTCGGTGGCGGCGATGCTGCCGGGCAGGTCCTCGCCGGGCACGCCGAGGTGCCGGTCCACCATCGCGCCGGTGGAGTAGACCACCGCGTCGTAGCAGTCCAGCAGCTGCTCGCGGGTGAGGTCCCGGCCCAGCTCGACGCAGCCGAAGAAGCGCACCGAGGGGTGCTCCAGCACCTTCTGCAGGTAGCGGGCGATCGATTTGATGGACGGGTGGTCGGGGGCCACTCCGTACCGCACCAGTCCGTAGGGGGTGGGCAGCCGGTCGAAGACGTCCACCCGGACCTCTCCGCCGGCCTGCTTGACCAGGGCCTCGGCGGCGTACAGGCCCGCGGGGCCCGAGCCGACGACCGCGACGCGCACAGGGGCTGTCATGCGCGCCATTGTGCCCACCGCATCGCCAAAAGGACACTGTGACCGGCGTCACCGCGCATGCGCGGCCCCGGTGACCTGCGGCGCGGCGCCCGCGGCCGGGCGCGCCCGGCGCTCACGGCCCCGGCTTGCGCGGGCCCCCGCCCGCCAGGGCCTCCTGCGCGCCGAGGCGGCTGCGCCGCGCGCCGTAGGCGAAGTAGATCACCGCGCCGATCAGCATCCAGGCCAGGAACCGGTACCAGGTCTCCACCGGCAGGTTCAGCATCACGAACAGGCAGGCCAGCACCGACAGGATCGGCACCACCGGCACCAGCGGGGTGCGGAAGGCGCGCGGCAGGTCCGGGCGGGTGCGGCGCAGGACCAGCACGCCGACCGACACCACCAGGAACGCGAACAGCGTGCCGATGTTGACCAGCTCGGCGAGCTTGGCCAGCGGGATGAACCCGGCCAGCACCGCCACGATCGCGCCCATCAGGATCGTGCTGCGGTAGGGGGTGCCGAAGCGCGGGTGCACCGCCGACAGCCAGGCCGGCAGCAGCCCGTCGCGGCTCATCGCGAAGAACACCCGGCTCTGGCCCAGCAGCAGGATCAGCACCACGGTGGTCAGGCCCGCGACCGCGCCGATGCTGATGATCGTCGCGAAGGCCGGGTGCCCGACCGCCTTGAACGCGTCGGCGAGCGGGGCCGCCTCGCTCAGCTGCGTGTAGTTCTGCATCCCGACCACCACCAGCGACACCGCCGCGTACAGGATCGCGGTGATGACCAGGGAGCCGATCAGGCCGATGGGCAGGTCGCGCTGCGGGCGGCGGGCCTCCTCGGCGGCGGTGGCGACGATGTCGAAGCCGATGTAGGCGAAGAAGACGATGGCGACGGCGGCGAAGATGCCGAGCCAGCCGTAGCTGACCGGCGTGATGCCGAACAGCACCTGCATCAGCGGGGCCGCCGCGCCGTCCACGGCCGGGGTGGGCTTGGACTCGGGGATGAACGGGGTGTAGTTGGCGCCCTTGACGAAGAACAGCCCGGCCACGATGACCAGCAGCACCACCGCGACCTTGATGGTGACGACCACCGCGTTCACCCGCGAGGAGATCTTGATGCCGACCACCAGCAGCGCGGTGACGGCGAGCACCAGCAGGATGGCCGGGACGTTGACCGTGCCGCCGTCCTCGCCGGGCGGATTGGCTATCGCCGCGGGCAGTTTCAGCCCCGCGCTGTCCAGCAGCGAGGCGAAGTAGCCCGACCAGCCGACCGACACCACCGCCGCGCCGAGCGCCAGCTCCAGGATCAGGTCCCAGCCGATGATCCAGGCGGGGAACTCGCCGAGGGTGGCGTAGGAGAAGGTGTAGGCCGAGCCCGCCACCGGGACGGTGGAGGAGAACTCGGCGTAGCACAGCGCCGCCAGGCCGCACACCACGGCGGCCAGCACGAACGAGATCGCCACCGCCGGTCCGGCCTTGTCCTTGGCGACCTGGCCGGTGAGCACGAAGATGCCCGTCCCGATGATCACGCCGACACCGAACACCACCAGGTCGAGCGCCGACAGGTCGCGCCGCAGCCGGTGCTCGGGTTCCTCGGTGTCACGGATCGACTGCTCGACCGACTTGGTGCGGAACAGGTTCACCTCGTCGCTCCTCGGGGCGGGACGGCACACATGACCCAGGTGTGATCTCCGCAGGTGGCGGCCCGAAACTCCGGCGGGGGCGTGATCTGCCGAAATGCACGAAAAGAGGCGTCCCGAATCGTCGGGACGCCTCTCCTCGTTCGCGTACGCGGCCGTGGCCGCGACGGGACCGCTACTTCGCCAGGGAAGCCACGCCCGGCTCCAGGAACCGGGTGCCGTTCACCTTCTCGGCGACGCCGCTGCGGTCCAGGTACGGGGTGATGCCGCCCAGGTGGAACGGCCAGCCCGCGCCCAGGATCATGCACAGGTCGATGTCCTGCGCGGCCGCGACCACGCCCTCGTCCAGCATGATCTTGATCTCCTCGGCCAGCGCGTTCAGCGCCCGCTCCAGCACCTGCTCCTCGGTGGAGGGGCTGGTGCCGCCCGCGAACAGCTCGACGGCCTCGGGGTCGAGGGTGAAGTCCGGCAGGTACACGCCGGTCTTGCCCGCGGCCACGAACTTGGCGAACTTGTCCGACAGCGGGAAGCGGTCGGGGAAGGCGCCGTGCAGCGTCTCGTTGACGTGCAGCGCGATCGCCGGGCCGACCAGGCCCATCAGCACGAACGGCGGCATCGGCAGGCCCAGCGGCGCGGCGGCGCGCTCGGCCACCTCGATCGGGGTGCCCTCGTCCACCGTCTGGATGATCTCGGCCATCAGGCGCAGCAGGATGCGGTTGACCACGAACGCCGGGGCGTCCTTGACCAGCACGCACGACTTCTTCAGCTGCCTGCCGACCGCGAAGGCGGTGGCGAGCGCCGCGTCGTCGGTCCGCTCGCCGCGCACGATCTCCAGCAGCGGCAGCACCGCGACCGGGTTGAAGAAGTGGAAGCCCACCACGCGCTCGGGGTGCTCCAGCTTCGAGGCCATCTCGGTGACCGACAGCGAGGAGGTGTTGGTCGCCAGGACGCACTCGGGAGAGACGTGCTGCTCCAGCTCGGCGAACACCTTCTGCTTGACCGTCATCTCCTCGAAGACGGCCTCGATGACGAAGTCGGCGTCGGCGAACGCGTCCTTGGTCAGCGAGCCGGAGATGAGGGACTTCAGCCGGTTGGCCTTGTCGGCCGAGACGCGGCCCTTGCCCAGCAGCTTGTCGATCTCGCCGTGCGCGTAGCCGACGCCCTTGTCCAGGCGGTCCTGGTCGAGGTCGGTCAGCACGACCGGGACCTCCAGGCGGCGGGCGAACAGCAGCGCCAGCTGCGAGGCCATCAGGCCCGCGCCGACGACGCCGACCTTGGTGACCTTGCGGGCCAGCGCCTTGTCCGGCGCGCCGGCCGGGCGCTTGGCGCGCTTCTGGGTGAGGTCGAAGGCGTACAGCCCGGCGCGCAGCTCGTCGCTCATGATGAGGTCGGCCAGCGCCTCGTCCTCGGCGGCGAAGCCCTCGTCGCGCGAGCGGTCCTTGGCGGCGGCGACCAGGTCGAGCGCGCGGACGTAGGACGGGGCCGCGCCGTGCAGCTTGCCGTCGACGGTCCAGCGGGCCATGTCGACCGCGTCGTCCCACGCCTTGCCCTTGTCGACCTCGGGGCGCCTGACCTCGATCTCGCCCTTGAGGATGCGGGCGGTCCAGGCCAGCGACTCCTCCAGGAAGTCTGCCGAGTCGAAGATCGCGTCGGCGATGCCCAGCTCGTAGGCCGCCTTGCCCTTGAGCATGCGGTTCTGCGCGAGCGGGTTGTCGATGATGACCTTGAGGGCCTTCTCCGCGCCGATCAGGTTGGGCAGCAGGTAGGTGCCGCCCCAGCCCGGCACCAGGCCGAGGAACGCCTCGGGCAGCGCGAGCGCCGGGACGCCGGCGGAGATGGTGCGGTAGGTGCAGTGCAGGCCGATCTCGACGCCGCCGCCCATCGCCGCGCCGTTGATGTAGGCGAAGGAGGGGACCTTCAGCTCGCCGAGGCGGCGGAACACGTCGTGCCCCAGCTTGCCGATGGTGAGCGCGTCCTCGCGCTGCTGGATCAGCGGCACGCCCTTGAGGTCGGCGCCGACGGCGAAGATGAACGGCTTGCCGGTCACGCCGACGGCCGCGATGTCGTCGCGCGCGGCGACGGCGTCCAGGGCCTCGTTCAGCTCGGTGAGGCCGTTGGGGCCGAAGGTGTTCGGCTTGGTGTGGTCGAAGCCGTTGTCCAGCGTGATCAGCGCGAGCGTGCCCGCGCCGTAGGGGAGCTGTACGTCGCGTACGCGGGCGTGCGTGACGACCTCGTCAGCGAAGATGCTCTTGATGTCGCTCACTTGGCGCCCTCCCAGTTCACGTTCTCCCAGAGCACGGTCCCGCCCATGCCCATGCCGACGCACATGGTGGTCAGGCCGTAGCGGACGTCGGTGCGCTCCTCGAACAGCCGCGCGAGCTGGTTCATCAGGCGCACGCCGGAGGAGGCCAGCGGGTGGCCGAGGGCGATCGCGCCGCCCCACGGGTTCACCCGGGCGTCGTCGTCGGCGATCTTGAAGTGCTCCAGGAAGGCCAGCACCTGCACCGCGAACGCCTCGTTGATCTCGATGAGGCCGATGTCGTCCATGGTGAGGGAGTTGCGGGCCAGCAGCCTCTCGGTGGCCGGGACCGGGCCGACGCCCATGACCTCGGGCTCGACGCCCGCGAACGAGAAGTCGACCAGGCGCATCTTCGGGGTGAGGCCGAGCTCGTTCGCCACGTCCTCGGCGGCCAGCAGGCAGGCGGTCGCGCCGTCGTTCAGGCCCGCGGCGTTGCCGGCGGTGACGTTGCCCGCCACGCGGAACGGGGTCTTCAGCGAGGCCAGCGACTCCATGGTGGTGCCCGGCCGCGGCGGCTCGTCCTCGGTGGCCAGGCCCCAGCCCTTGTCGGCCGAGCGGATCGCGGTCGGCACCAGGTCCGGCTGGATCTTGCCGGCGGCGTAGGCGGCGGCGACCTTCTGCTGGGAGCGCACGGCGTAGGCGTCGGCGCGCTCCTTGGTGATCTGCGGGAACCGGTCGTGCAGGTTCTCCGCCGTCGAGCCCATGACCAGCGCGGTCGGGTCCACCAGCTTGTCGGCCAGGAAGCGCGGGTTGGGGTCCACGCCCTCGCCCATCGGGTGGCGGCCCATGTGCTCCACGCCGCCCGCGATGACCACGTCGTAGGAGCCGAAGGAGATGCCGGCGCCGGAGGTGGTCACGGCGGTCATCGCGCCCGCGCACATGCGGTCGATCGCGTAGCCGGGCACGCTCTTGGGCAGCCCCGCCAGCACCGCGGCGCTGCGGCCGATGGTCAGGCCCTGGTCGCCGGTCTGGGTGGTGGCGGCGATCGCGACCTCGTCGACCCGCTCGGGCGGCAGCGACGGGTTGCGGCGGATCAGCTCGCGGATGGCGCGGACGACCAGGTCGTCGGCGCGGGTCTCCGCGTACAGGCCCTTGGGGCCCGCCTTGCCGAACGGCGTGCGGACGCCGTCGACGAACACGACGTCGCGTGCGGTGCGAGGCACGGGGTCGTCCTCCCTGCTCTGGGTGGTCTGGTGGCAACGATGCTACTCGCTGGTAACCCAATACTCTACTCGTCAGTAACCACTGACGCGCAGGTCGGACCCGCCGGGCCCTTGTCCACCTACGGACCCGTAGGTAACGTGACCCCAAATCACCGGAGGAGGTCACGGTGGTGCACGCGCGACCCGTCTACCGCCCTGGACTGCGGAGGCGACTGGGGCACGTACGCGACCTGGCGTTCCTGCTGCTGCGCACCGGCCTGGTGTTCTCCGGCGCGCCGTTGCGCGTGCCGCGCCAGTTCGGCGAGCTGCGCCGCTGGGGGACCACGCTGGCCGGCATCGTGGTGTCGGCGGCCGCCCGCGACCCCGGCCGCCTCGCGCTGCGCGACGAGGACGGCCCGGTCACCTTCGGCGAGCTGGACGAGCGCACCACGCGCCTCGCCGCCGGGCTGCCGCTGGCCGGTCCGCGCCCGCGCGTCGGGGTGCTGTGCCGCAACCACCGCGGCATGGTCGAGACGATGGTGGCCTGCAGCAAGCGCGGCGTGGAGGTCGTCCTGCTGAACACCGGCTTCGGCGCGGGCCAGGTGCGCGCGGTGCTGGGCGAGCTGCGCACCGACCTGCTGGTGGCCGACGCGGAGTTCGCGCCGCTGCTGGCCGAGGCCCCGGTCGCGCTGCGCCGCGTGGTGGTGTGGGCCGACCGGCGGCCGGAGCCGGGCGCCCCCGGTCGCACCATCGGCGAGATCGTCGAGGCCACCCCGGCGGCCTCGATCGACCCGCCGCAGATCCAGAGCCGCACCATCGTGCTCAGCTCCGGCACCGGCGGCCGGCCCAAGGGCGCCCGCCGCCCGCCCCGGCCGGGCCTGTGGCCGCTGGCGTCGATGGTGTCGCGCATCCCGCTGCGCGCCCGGCAGACGATGATCATCGAGGCGCCGCTGTTCCACACCTGGGGCTACGCCGCGCTGCAGATGGCCTGGGCCCTGCGCGCGCCGGTGGTGCTGCGCCGCCGCTTCGACCCCGAGCAAACGCTGCGCTCGATCGCCTCCTGCCGCGACGCGGCCGTCTTCGCGGTGCCGGTCATGCTGCAGCGCGTGCTGGACCTGCCCGAGCGGGTCCGCCGGGAGCACGACGCATCCGGGCTGCGGGTGGCGGCCGTCAGCGGCGCGGCGCTGCCCGGCGACCTGGCCACGCGCTTCATGGACGCCTTCGGCGACCGGCTCTACAACGTCTACGGCTCCACCGAGGCGTCGTGGGTGTCGATCGCCACCCCGCGCGAGCTGCGCACCGACCCGGGCACCGCGGGCCGCCCGCCGCGCAACACCTCCCTGGTGATCATGGGCGCGGACGGCCGCCCCGCCGGGCGCTCCACCATGGGCGAGATCCACGCCGCCAACGAGCTGCTGTTCGAGGGCTACACCGGCGGCGAGCCGATGGCGGTGCGCGACGGCCTGCTGGCCACCGGCGACCTCGGCCACATCGACCACCGCGGCCTGCTGTTCGTGGACGGCCGCAAGGACGGCATGGTGGTGTCGGGCGGCGAGAACGTGGTCCCGCGCGAGGTGGAGGACGTGCTGCTGCGGCTGCCGGGGGTGCGGGAGGCCGCCGTCGTGGGGGTGCCCGACCCCGAGTGGGGCCAGCGGCTGGCGGCCTACATCGTGGCGCGCCCCGGCGCGCGCCTGGACGCCGACCTGGTCCGGGCGCACGTGCACACGCGGATCGCGCGGTACGCGGTGCCGCGCGACGTGCACTTCATCGCCGAGCTGCCGCGCAACGCGACGGGCAAGGTGGTGCACCGCTGGCTGGCGGCGTCCCCGCCCCAGGGCGCGCCGCCGGAGGGCCGGGTGCCCTGGCCGCGCCCCGGACCGGACGCGCCCCCGCCGGTCGGGCAGCCTCCGCCGGTCGGGCAGCCTCCGCCGGCCGGGCAGCCCCGGCTGAACGAGCCGCTGGCCTGAGCGGCCTCATCCCGGGCCGCCTCCGGCGGGCAGCCGGACGGTGATCTCCAGCCCGCCGTCCGGGCGCGGCGCCGTCGCGACCGCGCCGCCGTGCGAGCGCACCACCGCCCGCACGATCGACAGGCCCAGCCCCGCCCCGTCCGCCGACCCCAGCCGGTCGCCGTGCAGCCGCCGGAACGGCTCGAAGATCGCCTCGACCTCGTAGCCGGGCACCGGCGGGCCGGTGTTGGCCACCCGCAGCACCGCCGCGCCCTCCTCGGTGCCGGTGCCGACCCAGACCCGCCCCCCGGGCACGTTGTACTTCAGCGCGTTCTCCAGCAGGTTGGCCGCGCACCGCTCCAGCAGCACCGGGTCGCCCACCGCGGCCGCCGGGCGCAGGTCGGCGGCGACCTCCACGCCGTCGGCCGCCCCGGCGACCTGGTCCAGCGCGCTGCGCACCATGTCCGGCAGGGAGGCCGGGGTGCGGGCGGCCGGCTCGCGCTCGGAGCGGGCGAGCAGCAGCAGGCCCTCGATCAGTCGCTCGTGCCGGGCGGTGTTGCCCAGCAGCACGTCGGCCAGCGCCTTGGTCTCGGGCGGGCTGCGGGAGCTGGCGAGCGCCACCTCCAGCACCGTGCGGTTGATGGTCAGCGGGGTGCGCAGCTCGTGCGAGGCGTTGGCCACGAACCTGCGCTGGGCGTCGAACGCCTGCTCCAGCCGGTCCAGCATCCGGTCGAAGGTGTCGGCCAGGTCCTTGACCTCGTCCGGCGGGCCGTCCAGCGCCAGCCGCTCGTGCGGCCCGCCGTCGGCCAGGCGCCGGGCGGTGGCGGTCATGGCGCGCAGCGGCCGCAGCACCCGGCCCGCCACCATGTGGCCGATGACCACCGCCAGCACGCCCAGCACCAGCATCAGCACCAGCGAGCCCTGCACCATCTCCAGCAGCACCTCGTCCCGCTGGGCGGCGATGTCCCGCTCGGCCTGGACGCGCAGCCGGGACAGCTCGGCGGTGCGCTGGTCGGCCGACAGCGCCATGAGCCGGGACAGGTCCACCTGCGCGCCGCGCGGCACGAACCGCTGCTCCACCGCGCGCTTGGCGAGCAGGTGGCCGGCCCCGACCAGCAGGCCCGAGGTCAGCAGGAACAGCGACCCGTACACCAGCGTCAGCCGGGTCCGCACGCCCGGCCGCACCCGGTTCACAGCCGGTACCCCGCGCCGGTCACGGTGGTGATCACCGGCGGGTCGCCCAGCTTGCGGCGCAGGGTGGCCACCGCGACCCGCACGATGTTGCTGAACGGGTCGATGTGCTCGTCCCAGACCCGCTCCAGCAGGTGCTCGGCGCTGACCACCCCGCCCTCGGCGCGCAGCAGCTCGGCCAGCACGCCGAACTCCTTGTTGGTCAGCCGCAGCGGCCGGCCGTCGCGGTCGGCGGTGCGCCGGTGCGGGTCCAGGCGGACGCCGGCCCGCTCCAGCACCGGCGGCACCGGCGCGCCCGACCGGCGCGCGAGCGCCCGCACCCGCGCGACCAGCTCGTCGAACACGAACGGCTTGGGCAGGTAGTCGTCGGCCCCCAGCGCGAGGCCGTCCACCCGCTCGGCGACCTCTCCGGCGGCCGTCAGCATCAGGATGCGGCCCGGCTCGCGGCGGGCCGCCAGCTCCCGGCAGACCTGGTCGCCGTGCACGGCGGGCAGGTCGCGGTCCAGCACGATCACGTCGTAGCCGGTGCAGGAGGCGCGCTCCAGGGCGGCGTCCCCGTCGTAGGCGACGTCCACGGCCATGGCCTGCTCGCGCAGCCCCTCGGCGATGGCGTCGGCGAGCACCCGCTCGTCCTCGACTATCAGCACGCGCATCCGGTCCCCCTGGCGTCGGTGAACGAACGCGCCCGAGCATGACCGCCGGAACGTTAAACCCGGATAAGCCGCACGGCGTTCAGCGCCGCAGGCAGGTGTAGGAGACGCGCGCCGCGCCGCCCGGCGCGAAGCCCACCGTCCCCGACCCCGCGCCGCGCACGTAGCAGCGGAGGGTCGGCCAGACCGTCACCATCACGGTCGTGGAGCGCCCGGCACCGAGCGTGCCGCCGCCCCTGGCGGTGACCCGCCCGATCTCGGAGTCGACCGACGACACCGACCACCGCACGGGCCCGCCCCGGGCCACGAGCCGGATGCGGCAGGTGCGGGGCAGCGCGGCGACCCCGACGCCCCGGCACTCCGAATCCGCGACCGCGAGCCGCCCCTTCCCGGCGGGGGCGCGCCGCTTCGCGCGCTCGCGAGCCTTGGGCTTCTCGGTCTTCTCCGCCGAAGCGGAGGCGGAGGGCGAGGGTGAGGACGAAGGGGCGGCCGAGGCGGAAGGGGAGGCCGATGGCTCCGCCGTCGGGTCCTCCTCGACGGTCTCGGGCGCCTCCATCGCGCCCCGGGGCGGCGGCCCGCTCGAATCCGGCAGGAGCAGCCCCGCCGACAGGGCGACCCCTGCGGCCACCAGCACCCCGCCCAGGACCCACACCCGCCGCTGGCCGTCCACCGGCGGCAGCGCCCGGGGCTTGCGGGCGGGCGGGGCCTCGAAGGAGCGCGTCGCGGCGAGCACGTCCTCGGCCAAGGCGATCTCGGCGGCGGTCGGCGCGGCGGGCGGCTTCGGGGCGGAAGGTGTCGGGGCGGACGGTGTCGGGGCGGGCAGTGTCGGGGCGGGCGTCACCGGGGGCGAGGGGACTCCGACGATCCGGTTCAGGCACTCGTCCCGCACCAGCGCGTGCAGCCACTCCCGCAGCCGCTCGGGCGGGGGCACGCCCTCGCCCTTCTCCCGCGCGCCGAGCAGCGCCGCCCGCACGGCCTCCACGGCGGGCTCCCGCTCCCCGAGCAGCACGTGCGCGTAGGCGAACAGTTCGGGCCCGTGGACGTTGTAGACGTGCCCCACGGCCCCGGCCTGCCGGGTCCGCAGCGCCTCGGCCAGCCGAGGGTCCTCAGGATGCGCTGGATAGCTGGACATCGAACGGATTATGGCGACTCCCCACCCGGAGGTCCCCTCACCTGACCACGAGTTTCCGCGGCGGTCGTTGTCACCCGACGCGCAACCGGCGACAGCTCCGGGCCCTTGCGCTGTGTGGGAAAACCGCCGCCGAATCCGCTGCGGGGAGTGACAATGTGACGACCCTCAGTGGCGAACGGGGTGCTCGCCGTACCTCGCTCCGCGAACGCGACGAGGCGTCCGGAGGCCGCTGGAAACTGGAGGCATGATGGCGAACCACATGCGGTGGACGGTGGGCGCGGTGCTCCTGGCCGGGGCCCTGGTCCCGGGGACCGGGACCGGGACCGCCCAGGCCGGACCGGCGGTCCAGGTCGTCACCGAGACCAAGAACTTCGGCAGCTGCAAGAAGGCCCGCGCCTGGTTCAAGGGCGGGGCCGTCGCCAGCGTCGCGACCGTGAAGGTCGACTACCCCTACGGGCCGACTAGGCTCAACGACCACGGCGGGGCCTACTGGGAGGCCGGCGCCAAGCTGGCCGCGAAGATCAACGTCCGCGGGTCGAGGATCGCGCTGACCCTGCCGGCCTGGCCGAAGATGACCAAGCGCGACCGGGCCGCGGTCAAGGCGTTCGAGGGGCGGCTGCTCGACCACGAGGAGGCGCACTTCGAGATGGTCCAGGGGCTGCTCCGCCACTTCGGGACCGCCGGGGCGGTGGGCACGGCCGGGACCAGGGAGGGGGCCCTCCAGAAGCTGGAGGCGTCGAAGAAGGGCGTCCGCGAGAACGTCCAGAGCATCGTGAAGCTCAGGTCGAACGACTACGAGAAGGGCACCGACCACGGCCGCAAGCAGTCGGTCATAGGAGGAAAGAACGTGGCCCTGGCCTGCGCCTGACCGGCCCCCCGCGCCGGGGCGCCGCCCGCGCCGGGCGGCCCGGCCGGGGCTCCTGGCCCGAGGGCGTCCGATCCCACGACCGGCACGCCCTTCCCTCGGCCCGCCTTCCGGTGGACATTGATCAGAGATCGCACGATCAAAGGCCACAGGGAGGAAGCCCATGCGGGCACTGGCGGCGTTGGTCCTCACCGGATGCCTGGCGGCGGTCCCGGGCACGGCGCAGGCCGTGCCCACAGGGAGCGCGTCCGCCGGAACCGTGCCTACTGGGAGCGTGCCTACTGGAAGCGCGCCCACCGGAAACTTGTCGGTCCTCACCTACAACGTGGCGGGGCTGCCCGCCTGGATCTCCAGCGGCGACCCCGAGCACAACACCCGGCCGATCGGCGAGCGGGTCAACGCCTACCAGGTCGTGAACGTCCAGGAGGACTTCAACTACCACGCCGACCTCTACGCCACCGACAGGCACCCGTACCGGACGCCCACCAGCGGCGGCGTCCCGTTCGGCAGCGGGCTCAACACCATGGCCGACCGCCCCTACAGCGACCTGGCGCGCGTGAAGTGGACGGCGTGCAACGGGACCGACTGCCTGACGCCGAAGGGCTTCACCTACAAGCGGCTCCGCCTCGCCGAAGGCGTCCACCTCGACCTCTACAACCTGCACGCCAACGCCGGGACCACCCCGGCCGACCTCGCCGCCCGCCGCGCCAACCTCGCCCAGCTCACCTCCTACATCAAGGCCAACTCGGCGGGCAGCGCGGTGCTGGTCATGGGCGACACCAACACCCGCTACACCCGCGCCGGAGACACCATCCGCGACCTGGCCTCCGCCACCGGTCTCACCGACGCCTGGGTGGCCCGGGTCCGCGGGGGGACGCCGCCCGCCATGGGCGACCCGGCCCTGGTCTGCGACGACGCGCGCGTCACCGACGACTGCGAGGTGGTCGACAAGATCCTGTTCCGTGGCAACCGGCACCTCGCCCTAAGCCTCACCGGCTACGCCAACGCCAACGCCGGATTCCGAACGACCGACGGGAAGATGCTGTCCGACCACTACCCGATCGCCGCCGCCTTCGCCTGGGCGGCCGCCCCCGACATGCGGCTGAGCGACCAGGCCGGCGGCCCGCACGGCACGCCGTTCACCGACGTCGGGCACGCCGGACGCCCGGTGCGCCAGGTGAGCCTGCGGGCCGCCGGATGGCTGGACCAGGTCGGCCTGCGCCTGTCGGACGGCACGTCCCTCGTCCACGGCGGCTCCGGCGGCACGGCGCGGGCCCTCGACCTGGCCGAGGGCGAGTACCTGACCGGCCTCCGCCTGGACACCGCCGAGTACTTCGGCCGGACGCGCGTCTCCTACGCGGAGTTCCGCACCAGCAAGGGCCGGACGCTGTCGGGCGGCGTCCCCACCGCCGCGACGACCGCCTATGCCGCCCCGCCCGGCTGGCAGATCACCGGCTTTCAGGGCCGGGCCGGCGGGCGGGTCGACAGGCTGGGCGTGATCTACACGCCGAGGTAGCGGTGCCCGGTCACGGCAGGGTGTTCAGGTGCGGGCGGACGGTGCGGGCGAACCCGCCGCCGTTGGTGACGTCCCAGTTGATCGACCAGGTCATCGCCCCGCGGATGCCGGGGTAGGTGCGCGGGGGCTTGAAGGAGCCGCACGAGGTGCCCTTGGCCAGGCAGTCCAGGGCGTTGTTGACCAGGGCGGGGGAGACGACGCCGCCGCCCGCCGCGCCCGGTCCGGCGGGCAGGCCGAGCGCCACCTGGTCGGGGCGCAGGCCGTTCTCCAGCTGGATGCAGGCCAGCGCGGTCATGAAGTCGACGGTGCCCTGCCCGTGGACCTTCTGGTCGCAGCCGAGCATCGCGCCGGAGTTGTAGTACTGCATGTGCACGACGGTGAGGATGTCCTTGATCTTCAGCGCGAGCTGGAAGTAGGACCCGCCGGTGGACTGCATGTCGATGGTCTGCGGCGCCATGGTGATGATCAGGTTCGCGCCGGCCTTGGCCCGCAGCTGCCGCAGGGCCTGCTCCATGTAGGTGGGGTTGAGGCCGTTCTCCAGGTCGATGTCGACGCCGTCGAAGCCGTACTGGGTCATCAGCCCGTGCACGCTGTCGGCGAAGACCGCCGCGGCGGCGGCGTCGGCGACCCGGATCGCGCCCTTCTCGCCGCCGACCGACAGGATGACCTTCTTGCCCTTGGCCTTCAGCGCCGCCACGTCGGCCTTGAACTGCGCGTCGGTGTAGCCGCCCAGGGAGGCGGACAGGCCGGGGTCGACCCCGAAGACGACCTCGCCCGCGCGGGCGGTGGCCTCGCCGAACGAGACGGCGATCAGGTCGTACTCGGCGGGCACCTCGGAGAGCCGCAGCTCGCGGGCGGCGTTGTCGAAGTTGTGCCAGTAGCCGGTCAGGAAGTGCGCGGGCAGCGGCCCGGTCGGGCAGCCGGCGGTGGTCCCGGTGACGGCGGCGCTGGAGGGCGACTCGCCGTCGGCGCCGTAGGCCCGGACGGTGTAGGTGTGGGTCGAGCACTCCGCGAGGCCGGACAGGGTGGCGGTGGTGCCGGTGACGGTGGCCTTGACCGCCGAGCCCTCGTAGACGCGGTAGCCGTCGGGCTTGCCGCTGCCCGCCGTCCACGACAGCGTCAGCGAGGAGCCGGTCCGGCCGGTGACGTTGGGCGCTCCGGGGGCGCCGAGCCCGCCGCCGGGGCCGCCGGTGCAGGGCGCGCCGTTGAAGGCGCAGTTCTGCGGGCTGCCGGGGCCGCTGCCCAGGAAGCCGAACGTGACCGACCCGCCGGGCGGGATCGAGGCGTTGTAGCCCTGGTTGCGGAAGGTGTACCGGGGCGGGGCGGAGGTGAGCTGGGCGTCCCATGACGAGCCCAGGGTGGTCCCGGCCGGCAGCTCGAACTCGACCTTCCAGCCGTTGATGGCGGTGTCGGAGCCGTTGGTGAGGGTGAACCTGCCCTCCCAGCCCGAGCCCCAGTCGGCGGCCTTGGTGAACGTCGCGGTGGGCGTGGCGGCGGCCTGGGCGCCGGCCGGGACGAGCAGCGCGGCGAGGACCGCGAGGGCTGCGAGGACGGTGAGGACGAAGCGGCTGCGCAATGTCACTCCAGTGGTGCGGTGGGCGGACCTGCGGTACTCCCCGAACCCCGAGTCGGTCGCGGCAGGAAACTGTTAGTAAGGTTTCCTATAAATTTGAGAGCACCGTAACCAGCGGCCCCGCCGGGGGCAACCCCCGCTTCTCCGGCCCCGGAGAACCAGCCCAGCTCGCGCGCCGGACCAGCTCCGGCCCGCCGGAACTTCGGCAGGGATCACCAGTGGGAGCGCCGCCGCGTTGGCACTTCTCCGCACGACGGGTTCGACGGGACGGCCCGGGGCGCGGAGAATCGTCCGATGACCGAAGACGTCTTCGCCCTTCCCGTCATCGAGCGGCCCACCCCGTCGATCAGCCTGCGCCGGCTCGGCGACCTGTCGCTGGTCGTCGTCGAGCACCCGCGGGCGCGCGCGGCCCTCACCCTGCAGGGGGCCCAGCTCATCGCCTGGCAGCCCGCGGGCGAGCGGCCCGTCCTGTGGCTGAGCGGGCTCTCCCCGTTCACCGAGGGGAAGGCCGTGCGCGGCGGCGTGCCCATCTGCTGGCCGTGGTTCGGCTCGGCGGGCAGCCCGTCCCACGGCTTCGCCCGCACCTCCGCCTGGACGCTCGACGCCCACCACGAGGACGACGAGGCGGCCCTGCTCGCCCTCTCCCTGAAGAGCGACGCGCGGACCCGCGAGATGTGGCCGCACGACTTCACCCTGACGGCCCGCTTCAAGCTGGGCCTGAAGTGCGAGATCGACCTGGAGGCCGAGGCCGGCCACCCCAGCACCGGCGCGCTCCACTCCTACTTCAGCGTGGGGTCCGCCGCCGAGGCCGCGGTCTCCGGCCTGGGCGACCGCTACTTCGACAAGGTGCTCGACGCCGAGGGCGAGCAGAAGGGCGACCTGACCTTTCCCGGCCGTATCGACCGCGTCTACACCCGGCCCGCCGACGCCAGCCTGATCCGCGACCCGGTGCTCGACCGCGTCATCGAGGTGCGCCACCGCGACGCCGGGGACGCGGTGGCCTGGAACCCGGGCCCGGAGCTGTCCCGCACGATGGCCGACGTGCCCGACGACGGCCACACCGCGTTCGTCTGCGTGGAGACCGCCCGCATCAGCCGCCCGCTGGAGGGGGCGAAGGACGGGTTCGGCGTCACGCTGAGCGTCAGGCGGTAGCCGCAGGGGCGGCGGGCGCGGTGGTTCGCCTTTCAAGGACCGGCATGTCCGTGCCAGGCGATTGCCCGCCCCCGCGCGGCGGCGGGACGGTGGAGCCCGTACCACCTGACCTGGAACGGAGCGACGAAATGAAGTCCACCACCCTGTCCCGCACCGCCGTCGTCGGCGCGCTGGCGGGCGCGCTCGCCGCCGTCTGGCTGCCGTCCGCCTCGGCCGACGGGGTGCGCATCAGCGCCGCGGGCGCGCCCGTCCCGGCCGAGCGGCAGGCGGCCCGCATGTGCGAGGACCCGAAGTTCGTCGGGGCCCTGCGCGTGCGCAACGCCTCGGGGGGCTACGACATCGAGTGCGTGGAGTCGGGGAGCGTGCGCTTCCCGGCGGCGCGGCACGTGACCCACTGCGCCATCACCAACGGCGGGTACATGAACCTCCACCTGCGCGACGGCGGCGCCTTCGCGTGCCCGGGGACCCTCGACGCCTGGATCGTCGGCTACAGCGCCTGGAACCGGAAGCGCTGACGCGCGCCCCGCCTCCGCAGCGGGGCGAAATCCTACAGACGATATTGTCTTTTTGTTAGGCTGCCGCACCGGAAGCGATCTTCGCTGGAGGACGTGAGGTGCAGCCGCTCCAGGCGGGGGACCCGGTCCGGGTCGGCCCCTACGGCACGCTCGCCCGGCTGGGGGCCGGCGGCATGGGGGTGGTCCTGCTCGCCCGGTCGCCGGGGGGCCGGCTCGTGGCGCTCAAGCTGGTGCGGTCGGACTTCGCCGCGAACCCGGGCTTCCGGGAGCGGTTCCGCCGGGAGGCCGCCGCAGCCCGCCGGGTCGGCGGCCCCTACACCGCCCCGGTGCTGGACGCCGACCCCGACGCGGAGCGGCCGTGGCTCGCCGTCGGCTACGTGGCGGCCCCCACGCTGGGCGAGGCCGTCGCCCGCTTCGGCCCGCTGCCGGAGCCGGCGCTGCGCGCGCTGGGCGCCGGGCTGGCCGAGGCGCTGCTGGCGATCCACGGGGCGGGCCTGGTCCACCGCGACCTCAAGCCGGGCAACGTCCTGCTGGCCGAGGACGGCCCGAAGGTCATCGACTTCGGCGTCGCCAAGGCCGCCGACGCCGCGACCCTCACCGAGACCGGCGGCCTGGTCGGCACGCCGGCGTTCATGTCGCCGGAGCAGATCGACTCCGGCCGGGGAGTGGGCCCGGCCTCCGACGTGTTCTCCCTGGCGTCGGTGCTGGTCTACGCCGCCTCCGGAGTCGGACCGTTCGTCGCGGCGGACTCGGGGTCCCTGCTGTACCGGGTGCTGTACGAGGAGCCGCGGACGGACGGCGTGCCCGCGCCGCTGCACGGGCTGCTGTCCGCCTGCCTGGCCAAGGAGCCGAGCGGGCGCCCGAGCGTGCAGGCCGTCCTCGACGCGCTCACCCCCGCCGACCCGGCGGCGCTCGCCTCTCCCGCCCTGCGGCAGGAGGTGGCGGCGCGGGAGGCCGCGGCCGCCGCGGTGGCCGGCGGGCCGGTCGTCCCGCCCCCGCCGCTGCCGCGGATCGACGGGGCCGAGGAGGGGCGCCCGGAGCGGCGGCTCGTCCTGCGCCTGGGGGTCGCCGCGGCCGTCGCGGCGGTGGGCGCCGGAGGCGGCGCCACGGCCTGGGCCCTCACCCGCGACAAGCCGAAGCCGGTCCGGCCCGCCCCGCGCGCGACCGGGCTCGTGGCGGCGCCCGCCCCGGCCTGGAGCCTCGTCTGGCCCGCCGAGCTCGCCGACGGGCTGCCGCTGGCCGTCGCGGTGGCGGGCGGCACGGTGGTGTGGCGCGGGGGCAGCGGGCTGTGCGGGGTCGACGCCGCCTCGGGACGCCGCCTGTGGACCTTCGACCATCCGGTCGGGAGCACGTTCAACGAGGGGTACCGCGTCCACGGCGGCACCGTCTACGCCGTCGCCGCGCGCCCGGCGAAGACCGTGTACGCCATCGACCCGCGGACGGGGGCCGCCAGGTCGATCGACCTGCCCGGCGACATGACCTCCTTGACCGACACCTACGGGACGTCCGGCACCACGCTCTTCGTCGGCGCGAGCACCGGTGACGAGGCGACCGTGCTGGCCGTGGACCTGGCCGACGGCCGCGTCCGGTGGCGCTTCCCGACCGGCGCCCGCAGCGTCCGGGGCACCGCCGACGCCGGCGCGGTCTACCTGTGCACCCCCACGCAGATCATCGCGATCGACGCCGCCACCGGGCGCAGGCGGTGGACCCACGGCTGGTCCGCCGACGAGAGCCGCTCCACCGGGTACCCCCTGACGCTCGGCGACGGCCTGCTGTTCTTCGGCGCCACCGGCAGCTCCCTCGTCCGGGCGGTCAGGACCGGCGACGGGGCCGTGGCCTGGAGCAAACCCGCCAGGGACGTCCAGCGCCCCGTGGCGGCGCCGGGGCCCACCCTGGCCACGGTCGGGACCAAGGGGTTCCACGTCTACGACCAGGCCACCGGGGCGCTCCGCTGGCAGCAACTCTCCAGCCCCGCCGACCTCGACTTCCTGGGCGGCACCAAGACGATCGGCGGCTCTGACCGGCTCCTCGCCGCCGCGTTCGCCGACACCGAGCGCGACTCCGGCTTCTTCGCCGCCCCCACCGGCGGCGGCCCGCCCTGGGCGCACCGGGGCGAGTCCCAGGAGCGGGGGTGGCGGCTGGCCGTGTCCGGCCCGGCCGTCTACGCGACCGACAACCAGCGGCTCCACTGCTTCCGCGCGGGCGCCTGATGGAGGCCCTGAAGCCCGGCGACCCCGAGCGCATCGGCCGGTACCGGCTGCTGGGGCGGCTGGGGGAGGGCGGCATGGGCCGCGTCTACCTGGGCGCGTCGCCCGCGGGGCGGGCGGTGGCCGTCAAGGTCGTCCGCCCGGAACTGGCGGGCGACCAGATGTTCCGGGCCCGGTTCCGGGCCGAGGTGGAGGCCGCCCGGAAGGTCGGCGGCGCCTTCACCAGCCCCGTGGTGGACGCGGACCCGGACGGGACCGTCCCGTGGCTGGCGACCGCCTACGTGAGCGGGCTCAGCCTGGGCGACGCCGTCCGGCGGCACGGCCCGTTCCCCGAGCACCTCCTGCGCACCCTGGGCGCGGGGCTGGGCGAGGCGCTCGGCGCCGTCCACCGGGCCGGGCTGCTGCACCGCGACCTCAAACCGGGCAACATCCTGCTGGCCAAGGACGGCCCGCGCGTCATCGACTTCGGCATCAGCAGGGCGGTGGACGGGACCCGGCTCACCTCCGAGGGGCGGTTCGTCGGCTCGCCCGGCTACATGCCCCCCGAGCAGATCCGCGGGGAGGACCCGACCCCGGCGGGCGACGTGTTCGCCTTCGGCGCGGTGCTGGCCTTCGCCGCCACGGGCCGTCCGCCGTACGGCACCGGCGCCGTCCACACCGTCCTGCACCGGACCCTGCACCAGGCCCCCGACCTGGACGGCGTGCCCCCGGCGCTCGCGGCGATGGTCGCCGCCTGCCTGAGCCCCGACCCGGGCCGCCGCCCGCCCGTGGAACTGCTGGCACGGCTGCTGGCCGCCCGGCCGGTCGAGCCCGGCTGGCTGCCCGGCGACCTCGACCGCGAGATCGGGCGGCGCGAGGACACCCTCGTCGACGGCCTGCGCGCCGTCGCCCGCGCCCGGACCCGCCGCCGGCTGCTGCTCGGCGGCGCGGCGACGGCCGGCCTCGTGGCGGCGGGCGGCGGCACCGCCCTGGCCCTGGCGCGGAGCGGCGGGGACGGCCGCCCGCCCGCCGGGCCCCGCCTGCTCTGGAAGGCGACGCTGCCCAGCGGCGGCGACATCCTGGTCCCGCAGGTCCTGGGCGGCACGATCGTCGCCTTCGGGCTGTTCGCGAAGTCGTCGGCCTTCGACGCGGCCACGGGGCGCAGGCTGTGGGAGGGCTGGGCCTACAACGTCGGCGTGGACAGGACCCTCATCTACGCGCGCACCGCCAGGGACGACACCGTCGTCGCGATGGACCCCCGCTCCCGCGCCCGCGCGTGGAGCGTCCGCCTCCCCCCGGGCTTCGGCCTCCAGGGCCTGCGCGGTCCCGACAACGGCCTGCTCGCCGCGCTCGGCCGCGACGGCACGCTCCTCGGCATGGACGCCCGAACCGGAAAGCGGCTGTGGACGCGCCGCACGCACCCGGAGGCGGACCTCCAAGGATTCCGGAACGGCACCCTGGTCGTCCTGGCCGGCAAGGAGGGCATCCTCACGGGCCTCGACCAGAGGACCGGCGCGGTCCGCTGGACCCGCGAATACCGGACGCGCGGCGTGATCCTGCCCCAGGGCGGGGACCTGATGTTCAGCAGCTCGGACGCCGACACCTTCGACGCCCTGTCGGCCGCCACGGGCCGGACGCTCTGGACCGCCGGCCTCGGCGACGACGTCCAGCACGTCACCGTCGCGAACGGCACGGCCTACCTGAGCGGCACCGCCCTGCACGCCCTGGACCTGACCACAGGCCGCCGCGCCTGGGGCCACGAACCGGCCGTCCAGGGCGTCCGGGACCGCACTCTCCTCGTCAACGACGGCCGCGCCCACCTCCTGGACAACCGCCGCCTGATCACCCTGGACGCCCGCACGGGACGCCGCCTCTGGGCCGCCGACGTCCCCGCCGACGACGACGCCCCCTTGGCCCTGGTCGGCGGCCTCGTCTGCACCGGCGCGTCCGCCCCCACGACCCTGGGCCTGTACGGCTGGAACGCGGCCACCGGCGGGCTGGAGTGGAGCCACCGCCTGCCGGCCACCGACGACACCGACAGATGGACCCTGACCGCAGCCGGCCCGCACCTCGTCGGCGTCCAGCGGCGCACCCTCCTAGCCTTCCGCCTCGCGGGTGGCTGAAAGCGGCCAGGGACGCCCCCCAAGATCGGCTGTACCGTGACCTCGTCGCCGTCTAGAGATGCCGCCCCGACCGCAAGGAGCGCTTGTGCGATTCCACGTCCCGGCCCGGCGCCTGGCCGCCGTCACGCTGCTCGCGGTCGCCCTGGCGCCCGCGCCCGCCCTCGCGGCCGGCCACCCGCAGGGCATCAAGATCAAGGAGAACCGGCACCGCATCGAGGCGGTCGGCGACGGCTTCACGCTGAAGCTGACCAGCCAGGGCATCCGGCTGACCGTGGACGACGCGGAGTTCGGCGACCCCGAGGCGGGCTTCCCGATCCAGCGCTCGACGATCGACCTGACCGGCCGCCCGGCCCGCCCGTTCGAGTGCGAGAACGGCACCTACACCATCAGGACGGGCACCTTCCAGCGGATCATCCGCTTCTCCGGCCTGGACCCGCGCCCGGCCCCCTACAGCCCCGAGTTCGCCAAAGCCTTCCCCGGCGTCATGACCCCCTTCGTCGGCGTGATCGAGGGCACCGTCACCGACGCCGAGGGCCGGGAGCTGCGCATGCTGGTCTCGGACCTGGCCCACGAGGAGCTGACCCCGAGGGGGTTCACCTCGATCGCCCCGATCCACGGCCTGTTCGTCGACGCGCAGGGCCGCGTCCGCGACCGGATCTCCCTGATCGGCCACTTCAGGTCCGGTCCGAACGGAGAGAAGGCCCGCTACTGGATCGAGGACCGGGGCACCTGCCGCCAGACGGCGGACCTGCCCTACGGCCCCAACGGCGCAGGCGCCCTGGTGACGGGCCCCCTGTTCGTCCTGCCGTTCAAGGCCCCGGTCAAGCACCTCGGCCCCCGCTGACCCGCACCGCCCGACCCGTCCAGCCACCCCATGCCTAATGCGGGTTTAACCCCGGGGTGGCTCGAATGGGGCTTCGTTCGGGGTGTGCGGCCCCGGCGGAGAGGACGGCATGAAGGTCGGTTTGCTGGCCGCGGGGATCGCGGTCGTGCTGGGCGGCTCCGCGTGCGGCGGGGGTGACGGGGACAGTGGGGTGGCCAGCGCGAAGAGCGGGGCCGCCGCCAGTGGGAGCGCGTCGCCCACCGCCACGCTGAGCAAGGAGGACGCGCAGCTCAAGTTCGCGCGGTGCATGCGGGCGAACGGCGTCGACGTGCCCGACCCCGGCAGCGGCGACAAGCAGGTCGCCGTCGGGAGGCAGGGGAAGGACCGCGAGAAGGTCGAGCGGGCCGTCGAGAAGTGCCGGCCCTACTTGGAGGCGGGCGGGGTCATTCCAGATTTGAAGGACCCCGAGGTGCGCGACCGGTTCGTCAAGTTCGCCCAGTGCATGCGGGGGCAGGGCGTCGACGTGCCCGACCCCGGGCCGGACGGGAAGTGGCGGATCAGCACCAAGGGCGTGCCGCCCGAGCGCCTGGAGAAGGCGCAGCGGGCGTGCCGGCACCTGATGCCGGGGCGGGAGCGGTGAGGCGCGTGCTGGCGGCGGGGGCGGCGGTGGCCGTCGTCGCCGGGGGCGGTGCGGCGTTGGCGCTGGACGGAGGCGGCGAGGCCCGTGCCGTCGAGGAGGCCCGGACCGCCACGGCGGACGTCAGGCGGGGCGACCTGGTGGACACCGAGACCGTGGACGGGACGCTCACCTACGCGGACGAGCGGGAGGTCCGGAGCGGGGCTTCGGGGACCGTCACCTGGGTCCCCGAGGAAGGCGCGACCGTCGAGCGGGGGGAGCCCCTGCTCCGCGTGGACGGCGAGGCGGTCACGCTGATGTACGGCGGGACGCCCATGTACCGGACGGTCGGCGAAGGGGACGAGGGCGGCGACGTGCGGGCCCTGGAGCGCAACCTGCGCGCCCTCGGGTACGGGGACGGCCTGACCGTGGACGAGGAGTTCACCGGCGCCACGGCCGACGCCGTCCGGGAGTGGCAGGACGACCGGGGCCTGGAGGAGACCGGGCGGGTCGGGCCCGGCCAGGTCGTCCTCCTGCCCGGCGCCGCGCGGATCAAGAAGGTGTCCGCCCCCGAGGGCGCGCGCACCGGGGCCGGGCAGCCGGTCATGGCCGTCACCGGCACGCGGCGGCTGGTGCGGGTCGACCTGGAGGCCGACCGGCAGGGGCTGGCCCGCGAGGGGGCGCGGGTGAGCGTGGAGCTGCCCGGCGGCCGGGTGGCGGGCGGGACGGTCGCCGAGGTCGGCACCGTCGCGGTGGAGAGCGGCGACCAGCAGAACCCCAAGACCACGGTCAAGGTGGACGTCACCCTGGACAAGGGCGCGCGGACCGGGCGGCTGGACCGGGCGCCGGTGTCGGTGCGGCTGGAGAGCGAGCGCCGCGAGGGCGTGCTGTCGGTGCCGATCGAGGCGCTGCTGGCGCTGCGCGAGGGCGGGTTCGGCGTGGAGGTCGTGGACGGTGCGGCCCGGCGGCTGGTCGCGGTGCGGGTGGGCGTGTTCGGCGGCGGCCGGGTCGAGGTGTCCGGCGGCGGCCTCAAGGAGGGCGTGAAGGTCGGGGTGCCGGAATCATGAGGGACGGGATCGTCGAACTGGCCGGCGTCACCAAGAGCTACGGCGCCGTCGAGGCGCTGCGCGGGGTGGACCTGGTCGTGGCGCCGGGGGAGATGGCGGCGATCGTGGGCCCGTCCGGGTCGGGCAAGTCCACGCTGCTGCACATGATCGGAACGCTGGACCGGCCCACGTCGGGCTCGGTGCGCATCGCCGGGCACGAGGTCGGCGGGCTGGGCGACCGGGAGCTGTCGGCGCTGCGGGCCCGGCACCTGGGGTTCGTGTTCCAGCAGTTCCACCTGGCGGCGGGGGTGAGCGCCCTGGACAACGTCGCCGACGGGCTGCTGTACGCGGGCGTCCCCCTCGGGCGGCGGCGCGAGCGGGCGGCGCGGGCCCTGGAACGGGTCGGGCTCGGCCACCGCGCCGGGCACCGGCCGCACCAGCTGTCCGGCGGGGAGCAGCAGCGGGTCGCCATCGCGCGCGCCGTGGCGGGCGAGCCCGACCTGCTGCTCGCCGACGAGCCCACCGGCAACCTCGACACCGCCTCGGGGACGGAGGTCCTGGCCCTGCTGGACGAGCTGCACGCCGCCGGCACCACCATCGCGGTCATCACGCACGACCCGGACGTGGCCGCGCACGCGCCGCGCCGGGTCCGGGTCCGCGACGGCCTGGTCGTCGCCGACGAGCGGACGGGGGTGAGCGCGCCGTGAGCGGCCCCGCACCGGCCCGGATGGCGGGCCGCGACGTGCTGCGCGTCGGGCTGGCCGGCCTGCGCGCCCGGCCCAACCGCGCGGTGCTGTCCGCGCTGGGCATCGCCATCGGGATCGCCACCATGGTCGGCGTCATCGGCATCTCCGCCTCCAGCCGGGAGGACCTGCTGCGCCGGCTCGACCGGCTGGGCACCAACCTGCTGACCGCCACGCCGGGCGACACCCTGTTCGGCGCGAAGGCGAAGCTGCCCGTCCAGGCGCCGGCGATGGTCGGGCGCATCGGGCCGGTGACCGCGGTCGGCGCCACCGGGGCCGTCCAGGCCACCGTGCGCCGCACCGACAAGATCCCCGAGGAGGTCACCGGGGGCATCGCGGTGCAGGCCGCCTCCGCCGACCTGCCGCGCACCCTGGGCGTGGGGATGCGCCGCGGGACCTGGCTGAACGCCGCCACCGGCAGCCGTCCGGGCGTGGTGCTCGGAGCGGAGGCCGCGCGGCGGCTCGGGACCGACCGGCCCGGCGCCCAGGTGTGGATCGGCGGCCGCTGGTTCACCGTGCTCGGCGTGCTGGCGCCCGCCGAGCTGGCCCCGGAGATCGACCGGTCGGCGCTGGTCGGCTGGGAGGCCGCCGCCCGCCACCTGGGCTTCGACGGCCACCCGACGACGGTCTACGAGCGGTCGGCGGACGCGGCGGTCGCCGACGTGCGGGCGGTGCTGGCCGCCACGATCAACCCCGAGAACCCCGAGGAGGTCCAGGTCGGCCGCCCCTCCGACGCGCTGGAGGCCAAGGCGGCGGCCGCCGGGGCCTTCACCGGCCTGCTGCTCGGCCTCGGCGCGGTGGCGCTGCTGGTCGGCGGGGTCGGGGTGGCCAACACCATGGTGGTGTCGGTGCTGGAGCGCCGCCGCGAGATCGGGCTGCGCCGCTCCCTGGGCGCGACCCGAGGCCAGGTCCGCACCCAGTTCCTGGCCGAGTCGCTGCTGCTGTCGGCGGCGGGCGGGGTCGCCGGGGTGCTGCTGGGATCGCTGGTGACGGTGGGGTTCGCGCTCTACCGGGACTGGCCGCCGGTGGTGCCGGTGTGGGCGCCGCCGGGCGCGCTCGCGGCGACCCTGGCGATCGGCGCGGCCGCCGGGCTCTACCCGGCGGCGCGGGCGGCGCGGCTGTCGCCGACTGTGGCCCTGGCCACGTTCTGACGCCTCGGGACATGATTGAATTCGCCTGAGTCGTCCTCGTTCCAGGGGAGGTGTTCCGCAGCCATGCCGGTGCCACGCCCGGTGCGCGACCGCTGTCGCGAGTTCCTCGGGATCGATGACGAGATCCGCTACATCTTCCCCGCGATGGCCCACGGCGGCGGGTCGGGGTTCCTGTTCGTGGTGACCGACGCCCAGATCTCGGTGCTGTCCACCGGCTCGCTCAGCCGCAGCCGCCCCAAGAGCGTGTGGGGCAGCTACCCGCGCGGCACCCGGCTCGGGCCGGTGGAGACCGGCTCGGGCGCCTCCTTCGAGTTCGCCGGGGCGTTCTTCGAGGTGGACGACGAGTACGTCCCGGTGCTCAACGCCGCCGACGCCGAGGTCTTCGACCGCGACAGCCTGCCCCGCGACCCGCTGCCCGACCTGTAGCTCACCCCGCGGCGGCCTCGGTCCGCCCGGCCGGGCGCGGCCGGGCCGGGCCGCCGCCGGGGCGCAGGAACAGCGCCATGACCGGCACCAGGTACAGCGCCCACATGGTGAGCTGGAGCCAGGTGATGCGCGGGGTCACGTTCAGCACGCCCTGGAACAGCGTCTGCAGCCACTGCCCGGTCCGGCCGAACTGGTCGAAGAACTCCGCCGGGGCGAACGCCACCGCGTTCAGGCCGGGCAGCACCGACGCCTCCTGCAGGTCGTGGAAGCCGTAGCCGAACACCCCGGCCGCGACCACGATCAGCGCCGCGCCCGTCCAGGTGAAGAAGCGCTTGAGGTTCAGCTTCAGGCCGCCCCGGTACAGCAGGTAGCCCAGCACGACCGCGGTGGCCAGGCCCAGCAGCGCGCCGGTGATGGGCTGGGTCGAGCCGCCGGTCGAGTTGCTGATGTTGGTCCACAGGAACAGCGCGGTCTCCAGGCCCTCGCGGCCGACCGCCAGGAACGCCACCATCGTCAGCGCCACCGGGCCCATGCCCAGCGCGCCTTCGAGCCTGCCCTCCAGCTCGGCCTTGATCGAGCGGGCGGCGCCGCGCATCCAGAACACCATCCAGGTGACCAGCCCCACCGCGACGATCGACAGGACGCCGCCGAACAGCTCCTGGGTCTTGAACTGCATCTCCGAGGACGCCGCGCTCAGCACGACGCCGAACCCCACGCTCAGCAGCACCGCGATGCCGATGCCCGACCACACCGGGACCAGCGCCCGCCGGTTGCCGGTCCGGACCAGGTAGGCGATGAGGATGCTGACGACGAGGGCGGCCTCCAGGCCCTCCCGCAGCCCGATGAGGTAGTTGCCCAGTAGCATCGTGCGGCTCCTCGGGGGGACGGGCGCGCCTCGGGAGCGGCGCGATCGGTGAGGTAAGGCTAACCTCATCCACTGTGCGGCCCGCCCGCCGCCCCCGCAAGAGGGGACGGCGGACCGCCGGACCGGCCCTCGCGCCGGGTCAGCCCTCCCGCCGGGTCAGTCCTCCGGAGCCTGCTCCGCCTCGGTCTCCAGCCGCAGGAACTCCTGCGCCACCGGCGTCGCCACCAGCTCCACCTGCCAGGGGCGCGCTCCCAGCTCGCGCAGCGCCGCGCCCACCGACGCCGCCGACACCGTCGCGGGCGGCGTCCAGGCCAGCCGCCGGACCGCGTCCGGCTGCATCAGGTTCTCGGTGGGCAGCCCGTGCCGCTCGGCCAGGCCCGTCACCACCGCGCGGGCCGCCTTGAGGCGCTCGGCGGCGGCCGGGTCGCGCTCGGCCCAGCGGTGCGGGGGCGGCGGCCCGTCGCCGGGCAGCCCGGCCTCGGGCAGCGCGCGCTCGGGCAGCGCCCGCGCCCGCGACACCGCGCGCAGCCACGCCGTCTGGTGGCGCCGCGCGCCCCGGCCCCGCATGGTGGGCAGCGCCTGCAGCTCGGCGGGCGTCTTGGGGGACTTCAGCGCCAGCTCCACGATCGCGGCGTCCTGCAGGACCCGGCCCGGCGACAGGTCGCGCTCCTGGGCGATGTGGTCGCGCGCCTCCCAGACCTCGCGGACGATCGCCAGCGCGCGCCGGTTGCGGACGCGGTGGATGCCGGAGGTGCGGCGCCACGGGTCGGTGCGCGGCGGCTTGGGCGGCGTCGCCAGGATCGCCGCGAACTCCTCCAGCGCCCACTCCAGCTTGCCGCTCTCGCGCAGCATCTCCTGGAGCGCGTCGCGCAGCTCCACCAGCAGCTCCACGTCCAGCGCCGCGTACTTCAGCCAGTCCTCCGGCAGCGGCCGGGTGGACCAGTCGGCGGCCGAGTGGCCCTTCTCCAGGACGAACCCGAGCACGTTCTCCACCATCGAGCCCAGCCCGACGCGGGGATAGCCCAGCAGCCGCCCGGCCAGCTCGGTGTCGAACAGCCGGCGCGGCACCAGGCCCACCTCGGCCAGGCACGCCAGGTCCTGGTTGGCGGCGTGCAGCACCATCTCGGTGTCGGCGAGCGCGGCGTCCAGGCCCGACAGGTCGGGCAGCGCGATCGGGTCGATCAGCGCCGTCCCGGCGCCCGCGCGGCGCAGCTGGATCAGGTAGGCGCGCTGGCCGTACCGGTAGCCGGAGGCGCGCTCGGCGTCCACCGCGACCGGGCCGGTGCCTGCCGCGAACGCGGCGATGACGCGGTCCAGCTCGGCGGCGGTGGTGATCACCGGCGGGACGCCCTCGCCGGGCTCCAGCAGGGGCTTGGCGGCGGGCGCGTCGGCCGCGCCTCCGGCCGGGCCCTCGGCGGGCCCGCCGGCCGGCGGGGCCCCCCGGTTCTGCTCCGGCAGGGGCTGGCCGGCGGCGCCGCCGGGGCTCGGCGCGGCCCCGGCCGCCTGCTCCGGCCGCTCCGCCCGTGTATCGGACACTTCCACGGTCTGCGTGTTCTCCCCGGCCGCCTCGGTCTCGGACGCTGTGCTACCCACGCCCCCTACCGTACGTCGCTCAGCGGCCCGCGCCGCCGGGGCGGTCGGGCAGGGCGGCCACGCCGGCGGGCGGCAGGCCCGCCGTGGTGCACATCACCTCGCACCACGCGGCCACGTGCGCGGCGATGCCGGCGGAGGGATCGGCGCCGGTGGGGGACCAGGAGGCGCGCAGCTCCAGCTCGGTGGTGGAGGGCTCGCCGCGCTTGTCGCCGAAGCTCTCGGAGACCGCGCGGGTGATGGTCCCGGACTCGCCGGCGTACCCGGCCGGCTCCAGCGCCTCCAGCAGCCAGCTCCAGGCCACCGAGCCGATCAGCTCGTCGGCGGCGATCTCCGGCTCCAGGTCGGCGCGGATGTAGGCCACGATCCGGAAGTCGCCGGACCAGCCGGAGCGGCCCTCGGGGTCGTACAGCACGATCAGCCGCCCGGTGGCCACCTCGGCGTCGTCGGGGCCGTCGCCCCGGTAGACGCTGGCCGACAGCGCCGCCGAGTAGGGCGCGAGGCGCTGGGGGGCGGGCATGTCCTCCAGCTCCAGCTCGGGCCGGAGCGGGGGGCCGTCGAGGATGGCGCGCAGGGTGTCCAGGGCCCGCTGGAACGGCGGCGGGTTCACCCGGACACCGGGCGGCGGGGCCGGGGCGCGGTGCGGGGGCGTGACGGGGACGGCGACGGGGGGAAGGGGTGGAGATGCAGGCACGGCACAGGTTTCGTCTCGGGGGCCGGGCCGGTCAGGCGGAGGTCCGCTGGGCGGCGGTCCGGCCGGACGCGGGGGAGTGGGGGGAGGAAGGCGCCGCGGGCTCGCCGACCAGGACCGCCGAGCCGCAGTCAACGCAGACGCGCTCGGGGCAGTCGGCGCCGTGCCCGTCGGGGCAGGGCGGCTGTTCGAAGGCACGTTCACCACCGCAGGCGGAGCAGTGCACAGGGACCTCCCTCGGCTATGACACGCATCACGTTCGCACGAGCGGGTGACAGAATGCGGGACTTCGCTCGGCGTGTCCGGAACTCGGGAACTCTCGCGGGCCCCGGGAGGGGCCTTCCGGGCGCGTTCCGGCGGGCCGGTGCGCCGCCCCGGGGGATCCGTGGGACCATCGTGGCGTGGCTGTTGACCCTGGTCTTGACGAGAGCGCCTTCCTGCGCGCGTGCCGCCGCCTGCCGGTGCCGCACACCCCGGTGTGGTACATGCGCCAGGCCGGCCGCTCCCTGCCCGAGTACCTGCGGGTGCGCGAGGGCGTGGCGATGCTCGAGGCGTGCGCCCGCCCCGACCTCATCGTGGAGATCACGATGCAGCCGGTGCGCCGGTACGGCGTGGACGCGGCGATCTTCTTCAGCGACATCATGGTGCCGCTCAAGGCGATCGGCGTCGATCTGGACATCAAGCCGGGCGTCGGCCCGGTGATCGCCGACCCGGTCCGCGACGCGGCCGGGCTCGACGTGCTGCGCCCGCTGACGCCCGACGACGTCCCGTACGTGACCGAGGCGGTCGGCGGCCTGGTGGGCGAGCTGGGCGCGACGCCGCTGATCGGCTTCGCGGGGGCGCCGTTCACGCTGGCGTCGTACCTGATCGAGGGCGGCCCGTCCAAGAACCACGACCACACCAAGGCGATGATGTACGGCGAGCCCGAGTTGTGGGCCCGCCTGATGGACCGGCTCGCCGACATCACCATCGCGTTCCTGAAGGTGCAGATCGCCGCCGGGGCGAGCGCGGTGCAGCTGTTCGACTCCTGGGTGGGGGCGGTGGCCCCGCAGGACTACCGCGAGTCGGTGCTGCCCTTCACCAGCCGGATCTTCCGCGAGCTGGAGGGCCTGGGCGTGCCGCGCATCCACTTCGGCGTCGGCACCGGCGAGCTGCTGGGCCTGATGGGCGAGGCGGGCGCGGACGTGGTCGGCGTCGACTGGCGGGTGCCGCTGGACGAGGCGGTGCGCCGCGTCGACCCCGGCAAGGCGCTGCAGGGCAACCTGGACCCGGCGCTGCTGTTCGCGCCGTGGGAGGTCGTGGAGCGCCGGGCGCGCGACGTCCTGGACCGCGGCCGCACCGCCGAGGGCCACATCTTCAACCTGGGGCACGGCGTGCTGCCGTCCACCGACCCGGACGTGCTGGCGCGGCTCACCGACTTCGTGCACGAGGCCTCCGCCGCCGGGCGCTGACCCGGCGGGGGGCCCCCGCCCCCGCGGCGCCGCGGGGCGCGGGGGGGGGCGGCGGGGGGGGGGGCGCGGGGGCGCGGGGGGCCCCCCCCCCGCCGGGGGGGGCGCGCCCCCCCCCCCCGGCCCCCGCCCCCCCCCCCGCGGGGCCCGCCCCCGGCCCCCGCCCCGGGACGCGCGGTCCCGGGGCGGCGGCGTGCTCAGGGGCGGCGTCGGGCTCAGGGGGCCGGGTGCCCCTCCGGCCCGGTGTCCTCGCCCGCAGCGACGGGCTCGGGGGCGCTCGGCGGGCCGCCGCCGGCGCGGAAGCGGTCGCGCAGCCGGTGCCGCACGGCCAGCACCGGCAGGCCGAGCGCGGCGATCACGACCAGGAACGGCAGCAGCCAGCCGAGCACCGTCGCCAGCACGGCGACCGTGGCGGTGAAGGCGTCCCAGCCGTTGCTCAGGCCGTCGCCGAACCCGCTGCGCTCCTTGGGCGCGGGCTTGGCGGGCGGGGCGGGCGGCGGCACCAGCGTGACGGTCACGGTGGCGTAGGCGGTGCGCTCGCGCAGCGACTTCTGCCGCGCCTGCAGCGACTCCAGGTCCGACTGGCGGCGCGACAGCTCCTCCTCCAGCTTGAGGATCTCCTCGATGGAGCCGGTGCGGTTCAGCAGCTTGCGGATCGAGGCCAGGGTGTCCCGGGCCGACTTCACCCGGCTGTCCACGTCGGCGACCTCGCCGGTGACGTCCTGGGCCTGCTGCTGCAGCGACAGCTTGGCGCCGAGCCGCGAGGACAGCTCGCCCAGCACCGCCGCGTACCGGGCCGAGGGGATCTTCAGGGCGACGGTGGAGGCGGGCGGGTCGCTCCTGGACGCCTCGTTCTCGACGTAGCCGCCCGCGTCGAGGGCCATCTGCTTGGCCCGGGACACCGAGGCGTCCACGTTGTCGCTGCGCACGCGCAGCTGGGCGCTGTAGACGACCGAGCGGGCGGGGGCGGGGCGGCTCGGGGTCCCCGCGCGGCTCTTGGGGCTGTCCGCGCCGCCGGTGGGGGTCCCGGCGCCGCCGGCGGGGTCCTCGGCGGCTTCGGAGGGGACGGTGTCGCCCGTCCGCCCAGTGGCCTTCTGGGCGGACGAGGACCCGCCTTGGTCGCTGTTCCCTCCCGCGCAGGCCGCGGTGAGGCCGGCCAGCAGCGAGAGGAGCAGCGCGCACATCACGGTCTTGACGCTCATGACGGTCCGCATGGTTGTTTGACGATGTGTCCGATATCACCGTTCAGCGTCGGGTGTCGCGGTCCGGACACGATGCGGCCGCGCCCCGGTCACGGCGGACCGGTCATGCCACCGGTCACGGCTGGTCGGTGAGGATCGTGGCGCCGTCGCCCGCGCGCGTCCAGAACCGCCCGGTGCCGGGCACCCGCACCGGCCCGAGCGGGAGGACGCTCTGCGGGGCCACCAGCGTCGTGCCGGTGGGCCGCCACGCCGCCCCGTCGTAGCGCAGCACGATCAGGCGGCCGGGGGAGGCGGGGTCGTGGCGGTGCGCCCAGAACGAGCCGTCGGGGTCGCGGTGGAACCCGTCGGGCACCTCGGCGCCCGTCGGCACCTGCGCCCTGCTCCAGGCCGTGCCGTCCCAGTGCCACAGCAGCGCGGTGCGCGCCTCGCCGGGCCCGAACCGCTGGTCGGCGCCGGTCACCCACACGTCGTCGGAGGCGATGGCGATGACGTCGTTGGGCAGGCCGACCTCGTAGGTGAGCGGGGGCAGCGGGACCTCGCGCCAGGCGGTGCCGTTCCAGTGCCGCGCGGCGGGCCTGCCGTAACCGCTCTCCAGCTCCCCGATCATCCACACGTCGTCGGGCGTGCGGGCGTCGAAGACCCGCACCTGGTGCAGGCCGCTGTCGGGGTAGGCGGTCCAGCCGGAGCCCGACCAGCGGTACAGGTGGTGGGCCTGGTCGGTGCCGCCGTTGAGGAAAAGCCCCGCGGGCGTGGCCTTGACCTGCGGGTACCGGATGATCCACATGGTGAGGCCGGGCGGCGGCGCGACGGGCTCGAAGGCGGTGCCGGTGAAGCGCGCCAGGTAGGGCCGGGTGGCGTCCTCGCCGGTCCGCACCGACCCGGCCACCCACACCTCCGAGGGGGACGGGGCGGCGACCGAGTGCAGGCCGCCGTTGCCGGACCAGTCCCGGATGGGGTGCTCCTTCCAGCCGCGCCCGTCCCAGCGGCGGGCGACGGGGCTGCCGCCGACGGTCTTGCCGGTGCCGGGGATGGGCCCGGGGACGGTCACCTCGCCCTGCACGCCGACGAACCACACGGCGTCGGGCGCGGCCGCGGCGAGGCCGCGGACGCTCTTGAGCGGCCACAGGAACGGCAGGCCGACCTTGCGCAGCGCCGTCTCGGCGGCGCGGGCGGCGGCGGGCCGGGCGACGCCGGCGGCGAACGCGCCGGCGGCCAGCGCGCCGCCGCCGAGCGTCCGGAGGGCATCGCGCCTGGTCAGGGCGTTATGGGACGGGAAGTCGGGCATGGGGGCTCCTCGGCTCCGGGGGGACGAGCATCAGCGCCAGTATTCACTGGCTAGATCATGCTCGGCTTGTCCTGCGGTGACAAAAACCGTCGCGCCACCCCGGTGCCGGGTTTCCGGAACCGTCTGGGAAGGTGGTGGCCATGAGCAGCTCCTCGCATGTCGTAGTCGTCGGCGGCGGCATCGCGGGCCTGGCGGCCGCGCGGCTGCTGGCCCGCGGCGGCGCGCGCGTGACCGTGCTGGAGGGATCGCCCCGGATCGGCGGCAAGCTCCAGGTCAGCGAGGTCGGCGGGCTTGCGGTGGACGAGGGCGCCGAGTCGATGCTGGCCCGCCGGCCCGAGGCGGTCGAGCTGGTGCGCGAGCTCGGCCGCGGCGGCGACCTGGTCAACCCCGGCACCACCTCCTCGGCGATCCTGAGCCGCGGCGCGCTGCGCCGCCTGCCCGCCGGGCAGGTCATGGGCGTGCCCTCGGACCTGCGCGCCCTCGCCGCCTCCCAGGTGCTGTCCCCGGCCGGGACGGCGCGCGTCCCGCTGGACCTGGTGCTGCCGGAGACCCGGCGCGGCGCCGACGTGTCGGTGGCCGACCTCATCGGCGCGCGGATGGGCCGCGAGGTGGTGGACCGGCTGGTCGAGCCGCTGCTCGGCGGGGTGTACGCCGGGCGCGCCGAGCTGCTGTCGTTCGACTCCACGCTGGCGTCGGTCGCCTCGGCCGCGCGCTCGCACCGGTCGCTGATCTCGGCGGTGCGGTCGGTGCGGGCCGCCGCGCCCGCCGACCCCGGTCCGGTGTTCGCGACGCTGCCCGGCGGGCTGGGCACGCTGCCGCACCTGGTCGCCGCCGACATCGAGGCCGCCGGGGGCACCGTGCGCACCGGCGCGACGGTCCGCGAACTGCGCCGGCGCCCGGACGGCTGGCGGCTGGTGGTCGGCTCCGCCCGCGAGCCCGAGATCGTGGACGCCGACGCCGTCGTGGTGGCGGTGCCCGCCGCGCCCGCCGCGCGGCTGCTGGCCGGGGACGTGCCCGCGGCCGCCCGCGAGCTGGAGCGCATCGAGTACGCCAGCATGGCGATCGTCACGCTGGTCTACCCGGCCGCGGCCTTCCCCCGGCTGCCGCGCGGCAGCGGCTACCTGGTCCCGGCCGTGGAGGGCCGGGAGGTCAAGGCCGTCACGTTCAGCTCGGTGAAGTGGCCGCACCTGCGCGAGCGCGACCCCGGCCTGATCGCGGTGCGCGCCTCGATCGGCCGGTTCGGCGAGGAGCACGTCCTGCAGCGGCCCGACGAGGAGCTCAAGGCCGCCGCGATGACCGAGCTGGCCACCACCGCGCGCATCGCCGAGCTGCCCGTGGACGCCCGGGTCACGCGCTGGGGCGGCGGCCTGCCGCAGTACAACGTCGGGCACGCCGACCGGGTCGCGCGGGTGCGCGCGGCCGTCGCAGGTCAGCCGGGCCTCGCCGTGGCGGGCGCCGCCTACGATGGGCTGGGCGTCCCGGCCTGCATCGCCACCGCCCGCGCGGCGGTGGCCCGGGTGCTGGAGTTTCTGGAGAGTCGGGGAGGATCGAAGCATGGCAGCGACGGAGAAGGCCAAGCCGAAAGCGCGGGACCTGAACCAGGTGATCCGCTACACGATGTGGTCGGTCTTCCGGGTGAAGAGTCCCGGTGAGTTCGGCGAGCGCGACGCGGTCGAGGTGCAGGAGGTGCTCGACCAGGCGGCCCAGAAGGACGTGGTGACGCGCGGCCTGTACGACGTGGCCGGGCTGCGCGCCGACGCCGACTACATGTTCTGGTGGCACGCGACGGACTCCGACGCCCTGCAGGACGTGTACGCCCGCTTCCGCCGCACCGCCGTGGGCCGTGCCAGCGAGCCGGTGTGGTCGCAGATGGCCCTGCACCGCCCCGCCGAGTTCAACAAGAGCCACATCCCGGCGTTCCTGGCCGAGGAGGAGCCGCGCGCGTACGTGTGCGTCTACCCGTTCGTGCGCTCCTACGAGTGGTACCTGCTGCCGGACGAGGAGCGCCGCGCCATGCTCGCCGAGCACGGCAAGATGGCGCGCGGCTACCCCGACGTGCGGGCCAACACCGTCGCCTCGTTCGCGCTGGGCGACTACGAGTGGATGCTGGCGTTCGAGGCCGACGAGCTGCACCGCATCGTGGACCTGATGCGGCACCTGCGCGGCTCCGACGCCCGCCGGCACGTCCGCGAGGAGGTGCCGTTCTACACCGGGCGCCGCCGCTCGGTCGCCGAACTGGTCGCCAACCTGCCCTGACCGGCCGCCCCGCCCCGGCGCCTCCCGGGGCGGGGGAGCGGGCTGCTCCTTTCCTACTTTAATGGTCTAGATTAAGGGAAACTCGTCGCCCCGGCCGGGCTGGGCCGGGGCGACGAGATCTATTCGTGACCTGCCGCACTCTGGCCTTCGTGCGCGCCGAGGTATTTAATTTCAGAAATTTAGTCGCCGAGGGAGAGGCAGGGGCGTGACCGGAGATGGCCGACGGACTGGTCTGGTGACCAGCGGTAACCGGGCGGAGGGGATGCGGCGGGCCAACGCGTCCGCCGTCCTGCGCGCGGTGCTGGGGAAGGGGGGCGTGTCCCGGGCGGAGATCGTGCGGCAGACGGGCCTGTCGGCGCCCAGCGTCACCAAGCTCACCGCGAGCCTGCTGGAGGCCGGGCTGCTCACCGAGGGCGAGCCGCTGCCCTCGGCCGAGCTGGGGCGGCCCCGGCTGCCGGTCCGGATCGACCGGACGCGGCGCGCGGCGCTGGGCGTGCACATCGGGCTGGAGCGCACCACGCTCGGCCTGACCGCCCTGGACGGCGCCGTCCTCGCCCAGCGGGCGCTGCACCACCACGACCTCAGCCCGGAGGGGATCGTCGGGCAGGCCGCCGACGGGGTCGCCGACTTCCTGCGCGAGCACCGCGCGGACCGGGAGGTCCTGGGCACCGGCGTCAGCATCGGCGGCTGGGTGCACGAGGGGACGGTCGTGGAGCACCCCTCGCTCGGCTGGTCCGGGGTCCGCCTGCAGGAGCTGCTCTCGCACCGCGTGCCGGGCCCGGTACGGGTGCAGCAGCACGTGCGGGCCACCGCCGAGGCCGAGCTGTGGTTCGGCGTGGGACGGCACGTGGACGACCTGGTCGTGATCTTCGTCGGGCACGTGATCGACGTCGCCGTCGTGCTGAACCGCACCATCCACCGGGGGCCGGGCTCGGCGGCCGGGGGCATCGACCACCTGCCGGTCGCACCCGAGTCGGGCGCGGTGTGCGGCTGCGGCCGCACCGGCTGCCTGCTGGCGGTGGCCAACGACGCCGCGGTGCTCGCGGCCGCCGCCCGGCGCGGGCTGGGCGGGCTGGACCTGGAGGGCCTCATCGAGGCGGCCGACGCCGGTTCGGCGGCCGCGGCCGAGGTGCTGGCCGACCGCGCCGCGATGGTCGGCCGCGCGGTCGCCGTCGTGCTGGACCTGGTCAACCCGGGCCGGGTCGTGCTGGCCGGCGGCGTCGCCAAGGCCCCCGCGCACCTGGACCGGCTGCGCGCCGAGGCCGTGGCGTGGGCGCGCCGGGGCGACGACATCCCGGACCGGATCGCCGCCACCGACCTGGGCCCCGGCGCCCTGGTGGTGTCGGCCGCCGCGCCGCTGCTGGCGGAGGTCCTGGCCGACCCGCTCGGGACGCTCGCATGATGCGCCTGTACCGGGTCGCGGTGTCGGCGCGGACCGACTGGCTGGTGATCGGGCTGTCGGACGCCGAGGGCCGGCGCGGCTGGGGCGAGTGCTCCGACGCCGGGCCGCCGGAGGCGGTGGTGCGGCGGCTGGCCGAGCCGGAGGCGCCCGCCGGGCGCTTCCTCGACCTCACCGTGCGGGGCGCGCTCGACCAGGCCCGCCGCGACCTGGCGGCGCGCGCCGAGGACGTGCCGCTGTGGAAGTGGCTGGGCGGCGCCGACCCCGGGCCGGTCCCGGTGTACGCCAACATCAACCGGGTGCCCGGCGGCCGCACGCCCGGCGAGGTCGCCGCGGCGGCGCTGGCCGCGGTGCGCGCCGGGTTCGGCGCGGTGAAGCTGGCCCCCTTCGACGCGCCGGGCGACGCGCCGCTGCCGCTGCTCGGCCTCGCCCGGGTGCGCGCGGTGCGCGACGCCGTCGGCCCGGACGTGCGGGTCATGGTGGACTGCCACGAGCGGCTGCCCCTGGCCGAGCTGGAACCGCTGCTCGGCGACCTGGCCGCGCTCGACCTGACGTGGCTGGAGGACGCCGCCGGGATCGACGACCCGCCCGGGCTGCGCCGCCTGCGCGCCCGCACGCCGCTGCCGCTGGCGGGCGGGGAGTTCGCCGCCGACCCGGCGCAGGTCCTGGCCGCGCGCGGCCTGCTCGACGTGGTGATGCCCGACGTCAAGCACGCCGGCGGCGTCGACGCGGCCCTGGCGCTGGCGCGCGCCGCCGCGGACGGCGGCGCGGCGGTGTCGTTCCACAACCCCAGCGGGCCGATCGCCACCGCGGTCAGCGCCCACCTGACCGGGGTCGTCCCCGGCGTCCTGGAGTTCATGTTCGGCGAGGCGGACTGGAGACCCCGGGTCGTCGGCGGCGCCGAACGCGTCCGGGACGGACTGCTGCACCTCTCCCAGAGTCCCGGCATCGGCCTGGACCTCGATGTCACCCACCCCCGGGTCACCCTCCTTTGGAGCGCGCAATGAACCACCAGATCTCCCGCCGCACCCTGCTGGGCGCCCTCGGCCTCGGCGCCGCCGCCGTCGCCCTGCCCGGCTGCGCCTCGGCGGTGGACGGCGCCGGCTCCGGCGCCGGCGGCAAGAAGGTCCTGACGATCGCGCAGGGCGCCGACATCGCGCCCGCCACGATCTTCGGCCAGAACAACCCGAACATGTCGATCGCGCGCACGGTGTTCAACACCCTGACCGAGTACGACCTGCGCACCCGCGAGCCCAGGCCGGGCCTCGCCGAGTCCTGGCAGGTGGACGGCGAGACCGTCACGCTGAAGCTGCGGCAGGGCGTGACCTTCCACAGCGGCCGCCCCTTCACCTCCGCCGACGTGGTGTTCGCGCTGGAGAACCTGGCCAAGCCCGAGGTAGCCACCCAGCTCAAGCACGTGGCCACCGCCGTGGCCAAGGTGACCCCCAAGGGCGACCACGAGGTGGCCGTCACCTTCAAGCACGCGGTCAGCAACGTCTTCGACCTGTTCGAGATCATGATCATTCCGGACCAGGAGTCGATCGCCGACCTGATGGCGGGCCGCCGCATCATCGGCACCGGCCCGTTCAAGGTCGAGCGCTACACCCCCGGGCAGGGCGTCAAGCTGGTCCGCAACGACAAGTACTTCAAGCCCGTCAAGCTCGACGGCGTCGACATCAAGGTCATCGCCCAGTCGCAGTCGATGGTCTCCTCGCTGCGCTCGGGCCAGACGCACCTGGCCCTGGACCTGGCCCCGCTGGACGCCGCCGCGCTCAAGGGCGACGGCCGCTACAAGGTCGTGGTGTCGGAGGCCTACGACTCGGCGTTCTACATCGCCTCCAACGTCACGGTGAAGCCGCTGGACGACAAGCGGGTGCGGCAGGCCATCGCCTACGCGGTGGACCGCGACCGCATCCTCAAGCAGGTGCTGGGCGGCATCGGCACCGTCTCCTCGCTGCCCTGGTCGCCCGGCTCGCCCGCCTTCGACCAGGCCCAGGCCGCCACCTACCGCTACGACACCGCCAAGGCGAAGAGCCTGATCGGCGAGGCGGGCGCCACGGGCGAGAAGCTGGACGTGCTCTACAACGCGGCGCTCGGCACCAACGCCAAGATCGCCGAGATCGTGCAGTTCAACCTGCGCGAGATCGGGCTGGAGGCGCGCGCGGTGCCGCTGCAGGGCCCCGACTTCCAGGCCAAGCTGACCGGCGAGGGGCTGCCCGGCCTGTTCGTCAACGGCCACGGCTTCGGCCACCTGGACCCGGCCACCCTCATCAAGGGCGCGTTCCCGTTCAACGCCGAGAAGAACGCCTCCCGGTTCGAGTCGGCCGAGTACCGCAAGCTCGCCGACGAGCTGTGGAAGAAGCCGACCGACGGGACCCGGCGCAAGGTCAACGAGCTGCTGCTGGACGAGCAGTTCGTCTCCGACCTGGTCACCAGCTCCCACACCTTCACCATCTCCGACCGGGTGCGGGGGCTGTCGTACTCGATGTTCGACTACCTCAACCTGGACGAGGCGGACCTGACCTGATGATCCGTTACAGTCTGCGCCGCGTCCCCTCGGCCCTGCTGGTGCTGGCGGCCGCGTCGGTGCTGGTGTTCTTCGTGCTGCGGCTGGCCCCCGGCGACCCGGCGGTGGTGCTGGCCGGGCCGGACGCCTCGCCCGACACCATCGCCCAGGTGCGCGGGCGGCTGGGCCTGGACGACCCGCTGCCCGCCCAGTACCTGAACTGGCTCGGCGGCCTGTTCGCCGGCGACCTCGGCGACTCCTACATCCTGGGCGCGCCGATCGCCCGCCTGATCGGCGACGGCCTGGGCGCCACGCTGGAGCTGACCTTCGGCGCGCTGGTGCTGGCGCTGGTCATCGGCGGCGCGGCGGGCCTGCTGGCGGTCGTGCCGAAGAACCGGTGGGTGCGCGGCGCGGCGAGCGGGTTCACCGGCCTGGCCTTCGCCGTCCCCCCGTACGTGTCGGGGGTGCTGCTGGTGCTGCTGCTGGCGGTGACGGTGCGGCTGCTGCCTGCCAGCGGGCGCGTCCCGCTGCTGGCCGACCCCGCGATCGGCTGGCAGTACCTGATCATGCCCGCGCTGTGCCTGGCGCTGCCCGCCGCCGCCGTCATCGCCCGCTTCCTGGCCGCCTCCGTCCGCCGGGTGCGCGAGGAGGACTTCGTGCAGACGGCCGTGGCCAAGGGCCTGCCGCCGCGCCGCGTCCTGCTGCGGCACGTGCTGCCCAACGCGCTGCCGCCGGTGGTGACGGTGCTCGGCATCCAGCTCGGGCAGCTGCTGGGCGGCGCGATCGTCGTCGAGGCGATCTTCGCCTGGCCGGGCGTGGGGCAACTGCTGCTGCAGGGCGTGCTCGGCCGCGACTACCTGCTGGTGCAGGACCTGCTGCTGCTCGCGGTGGCGGTGTTCGTCCTGCTCCAGACCCTGACCGACCTGGCCCAGGCCGCCCTGGACCCCCGACGCCGGCTGGAGGCGTGATGCGAAGCGCAGGCGTGAAGGAGCGCACGCGCGCCGGAGGGCGCGCGAAAGGGCGCACGCGCGCCAAGGGGCGCTCCGGCGGGATGCGGCGCGGCCTCGCCGACCCCGCCACCCGGATCGGGCTGGCCATCGTCGCGCTGCTGTTCGCCGCCGGGCTGGCCGCGCCGCTGCTGACCGGCTCCGACCCCGAGCACCAGGGCGCCGAGGCGCTGCTGCGGCCCGGCGGCGGCCACCTGCTGGGCACCGACGAGTTCGGCCGCGACCTGTGGGCGCGGGTGCTGTACGGCATCCGGGTGGACGTGCTGGTCACGCTGGCGGCCGTGCCGCTGGGCGCGCTGCTCGGCACCGCGCTCGGCGTGCTGTGCGGGGCGCACCGCTGGGTGGACGTGGTGCTGCAGCGGGTCTTCGACGTGATGCTGGCGTTCACCGCGCTGATCCTCGGCGTGACCGTCGCGGCGATCGCGGGTCCGGGCATGACGGCGGTGCTGGTCACCGTGGTGGGGATCAACGTCCCGGTGTTCGGGCGCATCGCCCGCGACGCGGTGCTGACCGAGCGGGACCGCGACTACGCGGTCGCCGCGACCGTGGTGGGGGTGGGGCCGGGGCGGCTGCTGCTGCGGCACGTGCTGCCCAACAGCGTGGACGCCCTGATCGTGCAGGCGGCGCTGTCGTTCTCGCTGGCGGTGTTCGTCGAGGGCGCGATGAGCTTCGTCGGCATCGGGGTGCGGCCGCCCGCGCCGTCGCTGGGGTCGCTGCTGCGCTCCAGCGTCACCTTCCTCGGCGCCAACCCCGCCTACGCGATCGGGCCGATGGTCGCGGTGACGCTGCTGGTGATCGGGTTCAACCTGGTCGCCGACGGCCTGGGCAGGGGGCTGCTGCGCCGATGAGCACCACCGAGACGCGGCCGCGCGTCCGCGCGGCCGGCGACGTGCGCGCCCTGGTGGGGGAGTGCCCGGTGCCCGACGGGGGGCGCCTGCTGTGGGTGGACGTCCACGGCGGGAACCTCCACCGCACCGACCCCGACTCGGGCGAGACCGAGACGACCGAGGTCGGGCCGCCGCTGCCGTTCGCCTGGCCGTACGACGGCGGGCTGCTGTGGGCGCGCGGCCTGGAGCTGCGGCACGACGACCGGGTCGTGGCGTCGCTGACCGGCCTCCCGCCCGGAGTGGAACGCTTCAACGACGGGGTCGTGGACCGCGACGGCCGGATCTGGATCGGCACGATGGGCGCGCCGGGGACGGCGGCGCTCTACCGGATCGACCCCGGCGGCGAGCCGGTGCCGGTGGTCACCGGCGTCACGATCTCCAACGGCGTCCGCTTCAGCCCGGACGGGTCGCGGCTGTACTACGCCGACACCCCGACCGGCCGGATCGACGTGTTCGACGTCGAGGGCGGGACGCTGACCGGCCGCCGCACGTTCGCCGAGGTCGGCGGCCCGCCCGACGGGCTGGCCGTGGACGGCGACGGCCGCGTGTGGGTCGCGGTGTGGGGCGGGGGCCGCGTGCAGGCCCACGCCCCTGACGGGCGGCTCGTGCGCAGCGTCCCCCTGCCCGTCGCCTACCCGACCGCTTGCGCCTTCGCCGAAGGCCGCCTGTTCGTCACGTCCGCCTCGCGGCCCCTGGGCGACCAGGCCGGGCCGCTGGACGGCGCACTGCTGGAGGTGATCCTGTGAGCGTCGCCATCGTCACCGGCGCGGCCCGCGGCATCGGTGCCGCGACCGCCGCGCTGCTCGCCGAACGCGGCCACCACGTCATCGGCGTGGACGTGCTGCCCGGCGGGCTCCAGGTGGACGTCACCGAGCCCGACGCGCCCGCGCGCATCCTGGCCGCCTGCCCCGAACCGCCCGCCGTGCTGGTGAACAACGCCTTCGCCGAGGAGCGCGCGCCGCTGTCGGAGGGCACTCCGGAAGGCTGGGGGCGGACCTTCGAGGTGTCCCTGCACGCCGCCGTGCGCCTGTCGCGCGCGTTCGTCGCAGCGGCGACCGGAGCGGGCGACGGAGCGGACGGCGCGACGGACGGCGCGGCGGGCGCGGGCCGGGCGATCGTCAACGTCGCCTCCGTACACGCCGGGTTCGCCGCGCCCGGCTTCGCCGCCTACGCGGCGGCCAAGGCGGCGCTGGTCGCCTTCACCCGTTCGGCGGCCTTGGAGTGGGGCCCGCTGGGTGTCCGCGTGAACGCGGTGTCGCCGGGCTTCGTCGCGGTCGAGCGCAACCACCACGTGTGGGGCGACGCCGGCGGCATGGCCGACCGCGTCCGCGCCTACCCCCTGCGCCGTGCCGGGACGCCCGACGAGGTCGCCCGCGCCGTCGCCTACCTCGCCTCGGCGGAGGCGTCCTATGTCACCGGCGCGGCGCTGCCCGTCGACGGCGGCCTGTCCGTGCGACTCCCGGAGGTGCTGTAGATGCTGGAAGTGAAGGACCTGGTCACCCGCTTCCCGGGGCTGACCGCCGTGGACGGCGTGAGCTTCGGGGTGGAGGCGGGCGAGACCGTCGCGCTGGTCGGCGAGTCGGGGTCGGGCAAGTCGGTCACCGCGATGTCGGTGCTGAACATGGTGCGCAGCCCCGGCCGCGTCGAGGGCGGGCAGGTGCTGTTCCAGGGCCGCGACCTGCTGGCGCTGCCCGAGCCGGAGCTGCGGCGGGTGCGCGGGCGGCGGATCGGCATGATCTTCCAGGACCCGATGTCGTCGCTGAACCCGGTCATGAAGGTGCGCGACCAGATCGTGGAGTGCCTGCCGGACCTGTCCAAGGCCCGCGCCCGCGACCGGGCGGTGGAGGTGATGGCCGAGGTCGGCATCCCCGACCCCGAGGCGCGCCTCGCCGACTACCCGCACGCCTTCTCCGGCGGGATGCGCCAGCGCGTCATGATCGCGATGGCGCTGGCCAACCGGCCCGACCTGATCATCGCCGACGAGCCCACCACCGCGCTGGACGTCACCGTGCAGGCGCAGATCCTGGACCTGCTGGCCGGGCTCAACCGCGACCACGGCACCGCCGTGCTGCTGATCACCCACAACCTGGGCGTGGTGGCGCGGCTGTGCCGGCGCGCCGCGGTGATGTACCGCGGGAAGATCGTGGAGCAGGGGCCGGTGGACCGGCTGTTCGCCGAGCCCGAGCACGACTACACCCGGGGCCTGCTGGCCGCCGTCCCGCGGCTGACCGGGCCCCGCGACCTGCCGCCGCCCGGCGAGGGCGTGCTGCTGGAGACCAGGGACGTGCGCAAGCACTTCACCAGCCGCCGCGCCTTCAGCCGCAAGGGCGCCACCGTGCGCTCGCTGGACGGCGTCAGCCTGACCGTCGCGCCCGGCGAGACCCTGGGCCTGGTCGGCGAGTCCGGCTGCGGCAAGTCCACCCTGGGCAAGGTGGTGCTGGGCATCCACGAACCCACCGGCGGCACGGTGGTGGCCGACGGCGTCGAGCTGACCCCGCGCACCCGCCGCGAGGTCCGCCGCGACGTGCAGATGGTGTTCCAGGACCCCTACAGCTCCCTCAACCCCCGCATGACCATCGGCGCGCTGCTGCGCGAACCGCTGGAGGTCAACGGCCACGACGGCGACCCCGGCGAGCGCGTCGCCGAACTGCTGGAGCTGGTCGGCCTGGACCCGGAGATGGCCGCGCGCTACCCGCACGAGTTCTCCGGCGGCCAGCGCCAGCGCATCGCCATCGCGCGGGCGCTGGCGGTCGAACCCCGCCTGGTGGTGTGCGACGAGGCGATCTCCGCGCTGGACGTCTCGCTCCAGGCGCAGATCGTCGCCCTGCTGGGCGACCTGCAGCGGCGGCTGGGCCTGGCCTACCTGTTCATCGCGCACGACCTGGCGGCCGTCCGGCAGATCTCGCACCGCATCGCGGTGATGTACCTCGGGCAGATCGTGGAGCTGGGCCCGGCCGAGGAGGTCACCGGCGACCCCCTGCACCCCTACACCGCGGCCCTGCTGTCGGCGGTGCCCGAGCCCGACCCCGGAGTGGAGCGCACCCGCGAGCGCGTCACGCTGACCGGGGACGTGCCCTCGCCGCTGGACCCGCCGCCGGGCTGCCGCTTCCACGGCCGCTGCCCCATCGGCCCGGCCGTCCGCCCCGACCGCACGGTCTGCGCCACCGACGCGCCGCCGCTGCGGGAGATCGCCCCGGGCCGCCACGTGGCCTGCCACTTCGCCGAGCAGGCCGAGCTCGCCGGCGTCGTCCCCGACACCGAGGAGATCAGCGCGTGAGCAACACCATCGCGATCCTGCGCGGACCGCACGACCGGCACCTGGTCCCCGCCGCCCGCGTCCTGCTGGAGGCCGGGCTGCCGCTGGAGCTGCCGCTGACCACGCCCGGCGCGCTGCGGGCGATCGAGACGCTGGGCACGGTCGGGGCCGGGACCGTGCTCACCGAGGCCCAGGCGCGCGACGCCGTCAACGCGGGCGCGCGGTTCCTGGTCACCCCGTCGGTGTCCCTCGACGTGATCGCCTACGGCGTGGCGCGCGGCGTGCCGGTGTACGCCGGGGCGCTCACCCCCACCGAGATCGTCACCGCGCACCAGGCCGGGGCCGCCTACGTGAAGCTGTTCCCGGCCTCCCTCGGCGGCCCGGCCTACCTGGCGGCGCTGCGCCAGCCGTTCCCCGACATCGCGTTCGTGCCGGTCGGCGGCGTCGGACCGGAGGAGGCCCGCGCCTACCTCGCGGCTGGGGCCGCCGCCGTCGGCGTCGGCTCCCCGCTGGTCGGCGACGCCCTGACCAGCGGCGACCTGGACGGCCTGCGCGAACGCGCGCGGGAGTGGGCGGCGCTGTGATCCTCACCTACGGCGAGACGATGGCGGCGCTGAAGTCGGCGTCGGCCGGGCCGTTGCGAATGGGCGGGCAGCTGGCGGTGTCCATGGCGGGCGCGGAGTCGACCGTGGCGATCGGCGCGGCCCGCCTGGGGCTGGCCGCCCGCTGGGTCGGCGTGGTCGGCGACGACGAGCTGGGCGCGCTCATCACGATGCGGCTGCGCGCCGAGGGCGTGCTGACCGACGGCGTGGCCGCCACCGGCGACGCGCCCACCAGCCTGATCATCAAGGAGCGCCGCACCGCCGCCACCACCCGCGTCTCCTACTACCGGCGGCACGGCGCGGGCGCGCTGCTGGCCCCCTCGCACGTGCGAGAGGAGCACGTGCGCGAGGCGAGCGTGCTGCACGTCACCGGCATCACCCCGGCGCTGTCGGCGTCGGCCGCCGAGGCGGTCCGCACGGCCGTCGACCTGGCGCGCGCGCACGGCGTCACCGTGTCGTTCGACGTCAACTACCGCTCGGCGCTCTGGGACGCCGCCACCGCCGCGCCGGTGCTGGCGGACCTCGCCCGCCGGTCCGACGTGCTGTTCGCCGGACTCGACGAGGCCGCCCTGCTGACCGGGACGGCCGAGACCGACCCGGTGCGCGCCGCCGCCGCCCTGACCGCCCTCGGACCGCGCCACATCGTGGTCAAGCTCGGCTCCGAGGGCGCGCTGAGCTGGAAGGACGGCGCGGCCGTGCGCGCGGCGGCCGTCCCCGTCCCCGAGCGGGACCCGGTCGGCGCGGGCGACGCCTTCGCCGCCGGCTACCTCACCGACCTGGCATCCGGCCGCCCCCCGGCCGCATGTCTGGACACGGCCGTCCGCACGGCGGCCGTGAACGTGGCCTGCGACGGCGACTGGGAGGGCCTGCCCACCCGTCGCGAGCTGGCCGCACTCACCGACGGAGCCGACGCCGTCCTCCGTTGAAGCGCACCCCCCGAGGAGAACGAATGCGCATCCGCCCCCCACTCCTGGCCGCCGCCGTGCTCGCGGCGTCCCTCGCCCTCCCCGCGACGCCCGCGTCCGCCGCCACCGCCTACCACGTCGACTGCTCGGCCGCCTCGCCCGGCGACGGGAGCACCGGATCGCCGTTCAACTCCCTGGCCGCCGCGAGCGCGGTCCAGCTCCAGTCCGGTGACCAGGTCCTGTTCAAGCGCGGCGTGACCTGCACCGGCACCTACGTGCCGCGCGGCGCCGGCCCCGTGGTGATCGGGGCGTGGGGGACCGGCCAGGCCCGGCCGGTGCTGACCGCCGGCGCCGCCGACGCCCAGGCGGTGCTGCTCGGCTTCTCCGGCATCACCCTCCAGGACCTGGAGATCACCGCCCCCGGCGACAACACCCAGGTCAAGCGCGGGGTGTACGTGTACGCCGCCGACGCGGGCAAGGTCTCGGGCGTCACCCTGCAGCGGCTGTACGTGCACGACGTGCGCGGGAAGATGCCCTCCACCGTCGCCGACAAGTACCACGGCACCGGCAAGTACGCCGGGGCCACCGGCGCGATCGTCGTCGAGGCGGGCGGCTCCACCACGCCGACCTGGTTCGACGGGCTGAGCGTCCGGGACAACGAGATCCGCTCGGTGGACCGCCAGGGCATCTACACCTGGACCAACTGGTGCCGCCGCCCCGAGCTGGCCACCTTCTGGAACAGCCTGTGCAGCGGCGCGTGGCAGCCCTACACCGGCCTCAGCATCACCGGGAACCGCCTGTACGACGTCGGCGGCGACGGCATCGTCGTCAAGGGCGGGGTGGACGCCCTGGTCGAGCGGAACCTGCTGACCGGCTTCAACCGCCGCTCCGACAGCCCCAACGCGGGCATGTGGACGGCCAACAGCGTCGGCACCGTCTTCCAGCACAACACCGCCTCCGGCGGCAAGACCACCAAGGACGGCATGGCCTTCGACGTGGACCACTCCACCGACGGCACCGTCTTCCAGTACAACCTGTCCCACGACAACGAGGGCGGGTTCTTCCTGCTCTGCCCGTACGACAAGCCCACCAAGAACTTCACGATCCGCTACAACGTCTCGGTCAACGACCGGGCCCGCGGCTTCCAGGTGTGCAGCGGCGCGCTGAGCGGCGGGAAGATCTACAACAACACCATCGTGGCGGGCGGCAACGTGGCGCCCAAGCTGGTCACCGAGAACACCGGCGCCGTGCTGGACGTGCAGTTCACCAACAACCTGGTCCGCAAGGAGGGCACCGGCACCATCGGCTGGAGCCTCAGCGACCCCAACTGGGTCATCGACCGCAACGCCTTCCGCGGCGTGGACGCCATCGCCCAGGCCACCAACACCGTGACCGCCGCGCCCGGCCTGTCGGCCCCGCAGGTCCGCGACCCCTACGGCTACCGGCTGCTCAAGGACGCCCCGACCCTCGGCGCGGGCGCCGTGGTGGCGGGCAACGGCGGGCGCGACTACTTCGGCAACCCCGTCTCCGCCACCGCCGCCCCCAACATCGGGGCCTACGCCGGGCCGGGCACCTGCACCCCGGCCGCCGTGCACCGCTTCGACAACCTGACCGGCTGGACCACCACCGGCTCGGCAGCCCTGGCCGCCGACCCGGCCGGCGACCTCGGCCAGTCGCTGCGCCTGACCGGCTCCGCCGAGGCCCGCTCGTCCTTGACCGCCACCGGCGACCTGCGCGTCTCCGCCCGGCTGTGGGCCGACCAGACCACCGCGCCGCTGGGCCTGCACCTGCTGGACGCCGCCGGGAACCCCCTGGCCCAGGTCAGCCTCGCCGCCAGCGGCAAGGTCGCCTTCACCCGCGGCACCGCCTGGAGCGAGACCGGCCCCGCCTACACGCCCGGTGAATGGCACCTGGTCGAGCTGACCGTCCGCGCCACCACCTACGAGATCCGCTTCGACGGCGCCACCGTGGCGACCGCCGACCGGGTCCCCGGCGTCCCGGCGCAGTTCCGCGTCCGCTCCGCCACGGGGGCCTTCGCCGCCGACGAACTCATCGCCGAGCCCCTCGACTGCTGAGCGCCCGCCCCGCGCCGCCCCTCCCCGCGCCCGCCGGACGCGGGGAGGGGCGGCGCCCCGGGCGCCACGGGGCCGGGCCTCGCGGCCGACCCGGTGATCGGACCCTCCGGGGCGGGGGTTCCGGTTGTCCCAACTCCCCCGAAGGTGCGGCAAAGCGCAGGTAAAGTGCTGTCCGTGACTACTGCTCCCCCCAAACACGCCCGCGGAAAGCATGCCAAGCCGTCGTCCGGAATCTCCGCCCGCTGGAACCGGATGATCAAGAACGCGGCGTTGGGGGAGCCCGGCCGCCGCCGGCTGGTCGCGGCCGGGACCGGCACCGCCTCGGTGGCGCTGCTGGCGGTCGCGGCCGCGGTGGGCCTGTCGGCGACCGACTCCCGCCAGGCCCCGCGCGCCGAGACGGCCTCCGCCCGGCAGGCCCCGAACGCGCCCGCCGTCCAGCAGTCCAGCGCGCCCGCCGACGACCCCGAGGGGCTGTCGGACGCGCTGCCCTACCTGGAGGGCAAGGACGAGGGCAAGAAGGCCACCAGGCACGTCAAGGAGATCCGGCGCTCGGGCGACTTCGTGCGGATCTACACCGACCTCGAAGAGGGCGACGAGAACTCCGAGCCCGCGGTGTCGCTGTGCGAGTGGACCACCCAGTTCCTGCGCGACGGCGGAGACGAGGCCCCGCGCGTGTTCGTGCACGGCAAGAGCGAGGGCAACGGCAGCGTGGTGCTGGCCAACAAGCAGAGCGACAAGGACGACTGCGAGGTCGGCGAGACCCGCTGACGCCGGGGCGGGCTCAACCGCCCGCCTCGTCCTCGCGCGACCCGCGGGCGGCCCCGAACAGGGGCCGGTGCGCGTCGGCGAACGGCCGCGGCGCCCGCCGCTCCGGCTTGGGGCAGGGCGCCTCGAAGACCTCGCGCAGCAGGGGCTCGGCGATCCCGGCCGTGCCCAGCGCCGCGAAGCGCGCCAGCGGCGCGTCCGGCCGCCCCGCCAGCCGGTCGTGGTCGCCGTGCAGCCGCCGGCGCAGTGCCCGGCCCCGCCGGGTCGGGCGCGGCGCGCCCACCAGCGGGCGGCTCAGCAGCCCCGCCTCCTGGAGGGCGGCGGCCACCCCGTCCACCGGCGGCGAGCCCGCCACCGCCCGCACCAGCTGCCCGAACGGCCGTCCGGCGGGCGGGATCTCGGCCAGCGCGATGGCCTGCAGCACGTCGTCCGGCCCGCCGTCGGCGCGCGCCCCGCCGTCCCGCCCGACCGCCTCCACCCGCCGCGTGCCGCGCGGGACGCGGATGCGGCGGTCGGCGTGCAGGGCGAGCAGGACGGTCTGCGCGGCGCGCTCCGGTCCGCCGCACAGATAGGCGATCTCGTAGGTGCCCAGTTGCTCGTCCATCGCCACCCCTCGTCCGCCGCCGGCCCCGGTCCGCGCGGCGTAGGTCCCCATGGTTGGACGCCCGAACCGGGCCCGGGGTTGCGGTCAGGCGGCGACGGAGTGCGTTCGGCCGCTCACTCGGCGGGCTCCAGGGTGAGGCTGATGCTGTTGATGCAGTAGCGCTGGTCGGTGGGCGTCGGGTAGCCCTCGCCCTCGAAGACGTGGCCGAGGTGGGAGTCGCAGGTGGCGCACCGCACCTCCACCCGGGTCATGCCGAGCGACCGGTCCTCGGTCAGGGTCACCGCGTCCGAGTCCGTCGGCGCGAAGAACGACGGCCAGCCGCAGTGCGAGTCGAACTTGGTCTCCGACCGGAACAGCTCGGTCCCGCAGGCCCGGCACCGGTACACGCCGACGGTCTTGGTGTCGGTGTACTCGCCGGTGAAGGGCCGCTCGGTGCCCGCCTCGCGGAGCACGCGGTACTCCTCCGGGCTGAGCTGCGCCTTCCACTCGTCCTCGCTCTTGCGGATCTTCTCCATGCTCAGACGGTACCTCGCTCCCGGGGACTGTCGGTGCCCCGCGTTAGCGTGGTCGCATGGCCTCGCCACACATCGAGATCCCGGTAGGGGATCGGCTCGTCAAGGTCAGCAATCCCGACAAGGTCTACTTTCCCGAGCACGGCTACACCAAGCGGCAGCTGGTGGAGTACTACCTGGCGGTGGGCGAGGGCGTCCTGCGCGCCACCCGGGACCGGCCCACCACGCTGGAGCGCTGGCCGTCGGGGGTGTTCGAGGGGACCCGGCTCGCCACCCGCGCCGACGCGCGCGGCGCGGACGCCTTCTACCAGAAGCGCATCCCCAAGGGCGCGCCCGACTGGGTGGAGACCGCCCGCATCGAGTTCCCGAGCGGGCGCACGGCCGACGAGGTGATGCCGACCGAGGAGGCGGTGATCGCCTGGGCCGCCAACCTCGGCACGCTGACCTTCCACCCCTGGCCGGTGCGCGGCGGCGACGTCGACCACCCCGACGAGCTGCGCATCGACTTCGACCCCCAGCCGGGGACGGGCTTCGCCGACGCGGTGCGGGTCGCGCTGGGCCCGGCCCGCGAGCTGCTGGACGAGCTGGGCTTCACCGGGTTCGTCAAGACCTCGGGCAAGGCGGGCGTGCACGTCTACGTGCGGATCGAGCCGCGCTGGACGTTCACGCAGGTGCGGCGGGCGGCGCTGGCGTTCGCGCGCGAGGTCGAGCGGCGCGCCCCCGAGCAGGTCACCACCAAGTGGTGGAAGGAGGAGCGCGGCGAGCAGGTCTTCATCGACTTCAACCAGAACGCCCGCGACCGCACCATCGCCTCCGCCTACAGCGTCCGGCCGCTGCCGCACGCGCCGGTGTCGGCCCCGGTGACCTGGGACGAGCTGCCCGCCGTCGATCCGCGCGACTTCACGATCGCCACCATGCCCGAGCGGTTCGCCAAGGTCGGCGACCTGCACGCCGCCATCGACGACGCCGCGTTCCCGCTGGACGGGCTGCTGGAGCTGGCCGACCGCGACGAGGCCGACCGGGGCCTGGGCGACATGCCCTACCCGCCCAACTACCCCAAGATGGCCGGCGAGCCCAAGCGGGTCCAGCCCAGCAAGGACACCGACCGCAGGGGCTGAGCGACCGCCCCTACCGGGACTTTCTCCGCGAAGGCGGAGGAAAGGGATACTTTGTAAAGGCGGTGGGGCGGGGGCGCGCGGCCCCCGCCCCCCCATCGGCGCCGGGCGCTCAGAAGAACATCTTGGGCGGCACCCGCCCCTCCCCGGGGGGCGGGGCCCGCCCCGCCCCCCGCGGCGCCC
>JBITGK010000004.1:0-2716 GCA_044456955.1 Spirillospora sp. NPDC050679 | reverse complement strand
CGCGTCGTGGGGTCCCCCCCCCCCCCCCCCGGGTCTTTCGCCGGGTGGGGGTTTGTTTTTTTTTTTTTTTTTTGGGGGGGGGGGGGGGGCGCCGCCCCCCCCCCCCACCGATCGTCGCCGGTCGATCAGAAGAACTGCTTGGGCTGCACCGGCAGCTCCACGTCGGTCGGGCCCGTCCACGCGCCGCGCGGCGCGATCATCGAGGCGGGCGCGGTGTCGTCACCGATCACCACCGGGACGCTGACCGAGCTGCGGCCGAGGTCCACCGTCACCTTGGCGCCGGTGGGGGTGTCGGAGTTGTAGTCGCGGTCGGTCCCGGCCAGCACCAGCGCCAGCCGGTGCCCCTTCTTGAACACGTACTCCTGCGCGAGGGCCTCCCACCGCACGCCGTAGTAGGCGCCGGGGGTGAGGGGCGTCGGGTTGCTCAGCGACTTGCGGTTCTGCGCGTCCAGCCAGCCGCGCGCCACGACGTTCACCGCGCTGGTGCGCGTCTTGGTGCGGGTCTGCTTGTAGCAGGCGTCGTCCTCGGCGGTGCTCTCGCCGTGGCAGCTCTCGGTGGCCAGGGTCTCGATGCCCGAGCCGGCGCCGAGGTGGTCGACGCGGGTGTCCTCGCCGAAGTCCACCAGCAGCGCGGTGAGGTTGGCGGTGGGCTTGTCCAGGCTGATCTGGAGCTTGGCGGTGGGGGAGCCGGACAGGCGCGCGCTCTTGGGCAGCGGGCCCGACACGTAGGCCAGCCGGAAGGGCTTGGCGGCGGTCGGGTCGGAGACCATCTCGGCCTCGCTGTGGCCGGTGCCGCGGGGGCCGGGCGCGTCGGTGAAGGCCGCGGTGGTGTTCTTGCGGACCGGCTCGCGGCCGAGGGTGCCGTCGGGCTGCGGGTTCAGGGCGAGCGCCCGGGCCTCGGGGGCGGGCCAGTCGGACTGGGTGATCCACTGGTCCGGGCCGATCTCGATGTCGGCGCGCGGCTGCCGCAGCACGTCGTTGTCGATCTTGTGCAGCTCGTGGTCGAACCACTTGTGCAGGGTGTCGACCCACAGCTCGCGGCGGGTGTCGAACGGGTCCACGTGGCCGCGCTGCGACAGCCAGACCTTGCGGCGCACGTCGTTCTTCGCCAGGCCCGCCCACCACTTGCTGAAGTGGTCGGTCTTGACGTTGAGGTCGTTGACGCCGTGGAAGGCGAACACGCTGGCGCGCACGTCGTCCACGTCGCCGATGGTGCCGTCGCGGTGGTCGGCGGTCTTCCAGTAGGCGTTGTAGTTGCCGGTGGCGTCGTCCTCGCCGCGGTGCATCTCGTCGCGGACGGCGGCGCACTTGGCGTCGGGGTCGGTGTCGACGTACTGCGACAGCCAGGGCTGGTAGCCGTTGGAGAACTTCACGCCGTTGTTGCGGCTGTAGTCGTACCAGCTGCTGATGGCCGAGATCGGGACGATGGTCTCCAGGCCGCGCACGCCGGTGGCGGCCACGCCGTTGGCCAGGGTGCCGTCGTAGGACTTGCCGATCATGCCGGTGCGGCCGGTGGTCCAGTCGGCGGAGACGGTCTTGCCGTCGGCCCCGTAGGCGGTCGCGCGGCCGTTCAGCCAGTCGATCACGGCCTTGACGCCCAGGACGTCGGACGGGCCGCCGCTGACCGGGCAGCCGTCGGACTTGTTGGTGCCGAGCATGTCCACCGCGAGGAAGGCGTAGCCGCGCGGGACGAAGTAGTTGTCGTAGTACAGCGGGAACTTCACCGGGTTCCCGGCCGCGTCGTAGACCTTGCGCTCGGCCTCGTTGCCGCGCCCCGAGTTGTCGTAGTAGGGGCTGGCGTCCATGACCACCGGCACCTTGAGGCCCTCGCGGGTCTCCTTGGGCCGGATGATGTCCACGTTGACGCGGTCGCGCTTGCCGTCGCCGTCGCCGTCCACCGGCGACTCGACCGAGACGTGCTCGCGGATCGCGTCGCGGTAGGAGAAGACCGGCTGGGTGACGCCGTCCTTCACCACGATCTCGGGGGCGTCGGCCTGCGCCGGCACGGCGGCCAGCGCGCCGCCGGCCAGGGCGGTCAGGGTGAGCGTGGCGAGGACGGCGCCGCGCGGGGTCCGTCTCAGGGATCGCCTGGGCAACCCGCACCTCCGGGGGGAGTATGAAAAATGATCTCTATGGGGGCAGGGTCCTCGGTCCGGGGCGCCCCGCTCAAGGGCGGTGCCGCAGGAACGGCGGCCGATATTGGGCACATGTTGCCGTTGCCTTTCACGGACTGTCCGAAAATCGATTTGTGTGCGGTCTCTCAGTGGGGCGGGGCGTGACCGGCGGCGGGCGGGGCAGGGGTCCCGGCGAGCGACGAAGAAGGGCAACAAGGACGAGCGGGGAGGACACGATGGGCTGGAGCTACCGAAAATCGATCAAGGTGGGGCCCTTCCGCATCAACCTGTCCAAGCGCGGCGTGGGGCACAGCGTCGGCGGTCGGGGCGCGCGCTACACGCGTGGTGCGGACGGCCGCAAGCACATGACGCTGCGCCTTCCGGGCGGCTTCTCCTGGCGGCGCCAGGTCGGCGGCGGAAGCCGTCGTACGCGCTCGCGCCGGTCCTGAGCGGGTGGCACGGCTCCTCGACACCGGCCCGCCGCGGCGGGGCGCCCCCCCGCCCCCCCGGGGGGGGGGGCCCGCCGCCCCCCCCCCCCCCCACGCCCCCCCGCGGCCCCCCACCCCCCCGTGCGGGCGCGAAGAGAAACGACCGGGACGGTA
>JBITGK010000003.1:455905-595211 GCA_044456955.1 Spirillospora sp. NPDC050679 | reverse complement strand
GGGGGCCCGTGGGCCTGGGGCTCTGGGGGCTAGGTGGGGGGTTTTTTGTGTACCGTTCATCGTTGGGGCGTGGGGGGGGGGGGGGGGGTCGGCGGGGGGGGGGGGGGGGCGCCCGGCCCCCCCCCCCGAGTCCAGGCAGTACAGCCCGCGATAGCCGTGGAGCCGGCCGTAGGGGTCGGTGGCCTTGCCGAGCACGGCGCCGCCCAGAGGGTGGAAGACCAGCGGGTGATGGCCGAACGGGTTGTGGGCGCTGGTGCCGGTGGCGATGTGCGGTACCGCCCGCTGCAGCAGCTCGGTGACCGAGCGGTGGGCGGTGAGGTCGTTGTCGGCGCTCCATTCGAGCCGGGCCCGGCCGGCCGCGGGGTCGTACTCCCAGCGTCCCAGCCGGTCGGGGATGCCGGTGGCGGCGTAGATCATCACTCCTGCTCCATCGGGCAGCGGCAGCCCTCCGTGCGCGATCATGGCGGTGCCGTCGGGATTGCGGGTGAGGAAGGCCGGGGGGCCGCCCTGCCGGTCGCCGGCGGCCAGGCCGCGGGTCCTGGTGAAGGGGTTCTGGTCGCCGTTGGTCCCCCAGTCGGTGCCCACCGCCTCGTGGAGTCCGGGCAGGGCTCCGGTGGCGCGTGCGGTGACCAGCATGCGGGGGGTGTGGACGCCGCCGGCGGCCACGACGAGCCGGTCGCAGGTCAGCATGAGGGTCTCCGCTGCTTCGCCGTCGTCGGTGAGCCGCTGGACGCCGACCTGGTAGCGGCCGTGGCGGTCCTGGCCGATGCCGGTGACCTGGTGGAGGGGGCGCACGGTGGTCTTGCCGGTCGCTTCGGCACGGGCGAGGTAGGTGCGGTCGACGCTCAGCTTGGCGCCGCTGTTGCAGCCGGTGAGGAAGTACTGGCCGACACTCGCCGAGGGGCGGGCCGTTCCGGCGAGTTCGGCGCGGATGATGTCGAAGTCGTAGCCGGCGACGATCGGTTCGACGGGCAGGCCCGCGTCGTGCAGGGCGGTGCGCCAGATCCGACTGGAGCGGTACCGAGGGTGCGACAGGAGGTCTTCGGGGAATCGGGCCGCCCCCATCCGCCGGCGGGCGCGCGGGTAGTAGACGCGGTCCAGTTCGCCGTAGTCGAGCTCGGCTGGGAAGACGCTGTGAAATGGACCGGGGCGGGGTTGCGGCAGCATCCCGCCGTAGACCAGGGTGCCGCCGCCGACTCCGGCGCCGCAGAGGAGGATGAGGTCGCGGTGCGGCCGGATGTCCAGCAGGCCGGTGGACCGGGGAAGCGCCTTTGCGATGATCGCCTTCAAGATCGGCGCCAGCGGGCCCGGCATCTTCGACAGCGGGGACTCGGAGGGTGAGCCCTCCAGCCAGACCTGTCGTTTGTCGAAAGACGGCAGGTGGGGAAAGGTGTCGGCGGCAGGGGTGATCGGCCAGCGGCGGCCGCGCTCCAGCACCAGGTTGTCGATGCCCGCCTCGGCGAGCCGGAAGGCGGCGATGCTCCCGCCGACACCGGATCCGATGATCACCACACGGTGCCGTTCTTCGCGGTCCGCCTTCGTGCGGCCGATCAGCACCGTGTCCGGCGCGTCGCGACCGGGTGCGGATCGTGGACGACCTCCGGGTCCGGCGTCGCTCGGAGCGTCGGTACCGGTGTGCGGTGCGCCGCCCGCTGTGTCGTTCAGCATGATCCCTGCCCTTGGGTCGGGAAGGCCGGCCGGCCGTCGCAGTGTGAGCGTGCTGGGCGGTGGTGAGCGGTTCAGGTGTGGATGTAGGTGCCGGGGGCGGGCTCTCTGGCCGGGTGGCGGGCGCTCCCTGTGGGAGGCGGGGTGCGTTGGGGGCCCGAACGCTCGGCGAGCCAGGTCGCCCAGGGACGCCACCAGGTGTCGCGGTGTTCGGTGGTGGCGGCCGACCATGCCTGTGGGTCGGCCTGCGGGGGGCCGTCGGCGGTCCAGTAGCGCTGCTTGGGATGCGGTGGAGCGATGACACCGGCGACGTGCCCGCCCGAGACCAGCAGGAAGCGCACGTCCCCACCGAGGCGGCCGATGGTCCGGTGGGCCGCCTCCCAGGGGATGATGTGGTCGTTGCGCGCGGAGACCATGAAGACGTCCTGCCGCACATCGTCCAGGCACAGGGGGCGACCGGCCAACTCGGCCGTACCGTTGACCAGGCCGTTGCCGATGCACAGGTCCCGCAAAAGGTAGCGCTGCGCCCGGTGGGGGACGTTCATCAGATCGGAGTTCCAGGCCAGCACGTCGAAGGCGGGCGGGGTCCGGCCCATCAGCCAGTTGGCCGACACGTACCGCCAGACGAGGTCGTTGGCGCGCAGGAAGCGGAAGAAGGCGTCGATGCCGCGGCCTCCGACGTAGCCGCGCCGGGAGGCCGCCAGGTCCATCAGGTCGATCAGGGGTCCCTGGAAGAGTCTGCCGGACCAGCCGCCGGTGGCCGCATCCGTCACATGGGCGAAGTCGACCATCGTGTTGAGCAGGGTGAGGCTGCGCACCCGGGGGGTGTGGTCGGCCGGCAGCCAGGCCGCCAACATGAGCGCCAGCGTTCCGCCCAGGCAGACGCCCACCAGGTTGGCCTCCGGCGAACCGGTGATGTCGTGCACCGCCTTCAGGGCGTCCAGCAGGCCCTCCTGCAGGTACTGCTCGAATCCCACGTCCCGCAGCGTCGGGTCGGGATTGCGATAGCTGATCACGAAGGTCGTGTGGCCGTGCTGGACGAGCCACTCCAGCAGGCTCCGTCCGGGGGCCAGGTCGGCGCCGTAGTACTTGTTGACCCATGGTGGGCTCAGCAGCATCGGAACGCTGTGCACGGTCTCGGTCTGCGGCTGGTACTGGATGAGTTCCATCAGGCGGTTGCGGAAGACGACGCGTCCCGGAGTCGCCGCGAGGTCACGACCTTTGACGAAGCCGGAGGCGTCGACCGCGGCCGGCATGCCCCGGTGCGTTCTGAGATCGGACAGGAAGTTCGCGCTTCCGCGTAGCAGGCTGCGCCCGCGGGTGTGCAGGGCGGCGCGGAGCGCTTCGGGATTGGCGGCCAGGAAGTTGGTCGGCGCCGCGGCGTCGATGGCCAGTTGCGCCAGCGCGCGCAGGACGCGGGCGTCGTTGCCGTTCGCCGGTAGCGCGTCCACCCACTCCAGCACCAGCCGGGAGTTGAGGAGGTACGTCTGCTGGATCGAGTGGAAATAGAGGCTGGTAGTCCATGCGGGGTCGGTGAACCGTCGGTCGCCCGGGGCGACGGGTACCGCGGCGCTCGCGGCGGCGTCCGGTCCATGACGCACCGTGGCGACAGTGACCTTGAGGAGGTCGGACATATAGCGTCGATCGGCACTGGCCAAATTCCGCATCGTCGTGCGTGCCGCCCGAAAGGCGGACACGGGACCGCGACGCCCCCAGGAAGAGGCACTTTTCAACATCCACCCCTCCTGAAGCCTGCTCGCATCTTGCAGTCGCGCATTCGTCCGCGCCGCCGACAGAGCGCCTCTATATCGTCTCGAACGAATGGACCGAGGAAGCCCATGAAATCCTCATGGCTGTCCAGATGGCAGATGTGCCCCGCCCCCGTGAGGACCGCCAGCCTTCCCTGGGGCAATTTCCGCACGGCGGCGAACGCCTGCCACAGCGGGAACAATTCGTCGGTGAGTCCCCACAGCACCAGCGTGGGCACCGTGATCTCGTCCAGCCGGGCCGACACGGTGAAGCGCTGGCCGCCCGGGCCCACACCGGCGCGGACGACTTCATAAGCGGTCGTCAAAAAGGTCCGCGAACGGGTCAGGCGCGCCTGGTCGACCCAGGTCGCCAGCGGAACCCGCCATGGCCGGCGCAACTGCACCCCTGTGCTCAGCGTGCGCAGCAGGGCGCCACCGGGCAGGAGCAGGGCCGTGATCACCAGCTTTGCGACCGGGGGCGGCAGCAGCGCGACCGAGACGACCGCCGGACCGACCGCCCGCCCCATTCCGGCCGAGTCGGCCAATACCAGGCGCGTGACACGGCGGGGTCGCGCCAATGCGAACTCGGCCGCCAGCAGGCCGCCGTAGGAGTGACCGACCGCGATCACCTCCTCCACCTCCAGGGCGTCGAGGAACGCCTCGATGAAGGAGGCCAGGCGAGCCGGGCGTACGTCGTCCAGCGGACTGGTGCTCCCGTAGCCCGGCAACGACAGGGCCACCACCCGGTGCGTCGACGAGAGGTCGTGCATGACCTTCCACCAGTCACGCGCGCTCGTGGCATTTCCATGCACGAACAGCACCACCGGGCCTTGACCCTCTTCGAAATAGGCCGTGGACTTCCCTTGCACCAGAATGCGCCGCTCGGCCAACCTCTCGACCATATTCCTCTTTTCGCCAGAGGAGTATCGAGGGTATTACTTACCGTTATGAGTATTGATCAAACATTTCCGTGCGCCTTTTATTTGGTCGAACACGGGTCACCGTCGGCGCGTATGCGAGGAGCGCATGGTGTACTGGCAGCCGAAAGGAGCGCCGGATACGGAAGTGGCAACAAGATTCGTCTTATCGTCTTTCGGGTTTCTCTGGCCCCTGCGGCCCCAGCGACACCGAGGACCGCTCTGGCGCCAAAAGGCGGTCCGCGCGCCCTCGACCAGGCGTGCGATCTGCCGGCGGAGCCCTGCCCGTCGATCGGCCAGGGCTCCGCCGGCGGGCTCTTGCACCCGGGCGGGCATCGGGGATGCGCGGTGAACGTCCAGATCACCGTCGCATCCACCGGGCGGCCGTCAGGAGGCGGTGGCCGTCTCGCTGAGGAGTTCGGTGACGCGGGTGAAGCCGTCGGCGCCGTGGCCCCTGCCGATGACGCGGCGGGCCAGGCCCTCGGCGGCCCGCATGACGCCGGCGTCGATGCCGTGCTCTTCGGAGGTGTGGACGATGTGGGCCATGGACGACGCCGCCGAGGTGATCGGGTTGTCCTCGCCGGAGAAGTCCCCGGCGTCCACCTGCGCCGCGGTCGCCTCGAAGATCGGCGGCAGGATCGCGCCGATGCCCTGGGCGAACGGGGCCAGCTCGCGCGCGCTGATCCCTTCCGCCTTGGCCACCGCCAGGGCGTGCGCGTAGCCGGCCATCGCGGTCCAGAAGATGTCCAGCAGCGCGATGTCGTGGGCGGCGGCCCGGCCGATGTCCTCGCCCAGGTGGGTGTGGGTGCCGCCGAGCGCCTCCAGCACCGGCCGGTGCTCGCGGTAGAGGTCCTCGGGGCCGCTGTGGATGAACACCGCGTCCGGCGTCCCGATGGTGGGGACCGGCGTCATGATCGCGCCGTCCAGGTAGCGGACGCCGTGCTCGGCCGCCCAGGCGGCGGTGTCGCGGGCCCGGCCGGGGGTGTCGGCGGTCAGGTTCACCACCGTGCGGCCCTTGAGCGCGGAGGCGACCGCGTCGGCGCGCAGGACGGCGTCGGAGGCGTCGTAGTTCACCACGCACACCACCGTCAGGTCGCTGGCGGCGACGGCCTCGGCGGCCGACCCGGCGCGCAGCGCGCCGCGTTCGACCAGTTCCCGGTCGCGGCCCGGCGTCCGGTTCCAGACGGTGGTCCGCACGCCGGCGGCCACGAACGCGCCGGCCAGGGCGCGGCCCATCGGCCCCAGGCCGATCACGGTGACGGAAGACTGTTCGGGCATGGTTCAACCCCCATAATGAAATCGTCTTTAGGCAACAAAAAGGACGGCCATGACGCGCAAGTTCGCTCAGGACACCGAGGTCTGCGGGGTCACCGCCGCGATCGCGGTGATCGACGGCAAGTGGAAGACGCCGCTGCTGTGGATACTGGAGGACCGCCCGCACCGGCCCGGCGAGCTGCGCCGGCGGCTGCCGGGCCTCAGCGAGAAGGTCCTGACCCAGACGCTCCGCGAGATGGAGGCCGACGGGCTGGTGCACCGCGAGGTGCACGAAGGACTACCGCTGAAGACGGTCTATTCGCTGACCGGGTTCGGTCGCGACCTGTCCGAGGCGCTGGCCCCCCTGTCCGACTGGGGCCACCGCAGGCTGGACAGGCTCGCCGAGGCCCAGCGGGTCTCCTGAACGCACGTCGCCTCCGTTCCGTCCTGCTCGAACGGCCCGTTGACCGCTCACCACCACCCTCGCCCCCGCCGGTGCCTCCCGCCAAGTACCCACTTGAAAGTGGGTATGCCCGGCGCCTGGGGCTATGCTCCGGCGGGTGACTCCAGCTGAGGACTTCGCCGCGCGGGCCGAGGCGCACCGCCGGGAACTGCGGGTGCACTGCTACCGGCTGACCGGCGGCTTCGACGAGGCCGAGGACCTGGTGCAGGAGACGCTGCTGCGCGCCTGGCGCGGCCGCGACCAGCTGGAGGACGGCGCGAACCTGCGCGCCTGGCTCTACAAGATCGCCACCAACACCTGCCTGGACTTCCTGCGCCGGGTCGAGCGCCGCCCGCGCGCCTACGCGCCGGTGCCGGGCATGGACCACGGCGACGGGCCCGTCCCGGAGTTCCTGGAGTGGCTGCAGCCCATCCCCGACGCGCTGCTGGACCCCGAGCGGCCCGAGGAGGAGGCGGTCGCGCGCGAGACGATCGAGCTGGTCTTCCTCACCGCGATCCAGCACCTGACCCCGCAGCAGCGGGCGGTGTTCGTGTTCCGCGACGTGCTCGGCTGGTCGGCCGCCGACACCGCCAAGGCGATGGACATGAGCGTGGCGTCGGTCAACAGCGCGCTGCAGCGCGCCAAGCCGGGCCTGCGCCGGCACCTGCCCGCCGACCGCGCGCAGTGGCGCACCGAGGGGCCGACGGCCGAGGAGCGCAAGGTGGTCGACGCCTACATCGCCGCCCTGGAGAGCTCGGACCTGGACGCCGTCACCGACCTGCTGACCAGCGACGTCGTGCTGACGATGCCGCCCAACCCGTTCTGGTTCACCTCGCGCGAGGCGATGATGTCGTTCATCCGCAAGAGCCTGGAGCCGACGGGGCCGACCTACCTCGGGCAGTGGCGGGCCCTGCCGACGCAGGTCAACCGGATGCCCGCGGTCGCCGGGTACGTCCGCCGTCCGGGCACCACGTTCTACCGCGCCCAGACGCTGGACGTGCTGCGCGTGCAGGACGGCCGGATCGCCCAGATCACCACCTTCGAGCCGCACCTGCTGGCGGCGTTCGGGCTGCCGCTGGTGGTCCGCTGAGATTTCTTCGCCGGACCCGATGAGTCGCCGGAGCGGCGTACGTCCTATGGGTGAACGCGGCGCGCAGAGGGTGCGCCGCGCCGGCTCAGGGAGACCGACATGAAGCGCCTGCAGAACCGCACCGCGATCATCTGGGGCGGCGCCGGGTCGATCGGCACCGCCACCGCGCGCCGCTTCGCCGAGGAGGGCGCCGCCGTCCACCTCGCCGGGACGACCGAGGCCGCGCTGAAGCAGGCCGCCGCCGCGACCGGCGCCGCCGGCTACGGCGTGGTCGACGTGCTGGACGAGGACGCCGTCACCGCGTTCGTGGAGCGCGTCGCCGACGAGACCGGGCGGCTGGACGTGTCGTTCAACGTCGCGGCCCGCGGCGACGTCCACGGCACGCCGCTGCTGCAGATCCCGGCCGCCGACTTCGTCCAGCCCGTGGTGCGCGGCATCACCGGCTCCTTCCACACCGCCCGGGCCGCGGCCCGGCGGATGGTCGCGCAGGGCTCGGGCGTCATCGTCGAGCTCGACAGCGCGTCGGGCCGCGGCGCCGGGCCCGGCATGGGCGGCACCGGCGCGGCCGACGGCGCCAAGGACGCGCTGGTGCGCGACCTCGCCCAGGAGGTCGGGCCGAACGGCGTCCGGGTCGTCGGCATCTGGACCGCCGGCCTCACCGACAGCCTGACCGCCGAGAAGCTCGGCGCGACGCTGGGCGCCCCGGTGCCGCAGGAGATGGTGGAGAACATCATCGCCAACCTGGACTCGCTGCGGATGACCGGGAAGTCCCCGGTGACGGCGCAGATCGCCGCGACGGCCGCGTTCCTGGCCTCCGACGACGCGGCCGCGATCACCGCCACCTGGATCAACGCGACCGCCGGGATGTTCCCGAGCTGATCCGCGCGTCGCCGCGAGGGGCGGCCCGAGCGGGCCGCCCCCGGCGTCCGGCGCGGCCGCGCCGTCAGGCCGGCTTCTCGGCCGCCGTCTTGAGGTGGGCGAGCCACTGCACCAGTGACCGGTCGAGGGACTGTTGGACCGATTCGGTCGCGGTCAGCACCGGCTCGCCGGACCAGGACTCCTCGGTGGCGACCAGGGTCGCCCCGTCCCCGGTGGGGGTGAGCGTCCACTGGTGGACGCCCGTGATGCCGTGGGCGGGGCCGCCCCACAGGATGCGGTGCGGGGCTCGCAGGTCGTAGACGGTGGAGGCGATGTCGAGGCCCGCGGTGCTCCAGTGGAAGGTGGCGCCGGGCTCCAGCGGCGCTCCGAGGTCGGCGGTGGTGATGTCGGGCTGCCAGGACGGCCAGGACGCGACGTCGGTCAAGAGCGTCCAGACGGCGTCGGCGGGCGCCTGCACGAGCAGCTGGTGGCGGGCGATGACGGGGGCGGTGGTGTCGATTCCGGTCGGTGTGTTCATGGCGGTGAGTCTGGCCGCGCGCCGGGCTCGGCCTCATCGGTGACGGTCGCCTAAGCGGTCACCTATCTCCGCTGCCCAGCGCGTCGGCGAGTTGGCGGCGCGAGCCGATGCCGAGCTTGCGGAAGACGCTGCGCAGGTGGGCGTCGATGGTGCGCGGGCTGAGGAAGAGGCGGTCGGCGACCTCCCTGGTGGTCGCGCCGGTCGCGACCAGCCGGGCGATGTTCAGCTCCTGCGGGGTGAGGACGTCGATGGCGCCGGGCTCGGTCCGGCGGGGCCGTTCGCCGGTGGCGGCCAGTTCGGCGCGGACCCGTTCGGCGAAGCCCTCGGCGCCCATGGCGGTGCACAGTTCGTGGGCGGTGCGCAGCGCCTCTCCGGCCTCGCGGCGGCGGCCCTCGCGGCGCAGCCAGGCGCCGTGGTGCAGGTGGGCGCGGGCCAGCCAGGGCGTCATGCCGCAGGCGGCGAGGCGGGTGACGGCTTCGCGGTGCAGGTCCTCCGGCGCGTCGGCCAGCAGGGCGCCGACGGTCGCCCGCACGCCGAGTGCCCAGTCCGTTCCGGCCGCCTCGGCGTGGGCGGACAGCCGGTCGAACGCCTCGCGCGCGAGGCCGTCCTCTCCGCAGCGCACCGCGGCCTCCACCAGCTCGGGCAGGGCGAGGCTGGTCATGGGCAGGTCGCCGTCGGCGGCGGCGAGGCGCGCCGCGTCCAGGGCGGCGCGGTGGTCGGCGAGGCCGTTGGCCAGGACGGCGGCGGCGCAGTGGGCGATCGAGGCGAGCATGCCCTTCTCGCGCCTGCCGGCCTCGGCGAGGACCTGGTCGATCAGCGGCCCGGCCTCGTCCCGGCGGCCGCGCAGGGCGGCCACCTGGAGGTGGGCGTACCAGTGGACGGGCACGCCGGTCACCGCGGCGATGCCGTCGGCCTCGCTGAGCAGGGCCACCGCGGCGGTCAGGTCGCCCCGCTGGGACGCGCCCATCGCCAGCATCCACAGGCCGACGGGCAGGATGACCAGCGCCCCCCGCTCCCGGGCCGCGGCGACGGCGTGCGCGGCCAGCCGCTCCTCCAGCGCGAAGTCCCACAGTTCCACCGCCAGCAGCGCGGCCAGCGACAGCCGCCGGGTCCACAGCGGGTCGGAGACCTCCGACAGCAGCCGCAGCAGCGTCGGGACGGCGGCCAGGTCGCCGTCGAGGTAGGCGATCAGCGCGTCCAGCAGCTCGTCGGCGCTGGTGGGGGCGGCGGGCGGCGGCGGGGCCTGGCGGGCCGCGGCCAGCGCGAGCTCCAGGGCCGGGGCGGCGCGGCCGACGACCAGCCCGGCCTGGACGGCGTCCAGCAGATGGAGCCGGGCGCGTCCGGGGTCGCGCCGAGCCGCCCGGATCAGGTGCCCGACCGCTTCGGCCGCCCCGTCCTGGAAGAAGGCGGCCTGGCCGCGCAGCAGGTCGCCGTGCACCCGCTCGGCGTCGTCGAGAGGTCCGCTCTCGGCGGTCTCCAGCAGGGTGAGCGCGCTCTCGAAGGCCCCGGCCTCCAGAGTTGCGCGGGCCGCGGCGAGGTGGCGGCGGGCGCGGAGCGCGGGATCGGGGGTGAGCGCCGCCGCCTGCTCCAGGAACGCCGCCTCGGCGGCGGCCCCACCGCGCCGCCGCGCCCGTTCGGCCGAGTGCAGCAGGCCGGCCGCGACCTGCTCGTCCGGCCGGGTCGCCGCCTGCGCGCGGTGCCAGGCCCGGCGGTCGGGCTCGGCGCCGGGGTCGGTGGCCTCGGCGAGGGCTCCGTGGACGCGGCGGCGCTCGGCGGGCGAGGCCGCCTCGTAGACCACCGATCGCACCAGCGGATGCCGGAACCGGGCCCGGCCGCCCAGCTCGATCAGGCCCGCCTCCTCCGCCTCGGGTCCGGCCTCGGGCGCGACGTCCAGCAGGTCGGCGGCGCGCCACAGCAGGCCGGGGTCGCCGAGCGGTTCGGCGGCGGCGACGAGCAGCAGGGTCCGCGCGTCGGGCGAGAGCCGGGCGAGCCGTTCGCGGTAGCTCTGCTCGATCCGGCTCGCCGGGGAGGCCGGGGTGGGCAGGCCGAAGCCGCCGGCCAGCCGGGCGGGCCCGAGCCGGCGCGGCAGCTCCAGCAGCGCGAGCGGGTTGCCGCGGGCCTCGGCGAGGAGCCGCTCGCGCACCTGCTCGTCCAGGGGCACCGGGACGCTGGCGGCCAGCAGTTCCCGCGCGGCCCCGTCGCCGAGGCCGGGCAGGACGAGCCGGGGCAGGCCGGCCAGCTCGGCGACCGCTTCCGGGTCGCGCTGCGCGAAGACGATGCCGACCGGCTCGGCCTCCAGGCGCCGGGCGGCGAACGCCAGCGCCTGCGCCGAGGCCCGGTCGAGCCACTGGGCGTCGTCGACGACGCAGATCAGCGGCACCTCGGCCCCGGCGTCCGACAGCAGCCCGAGCAGGGCCATCGCCACCGCGAACCGGTCCGGCGCCTGGCCGTCGCCCAGCCCGAAAGCGGCCTTTAGGGCGTCGCGGTGGCGGGCGGGCAGCGCGTCGAGCCGGTCGTGCAGCGGCCGGGACAACTGCTCAAGGGCGGCGAACGCGAAGTCCATCTCGAACTCGACGCCGTTCACCCGCAGCACGCGCACCCCCGGCGCGCCGTCCAGAACGTGGCGCAGCAGCGTCGTCTTGCCGATCCCGGCCTCGCCGCAGACGACCAGCGCGCCGCCGCGACCGGCGCGCACCGCCGCGACCAGCTCGGTCAGCGGCTCGGCGCCGGGACGGGAAAAGTAGCTCGGAGCTGCGAGAACACCCACCGGAGAATCATGTCACGTTTTGCCCCTTCATCACCTAGGTGGGCGTTTAGGTGATGTTCGCCGAGGCGGCCGGCGGGCGGCTCCGGCGAGGCTTCGACCATGACCGCCGATCCCACCGCACACGCCGGCCCCACGCCGCCGGCCGCCCGCCGCGTCCGCGCCGGGCCCGCCCTGGCGGTGCTGGCGACGGCCCAGTTCCTCGTCGTCCTCACCACCTCCATCGTCAACGTCGCGCTGCCCGCGATCGGGACCGGCCTCGGCCTCTCCCCGGTCGGCCTGGCCTGGACGGTCAACGCCTACGTCCTGGTCTTCGGCGCGCTCCTGCTGCCCGGCGGGCGGCTCGGCGACGTCCACGGGCGGCGCCGGGTGTTCCTGGTCGGGACCGCGGTGTTCGCCGCGGGCTCGGCCGCCGCCGGCCTCGCCGCCGGACCGGGGCCGCTCCTCGCCGCCCGCGCCGTGCAGGGGGTGGGCGCGGGGCTGCTCGCGCCCACCGCGCTCGGCCTCGTCCTGACCCTGTTCCCCGCCGGTTCCGGCCGGGCGCGGGCGATGGCGGTCTGGGGGGCGGTGTCGGGCGCGGGCGGCGCCGCCGGGGTGCTGCTCGGCGGGGTGCTCACGGACGTCGCCGGATGGCGCTGGGTGTTCCTGGCCGGGATACCGCTCGCCGTCCTGGTCCTGGCCGGCACCGCAGTCCTGGTGCCCGCCGACGTCCCGGCGGGCGGCCGGATCGACCTGCCCGGCGCGGTCTCGGTGACCGGCGGCCTGCTGCTGGCGGCCTACGGCCTGGCGGGCGCGGCCCGGGACGGCTGGACGGCGCCCGCCGTCCTGGCCCCGCTCGCCGGGGGCGCCGTCCTGCTCGCGCTGTTCGCCGCCGTCCAGAAGCGCTCGTCGGCTCCGCTGGTCCGCCCCCGCGTCCTGCGGACGGGCGGCGTCGCCCCCGCCAACGCCCTGATGATCCTCATCGGCGCCGTGTGGATCGGCCTGTTCTTCTTCCTTCCGCTGTACCAGCAGAAGGTCCTCGGCTACTCCCCCATCGAGGCGGGCCTGACCCAGCTCCCGCTCGCGCTGGCGATGACCGCGTCCTCCTGGCTCGGCCCGCGCCTGGCGGGGCGGGTCCGGACGGCGCCCGCCCTCGCGGCCGCGGCCGCGCTGGCCGCCGCGGGCCTGCTGTGGCTGTCGCGCGCCCCGGTGGACGGCTCGTTCCTCCCCGACCTCGCACTGCCCTCGATCCCGGTCGGCGCCGGCCTCGGCCTGCTGTTCGTCCTGCTCACCGGCCTGTCCGCCACCGGCGTCCCGGCCGAGGACGCGGGTCTGGCAGGCGGGCTGATCAACACCACCCGCCAGATCGGCGGGGCGATCGGCCTGGCCCTCCTGACGGCCGTCGCCGCGCTCCCCGGTCCGAACGCCACTCCGGCGGCGCTCGCCGCCGGTTACGGCACCGCCCTGCGCGCCGCCGCCGCCATCGCGGCGCTCGCCGCGCTCCTGTCCCTCCTCGTCCGCGAACCCCGGAAGGAAAACCCATGAACAAGCCCTACGTCAGCGGCCACTACACCCCCCTCACCGACGAGGCCACCGCGACCGGACTGACGGTCCGCGGCACCATCCCGCCGGAGCTGGAGGGCCGCTACATCAGGAACGGCCACAACCCCAAGCCCGGCGTCGTCCCGACCCACTGGTTCCGCGGCAGCGGCATGCTGCACGGCGTCCGCCTGTCGGGCGGCCGCGCCGAGTGGTACCGCAACCGCTGGGTGCGCACCCCCGCCTTCACCGACGACGCCCCGCTGTTCCGCGCCGACGGCTCGATGGACCTGGCGGCCAGCGCCGCCGCCACCCACGTCATCGAGTTCGGCGGGCGGCTGCTGGCCCTGCAGGAGGTCAACCTGCCCTGGGAGGTGACGCCCGAGCTCGACACCGTCGCGCCCTTCGACTTCCACGGCGGCCTGAAGACGCCGATGACCGCCCACACCAAGGAGGACCCGGTCACCGGCGAGCTGCACTTCCTCGGCTACTCGCCGTTCCCGCCGCACCTGGTCTACTACACCGCCTCGCCCGCCGGGCAGATCACCCGGACGGAGGTCATCGAGGACGCCGGCCCCTCCCTCATGCACGACTTCGCCATCACCACCGACCACGTGGTCTTCTTCGACCTGCCCGTGGTGTTCGACCCGGCCGAGCAGTCGGGCATCCCCTACCGGTGGAGCGACGACTACCGGCCGCGCCTCGGGGTCATGCCCCGCACCGGGCCGGCCGAGGTCACCTGGTTCGACGTCGAGCCCGGAGCGCTGCTGCACAGCACCAACGCCCACATCGACCCCGCGGGCCGGATCGTCGTGGACGGCCCCCGCTACGACCGCTCCTCCTGGGAGACCAGCTGGAAGTGGTGGATCGGGGCGCCCGGCCACGGCACCGTCCCCGGCGCGGGCATGACCGCCCACCGCTGGACCCTCGACCCCGCCACCGGCAAGGCCACCGAGGAGCGCACCGACGACCTGGTCACCGAGTTCCCCGCCATCGACGGGCGGCGCATCGGCCTGCCCAACCGGCACTCCTACGCCCTCGCCTTCCCCGGCGCGGGCCTCACCGACTGGGCCGTCGCCAAGTACGACAACCGGACCGGCGGGCGCGCCCTGTTCGACCTCGGCCGCGACCGCCTCCCCGGCGAGCCCTGCTTCGTCCCCGCTGAGGGCGGCACCGACGACGACCACGGCTACCTCATGACGATCGTCAGCGACCTGGGCTCGAACTCCTCCGAACTGCTCATCCTGGACGCCGCCGACCTGAAGGAGATCGCCGCCGTGGAACTGCCCCACCGCGTCCCGGCGGGCATCCACGGCTCGTGGGTGCCGGACGCCGACCTGCGCTGACCGGAGGTACCGCGACGTCCCGGGCTGGTCGCCGCTACAACGGACCGCCTTCTGCGGAGCGTGAGTTCACGACCGCGGCGGCCGGAACGCCCGTACGGTATGCCGATCCCTGCGCGCGACGGGGGCGAGAGGCCGGGCCCCAGGCTCTTCCTCTCGCCCCTCGTGTGCGCTGTGCCGTAGAACGGCCGCCGAGGCCGCGCGGGGAGACCAGGAGTTGGGACGGCTTGCCCGGTCAGGATTCGAGCTTGAGGTCGACGGCGCTGATCAACTCGCCCCGCCGTGCCTCCGCGCGCAAACGGCCCGACCCGCCATCGACCTCGGCCAAGCCGTAGCACCACAGCAGCCCGAGCCATGCCACGGGCTGCTCGCGCGCGCTCTTGCCAGAACGCCGACCAGCAGGGCACATGAGGTCCCGGCGCCGTCACGGCGTCCGGAAGCCGCGGAACGTCACCTGCTTGCGGACCTCGAAACCCAGGCGCTCGTAAAGCGCGATCGCACCTGTGTTGGCCGAGGCCACATGAAGGAACGGGCGCTCGTTGCGACGCACGATGCCTGCGGCCAGGGCTCGCACCAAGCGTGCGGCATGGCCCTGCCCCCGGGCCTCGGGAGCGGTGCACACGGCGCTGATCTCGGTCCATCCCGGCGGATGGAGCCGTTCGCCCGCCATGGCCACCAGCGTGCCGTTCTGCCGGATGCCCAGGTAGGTGCCCAGTTCGTGAGTGCGAGGCCAGAACGGTCCCGGTTGGGTCCGCGCGGCGAGCTTGAGCATCTCCGGCACATCGCGGACGCCCAGCTCGACCAGCCTAGAGGCGGGTCCGGTCTCCGCAGGGCCGGGCAGGCCGCCGACCGGGCTGATCATCTGCACGCCGCCGAGAGCGAAGACCGGCTCCCAGTCATCAGGCGGGGTCGCCGGGGCGCTGAACAGGTCGGCGAGTTCGTCGCGGCCCAGCAGCCGGGCGAGATCGGTCCACTCGGCCGGGTCCGGGTCCGGGTCCGCCGACACCGCGCAGAAGGTCGCGACCTGCGGCAGGTATCCGGCGGCCCGGCCGAGTCGGCGGGCCAGGTGCCGGTGATGGCCGCGCAACGACTCGCCGACCGGATCGTCGAGGGCGGCGGTGCGGTCGGCCATCATGGGTGCCTTTCGTCTCGGGGTCCCGGCCCGAGCGCGGCCTGCGGACCATGGCGGCCGAGGGCGACGGGCGACTTCACATAGTGCCCGAACCGCACCACCGCTCCGGCCCCGCCCCAACGGCCGCCACGGTCCTGAGCTGCGCTGCTCTCAGTCCTTCGCCTCGCCCGTGGCCATGGGCGGGACGGACGTCGCCTCTAGGACAGGTCCTTCTTGGTGCCGGCCGGCGTCAGGTCGACGAGCTTGCGGGCGATGCCGCGGTCGCGGAACGCCTTCACCAGGGAGGCCATGTCCTCGGAGTAGATGTTCCAGCTGTCGGTGTGCACCGGGACGACCTTGCGGGGGTCGAGGTCCTCGGCCACCTTGGCCGCGTTCTCGGAGGTGAGGGTCAGCGGGGCGTTGTCGAGGATCGCGGGGGTGCGGGCGGCGCCCGCGAACAGGACGGCGGTGTCGATGCGGCCGATCCGCTTCTTGACGCGGTCGCCGACCTGCTTGGCGACCTTGACCGAGGCGTTGTCGCCGGAGACGTAGACGGTGGGGACGCCCTTGCCGCTGAGCACGAAGCCGGTGACCTCTCCGTCGGCGCCGCGGTCCACTCCGTCGGGGCCGTGCAGGGCGGGCACGGCGGTGACCTTGAGGGTGCCCCGAGAGGTTCGCAGGGTCCGGGAGGCCCAGCTGGCCATGCCCGTGACGTGACGGCCCAGGCGCTTGCGGGCGCCGGGGGTGGACAGCACGACGGGCACCTTCTTCAGCAGCGCGCGCCCGGTGTCGTCGAGGTTGTCGTCGTGCTGGTCGTGGGACAGCAGCACGGCGTCGATCCTGCCGAGGCGCTCGGGCCCGAACGCCGGGGGACGGATCTTCTCCAGGCCGCTCGGGTACTTCTTGGGCCCGTCGAAGGTGGGGTCGATCAGCAGGCGCAGGCCGGCGACCTCCAGGACCGTGGTCGGCCCGCCCACGTGCGTGACGGTGAACGCGTCGGCGCGGGGGGCGTGGGCGGCGACCGGCGCGGCTTGCGCGGCCGCCGCGCGACCGCCGGTGGCGTCGCCGCCGCACGCGGCGAGGAGCGCCAGACCGGTGGTGGCGGCCGCGGTGGCCGCGGCGGTGCGGAGGAACGTCGGACGGTTCATGGGGTACCGGCTCTCTCGTGGCGAACGTTCGGAGATCCCGGGAGCGGGTGGGCCGCCTCGGGATGTATTCAACGCTAACACACTTTGTTATCAACGCTTACGAACAACCGCCTCCAGTGGCCTCCGCAACGCAGGAGCCCAGGTCAGCTCCGTTAGCGCTGCTATCGTGGAGGGCATGGCGACGGCACGAGAGCGCATCCTGGAGGCCACGGCGGAACTGCTGGCCACCAGAGACGCGCTGGCGATCTCGACCCGGGCCATCTGCGACCGCGCCGGGGTCGGCATGCCGGAGATCTACCGCCAGTTCGGCGACAAGCAGGGGTTGCTCACCGCGGTCGCCGACGTCGGCTTCGAGCGCTTCATCGCCAACAAGGAGCGCAATCCCCGCACGGCCGACCCGGTGGCCGACCTGCGCACCGCCTGGGACAGCCACGTCGCCTTCGCGCTGCGCAACCCCCACCTGTACCGGCTCATGTTCACCCCGACCGGCGAGCCCGGACCGCAGGCGATCAAGGACGCGCAGGCCCTGCTCCTGGCGGCCGTGGAACGCTGCCGCTCCGCCGGCCGGCTGCGCACCGCCCCCGAGCTGGCCGCCCGGTCGATCCTGTCGGCCAACGTGGGCGTGTGCCTGATGGCGCTGTCGTTCCCCGAACTGTTCGGCGGCCTGGACATCTCCCAATCAGTGCGCGACGCGGTGATCGGGAAGGTCACCGGCGACGAGCGGGAGGACGCCCGGATCGGCTCCGCGACCGTCCTCGCCCAGGCACTGGTCGACACTCTGACGGGAACGGCGCCCGTGGACGGCGTCGCCCTCGATGACCTGACCCGCTCCCTTCGCTCTCAGGCCCCGCCCTCGCCTTGAGGTGCGGGCAAGAGCGGAACATGTGAGACGCATCCAGCCTCCTTCGAGGCGACCGGCAGAGGCATAGCGGCTGTTACCGAGAGCAACAACTCATCTTGGCTCCTTCAGATGAGTGATATCGCCCAACGCCTTTACGATGTAGATCACAAAGACGTCCGTGACGCCTTGCAAGCGCGTTCGCATGGCCGGTGACACTGACGTCCGTGCACGCCCGCACTCATGCAGTCTCGACTCCCCGTCCCCTGGCCGGGATGTACGGAACGGCTTCCGGAGTCCACCCACGAATATCCGCTAACAGTGGGAACGACGTCGGCCAGCACGAAGCTCTGCCACCCGATCCCCTCCCCCATCCCCGCCGCTGCACTCGCGTCGGGCTTGCGAGGCCGGGTTGAACCCGTTGACGCAGCGCGCCGGACAGCTGAGATCACGGCTTCCATGAATCTGACGTCATTCGGCGAAGCTCCACTACGGCGTCCCTGATCAGGTGCCACGCCGGAAGGCGAACTCGATCCAGTTGGAGAACTCGGCGGCCAGGTGCCAGCGGTGCTGGGAGATCATGTGCGGGGCGAGCAGGCGCGGGAACTCCACGCACAGGCGGGCGTGGAAGCCGCCGGGCTCGTCGCGGAACTGGTGGCGGACGCCGCCGATCGGCCGGCCGCCCTCGGAGACCGCCACACCCGCGGCCTGTGCGGTGAAACGGCCGTCGGGGGTGGAGGCCAGTGCGGACAGATCGGTGTAGTCGACGAAGAAGCGCGTGGCGAGGGGGCTGCCGCCGGTGGTCTCGACGACCTCCTGGGTGCCGTCGGGAGCGGTCCGGATCAGGAAGTGGTCGGGGTTGGCGGCGATCATGCTGCGGACGTAGTCGGGCCGGGCGGTGTCGGTGAACCACTGGACGAACTCGGCGGCACTGCCCGTGGTGGCGTGCAGGTCGCAGACGCTCATCACACGCTTGCCCGCGGAGAGCCGTGAGGTGGCCGCGGAGATCGCATCGCTGATGCTCAGATCCCGGCGCAGGCGCCGCCTGACCTCCTCGGCCCCCAGCTCGATCTTGCTTTCGGCGAACGCGAGCCGCCGGCGCTCCAGGCTTCCGGAGGGGACCGCGAGCCCGATCTTGGCCGCCGCCCTGGGCAGCCGCCTGGCCTCCCAGTCCAGGACCGCCTCGCGCGGATACCGGCGGCCGTCGATGACCGCCGACACCTCGATCGCCGTACCGCCCATGGCTCTGCCTCCCTGGAGTCCCCGGGCTACGCACCCGGACCGACGCCGCTGCCGCGCGTGACACTTCGCGCATCGCCAGGCAGGCGGCCAGAAACTCCCTGGATCTAGACGACGGGTGCTTCGACCAGATGTTCGTCCCGCCCACGAAGGCTGCACGCCTGACTCCAAGCAGAGTAGGAACAACTCCACACAAAAGCAACCCCAGTTGCTTTTGTGTGGCTCCGTCTTCGCTCTCCCGTTGCCCGCCCCAGCGACCCTTCCGGCCTCATCATCGGAGACGCCGGGTCGCTGTACGTGTTCATCTGCACGACCTGCCCGAACAACACGGGTACCGAGTTCCAGATCGTCTCTTCCACCCCACAGGTCACGACCCCGCGCACAGGAAGAGTTCGGCCGGAACGGACCGCGGGGACCGGGGTCGGGCGTCTCTACCCGGAGTGAGCGCCGGCGGCGCGGCTCGCGAACCGCCGGATGTCGGCCGCCTCGATGGGCTGCCCTGTGATCAGCAGACGGAAGTAGACCGGGCTGCACGCCTCCTCCAGCACCGACCGGGCGTCCGTGCCCGCAGGCAGCTCGCCGCGGGCGATGGCACGCTCGACGATCACGGCGCTGAGCCGGAACCGCTCGGCGAAGTAGGCCTCGCGGATCTCCGCGTCACGCTGGTCGAGATCACCGGAGATCAAGGCCGTCAGCACCGCCCGCGTACTGCCGGCCCGCAGGATCTCCACCAGGCCCTCCAGATGGGCGATGAGGTCCCCGGTCAGAGTGCCGGTGTCGCGCGCGGGCATCTGCTCGGCCGCCATGGACGCCAGCAGATCGCCGACGAGGGCGGCCTTGTTCGGCCACCGCCGGTAGACGGTGGTCTTGTTGACGCCGGCCCGCGCCGCCACCTCCGGCAGCAGCAGACCGGCGTACCCGCGTTCTTCCAGCAGTTCGACGGTGGCCCGCCGGACCGCCGCCACCACCGCGGCCGCGCGGCCCCCCGGCCGCCGCTCCCGCGCTGCGGGCTCCGGCGCTTCGGATGCCGCCATACGCCCTCCCAGCTCATGTGATGGCTCGCGTGCCCGCGACGGGGCGTCCCCGGCACGCGATCCGTCCGCCCCGCCCGAACGGCCTCGGCCTCCTGTTCTACCGCAGCAATGCCCCTGACCCTCGGCTCGCCGTCACGGCGTCCTCTCCACCCTCTGATCATCGTGATGATTTCGTGATCATCTTCTGTCGCGCGTCCCCGGCTCACCGGACATCTCACAGAGACGGCACAGGATGAACGGGGGAACGGATGGCATCGGGGGACGACGGCGCGCTGCGCCTTCGAGCGGAAGCCACGTCCGCCCCGCGACGCCGATCCGCGCGTGCGCGCCGCGCTCGCAGGACGGCGACCGCGAACTCCTCCCGCTCACCGCATGGGAGAAGACGCCCCCGTCGAGATCACCATCGTGCTCGGCCTTGACCTGACGACCGTCCGGCCCCGACCGGGCCAGGCGCGCGCGACACCCGCCGCCCCTCCCGATGGAACACAAAGTCGATCTTCGGGAGATACCTCGTGAACCCCTCCACCCTCCGGAGCACGCATTGAAGATCAGATTGACCCTGGCCGCCTCCGCGGTGGCGGTCGCCTCGCTGGCCGGATGCTCGTTCAGCGGGAACGGCGACAAGGCCGGCGCGACCGCGCGCCAGGAGTCCGGGCCCAAGGTGACCGTCACGCCCGGTGACGGCACGCAGCAGGTGCGGCCCGACCAGCGCGTGTCCGTGTCCGTCGGGAACGGGACGTTGACCAGCGTCGAGGTGCGCGGAGCCGATCGTGAGGTCTCGGGAGCCTTCACGAACGACCGCGCGACCTGGCGTGCGAGCGCCGGGTTGAAGCCGTCCACCGACTACACCGTCGAGGCGATCGCCGTGGGGAAGGGGGGCAGGCAGACCAAGGTGACGACGGCCTTCACAACGGTCGGGGCCACCGGGAACCTGCGCATCGCCGACATCACCCCCCAGGGCGCGAACGCCGAGAAGGTCGGCGTCGGCTTCCCGATCATCGTGGACTTCAACCGGAACGTGACCGACAAGGCGGCGGTGGAGCGGGCGCTGAAGGTCCGGTCGGACAAGCCTTCGGAGGGCTCCTGGTACTGGACGTCGCCGAAGCAGGCCGTCTACCGGACGAAGAGGTACTGGGCGCCGCACCAGAAGGTCCGCTTCACCGCCAGGCTGACGGGCGTCGCGGCGGGCAAGGGCGTCTACGGTTCGCGCGACTACGCCAGGACGTTCGCCGTCGGCCCCTCCCACATCGCCACGGTGGACTCCCGGCGGCACATCATGAAGGTGCGGATCGACGGCGTCGTCAAGCGCACCATGAAGATCAGCACCGGCTCCAGCGAGCGGCCCAACTTCATCACCGCGAGCGGCCCGCACCTGGTCATGGGCAAGAAGCGGGTCGAGCACATGGACTCGCGGTGGATGGGCGTCGATCCCAAGGACACCGCGAACGGCGGCTACTCCGAGGACATCCCGTGGGCGGTGCGGATCACCAGCAGCGGCGAGTACGTCCACCAGGGGGCGGCGTCCGCCCAGCGGTTCCTCGGCGTCGCCAACATGAGCCACGGCTGCGTCCGGGCGACCCCGCAGGACGCGCAGTGGTTCTTCGGCATCGCCCAGCGCGGGGACGTCGTCGACGTCACCGGCACGACGCGCCCCCTGCCCTGGACGAACGGCTGGTCGTACTGGGTGAAGTCGTGGGACCAGTGGCAGCGCGGCAGCGCCCTCCGATGAGGATCGGAGCCGCGCCGCTCGCAGTGTCGACTGCGCATGCGCTCGTTCAGCTTGAAACGATGACGATGCGCGAACCGGCTGAGGGCTCGCGCACCGTCTCGCGGCTACCCCTCAGACGGCTGCGCGCGTCGCGGAAGCAGCATCATCAGCGCGGCCGCGCCGACGTAGCAGGCGATCTGCCAGGGCAGGATCGTGGTGAAGGCGTCCCCATAAGCCGCTGGCCGGGTGGCTCCGACGGTCAGCGCGTCCTCCAGCCGCGTGAAGAACACGACGCCGAGGATCGCGACGCCGAGCGCGTTGCCGATCTGGGTGACGGTGGTGAGGACGCCGCCCGCGGCGCCGGCGTCCCTGGCGGGCACTCCGGCGAGCACGACGTTGATCAGTGACGGGGCGGTGAAGCCCAGGCCCAGGCCGCCCATGAGCAGCGGTGCGGCGAGCGCCCAGTAGGAGGGCTCCGCTCCGTCCCGGATGATCAGGAGCAGCACGACCTGGGAAGCGGCCAGCACCAGGGCGCCGGAGACGAGCACGGCGCGGTGGGCGAACCGTACGCCGATGCCCGAGGTGATGATCGAGCCGATGGCGTACGGCAGGATCACCAGTCCGGTTTCGAGGGCGGTGCGCCCGGTGCCCAGTTGGAGGTAGAGCGACAGCAGCAGGAAGTACGAGCCCAGGGCCCCGAAGAACAGCAGGGACGCCGACAGTCCTCCGGCGAAGGCGCGCACGCGCAGCAGGGCCGGGTCGAGGATCGGTTGCCGGTCCCGTGCCACCAACCGCCGTTCCCTGATGAGGAACAGGATCGCCGCCGGGACCGAGAGCGCCAGGAGCGCGAAGCCCCACCAGGGCCACCCCCAGTCGCGCCCCTGCACGAGCGGCAGGAGCAGCAGCACCGCGGCGGTGGCGGCGAGCAGCGCTCCCGGCAGGTCCAGCCGGGAACCGCCGGGCGTGCGGGATTCGGGCAGGTAGCGGGCCGCCGCGACCAGGCCGACGACGGCGATCGGCACGTTGACCCAGAAGATCGCCCGCCAGCCGAGCCCGAGCAGGTCGGCCTCGACCAGGACGCCGCCGAGCAGCGGCCCGGCCACCGAGGCCACGCCGAGCACCGCTCCGTAGGCGCCGAGCGCCTTGGCCCGCGCGTCCGGCGCGAACGAGGCGCGGATGATGCCGAACACCTGCGGGATCATCAGTCCGCCCGCCAGGCCCTGCGCGACCCGCATGCCGATCAGCGTGCCGGGGTCCGGTGCGAGCCCGCATCCGGCCGAGGCGACCATGAACCCGGCCAGCCCGGCGAGGAACACGCGCCGGCGGCCGTACTGGTCGCCGAGGCGGCCGCCGGTGATCAGACCGGCGCCGATGGCCAGGGTGTAACCGGCCAGGGTCCACTGCAGGGCGGCCTCGCCCGCGCCGAGGTCGGCCGCGATGGCCGGCGCCGCCACGCTGACGATCGTCGCGTCGAGGAGCTCCATGAAGTCGGCGATGAGGATCGCGGCCAGGACGAGGAACGCCCGGCGTCCGGACAGGAAGGCGGTGGCCGTTCCGCCGTCGTGGTGCGGATGGGTGGAGGTGGTCATGCCGCGCTGCGCCCTCCTGAAGGGGGATGGGGATCATGCGCTAGAATTACTGCGTCATGCAGTAGCTGCGCCACACAGCGACTGTACCCCAATTTCACTGCGCGACGCAGCAATACAGGAGGGGCGTGGGTCCGATGGCGAAGCCGACCCCGGAACGCGAGGCGCTGCTGACCGAGCTCACCTTGGACGCGGTGCCCGCGTGGGCGATCCTGGTCGTGCAGCTCAACAGCGTCGTCGCCGGCCGGCTGGGCGTGACCGAGACCGACGTGCAGTGCCTGCACACGCTGGGCCGGCACGGCCCGGCGACACCGGGCGCCCTGGCCAAGTACGTGAACCTCACCACCGGCTCGGCCTCGCGGATGATCGACCGCCTGGTCGCCGCCGGCTGCGTCCGGCGGGTCGCCGACCCGGGCGACCGCAGGCGCGTGCTCATCGAACCGACCCCGGAGGGCTTGGAACGCGTCAGCGCCGCCTATGCGGAACTGATCGAGCGCACCCGGGACGACCTGGAGTCCTTCAGCGACGAGGAGATCGGCGTCGTGCTGCGGTTCATGAGGGCGGCCGCCCGGAGCACCTCAGCGACGATCCACGAGAAGGCCAGATCTTGATGGCATCGCCCCGAAGCGACCCAGGCGCTTGCCGTCCCCTGCGCGAGGCAGTAGGGCTCATGCGCTGGTGACGCGGCGCTGGTGGCCGACCGGAGACCGGTGCCCCGGCGGCCACCAGCGCCGCATCGATCACGAGGGTGCGCCTGCGACCGAGAGGTCGTCCAGGAGCCCGGAGTCGAGGGCCGGGCCCGCGGCGGCGTTCTGGAAGATCACGAGGCCGGGCGGGACTCCGGCACGCCGTGCAATCCGTTCACCGTGGCGTCCTCAGGCCGGGCTGTCGGCGACCACCGCCGGCGCAGGGACGGTCCGGTCGCCGCGCTCGATCCGGAACGCGCGGACGGTCAGGCCGCCCAGGACGAGAACGGCCGCCACGAGCAGGAACAACTGGCCGGGCGTCCAGTGCGCGTCCAGGAGCCTTCCCGCCACCACCGGCGACAGGATCGCGCCGATGCGGCCGACGCCGATGCCCCAGCCGACACCGGTGGCACGCACCGCCGGCGTGTACACCAAGGGGGTGAGGGCGTAGAGACCGGCGACACAGCCGTTGACGAACACCCCGATCAGGGCGCCCAATGCCAGGACGAGTCCGTAGACCGAGGTGGCCGAGACGAACAGGGCCAGCAGCGCGGCGGTGACGACGGCATATCCGGCCAGGACGTTCTTGAGGGCGAACCGAGCCGCCAGGAAGCCGAGCAACGCGGTGCCGAAGATGCCGCCCAGGTTGAGCAGCACGCCGCCGGTGATGCCCTGGCTCGCCGACATGCCCGCCTCGACCAGCAGCTTGGGGGTCCAGCTGGTGACGAAGTAGAACGCGAACATCACCAGGAAGAAGCCTGTCCAGGTGAGCAGGGTGTTGCGGCGCAATTCAGGCGAGAGGATCTGCGCGAGGCGGGCGCGCTCGGGCGCGGAGCCCACCGGCGGCAGCTCGGTGACCGGGTCCTGCCGCATACGGGCCAGCAGCGCGTTGAGGCGTTCCAGCGCGCGGGGCGAGCGCTGGGTCAGCAGGAAGTCCAACGACTCGGGCAGGCGCCACAGCACCACCGGGATCAGCAGCGCGGTGGCGACCGCGCCGAAGACGAACACCGGACGCCAGCCGCCACTGCTCTGCAGGCTCGCGGCGATGACGCCGCCGAGGGTCGCGCCGACGGCGTAGCCGGTGGAGTTGAGGCTGACGGCCAACCCCCGCCAGCGCCGGTTGGCGTACTCGGCGGCGACGATGTTGCTGGCGGCCAGGATGCCTCCGATGCCCACACCGGTGAGCACGCGCAGCAGGCCCAGCTGCAGGGCGCTCTGGCTGGCGGCGGACAGGCCCATGCCGCAAGCGGCGAGGACCAGGCCCGCCAGGATGACCGTACGGCGGCCGACGCGGTCGGCCAGCGGCGCCAGGAACAGCGAGCCCAGCGCCATGCCGACGAGTCCGGCGCTGAGCAGCAGGCCGAGCCGGGAGCCCGACAGGTTCCACTCCTTCGAGACCGAGTCGGCGGTGAAGGCCATGGCCAGGACGTCGAAGCCGTCCAGCACGTTCAACAGCACGCACACCGCGACGGCGGTCCACTGCACGGCCGTCATGGGCGCGTCGTCGAGGCGGGCGCGCAGCCCGGGGGCGGGGGAACTCATGGGTTCGCTCCTCAGGGGGTGGGATCGTGGGCCCGAGCATGATCTGGGTCACACACGGCGACCACCCGTATTCCATTCAATGGGAAGCGACGGTGAAACGGCCTCCGCCGCGAAGCAGAATGGCCTCGTGGCCAGGTCACCCAGCGGAGAATCGATCATCACGCGTGTGGTGCGGATCCTCGACGCGTTCGGTCCCGACAGCCCGGTGCTCACCGTGAGTGAGATCAGCCGCCGCGCCGCGCTCCCGCCGGCGACCGCGGCGCGGCTGGTGAAGGAGATGGCCGAGCAGGGCCTGCTGGCCCGCGACGAACGCCGCCGGGTGCGGATCGGCACCCGCATGTGGGAGCTCGCGGAGCGGGCCTCGCCGGTGCTGGGGCTCCGCCAGGCGGCGCTGCAGTACATGGGCGATCTCCACGCGGTGGTCGGGCACTCCACCCAGCTGGGAGTGCTGGAGGGCCGGGAGGTGCTGTTCGTGGAGCGGCTCACCGCGCCGGATTCGGTCGTCAACATCACCCGGATCGGCGGGCGGTTGCCGCTGCACGCCTCGTCGGCGGGCCTGGTGCTGCTGACCTACGCTCCGGCGGAGGCGCAGGAGCGGATCGTCAAGGGTCCGCTGCGGCTGTTCACCCCGCACACCATCGGCGAGGAGCGGGCGCTGCGCGCGGAACTGGCGGAGGTGCGACGCCGGGGGTTCGCCTTCTGCCCCGGCCACATCCATCCCGACGCGACGGGCATCGCCGTTCCGGTGCGGCAGAACGGCCAGGTGGTCGCCGCGCTCGGCCTGGTCGTGCCCAACAACGACGCCGCGTGGGCGCTGGCCCGGCCGCTTCAGTTGGCGGGTCTGGCCCTCAGCCGCGCGTTGAGCGGCCCCGGCGCGCAGGACGGCGGAGGCGGATCTGACGCCGCCGGCCCGTGCTCATGACGTGGCGCGGGTGACGGCCGCCACAGAAAACCTCTCATTGAATGAGAAGTCCCTTGGTCGCCCGGCCGCACCCAGTTGAACCTCGAACTCCACCCCTGGATTTCGAGGAGCGTTCATGGTGTCCTCGGCACCCGCCGTACGCCGTCCCGACCCCGCCCGCGCGGCGACGGTCGATCTGCAGGTCGTCGCCAAGACCCCGGTCGCCGACGGCGTCGTCACGCTGACGCTGGCACGGCCCGACGGCGGCCGGCTGCCGGACTGGACGCCGGGCGCGCACGTCGACCTGGTCCTGCCGAACGGCCTGACCCGCCAGTACTCGCTGTGCGGGGACCGCTGGGACGCCCATGCCTACCGCGTGGGCGTGCTGCGCGAGCCCGGCGGGCGGGGCGGCTCGGCGTTCGTCCACGACGAACTGGCCGAAGGGACGCGCATCGCGATCGGCGGTCCGCGCAACAACTTCCGGCTGGTGCCCGCCGAGCACTACCTGTTCATCGCCGGAGGCATCGGGATCACCCCGCTCCTGCCGATGATCGACCAGGCCGAGCGGCTCGGGACCCCGTGGCGGCTGCTGTACGGCGGCCGCACCCGTGCCTCCATGGCCTTCCTGGACGAACTGCGCCCCTACGGGGACAGGGTCGAGGTCCGCCCCCAGGACGAGCACGGCCTGCTCGACCTGGACGCCTGCCTGTCGGACCCGCCTCCCGCGACCAAGGTCTACTGCTGCGGCCCCGCTCCCCTGCTCGACGCCGTCGAGCGGCGGTGCGCCGCTTGGCCGCCGGGACGCCTGCGCACCGAACGGTTCGTCGCCTCCCAAGGCTCCGACGCCCGTGACGAGAGCTTCGAGGTCGAGTTGCGGCGCTCTGGGAACACCCTCACCGTCGACCCCGGCCAATCCCTTCTCCAGGCGCTCGACACGGCCGGAGCCGGGGTCCTGTCCTCCTGCGGCCAGGGGCTGTGCGGAACCTGCGAGGTCCCCGTGCTGAACGGCGTCCCCGACCACCGCGACTCCCTGCTCGACGACGACGAGCGGGCGGCGGGCGACTGCATGTTCGTCTGCGTGTCCCGCTCGCTGTCCCCCCGCCTCGTCCTGGACCTGTGACCTCCCGGAGGACCCTCGCGATGACCATCACCGACCTGCCGTCCACCCCGGCGTCCCTGGACGACGACCCGTTTGACGCCGCCGTTCTGGAAGACCCGCTGCCGCTGCAACGACGGCTGCGCGACACGGCTCCAGTGATCCGCCTCTCCCGCTATGACGTCTACGCGCTGGCCCGCTACGAGGACGTCCACGCCGCGCTGTCGGACTGGCAGGTCTTCCAGTCCGGCGCGGGGGTGGGGCTGGCCGACTTCCGCCGCGAGAAGCCGTGGCGCCCGCCGAGCCTGCTGCTGGAGGCAGACCCTCCTCTGCACGACGCGCCCCGCGCCGTCCTGTCCAAGATCCTCGGCCCGCGCGCGCTGCGCCGCCTCCGGGACGCCTGGCTGGCCACGGCCGAGGACCTGGTCGACCACGTCCTGCTCCACGACCGCTTCGACGCGGTGACCGCCCTGGCGCAGGCATTCCCCCTGCGGGTGTTCCCCGACGCCGTCGGCCTGACCCGGGAGGGCAGGGAGAACCTCCTGCCCTACGGAGACCACGCGTTCAACGCCTTCGGTCCGCACAACGCCCTGGTGGAGAAGGGCGCACCGCGCGTCGCCGAGCTGTCGTCCTGGGTGACCGCCGCCTGCCAACGGCCGAACCTCACCCCCGACGGCTTCGGAGCCCAGATCTGGGCGGCGGCCGACCGGGGCGACATCACCCACCGGCAGGCGCCCCTCGTCATCCGATCGCTGCTGACGGCCGGAGTCGACACCACCGTGCACGGGCTGGCCGCCACGCTGTACGCCTTCGCCACCCACCCCGACCAGTGGGCGCGGCTCCGCGAGGACCCGGGCCTGGCACGCGTGGCCTTCGACGAGGCCGTCCGCTGGGAGTCCCCGGTGCAGACCTTCTTCCGCACCGCCACCGCCGACCATCGGATCGGGGACGTCACCGTCCCCGGCGGCAAGAAGATCCTGATGTTCCTCGGCGCGGCGAACCGCGACCCCCGCCGCTGGGAGGACCCCGACGCCTTCGACCTGTCCCGCAATCCTTCGGGCCATGTCGGCTTCGGCATGGGCATCCACCAGTGCGTCGGCCAGCATGTCGCCCGGTTGGAGGCCGAGGCCCTGCTGACCGCGCTGGCCCGCCGGGTCGAGCACATCGAACTGGCGGGCCGCCCCAAGCGGCACCTCAACAACACCCTGCGCGCATGGGAATCCATCCCGCTGCGTGTGCGCAGGGCCTGAGCACTCCGTTCCCGCCAGAAACCGGCCCGCGTTCCACCGAGTACGCGGCCCCGACTAGAAAGAACGACGAAATGCAGCAAGTGCGCGGTGTGGTGGCCAAGGCCAAGGGCGAGCCGGTCTCGGTGGAGACCATCCTGATCCCCGATCCGGGTGCGGGTGAGGTGGTGGTGAAGGTGCAGGCGTGCGGGGTGTGTCACACCGATCTGCACTACCGCCAAGGCGGCATCAACGACGAGTTCCCGTTCCTTTTGGGGCATGAGGCCGCCGGGATCGTGGAGACCGTCGGCGAGGGCGTCACCGAGGTCGCCCCGGGCGATTTCGTGGTGCTGAACTGGCGGGCGGTGTGCGGGCAGTGCCGCGCGTGCCTGCGCGGGCGCCCCTGGTACTGCTTCAACACCCACAACGCCGCCCAGAAGATGACGCTGGAGGACGGCACGCCGCTGTCGCCGGCGCTGGGCATCGGCGCGTTCGCCGACAAGACCCTGGTGGCCGCCGGGCAGTGCACCAAGGTCGACCCCGCCGCCAAACCCGAGGTCGCCGGCCTTTTGGGCTGCGGGGTGATGGCCGGGCTCGGCGCGGCGATCAACACCGGCGACGTCGGCCGCGGCGACAGCGTGGCCGTCATCGGCTGCGGCGGCGTCGGCGCCGCCGCCGTGCTGGGCGCCCGCCTGGCCGGCGCCGCCAAGATCATCGCCATCGACCTGGACGAGCGCAAACTGGCCACCGCCGAGGGCCTCGGCGCCACCCACACCGTGCTCGCCAAGGACACCGACGTCGTCGCGGCCGTGCAGGGCCTGACCGGCGGGTTCGGCGCGGACGTGGTCATCGAGGCGGTGGGCACCCCGGCCACCTACCAGCAGGCGTTCTACGCCCGCGACCTGGCCGGCACCGTGGTCCTGGTCGGCGTCCCCACCCCGGAGATGAAGCTGGAGCTGCCGCTGCTGGAGGTGTTCGGGCGCGGCGGGGCGTTGAAGTCCTCCTGGTACGGCGACTGCCTGCCCTCCCGCGACTTCCCCATGCTGATCGACCTGTACCTGCAGGGCCGCCTGGACCTGGAGACCTTCGTCACCGAGACCATCGCCCTGGACGATGTCGAGGCCGCCTTCACCAAGATGCACCACGGCGACGTGCTGCGCTCGGTGGTGATCCTGTGACCGCCCGGATCGAGCACCTGGTCACCTCCGGGACCTTCTCGCTGGACGGCGGCACCTGGGACGTCGACAACAACGTGTGGATCGTCGGCGACGACACCGAGTGCCTCGTCATCGACGCCGCGCACGACGCCGACGCCATCGCCGCCGCCGTCGGTGACCGGCGGCTGGTGGCGATCGTGTCCACCCACGGCCACGACGACCACATCGACGCCGCCCCCGCCCTGGCCGCCCGCACCGGCGCCCCCGTCCTGCTCCACCCCGCCGACCTGATGCTGTGGAAGCACAAGCATCCCGACACCTCACCGGACGGGGAGCTGGCCGACGGCCAGACCATCGGCGTCGCCGGTATCGAGCTGACGGTGCTGCACACCCCGGGCCACTCCCCCGGCGCGGTCTGCCTGCACGCCCCCGCACTGGACACCGTGTTCTCCGGCGACACCCTGTTCCAGGGCGGCCCCGGCGCGACCGGGCGCTCGTTCTCCGATTTCCCCACCATCATCGACTCCATCCGCGACCGGCTCCTGACCCTGCCGCCCGCGACCACCGTCCGCACCGGCCACGGCGACACCACCACCATCGCCACCGAAGCACCCCACCTCAACGAATGGATCAAACGCGGCCACTGAGGACTCCGGACCAGCCCCTCCGGCTGCCGCGTCGGCCTTTATTCGCCGCTGAGCAGGGGTTCGTCGGAGCCGCGGATGTCCTGGCTGGGCAGGCCGCCGGGGTGCTCGCGGCGGACCCGGTCCAGGCAGCTCAACGCGATCTCCAGGTGCTGGCGCTTGCTGTTGTTGTAGAACACCGCCGCTTCGCCGGCCAGCTTGGGCTCGGCGTGGAGGGGCCGGTCGGAGACGCACAGCAGGGTGGCGTTGGGGATGCGGTAGCGGAAGCCGTTGGCGGCGATCGTGGCGGACTCCATGTCGACCGCCACGCAGCGCGCGGCCCGCATCGTGGCCAGCGGCCTCTGCTGGTTGAGCTCCCAGTTGCGGTTGTCGGTGGTGTAGACGGTGCCCAGCCGGTAGGGGACCTGGCGGTCGTCGAGCTCGTCGAGGAGGAACATGTTGAGCCGCGGCGTGGGGATCACGGGGACCGTGGTCGGCAGCACGTCGTCGAGCACGTGGTCGGCGCGCAGGTAGGCCGTCGCCAGCACGAAGTCGCCGATCTGCTGGTGATTGCGCAGCCCGCCGCAGTGGCCGATCATCAGCATCGTGTCGGGCCGCAGGACCGCCAGGTGGTCGGTGGCGGTCTTGGCGTTGGCCGGGCCCACCCCGATGTTGATGATGCTGACGCCGCCGCGGTCCTCGGCCTCGTGGTGCCAGGCGGGCATCTGGACGTTCTCCCGGACCGGGCCCACGGCGTCGGGGAAGCGCTCCCGGAACGCCTCGACGTGCATCGCGTAGTTGGTGAAGAGCACGTAGCGCTGGAACGACTCCACCGGGGTGCCGCAGTAGTGGGAGAGGCGGTCGAGGGAGAGCGCCATCCGCTCCGGGCCGAAGAGGAACAGCTTCTTGGCCCGCAGGTCGAACCGTTCCTCGTCCAGCGCCGCGAAGAAGTCGGGGTCGTCGAAGGAGAGGCGGCGGCGCGATGCCCGCACCGTGATGTCCGCTCCCTGGGCGAGCAGGGTGCTGAGCTCACGCCGCAGGTACCAGCGGATGGCGCCCGATTGGGCGAACTCGCCGACCAGCCGCGGATTGTGTTTCGACCAGGGGCGGACGACCTCCAGCGCGGCGTACCACCCGTCCCGGTCGACCTCTTCGAGCGCGTCGAGAAGCCGGTCCACCGCTTCACCGACCCGCCCCGGCTCCAGACCTGCTCCTTCGACCGTCACCTCAGCTGCTTCCATGCGCACGAGCCCCACCGTAACCGCCGACGATCACGACCACTACCGCGGCTCCCTCCCCCGCGACGACCGGCGCCCGATCGAACCGGGAAGGGCTTCCTTCCAGGTCGGCGGCAGGGTGGGGGAGAACGACGGGGTCGAGGCGTCGTGAACGCGAGGCGCGCGGTCGAGGAGAGCTCCTAGACCCGTCGCCCGATGGAGGGATAGTCGGCGACCAGGCCGTCCGCTCCGAACACGATCTCTCGGGTGAATCCCGGGCTGGCGTACCGGATGACCGACCGCTCCCCTTCCCTGCGGACGAACTCGTACGTCTGCCGGGACGGGCTGACCGCCAGGTCCGGGACCGACACCCAGGCCATCAGGAACTCTTCCGGCCCGCCGCCTTCCAGCAGTCCCGACCGCAGTACCGGCATCGTGTTGGTGAGCGGGGACAGCCCGAGGTCGCAGTCGAGCGCCCCGGCCAGCTCGGTGGCGTCACCGCCGGGCGGCGGCAGCTTGACGTGTCCCTCGGTGCGGGCGCTGATCGTCCAATGCCCCTCGGGCCGGTTGACGAGCTCCAACCACCGCCGCCAGGGCCCGGTCTCCGGGTCGACGCCCTGGGAACGCACCAGGAGCCGCGCGGTGACGTACCGCTCGCCGGTGGTCAGCTCGTACTCCAGCCGGTAGGGAAGCGGATCGCCCCCGACAGCGCTCCCGATCGCCCGCAGCGACCCGCCGTCGTCCTCCACCTCCGCCAACTCGGCGCCTTCAGGCTTCACCCACACCAGGGATTCAGTCATGCGCCCCAGCCTGCCCTACGAGCGGAACATGACTCAGCTCCTCCAGAGGCGGTCGCCCCGCATCGACCTGCCCAACTCCTGGGAGAACGGCCGGTTCCGGCCGAGACGATCGTCCGGCTCCACCAATCCAACGCGGTCCGCCTGGGCTCGGCCCCCGACTACGGCGGCGATGAGGCGGCTCACGGATGCGTAATCCTCACCCTCTCACCCTTGTCACTGTCGCATCATGTGTCACTACTCTCTGTCCCTGGAGGTGTGCGCTTGAGCGCTTCGGCCGAAGACATGGCGAACCGACTGCTGAAAGGAGTCGTGTCCGACGAGCTCCTCGCCCTCTACACCAGGCTGCTGGCGCACGGCGGCTGCCCGCAGGACGAGGCGGCGACCCTCCTCGGAGGCCCGGACCATGTGACGGCACTGACCGGTTCGGGTTTGGCGCACGTCACCTCCAGCGGTCCGGCGCTGCCTCCCCGGCTGGTGCCGGTCCGTCCCGACCTGGCGCTACAGGGCACCCTCGCCGACCTCACGCGGCGCTTGGTGATCGAACACGAACGGCTGCTCACGGGCCAGCGCCGCATGGCCGAGACCCACCCGTCGCCCGATACGGCGGCCGACGGGTCGATGGACCGGCTCGTACAGATCTGCACTGACCGGGAAGAGATCAGCAACCTGTCCCGCGCGCTGATCGGCACCGCCCGCCATGACTGGCTGACCCTCGACAACGGCGTCGTGGAAAGGCCCATGGACGAACTGACCGCGGTCCCCCCGCCGCCCTCCTTCGCGGGCCATGTCCGGTGCCGGGCCATCTACACGACCGGATGCGCGGAGCACCCCGTCGGCGTTCAGACCATCAGGGCGGCGGTCGAGGCGGGCGAGCAGGCACGACTGCTGCCGCGGATCGGCATGAAGATGAAGATCGCCGACGAGGCGATCGCCCTGCTGCCGCTGACGCCGACGGGCCTGTCCGGCGCCCTGCTGATCAGGTCGGCCGTCGTCGTCGGAGCGCTGCGCGAGTACTTCGAACTGCTGTGGGAGCGAGCGATCCCCTTCGGCTCCGCCCGACCCGAGAGCCCTCTCACCGACGTACAGGCGAACATCCTGAACCTGCTCGCCCAAGGCATGCCGGACGACAACATCGCCCGTCACCTCGGCCTCAGTCTCACCACGGTGCGACGCCACATCAGCGCCGTCCGCGAGGAGCTGGGCGTCGAAACGCGCTTCGCCGCCGGAGCCGCCGCCGTCCGCCGAGGCTGGATCGAATGACCCCCACCCGAGAGGCCCCATGCCCAGCTACCTGGACTTCGTCCCCCGACAGCGCTTCCAGCCCGCCCTCGCCCTGTCGCCCGACGGCGGTACGGTCGCCTACTCCAGCAACATCGGCGGCCGGTTCGATCTGTGGATCAGTCCCTTGGGCGGCGGACCGGTATGCCAGCTGACCCGGCTCACCGAGCAGGCGGTGCGGCAGATCGCCTGGGCGCCGGACGGGCTGTCCCTGGTGTTCACCGCCGACCACCAGGGCGACGAGCAGTACCGGCTGTACCGCATCGGTCTCGACGACGGAAAGGTCGAAGAGATCGGTTCGGGCCCGGACTGCCAGCGCATGCTCGCCACCGTGCCGTTCGACCGCGACGGGCGCCGTCTGGCCTACGCCGCCAACGACCGCGACGGGCGCCGTCTGGCCTACGCCGCCAACGACCGCGACTCCACCGTGCAGGACCTCCTGGTCCGGGACCTGGTCGATGAGACCGAACGCCGGATCGTCCCTCCTCACGGAGTGGTGTTCGAACCCGCCGGGATCTCCCCCGACGGGCGCTGGCTGCTGAGCGCCGGCTTCCGCTCCAACACCGAGGTCGCCTGCTATCTCATCGACCTCGCCGACCCCGCGAGCGAGCCCGTATGCGTCACCGCCGGTCACGGCACCGGGCTCTTCGAGCCCGGCCCCTGGGCGGCGGACTCCTCCGGTTTCTACCTTCGGACGGACCTTTGGGGGGAGTTCGTCGCCGCGGCCCGCTACCGCCTCGACGACGGCGCCCTCGAACCGGTCGCCCGGCCCGCATGGGACGTCGAGGGCATCGAGGCCGCCGGCGAGACGCTGGTGTGGTCGGTCAACGAGGCCGGATGCTCCAGGCTCCACGCCCGGCGTGAAGGCGCCGAGCTGACGCTTCCCGCCACTCCCCCGGGAGTGATCAGCGCTCTGGCCCTTGCTCCCGATGCCGAGCGAGCGGTCGTCCTCATCGAGGCCGCGACCAGACCGACCGACATCGCCGTCCTCGACCGGTCGTCCGGTTTCCGCTACCTCACCGACAGCCGCCCGCCGGCACTGCGCGTCGTTCGACCCGTCGAGCCGGAGATCGTCACCTATCCGGCGTCGGACCAGCGACGCATCCACGCCCTCCTCTACCGCCCCGACACCCCAGGACCCCATCCGGTCCTGCTGTCGATCCACGGCGGGCCCGAGGCCCAGGAACGCCCCACCTACATGCGATCGGGCCTGTACCAGCACCTGCTCGACCAGGGCATCGCGATCTTCGCGCCCAACATCGCCGGATCCACCGGCCACGGCGCCGCACACCAAAAGCGCATCTACCGCGACTGGGGCGGAGCCGACCTCGACGACCTCGACCACGGCGTCCGCCACCTGCGCACCGTCCCCGGCCTGGACGCCGACCGCGTCGGCGTCATGGGCGGCTCCTACGGCGGCTTCGCCGCCCTGTCCTGCCTGGCCCGGCTCCCCTACACCTGGGCCGCGGGCGTCTCGATGTGCGGTCCCAGCAACCTGGTCACCCTGGCCCGAGCGGTACCGCCGACCTGGCGCACCTTCGTCACCATCGTGCTCGGCGACCCCGACGCCGACGCCGAGCTCCTGACGCGGCGGTCCCCCATCACCTACGCCGACGGCATCTCCGCCCCGGTCTTCGTCATCCAGGGCGCCCGCGATCCGCGCGTACCCCGCGACGAGTCCGACCAGCTCGTCGCCCGTCTGCAGGCCAGGGGCGTGGACGTGCGATACGACGTGTACGCCGATGAAGGACACGGCTTCACCGACCGGGGCAATGAACTGGAGGCGTATGGGAAGATCGCGAACTTTCTCATTTCTCACCTGCTTCGACCGGCGAGCAGCGGGAGACCTTAAGGAGACTTTCCCGTTCAGTTATCGAATGGGGAGATCATTGCCACGGAATGGCGACCGACGCCTAAATTGAAGATCATGGCTTCGACCTCCCCCCTGTCCTTGCTCAAAGAGCCGTCGGTCGCCCCCCTGTTCCTCTCCCGCCTCATCGCCAGCGCCGGCGTGGGGTTCGGGCAGCTCGCCCTGGCCTGGGGAGTGATGGGGACGGGATACGGCGCGGGCGGCCTTTCGCTTGTGCTCACCTGCAATTCCTTGCCAGCCCTGCTCATCCTCTTCGGCGGAATCGCCGGCGACCGGTTCCGCCGCCACCACGTACTCGTGGCAGCAGAGCTCATCGCCAGCTCCGCATGGCTGGGATTGGGCGCGTGCTTCCTCAGCGGACGAGCGCCGCTCTTCGTCCTCTGCGCCCTTTCCCTGCTCGCCGGGGTGGCCATAGCCCTCTTCCTTCCGACGATCCGGGGGATCGTCGCGGACCTCATGGCCGGCGAGCGCCGACCGGCGGGCAACGCTCTGATCAGTCAGACGCAGTCGCTCGGCCTTCTCATCGGACTGGCATCGTCGGGTCTGGTCGTGTCCGCCCTCGGCGCCGGTTGGGCGGCTCTGGCCCGCGGTGTCCTCTGCGCCATCAGCGCCTGCCTGCTCGGCCGCCTCAAGACCTCGCGGTGGAGCAGCGCGGAGCGCGGCCTGCTCCGCGAGCTGCGCGGCGGGTGGCGGGAGTTCACCGCCCACCGATGGGTGTGGCTCGTGTCCCTGCAGTACACCGCGGTCATCATCGCCACGGTCTGTTATTCGGACATCGCCGGGCCGCTGTACATGGCCCAAGGACATGGCGGCGCCAAGGCGTGGGGGTTCATCACAGCGAGCGAAGCCCTCGGAGCCCTGGCCGGAGCTTTCGTCGGCGCTCGTTGGAGACCGTCTCGCCCCCTCCTTGCGGTCGCGGCGCTTCCAGCGGCCGCGGCCGTCCCCATGCTCATGATGGCGAGTGGGGCTCCATGGGCGACGCTGGTGGTCGCCTCCGTCATTCCTGGTGCGTGCCAAGCCGTCTACTACGTGGTCTGGACTACCGCGCTGCAGAACACCTATCCGCCGAACGTGCTGGTACGGGTCAACAGCTGGAACATCGTGGCGAGTTACGCGCTCATGCCGGTCACCTTGCTGGCGGCCGGTCCGCTGGTGAAGGCCCTCGGTCCTTCGATGACGACGCTCGGCGCCGGGTCGCTGGTCCTTGCTTCTACCGTGGCCGCTCTCATCGCGCTGCGTTCGACCAGTGGCAGCGCGCCGTCCATCAGCGCACGGAGCAAGCCGTTCGAAGAGTCCTCGAAACCTGCGGGCGCGGCATCTCCGGTCAGCTTGTGACTCCTGGGCCGTCCTGGCATGGGCGGCGCGCGGCGAAGTCGGTGGCTCGCCCGCTTTCCCGCCTTGACCTCAAGTTGACTTCAGTTTCTACGGTTCCCTACAGCGACGACCACTACTGGGGGAGCGGTACCCATGACGACCCAGCAGCTTTCCGACGCCGAGCTCGCCGCGCAGCCGGCCGCGTACTGGACGGGATTGGCCTACGAGTCCCTCATCTCCTTCACCCGCGCCCGGCAGGCCGAGCTGGGGTTCACCCAGCCGCAGTTCTGGCTGTTGCGCAACCTGTCCGAGAACGACCTCTCCCCTGACGGCCAGGGCATGACCGTCCCCGAACTGCGGCAGGCCATGAGCTCCTACCTCAGGGCGGAGGACGACCTGGAGGCCGAGTCCGAGGCGCTGGTGGAGCGCGGCTGGCTCACCCGTGACGGCGACGGAAGGCTGTGGATCACCCAGGCGGGGGAACAGGCCCGCGTCGATTTCAAGCGGCACGCTCCGGCCATCCGCGCCCGTATTCACGAGGGCATCGACGATGCCGACTACGTCACCGCCCTGAAGGTGCTCCAGCAGATGATCCGCAACACCGGCGGAGCGCCTGCCTAGCGCTCCGTCCGCCTTTGGGGAGACCGGTGCAGTCGTGACGCGGACCCTCTGGGGCGGCCAGAACGCCCCAGAGGGTCCCGCGCGTTCCGCCGTCAGGCGGGCGTCAGTCCCAGCCGGTCCCGGCGGGCACCCGCAAGGTGGTGTTGATGCGGTTGAAGAAGTTGGTGATCGCCACCATCAGCACCAGGGCGCCGAGCTGCCGCTCGTCGTAGTGCTCCGCGGCGTCGGCCCAGATCTCGTCGCTGACCGCGCCGGGCCGGTCGGCGAGCCGGGTCGCGGCCTCGGCCAGCGTCAGCGCGGCCCGCTCGGCGTCGTCGAAGAGCGGGTTCTCGTACCAGGCGGCCAGGCCGTGCAGTTTCTCGGAGCCGACGCCGGCCTTGGTCGCGCTCTTGACGCCGGCGTCGACGCAGGCGCTGCAGCCGTTGATCTGGCTCACGCGCAGATGCACCAGTTCGAGCGTCTGCTGCGGCACGCCGCCCGAGTACACCTCCTTGAACAGGTGCTGGACGCCCGCCATGATGCCGGGCTGGTTCGCGGTGCTCTGGATGCGTGCTGCCATCGTTCCTCCAAGGATCGGGGGGTGAACGGCACTACGACGTCCGGCCGCGGCGGAAGGTAACGTCGGCCCGGCCGTTACCTCGACGGCGCGCGGCGCGTCCTGGTGGTGACACCGCCGTACGCCGAGGAGGACCGTGACCGGACAGGACGAGCTCGCCGCGGAGTTCGAGACCCAGCGCCCCTATCTCCACGCGATCGCGTTCCGCGTGCTCGGCTCGCACGCCGACGCGGACGACGCCGTCCAGGAGGCGTGGCTGCGGCTCGCGCGGACCGGCCGCGACGACATCGACGAGTTGCGCGCCTGGCTCACGACGGTGACCGGCCGGATCTGCCTGGACCTGCTGCGCAGGCGCGGCGTGCGGGGAGAGCGGCCGCTCGAACTCGACGTCGGCGCGCTGCCGCGGGAGGCGGCCGGGGACTCCCGGATCGATCCCGAGGAGGAGGCCCTGCTCGCCGACGCCGTCGGCCTCGCGCTGTACGTCGTCATGGACGCCCTCACCCCGGCGGAGCGGGTGTCGTTCGTGCTCCACGACGTCTTCGACATGCCCTTCGACACGATCGCGTCCATCCTCGGCCGGAGCACCGCGGCCGCCAAGATGCTCGCCAGCCGGGCTCGGGGGCGGCTGCGGGCGGGCGCGCCCGCGGCCGACGCCAACGCCGCGGCCCGGGGCGTCATCGACGCGTTCCTCGCGGCGGCCGGGCGGGGCGACCTCGCCGGGCTGCTGGCGGTCCTCGCCCCCGACGTCGAGATGCGGGCGCAGGGTCCGGGAGGCACCGTCACCGTGCGCGGCGCGGCCGAGATCGCGGCCCAGGCGGCGACGTACGCGCGACCGGACGCGCTGGGGCACACGGTGCTGGTGGACGGCGTCCCGGGCGTCCTCATCACCGTCGGCGGGCGCCCCGTCACGGTCATGGCCTTCACGGTCGCGGACGGCGCCATCACCGCGATCTTCTCGCTGACCTCCCCGGCGCGGCTGGGCCGGATCGTCCCGTCGTGGGTCGCGTGACGGCCCGCGCCTCCGGTCAGGCGCCGATCCGGGCTTCGATCCCGTCGAGGATGGTCTCCAGGCCGAGTCGGAACGAGGCGTCGAAGTCGTCGTCGCCGAGGTCGGCGTGCCGGGCCAGTGCGGGGTAGTGCTCTGCCTTGCCGTCAAGGTACCGCTGGGCCGCGCGGCGCAGTTCGGCTTGCGCGGCGGGGTCGCGCCGGGCCGTACGCCAGATGTTCTCGGTGGCCGTGTAGCCCTGGACGTAGTAGGTCAGGGCGCCCACGGCGGCGGTGAGCCGCGGCCCCTCCAGCCCCGCCCTGTCGAGCAGGGAGTAGAACAGCTCCGACCGCGCGAGGGCCTGGGGGCCGAGCAGCGGGCGGGTGGCCATCAGGGCGGGCAGCCAGGGATGGCGCCGCATGACGCGCCTGCTCCGGACCAGCTGCCGGGTGAGGGCCTCGCGCCAGGGCATGCCGTCGAGGCCGTCCGGTTCGATCTCGGCGATGACGGCGTCCACCGCCAGGTCGAGCACGTCCTCCTTGCTGCCCACGTACTCGTACAGCGACATGGTGCCGGCGTCCATGCGGGCCGCGAGCCGCCGCATGGACAGGCCCTCCACGCCCTCGGCGTCCAGCAGGGCCACGGCGGCGTTGACGATCCGCTCCCTGGTCAGGCGCGGCTTGCGGACGGGCTCCTCGGTGAACCAGACCGCCGGGGGGCGCGGCTCGGACACGGGGCACTCCTTCCGTGCGGTGTACGGAAAACCGTACAGCTAGCTTCCTCGCAGGACCCGACTCCGGACCGGGAGGAAGCAATGGCCGTGACTCAGCATGAGTGGCTGCGCGACTATGCGCTGCTGGCGCTGCGCGTCAACCGGCGGATGGCGGGCGGCGCCACGGAGACGCTGCTCATCTACCGAGGGCCAGCGGAATGGCGTGTGCGGGCCGAGACCGAGGAACCGCCTCCGGCCGAGCGGTTGGTCGAGGATGCTGATGCGCTGCTGGAGCACGTGCCGTTCACGCCCGAACGTTCCCGGTATCTGACCGCTCAGGTCAGGGCTCTGCGCGCGGTCGCCCGGCACTTGTCCGGCGTGGAGCAGCCTCTGTCGGAGTATGCCCGCGAGTGCCTGGGGATCTCAGCGCACCGGCTGCCGGAGGAGGTGTTCGAGGAGGCCCATGCCCGGCTGGACGCCGCCCTGCCGCGGGGCAGGGGCTCCCTGGCTGAGCGGCTGCACGCCTGGCAGGCGGCGCACACGCTGCCACCGGCCCGGCGGGACGAGTTGCCCGCCCTGGTCGAGCGGGCCGTCGCCGAGACACGGCGGCGTACCAGTGCCATCGTTCCCTTGCCCGCGGACGAGGTGGTGCGATGCCGCCTGGTGTCCGGGGTGCGTTTCCGCGCGGCCGGAGAGTACGAGGGCGGTGTGCGGTCGGTCCTCCACGTCAACGCCGATCTGCCGTTCAACCTGGCCGACCTGCTGTACGTCGTCGCGCACGAGGGGCACCCCGGCCACATCGCCGAGTCGTTGCTCAAGGAGCGCCGGCTCGTGGAGGAGCAGGGCCGCCTCGACCACCGGGTCCGGTTCATGCTCGGTCCGAGCTTCGTGGTCAGCGAAGGGCTCGGCCTGCACGCGCAGGACATCGTCTTCCCCGGGGACGAGGCCCAGTCCTGGCTGGCCGACAACGTCCTCGCCGAATACGGCATCCCCTCGGACGGAAGTGACTTCGCCGCGATCCACCGCGCGCAGAACGTCCTGTTCGGCGCGTGGGGCAATGCCGCCTTCCTCGCCGCCGAGGGCCGCCCGGACACCGAGCTGGCCGCCTACCTGTCCCGCTGGGCGCTGCTCTCCGACGCGGAGACGGGCGCGGCCTTGAGTTCGTTGCGCGCGACGGGGATGGCCCTGTACGTCCTCGGCTATTTCCACGGCTGGCGGCTCCTGGACTCCTGGCTCGCCGCCCCCGACCGCGACGCCAGGGTACGCCGGCTGCTCACCGGGCAACTGCTCCCAGCGGATCTACAGTCCCCGGGCTGATCCGACGGCGACGTCTACGCCGAACCACCATCAGGACGCCGACTCCTGTCGCGAACGCGGCTTGGCCCGGATGTGCACGCGCTCCCCCTGCCGCCCGAACAGGTTCAGCACCTCCACCGGGGACTCCCCCGTGGAGCCGAACCAGTGCGGCAGGCGCGTGTCGAACTCGGCGGCCTCGCCCGGCCCCAGGATCAGGTCGTGGTCGGCCAGGACGAGCCGCAGCCGTCCGGACAGGACGTACAGCCACTCGTAGCCCTCGTGCGTGCACAGGTCGGGCCGGCTCTGCGAGGCCGGGATGACCGACTTCCACGCCTGCAGGGGTCCCGCGTGCGGGGTCAGGGGGATCACGGTGCGGCCGTTGCGGACGCGGGGCTTGGCGCGGATCCGCGGGTCGCCGACCTCCGGCGCGCCGACCAGCTCGTCCAGCGGCACCTGGTGGGCCTGCGCGATGGGCAGCAGAAGCTCCAGGCTGGGGCGGCGCTGGCCCGTCTCCAGCCTGGACAGCGTGCTCTTGGATATGCCGGTGGTCTCCGACAGCGCCGACAGGCTCACGCCGCGCTGGGTGCGGATGCGCTTGAGGCGGGGGCCGACCTCGGCCAGCGTGGCGGCGATCGGGGGGTGCTCGTTCATGCCCCCATTCCACCTTCCGCGTCCCAGAAACGGCAACGTTTGTTGTCGATCCGGCGACGGGCTCCGCATCATCGCCAGCGGAGGTGATCGCCATGAACGAGGCGACGAACGACCTGCACGAAGGCGCGCCGCGCGCCGACGACGGCAGCTACGACGTGGTGGTGATCGGTGCCGGGGCGGCCGGGCTGAACGCCGCCCTGCTCCTGGGACGGGCCCGCCGCAAGGTGGTGGTGGTCGACGCGGGCGAGCCGCGCAACGCGCCCGCCGCGCACATGCACGGTTTCCTGTCCCGCGACGGCCTGCCGCCCGCGACCCTGCTCGAACTCGGGCGTACCGAGATCGCCCGGTACGGCGTCGGGATCGTCCAGGGCCGAGTGGAGCGGATCGACCACGGCCACCTCGTCCGCCTAGTCGGCGGGCCGGTGCTCAAGGCGCGCCGGATCCTGGTCGCGACCGGACTGCGCGACGAGCTCCCCGACATCCCCGGCGTGCGCGACCGGTGGGGCAAGGACGTGCTGCACTGCCCGTACTGCCACGGGTACGAGGTCCGCGACCGGGCACTGGGCGTGCTGGGCACCGCGCCCGGCGCGGTGCACCAGGCGCTGCTGCTGCGGCAGTGGTCCGACGACGTGGTGCTGTTCGCCCACACCTTGGACTTGGGCGGCGACGACCACGAGCGCCTCACCGCGCGCGGCGTGCGCATCATCGACGGCGAGATCGAGCGCGTGGCGACCGAGGACGGCGAGGTGAGCGGCGTCGGGCTGACCGACGGCCGGATGATCCCGCGCGAGGCGGTGTTCCTGTTCCCCCGCATGGTCCCGCAAGACGCGCTGCTGACGGGGCTGGGCTGCGAGACCGAGAACGGCTGGGTCGTCACCGACCGGACCGGCCGCACGACCGTGCCGGGGGTGTGGGCGGCCGGGAACGTGATCGACCCGCGCGCCCAGGTCGTCACCGCCGCGGGCATGGGGTCGGCCGCCGGGTTCGCCATCAACGCCGACCTGGTGGAGGAGGACGTCGAGTGCGCCGTCGCGCGGCACCGCACCACCGCCATGATGGGGGACGAGGGCCGATGAGCGTCGACACCGCACAGCGGTCGGCGCGGGCCTCGCGCGGCAGGCTGCCGTTCGGCGTCTACCTGCTCGCGTTCAGCCTGTTCGCGATGGGCAGCGCGGAGTTCCTGATGGCCGGGGTCCTGCCGGAGATCGGCGACGACCTGGAGATCAGCCTGTCCGCCGCCGGTGCGCTGATCTCGGCGTTCGCCATCGGCGTGGTGATCGGCGGGCCGCCCTTCGCCATCCTGACGCTGCGCTGGCCCCGGCGCACCACGCTGGTGGCCACCCAGGCCGTCTTCGCCGCCTCGGTCGCGGTCGGCCTGCTGGCCGACGACTACGGGCTGCTGCTGGCCACCCGCTTCGCCTGCGGGCTCGCCTACGCGGGGTACTGGGCGGTCGCGGCGGTCACCGCCATCGGTCTGGTCACCCCCGACCGCACCGCGCGGGCCTCCGGCGTCGTCGTCAGCGGGCTCAGCCTGGCGATGGTCGCCGGCGGTCCGGCGGGCGCGCTGCTCAGCCACTTCACCGGATGGCGGGGCGGGTTCTGGGGCGTGGTCGCCCTGACCGCGCTCGGCGCGGCACTGACCCTGCTCGCCCTGCCGGCGACGAGCGCGGACGCCGAGCCCAGCGTCCGGCGCGAGCTCGGCGTCATGCGGCGGCCCCAGCTGTGGGTCGTCTACGCCGTCACCATCCTGAGCACCGCCGCCTACATGATCTCGTTCAACTACCTGGCGGCGCTGCTGACCGACGTCACCGGCGTCCCCGCCGTCTGGGTCCCGGCGATCCTCGCGCTGTTCGGCGCGGGCGCCTTCGTCGGCCTGTCCATCGGGGGCAGGATCGCCGACAGGCGGCCCACGCACGCCCTGCTGATCGGGGCGTTCGGGATCGCGGCCTGCTCGGTCCCGCTCGCGCTCCTGGCCGGGCACGCGGCGGCCGTCGTCCCCCTCGTCCTGCTGCTCGGGGTCGCCGGGTTCGTGCTGAACCCGGCCGTCTACGGGCGGGTGTTCAGCATCGCGTCCGATGCGCCGACGCTCGCCGGGGCCACGACCGTCTCGGCGTTCCAGCTCGGCATCAGCCTCGTTCCCGCGCTCGCCGGGGCCGCGCTGAACGCCGGTGCGGGCATCGTCTCGGTCGCGTGGATCGGCGCCGTCCTGGCGGCGGCCGTCGTGCCGGCCGTCCTGCTGGACCGGGCGCTGTCCCGGAGCAGTTCGCAGGTGCCGATGAAGGCGGCCGATTCACCGGCCTGACGCCGCGGCACCGCCCGTACGCCCGCCCGAGATGGTCCGGGTGGCGTGTAGGCGGTGCCGCCGGTGGATGAAGTTCGACCGAACGGCTCGCCTTGCACGGCCTTTCAGCAGAAGGGCCAGACACCAGAACGGCCTCCCCGCCGCATAAGCGGGGAGGCCGTTGTTCGGGGCGGGATCAGTTGATGGTCAGGCCGGTCACGTTCGCGCCGGGCCTGGTGCTCCAGGGAATGGCCAGTTCGACCGGCTTGAGCTGCGCCGGGACCTTGTAGGTGTTCCACAGAACGATGCTGTCGCCGCCTGCCAGCTTGCTCTTCGCCTCGGCGGTGAGCGTGGAGCACAGGCAGGGGCCCAAGGTCGTCTCCAGCGGCCGGTAGCGCATCTTGGCGGCCGGGTCCACGAGCATGACCCCACCGGCGGCCCAACCGCGCTTGGTCGGGTAGCTGCCGTGCAGCGACACGTTGCGTTCGAGGTTGGCGAGGTCGGCCTCGGCCGTGCCGGTGTTCTTGAGCGTCCACACCAGGGTGGTCAGACCGGTGCCGTCCCGATGGAGGCTGTTGATCTCGTACTTGAGCCCCGGGGCCTGGTCGATCCGGCCGCCGGCCAGCACCTGCTTGTCACCGGCCTGGTAGGGCTTGCCGGTGGTGGCGGCAGGAGCGGGCGGCGGAGGCTTGGGGAAGGAGACGGCGACCCGGCGGTTCTTGCGCCGGCCCTCCTGCGAGCCGTTGTCGGCGATCGGCTGGGAGGAGCCGTGGCCCGCGGCCTGGAAGGTGACGCTCTGGCGTGTCACCAGGCTCTTCAGACGGTCGGCCACGTTCTGGGCGCGGCGCTGCGACAGCGGCTGGTTGATCGCGTCGTTGCCGCTGTTGTCGGCGTGCCCGTCCACCTTGACCGTGGCGCCCTTGGAGCTGTCGATCTGCTGGGCGACCTCGCGCAGCAGCGCGTCGGCGCGCGACGTCAGGTCGGCCTTGTCGACGGCGAACAGCACGTCGGACGACAGCCGCACGTTCCGGCTGTCGGCGTCTTCGTCAACGCTCTGCTCGATCCCCTCGGCGACGCTGAGCACCGGCAGGACGCTCGGCGGCGCGAGCTGAGCGGCGGCCGGGTCCACCGTCTGGTCGGGCAACGGCCGCACCTGCCCGCGGCCGAGCGGCACCTCCTGGAACGGCATGCCGGTGGGCACCGTCACCGTGACCGTGGAGACATCGGCCGGGGGCGCCGGGAAGACCGCGAAGAGGGGGACGGTGGCGCCGGGCGCCAGCGTGCCGGGCGCCTTGGAGCACAGGCACGAGGCGTCGGTCCCCTTCAGCGGCCGGTAGAACTTGTTGCTGCCGGCGTCCAGGAGCCCGAAACCGGAGACGAAGAAGCTCGACCCCCGCTCACGGTCGTTGGACAGGTCGGCGAAGGCGTTGTCGAGCTTGACCGCGGTCTGCCCGTCGTTGACCACCTTGAACTGCCCCGTCACCTGGGTCTCCGAGGTCCGGCTCAGCGCGGTCAGCTCGATGTGGGCGGAACCGCCGTTGAGCGACAGAGGGGACGAGCGCTGGAGCGGGGCGGCCGGTCCCGACGGCTGGGCGCCTCCCGGCGGCCGCGTCGCGGGCGCCTTCCGGGGCTCGTCCTCACCACAGGCCGAAAGCACGAGGAGCCCGGCGACCGCCACCGCGGCGCCCCGCAGCCCTACTCCTGCGAACTTCTCCATGCATTCCTCTCTTCCGGGCGCAGGTGAACACGGCGCAGAAAGAGCGACGGTATCGCTCCTCCTGCGCCGTTTCGGCGCTGCGTGTCGCCGGGGGATGGGAACGTCGCGGTGCTCAGTGGGCGGAGACTTGCTTGCCGGATAATTGCCTGCCCCCTCGGCCGTTGCCACCGCTCATGGCCTGAATGCGCTGGGTGCGGCCGTTCTTCAGAGAACCCACTGAGCCGGACCGGGAACGGGCCGCGCCTTGCGAGGTCGGCTGTGGGACAGCATTGACGATTGCCGGGCCGGTGGCCGGTTGTGGTCTGGCGATCGTCGGACTACCTGCTCATGAGGTCGACGGTGATGCCGAGCGCACTTCCTGCTTACTGTCCTCTTCAGCGATCCACAGCAGGTACGCGGTGTCGGCACCACCGATCCTGACGGTCCGGGGCCCGTTCATCAGCACCCCTACGCCATGCTCGTCGTCCCAGGGACAGTCGAATTCCAAACCGACGTACGGGCGCCCGTCACGGGACACCTGGTGGACGCTTATCGCGTGGAGGTCGAGCATGGCCAGCACGTCATCGGCCGAATCGACCGCCGGCAGGTCGTCCGGGTCGAGGTCTCCTCATCGGACAGCGGCTCCTCGCCACGGCCTTCGGGCGCGTAGACGAGCCTGACCGGTTCCGAAGCGCCGGGCGCGCTGACCCGCGTCGTCCAGTAGAACTCGTCCCAGACGAACTCGATGTCGGCCACTGTTCCCCATCCTTTTCGGGCTTCACGATGCCGTTGACCTCAGGATCACTGCCCGTCCGGCCCGGTGAGCTTCGCACGGGCGGACGGTCGCTCGTCTCGCGGGTGGTTCACGGGACCGGTGCCTGAGCCGGGCGCGTGTCTTCGCGCCCGGTCGAGATGCGGTGCTCGCGCAGGGGACGGTTGACGAGGCCGATGGAGACGACCGTGGCCGCCGCCGCCAGGCCGCCTGCCAGCAGCGCCAGCGGCGCGGAGGTGAGGGACGCGAGCAGCCCACCGCGGAAGTTCCCGATCTCAGGACCGGCGATGCCGATGACGTCCTCGACGGAGGAGACCCGTCCCCGGTAGCGGTCGGGGGTTTCGAGCTGGACCAGCGCGCCCCGGGTGACCACGGCGATGGTGTCGGCCGCGCCGGCCACAACCAGGCAGGCCAGGGCGAGCCAGAGGGGTTCGGCCAGGCCGAGGCCGGCGAGGGCGAGGCCCCATGTCGTGGCCGCGGCGATCTGGACCAGGGCGCTCCGGCGGAGCCGGGTGACGGTTCCGGAGAGCAGGCCGGCGCCGAGCCCGCCGACCGCGATCGCGGACAGGAAGAGCCCCAGCGTCCGCGGGTCGCCCCCGAAGCGGGCCTCGTTGATCAGGGGGAAGAGCGCGATCGGCATGGCCAGGACGGTGGCGGCCAGGTCGATGGCGAAGGAGCCCCACAGGGCGGGGCGCTGGAGGACGATCCGCCAGCCCCCTCGCGCGGGGCCGCGACGCCGGTGCGCGTCGCCGTCGTCGCGCGGGACGGGCATCGCGGGAAGCCGGACCCCGGCGATCAGCGACGCGATCCCGGCCAGGACCTGGATCGCGTACGCGCTGGGATGCCCCCACTGCGCGAGCACGATCCCGGCGAGGGCGGGGCCGATCAGCATGGCCGCCTGGAAGGCGATGTTCTGCAGGGCGAGCCCGGCGGCGACCTGGTCGGCGGGGAGGAGCCGGACGGGGAAGGTGCGCCGGGCCGCGGCCCCGAGCGCCCCGAAGCCGGAGCGGACGGCGACCAGGGCGAGCAGCAGCATGACCGAGCGGTTGCCCGCCGCGGCCTGCGCCACGAGACCGGCGGCCGCGAGCACCTGGCCGGCGGTGGTGGCGCGGACGAGGCTCCTGCGGTCGACGGCGTCGGCCAGCGACCCGCCGATCAGGCCGAAGACGAGCATCGGCACACCTGTGGCCAGGCCGATGGCCCCGGTCCACACCGCGCTGCGGGTCAGCTCCCAGACCTGGAGCAGGACGGCGACGACGGCGATCTGCTGGCCGACCGAGGCGAGCGAGGAGCCGATCCACAGATCGCGGAACGGCCTGCTGCCGCTGAGGGGGCGGAGGTCCACCAGCCTTTCGCGCCAGGTCACGGCCCTTGCTCGGGCGGAGCGGGAGGCGGTGCGTCGAGGTGGGCGAGGATGCGCTGCTTCATGGGCCGTCGCGCCAGGGCTTGCTCCAGTTCGGCGACGACGGCGCTGAGCGGATGGGAGACCTCGTCGTCGAGTTCGGCGACGGCGGCTTCGGTCGCGCGCCACTCGGCTTCGAGGAAGGGGACGAGGGCGCGGCCTCGGTCGGTCAAGGTGATGCGCCGCGTGCGGGCGTCGGCGCCGGGTCCGGAATCGACGAGTCCTTCGCGGCGCATCGCCGCGATCGTCTGGCTCATCGCCGAGTGCGAGCGGTTGAGGGATTCCGCCAGTTCGCGGATCGTCAGCGGGCCGGTGTGGGCCAGCCGGATCAGGGGGTAGGCGAACCGGGGCCGGACCCCCTCGATGCCCCGGTCGGCGTACAGCGACTCGATCTCGCCGTCCATGCGGGCCAGCAGAGCGTGGAGCGCGTGCCACCGGCCGGGCGAGGCGGTGGGGTCGGTAGATGTCACAGCGCTAATATAACAGCGCTAATAGATTTCGGGTCACGCCTCGACCCGCGCCTGGACCGACCCGCCCGACGGGCGCGACTCTCAGGCGGGAACTGCGAAAGCGGACAGACCACCGTCATTGGCCAATGGAAGCACCATCACCACGCCGCCCGCACTCCGCATCGAAACCAGCGACATGAAGCATTCCAATGCCACAAAAGGTCTATAAACGGACGAATGTGCTGGCCACCTCGAAGTGCCAGGTCAGCAGCCCTCCCCCACCCCGGCAGAACATGCTGAAACGATTGAGATCGTTTACTTGGCGCGGTGTTGTGAGTCCACTCCGGTCGGTTAGTACTCCAGTAGGAATTATGAGGACTGTGATCGGCTGAACCGCGTTCCCACGCGGTCTCGGTCGCCGTTTCCTGCCCTCGGGGCGACAGGCCGGGACGCCGGCGGCGTTCGGTCGTCCGTCACCGCAGCTCGACACCAACGGGGATGTCAGACAGAGATGACCACCACACAACCCGCCGCCACCGCGCCGGTCGCAGTCCCGCGGACCAGCAAGGGGCGGCTGGTCGCCGACTGGCTGTCCTCCACGGACCACAAGAAGATCGGGTACCTGTACCTGATCACCTCGTTCTGCTTCTTCCTGCTCGGCGGAGTGCTGGCGCTCACCATCCGGGCGGAGCTGTTCGAGACCGGTCTGCAGATGATCAACAACGAGCAGTTCAACCAGGCGTTCACCATGCACGGCACGGTGATGCTGCTGATGTTCGCGACCCCGCTGTTCGCGGGCTTCGCCAACGTGATCATGCCGCTGCAGATCGGCGCGCCCGACGTGGCGTTCCCGCGGATGAACATGCTGGCCTACTGGCTGTACCTGTTCGGCAGCCTGATCGCGATCGCGAGCTTCCTCACCCCGAACGGCGCCGCGGCCTTCGGATGGACCGCCTACACCCCGCTATCGGACGCCGTCCGCACGCCGAACATCGGCGGTGACATGTGGGTGATGGGCCTGGCGATGTCGGGCTTCGGCACCATCATGGGCGCGGTCAACTTCATCACCACGATCCTGTGCATGCGCGCGCCGGGCATGACGATGTTCCGGATGCCGATCTTCACCTGGAACATCCTGCTCACCTCGATCCTGGTGCTGCTGGCCTTCCCGGTGCTGGCCGCCGCACTGCTGGCCCTGGAGGCCGACCGCAAGTTCGGCGCGCACATCTACGACGGCGCGACGGGCGGGGCGCTGCTGTGGCAGCACCTGTTCTGGTTCTTCGGGCATCCGGAGGTGTACATCATCGCCTTGCCCTTCTTCGGCATCGTGACCGAGATCCTCCCGGTGTTCAGCCGCAAGCCGGTCTTCGGCTACGTGAGCCTGGTGTTCGCCACCATCGCCATCTCAGGGCTGTCGGTCACCGTGTGGGCGCACCACATGTTCGTCACCGGGCGGGTGCTGCTGCCGTTCTTCTCGTTCATGTCACTGCTCATCGCCGTGCCGACGGGAGTGAAGTTCTTCAACTGGGCGGGCACGATCTGGCGAGGACAACTGACGTTCGAGACACCGATGCTGTGGTCGATCGGGTTCCTGGTGACCTTCCTGTTCGGCGGGCTGACCGGCGTCATCCTGGCCTCGCCGCCGATGGACTTCCAACTGTCGGACTCCTACTTCGTGGTGGCGCACTTCCACTACACGGTCTTCGGCACCGTGGTGTTCGCGATGTTCGCCGGGTTCTACTACTGGTGGCCGAAGTTCACCGGCAAGCGGTTGAACGAGCCCCTGGGAAAGATCCACTTCTGGATGCTGTTCATCGGCTTCCACGGCACCTTCCTCGTCCAGCACTGGCTGGGCGCGGCCGGCATGCCCCGGCGCTACGCCGACTACCCCGACGAGTTCCTCGGGCTGAACCAGGTCTCCACGGTCTTCTCGTTCCTGCTCGGAATGTCAATGCTGCCCTTCCTGTACAACGTCTACATCACCCACAAGAAGGGCAGGCTGGTCGGAGTCGACGACCCGTGGGGGCACGGGTGCTCGCTGGAGTGGGCGACCTCGTGCCCGCCGCCGCGCCACAACTTCAACTCGATCCCGCGCATCCGCTCCGAGCGGCCGGCGTTCGACCTGCACTACCCGCACATCAACACCAGGAAGAAGTCGCTGGAGTGACCGCCGCGCTCCACCGGGCGGCGCCCGGCCGGTAGGGCGCGCCACGGCCCCTAACACGGGACTCCACCTCGACGGCGACCAGATCCCGGACCATTCAGCAGCACGGCCCGGCGGAGGCGAACCTCCGCCGGGCCGTGCTGTTCGTTTCGCAGGCACATGCAAGCGGCCAGGCTCGACTCGACCGCGGACAAGGGTGAAATGCTCGGCCGACGGCGGACATGTGGTGGGCATCCGGTCCGTACGGCGAGAGGAGACCACGTGTCAGCCGGCCCCGAGCCCTCCCATCCACCCGACGAGCGGCAACGCCGCTTCGAGCAGGTCTACGCGGCCCACCGAACCAAGATCCTCGGCTACGCGATGCGCCGCACGGCCGATCCGCAGGACGCCGCCGACGTGCTGGCCGAGACCTTCCTGATCGCGTGGCGGAAGCTGGACGACGTGCCGCGCGGCGAGGCGGCCCGGCTCTGGCTGTACGGCGTCGCCCGCCGCGTGCTGGCCAACCACCACCGGGGCGAGCGCCGCCGGTCGGCGCTGGTCGGCGACCTGGCCGGACAGTTGCGGATCGATCTCGCGGCGCACCGCGCGCCGCGCCCCGAAGGAGACCTGGCCGCGATCGCGGCGGCGTTCGGCGAGCTGTCCGAGGACGACCGGGAGCTGCTGGCCCTGGTCGGCTGGGAGGGCCTGGACCACGGCGAGATCGCCACCGTGCTGGGCTGCTCGCGCAACGCGGTGCGGATCCGGCTGCACCGGGCCCGCCGCCGGTTCGCCCGCGGGCTCGACCGGCACGGGGCCCGCACCCCGCGCCCCCAGGCACTGCCGGCAGCGATCATCAACGGAGAACGCTCATGAACCACGACACCGACACCCTCCTCGGCCGCATCGCCCCGATCACCGACGACCGCGCCGCCGAGCTGATGGCCGACGACACGGCCGCCGACCTGGCCAGGCGGATCACCACCGCGACGGTCGCGGTCGACGAGACCGCCGTCCCGGCCCGGTCCCGGGTCCGGCGCAGGATGACGATCGGGCTGCCGCTGCTGGCCGTGGGGGCCGCCGGGGCGGCGGTCGCCGTCACGCTCGCCACGCCGTCCGGGGACTCGGAGACTCCCGGGGGGCCCGCGCCGTCCCAGGCCGGACAGGGACAGGTCAAGCTGGTCTCCGCGCTCAGCTTCAGCCGTAAGGGCGAGCACCTCGACGTGCGGATCCGCGACCCGTACGCCGACCCCAAGCGGTACAAGGCGGAGTTCGCCAAGCGCGGTCTGAACGTCGGCCTGAAGCTGGTCCCCGTCTCGCCCTCGATGGTGGGCACGGTCGTGATGCAGGACACCAGCGAGGGGACGCGGCCGGGCGATTTCACCGACATCCGCGTCAAGGGCGCCTGCGAGGTCCCCAGCGGCGGGAACGACTGCGCGGTCGGAGTGCGGATCCGGATCGGCTACAAGGGCAGCGCCCAGGTCGTCTTCGGCCGCGCGGCGCGCGGCGGCGAGAAGTACCAGAGCACCGCGCAGGCGGACGCGCGCGGAGAGGCCATGCATGGGATGGTGTACCGCAAGCGGCCGTTGTCGCAGGTGCTGGCCGCGCTGAAGAAGCGGGGCGTCACCGTGCCCGAGTACCGGGTCATGGAGGGCAACCAGTCCGTGGTGCGCTATCCGGGGCAGGTGCCGGGGAACTGGTACGTCCACAACGCCTCACCGTGGGCGGCAGGCCAGGTACTGCTGTTCGTCGGTCCCCAGCCCACCGAGAAGCAGTCTCCCCCCTCCTCGACTCCGGGGGGTCAGGCGCCCCCCACCGTTCCGGCGGACGAAGCCCCCAGCGCGTTCCCCACGCCCTGACCGCCTCAGCGGGCTTGCCGCAACAACGACGCCAAGGCCGCTTCAGGGAAGGGTGAGCGCACCAACCAGGCCGGGGCCGTGATGGTCGCCTCCTGAGATCACGGCCCCGGCGACTTCACGACCGCCCAGATCCGACCACCGTAGATATCTCCCAACGATCTACTACCGACCGCAATGAAGTAACTACGACGGGTTATCTCTATAGGGACATGGCAGCGAGGTGAACGGGCCGTGTGCCCGCCGCGCGGTCTGGCTCCGGACACCGACGGCCCCGCCTCGACCGGAACGCCCAGAGAGGCCAGCGCCTATGAGCACCCGACCCGCACAACCTCCCGCCGTCACCGTCGCACCGGGCGACGGGCGCTATCCGGCGCTCAGCCGGGGGTTCAACCAGCGGTGGATCGCCGAACCGGAGTACGTGCGGGTGGTGACCAGCGCGCAGGGGGTCGTCACCGCCCTGTCCGAGGCGGTCAACCAGCCCGACGCCGACCCCCGGCGCACCCGCGTCACCGTGCGTTCCGGCGGCCACTGCTACGAGGACTTCGTCTGCGGCGACGACGTCCGGGTGATCCTGGACGTCAGCCCGATGTGCGGCTTCCACTACGACCCCGCCATGGAGGCGTGGTGCGTCGAGGCCGGGGCCACCAACTGGCACGTCTACAGCCACCTGTTCCCACTCAGCGGCCGGACCCTGCCGGCGGGGTCGTGCTACTCGGTCGGCCTGGGCGGCCACATCACCGGCGGCGGGTACGGGCTGCTGTCGCGGCAGGCGGGCCTGACCGTCGACTACCTGTACGCCGTCGAGGTCGCCGTCGTCACCGAACAGCGCACGGTGGAGCTCGTGGTGGCCAGCCGGGACGATCCCGACCCCGAGGTCCGGGACCTGTGGTGGGCCCACACCGGCGGGGGCGGCGGGAACTTCGGGGCCGTCACCCGCTTCTGGTTCCGCGACCTGCCCGTGCCGCCCCGGCGCGTCCTGCTCACGGCCCGCTCCTGGAAGTGGAGCGACTTCACCGAGTCCAGCTTCGCCCGCCTGCTCGACGCCTACGGCGAGTACTTCGCCGCCAACCAGGACCCTGACACCGCGGCCGGGCGGCTGTTCGCGCTGCTGGCGCTCAACCACGTCAGCAACGGCGAGATCAGCATGGTCGCCCAGGTCGACGCCGACAGCGACGACGAGGACGACGAGGGCACCGCCGCCATGCTCGACTTCCTGGAGACCGTCGACAGCGACGCGGTGCCCGACTCGGGCCCCATGCGGTACTCGGCGGCCGAGCACTCGGCCGTCCCCGACGCGTGGTCGCCGCGCCTGATGCCTTGGCTGACCGCCACCCAGGCGCTGAACGGCTCCGGCGAGAACCGCTGCGGCAAGTACAAGTCCGCCTACATGCGCCGCCCCTTCACCGACGACCAGATCTCGGCGATGTGGGACTACCTGGGCCACGGGCACTTCCGCGACTACGTCAACAAGCAGGCGCTCATCCAGATCGACTCCTACGGCTCGGCGGTCAACCGGCCGCCCCGCGACACCGCCTCCCCGCAGCGCGACTCGATCCTCAAGATGCAGTACCAGGTCTACTGGAACCGCCCCAGCGACGAGGACCCGGGCGACCCGGAGCCGCACCTGGACTGGATCCGCGACACCTATCGGGCCACCTTCGCCGACACCGGCTGCGTCCCGGTCATCGGCGACGTCACCGACGGCTGCTACATCAACTACTGCGACGTCGACCTGAGCGACCCAACCCAGAACACCTCGGGACAACCCTGGTCAAAGCTGTACTACAAGGACGCCTACCCCCGCCTGCAACGCGTCAAGAAGCGCTGGGACCCGCTCAACGTCTTCCGGCACAAGCAGTCCATCGAACCGGCGTCGTCCGAGGACGACTGACGGAAACCGCGCGCCCGCACATCGCTCCCGAGCAGGCGTGACCAGCCGTTGAACGGCCGGCCCCGCCCAACGGCGGGGCCGGCGGCTGCCGCACTGTCGTTGGTCGGATCACGCGAACGCCCTGGCGCCACACCACTCCGCCCGCTGCTCCCACCATCACCAACGCGATTCACAGGCGATTGACCAGCTCAAACCACGTTCAGCAGGTCTGCTCGCCTTTCCTCTGAAACCAAGACAGGTGCCCCCGTGCCAGGGACCCGTCACCCGCCGCCATGTCTCGTGACCGGTGACGCACGATGGCGACGGTGTCGATAGCCGGTCCGGTTGCCTGGTGGCGATAGGCACGGCTGAAGAATCGTGTTCGCTGACCCTCGTCCTTCAGCCATAAGGTCACCGGCCATGGACTCCGTCTACGAGCAAGGCGAGGCTCTGTATTTCGATGGGCTGTACGCCGAGGCCGAACCCCTCCTTCGCCGTGCCGCCGAGACAGGCCACGTGCACGCCGCGTTCCAGTTGGGGCATTGCTACGAAGAGCTCGGCCGCGACGAGCAAGCCGTGCACTGGCTGCGCGTCGCCGCCGAGCGCGGCGACACCTTGGCGATGAACGACCTCTCCCTCCACCTGGAGGACACCGACCGCGCTGAAGCCATCGCATGGATGCGCCGTGCCGCCGAAGAAGGCGAACAAGCCACCGCCTCCTACAACCTGGGCATCCTCCTGGAGGAGGACGGGGAGCTGGAGGAAGCGGAGCGCTGGTATCGGCACGCCACCAAGTGCGCCTACTACCCGGCCACCCGTAACCGCCTCGCCCGGTTGCTGGAGAGGACGGGCCGCCAAAACGAGGCGGAGACCTGGTATCGGACGGCTCTCACAGAGATGGCCAAGTACGAAGATCCCGAAGAAGAGGACGACAACCACGAGGCCAATACCGACATCCTGTGCAACTTGGCCGACCTACTGGAGCGCACCGGCCGCGCCGAGGAGGCTCACGCACTGCGCCGCCGCGCCGCAGACCGCTCCTGAGCGGTTCAAGCCGACGGATGCTCGGCCGGTCTTACGGCCGGTCGTTGCGGGAGCCCACTGTCCGGTCCATGTAGGCCTGGATGCGGCCGTCGGTCGCCGCCTTCGTCCACAGCTCCACGGTGGCCGACTCCGTGAGGCGGTCGAGTCGTTCGTTCGCCTCTTGGCGGAGTTGCGCCTTGGTGTGGCGGAAGGCGTCGGACGGGATGTCGGTGGCCATCCTGTCGGCGGCGGTCATCGCGTGCTTCAGCAGGGCGTCGGGGTCGCTCAGCTCGTCGACCAGCCCCAGGTCCAGGGCTTCTTGCGGCTCGTGGTTGGTGCCGTCGAGGATCGCGCGGCGGGCACCGACCGGTCCCAGCGCGAACCGCATGATCTCCAGAGCCGCGTGCGGGAACGGCACTCCGACCAGCAGCTCCGGGACTCCGATCGTGCCGGTCCCGGCGGCCATGATCCGGTGATCGCAGGCCGCGGCGAGCACGCAGCCGCCGGCGATCGCATGGCCGTTGACCGCGGCGACCACCGGCTTGCCGAGGTCGAACACGGAGCGGAACGCGCCGCTCAGCGCGGGCAGGAAACGTTCCACGTACTCGGCGCCGCCGTCCACCACCCGCTTGAGGTCGACGCCCGCCGAGAAGACCCGCCCGGTGCCGGTCAGCACAACGGCACGGACGGAGCGGTCGTCCAGGTCGCGCATGGTCTGCTCGATGGCCTGGCACAGCTCCAGGTCGAGGGCGCTGACCTTGCCGTGCGCCAGCCGCATGACGGCGATGCCGTCCACCGGGTCGACTTCGATCATCACATTCCCCTCACTGGTGGACGGAGGCGGCCTCGTTCGCGTCGAAGCCTTCGGCGCGTGGACGAACGCTAGGCTCGATGTACGTTCTGTCCGCTTTTGCTCAAGGCCGTTGGGCAGCGGTCGGGAAGCCCTGTCGGACTCGCGCCGCCCATCACCACCGAACATTATTCGGAACGGCGAGGATATCGAGGGCGGTGCGCTCCAACAACCCGCCGCTCGCGACCGCCTGGCCCGGTCACTAGAGAGGGCAAGCCGCCAAGACGAGGCCAGTGATGCGCATGGTCGCGCCCGAAATCTCTGACGGGAGATGCCATTGGCGGCTGGGACGGTCAAGGTGGGGACGTTCTTATCCGATCCCCTTCTTGACCGCGTCTCTCAGGGCGCGGAACCGAGAATTTCGAGCGGTAGTCGGGCCGACGGCGGTCAGGGGAGCTGGACGACTTGGGCGGCGTAGGTGCCGCCGGCTCCGAAGCCCAGCAGCAGCGCCAGCGCGCCGGGCTTGACCAGCCCCTCGTCGGCCAGGCGCGCCAGCGCCAGCGGGATGGAGGCGGCGGAGGTGTTGCCCTGGTCGCGGACGTCCTCGGCGACGGCGACCCTCTCGTCCAGGTCGAGTGACCGCACCATCGACTCGATCATGCGGATGTTGGCCTGGTGCGGCACGAAGGCGTCGATCTGGTCCAGGGTGAGGCCGGCCGCGGCCACCGCGCGGCGGGCCGCCTCCGGCATCGCGTCAATGACCCACCGGAAGAGCCGAGGGCCCTCCATCCGCAGGTAGGGGGGCTCGTCGGAGTTGCCGTCGCGGAAGGACGCCCACTCCACCCTCTGCTCCAGCGCCCTGGCCAGCGAGCCGTCGCTGCCCCACACCACCGGTCCGATGCCCGGTTCGTCGGAGTCCGCCACCAGCGCCGCGCCCGCCCCGTCGGCGAACAGCACCGCGGTCGTGCGGTCGTTCGGGTCGACGATGTCGCTCATCCGTTCCGCCGCCACCACCAGCACCGTGCGCGCCGAACCCGCCGCGATCAGGCTGCGCGCCATGTCCAGCGCGTAGGGGAAGCCCGCGCAGGCGGCCGACAGGTCGAAGGCCGGAGGGCCCAGGGTGCCCAGGCGCTCGGCGATCCGGACCGCCATCGCGGGAGCCTGCCCGGTGTAGCTCATGGTGGCGCCGATGACGCAGTCGACGTCGGCGACCGCCGCGCCCCCGCCGGCCAGCGCGCGTTCGGCCGCGACGGCCCCCATCTCCACCAGGGTCTCCTGCGGGCCCGCCAGGCGGCGTGCGCGGATACCGGTCCGCTTGACGATCCACTCGTCGCTGGTGTCCATCACCGCGCTCAGCTCGTGGTTGCTGATCTGGAGGGCGGGCCGGTACACCCCCAGGGATGCGACACGGCAATGTCGGCCCCGCGGGCGCATATCGCCGATGCCGACGGCCGCCGTTTCCTCGTCCATTCTTCCTCGCAATAGAGCCGACCAGGACAATGACGGTCCCACCCTAGGCGGGCGACTCGAATTCTGCCTATCACCAGGAGGGCATAAAAGACAGGACAGGACCTTTTTCCCATGGCGCTCGGGGCCGCGCCGGGAAATACTCGGTTCATTGCCGGCAAGGACGTCGACTTCTCACAGAGAACAGAGGCGATCGTGCCCCAGAACATCACCGAACGGCTGCGCGTCCGCGTCATCGACATCGTCAGCGAGCAGTTCGGCGTGCCCCGCGAGGACATCACTCCCGAGGCGACGCTCGACGACCTCGACCTGGACTCCCTGGCCCTGGTGGAACTGAGCATCCTCCTGCAAGAGGAGTTCGCCATCCCGCCCATCGAGGAGGAGCTGTCGATGGACGACACCTTCGCCAGGTTCCTGGAGAAGCTGGCGGCCAAGGCGGCCGCCGCGTAGGGCGGAAGCGGCGGACCTTCACCTGCCGGTCCGCGCCGCCGACCGGCAGGTGAACGGAGTCCCTTGTCAGGGCTTGAGCTGGGACAGCAGTTCTCGTCCGCTCTCTTGGATTTCCTGGCAGCCCCCTTTGTCGAGTCGGGTGCGGACGGCGGCGGCGACCTGGCGCCGGTAGTCGGCCGCCAGGTGTGCGTACAGACCCTCCAGCACCGGGCCCGGCAAGGAAGGCCGGCCGATCGGCGGCGTGGGAGCGGGCGCCGGTTCTTCTCCCGCTTCGGACAGCCATTGGAGGGCCGACTCCTGGGCCGCTTGCGCCTTCGCCGCGAACCGATCGAAACGTGATCGCTGGCGGGGGTCGTCGGACGCTGCCGAAAGCCATCTGCCCTGGTGCGCGGCGTCTTTCGCCACGCGGAGCAGCGTGTGCGCGAAGTCCAGGTCGGCGGCGGTGAAACGACAGCCGCTCGTGTCCGCGGGAGGCTTGTCGGCGGCGGTTGGCAGCGTGGGGGTCGCAGTGGGCGAAGGCCGGGGGGTCGTCGCGCGGGGAGCCTGCGCCAGGGGCGACCGGCGGCCGTCGGGGCGCGGCCCGCGCACCGGCGGCGCGGTGCGGCCGGAGGCTGCGGTGACGTCCAGCCGCAGTGCCGGTGATCTCGCCGTCGAGGCGCGCACGTACACACCATCGGCGCTGACGTCCGTGAGGTAGAGGACGGGCAGCGTCAGCGGCACGGGCGGCAGCGGCAGCTCCGCCGACAGCGGCAGGGGGATCACTCCCAGCGCCTTGCCGGTGATGAAGGTGCTCTCCATGACGACGCCGCCCAGGTCGAGGCGCGGGGTCCGCACGGTGAGCCGCTTCCCGCCGCTGACCACCTCCTGGTGGACGCCGCGCAGTTCCGCCGAGGACATGCGCAGGCGCAGCACCCGCCGGGGGCCGGTCGCGGTGGGGACCACGCGCACGCCGTCGAACCGCACCTGGCGGCCGGTGATCGCCGCCGCCTTGAGGACGTTCGGGTCGGTCGCGGCCACCACCGCTCCGGCCGGGGGCGGGCCGCCGGGCGCGGCGGCGCCGGGCAGCACGCCGCCCAGCAGGGGGACCAGGACCAGGCCGGAGTGCCCGTCGCGGCGGCGGGGCCGGGTCGTCCAGGCGAAGCACCAGACGCCGCCCGCCAGGGTCAGCAGGGCGCCGAGCAGGAACCCGCCGAGGTTGGAGGTGATCAGTGAGGTGAGTCCGAGCAGGATCGCGACCACGCCGAAGAACCCGTTCAGGGCCGGCTGCGCGAGCACCGAGCAGCCGAGGGCCACCAGGACCAGGCCGACCAGGTAGCCGGAGATCCCGGCGATCCCCTGGTGGACGACCAGTCCGAGCGGGACCAGCGGGACCAGGGCCAGCTCGGCGCCGCCGAGGAAGATCAGCAGGCCGGCCCCGAAGGGGCGCGCGCGGCGCCAGCGGGTGAACGCCGCCCATCCGCCGGGGCGGTCCGGGGACTCGTCGTCAGAAGCACTCAAGGCCGCTCCCGCCGAAGCGCAGCCGCAGCCCCGGCAGGCGGAAGGTGCCCGCGGTGGTGGCCCAGGCGACCTGCCGCAGCCCGGTGATCGTGACGGTGTCCGCCTGCTGGCCGAACACCCCGGCGGGTCCGGTCTTGCCCGGCACCTCGGTCAGGGTGCTCGCGTCCCGCCCGGCCTGGAAGCCGGTGAACACCGTGTCGCCGGCCTGCTGCTCGGGGTCGACGACCAGCGTCCGCGCGGTCACCGGCCGCGACCCGTTCCCGGCGGTGATGCGCAGCGTGACCTTGCCGATCGGGAGCCCCACCCGGACCGACTGGCACAGGTTCCGGATCTCGGCGCTGCCGATGGCGCTGACGGCCACGGGGTGCCGGCGTCCCCGCACGTCCCCGTCGGCCGCGGGGAACTGCTGGAAGCCCTTTCCCTCCAGCCTGTCGGCCGAGATCTTGAAGCTGTCCCCCGAGACGGCGAAGGAAGCCGCGAGCACCCCGTCGGCCATCAGGCCGAACATGACGGCCACGGCCGCCGCGGTCGGCACGGCGGCCAGCAGGAGCCGCCGCCAGGAGACCCGCGCCTCCTGATCGGGGGGCGGCGGCGTGACGGAACGAAAAAAGGACATGGCTCCCTAAATTCGCAAAATGACAGCAGTGCGGTTTCCCGCGCCGTTGTCGCCTTGTGGGACACGGATTTCACAGCCTCGGGTTTCTCTTTGCCATTCGCCGTTCCCCGGCGCGCGGGCGCGAAATCCACCTCTTCCCAAAGCCGTTTCCTGCATGAACGCGGCCGTCATCCGGCGCCCAGCAACCGGCGGAGGAGGGCGGCCGCCCAAGGCGGCGTTCCGGAGTCGAACCCGCCCGCGCGAAGGGCTCCGCCGAGAGGCCCGGGGTCCCGCGCCTCGCTCAGCGCCACCGCGAGGGCCGCGTCGCCGCTGCCGACGTCGTGCCGGCGGCGCCAGACCCGCACCTTCTCGACGAAGGCGTCGTCGGGCTGGACGTGGCCGCGGTCCGGCGGCCACTGCTGCGGCCCCTCCGGCCATGGGGCGTCGCATGAGAGCGCCTCCCCCACCAGGTGGTCGCGGCGGATCGGCGCGGTGAGATCGGACCGGGCGAAGGCGACGGGCACGACCGGCACGTCGCGCTCCCGTGCCAGGTCGATGAGCGCGACCAGGTCGGCTTCCGTGCCGCGGGCCCTGCGCGGCGGCCGCACGAGGGCGACGCCGGTCCCGGCGTCGAGGCGGGCCGCGACGGGGGCGGCGACGGAGCCGTTCCCGCCGACCGGGCGGGTGAAGGTGTCCAGGCCGAGGTCCGGGAACGGGCTCCCCACTCCGGTCAGCATCCTGAACAGGGTCCGGTGGGCCTGCAGGGTCGCCAGCGGGCGCCCGGTCAGGCCGGTCATCGTCAGGGCGAAGACGAGCGGGTCCAGCGGGGAGGCCTGCTCCAGGAGGAACAGGCACGTCCGGTCACGGCAGGCGTCGGGGTCGGTGAGGAGGAACTCGCCGAGGAACCGCTCCGGCAACGTGGCCACCAGTTCCGCCACGAAGGGACGCCGGTCGTCGGGAGCGGCCAGCCGCAGCCGGTCGCAGACGGGTCCGAGGTCGCGCGAGGGCGGACGCCCGTCCCGCACCGTGACGGCGTCGGCGCCCCGGTGTTCGACGACGAGGTGGTGGACGGTCAGCGGACGGGTGGCCGAACGCACCTTCTCCGGGCCGCCGGTGAGGTCCACCTGGCGGGGATGGGCGCGGGTGCGCCGCCCCACGTGGTCGCGGATCGCCACGGCGGCGAGCGCGTCGGCGGTCAGCGCGCCCGGCCCGAGGCCGTACAGGTCGCGGACGGTGCCCGGCAGCCAGTCGCACGCGGCCGCGTCCTTCCTGGTGAGCGTGGTGGCCGCGCCGTCGGTCGCCGAGACGCCGATGCCGTCCGCGTACCGCCGCTCCCCCATGAAGACGCGCAGCCTGGTGATCTCGTGGGCCAGCGGGCCGAGCGGGAGCAGCACCTCGACCAGCCTGAGCTCGGCCGCCACGCGTCCCTCGACGAGCATCTGGCAATCGAACACCGGGTACCTGAGGTCGCCGTCGTGCAGACCGGCGAACCGGACCTCCACCTGGATCGGCCGGTCGATCGGCAGCGCCTCGTGGAGGTCCAGGCGCTCGATCCGGTGCGGGAGGGCCACGGTCCCGGCCGGGATGCGCGCGCACCACAGCTGGAGCCGGGCGTGCGGGATCATGTGCGTGACCGCGTCGAGCAACCCCTGGCCGAGCGTCGCGTGCGGAACGCGGCCGAGCGTCGGGTCCACGACCCCGGAGGCTCCCTGCGAGCCGAGCCGCAGTTCCACGACGCGGTGGAACGCCGGGCCATTGAAGATGAACGCCTCCTCGTAGGGGTCGACCTGGTCGCCGGCGTCCGCCAGGGGCGGGAACGGGTTCGGCCGCCCGCCCGGCGGGAGCGGTTCGACGCGTCCCTGCGCGGCGGGGACGAAACGCGACGGCCCCTCCTGCCACAGGGCCAGCGTCACCTCGGCCGACGTGCCGGTCCGCACCGTCTCGGTCCGTACGCGGGTGGGTCCGGGCACCAGGGCCCAGTCGTGCATCCGCACGTCCCGCAGCCGGATACGCCCGTCCGGCGGAACGCCGGCCGCGGCGGCGATCCGGTCGGCGACCGTCATGAGCGGCAGCGTCGGGACGGTCCAGGTGGGGCGGTGGTCGCGCAGCCACGGGTCGGTGTCCGGCCCGATGGTCCACTCCGCGACGCCGGGGCCCCGCAGCGCCGCCGGGCCGTCCGTGCCCGGCACCACGCGCAGGCCCAGGCCGCGCACGTGGTAGATGCGCAGCCCGTCCACCCACAGCCAGGCGTCGGCCACCGCGTACGGGCCGTGCTCGCCCGTCCCCGCCTCGGTGACCTCCAGCTCGACGATGACGCGGGTGTTGGCCGGGGTGACCTGGCCGCGGTACTTCCAGACCACCTCGCGGCCGGGCAGGGCCTCGAACCCGGGATGCGGGACGTCCGCGCCCAGCCCCGTCTCGATCATGTAGAAGCGCAGCAGCTGCGCCATCGCCTCGACGCCGAGCGAGCCGGGCTGGACGGGGTCCTGGAAGAAGTGGCTGCGGAAGAACCACTCCCCCGCGTCCACGTCCTTCTCCGCGCGCAGCCGGCCCAGGCCCGCCGCGCCGCCGTCCGGCCAGAAGCCGGTGACCCGGTCGATCATCAGCAGCATCGGCCCGGGGAGCCGCAGCGGCCCGGCGCACAGGCGTTCCGGGCGCGCCCGCAGGTCCACCGCGTAGTCGCAGGGCGCCTCCAGGCGCGCCCGCTCCTCGGCGTCGGGCGGCAGCCCCACCTGGTCGGCGAACGCCTCGGGCGGGAAGAAGCCGAACTTGGTGGTCCCGGTGAACACCGGGCCGTCGGCGGCCCGGCACTCGATGTCGAAGGTGAGCAGGATCATCGGGCCCTGGCGGCTGAGGTCGGTGAGCTTCACGCGGGTGCGCAGCGTGCCCGTGCCGGGGCCGACCTCGCGGTGCACCGCGCCGGTGCCGTCGAGGTTGCGGAACAGCAGGTCGTGCGGGACGGCCAGGGTGGAGCCGACGTAGGTGGCCAGCCAGCCGCAGGGCTGCAGGCAGATCTCCATCAGGACGGCGAAGGGCAGCCGCGCCGAGCCGTTCTGGTCCCAGAACCAGGCCCGGGGCGGGAGGTCGTAGGCGATCTCGACCTCCGCGCCCGGCTCCATCCGCGCGGGCGGGCCCGACACCCGGGTCACCCGGGACACGAACAGGTAGGGCGGGCCGGGCAGCCGGGCGCACCGGCGCGGCCCGTCGAAGCGCTCGTAGGAGGGGCCGAACGCCGCGGTGGGACGTCCCCAGGCGGCGGCGAGCGCGGCGCGGTAGCCGAGCGGCACCCCGTCCAGGACGGCGACCTCCTCCGGGTCGCGGTGCCCCGCCAGCCCGCCGAGGTCGGCCGGTTCCAAGGCCGCGCCGTCCTGCTGCACCCTCGGCGCGGCCAGGGCGCCCCAGTGGTCGAGCGGCCAGTCCGGGGCCAGGCGCAGGCCCAGGCGGCGGGCGTGGAACGCCTTGACGCCGTCGACAGTGCACAGCACGTCGGCGCGCAGTGTCGGCACCGGCCCGGCGACGACCTCGGCCGCGAACACCTCGTAGACCAGCTTCCGGCTGGTCGGCACGGCCTGCCCCCGGCAGCGCATGGCGTACGGCTCCTCCGGCACGGGCTCGAACCGCCAGCCGTCGTGGTGGAGGGTGTGGCCCAGCGCCGCCATGAAGAAGCCCATGGCCTGGAAGCAGCCTTCGAGCATGAGCGTGCCGGGCATGCAGGGGTCGTTCTTGAAGTGGCCCTCGAAGAACCAGTCGTCGGGCGCGATGGGCAGTTCGGCGCGCAGGTAGCCCCGGCCCCAGGGGCCTCCGGCGGGGTCGAAGTCGGTGACCTCGTCCAGCAGCAGCATCCGGCCCTGGCCGATTCGGGGCGAGCGCACGTGCGACCGCGCCAGGTCCCAGCCGGGGCCGAAGCAGTCGGCCGCCCGGCCTTCGGCGAAGGCCCGCACCGCGTCGGGGCCGTAGCGGCGGGGCGCGTCCGGGACCGCCGGCGGGTCGAGCCGCAGGTCGTCCGGGGACGGCTCGTCGGCGGGGTCCCACAGGACGCCGCCCGCCTCGGCCAGTTCGTCGTCGGTGAAGTAGCCCGCCTGGCCGTGCCGCACCGACAGCTTGGGGCGGTCTCCCGACCGGCAGTCGCTGTGGAAGAAGAACAGGCGGCGGCCGTCGTGCTCGCCGTGCCCGTCGATGCCGATCTCGTACGTCAGGGTCTCCCCGGCGGCGGGCGGGACGTCGTGGAACGTCAGCTCGCAGCCCAGCAGCCGGTACACGCGCTCGCCGCGGGTGAGCAGGTCGACGCCCAGCCAGCTGATCAGCAGCAGGTCGGCCTGGCCGCCCTCCACCAGGACGCCCGGCGGCACGCGGCCGCAGTGGTCGAGGTACCAGGCGCCAGGGTCGACGTCGGTCTGCGTCCAGATGGTGCCGGTGCCCATGGAGCAGGGTTCGGCGTCGATGCCGAGGACCCGGTCGGCGATCAGCATCGGCGGCATCGGCATGCGCGTCTGGCGGTGGTGGCCGTCCTGGGCGGCGAACCGGGGGCCGAACAGCTCCGAGATCGGCCCGGAGGCGAGCCGTTCCAGGTCGGACCGGTCGAAGCTCGGTCCCGGGAAGGTCGTGGCCGGTGGCGGTTCCTGCGGGGGCCGGGGCTGCCTGGCGGGTGTGAGGGGGAACGGTGCCGTCGGCGGTGCGCCGTCGAGCAGGAGCCGCAGGGCGTGCTGCCGGTAGGCGAGGAATCGCGTCTGTACTTGCGTCTGGCCCGCCAGGAAGGCGTTGTGCACCTCCCCGAGTGGGTGTCGGCGCCCTTCGTTCTTGGCAGGGGCGTGCACGAGTCGTCCGCTCACGGCCGGTGGGGCGCACGGGTCGGGCCCGATATCGAGGGGGAGGGCGGGCGCGGGTGGAAGGCGCAGCGGGGTGGCCTCGTGGGCGTCGTCATGCGGCGGACGGTCGGGGAAGGCGATCGGGCGGGGGTGGGCCGGCACCGGCAGGGAACGCCGCCGGGCCGGTGGCGCCGCTTCCGCGGCGTCCCAGCCGCCTACCAGCGCGTCCAGGTCCACAGGAAGCCCCGCCGCGACCAGTTCGGCCACGGCTTGGACGAAGGAGGCGACGCCGTCGCCCCCTCCCCCGTCCAGGGGGACGGCGAGATGCTCGCGCTCCCCCAGCGTCTCGGAGATCCACCGGGAGCACCATCCGCGCGGACCGTGCTCGATGAACACGCGCACGCCGTCAGCCCAGGCGCGCTCGATCATCGAGGGGAAGTCGACGGTGTCCATCGCCATGGCGGTGAGCGCGTCCGCCGCGGTCTCCCGCGTGGGCAGGTAGGGACCGGAGGTCCCGGCGGAGTAGAAGGGGACTCCGTCCAGCGGCCGCAGCGGCCAGTCGTGCACGCGCCGCCAGTCCGCCGCGACGGCCTGCACGACCGGCGCGTGCACGGCGATGTCGTAGTCGACCGGGATGGCGGTGCGCGTTGCGCCCAGACGCGCCAGCACCCGCGCGCAGGCGCGTTCGGCCCCGCCGATGACGCAGGAGAGGGGCGAGTTGACGGTCATCAGGTAGACGGCCGCTTCCCCGTCCAGCGCGGCCCGGACGCGTTCGTGCGGCAGCGGCACCATGTGGTTCGCCCAGCGGTCCCCGGCGGCGTCGCTCCCCTCCCACAGCCGCCGGACCACGCGGTGCTCGCCGGCGACGTCCCTGGTGAACAGGTCGGCCCGCCGCAGCCGGTCCATGAAGCCGGGGATGTCCTCCCACAGTCCGAGCGAGATGAGCGCGTTGCTCTCCCCGGACGAGTAGCCCACGACCGCGCCCGGCCGCACCCCCAGCACCTCGCGCATCAGCGCCGTGTGCAGCCGGGCCAGCAGGCCCGCCGCCCAGATCTGTTCGAGCGCGCGGCCCCCGGTGGTGGACGGGCCGCCGTAGGCCCAGCCCGCGAACTCGTCGATCGGGCCCGACGCCTCCCGGATGCCGTCCATGAGGTCGGGGAAGGCCAGCATCAGGTCCCGGCCCATCCGGGGGTAGGCCGCCGCGCCGTTGGTGTAGACGAACGCGGTCCGGCCCTCCAGCGGTGCGGCGCGGAAGGCGACGCCGCGCGGCCGGGCCGCGCGGCCGTCCAGCCAGTCGGCGGCGGCCGCCCGGCGTTCGGCCAGTTCGTCCGGCGTGGCGGCGGCGATCACCAGGCGGGCGGGGCCGTCGGCCGACTCGCGGCCCCGGCGGGCGGCGGCGGCCGCCTCCCTCGCGTCCCGGCCCGAATGGACGTGCAGGCGCGGCGGCCGGGACCGGAACGCGGGGACGGGCGCGGCGGCGCGGAGGGTCGTGGTGGTCGCGGGCGCCCCGAGCGGTTCGACGACCACTTCGGCCGAACGCGGCCCCAGCAGCGGGACGGCGGGCTCGCCCGGCAGGGGCACCGCGCGATGGCGCAGGGCGAGCGCGGCGACGGCCACGCCCAGCAGCCCTTGGGCGGCGTGCGGGCATCCCGTCAGCTCCTCCAGGGAGACGGCGCGCGCCGGGGAGGGCTCCGGTGCGCCGCCCGGCGCGGCCACGCGCAGGCCCGGCGCTCCGTCCGGCCGCTCGTCCAGGACGGCGATGATCTCGTCGCCGTCGGCGACCGCGTCGCGGTGGCGCCGCAGCAGCAGCGCCACCGCCGCGTCTCCTGGAGCGCGGTCGAGGCCCAGCTCGCGCAGCGCCTCCTGGTGCACCGGCTCGTCGGAGAGGTCGACGGCGCCGACGAGCACCGTGTCGGCCTCGCCCTCCCGCAGGGCGCGCCTGCCGAGCGCGAGCGCGGTGAGCCCGGACGCCTCCTCGGCGAAGACGATGTGGCCCGGCCCGGTCAGGTTCCACTGCACGTTCAGCCGGTTGGCGATGAGGCTCGCCATCTCGCCGACGACGCCGGGCGGGCTCAGCGGCGGGACGAACGCGTCGCGCATGGCCGCCGCCCGGTCGGCCGGGAGCGCGTCGGGGACGAGGTGGGACCGCGCGGCGTAACGCGCCACCTCGACGTCGGAGCCGCAGCCGATGAAGAGCATGGTGCGCTCCCCGTCGAGGGTCCGGCCTGCCAGCGCCTCCCGGGCCGCCTCCAGCATCAGCAGCTGCGCGCCGCGGGCCTGCTGCAGGTCCTTGGGCGGGAAGGCCAGGCCGTCGGTCGTCACCTCGACGGTCTCGCAGCGGGCGGCGGCGGGCTCGCCGCGCAGCAGCGCGCCGGTGAACGGCCCGCTGCCGTTCCGCGGGCCGGAGCGGATGCCGGTGGCGACGATCGCCACGGGCTCGGGGCGGGGCTCGGGCGGTGTCCACGGCGACGCCGCCGAGGTCGCCGCCTCCCACTCCTCGACGATCAGGTGGGCGTTGTTGCCGCCGAAGCCGAAGGTGCTGACCGCGGCCCGGCGCGGCTCCTCCCAGGGCTCGTCGGCGGTCAGCACGCGCAGCGGCGTGCCCTCCAGCGCGCCGGTGAGCGCGCCGTCGGCGAGCGAGGCGGGCCGCGTCCCGTGCTCCAGGGCGCCGAGCACCTTCAGCAGTCCCGCCAGCCCGGCGACGGTCAGGGAGTGGCCCAGGTTCGACTTCAGCGAGCCGATCGGCAGGTCCTCCCGGTCGCCGAAGACCCGGGCCGTGCTGCGCACCTCGACCGCGTCGCCCACGGTCGTCCCGGTCGCGTGGCACTCCAGGAGCGAGACCGTCGCGGGGTCGAGGCCCGCCGACCGGTAGGCGCGGCGCATGGCCTTCTCCTGGCCGTGCTCGTCCGGCGCGAGGAGGCCGCCCGCGCGGCCGTCGTTGGACAGCCCGATCCCGCGGATCACGCCCAGGATCGGCAGTTCCGCCTTCTCGGCGTCGGCCAGCCGCATGAGCGCGACGCAGGCGGCGCCCTCGGCCGGCACCAGGCCGTCGGCGTCCTGGTGGAAGGGGCGGCTGCGCCCGGTGGGGCTCAGCGCCTGGATGGCCCGGAACCCCGAGCGCAGGTACAGCATGTCCGAGGCGTTGACCGCCGCCGCCAGCATCAGGTCGGCCGAGCCGTCGTGCAGGCGGTCGGCGGCCAGCTTGACGGCGTACAAGGAGGTGGCGCAGGCGGCGTCCAGGGAGAACGCGCCCGCGCCCAGGCCGAGCGCCGTTGCGGTCAGGTGCGCGGCGAGGCCGTGGGCGAACCGGTTGCGCGGATCGGGAGGCGGTCCGCCGGGACCGGCGGCGCCGCGGGCCTCGGCGGGCAGGTTCCTCGCCCACACGTGCTCGGCGAACCGGGTCAGGCCGGCGGTGGGATAGGCGAGGTTGCCCAGGACCAGGCCCGCCCTGGGCTGCGGTCCGGTCAGGCCCGCCTCCCGCAACGCCTGGCGCGCGCAGTGCAGCGTCCAGAGGAACACCGGGTCGAGTCCGCTCAGGCGGTCGGGGTCGAGGGCGAATCCGGCCGGGTCGAAGACGTTGGCGAAGCCTCGGACGTAGCCGGCCGTTCCGGGGCACGGCGGGCCGTCGCCGTTGCCCAGCAGGGCGGCGGGATCGTGCCGTCCGGGATGGGGCGGCGGCCCGGTGACGAGCCACCGGCCGGTGACGACCTGCCAGAGCCCGTCGGGGTCGAGCGCGCCCGGCAGGACGCAGCCGCGGCCGACGACGGCGATGGGGGCGAAGGGCATGGCGGGACTCCCTGCGGTCGGGCGACGGGGAGGCGTTCAGGGCGGGGACGGGCTGGGGTCCGGCGCGGACCGGCCCGTCAGTCGGGGCGGCGGACGATCGTGACGCCGAGCAGTTCGGCCCTCACCTCCCCGTCCCGGTCGTCGGTGAGCACCGCGTCGCACACGGCGTGGTCGGTGCCGACCTGGCGGGCGCGCAGCAGGCAGCGGGCGCCGCCGCTGGCCGGTCCGCGCCGGTGCAGCCGGAACTCGGCCAGGCTCATCGGCAGGGTGTCCTCGCCGAGGACGCGCGCGCCCCACAGCGTGGCGAGCTTCATCACCCCGTCCAGGGCGGCGGGGTCGGTGGGCCTGCGCGGGTCGGGCCAGCCGAGCGCGGCGGTGCCGGCCAGTTCGGCTTCCGCGCCGTGCTCCGACAGGCCCCGCAGCGTTCGCAGGGAGCGCATGAGGGGGCCGTGGCGCAGGCCGCGGGTGGTGTAGACGTCGTCGCGGTCCGCTGGCTCCAGGTCGTCCGGCGCGGCCCAGGGGCGGGGCAGGTCGGGGGCGGGTCCGAGGGTCGCGCGGTAGTGGCGGTGGCCGCCACTGGTGATCTCCAGTGTCGTGGCGGGGTCCGGGTCCCCGGCCGGACCGATGATGATCTCCACCTCGTGCGGGTGGTCGCCGAAGCCGGGCAGGTCGAGCCGCCGCAGCACGCGCACGTCCCGGAGCGTCAGGCCCATCGCGCCGGGCTCCACGTCGTACGCCGCGCCGCTGAGCCAGTCCAGCGCCACCGCGAAGGGCACGACGGGCGCGCCCGCGACCAGGTGGTCGCCGAGTTCGGGGTGGGTGTCCGGGGCGAGGCGGAGGTGTGCGCGGCGGCGGGCGCTCCCCCGGCGGGCCGGCCCGGACGGGTCCTCGCCCGCCGCCAGGACCACCCGGCGGCCGTCGTGCTCGGTGGCCAGGTCCGCGACGAACGCCTCGGCTCCGGCGCGCGGCGGGATGAGGCCGATGCCGTGGGCGGCGAAGCGGGCGGCCAGTTCGGGGCCGACCATGCCGCCGTCCCAAGGGCCCCAGCAGACGGCGTGCGCGCGGCGGCCGGGGACGCGCGCGCGTTCGGCCGCCGCGACCTGGCACAGCACCTCGTTCGCCATGGCGTAGGCGCACTGCCCGGCGTTGCCGTACTGCCCCGCCACCGAGGAGAACAGGCACACGAGCGCGAGCGGGTCACCGCTGGTGGCGGTGAGCAGGGCGCGCAGGCCCTCGACCTTGGTGTCGAAGACGGCGGCGAACGCGGCGTCGGTCTGGTCGGCGATCGGCTTGTCGGCCAGGACCCCGGCGCCGTGCACGAGGCCGGTGATCGGCCCCCAGTCGGCGCGGACCCGGTCGAGCACCCGCGCCACGGCGGCCGCGTCGGTGACGTCGACGTTCTCGTACCGGGCCGTCGCCCCGGCGTCGGCCAGTTCCCGGAGGCGGGCCCGGATCTCCCGCACTGCGAGGATTCGGCTCGCCTCGGCTCCGAGGTCAGCCGGCCGCGGCGGAGCCTGTCCGCGCCGCCGGTGTTCGTCGACGAGCGCCCTCCGGACGGCCGCTTGATCGGGGGCCGTCGCGGTGTGGGCGGGCTCGGGCTCCAGCGGCGTCCTGCCGAGCAGGACCAGGCGCGGTCCCGCCGCACGGGCCAGCGCGAGCACCGCCTGCGCGGTGACGCCGCGTGCGCCGCCCGACACCACGACGACGGAGTCGCGCGCCAGCGCGGGAGGCCCGGCGGGTTCGGAGGCCGGGTCCTCGTGCGTGACCAGGGTGGTGCGGGTGCCGTCGGCGTGCAGGCCGACGTCCAGGGTCAGCCCGCCCGCGAGCAGTTCGCGGGCGAGCGCGGCGGCGATCTGCTCGGGGTCGCGGTCGCCGCGTTCGCAGTCGATCGCTTTCACCGAGGCGTGCGGCCATTCCAGGGCGGCGGTGCGGGCCAGTCCGGCGAGCCCGCCGGACCACGCGCGGTCGCCCTGCCGCCCGGAGAGCCCGAAGTCGCCTCCGGTGTCCTGAACGGTGACGAACAGGCCGCCGTGCTGCGCCATGTGCGGTGCGACCGTGCGGGCCGCGCGGAACGCCTCGCGGGCGGTCCGCAGCGCGTCGTCCGGTGAGGCGAGGGGACGCAGCGCGTTCAGCAGGATGACGCCGTCGGCGTCCTGGGGCACCTCTTGCGCGGTCTCGGCCGCGACGCCCTGCTCGCGCAGGAGCGCGGCCAGGTGCTCGGCGATCCCGCCGTGGTCGTCGGTGATGACCACGCGCCGGGCGGCGAGCCCGGCCATCCGCAGTCCGGAGGGGGGCGCGGGCGTCTCCCGGACGCCGAAGCGCCGCACGGATCCATGGTGCTCGGGCGGAGGGTCGGGCTTCTCGGCGGCGGCCGACGAACCGGCGCCGATCCCCGACGGTGCGCCGCCGGACCCGGGCCCGGCGGCCGGGGCTGCGCCGTCGAGTCGTCCGATGACCTCGCCGAGGGTCTGCAGCCGGGCGAGTTCGGCCGCGTCCACCTCGGGCAGGTCCGGCACGCGGCCGCGCACCGCCGACAGGATCTCCACCCGCTTGATGGAGTCGATGCCGAGGTCGCCTTCCAGGTGCATGTCCGGCGTGAGGATCTCCGCGGGGTAGCCGGTCTTCTCCGCGACGACCTCGATGACCAGCGTTCCGAGGTCGGGGCCGTCCGCTGCCTGCCGGGGCTCGGGCACGGCGGCCGGGGCGGAGGCGGGGGGCGGGACGGGCGCGGCGGGTTCCATCGGCGGTGCCGTGGGGGCGGCGGGCATGGGTGGGGGTGCCATAGGGGCAGGTGGCATGGGCGCGGGGGGCATGGGTGCAGGGGGCATGGCTGCGGGTGCCGCGGGCGCGGCGTTCAGGGGCGGGTACGGCATCAGGGCGCCGTTGGTCGGCTGGGCGACCGGGGCTCCGGCGGGCGGGAGCGCCAGCGGTCCGTGCGAGCGCCCGCCGTTGGCAGGGGTGTCGCCGTGCGGCGCCGGCGGGGGGATGTGTCCGTTCTCCAGTCCGGTGAGGCACGCCTCGGCCGTCGCCAGGAAGGCGAGCTGGCTCTGCGCCATGAACTGGTGGTAGGCGGTCTGGACCTCGGCGGTCTGGCGCTGGATCTCCTGGATGGTCTGGAGCCAGGCGCCGTCCGCCTGGACCGGCCGGACATGGCCGTTCTGGACCTGCGGCGCGGGTTGGTCGGGGCGCGTCACGGGTTCGGCAGGGGTCTGGTGACCGGCCTGCGCTGGGTGAGTGGTCACTTCGGGCCTTTCCGGAGGGGACGGGTACGGGTCGGGTCCGGTGGGGGGCCGCTCTTGGCGGAGCGGTTCTCGCGGGGACGGTTCCTGGTCCACCGGTTCGGGGTTGGGGGGCGGCAGCGCCGCCTCGCCGCCGGGCGGCGGGTAGGGCTTGCCGTAGTTGGCGCCGCAGATCATGACGGTGGCGGCGGAGGTGGGCGGTGCGGGTTCGGGCCGGGGCGCGTACTGGTCCCACAGCGCCTCCAGGCGCAGCGGGACGCCGTGGGCGGCCAGCAGCGCCAGGCCCTCGTGGAGCGCGGTGAGGCCGTGCCGGCCGCGCCGGTCCAGCGCGACGGCCAGGTGGTCGCGGCCGCCGAGGTTGGCGGTGACCAGGCCGGTGAGCACCGAGCCGGGGCCGACCTCGACGAACGTGCGCACCCCGCGCGCGTACATCGCCTCGATCTGCGCGGCGAAGCGGACGGGTGCCGCGAGCTGCTCGGCGATCCGGTCGCGAACGCGGTCGGGGTCGCGGGGGTAGGGCTCGGCGTCGGCGTTGCCGTAGACGTCCAGCGCGGGAGCGGTCAGGTCGAGCCCGGCGAGCAGGTCGCGCAGCGGTCCGGCCGCCTCGGCGACCAGCGGGCTGTGGAAGGCGGCCGAGACGGCGAGGGGGCGCGAGCGCACGCCGTCGTCGGCGAGGATCTGCGCGAACCGCTCCAGCGCGTCGCGGCGGCCCGCGACGACGGTCTGCTCCGGCGCGTTCTGGTTGACCGCCCACAGCTCGGGCACGGCGGCCGCCTCGATCGCCGCGACGACGTCCGTCCAGCCCGCCCGGACGCTCAGCATCCCGCCCGGTTCGGCGGACGCGGCGGCCATGAGTTCGCCGCGGCGGCGGGCCAGGCGCAGCAGCGCCGCCAGGTCGAGGCTGCCTGCGGCGTGCAGGGCCACCAGCTCGCCGAGGCTGTGCCCGGCCAGGCAGTCGGGCCGCACCTCGAGGGTCCGCAGGACCGCCAGGAGCGCCGCGCTGTGCGCGGCGAGCGCCGGTTGGGCCCACTGGGTGGCGGTCAGCCGGTCCTCCTGCGCGGCGCGTTCCTCGTCGGTGAAGGCGGGCGGGGGGAACACGACGCGGTGCAGCGGCGCATCGCCGAGGTCGACGCCGGCGCCGAGGTCCCAGCTCTCCTGCGCGGCGGGCAGGTGCATCGCGAGGCCCGCGCCCATGCCGGTGTACTGGCTGCCCTGCCCGGGGAACAGGAAGGCGATCTCGCCTCCGGGGGCGGGGCCGGTCCGGTAGTGGACGCCGCCGGGCAGGTCGAACGGCTCGTCCGGGCGCGCCGCGATGCGTTCGGCGGCCTGCCGCAGCCTGGTGTCGTAGTCGGCGCGGTCGGTGGCGACGATGGTCAGCCGGGCGTCGGCGGACGGGTCGAACTCCTGCTGGGCGTCGCGTGCCAGGGTCGCCAGCGGAGCGTCCCCGTCGGCGCTCTGGCGGCAAAGCGCCACCAGGTCGTCGGCGGTGGGCGCGCTGAGCGGGATCAGCTCGCTGGGGGCCGCGCGCAGCCGCCATCTGGGCTGCGGGGCGGCGCCGGTGTACTCCTCCAGGGTGGCGTGGAAGTTGCTGCCGCCGAAGCCGAAGCTCGACACCGACGCGCGGCGCGGATGCGCGCTGTCGCGGACCCAGGGGCGGGCCTCGGTGTTGAGGTAGAAGGGCCCGTCGTCCAGGCCGAGCTTGGGGTTGGGCTGGGAGACCTTGATGGTGGGCGGCAGGACGCGGTGGTGCAGCGCGAGGACGGCCTTGAGCAGTCCCGCCGCCCCGGCGGTGCTCTTGGTGTGGCCCACCTGGGACTTGACCGATCCCAGGGCGCACCAGCCGGAGCCGGTGCGGCCCGAGGCGGTGAAGACCTCGCGGAGCGCGGCGCATTCGGCGGCGTCGCCCGCCAGGGTGCCGGTGCCGTGGGCCTCCAGCAGCTCGACGGTGTCGGGGCCGTATCCGGCCGCCTCGTAGGCGCGGCGCAGCGCGCGGGCCTGGCCCGCGGGCACCGGGGCGTAGACGGCGGTGCCGCGGCCGTCGGAGGAGGAGCCCATGCCGCACAGCACCGCGTAGATCTGGTCGCCGTCCCGCTCGGCGTCGGCGAGGCGCTTGAGCGCGAACAGGATCACGCCCTCGCCGAGGATCGTGCCGTCGGAGTCGGCGGAGAACGGGCGGCAGTCGCCGGTGCGCGACAGCGCAGGCGTCTTGCTGAAGCACATGTACATGACGATGTCGTTGAGCGTGTCGGCGCCGCCGGTGATGACCAGGTCGGCCTGGCCGAGGGCCAGTTCGTTGACCGCCGTGGCGACCGCCGCCAGCGATCCGGCGCACGCGGCGTCGGTGACGAAGTTGCTGCCGTGCAGGTCGAAGCGGTTGGCGACGCGGCCCGCGACGACGTTGCTGAGCAGGCCGGGGAAGGACGCCTCGGTCCAGGGGACGTAGTGGTCGGCGATGCGGTCGCAGACCCGCCGCACCTGCGACTCGGGCAGTCCGCTCTCGCGCAGCGCCTTGGTCCACACCGGCCGCTGGGTCCGGTGGGCGAGGGAGGTCAGCAGTTCGAGCGGGGCGAGGCCGAGGATGACGCTGACGCGCTCGCGGTCGAGGCCGCCGGGGCCGCCGCGTTCCAGGTCGCCGAGCAGGCGGCCGGCCGCGATCAGCGTCAGCAGCTGGGTGGTGTCGGTGGCGGGGAGCGCGGCGGGGGGCATCCCGTAGGCGAGGGGGTCGAACGGGACGGGGTCCAGGAACGCGCCGCGGGTGCCGTAGGTCCGGTCGGGGGCGGCGGGGTCGGGGTCGTGGTGGTCCGACGGCAGCCAGTGGCTGGGCGGCACTTCGCGGACCAGGTCGTCGCCGTCGACGATGGTGCGCCAGAAGCCCTCGACGTCGTGCGAGCCGGGCATCAGCGCGCTGGCGCCGACGACGGCGACGGGTTCCTGCCGGGGGCGGGGCGGGGATGCCATGGGTCACCTCAGGTGGGAGCGGGCGGGCCGCGGTCTCGGGGGCGGGGTCGGGTGAGGCCGGGTCAGGCGAGGAGGCGGGGGCGTACGTCGTGGGCGGCGGGGGGCACGGCCACGCCGCAGGCGCGCAGTTGCTGGACGCGGGTCAGCACCGCGGCGCCTTCGAGCAGGTTCAGGGCGATCTGGACGACGGTCCGGTGGGCGGGCTCGGCCAGGAAGCTGCCCTTCGTCCAGCGGTTGAAGGCGCCCATGGCCGGGCCGCACCACAGCTGGTAGTCGGTGCGGCGGTCGGTGGTGCCCTCGATCGCCCAGCGGCTCGACAGGCCCAGGTACCAGCGGAACACCAGGGCCATGCGGTGCTTGGGGTCGCGTTCGGCGCGGTCGAGCTGGGCGGGTTCGCGTTCCCGCCAGAACCGCTGCGTCGCGGCCCACACGTCGTCGAGGGAGGCGTGCAGCACGGCCTGTTCCAGGCGCTCGCGCTCGGCGGGCGGCAGGTCGTCGAGGCCGTCGTGGTCGCGGTAGAGCCGGTAGAGGCGGGCGGCGCGGCCGGGGAAGGCGATGCCGCGGCGCAGGACCTGGACGTTGACCCCCATCTCGAACATGTCGGCGGCGGGCGCCATCGTCACGTCGGCGACGTCGGCCCCGGCCAGCAGCGCCTTGGCGTCGTCGGAGACCCCGGCCTCGACGGCCGACTGGTTGACCGACCCGGTGACGACGTAGGCGGCGCCCATGCCGAACGCGGCCGCCACGGCGGCGGGGGTGCCGAGGCCGCCTGCCGCGCCGACGCGGACCGGCGCGGCGTAGCGGTGGCGGGCGGTCAGCTCGTCGCGGAGCCGCAGGATGGCCGGGAGCATCGCCACCAGGGGCCGGTTGTCGGTGTGCCCGCCGCTGTCGGCCTCGACCGTCACGTCGTCGGCGACGGGGACCCGTTCGGCGAGCCGGGCCTCCTGCTCGGTGAGGTCGCCGCGCTGGACCAGGGCGCGCAGGAGCTCGGCGGGCGCCGGGGAGAGGAACTGCTCGGCGGTCTCGGGCCGCGACACCTTGGCCAGGACGCGCGTCCGGCGGCGGACGCTCCCGTCGGGCGCGGTGTGCAGGCCGCTCGCCGAGCAGCGCACGACGGCCGGGGTGAGCGCCATGTAGGCGGACGCCGAGATCGCGGGCACGCGGTGGTGCAGCAGGAGCGCGGCGACCCGCTCCTCCAGCTCCGGCTCGGCGGGCGAGTGGATGAGGTTGACGCCCCAGTTGGCGCCGCCGGCGAGCGCGGCCGACAGCTCGGCGACGGCGCGCTCCACGGCGGGCGGGCCGAGGCCCGCGGCGCCGAAGAAGCCGAGCATCCCGGCGCGGGCCATGGCGGTGACCTGCGCGACGGTGGCGATGCCGTTGGCCATCTCCCCGGCGACGTAGCCGAACCTGACGCCGTGGGCGGCGCAGAACGACCGGTCCCCCAGCCATTCGGGGTAGAGCGGCGGCAGGGTGCCCAGCAGGTGGCAGCGCCCGGAGCCGACGGCGGCGCCCGCGTCCGTGTCGAGGGCCAGGCCGATGGCGCCGTCGGCTGCGCGGCGCAGGACGTGCAGCGGGTCCCTGATGCGCGGGACCAGCGGCAGGATCTGGTCGGCGGTGAAGGCGGGGCCGCCGTGGCCGGTCGCGGCGCGTTCCGGCGGGCGGCCGTTGTCGGCGGGCGGGGTGTGGGTCAGCAAGGCCGGGTCGTCTCCTGGAAAAGCGCCGGTCAGCGACCGGTCGGCGGGCCGGGACGGTCGGGGCGGGTCGAGCGCGTGAGGCTCGCGTGCGGGACGCTGCCCTTGAGGAACAGGTCCCGGCAGGCGCGCCGGCGCACCTTGCCGCTGGTCGTCTTGACGACCAGGCCCGGTTCTCCGAGCACGACGAAGGAGCAGGTGAGCTGGTGGCCGGTGCGCACGGCGCGCTGCACCGTCTCGACGAGCTCGTCGCACGCCTCGCCGTGGCCTGGTCTGACCTCGGCGAAGACCACCAGGCGCTCGCTGCCGCCCGATTCGGGGGTGGGGTCGAGCGCGAAGGCGGCGACTCCGCCGGGGCGGATGCGGGGGTCGCAGCGGCGTACGGTCTCCTCCAGGTCTTCGGCGTGGTGGTTGCGTCCCCGGACGACGATGACGTCCTTGCGCCGGCCGGTGACGAACAGTTCGCCGTCGTGCAGGAAGCCCAGGTCGCCGGTGCGCAGGTAGCGGTGCGGGTCGTCCTCGTCCGCCGGGCGGGCCTGGAAGGTCTCGCGGGTCTCGCGGTCGCGGCCGAGGTATCCGGCCGCCTTGGTGGGCGAGTCGACCCAGATCTCCCCTACCCGGCCGGGCGGGCAGGGCCGCAGCGTGTCGGGGTCGACGATCCGCACGTGCGCCTCGGCCTTGGGCCGCCCGCAGCCGACGCGGACCGTCTCGCGCGCGGTGTCCGGTCCCGCCTCCTCCACCCGGCCCTCGGTCAGGGCGTCGGCGTCCAGGCGCAGGACGCGCCGTCCGTTGACGGTGACCGAGACGCAGTTCTCCGCCAGCCCGTAGGTCGGTGAGAACACCTCGCGGCGCAGGCCCGTGCAGGCGAACGCCTCGAAGAAGCGGTCCACCGTCGCAGGGATGACGGGCTCGGCGGCCGACATCGCCATGGTGATGCCGCTGAGGTCCCATCCCTGGCGCTGCTCCGGCGTCGTGCGCCGGACGGCGAGTTCGTAGGCGAAGTTGGGCGCCAGGATCACCGTGGCCCCGACGCGGGACATGACGTCGAACCAGACCGAGGGCCGCCGGACGAAGTCCAGCGGCGACATCAGGTGGACGCCGCCGTTCCCGCACAGGGCGTTGACGATGACGCAGATGAGCCCGAAGTCGTGGAACTGCGGCAGCCAGGAGACGACCCGCGTGTCGGGCCCCAGCCCGAAGTCGCGCGCGTTGGCCGTCGCCTCGGCCGTGAGGTTCCGGTGGGTGATGACCACGCCCTTGGGGCTGGCGGTCGATCCCGAGGTGTACTGGATCAGCGCCGTGTCGTCGGGGGAGGCCGGCCGGTGCCAGGCGTCGACCGGGCGCAGCCGCGCGGTGCCCCGGTCGGTGCGCAGCCACGGGACCTCGACGGAGCGTCGCCGGTCGCCGGTCACCGCGTCCGCCGCCGCGCGCAGTCTGCGGAAGCGGTCGTAGCCGGTGGAGGTGAGGATCGCCCGCGGGGAGCAGTCGGCCACCGAGGCGGCGAACGCCGTGGGCTCCTCGCCGCCGCGCACCGGATCGGGCGGGTACACCGCGACCGGGACGATCCCGGTCATGAGGCAGGCGGTCGTGGCGACGACGAAGTCGATCCCGGGCGGGTAGGCCAGGACGGCGCGATCGCCGGGCCGCAGGCCCTCGACCAGCAATAGGCGGGCCACCCGCCCCGCCTCCTCGGCCAGGGTGTCGGGGGTGTGGGAGCGGCCTTCGCGGCCGTGTCGGTCCACCCAGGTGAACAGGGGCCGGTCGGGGAACCGTGCGCGGTGGGCGGCGAAGCGGTCCAGGACCGAGTCCACGGCCGCCGGGGCCCGGGAGACGGTCATCGGCCGGCCCCTTCGCCCTCCAGCAGCAGCAGGAGGTCCCCGAAGGTGTCCTCCATGCCCACGTGCCGGTCGTGGACGGCGAGGCCGAACTCCTCCTCCAGCACGTCCGCCAGCTCGGCGAGGGCGAGGGAGTCCAGGTCCAGGTCGGCGAACCGGGTCTCCGGCCTGATGCGTTCGGGCGGGAGGGCGAACCGTTCGCCGATGAGGGCGACTACGCGAGCACGGAATTCTTCCGATGTGAAATTGCGCATTGACTCTCCAATGCGGAGAACGCCAGGGCCGATATCTGCGATCGGTCCCAGCCTCCGGAACGGCTCCGGGTTTAGCCATGGGAACAAAGTCCCAACACTCCCGGCCCGCCCGACAAAAAGCTGCCCTTTCGGCACAAGCCACCCCGTCCGGCCGATCGGCCGTGCGACCGCCCACCGACCGCACGTCCCCTCGGCCCGCACCGGGAGTCGTTGGGGCATGTCCGACACCCGGTTATTGACAGCATCCATTTCCGTTTTGTCGTGGTTTTGTCAGAGTCATGCTGGGAAAAATTACTCACTTCCTAGAACAGGAGTGTGAAAAGGATTGCCAGGGGGATTCCAGCGATGACCATGCCACCCCGGCGCCACCGATCCTTCTTCCCCAAGATCGGGACAGCAGATGACAGAAGCCATCCCCCCGTCGGCGGGCCGGACCGGCGGGCCGCCCGCCGTCCCCCTGGCGGGAGTCGCCGTGGCTCAGCCCTTGACGGCTCCCGCGCGGACTCTCGCACGGTGTCGCCCGCCCTCCGCCCGCGGTCCGGTCACGAAGCGGACGAGGCCGCGCGGGCCGGCGGAACGGCCGGTCGCGACGCCGGGACGGCCCACGAACCGAGCCCGTGTTCCCTCAGATAGTCGCGGGCGGCGAGATGGGACTGCATGATTCTGACGTCGATCTGGCGCACGCCCTCCGCGCTGGACATGATCTTGAACTGCTGCTCGCTGCCCCGCCCGATCGGCAGGCCCGTCCCCATCGGCAGCACGTGCAGGGCGAGGTCCGCCGGGACCGAGGCGAGCTGCGACAGGTAGTTGTACCGCTGGACGATGTCCACGACGGCGAACGGCAGCCGCCAGCCGGTCCGGGCGGTCAGCGCGCCCGACGACGGGTGCGTGATGGTCGGCAGCACGTAGACCGTCCGGGCGCCGAGGGCGACGGCCCGCGCGATGGGCACGCTGTTGACGACCCCTCCGTCCACCAGGGTCTCCCCGTCGATGCGCACGGGCTCCATGAGGGCGGGGACCGCGACCGACGCGCTGACGGCGGGCAGCAGCCGCCCCCGGTCGAACCACCGCTCGGTCCCGTGGTCGGCGCTGGTCGCGAGGCAGTGGAAGGGAACGCGCAGGTCCTCGAACCGTTCGGCGGACAGGTGCCGGTCGACCAGGTCGCGCAGCCGCCGGCCCGTGCGGGCGCGCAGCCACCGGTTGCTCATCGACGCGGCCCGCTCGGCCCACGAACGGTGCAGGACGCCGATCTCGCAGAACTCCTGCCAGAAGCAGCGGATGACGGTCAGGCCGACGGCGGAGGGCTCGGCCGCCCAGACGGCGCCGTGCAGGGCACCCGACGAGACGCCCACGACGAGGTCGGGGACGATGCCGGCCTCGTGGAGCGCGGTCAGCATTCCGGTCTGGTGCATTCCCAGCAGGCCGCCTCCGCCGAGAACGAAGGCCACCGGACGGTCGTCCGTTCGGATCATCCTCTTTCTCTCCTCTCATTTTTCGCAGGCAATGGCTTACCCGTCCAAAAGAAGATCTCGACCGGGCGGAGACGAGAAAAAAGACCCAGAACGAAAGGCGGCAACGGTGAACAGCTTTTCCCCGCCGGGATCGCGACCGGCCTCCGCAGTCCCGGCGGACGGGGCACGATGATCCCCTGGCGGTCCAGGCGCGGGCTCGCCGCCGAGATCCTGCGCGATCCCGCCGCGCTGCGGCAGATCCGCGCTCTGGCCGACCGCACGGGGGCCGCACCCGATAAAACGGGCGAACGGGTCGCGCTCCACCTGCGCGGTCTGGTCGCCGAGCAGGGCGCGTTCTCGTCATGGCTGCTGCGCGCGGTCGCCGTCGCGGTGTACGGGCGTCCGGAGGTGACGCCCGCGACGCGCGCCGAACTCATCCGGCTGCGGCGGTCCGGCGTCCGCCCGCTGGTGTTCCTGCCCGCCCACCGCTCCTACGCCGACTCGCTGCTGCTGTCGGTCGCCCTTCACGACGCGGGCCTGCCGGCCACCTACCGGCTCGCGGGCGAGAACCTCGCGTTCTGGCCGCTGTCCTCGATCGCCAGGAGAAGCGGTGTGGTCTTCATCCGGCGCGACTTCGGAAACGACCGCGCCTACCAACTGGCGGTGCGCCTCTACCTGGCGCACCTGCTGCGGCAGGGCGCGCACTTGGAGTGGTACGCCGAGGGCGGCCGCACCCGCACCGGGCGACTACGCCGGCCCCGGCTGGGGTTCCTGCGGGAACTGCTCGCGGCACTCGACCAGGGGGACGGGGCCTGCGCGCGGATCGTCCCGCTCGCCTTCACCTACCGCCTGCTCCCCGAAGCGGGGGCGCTGGTCGATGAGGACGGCGGGGCGACCAAACCGGCCGAGGGGCCACGGTTGCTGCTCCGGCGGCTCGCGGCGGACCGGCGCGCTCGCGTGCGCCCCGCCCGGCTGGGCCTGGGCGCGCTCCACTCCCCGTGCGACGAGACCGCTCCCTCCGCCGACCCCGGCCGATGGGCCGCCGCCCGCGCCCTGGGCGCGCGGCTGACGTACGAGTGGAACCTCGCAACGCCGCTCACCGGCGAAGCGCTGGTCTGCCTGGCCCTCGCCGCGGGCCACCGACGGCCCCGGGGGCTGGAGGCCCTGCTCCGCGAACTCCGGTCCCTGGTCGAGTACGCCGCCCGCCGCTCCATCCCCGTCATCGACGGCGAGGCGGTCACCGCGGCCGCCCCCCTCCGCGCGCTCCTTGACGACCTGTGCAGGGCGGGCGTCCTGACCGGCACCCAGCACGACAGCGCCCCCCGCTACTGGATCGGCCGGGACCAGCAGCATCTCGCCGCCTACCACCGGCATGCGGGCGGCCATCACTTCATCGACCGATGCGTCGCCGAGCTGGGCGTCCTGGCGGCGGACGACGACCCGTCCGGTTTCCCGCTCCGGATGCACGCCCTCCTGGGGCACGCCTTCGCGCTCCCTCCGCGATCGGAGTTCCTCGACCTGGTCGCCGGTGCCGCGAGCACGCTGGGCGCCCCGGTGCCCGTGGAGGACGGCCCGCGCCTGCTCGCCCGGCAGCCGTTCCTGCTGGCCCACCGGCTGCTGGGCGCTCCCCTGGAGGCCCATCTCGACGTCGCGCTCTGCTCCCGGCCGCCGGACCCGCGGACCGGTCCGCCCCGCCCGGCCCCCTGCCGCCCGCGGCGCTGGCCGGAGTCGCGCTCGCGGGCGCTGCACGCGGCGGGCCTGGCGGCCGCGACCGAGGCCGGGCGGTGGGCGGACGGGCCCACGCCCCCCTGTCGGCCTCGGCCCTTTCTGGACGAACTGCGCCACCTCGTCGACCGGCTCGCCGACATCGCGTCGCTGGACGACCGGATCGACCCGACCCTCCCGGAGGAGAGATGACGGCCATCGCCGAGACCTACGCAAGGGAGATCCTGCGTGGCCCCGAGGGCGCCGAGATCGGGGCCTTCTTCGATTTCGACGGCACGGTCCTGGACGGCTTCTCGGTGAACGAGTTCCTGCTCAACCGCCTCCGCCACGCCGAGGTGGACCCGCGCGGCATGGCGCGCGGCCTTCTGAACACCAGCCCTCTGGCCGCCTACCGGCTGGCCGCCACCGCGATGCGCGCGGAGACCAACGACCGCAATCTGCAGGCCGTCTACGACTTCGCCCTGGGCCTTTGGGCCGGGCGCCGGGAGGAGGAGCTGGCCGCGCTGGGCGAGCGGGTCCTGCGGGAGGGGCTGGCCGGGAAGCTGCGTCGGCACGCCTGGACGCTCATCCAGGCCCACCGGCGCATGGGGCACACCGTCGTCCTGGTCTCCGCGGCCACGCGCTACCAGGTCCGTCCCCTGGCCGAACGGCTGGGCATCGAACACGTGCTGTGCAGCACGCTGGAAGTCGTCGACGGGCGGCTGACAGGCCGCCTCGCCGGTCCGCTGCTGCGCGGCATGGCCAAGTCCTGGGCCCTGTCCGACTTCGCCGCCGAACACGGGATCGACACCGCCCTCAGCCACGCCTATGCCGACACGGGCGACGACGTCCCCTTCCTCAAGGCGGTCGGCAACCCCTGCGCCGTCAACCCGCACCGCCGGCTGTCCCGCGCCGCCGCCGAGCACAACTGGCCGGTGCTGTGGATGGACTCGCGGCCCTCCTCCGGACCGGTGGCGGCCGTCCGGTCGGCGGCCGCCTGCGGCGGCGTCGTCACGGGGATGGCCGCCGGGCTGGGCACCCGCCTGCTCGGGGTGGACGGCAGGGCGGCGGTCGAGCACGGCGTCCTGCTCGCCAGCGACCTGTACCTGGGGCTGGCCGGGGTGCGGATCGAGGTCCAGGGCGCCGAGAACCTGTGGGCGCGCCGTCCCGCGGTCTTCGTGTTCAACCACCAGAGCGTCCTCGACGTGCCCATCGTCGCCAGGCTCCTGGAGCGCCGCTACACGGGGTTCGCCAAGGCCGAGGTGCGGCGGCTGCCCGGCATCGCCCAGGCCGCGAGGCTCATGGACATGACCTTCGTCGACCGCCGGTCGCCCGCGCAGGCGCGCGAGGTGCTCCAGGCCGCCGCCGAACACCTGGCGCGCGGGGTGTCGCTCGCCATCGCACCGGAGGGGACGCGTTCGCTGACGCCCGCGCCCGCGCCGTTCAAGCACGGCGCCTTCCTCATCGCCCGGCGGGCCGGGGTCCCGGTGGTGCCGATCGTGATCCGCAACGCGGGGGAGCTGATGGGGCGGGCGGCCAGGACCGTGCGGGCGGGCCGCGTCGAGGTCCGCGTGCACGAGCCGATCGACGTGGCCTCCTGGAAGGCCCGGGACATGAGGCGCCACGTCGAGCAGGTGCACCGGCTCTACATCGACACCCTCGCGGGCTGGGCCGACCCGCCCGTCCGGTCCGGCGACCGGGACGACGCGTCCCGGGCGCCGCACGCGACCGCCGTCATCGACGGCTGACCCCGCTCTCCGAGGAGGAGGAGTGACGCTCTCCCTACGGGCGGACGGCGAGACGACGCCGTGCCCGGACTCGATGAACACGCTGGACACCCTCATGTGGCGCTGCCAGGACGACCCGATGCTGCGCGCGCCGCTGGTGATCCTGATGCTGCTGGACCGCGTGCCGGACTGGGGCCGGGTGAAGGCCGACCACGCCTGGGCCGCCCGGGCCGTCCCCCGCCTGCGGCACCGGCCGACCGGCCTGTCCCTGATCGGGGGCCGCTGCGGCTGGGAGGAGGACCCGGAGTTCGACGTCGGGCGCCATCTGCGGCGGCTGCGGCTCCCCGAACCCGGCGGCCGGGCCGAGCTGCTCGAACTGGCCCGGCACATCGCCGCCGGCCCCTTCGACGACCGGCGGCCCCTCTGGGACAGCACCCTGGTGGAGGGGCTCACCTGGGACGGCGGCCAGGAGGCCGGTGCCTGGATTCTGCGGATCCACCACTGCGTCGCCGACGGGCGCGCCATCGGCTACTGGCTGACCCGGCTCCTCCGCCGGTCGCACCTGCCGGCTGCGCCCCGCGACGAGCCCGAGCCGCCGCCCGCCCGGCGGCACCGGCACCTGTCGGTGCTGACGGAGGCCACGGTGAATCCGGCTTCCGCCCAGCCGGCCATGGAGGACCTGCTCAGCGGCCGCACCCTCCGGCGTTCGGCGCTGGGCCTGGCCCGCACCGCCCGCAAGCCGCTGGACATCACCGTGGAGACGGCCCGGACGCTGCGCGCGGCCGGCGAGCTGGCCCCGCTGCCGGTGTGCGAGCCCTCGCCGCTGCTCCGCGCCCGCGGCACCGAGCGGCACCTGGGCATGATGAGCCTGCCCCTCGACGGTCTGCGCGCCGCGGCCAGAACGGTGGGGTGCGCCCCGTCGGACGCCTACCTCGCCGCCCTGCTCGGCGGGATGCGGATCTACCATGCCGAGCACGGCGCGTCCGCCGGCGACCTGCCCGTCGCGGTCCCGCTGAGCCTCCCCCGCCCGGCGGGGATGTCCGGCGGCAACCGCATCGGCGGCATCCGCTTCGCGGCCCCGCTGAACCAACCCGACCCGCGAAAGCGCATGACGGCCGTCCGCGACCGCGCGGCGCGCGCACGCGACGCGTTCGCCCCCGCCGGCCTGGACCTGATGCTGACGCTGCTGAACCGGCTGCCGGGCCCCCAGGTGGCCCATCTCGTCGGCCGCCTGGGGCGCAGCAGCGACCTCCAGGCGAGCCAGGTGCCGGGGATGTACCACCCGGGCCACCTCGCCGACGCCACCGTCCTCGACGCGCACTGCTTCGGCCCGGCCCCCGGGTGCGCGGTGATGACGGTGCTGCTGGCCCACCGGAACCGGGGCTCCCTGGGCGTCACGCTGGACGCCGCCGCCGTGACCGATCCGGCGGGGTTCATGCGGGCGCTCGACGAGGGGTTCCGGGAGGTCCTGGCCACGGCCTCGCCATGACCGCCCCGGCCGGCTTCCGCGGCGCCGCCCTCCCCCCATAAGAGCAAAGGACAAGAAGGACCTCACCGCATGAGCCGTGCTTCCGCCCATGACGATCCGCCCGAGCGCCTAGCCCAGGGCCCGGCCGTCTCCTGCCACCACCCGCTCCCCGACCGGCGCCCCGCACCCGATCCGGACGTCCTCGCGGAACTGGAGAAGACGATCTTCCAGATCAGGGAGGCGCTGCTGAACGGGGCGAGCATCCTGCGCTCCCTGGAGGAGTTGCGGGACCTCTTCCGGTCCGGCCCCCGCGGCGACCTCGGCCCCCCGGACGCCGGGACCGCCCCTCCCGCGTTCGGGGAGCCCTCGGACTCCCCGTTCACCGCCCAGGAACTTCGCATTCTTAACGTCATCGGACAGGGGCATTCGAACCGCTACATCGCCCGGACCCTGGGGATCTCCGAGAAGACGGTGAAGAACCACATCTACTCCATCTTCCGGAAACTGGACGTGCACAGTCGCACCGAAGCCGTCGTGGTGGCCATCAAGCGGGGCTGGCTGAAGCACGACCGACCAGAGTGAGGAATGGCCGCGCGACCGCCGCGCCGAAACGGCCGCCCCGAAGCAACCGGCGTCAGGACCGGGCGGCGGGCTGAGCCGGGCGGGGCGCGGGCCGATGGTCCCTGGCGTGGGCGGCGGTCAGGGCGAGGATCTGCGCCAGGCCGGTGAAGGCGAACAGGGCGCGCGTCAGCGCCAGGTCGCGCCTTCCCCGCACGCGGTACAGCAGCAGGGCGCCGGGCATGACGGACAGGAATCCGGCCAGCCAGCAGCCCAGGGCCCAAGGCCATGCGCGCCGGAGCAGGGACCGGGCCCGGCGCGGATGGGGGTGGGCGCCGCGGTGCAGCTGCGTCGCGCCGATCCCGGCGATGGCCGCGATCGGCGGCGGTCCGAACCCTCCCCCGGCGCCCAGCAGCAGAACCGACAGGCCGATCAGGGCCGGGCCGCTGCGGCGGTGGCCGACGAACCGGGTGGAGCAGACCGCGATCGCGGCGGAGGCGAGGATGGTGGCCAGCCCGCCCGCGCGCCGGGTGGGCAGCAGGGTGAGGGCGGAGATGCCCTCCAGGGCTTGGGCGGTGGGCGTGGTCCAGGTGGGGCCGACCAGCCCGTCCGGGACCGTCGGGCCTTGGCGGACCAGCCCGATTCCGTGGACGGCCCCTCCGGCCGCGGCCACCAGGCCGAACGCCGTCACCGTTGTCCTGGTGGCCTTGCCTGGGCGGTCGCCGTCGCCGTTCGCGGATGCGGGTGTGCCGGGCATCGGTGGACGTCCCCTTTCGTGCCGCGTCAGGCGCCGTCGGGCCTGCGGTGGCGGTAGTCGAGGCTGCGCATCAGCGACCCCGGGGCGTACAGGTGCGCCTTGCGCCGCTGGTAGTCGGTGAAGATGGTCCGCATGGCGTGCACGGTGGCGTCCAGTTCGGTCTCGACGAAGTCGTCGCCGTCCACGAAGGGGGCGTCTTCGAGGTAGAGGCCGTCCTCCCGGCCCAGATGCCGCTCGGCGAAGTCGCCCAGGACCCTGCGCTTGGCCAGGCGGCGCAGCGGGCCGTCGCCGTGCCGGGGGACGACCGCCGCCCAGTAGAAGACGCTCTTGTCGTCGGCGATCGGGTTGATCGCGGTCCAGTAGCGGACGACCTGCTTCGACAGTCCCAGGTGGGTGATGCCCTCCTGGCACAGGGGCGTGACCAGGTTGGCTTGGATAGTGAAGTAGGAGGCCGTTCCCCTCCGGGAGGGCCGGAGCTTCTCCCGGGTGATGTCCAGCAGGGACACCACCGTCATCTTGGGGTCGTAGCGGACCGGGCGGTGCCGCTGGACGTGGAATCTCATCCGCACCGCCGGGCGGATCGGGTAGGTGCTGTCCGGGCGGATGCAGATCTCCTTGTCGGCGAGGGTGGCCGGGGCGCTGGACATGCCCCAGTAGGCGGTCTCGGCATGGGCCCACAGGCAGTGCGGGATGTCCAGGTAGTGATCCATCCAGACGCGGATGTCCCCGGTGACGTGGAACCTGCCCGCCCCGACGAAGTGGTCGTCGGGGAGTAGGTCCGGCTCGACCGGGAAGGGCGCGTCCGGGGCGTCCTCGACCGACACCCACACCAGACCGACGGCCTCGCGTGCGAAGTACCTGCGCACCGAACACCGCTCCCGCAGGTCGGCACCGGCGCCGAACTCCTCGGGGATCTCCACGCAGCGGCCGCGGCCGTCATAGACGAACCGGTGGAAGTCGCAGCGGATCCGGTCGCCCAGGACGGTGCCCTTCGACAGCCGCACCCCGCGATGGGCGCACCGGTCCTCCAGCGCCCGCACCCTCCCGGACCGCTCCCGGTAGACGACCACCGGGCTCCCCCAGTAGTGCACCTGGACAGGGCGGTCCTTCAACCGCGCCGATTCGATGACGGCCACCCACACGTGGGCACCTCTCTTTCAGGCCGGAGACGTTATCTGCACATCAACCGGTCTTCCCGGTGCCTATCGGCGCACCCTGGGAAAAAAGGCTGCGCCCAACGCCTCATTGACAAGGTCCCGGTGGGATGTGCGCCCCGTTGCCGATGCAGAGGAGCGCGCTGCGCCAACAGCGGGGAACCGCTCCTCAGGCTTGACCTCCCTGCCCCGCAGGCAGAGAGGAGTTCAGAAGTCCCGGACGACCCTGGCGATCAGGCTCACCAGCTCGTCGAGCTCGACGCACTTGATCACGCCGAACGGCCACACGAAGCAGCACGACTCAGCCCAGATCTTGACGTCCTCGCCGCCCCACGCCGCGAAGTTCTTGACCACGACGACGGCGGGCTCGTACCGGGCGTCCACCAGGGCCTCGAAGCCGGGGACCTCGCGGACCGCCCGCGCCAGCACGATCAGGGCGGACTTCTCAGCGAGCCCCGGCATCTCGTCCATGTCAGAACTCCCCACGGGTCTGCCACGTGTACTGGCGCGTGAGCCCGAGCGCGTCGATGACCGCCGTCTCCGCCAGCGTCGCGGCTTCGGCCAGCGCCATCGCGCGGCCGGCCTGGCGAGCCTTCTCGGGATCGTCGGCAGGCAGGTCGCAGGCGTGAGCTTCCGCTTGGTCGGCCATGGCGTAGAGCTGGGCCGGCAGAGTCGTGACGGTGTCCACCGCGCGACGCGCGGCGCGCGAGCGGAACATCAGCAGGAAGACGGGGAAGGCACGGGCCCTGGTCATGACCCCTCGCTTTCGAGAACCGCGTAGACGACCTTGCCGTGGCGGTCGAGCCGCACCCAGCCGAGCGACTTCGCCATGAACTCGACCATGGCCAGACCGCGCCCGGAGTCGTGCAGGCTCTCAAGGCGACCCACGACGGGGGCGGCATTGGACTGGTCCCATACCTCGATGACCGGCCCCTGGTCGCTCAGGTAAATGCGAACGATGATCGATTCGCCGCGGGCGTGGACAATGGCGTTCGTCGCCAACTCGGAAACAATGATCCCCGAGGTGTACCGGTCGGCGTCGTACATGTGGGCATTCGTCCCCACGTGGCTCCGCGCCCGTGCAACCGACTCCGGCAAAGATCGCAAAAGAATGGACGACACTCCGCTGACCGGGCGCGGCCTGCTCGCTGTGATCATGGCTTCTGCCTCTGACTCGTCGCTCTGCGTTGACATTGCATAACTGGTGACACAATCCCGCTTTGAGGCGTAGCGTGGGAAGTTGAGAGACCAACCCTCGCAACAAGAGTCAAACGATCATCTGGCAAGGAAATCCGAGTCAAGGAGAAGATCATCGTGGCCGCTCGACGCTTCCGTCCGACGACTTCCCCCGCCCTGGTGGCTTTCGGCACGCAGGTGCAGCGGCTGAGGGACGCGAAAGGGATGACTCAAGAGTCGCTGGCCAAGCACGCGTCGGTGACGAACTCCTACATCTCGAAAATCGAGAATGGGAAGACCCGCACCAACCGCGGATTCGTCGAGACGATAGACGGCTGCCTCGATGCGAACGGAGCATTGATCAGCCTGTGGGACGACCTGAACCAGGAAGGTCATCCCGTCCCCCTGTGGTTCGACTGGCCGGAGGTAGAAAAGGAAGCCGTCGAGCTGATCACGTGGGAACTCGCCATCATCCCCGGGCTCTTGCAGATCGAAGACTACGCACGCGCCTTCCTGACCGCAGAAAGCGCAGTGACGAGGAGGATGGAGCGGCAGCACGTCATCACGCGGGAAGAAAAGCCGGCGAAGCTGGTAGCCCTCATCAAAGAGGAAGCGCTCTACAACCTCATTGTCTCCAAAGAGGTGATGAGGGCACAACTCGAACACCTCCTCAAGATGAGCGAACTACCGAACGTGACTATCCAGGTCGTCGTGAACGACGGGCTTCCAGCCGGTACTTCCGGGGCGTTCGTCGTTGCGACGATGGAAGACCGGAGCCAAGTCGCGCACATGGACACGGTCATTCGAGGAATCACAACCGACGACCCTGCCGACCTGACGGCTATCAGCAACGTCCTGATAGCCTTGCGCGGCAAGACCCTGACTGTCGGCATGTCGCGAGACGCGATCAGAAAGGCGATTGACGAACGATGGACCTGAGTACAGCCCAGTGGCGCAAGTCCTCGCACAGCGGGGACAACCAAGGCAACTGCGTGGAACTGGCGAACGTGCCTGGCACCGTTGCCATCCGAGACAGCAAGGACCCTGAGGGCGGCAACATCCTCGTTGGCCGTCAAGACTTCGTCCGGTTCGCCCGTGTGATCAAGGGTCTCTGAAGCGAACAAGAGACCCCCGGCGCTCAGAAGGAATTCTCAGCACCGGGGGTCTCTTGCGTCTACATCTGTCTATCTAAAATATGCTCAGAAGAAGGCAGTGGGAACATAGGATCGCGCTGCAGCGGAAGGCGTCTGCCGGAATATCGGTGGCGATCCTGCTCGGATACGGCGACCTCACGCGACGTTCTCCTGTCCTGAGGCGAACACCACCGCGACATCGGAGCCTCCGCTTTGGGCAGCGCCCGTCGGCCTCCAGGCGGGGAGTGGGACTCCGGGCTCTGACCTCGCGTCGGCACACCGACGTACAGCGATAGCTGTCCGGCATCCGCCCACCTGTATACGAGGACCGGAACGCGTCATCGACGAGCGATCCGGTGGCCAGCCAAGAAACCATTGGGCTGGTGAGGTGGGCGCGACCTAGCATGTGGGCGCGTGAGCAAAAGACTGCGCGGAATCTCGGCCGCCAACGAACAGATCGTCGCCAACGGCGAGTACACGACCGACGATGGCGTGACAGTCGTCGTGGGCCCGGCGCTGGAAGCGGCCATGTCCGGCACAGTGAGCCATCCGCCCACCGGGCTGATCGACGTACCTCGCACGATGGCGGTTCAGCAGACGTCATTCGAGGTGACCGCTGAAGACAGCCTCCAGGCCGCGCGACGGCTCCATCGCGCCGGAGCCGACCGAATCGCCGTTCTGAACTTCGCCTCCGCCCGCAATCCCGGAGGCGGTTATCTCGGCGGCGCCAAGGCCCAAGAAGAAGACCTCTGCCGCAACTCCCTTCTCTACCCCTGCCTTCTCCAGGCTCCCGACTACTACACCGCCCACCGCGAGTCCTCCGATCTGCTCTACAGCCACCGCGTCATCTGGTCTCCGGACGTTCCCGTGCATCGCGGCGGCGACGGCCGGCTGCTGGCCGAGCCGTACTCCGTCTCGTTCCTGACCTCTCCGGCGCCGAACGCTGGAGAGGCGCTGCGTCGTGACCCGAGCGTGCGGGACCGGATTCCGCGCGTCCTCCACCAACGCGCGGAACGGGTGCTGGCCGTGGCCGCCCACCACGGCGCGCGCCAACTGGTGCTCGGCGCATGGGGATGCGGAGTGTTCCGCAACGACCCGCACGAGGTGGCCGAGGCGTTCCGTTCCCACCTCACCGCGGGCGGTGCGTTCTCAACGGTGTTCGAACGGGTGGTCTTCGCGGTCTGGGACCGCTCCCCCGACTCGGTCAACCGGGCCGCGTTCGCCGACCGCTTCGGCCCTGTGCAGGACCCGGTCACCGAATGACCGCGAACTTCACGCGGCGGAAGCCGTGAGGTCCACGGAGAAGGCTCATCAAATGACGAGAGCGGTCAGAGCACGTACGACCTACCAAGGAAGCCCGGGACGGATCGCCCCTCAAGCCGTACAGCTCCACGGTGCTCAACCGGTCGGCCAGACCGATCCTGCCCGCCTGTCACGGAACACGTCGCTGACAAGCCGTTGCTGAGCGTTCTGGAACGCTGCGGCGATGGACGTGGTTCGGCTGGCCGGAAGAACAATGGAGCACTATCTGGCGGCGCTCGACCGCGATGGCCAGCCGACCGCCTACCTCTACGAATGCCTTGTATGCGGGACGCACCTTGCATACCCCGACTTCACCTAGGTCGGAGAGTTATGGGCGCTCGGACGCGTCCTTCCCGCTGAGCGCCTCCGCGGCGGTGTGCAGGAAGGCCGTGAGTTCCCGGACGAGTTCGGTCGGCCGCCGGCGGTGCACGATGCAGACCTCGCGCGCTGGAGCGAGCCCCCGCAGGCCGTGGATCGAGATCCGGGAGCGGTCGGCGCCGGCGATCATGCTCCCGGGCACGAGCGCGGCCCCCAGCCCGGCGCCGACCAGCGCCAGGATGACGTGGTAGTCGGCGGACTCGTAGGTGACGTGGGGCTCGATGCCGGCTCGGCGGGCGAGGGTCTCCAGGCAGATCCTGTTCGGGATGCCCGGTGCGCCGGAGATCCACGTCTCGTTCCCGAGCCGGTCGAGGCCGATGTCGCCGCCCGGAGCGTCTCGGGCGAGGCGGTGGTCCGCAGGCAGCGTCAGCCGGAGCGGGTCGTCCAGCAGCGGCCGCCGGTCGAGCCCTGGATGCGGTGTCGACGCCATGCCGGGGTAGCGATGGGTGATCAGGACGTCGAGGTCGCCCGACGTCACCAGTCCGTAGCCGTCGGGCGGCTCGATGTCGACGAGCGACAGCTCGGCCCGGGGGTGCCGGCGTTGGAGGGCGGCCAGCGCCGTCGGCACCAGGACCTGGGCCGCGGTGGCGAAGGAGCCCAGCGCGAGGCGCAGCGGTTGCGCCCCCACTGCGGTCTCGACCGCGGCGCGCGCCTGCCGGAGTTCACCGATCACGCGTTCCGCGTGCTCCGCCAGGACGGCGCCGACCGGTGTCAAGGTGACGCCGGTGGGGCGGCGTTCGAGCAGGCGGACCCCGAGTTCCGCTTCCAGCTTGGAGAGCTGCTGGGACAGCGCCGAGGGCGTGAAGGAGAGCTTGCGCGCCGCCTCGGCGATGGAGGCGGAGTGCGCCACCTCCATCAGGACCCGCAACCGGTTGACGTCCAGCTCCCTCATCATGGGGTCCATCGTAAGCACTACTAACGGCGGCTTACCGATCGTTGCTGGCGCTAACGTCAGGCCGCCTGGAACATGGACGGCGTGAAGACCCAGAGCCCTACGCTTTCGGCCGCCGACGTCCACGCGGCCGCCGAAAGAATCCGTCCCTACGCCCGTCGCACTCCGCTGCTCGATCTGGAGATCGATGACCGGCGCGTGCTGTTCAAGCTGGAGTACCTCCAGCGCAGCGGCTCGTTCAAGCTGCGCGGTGCGCTCAACGCGATGCTCTGCGGCTCCCTCGACGACCACGTCGTGGCCGCGTCCGGCGGCAACCACGGCTTGGCGGTGGCGACGGCCGCGTCGCTGCTCGGCGCCTCGGCGACGGTCTATGTGCCGGAGACGGTCCCGGCGGCGAAGGCCCGCCGCATCGAGGCGGCCGGAGCACGGCTCGTCCGGCACGGCGCCACCTTCGCCGAGGCCGCCTCGGCGGCGTCGGACGCCGCGGCGCTGCCAGGGCACCGCTTCCTGCACCCCTATGACGATCCGGCCGTCGTCGCGGGGCAGTCCACCGTGGCGGCCGAGATCGTGGCCGACGCGCCTGGCGTCGATGCGATCGCCGCGGCCGTCGGCGGCGGCGGGCTGGCGGCCGGTACCGCACTCGCGAGCGGCGGGCGTCGTGTCGTCGCCGTCGAGCCGGAGCACTGCCGGTGCCTGCACGACGCGCTCGCCGCGGGAGGGCCGGTGGACTCAGCCGTGGACTCCGTCGCCGCCTCCGCGACCGGCGCGAGCAGAGTCGGAACGGTTCCTTTCAGCGTCCTGACCGCGCACGGCGTGTCGTCCGTGCTGGTCAGTGACGAGGAGATCCTTGAGGCTCGCGACCGGCTGTGGGAGGAGTGCCGGATCGCGGTCGAACCGGCTGCGGCGGTCCCGTTCGCCGCTTGGCTGGCGGGCCGGGTTCCCGGAGAGCTGCCGTGCCTGGTCCTGTGCGGCGCGAACGCCGACTGGACCGCCGCGTGAGGAAGGCGCCGTGCGCTCACGGGCCGACGTGGAGGTGGGCCGCCCACAGGTCGGGCTTGTCGGGGTGCCGCTGGCGGAGGGCGCTGACGGCCGAATGGAGCGCGTAGGCCGCGTGGTCCGGTCCGTGGGCGGCCAGACGGGTGTAGAAGTCGTGCGCGATGTCGGCCGAGCAGTCGTCGTCGACCATCCAGAGGGTGCCGATGACGTTGCGGAAGCCGGCGAGGTGGAACGCGGCGGTGATGTGCAGGGCCTCGTCGGCGGAGAAGGGGTGGCTGGTGCTCGTGGCGCAGGCCGAGAGATAGGCCAGGTCCGCGTCCAGCCGGAGGGGCATGAGGTCGCGTGAGGTGAGCGGCCGGTCGTGCAGGAGCAACCGGCTGGACGAGGGCACCCTCAGGTCGGCTTGCGCGTGGCAGGCGAAGTGAACGATCCGGTGGCCGGTGAGGGCGGACAGCACGGCGTCGCGGGTGGCCTGGTGGTTCTGCAGGTGGTTCGCGCCGAGCAGGCTGCGGACGCTGAACAGTTCGGAGGCCGCGCCGGGCAGCGACTGCCCGCCGGGGGTCTTGCTCATCGCGATGGCCAGCGAAGCGCGCAGCGGCGTCGGAGCCGGCCGGCCTTCAGAGGGCAGGGCCCGCAGGGTCGGCGTGTAGGAGGACACCGCCCTGGCCATCACCGAATCGCGTTCGTCGCCCGCTGCGTGCAGTGGGAGCAGCGAAAAGACCCCTGCGGGACACCACCACAGCCGGTCGCCGGTCCAGCCCGTGGCAGCCAGGGCGTCGAGCACGGGACGGGCGATCGCCTGCCACAACCAGGCCAACACTTCTCGGATCTCTCCGCGTGCTTTCGTCGCGGTGGCGGGGTCGTTCACGGCCTGGAGGGCGCTCTGAAGGCGTTCGTGCTGTTCGTACGCCTTCGCCTCACTCAGCTCGGCCAGCCGGAGGGCCTGCACGCCCTGCGGCGTGACCAGCAGCGCCAGGCCCTCGTCGGTGGCGCTGAGGGTGACGATCGGACCGCGGGCGGCCTTGCGGCACAACTCCTGCGCCGTCGGCGCGGCGTCGGAGTCGGCGATGCCGCGAACGGAGTCGGCGAGGATGCCGCGTGCCTGCTCCAGCAGTTCGAGCGCCCGGTCGGGGCGTCCGACGGCGACCGCGGCGGCCGCCGCCCGCGCTCCCGCGCCGTGGCGTGCGGTCAGCTCGAACTCGTGGTCTTCGAGGAGTCGGCTGCGCAGGCCGGCGGCGGGCAGCAGCTCCACCACCGCCTCGAACGCGGCGAACGTCTCGGCCGCCTGGCCTGCGGCGGAAGCCATCTCGGCCTGCTGCAACCTGAGCAGCATGGCGACGTCGGGGTCCGGCCCGGGCGTCCTCAGGGCCTCGTGGAGGTCCGCCCACGCCTGCTGCCGGTCGCTCATGGCGCCCGTGCCGACATGGCGGTACCAGTGCGCCTTCGCCAAGGACAGCAGGATCTTCGGACGATTGTTCTCGGAAGCCTCAGGGAGCGCCCGCCTGCCGATGGTGACGGCCTCGTCGAGCGCGGCGGGGTCGTGCGTCAGCTCGTAGGCGTCGACCAGGATCTGCGCCAGCGCCGCCCAGGCGACATGGCCCTCGGGAGACGGCGTGGCGGCCTGCCGGTACAGCTCGACGGCCTGAAACAGGGCTCGGTGCTCGCCCCGGCAGTTCGCGCGCGTGATGTAGATGCTTCCCAGCGAGAGCAGGAAGCCGGGCCTGCGGTGATCGTCGTCGGTGAGCAGGTCGACGGCGGCGTGGCCGTTGGCGATCGCGCGGTCCAGGTCCTCCACCGTGCCACTGCGCCGGTACCAGTCGCGCTGAACGCGGCTGAGGTTGCGGAGCACCTCCGGTCGGGCGGTGGAGTTCTCCGGGGTCCTCCGCTCGGCCCGCTCGCCGGTCATGAGGGCGTTGTAGAGATATTGGGTGTCGCCCGTCGCCTGGAACTTGGCGCGTTCGACGGTCGACACCAGCAGGGGGAGGCCGTCGTCCCGCGGCAGGCACATCTGGGCTTCCGCCAGTGCCGCGCCGGCCCGTTCCAGGTCGTCACCGCGGTGGGCCTCCTGGTAACGGCACAGGTAGAGCTTGCCCAGCATCGTCTGGATGCGCGGATGGTCGGGATGCGCCCGATCGACCAGGGCGTCGGCCTGCTCGGTGTGGGCGATCGCCTCGTTCAGCACCGTGGCGTCCCGGGCCGCGTAGTACGCGAAGCTGAGGGCCTCGGCGAGGGCCAGCAGCCGGGTCGGCCGCTCGGGCCCCCGTCCCGCGGTCGACTCCCGGAGACAGGTGATCGCGCGCAGCAGGTCGGAGGTGTTCGGGGCGCGCAGGAACCTCTCAAGGAGCTTCTCGCCGTAGGCGAAGGTCAGCTCCTGGCCGATCGGCTCGCCCTTGGGAGCGTAGGAGGCGAGCTCCTCGGCGCAGTCGAGCGCCGCTTGGTGATCCGCCTCGCTCCCCGTGGCCTCATAGCGTTCCTCGAACGCCTTCTGCAGCGCCCAGAGCGTGCCCGCCCGCTCGGGGCGGCCCCTGCCGGCCAGTCCGTGGCGCGCGGCGGTGACGGCCTGGTCCAGCTCAGCGGTGTCACCCCGCAGTGCGGCGAGCAGTCGGCGGGACCGCAGCAGCGAGCGCAGCCGGTCGCCACGCCGCGGGTGGTCTTCGCCGGTGACGGCGACGATGCTCTCCCAAGCCCATGCCGCCCGCTCGGCCGCCACGGGGTCGGCCAGGTCCCTGGCCTGTCGGCGCAGCTGCTCGGCTTCGCACTCCGCGTGATCGCCGAGCATGGGGAGCAGGTCGCTCGGCAGCGCCATGTCGGTGAACAGCAGGCAGGGGGTCAGCGCCATGACGGTGAGCCGCAGGTCGTTGAGCGGCTTGGCGTCCTGGGGCGCGGCCAGGTACCGGTAGAAGCAGAAGAGGCCGAGCACTCGGGACGCGTCGGCGTCCTCGCCTCCGTCCCACTGCTGCACCGCCTCAAGCAGGGGCTCGTACAACTCCTCCGCGAGTGCGTGCGAGGTGTCGCGCGACGCTTGGACGTGTTCGACGGCGGCGCGGAGTATCCGGATCGGCCGGGAATCCATGAACGGCTCCAGGAGGTCAGGTGTTCATCAGGCGCTGACGGCGGAACAGGGCCACGAGCCGCAGGAGCACGCTCACGAACGCGGGGAGCAGGGCCAGCACGACGAGGGGGTGCGGTGCGTCCAACGCCAGGGCGACCGCTCCGGCGACCAGGCTCAGGCAGCAGAGACCCGCACGCCGCCGAACCTCGGGAATCCCGAACACGCCCAGCAGGACGACCGCGCCCACACGCGCCGCTCCTCCATGCCACATCAGGGGGACCGCCGCCGACAGCAGAACGGCGAGCAGCGTCCCCAACGCAGGCCAGACGTCACGGCGCAGAGCCTGGTCGAGGAACACCGCCCGGGCCAGCCACGCCAGTTCGCCCACCATGCCGCCCGCGCACACCACCAGCACGGCCCAGCGCGCGGTGCTGATGGAGCCGGGCGGCACGCAGGCGGTCAGCAGCCCTCCCAGCAGCGCCAGGACCCCCACGTGGAAGAAGCCGCGGGCGACCGCGGCCCAGCGATAGGCGTGGCGCATATGGCTCTGCTGCATCGTGAGCAGCGGCGGGTGGGGGACGCCGTCGTCCTGCTTGTCGGGGAACCACTGGAGCAGGTCACCGGGCGTGCACATGTAACGGCGCGTCCAGGCCGTGGCCTGCACCGTGCCGATCTGCAGCAGCCCGGCCGCCACGAACAGCAGCAGCGCCGCGTTCGGCCAGCGGCTGACGGCGGCGGGACCCGGGACCGAGGACTGCAGCGCCAGGACCGCCAAGGTGAAACTGCCCCCGGCCAGCAGCGGGGCGGCGAACCCGCCCACCGCCTGGATGCTCTCCAGATACCCCATCGGAGCCGGCGGCCGCCAGCTCACGACGTTCTCCTGGGACATCCGTCGGCGTGGTCGCCGTCCACGCCACCGCACGCGCAGTAGTACCCCGGCCCCGCCACACCGCGCTTCCTGTGCGTCTCAAGCGCGCTCTCGAAAGTGATCCTCGGCGCGGACATGCCCACCGTCCGGGCCACCGCCTCCCCCAGGACGATCCAATCGGCCGCCTCCGGTACCGCCAGCAGCAGCCGCAACTCCCCCGGCCGGGCCTCGACCACGCTGATCAGGCTCGCTCCGAACGGTGCGAGCGCTTCGTCGACCTCCGAGGTGTCGAGTCGTCCGGAGCGTTCCCAGGGGCCCCGCAGCCGGAGCATCAGCTCTTCAAGCACCCGCCCATAATGCACGACTGATCAGATTGCGGACGGCCCTTGCCGGCGACTCGTTCTGGCCGCTTACGGCTGCTCAGGATTCCGCTCGGGAGCCTCCCCTCACGAATGCCCGAGCCGCTCAACCACCGACCGCATATTCCGCCCGATGGCCTCCCAAGCGGACATGTGCCGCGCATATCCGGGACGGAACCCCAGAGCGTCGATGCGGGTCACGGCACGACGCCTGAGGGGTTCGGCGCAGACGTCGAACAGCACGTTCGGCACCGGCAGATCCCTGTTCGGGGTGCGGCACCCCAGAGAACGGGCTGCGATATTTCCGGCCGATCCGGCTTGACTGTGCCCGCGGACCCGGCATGATCACTCACAACGAACCGAAGGTGGGGTGATGCGGAGTGGCCGGGTTGCGCCTGCTGGTCGCCGTCGTCATGGTCTGCGCGTCCCTCACCGCCTGCGGGCGGGGTTCCGGGGAATCGCTGCTCGACAAGGACACCCTGACCGTGGGCGTGCGGCCGGACCTGCCGAGCCTCGGGTTCCGCAGGACCGACGGCGCGTTCGAGGGCTTCGACATCGACGTGTCCCGGTACGTGGCGGACCGCCTCGGGAAGAAGGTCCGCTTCATTCCGGTGCTGGCGAACGACCGCATCCCGGCGCTCACCTCGGGGCGGGCCGACCTGGTGCTGGCGACGCTGTCGGTGACGCCCGACCGCAAGACGAGCATCGCGTTCGCCGGGCCCTACTTCGTGTCCTACCAGGACGTCCTCGTGCGCAGCGACGAGCGGGGCATCAAGGGCGTCCGCGACCTGAAGGACCGCAAGTTCTGCGGCGTGGAGGGCGCCGATCCCGTGAAACGGCTCCAGGCGCTCAACGGGATGGCCCGGGTGAAGATCGTGGAGGCCCGGGACTACAACGAGTGCATGACCAAGATCGCCAACGGTGCCGTCGACGCCATCACCACCAACGACGTCATCCTCGCCGGGCTGGTCAAGCGGGCGGGCGGCAAGCGGTACCGCCTGGTCAACTCCCAGATCAGCGAGCAGAACACCGGCATCGGCGTCCGGCAGGGCGACCTGGACGGCTGCGAGGCCCTGAACAAGGCCGTCACCCGCATGTACCAGGACGGCACGGCCAAGCGGCTGGTCGGCAAGTGGTTCGCGGGGAGCGGCCTCGGCCGGGCGACCGTGGACGTGCCGCAGTTCGAGGGCTGCCTGTGAGCGGGGACGAAGCGCCCTGACGATCGCTGAGGTTCATCCGGACGGCGACTCGGGGACGTGGCCGCAGCGCTCCGGTCCGCAGTCCGTTTCGTGATCATGGCCCCATAGGTAGGTGTCGCGCTCGGTGGCACGGGCGAGGTGGAGCAGCCGGAGCTGCTTCCTCTTGGAGAGGCCGGAGGGCAGGGCGGTGAAGGTCTCGGGCATCACCGCGACCATGCCCGTGACCTGCTCGCCGTCGGCCATCCGGCGCAGAGCCGTGCACTGCCACCAGCGGATCTCTCCGTCCGGGTCGGGCCAGTAGTACGCGGCCGGATCGGGCACGAGGTAGTGGACGGCGTCGGGCGCCAGGTGCGCTCGGAGCCACGGCCCGCCCTTGCCGAGACCCAGCCGGAGCCGGGCGGCCTCGTCGTAGAGTTCGCAGATGGCATCGGTGTCCAGGGCCTTGAGCACCCGTGCTCGCCGGGGCAGGGGCACGTGGCCGTCCGGAGCCTGCACCGGCCAGCGTCCCGGCAGGCCGAGCCGTTGCCGTAGGGGCAAACGCGGCGGTCCTTTGGGCGCTGTCGGCAGTGGAGGCGGCGGGGTCCACCGGTAGCCGGCCTGAGCGAGCTGCCCCACTATCCAGGCGCGGCCTTCCGGACCGGTGGTGTGCCAGGTCCAGCCCATCGGCCGTTCCTCCATGGCCCGCTGCTTGCTGCTCAGCGGCGCGTTCTTGCGCGACGGCCGCCGGGCGGACGGCTGGATGATCCCGGGCAGGTTGTGGCAGAGGTCGGCCAGGAAGCGGATACGGTCCAGCTCATCGGCCCCAGCGCCTTCTCTCCGGGCCTCTGCGGCGAGATAGCGGATCTCCACCAGCGCCCTGGCCGTGAGGAGCGCGGCCGCTTTTCGGTCGTCGACCTCGGGAACGGCGCCCCGGCCACGACCGCGGATCACGTTCCCCGCTTGGTCGAAGTGATGCCTTCCAGCACGTGGTCAGCGGTGGCGTGGTGAATAGAGAACACCTCCGTTTGCTCAGCGATGTGCGCGTTCAGGACAGGCGTACGTACCGGTTCGGCGCATGGCCGATCGGTGAGCGGGGGCCAATCCTTGCCGAAACCGTCGCGTCAGGCAGGAACGGTAGCGACTACGCCCGTCTTCGCGGAGTGGTCAGCATGACTCGGTCTCCGACACTGATCCCGAAGTGGAACACGTCGGCGGTGCCCATCCCCAGGACTTCGGTCTCATCGCGTTTGCACCTGGCGAGGGCGCGGATGATGGTGTTGGCGGTGAAGCTACGGCGTCCGCCCGCCGGCAGCCAATTCAGCTGTTTTCCGGAGAGGGACTGCGCCCGGCCGAAGGTACGTCGTCAGAAGCGGCGTCGCGGTTTCGCTGCGCCAGCAGGAAGCGGGCCGCGGCCAGGAATGCCACCAGCAATGCGGCTAGGAACAGAAGCACGGCCGAAGAACCCAGGTGGTGCACGGAGCTGAGGTAACTGGACTCCGCTTGGCCGTCGTCGAGCTGCGTGAGGGTGAGCGCTTCTCGGCCGCCGATCGCCAAGCCTCCCGCGATCGGACCGAGCACGGCCGCCGCCCCGCCTCTCCGCGCCGCGGCCGGTGCCACCGCCGCGACGGCGCAGGTCACCGTGGCCACCAGCAGTGCCAGCAGCAGTCCCGCCGGAATCCACCGCGCCTGGGTGACCAGCTTCTCGGGGGTCCCGCCGGTCGCCGCCACCAGCAGGAGCATCACCAAGCCGCTGCTCACGGCTCCCGAGGCCGCCAAGGCCGATCGCCACCGCGTCGCCCCGGCAGCGGCGCCCGCGCCCAGGCCCACCAGCGCCGCCACCACGGCGAAGGCCCGGTGGTGCGAGGACGCCGCCAGGCCGAGCAGCATCGGCGCCGCCGTACCGGCCTGCGCCGCCGCCACCGCGAGGGCGGCGGTACCCGCCCACACCCCGGCCAGCATCGCGGCCATCCCCGCGACGAGCAGCGTCGCGAGGCCGAGCATCCCGACCATGACGTACGAGCGTCGTGCCAGCGAGTCCCCGGAGACCTCCAGCAGGCGGCTCACCCTGTCCAGGGTCACTGCGGAGGGCAGGAACGCCACCAGCGTCGCCAGCGCCCCGGCCACCGTGACGCGGACGCCCGGCCGCCGCCCCGCCGTTCCCCGCATCCGCGCCACCGCCACTCCCGCGGCGACCAAGGCGATCACGGTCAGACCGAGGTGCAAGGCGTCGATCCGCCACGGCAGGCTGAGCCAGGCGGCACCCGTCAAGGCGGCGCCGACCAGTCCCGCCCCGACGGCGCAACCGGCCACGGCCACCCCGACGCCGGCGAGACCGCCGTCCATGAGTTCCTGCGCCGCGGCGAGCACCGCCACCAGGACCAGCGCCGCCCCCGCTGTTCCCAGGTGCGCCACGGTCGGGCGGGACTGCAGCGCTTCCAGGTAGGGCATCGTGCCCGCCGGCAACGCCAGCGCGGCTCCCGCCAGGAGGAGGCAGGGCCACCAGCGGACCAGCATCAGGCCGACGACGATCGCCATCGCCGGAAGGCCAGCCGCCACGAGGACGTCGCCGTTCCAAGGTCCGCCCGCGCTCCGAACGGCGATCGCCTCGGGCACCGGCCCCGCACCGGCCCCGGCACTGATCAGAACACCGATCCCGGAGGCCGCCGCCGCCAAGACCAGTCCCCGCTGCGGCGCCGCTCGTCCGTCCACCTCTTGACCGTCCATGCAGGCGACGGTCGCACACGACGATCGTTTGATCGTGAGTATTAGTACTCACTTTCGAGCATCGATTCGATCACGCCGTGCGCTCCGGAAACGCGCATGGCGATTCGTTTGCCGGACGTTCCGCTGGCCGGTGCCGTTCTTGCAGTCGAGCCGACGCCCACTGTTGCGTTGTCTGCCGTCAGCTACTCTCCCTTGCCGAATTGGTTCGGCGTACCGGGTCCGGCGACGCGGACGCGTCAGGGGGAACAGTGCTGCCTTATGTCCATCGGATCACCAAGTACGATCCTGCGGATCGCGACGAGCACGGCCACTACGTCGGCGTTGAGGACACCGCCAGCGACCGTGGCTCCGTTGAGGCCGCCTATCTGGAGGCCATCGCGGTCTTCGCGCAGGAGGCCGGAGTGGGGCGCCTGGAAATCCGCGATCCGTTTGTGGCGGGGCTGTCATTCTTCGGCGCGAAGCCTCCTCCCGCCGAGGATGACCTGGCCAGGCTGTTCTCTGACGGCCTGCTGGGCTTCCATGACGGCGCGCGAGTGTCCGTGGCCGTGGGACTGGAACTCGTGCGGGTCATGCTGCGCGACAAAGGCGCCTGGTGCCGGTTGGCGGTCGAGGACCAGTTCTTCGTTCACGTGGGATACGACCAGTACGTCTACGTGGGCAGCGATCTCCCCTGTGAAAGAGCACAAGCCCGCACTCAAGAGCTTGGCCTGTTCGCTGAGCGATTGGTGGCCTCTCCCTATGAACCCGGTCCCGAACCGGAACCTCCGCCTCTTGCCGACGAGGGCTTCTGGGATGAGGTGTCAGCGAGCATTCCCCACCAAGGGGCGCTCCTGCTGGAAGAGCAACCCGTTGGAGGTTTCTTCCGCTGGCACCGCCTCACTCATCGCGATCTCGATCAGGTGCGCGCCGGGCTCGGCCCGCATGCCCAGCTAAGAGTGTGGCCGGGTCTGTCCACGGATCTGGATACGGTCCATCGCGCGCTCCAGGAAGAGGGGCTGGCTCAACTCGTATGGCAGGAGCAGACGGGAGAGATCTCCGGTTTCATCGGCGACGAAGAGGACCATGCACAGCTGGCCGCCCTGTTGACGCACGCGCGTGCCGCGGCGGTGCTGCCTCTGGACACGGATGAGCATCCGCCTCTGTTCACGGCGGTCACGCCTTTGGAGCGCTTCCAAGGATGTGGGGCAAACCGCTGATATGCGTGCGGAGACGCTTTGACTAGTCGCTTGCGGTTTGGGCTGCTGTCAACGACATGTTCATCAGACGACGAGCGGAGACGAACCCCTATGGCCACGCCGAACCACCCGGCCGACAGCGGGCGCCGGTGGCCTCCCGACAAACTGAACGCGTTGCGGCTCGGTCAGCGCCTGGTCACCGAAGTCCCTGCGTCCGGCTCCGGGCGGCGCGCGTTCGTCACCATCGCCCCGGTCACCACCTCGGCCGACACCGAAGCCCATCGGCAGGGTTGGAAACGAGCTGATCGTGATCGCGCGTTCCGCCTGCACCATCGGGAGTACGACGCCGACCGCATCGACGGCTTCGATTACGACATCGGAGCCGTTGCGGTCAGAGCCGCGACCGTCGGCAACGAGGGAGAGCTCATCACCATGCTCGACGCCTGGAATCTCAGGCCCGACCAGTTCCACTACCCCTGGCAGACCGACGACCCGGCATAGCCCGTCTGCCCGCAAGCCGGAAACGGCTTCTGCCCTGGGTCCCTGCTGAGCCATGCGACGTCTGAACTTGCCTGGCGGATCGCCGGGCGGCCGTTGCGGGCCCATCAGCCGACCTGCCCCGACAGGGGTGGCCGACGAGCGTGGAGGTCGGAGCCGTTCGGCGGGTGCCGGTCGGCCGCCCACGCATGCGCTGGCGGCCAGCAGTGACGTCCACATGTCCGGGGCCGCAGCCACCGTTCGTTCAGATGAACTCGGTCCGGGGACGGTCAGGGCGTTCTGGTGAGGGGAAGGCCGTTGAGGACGCGTTCGCGGAGGGTGTCGCCGCAGATGCCGGCTTCGCTGAAGTCGCGCTCGCCGGGGGCGCCGGTGAGCAAGAGCTCGGGGACCACGAGCGCGTCGAGAGGGGCGTCGGGCGCCGGGTCGTGGAGGCCGCCGATGGGCGCGGCGGAGAGGTCGAGGTAGGCCGGGGCGAGGGTCCGGCCGTGGAGGACGCCGGTGACCAGGTCGGGGCAGAACTCGTTCCAGAAGACCGTCACGGTGGCGCGCAGGTCGCCGTGCACCATCACCAGCTTGTCGGTCATGTCGCCCACGAAGGTGTCCACCGTCACGTCGCCCAGGACGATCAGCTTGGCGTCACCCTCCAGGTAGACGTCCTTGGCGCGCAGGTTCCCCAGGACGATCAGCGCGGAGGCTCCGTCGTCGATGTCGACGAGGTTGCCGTCCACTGTCAGGTCGCCGTCCACGACGTATCCGGTGGCCTGGTCGGGGGTGTCGTGCCGCCATGGGGTCAGATCGTGGTTGTCCAGGGGGAGCTCCCCGGTCACCGTCGCCGGACCGGGGACCAGGATGTACTCCTCCTCGTGCAGGTTCTCGTAGGTGCTCTTCGGCAACCCGCGCTCTTCGAAAAGAGCGACCGCGTCGTCCCATGTCAGGTAGCTGCTCGGCATGCGCGTGAAAGTAGCAGCCGCCACCGACGCCATGATCGGCATTCCGGCGGAACGGCACGGCGGACGGTCTGGAATCGCTCGTTCTCGGCTCGCACCGGGCGGACGGCTTGGTGCCCGACCAGCCGTTCCATCGTTGCCATGCTTGGCCGACCCGGCATTGGAATTCCATGGACGGCTCGCCGCGCTGGACGGGGGCGGGCGCTCGAACGACCTCGCCCGCCCCCGTTGGAAGGCGCCTTTTTCGGATGAGCAATCAGGTCGTGCTCACTCGCCCGACGGCATCCATGCTTGGAAGGTCTCCGGATCGACCGGGATGGAGACGTGCTCGTGCGTGATCAGCCACGTGCCGCCTGACCGGCGAAGGCAAACGCTCGTTCGCACCCAGATCTCGCTCTGGAGCCCGTTCTTGCGCGTTCCCGAGTCCAGATGGAGCATGTGCGCGAACGCAACGTCCGCACCGGCGGTGAGTACCAGGTCGTGCGTTTCCAGACCGATGGGGCCGTCGTACCCGTCGAACCATCGCACAAAGTTGCGCCGCACTTCCTCGTGCCCAGTGAAGTGCAGCGGCGGAACGGCATCGTAGTAAACGATGTCGGGAGAGTAATGGGACATGAGCTGATCGATGTCCTTGGCCCGGGCGGCGTCGACCCGGTTCTCCAAGAGCGCCCTCACCTCGGAGTCGTTCGAGGTCATCGCTTCCTCCGTTCATGATGTCGACCGCGACCAGCGCATCTGGCGGCAGTCGATGTGGTTCCGGTGGTTCGACGGCGCAGCCCACTGCATTGTGAGGTGCCGTTGAGCGGAACGACCGGGTTCGAGCGCGCTGACGGCACCGCCGTAGGCGATCGCAACGTGCACGAGTTGCGTGATCGAGGTCTCCGCGTCACCGCCGAGCGCGGTGGGCTGCCCCGGCACGGCACGACGGTCCATCGACAGATGGGGTGAGCTGCCGGTATCACATTTCGAGGGGCTGTCTCGTCTTACCACTGAGAGCACCGTCGCGGCAGAAGGGAAGTCGGAGAACCATGACCGTCCGATCCGGGCAGGAAGGCGTCCGGCTCGCCCCGGGCTTGAGCTCGATCATGAACGAGCGGCGCCGGCTCATCGACCTCGCCGGGCGGCCGATGCGTTCCCTGGCCGAGACCGGGGACGCCAGCCGCATCCACCTGCATATGCCCGGCTCGGCGCGCACCCGGCGCGAGCACTACGAGGGCGAATGGAACGGTGAACGGAGTTCCGCCACCGACGCGGCCGAACGCGTCGCCTTCGTCCTGCACACCGTCTTCCCCTCCGCCCAGATCACCGACCGCGCGCCGGCCGCCTGCCACCAGTCGGCGTCCTCGTCCCGGAAAGGTGCGGCATGAGCCGAGACATGGGCCAAGCGTCCCGCTCGTACACGCCCCAGGCCGCCGAGCCGCCCGGCATGACGCTCATGAGGCTCGTCCACAACGGCCTGTCCGCCGATCTGGTGAGGCTTGTCGGCAGCGCCGAACGGGCCGCGCACGACGTGACCCGAAGCCTGAGCCCCATCGAAACCGGATGGGAGCAGTTGCACCGCCACCTCACGACGCACCTGGCGGTGCAAGCCACCGTCCTGTGGCCGTCGCTCCAGGACCGCATCGGCGGCGACCAGCCGGGCACCGACGCCCACATCGTCGAAGCACTGCACCGCTTGGCGGCTGAACGCGCCAACCTCGATCCCCTCATCGAACGGGTCGACGCCGCCGTGCACTACCGCCACATCGACCGCCTCACCGTCAACGCCCGAGCCCTCTCGGCCGCCGTCGACGCGCATCTGAGCGGTCAGCACCACCAAGTGCCGTTGATGGTCCGGCATCTGAACGTGCGCGACTGGCTCACCTTGGGCAACGAGACCCGCCGACTGCTCGGCAACATCGGAAACGCCACCGGTTACTGGCGCTGGCTCGCGGACGTCGCCGAAGCCACCGGCGACCCGCACGCACAGTCGGTCGTGTGCGACGAGATGCCACCATCGATCCGGCTCCTGCTCGCTGCCGGAGGGCAGCGCCGCTACCGGCGGCGATACTCGATGTGGCGGCGGGCATGAGCCTGGCGGACCTGGAAACCGGCATCGCCCCGGGACGGCCCGTGCGGGTGATGGTGCTCGACGACCGCTCCCTGATCCGTACCGCGCTGCGGTCGCTCCTGGAGCGGCGGGACGGCATCGAAGTCGTCGCGGCCACCGACGAGGCGAGCGCCCTCGCGGCCGTCGGCGACATGGACGTCGTGGTCATCGCCACCGACGACCCCTGGATCGACGGTGTGCTGGAGATCGTGCGGCGGCTGAGCGGCCCCGCCGCATCAGCCGGGCACCGTGTCCGGACGGTGCTGGTCTGCTGCGCCGACCCGGGCGGCGGAAGCGGCTGCCGTGCACGCCCGCGATGCGTGCTGAGCGAAGCGATCTTCGCGGCCCTGGACGCCGGGGCCGACGCGGTCATGGGATGCGACACCGAGCCCGCACAGCTGGTCGAGGCGATCCACGCGGTCGCCGCAGGGGACGCCCTGCTGTCCCCGCAGGCGACCCGCACCGTCATCGACGCGCTGCGCGGGCACCTCATCGCCCCGCCGCAGTCGCACGGCGCCGCCGCCGAACTCACCCAGCGGCAGTGGGACGTGCTGAAGCTCGTCGTCGCGGGCCTGGCCATCGACCAGGTCGCCGACCGGCTGGTCATCACCGCGTCCACCGTCAAGACCCACCTGCGGCACATCATGGCGCGCTTCGGGGTGCACGACCGGGCGCACCTGGTCATGACCGCCTACGAACTCGGACTGGTGAAGCCCGGCTGGATCAAGTGACCGCGAACACCTCGGACGGCCCACCGGGCTTCGTGGACGCCGACGCCGCAGCCGAACCCGTCGGAGTTCCGGTGCGGGAGGTCTCCGTATGTGCCGACGCTTTGGCAGGGGCTGGTCATATGCCGAGGGGACGGTTCCGACAGGTGTGGTCTACAGCGTCTACCAGCGCACCGGTGACCTCGCTTACGGCACCGCCGCCCGGGACGCCTGACGAGGTGCGTGGGGCGGGCCGGCCAAGGTCGCGTGCGAGGCTCCGACACGTTACGGCGTTCGGCCTTGACCAAGGCGCTTCTCGTTCACAACGGCGAAGGACTGCTGCCATGGTCGTCGCGCAGGCCGATATGAACGATCGGGACCGGCAAGTCGCGCGGGCTCATCAGGCGCCCGGGAGTACGTCGGCGAAGCGGGGAGCGCCGGGTTCGCGCGGCACTCGCGTCGCCGTGGCGGTGAAGCTGATCGCGTGGTACCAGCCGCACAGCAGGAGCAGATCGAGCAGTTGCCCCTCGTCGTAGACCGACGCGAGCCGCTCCCACAGAGCGTCGTCGATGTCGGCGGTCCCGTGCAATGCGTCGACGGCGCCGATGAGCAGCCGCTCCCGCTCGGAGGTCCAGCACGGATCGTGCGGCCCGCCGTGGACCAGCGAGGTCAGCTGATCGGGCGTGAGCTCGACCCGCCGGGCGTACATCATCACGTGCACGCCCCATTCGTACTCGCAGCCGCAACGCGCGCACGTCCGGTCGATGACGATCTCCCGCTCCCGCATCGTCAGCGTCAACTGCCGGCCGAGCTCGTACCGGCCCCATCCGTGCATCGCGTCCGCCATGGGCAGGTTGCGGGTGAGGACCCGGAACAAGCCGATCGGCGGGACGCCCGCGGGCATCATCCTCTCCAGCCGGGCCTCGACCTGCTCGGTGTACGGCGGTTCCAGCGGAACGATCCTCGGCATCCGCCCTCCTGGCGTTTCGGAAATAGAAACACTTCCGGATGCTAGCGTTTCGTTTACCGAAACGCCAGGAGGAGCCATGCCGACACCCCGTCCCGGCCGGCCGGTGCGCGGCTCGATCACGGGCCGTCCGCTCATGGCCGCCATGGACCTGCTCGGACGCCGGTGGGCGCTGCGCATCATCTGGGAACTGCGGGACGGCCCCGTCGGCGCGCGCGCCCTCCTCGCCCACTGCGACGGCCTGTCCTCCAGCGTCCTGTACCAGCGGCTCGCCGAACTCACCGCCAGCGGCCTGATCGTCGGCTCGCCCGAGGGCTATCGCCTGACGCCCATGGGCGCGTCCCTGCGCCAGGCTCTCGCCCCGCTGAACGAATGGGCCGACGCCTGGGCACAGGAGCAGGAGACCCCGACCGGTCCCGCGAGCTGAATTCGACTCGATCGGGCCAGGCGCTCGGCCATGATGTGTGCAAACGGTTGGCCTCAGCCGCGACGCCACAGGGAGCGGTTCCATGAGTACGGGCTGATCGTTCATGGCGGAGCGCTCGTCAAGCTGACCGCCTTCTGTTCCCTGGTTGAGCCAGGAAACGTGCGGCGGAGTCCGGTGCACCGTCCGGCCGGGGTGGCCGGCCAGCCGTTGTTGGTGGTGCGTCGATGTCGAACCGGCCGGGGCGGCAGTGATCTGGCTGCCCGGCGTGGGAAGCCGGGCCAGAGTCCCGGCCCAAGCGAACACTCGGGGCCGGAACTCTGGAACGCCTGCTTACTTCGTCGGGCAGAACACCTCCTTGACGGACGCCGACACGGCCCGCTGGGCGTCCTGCCACTGCTTCTCGCGGCCGGCCACCGTTACGGAAGTCGCGTACTGGAGGCGGCCGTCGGAGGAGGTGAAGGTGACGGCGGTGAAGCCGGGAGCGGCTCCCGCGCGCCCGGGCACCAGTTCGGGGTTGCTAGCGCAGGGTCCGCCGGGCGGCAGCGGGGCCTGGCCGGGCGGCGGGTCGGTGATGACCTTCCGCAGGTCCTCGGGCAGGAGCCTGCCCTGCTGGAACGCCTCTTGGAACCGGCTGACGTCACGCGCGGTGGAGATCACACCGCCGGCGCCGAGCAGGGTGCTGGCGTTGAACCGGTCGACGTCGTGCAGCTTGCCGGTCTCATCAGCCCAGTAGCCGTGCCCGTGCGGGCCCCGGATGCCCTGCGGCGGCCTGGTCGGCAGGTAGCTGTCGGTCATCTTCAGCGGGGTGAAAAGGCGCCGGTCGAACTCGGCGGCCAGGCCGTGACCGGTCAGCCTCTCAATGATCATGCCGAGCAGCACGTAGTTGGTGTTGGAGTAGTTCCACGTCCCGATCTCGACCGGCCGCTGCTTGCTCCGGGAGATCTGCAGCAGCTGGACGGGGGTGTAGCGGGTGGTGAAGTCGAACGGGTCGGCCGGGAGGTGGTCGGGGATGCCGCTGGTCAGGTCGATGAGGTGGCGCACGGTGATCTCGGACGCGCGCTCGACCAGGTCCTGCCGGGCCACGTCCGGCAGGACCTCGCTGAGTTTGTCGTCCAGACGCAGCCTGCCCTCCTTGACCAGCTGCAGCACGATGGTGGCGGTCATCTGCTTGGTCTGCGAGCCGATCCGGTACCGGGCGTCGGAGGGAATCCTGCCGCCCTTGCCGTTGAGCAGGCGCGAACCGGCCGAGCCCTTGCCGATGCGCTTGCCGTCGTAGTAGACCTCACCGATGACGCCCACCACGCCCGGCGTCCTGGCCACCTTCTCCAGTGCCTGCTGCACGCTGGCGATCTTCGGCCGGTCGGCGCTCCGGGTCGCGGCGCCTGCGGCCGCCGTAGTGCCCGGCAGCGCGGCGGTCAGGGCCAGCACGGCGCATCCCCAGCTGACTTTCTTTCGAGCAGTCATCCACATCCCAGGGGTTCCTTTCCTGCGAACGCGCCGGTAGCGCAAGGCGAGAGCCATGCGAGGAACTTCCGGCGCCGCAACGTTCGGGAACCAGATTTAGAGGGTGCGCTGTTTCCCCACTGTTTCCCCGGCGCCTTCACCGCACGGACGTGACGCGGCTCGCCCCCGCAAGGGCAGAGTCACCCTGGGAGGTCCGGTGCGGCACCGTCTGCGCCCTGGTCTGGACGCACACATCAAGGAACACTGGCCCAGTTCACCGCCGTCCTGCTCATCCGGGCTTCGCGCTCCACCTCACCGACAACGGAAAGAACGGAAATGGCCCCCTGCCTACCGGACTTCTCTCCAGCTCACCCGAGCGGATCCCAGACCGCATCTGCGGCCTCTGCCTCTACCGGTCCCGCACGGTGACCGACGCTCCCCCGGCCGCCGCCGACGGGCTGATCCAGGTGCCTGCGGGACTCGTCGTACTGGTCGGGCCACCGGCCTCAGGCAAGACCAGTTTCGTTCGGGCGCTGATCGAGCGGCGGCAGATCGACGCCGAGACCGTAGTGTCCAGCGACGAAATCCGCGCGGAGCTTTTCGGGGTCCCGGCCGCCGGAGCGGACTCCGACGCGATGGACGCGCGCGTCTTCGAAGAACGCGACCGCAGGATCGTCGCCAGGCTCGCCGCCGGACGAAGCGCGATCGCCGAATCGACGAATGTCACCCCGCAGGCCCGCGCGCGACTCCTCGCCATCGCCAGGCGTTTCAACGCTCCGGTGACGATGCTGCGATTCACCTCCGACATGACCGACCTCTTGCAGCAGCACGGCGAACGCGGACGCCCGGATGTCACTGCCGAGGAGGTCCGCGCCTACGCCGCGGCCATGGTTCGGGACGCCGGCCCCGACCAACTGCGCTCGGAAGGCGCTGCAGCCGTCCATGACGTCCCCGGGCGCCGACAAGGGATCACTCCCGCCGAAGCCGCCGAACGCTTTTCCTTCCGCTGACCGGGACGGCGAAGGCATCCGGGGTCGTTCTGACACCTCGCGAACTTCTGCGGCGCAGCATCGGACGCGGCTCGTCCACACAGATCAACTGAGGCGACGAGGGCGACCCCGCCGAGCGTGGAAATTCACCGACTTCAAGCCTTAAGTGACTTGTCGCCAAATTTACTTCCACTCTCAAAAGACACGCCAGAAGAACCTTTATCAGGAAATCACCGCCTATCTTCATCCCTCTCCGCCGCAGCGGATCGCACGTGCCGAAATCATCGAGCAGGCCATCCGAAAGGATGGTGACAAGGTTCCCGCCCTCAAGCCATGGAAATATGAGAACCCACTCCTGAGCAGGGACGATACGAGATCATCCCTTCTCCCAAAGCCGTGTGATCGCCGCCCGGAACAGTCCGATATTGCCTTGGGGTAAATCGACGGCATACCGTCTACCTCGACTTGCCGCTTTAAGCAACTGATCCGCTTCGCGAAGTAGTGGCAATGAGGACGGTTCATGCGCCCCAAGAGCGCCCACTGCAAAGGAGCCGCGCCAAGAGGAACACCTCCTGGGCGTTCGCCGCAGCCGCCACCCGCGCCGACCGGCCGTCCGAAGCGGCACCACACCATCGCCCGGCGACCGGCGACGCGACCAGGACCGACACAAGGCGACCACGGTGCTCCCAACTCAGCGGCCCGTCTCGCCACCAGGCCGGAGGTGAACTGTGCCAAGCCCCGTAAAGGCGGTCCCGACCAGCGTGGTGGATCGCGTCCTGCTGGAGTTGTCCGAGCGGTCGGCCAAGCGCTCCCATCTGCACATAGGCGTGGTCATGCTGGTCAAGGGCGCCCCGCTGAGCTTGGAACGGTTGCAGGCGCTGGTCTCCGAACGGGCGCACCGCGCGCCTGTGCTGGGCTACCGGCTCAGTGACGACCAGCGGCGCTGGGAGTCCGATCCCGCCTTCCGTCCCGAGACGCACATAGCCGAGCGCCGCCTCGCTCCCGGAGCCGACGTCGTCGCCGAGGCGCTGGCCGTGATCGACGAGCCTCTGCCACCGGACCGGCCCCTGTGGCGCCTGGTCCTGCTGCGCGGCCATCACCCCGCTCCTGACGACGAGGCCGCCGAGCCGGAGTTCGCGCTCTGCTACGCCGCTCACCACGCCTTCCAGGACGGCATGGCCGTCGCCGCGACCGTGGAGACCTTGTTCGGCTCACGAACGCTGCCCGCACCGTCCCGCCTGGAGACCCGTGCCGAGATCCGCCCGTGGCGCTGGCCCGCGCCCACCGACATGGCCGTACCCGTACGGCGCACGACCCGCTGGGACCCCGCCGACCGGCCGCTGACCGGGCAGCGCCGGGTACTGAGCTGCGATCTCGACCATGCGGCATTACGCGACATCGCCCAGGAGACCGGCGCCACCCGCAACCACGCGTGCCTGGCGGCCCTGACGATGGCGCTGCGCGAGTGGCGTCCGGGTCCTTGGGGCCGGTCGGTCGGACGTGCCGGCAGAGGGCTGCGGATCGCCGTCCCGCTGGACCTGCGGGCCCGCGGCGGCGGAGGCGCCTTGGGCAACCAGGTCGGCGTGCTCAGCGTGGACCTGCCCTGCCACGAGCCTTTCCCCGAGCGGCAGCTGCGGCAGATCGTCGCGCAGACCGGGGCCGAGCGGCTGCACCGGCACCGCGAGATGTACCGGGTCCTGGTCCCGCGGCTGCCCCGCTCGCTGACCCGGACGATGTACCTGCGGTCCGCCGATTCGCGCTACGTCGCCTTGATCGTGACGACCGTCCGCATCCGGGACCTGGCCGTCGACGGCGCGCCGGTCCACGCGGTGTACGGCTTCCCTCCCCTGCCTCCCGGCCAGGCGATGATGATCGCGCTGCTCCAGTACCGGCGCCAGGTCAGGGCGTGCATCGTGTTCGATCCCGCCGTGGGCAAGCCCGATCTGCTGGTCGGGCGCTGGCGCGAGGCCGTCCGCCGGCTTCACCAGCGAGCCGGCCGCCCCGTGGAGACCGACATCTCGCCGTACTGATCGCTGCGGCCGGGGGCTTGTCCGCGGCGGGTGACGCCTTGCCGGCTGTTCCGGCCGTGCAGAGGTCAGGAAAGCAGGTCCAGGGAGGCCAGGTCGAGGGCGTGCCGGGCATGGCGGTCGGTCATCGCGCAGAACATCTCGTCCCCGCGGTCGGTGCGCTCGACGAGCATGGCCGCGCCGACCGCCATGACCAGGCCCTGGAAGGCGTGCAGCCGGTAGCCGTTCCAGCAGTCCGCCCAGCTCTGTTCCGCTCCTCGGGAGGCGAGGGCCGCGTGGTACCGGCGCACCAACGCGTCCTCGTGCTCGCGTCGCACCCGCACCGGCAGGCTGGAGCCGAGGAAGTAGGCCAGGTCGCCCGTGCCGGGTCCGTAGGTGCAGGTCTGCCAGTCCAGGACGGCCGGACGCTCCCCGCCGAACAGCAGGTTGTCGGCGCGGAAGTCGCCGTGCACCAGCGTGTTCGGGCCGGTCCGGTCGGCCAGGAAGGAGCCCAGGTGCGGAAGGAACTCCTCGATCAGCGGGAGGGTCTCCGGGGCCAGCCGGGGCGCGTAGCGCTCGGCGAACCCCTCGTACAGCCCGGCGACGAGCGCGGCGGTGAAGGCGGCCGTGTCGGCATCGTGCCGGTTCAGCCATGGCAAGGCGGCCAGGGACGGGTTTTGCCAGCCCGCGGCGTGCAGCGCGGCCAGCTCGTCGACGGCGGCCGCCGCGTCGTCGGCGGTCAGGCCGGCGAGCTGGTCGCCGGGCGCGGCGGGCGCCAGGTCGGCCAGCAGAACGGTGTAGTCGTCGCGCTCGGCGTCGTAGGCCGTGAAGTGGCAGGCGGGGACGTTGACGTCGAGCCCGGCCGCGAGGGCGGCGTAGAAGTTCGCCTCGACCTCGTAGGTGCGGATGGTGCGGGCGGCGTTCCGGCTGGCCGGGTCGGCGGCGGGCACTTTGGCGATCATCGTGGCGGGCAGCGCGGTGGGGCCGTCGTAGGACAGCCGCAGGCGGAAGCTGTCGGAGACCTGCCCGGTGCCGACCGGGCTGACCGCCACGGCCGTCACCGTCGTACCGGCGAGCGCGGCGGTCAGCCATTCGGCCGTCAGGTCCGCTCCCCCGGACGCCGGGGGCGTGCCGGTCACGCGGGGCTGCCCTGGCCCGCCGGGTCGCCCAGATGGGACCAGCCGTGGTCGCGCCAGCCCGGCGGCTGGTGCCACTCGGTCCAGCCGTGGCCGGTGCGGCCGTCCTCGGTGTCGAAGCGGCACAGGGCGCGCGGGAAGCGCGCCTGCTCGCCGTCGGGAGAGGTCACCGCGACGGGCGCGAACGCCAGCGGAGTCGCGGTCATCGGCGCTCCCGGCAGCCGCAGGTCGGACGCGGCCGGAAAGTCGTCGGGCGCGAACGAGGTCTCGGCGGTGAAGCCGTCGAGGTGGCTCATCTCGCCCGATTCCGGGACGGCGAAGGCGGGCCAGGGGATCGGGAAGCCGATGTTGGCCTGCATGCAGTGGAAGGCGGTGCCGTCGTCGAGCCTGCCGGAGCTCCACAGCCAGGACACCTTCCACCAGTCGCGCTCGCCCCAGCTGTGGTCGCGCTCGCCGTGTCCGGCGACGGTGATCGTCTCGTCGCCCACCCGGACCGTTCCCGAGACCGTGCACGGGATCTCGTAGCGCGGCAGGTCCTTGTAGGGGTAGATCCCGCCGACGGTGTTCCACTCCAGGTCGAAGGCCAGCCGGGTGGTGGGGGCCGTGCCGGTGTCGCCGTAGGCGGCGGACGGGTCGGGCAGCACCGCCGCGGTGCCGTCCAAAGTGACGCGCGCGGTCTCGAAGGGCGCGATGATCTCCTGCGCGGCGCCGAACGCGTCCGTCCGCACGGTGGTGCCGCCGGGCTCGGGCAACGGCGCGTGGTTGTCGGCCACCAGCACCAGCGGGCGCCCTGGGCCGACCAGGCACGCCCAGTACCAGGCCCTCCCCCAGTTGGGGTACAGGCCGAGCCGGACGTAGCCGGCGACCGAGCCGTCCGGAGCGGTGAAGTCGAAGTAGTAGGACTCGTTCCACAGGAGTTCGGGACCGGGCGCGTGCGTGGCCTCGTCGCCGGGTCCGAGATCCCATGTGCCGTGCTCGACGATCTTCACCATGGCGGCCCTCCGGGGATCGGTCCCTACCAAGCGCTTGATCTTCATGTGGAGGATGCCACACCGCGAGGCCGTGCACCATGGGGCGCGGGCTCGGCGTCGCTTTGCGGTCCGGAGCGGCGAGGACCGACGGGCGAGTGCAGCGGTCGCGTCCCCTGCCGGCCGGCGCTTGGAGGTCAGGGATTCGGCCGAGGACGGGTGTTCCCCTGACGACGGGCGGGTGGAACAATCCTCGTCGTTCAAACAGACGGCGGCGGCCTTTTGGCGGGGGTCTCGGATGGCGCTCGGTGACGACGAACCGGTGGTTCCGGTGGACGCCGGGCACGAAGCGGTCTTCCTCGCGCACCGGAACCTGCTGATGGGCGTGGCCTACCGGGTGCTGGGCCGGGTCGGTGACGCAGAGGACGTGGTGCAGGAGGCGTGGCTGCGGTGGTCGAAGGTCGATGACGCTTCGGTGGCCGACCCGGAGGCGTTCCTGGTCACGGTCACCACCCGGCTGGCCGTCGACCGGCTCCGCCGCGTCCAGGCCAGGCGCGAGAGCTACGTCGGCGAATGGCTGCCCGAACCGCTGCTCACCGCGACCGACGCCGAAGGCGCCGACCCCATCGAGGGCGTCCTGCGCAACGAGTCGGTGTCGTTGGCGCTGCTGGTGGTGCTGGAGACGCTGTCGCCGCTGGAGCGGGCGGTGTTCGTACTGCACGAGATCTTCCAGTGGCCCCATGCCCGGATCGCCGGAGCGATGGGCAGGAGCGAGGCGGCCGTCCGCCAGCTGGCTTCGCGAGCGCACGCGCACGTCCGCCGGCGCCGGCCGCGCTTCGAGGTCGACCCGGCCACCTGGCGGCAGGTGACCGACCGCTTCATCGGCGCCTGCCTGACCGGCGAGATGGAACGGCTGATGGAGCTGCTGGCCCCCGACGTCCGCCTGGTCGCCGACGGCGGCGGCAAGGCGGTCGCGCCCCGCCGCGTGATCGCCGGTCCCGAGCAGGTGGCGCGTTTCGTGCTGAGCATCATGCGGCTCCGCCCCAGTTTCAAGGACTCCGTCGGCGTCGGCCCGGAGGCGCCGATCGACTACCTGCTGGTCACCGCCAACGCGGGTCCCGCCCTCGTCATCACCGCCGGCGGCCGCCCCATCGTGTTCTTCCAGCTCCTGGTCACCGACCGGACGGTCAGCGCCTGCTACCTCGTCGTGAATCCGGAGAAGCTGTCCGGTGTCATGGCGCAGGACGGGCCGGCGCTGCTTCCTTGACGGCATGACCCCACCGAGCCGGCGGACGTGCCCCCTTCGCGGTGGGGCCAGGATTGGTGTTCGCGTGAGTCCTGGCCCCACCCGGGAGAGCACTGCGGACCGGATGCCGTGGCGCCCGCAAGGGTCGGCCGGGCCACCGGTCGTTACTGGGTCTCGCGGATGAGGGTGGCGGTCTGGCCGGAGAAGCGCACGGTGACGTTGTGCGGGGCGGCCTTGGCCCAGTCTTCGATTCCGGTGATGGAGCACTTGCTGACGTCGGGCGGGGTGCTGCCGTCGGGGCACGTGCTCCCGGCGACGTACAGGACGGTGTCGTCGGAGGTGAAGAAGGAGACGTTGCCGACGATGAACTTGCCCGGCGCCAGGTAGCGCAGCCGCCCGGTCGCCGCCTTGACCTGCTTGCCGGCCGGATTCGCGGAGGGGCCGGGCTGCTCGGCCGGGGCGACCGGAGCGCCGGAGCCGCTGGGGGCGGAGGCGCCGCCCGGCGCGGAGGCCGAGGGAATCGCGTCGGGGGAGGCGGTGCCGCTCGGCGCGGGCGCGGAGTCGGTGGGCGGCGGCGCCGCGGCCTTGTCGTCGCCGCTGCCGCCGCAGGCGGTCAGGCCGAACGCCAGCGCCGCCGCCACCCCGGTGATCATGATCTTGCGCATGGTCTCTCGCTCCCGTCCTCGGTGCGCGATCTTGTTGATCACGCTGTACGGGGTGAGATGCGGGCCCGGCCCGGCGGAGTTGGCGCTCGGTGACGTGATCAATCCGACCCGGTGCGCGCCGAACCCGGCGTCCGGACGGGGCGTCTGGATGTCTGGAAGGCGGGGAAAGTTCACGCGGTCTCTGATCTTTCTCGCGCCCGGCGGGCCGGATCACCGGCTGGAGAGGTATCCCCGCACCTCGGCGGCCGTGCTCGGCGGTATGACAGGGCCAGAACTCGTCCGGCCTCGCGGCCCCGAGGTGCGGTTAGAGCATCAGGCGTCCTCGTCTTCGATCTCGATCGCTCCTGGCGTTGGACGGATGAACCCGGCGTACGGCTCCAGAAAATCTTGATCAGCGACGGCCGAACGCGTCACGCCAGAGCTCGTATTGACCCGTTGCGGCGGAGGGCTCAACGGAGCTGGCGAGCCGGACCTCCGGCAATGCCCGGTTCATCCGGCCGACGATTCCGCACTGGCCTCTCCAGCGGGTGCCGACCTTCAGGGCTCTCTTCGATCGGCCCGCCGCCATCCGTGGCCGCGCACCCGGCCGGATATTCCATCGTCCCAGGTCACCTACCTTTGGTGATCGCTCGGCGCGGAGCGGCAGGCTTCGCGTCCCCCTCGGAGCGCTGCTCAGCCTGCCGCCGCTAAGGAGAACATTGAAGAAGAAGATCGTGCTCGCCTCTGGGGTCTCCCTCATGGGCGCCGCACTGCTGCTGACCACCTCCCCGGCGATCGCCGCGAATCCCGCCCGTCCGGTGGCCGCGGCCCAGAGCCCGTCAGAATCTGCGGCGGAGCAGGCCAAGCGGCTCAACGCCGCGGCCCTGAAGGCCAAGAGCGATGCGCAGAAGGCCAAGACCGCGGCGGACGCCGCACGCACCAAAACCGCCGCGCTGGACGCTCTGACCGCCGCGTCGTCGGCCAAGAAGGCCGGCGAGCAGGCAGGTCGCGACCTGCAGGCGTTCCTCAACGCCAGCGTCCCCGGCACCACCACCGACGACCGCGTCCTAGTCGTGCAGGGCATCACCCCTGCCAAGGACGCGGTCACCGTCGCGGGCCAGGCCATGGACGTCGCTCTGCGCAAGACCGTGCAGACCCCTGCCGAGCAGGCCAAGCAGATCAAGGCCGCGGCCCTGAAGGCCAAGGCCGATGCGCAGAAGGCCAAGACCGTGGCGGACCGTGCCCGCACCAAGGATGCGGCCCTGAAGGCGCTGTACGCCGGATGGTCGGCCAAGAACGCCGGCCAGCAGACCTACCGCAACGCCCAGGCGTTCCTGAACGCCGCCGTCCCCGGCACCACCGCCGACGACCGCGTTCTGGTGGCGCAGGGCGTCAACCCGGCCAAGGACGCGGTGTCCTTCGCTGACAAGGCGATTCGCACCGCCACCGGGAAGCTCAAGTACAAGGGCTGAACCGCACGGGCCCTCCGGTGCACGACCGGAGGGCCCATGCTCTCGGAAGGCGGTCGCCGTACGCCCTCGTCTCCGGTCCTGGAGTCGCAGCAGGCTCAAGGCCGTCCATCGGCGACCGTTGCCCTTCGTAACATTAAGACCTTAATATTACGTCGTGCCACGATATGCGGACCCCGTCCAACGCCGCCGGCAGGTGGCCGAAGCACTGCTCCAGGTGGTGGAGGCCGAAGGGCTGGAGGCGGCGAGCATCCCGCGCATCGCCCGGGAGCTGGACTCCTCCACCGGGTTGGTGCAGACCTACTTCCGCAGCAAAGACGAGTTGCTGCTGTTCGCCGCCGAGCACCTGGGGGAACTGCTTAGGGCGCGCGTCACCGCCGCGTTGCAGGTCGCCGGTGAAGCCGACATCAAGGAACGGTTGCTGCACACCATGTGCGTCATCGCCGGTGCCGGCAATGAGCGCGCCGGCGAAGGGCGGGTCTGGCTGGCGTTCCTGGCACGGGCGGCCTTCCAGCCCGAGTTGCGGCGAGTTCACGTTGCCGGAGCCGAGGAGATCCGCCGTCACTGCCGCCTGGCTTTGGAGGCGGCACAACAATGCGGCCAGGTGGACCGCGCCCTCGACCCGCCGGCCGAGGCGCGGGCGCTGGCGGCGTTCGCCGACGGGCTGGCCGTCCAACGCGCCGTCGAGCCGGAGCTCATCACCGACCGGCAGGTCCGCGACCTGCTCGACCGCTATCTCGACCGGGTCTTCACCGGTGACGGCGACCGGAGAGGCGGTTCCGGATGAGCGCCGCCCTGCTGCTGTCGCTGGCCGGGCTCGCCCTGCTGGACGGCACCGGCGTCGGCACGCTGTTCATCCCCGTGTGGCTGCTGCTGGCTCCTGGACGCATCCAGGCCGGGCGTGTCCTGATCTACCTGGGGGTCCTCGCCGCCTTCTACTTCGCCGTGGGCCTGCTCGTCGTCAGCGGTGCCGGTTCGGCTGTGGAGGCGCTCGGCCGGGCGGGGGACGGACGTGCCGTTCTGTGGGGCCAGCTCGCTGTCGGTGTGGGCCTGTTCGCCTTGAGCTTTCGTTTCGACCCCAAACGACGGAAGCACCGCGGCGGGATTTCCCGGTGGCGGGAACGCGTCACGGCGGGTTCGTCCTCGGCCGGCTGGCCGGTCGGCCTCGCGCTGTCGGTGGGACTGGTCGAGGTCGCCACGATGCTCCCCTATCTGGGGGCGATCGCCATGCTGTCCGCCTCCGACCTGGGCACCGCCGCCGCTGCGGGGCTGCTGGCCGCATACTGCCTGGTCATGGTGCTTCCCGCCGGTGCGCTGCTCGTCGCCCGGACCACCGTCGCGTCCAGGGCCGAGCCGGTGCTGCGTCGGCTCAACGCCTGGATCTCCGACAAGGGCGCCGGTGCCGTCGGGTGGCTGCTGGCGATCGCGGGGTTCCTGGTCGCCCGGGACGCCGCCGCACGCCTCTGGTTCCTCGACCGATGAGGGCGCGTTCGTCTACAAGGTCGCCGAGCAGTTGCCGCACGCTCCCAACGAAACCACCGCGGCCTGACGGAGGCGACGGCCGCCTGGAAGTCCGGCGGTCGTCGCCTGCCGCCGGACCTTGGCGGAATGGTGACGTGAGATGGCTTCGATCGGCTCATCGACGACTCGGCCCTGGGTGCGGGAGCCGTCAGACCGGTCGTCGACCGGAGCGGTCTCGGCTCGCGCTCGCGGGACGCGTCCGGCGGCCGGTGCGTTCGTAGTCCTGCATGACCCCGCCACCTGCGCGATCACGACTCTGGGATCGGCCGCTCCGCCCGCTGCCCCGTTCCGGCTGTCAGTCGGTGACGTACTGCTCGGCGTACGCCCCGGTGGGTTCGATCGGCGTGATGACATCGATCAGGACGCCGCTGGGGTCGGGCACGATGAAGTGCCTCTGCCCGAAGTCCTCGCTGCGCAGTTCGAGCACGGGACGCAGCCCCTCGCGGGTGACCAGCCGGTCCCATTCCGCGTCCACGTCCTCCACCTCGAAGTTGAGCAGCAGGCCCTGGGCGGGGACGCGATAGCCCTCCGGGACCGTCGGGTGGGTGTGGTCGAGGAGGGCGAGCTCGTAGCCGGGCTCCTCCGGCCGCCGCAGGCTGACGTACCAGTCGGCCTCGAACGTCGTCTCGAAGCCCAGCAGCCGGGTGTAGAAGTCGTGGGACTCCTTCAGCCGGGCCGTGCCGATCACGGGATAGAAACTGGTCAGCTTCATGGTCGGACCCCTTTCGCGTACCATCGGTATGCGAGCGACCGTATTCACGTACCATCGGTATGTCAACAAGGAGTGCGATGGCCCAGCACGGCATCCGGGCGCAGCAGCGCGAGCAGACCAGGCGGACGCTGCTGCGGGAGGGCAGGCGGCTGTTCGCCGAGCGCGGCTACGGCGCGGTGGGCCTGGCGGAGATCGTCCAGGCGGCGGGAGTGACCAAGGGGGCGCTGTACCACCACTTCACCGGCAAGTCCGACCTGTTCGGCGCCGTCCTGGAGGAGTTGCAGCAGGAGGTGGGGCGGCGCGTGGCCGCGGCCGCCGACGCCCGGGAGGACCCCTGGGACCAGTTCACCACCGGCTGCCAGGAGTTCCTCACCGCGGCGACCGATCCTGACATCCAGCGCATCATGCTCGTCGACGGGCCCGCCGTGCTGGGCTGGAGCGAGTGGCGCGCGATGGACGAGGCCGCCTCGGCCCGCCACCTCGCCGACTCGCTGTCGGGCCTCATCGAGGCGGGCGTCATCCCGCCGCAGCCGGTCGCGCCACTGGTCCACCTGCTGTCGGGCGCGATGAACGAGGCGGCGCTATGGCTGGCGTCCTCTTCCGATCCCGGAGACCTGGCCCAGACGAGAGGGGCACTGGGGAAGCTGCTTGAGGCGCTGCGCAGCGACTGACCATGTGATCGCCGGAGGGGACGGTTCGCGCACGCGCGAGATGTCGTCGGTGACACCGCCAGTTCAGCACGGCATCACGAGAACGCCGGCTTGGTCCCCCTCAGGAGGCCTGGCCGAACTTCCACTGCTGCTTACCGGACTGCTTGGCGACCTTCTTCAGGTGGACCGGACCGTTGGCATCGCCGATCTCCCAAGCCCTGTTCGAACGCCCGGGCTCCAGGATGTGGGCGCTGCCGTCGACCGCGTAGTGGTTCCACACGCGCCAATGCTGGTGGACGTCGTTCCCCTTGCAGGGGCTCATGGCGACGGTCCACTCGTTCTTGCGCTGCGCGACGGCGGCGGCGCACTGCCCGGGGAAGGCCAGGTTCTGCAGCGTCTTGCCGTCCTTGCCAGCGGTCCAGCGTTGGTTCTGGCTCCCGTTGCAGGCCGCGAGCCGCAGCGGCTGGCGCGGAGCGGAGGCGCGGCCCTGGGACTTGCCGTCGGCGGCGACGCCCACACAGGACCCGGACGCGACGTTGGTGATCGCGAACGACTCGAAGTGGCGGACCGCGGCTCGCTTCGGCGCCGCGGCCTTCTCCTCCCCGAACGCGCCGACCATCGCCGCGGCGGCTCCGGCGCCCGCCGCGGCCGCCGCGAGCGTGGTCACGACGGTGATGGTCCGCTTGGACCAGCGCCCGCTGGGGAATGCCATCGGCATGGCTGTCCTTCTCCTTGGCGGTTGAGGCGGCGAAGCGAGCGACGTCCGCTGCGTCGATCGGGTCCGGGAGGCGACACCGACCCGAGGCGAACGAGCGGAATCCCGATCGGTTGCCGCGAGGCCGGGGAGCGACGCGGCGATGCTGACGCCACCGGCCAAAGCATGGTGACGGCCCCAACCTAGCGCACACGGTGAAGCGAAGCGATTACCTACAGTCACTCATCGGCGTGTTGCCTCGAAGGGCCCAAGGCCGCTTTCACCGGGGGCACAGGGCCACCAAGGTTCACCGCCACATCGGAACGGAGAGGCGGCACGCCGACCTACCGGTCGGTGCCGGTCACGCGCCTGCGTCCGGCCGTGTCCGCCTCCCCCGTCCCGCAGGTCACTCCGCGTAAGGCTGGTCCTCTCCCTGGGCGCTGTAGCCGAGGCTCCAGATGTAGCCTTCCGGGTCTGCGAAAGAGCCGCCGTACCCGCCCCACGGCAGGGCGCCGGCGGGCTTGAGGACGGTCGCCCCGGCCTTCTCGGCCTGCGCCATGATCTCGTCGACCCGAGCCTCGCTGCGGACGACGTAGGTGAGGACCAGTCCGCTGAAGCCGCTGCCCTCCGGGCTCGTGCCCACCTGGTCGGCCAGGCCCTCGCGGCCGTAGAAGCCGACCGGCGAGGCCCCGTCCGACTCGAAGAAGACCGAGACGCCGTAGTCGTCCTTGACCTTCCAGCCGAGCCCCTCGGTGTAGAACCGCTTGGCGGCCTCCATGTCCCGGACGCCGAGGAGGATCGAGCTCACGTGCGCTTTCATGACTTGTCTCCCTGTGCTTGAGCCGTGCACGCCGCCCGGCCGGCAGGTGTGGGTCCACGAGCCGGTTCCGGCGGCCGCATCAGCGCGGGGGCCTGACGGCTCCCCTCTGGCGCTATGGGGATCACGCTATGTACGGACCGGAGATCAGCGCTTCTTCGATCCTGACCGATCCCCGGCGTGCCCGGCCGAAGCGGCTTCACGTGCTCGACGAACCGCCCGGAGAGACGAACGCCCTCGCCCTGGAAGCCGCCGTCCAGCGATGATGGCCTCACGCGGGAAGCCCCGGACCACGAGAGCGTCGAGCCGCCTGGCGGACCGTGCGCGCCGATGGCCGGGACCCTGTAGAACTGCTTGACGCCGCCTACGCCGAGCCGCTGCTGCGGCAACTGTTCGTCTAGACCGGGATGACGAGCTGCACTTCAGCAGGTGCACCGATCCTCGATGGACCTGGGACATCCCCTATATCGCCGCCGCCAAAGGCGGTGACTACCAGGTGTCCGGCCTCGCGCAACTGCCGGTTGTATTCGGACAGGCCGGGCAGGCATGGAACAGGTACCCGGTCCGCGCCGGGACCAGACTCAGCCACCGGTGCTCGGCATCGCATCCCAATGCACCTGGGCGATGGCCGCGCAGACCAGTTCGGCATCGGTCAGCAACCAGGCCGGCCACGCCGCCGCTGTCGCCGCGAAGGCAGGACGTGATCGTCCAGATGAACGTCGAGTGCGATCAGAAGGGCATCCAGATCGGTCTTCACATGCCGACCGCGGGCGCCCTTCTCCCTGCCCGCACCCGGTGAAACACTTTCCCTTAGCGATCTGGCCGCCGTCGATGGCCGTTTTCGACGGCCCTACATGCGGATGTATCCCCAGATGATGCCGTGCTCACCCTGCTTGCAGTAACCCTGCCTGTCGGCGACCGCCGGCAGGCAGTCTCTCCACTCCCGCCAGCCCGACAGGCACCGGAAACCGGGCTTGGCAGGCGGGTAGGCCCCTTCCGGGCACGACAGGATCAGCAGGGACCGATAAGCGGGGGACGGCTCCGCGCTCCGGGCGCCGGCGGCGGGGCCGGCGAGCAATGCACCTGCCAGGACGATCGCGCCGAGCAGGGCCCCCGTCAGAGTACGCATGACGATTCGCCTTCCATGAGGGTGTCCCTCCATCATTTCCGACACGGAGAGCAACTAAGTATTACGTTCAGTGACTGCATCGGGCGTGGCGGTAAGACAGATTGGGCCACGAGGTGTCTGCCGACCCTTCTTTCACTGCGTTACCTTTTCTCACTCATCGTAAGGAGGGCTCGATGCGTACCACCCTCATGATCGCTACCGGCGCACTGGCCGCGGCGGTCCTGGTCCCGTCAGCGCCGGCCGCCGCCGGGTTGCCCACGATCCAGGACTGCATCAACGGAGGGGGCTTCCCGATGTCCCTGAAGAACGGCAGGTTCATCTGCGACGGCGGCGTCCTCGACGGCCAGGACATCGACCGCCGGTCCGGACGCCTCGACTGACCGACGGCACGGGGCCGCAGGGCTGCCCGCCCGGTCCACCTCCAACCTCGCCCGTACCTGGGGGCGCGGCTGAACCGCTGCCGCCTGTGGTCAAGCAGTTCGCGGCGGTCATGGCCGCCATCCGCATCGCCCGCATCGGCGGCGGTCACCCGCGTATCCGGCCCGAACGCTGCGGCTGATGGACGGCTCCCTGGTGCACTGCGGCGCCTCCCGGGTCACGGTCAACTGCTCGGGGTTGGGTGAGATCGCCGGCTACGGCCACGACACCTTCCATCACGCCTTCTACTGGGGCGCCATGCTGATGCTGGTCGCCGCCGTCGACGGCACGGTGTGCGCGCCTGGCTCACCCCAAGGAACTGGACGAGCGCAAGGACGCACTGCACCTGCTGCATGTGCACCCGCCCGCCGAGGAGCCGTGCCCGATCGTGTGCGACAAGGGCTTTGCCGGGGCCGGGACCGAGGTCGCCGCAGCCTTGTTGGGGCACCGGTTGATCCGACCGCGCCGCCACGACGAACCCGAACCCGCCCCTGGCCCGGCGTTCCCGTCCGCGACAGGGCACTGGCGGCGCATGTGGCGGTAGTCGGGATGGACCTCCAAGCCGCCGCGCTTCTCGTACCGCCCCCAGGCGGTACTGGTAGGAGACGGTGTCGTGAGCCATTGGGGCCATCCACTTCGGCCGCTGCGCACGCGGCAGCAGAGCAGTACCGACGGTCAGGGTCGACCATTGGCCTCACCTTAAAAAGGCACTGTCACCGGATGTGTCACCTAGAACCCGACCCGGGCGGACCTTTCAAGGGCGACGAAGCCGACATCAACGATCGCGCAGCTTCCGGGCCGCCACGACTCCACTTGTGGACATCGACACCACAAGGTTTGCTGTCTCGACATAGCCGACACGATCAGGAAAAGGGACACGGTGAAACTCTCGCTGATCGGTGATCTGGAAATCGAAGACGACCAAGGCCGCCTCGTCGCATTCGAGGAGGGCAAGCGCCGGCAGCGACGCGTTCGCTTCCTGGTCGCCGTCCTCGCCTGCCGGGACTGGGCTCCGACCTCTCAGCAGATCAAAGTCCTGCTGTGGCCCGAGGACGACCAGGACCGCACCAGTGCACTGACCAGCCTGATCCACAAAGCACGCAAGCTGCTGCCCGAAGGACGTCTGGTCACCGAACCCGCCGCCGCCGGGGGAAGGCGTTACCGGCTGCGGCGGCCAGGCGACGTCGTCGACATCGAGGACTTCGTCAAGTTGACGGCCTTGGGCAGTGATGCCCGCGATGAAGGGCTGCTGGAGGAGGCGGCCGAGCACTATGCCCTGGCATTGGAGCCCTGGCAGGGCGTCGCCGACCGTGATGCCTTTCCCGACCTGCCCGACGTCGCCGAGCTGAAGACCTTGCGCGACTCGCTGCTGGCCTTGCGGCTGCGAGCGGCTGAAGCGTCCGTGGCGGTCCAGCTCGATCTCGGCCGCCATACGCCGCGGTTGGTGGAACAGATCGCCGGGCACCTGCTGATCGATCCCACCAATGAGGTGATGGCCAGCCACCGCATGCTCGCCCTGCACCGGCTGGGCCGTCGCGCCGAGGCGCTGCGCGCTTACGACGAGATCGCCGCGGTGCTCGACGCCGAACTGGGCGCGACCCCCGGCACCCTGCTGCAGCAGATGCGCACCAAGGTCCAGCACAACGCCGCCGACCTGCAGTGGCAAGCCCCTCGAAAACCGGTTCCCGTGCCGGCCGGTCTGTCTCTCAGCGCCCACCTGTCCGGCCCCGGCACTCGTGCCGATCCTGATCCGGCCGAGCCGGACACCGACCACCTGCATGCGGCCGACTTCATCTCGAACACGGCAGGCGTGGTCGAGTTCGTCTCCGATGCCGTCGACGTTCCCGTCCGGGGAGAGGTCACAGCCGCTGGAGTCACCGACATCCTGATGGGCAACCGCAACAGCACCCTGGCCGAGCGCATATGGCTGGAAGAGTTCCTCTCCACGGTCAACACCGACTCCTTGGCCCTGCCCAGAGAGAACCGGGCCTGCTTGGAGCGGATGGTGCGGGAGATCGCCAGGAACGGCGTGGAGCAGTTCCTGGATCTGGGGTCGGGCTTCCCCGAGGAGTACGGACCTCATGTGCACGAGATGGCGCGTCGCGTCACATTCCGCATGCCCCGCGTCCTGTACGTCGACATCTCGCCCTTGGTGGAGACCCACAGCCACGCTTTCATGGTGGACGGCGTCAACACCAAGGTCCTGCAGGCCGATATGCAGGACGTCGACCAGGTGCTGACCGCCGCCCGACGGCACCTGGACTTCACCAAGCCGATCGCGCTGCTGGCCTTCAACAGCCTGCAGTACATCGGCCCGTCCGACGCCGACCGGGGAACCGGGCACGTGCTCGACATGGTCGCCCGGTACGTCGCCGCGCTCCCGAATGGCAGCTGCTGGGCGATGACCCATATCACCGATGACGGGCTCGACCCCGAACTCCGGCCTGCGATCGACATGCGCATCCCAGGGGCGCCGCTGGCGCAGCACCTGCGCACCATGGAGCAGATCGAGAGCCTGTTCTTGGGCATGGGGCTCGTGAAGCCGGGACTGACCGACGTGGGCAGGTGGCGTCCCGAACAGGAGCACATACCTCGGGGGATGCGCATCCTGGCCGGCCTGGCCTGGAAGCGAGCCGACCCCGGCAGAGCCGACCAGTAGCCGCTTTCTCCGGACCATTGCGGCTAACAGTGATCCTCGCAAAACCCCTCTCGCCCCGTCCCCAACGGCACCGTCGTCCGCCTGCCTCGCAGAGACCTCATGGTTGGAAACCGTGGATCATATGCGCGAGTTCTACAGCAGGGCCTCGCGACCAGACTCTTTTGAAAAATGGTTCTGTGCCAGACACACGCCTTGACCGCCTTGACGGGACGGTAGGAGTGATGAAGCCGGCCACCGGAAGCAGCGTTTGATCGCACCGCTGACTTCGAGGCGAGCAGGATCTACAGTTCCGAACGGCATAGATCGGCCCTTGCCGCCCTTCTAAGCTCATACGGTTCGCCTCGCGGAGCGTCCTGTTGCTCGGGTGTGTCATCTGCCTCCCCATGGAGCGGGCGCAGGAGTCGGCACCGGGCTGACCGGGTGTGCAGCAGAGAGGCCGATGGTCGTCTGCTCCGGTCAGTCCGTGATCGCGACCTCAAGTTAGACGGTTGTGTCTCTGTCAAGCCCTCATCTGGTCCTCGCAGGGTCCTCGCAGGGTCCGGAGGAGGTCTTGCAGGAGTCTGCTCGCAGGTGAGCATGCCCGAGCCCGAAAGCGAAGTGGCTGGATCCGGCCACAAAGTCAGGCATTCGCAAGTTGCTCGTCCGCTCAGGTCCTCACTTGGCGGCTCCAACATCGGCGACGCCTACCGGTGGGGCGTCGCAGGTGGTGTAGGCATATCGGGTCGCAGGCCGCCTACGAGGAGAATGAGTATGTTCATCACATTGCTGGACGGCATCCGGACCGCGCATTTCGACGAGCGCCGGGTCGCCCTTCAGCCGCTGCAGGAACTCGCGTTGTTCGTGCTGCTTCTAGAGGAGCGCGGCCTGACCAAGCAGGCGCTGTTCGAGTGCCTGTGGGAGGACGAGGATCGGCCTGCCGATTCCAAGCAGGTGGTCCGCATCGTCTCGGCGCTGCGGTCGGCATTGGGAAGCGACCGGGTGATCACCTCCAAGGTCGGCAGGGAGGTGACCTATTCGGTGCGGCCGCTGGCTGACGACATCGTGGACCTGGACTGGTTTCGCAGAGCGGTGGTGTGGGCCAAGCGGCGCTCGGCTCAGGAGCCGGGTGCCGCAGCGCTGATGTACCGGCACGCCCTCGGCAGCTGGGTGAGCCTGCCGCAAGGCGCGCCGCGGACCGATCGCATGCAGGCTCTGCTGGCCGGGCTGCGGGAGGAGCGTTTGGGCGTGCAGGAACGGTACCTGGAGGTGCGGTTGCGGTTGGGTGAGCATCGCGAGATGTGCCAGCAGCTGATGACACTGGTGACGGAACATCCTGACCGGGATCGGCTGCTGGAGTTGCTGCTGATGGCGCTGTACCGCTCGCAGCGGCAGGCCGAGGCGTTGGACTGGGCGGAGCGGGGGCTGGCGCGCAAACGAGCGGCCGGCCTCACTCCGCCCCCGGACCTGCTGGAGTTGCGCGACTGGGTCGCCGATCACAGCGCGGATCTGGCTCTGCCGCCGATCCCGGTGCCCGAGGCCGAACGTGCTGTACGCCGCAGCGGGGGAGACCCCACCACGGTGTCGCCGCCCAGGGTGAGCACCCTGCTGGCCACCATGGCCTGGCCGGGACACAGCAGCCACGTCGCCCAGTACTTCGCCACGCCCGACAGGGTCGCGCTGGGTTTCCTGGAGCTGGTGGCGCCGGAGATTTTGACGATCACCTTCGAAGCGGTCGATCTGGCGATGCTGGTGGTGGACCGGTTGGTCCGGCGGCAAGGAGTCCGGCAGTTCGTGGAGTTCGGGGCCTTGCCGCCCTCCGAACGCGCCGTGCACGCCGTGGCCTCCGAAGGCAGCAACAGCGCTCGCGTGCTGTACGTCAACTCCGATCCGCACCTGGTGCGGTTCGCCCAGGAACTGGTGCAGGACACGCCCAAGGTGGAGTTCATGCACGGCACGCTGCCCTCCTTCCTACGCGAAGGCACGCAGACGGCTCCGATCGACTGGACTCGACCGGTCTGTGTTCTGGACCAGCACAACCTCAGCGTCTTCCCCGACACCGACGCCTATCGCCATCACCTGAGCCGGCTGGGGCAGCAGATGACGCCGGGCTCCTACCTGTTCTTGTCCTGCGCCAGCGAGGTCGGCATGCCCGAGCCGGTGCGGTTCGCGACCCAGGTCATGTTCGGCCAGGTCCCAGAAGGCATGGCGCCTCGCGATCCGGACACGATCGCCAGCCTCATTCCCGAGGACTTCGAGCTCCAGCCGCCCGGGGTGGTGCCCACCACCGACCTGTGGGAGATGTTCAGCGGCACTCCCAGCCCGCACCGGGGCATGACCGACAGGTTTCCGCGGTTCAGTGGCCTGGCGGTCAAGAAGTGAGGTTCCAGGCCAGGCAACTGGCGTGTTGACAGAGGTTGCCCCACGAGCAAAGATCATCTCGTGCAGCAGGGAGGCCAGGGAGAAACACCTTGGCCTCACCCACTCCGCCCCGGCGCCCCGGCGACGCGCCGGTCGCGTCCTTCCTGCGTGCCGCTCAGCCCCAGGTCCGACGGCTGAGCACCCGCAGCGCGTCAGCAGTCCTTTCCGTCTTCTCCGCTGCCCGCTCCCGCCTGCCCGAGCGCTGAACCCAACCAACCGGGAGCCAGGCGAAAGCAGGAGCCGAACGGCGGCCGCCGTCCTCCGGCGCACCGCGCAGGTATCGCGTAGGTGATGCGGGGGCGGTTCTGCCGTACCGACAGCGCGCTATTGCACTGCTCAACCGCTGTCCTGGCGTCCCGGGGTCAGGAGACATCGTGAAGATCTCGCTGCTGGGCGAGTTGGTGATCACCGATGGCCGAGGAACGCCGATCTCCCTCCAGGAGGGGAGCCGGCCGCGCCGCCGACTCCGTCATCTGATCAGCGTGCTGGCCTTCCAGGACTGGGCGCTGTCCACCGACGATCTGAAGTCGCTGCTGTGGGAACAGGACGGCCAGGACCACTCCTCCTCGCTCAGCAACCTTGTGCACCGTACCCGGACCCTGATCCCTGCCGGCCGCCTGGTCCTGGAGAACGGCCCCACTGGGCGGCGACGGTACCGGTTGCAACGGCGGCCCGGCGACGAAACCGACATCGACCAGTTCCAGGTCCTGGTGGCGATGGCCGACCAGGCCCAGCACGCCGGACGCCTGGAGGAGGCCGCGCAGGCGCTGCGCCGCGCCCAGCGGTTGTGGCGGACTTCGCCGTCCGGCCAGGCGCTGCCCGACTTCCCCTCCACCGCCAAAATGGCCGAGCACCTGCTGCCCCTGCACAAGGCGCACCGCACCACCATCCGGCGCCTGGCCGACACCGAACTGCGGCTGGGGCGCCACTCCCCCGACCTGGCACGTGATCTGCGCGGCTGGCTGCACGACGACCCGGCCGATGAGGACCTGCACGCCCTGCTGATGCTCACCCTGTACCGGATGCGGGACCGGCGCGCAGCCCTGCAGGCTTACCAATCGGCACAAGACAACCTGCAAGCGGTCGCCAACGTCGCCCCAGGCCCCCGCCTGGAGCGCCTGCACCAGCAGATCGTTGACAACGACCCCGCGCTGCTCAAGCCCGGCCCCCGGCAGGTGGACCGGCCGCCGGTGCGGCTGATCTGCGGCACACGGCCCACAGCGGCCGGCGTCCACAACCTGATGCTGGAGGGCAAGGACCATTCGGCCGCCGACCACCGGCTGCTGGGCGACATCACCCACCACGCCGGGCCCGAACTGCAACACGCCACCATGCAGGCTCGCAAGTGGGCCATGAAGATGGTCGCTCACCTGGCCCAGCAGGGCATCAGCCAGTTCCTGGACCTGGGATGCGGCTATCCCCTGCTCGGCGCCGACGTGCATGATGCGGCCCGCCGCCATGCCCCGACGGCGCGCGTTCTGTACGTCGACCGCGACCCGTGGGTGGCGGTGCACGGCAGAGCGCTGCTGCACGACGGCGACGGGCTGGCCTTCGTCGAAGCCGACCTGCAACAGGTGGACATCGTGCTGCACCACCTGCGCACCCATTTGGACATGACCCGGCCGGTCGCGATGCTGCTGGCCGGGACGCTGCAAGAGACCGGGCACCGAACCAACGGACTGGGCACCGGAGCGCTGGCCGCGGTGATCGAGCAGTACACCAGGCCCCTGGCCGACGGCAGCGCCCTGGTCCTCACCCACCTGACCGGCGACGGCCTCGCCCCGGTCCTGCGCCCCTACCTCGATGCCACCCGGCCCGATGCGCCACTGCCGACCTACCTGCGCTCACGCGCGCAGATCGCACGGCTGTACGGAAGGCTGGAGCCGGTCGGTCCGGGTCTGACCGAGGTCGGTACATGGACCACCGCCTTGCCGACGCCACAGGGAACCGATCCTGCGCGCCCCGCCGCGCGCGTCCTGGGCTGCCTGGCGCGCAAACGCGGTCCCGCCGAACCCGCCGAGTACCGGTCTGTGTCGCATTCCGGCAGCAGAAGGCTGCGACGCATCACGGCCTGACCGATCGAGTTCCACCGTCGTGAGTAGGCTCTCGCGGTCGTCTGCACTGATCAGTGCGTCGAAGAGAGTCTCATCCTTCAACAACGCGCGCCGGGGGAAGCATGTGCGGAAGGTGGCCCCGCACCACTGGCGTTCTGGTTGCCGCCGTCCTTCCCAAGAGCGGCGTCCCATGTTCGTCGTCGGGATCGACAGGCGAAGACAGCGCGGCGGCAATGACCAGGAGGTCCGGCAGGCTGGTCCGCAGCGCGATGTCGGGGACACTCGCCAGGCGGATGAGGAAGGGCAGGATGGCCGGCATCGCGGCGCTGATGTGGAGGACACCATTCACCGACACATTGCGCAGGACGCGCAGCGCCTCAGGGCCGGCTACCTCATCGAGGAGGCCGCGGAGCAGGACCGGCACCCCGGGCAGGACACTCGGGAGTCTGCGACCAGTCGACGTCCTCAGGTCCGAGGAAGATGATCGCCATATCAGTCTCCGACGAGATCGACAGACCACGGCGCGACAAAGCAGTGATCTCGCCGACTTGGGCTGTGAAACCCTCTTCATCGGCCCCAGGGGCGGCTCAGTGCGGTCCAACTCATGCAGTCAGCCGATCTGCTCGGCGGTACCGAAGCTGACGGCCGTCCCTTGCGGGCGCGCCAGCCGCTGGCATTCGCCAAGAAGGCACGGCCGGTATGCATACAGCGCTGATCGCCATGAATGCTGACCCCTGTTGATGCCGGAGCCCAGGACGATGGCCTCTTTACTCGTGTCGCTCTCTGCTCACAGAGGAGTGGTCGCGGTGCTGTCAGGCATGAAGACGCGTAGTTCGCTTCGACATGGCTCCTGATCAAGCGGAAGATTCTGTTTAGTCACGTTGCTGCGCTTCCCGAGAGGCAAGGAAACGGTGTAACGGACGCAGATGTGGGAGGAGCGCGTGTCGGAAAGGAAGAGTGCGTCGATCTGCAGTCGGTCTCTGTGACGTTCCGCTCGCCAGAATTTTACGATGGCACTGGTCTCGGCGCGAGTGAGGGTTCCGTCAGCTGCGGCGGCCTGCAGCCGGCTGACTGACTGTTCGACGTGCTCACGCAGGTTCTGGTCGGCTTGTTCATTCAACTCCTCCTGTCCTTGGGGCAGGAGGACCGTCACCCACCACAGCAGTAAGACCACAACGGCCAGTGCCGCGGCCAGCGCCAGCCCGCCGACACCCAGAAGCATCCGAAAGGCGACGTGACTGGGGTGGCGGCGGGCTGGCGCTGGTCGTCGGTTCATCCCTTGGCCTCGATCACGGGTAGCCGATCTGACCGAGTCGTGCCTGCATGACGCTAGCGTAGCCGGAAGTACCCGCCCCCTTGGGGTGGAATGCCTCTCGGCTGAGACAGCCGACCAGCCAGCTGAGCGCACACTGGTTCGTGGCCTCGGTGGCTGGATCTCCGCGATGGAAGTCACCGTCGCCATTGGGTCCAGATACGATCTTGTTAATCCACTCGTCGGCGTCGCAGCCACCATGGCCGACGAAGGCCGGCACCGGGTCGGCGTATTCGATTTTCAGTTTGGAGGCAGACCCGGTGCGCAGTGAATCGACCAGGGCACGCTGTTTGGCGCCGGCGTAGTTCACGAGTTCGGCCAGCGCTTTGGTCTCGGTAAGGTCGAACCAAACCGATCCAGTGCACTTGACGGTGCGGCTGAACAACTCTGGATACCCCATCAGTACGATACGGGCATTGGGCGCCTTTCCAGCCACCTCTTTCAGGAGGATGCTCAGATTGGGAATGATGTCGCTGTCGACCAGTCCCTTGTAGCGCGGGAGGAAGTCATCATCAGCGCAGTTGGTGGGGTAGGCGCACTCCATGACGGCATTGGTGAACGCTCCTTCGTCGTTGCCGCCGATAGTGAGCATCACTAGAGTGGTGTCCTTGGAGAGCACACCGGAGTTCACCTGGGCTATCTCGTGAAACTGCCCTTCGCTGTAGGGCTGTTTGGTAGCACTCCAAGGTGACTCCCAAACATTCTTGCTTCGGGCGCCCGAGCAGGCGACGAACCCCAACTCGGCATCCTTGCTCCAGTCGTCGGCCAGGCTGCCCAGTGCCGTGCTAGTGCCCGGTAGGACGACCTTCCTGGGCCAGGCGTTCTTGCTGCGGCGGCAGGCGTTCCAGCGCTGATCGTCGCCGTGGTCGCTGTCGGTTTCGGCATAGTAGGAGCCCGCTCCTTCGCCAGAGGTGTAGGAGTCGCCCAGCGCAGCGACCATGTGCTTGGGCTTGGCGCTCAGCGGCTGGAAGGCGACCGCGTCCCAGGCGATGTCGTCGCTTCCGTCGCCGTCCTCAGTCTCGGAGCCCAGTCGGACGCGGGGAGTGCCGTTGATTTGATAGACCCCGAGCGAGACCCAGTTGTTGGCCATGCGTTTTTGGTTGATGTAGCGGGTGCGACTGAAGGCCCCATCGCCCAGGTCGATGTCGTACTTGGCCTGCTGGGTGTGGGCACCGTGGTCGGGCAAGTGCACCATGATGCGCGTCCAAGCGGCCAGCGAGCGGTTCAGCCTCCAGGTGCCTGTCGTTTTCAGACGTCCGCTTTCAGCTCCTGGGAGGCGCGTGTGAGTGAACCAGAAGTGGCCTCCGTAGGCGGCGCCGATCTGGTGCAGGTCGATCTTTCCGGAGGGAGTGGCAAAGTCCAGCGTGAAGGTTCCGCTGGTAGGTGTCGGCGGGTTTCCGCAGTATCGGTGAATGGGCGTGGAGTCGGGGACGTCGTCGATGACCAGGGCTCCAGAGGGCAGCCCGGTGGTGTCGCATCGAGAGGGGTAGGAGATCCCATTGGGCTGTTCGGGGTAAGTGCTGTCGAACCTCAGGACCTCATTGGCGCACCACTGTCCTGCGCAGGATTTCCAGCTGACCGGGGTGGTCCACCAGCAGTACAGGTCCTTGTGATTGCAGGCCCCCAGACCCGGCTTGTTCTGGTCGTTATCGCCGATCTTGGAGGAATCGCACATGTTGGCGGAGGTGCAGAACAGGGGCTCGGGCGGTTTGACCATGGTGCGGGCCTGGGCGGAGGACCACCAGGCCGCCCGGAACCCCGCCACCATCTTGCCGGGCGCTTCGGCGGCGAACAGCGGCCGGCCGGCCCAACCCAAGACCTTCTCCTGGTAAGGCCAGTCCTGAGGGTGAGAAGCGTGCTCGTAGTCGTCAGCACCAGCCGAGTTCTCCAGGAACGGGGTGCGGTTGAACTTCCACAAAGGATTGGCCGGGTTGTTGGTCCAGCCCACCCCCCACTTGCCGTCGTACTTGCCGGCCTCGGATTTAGGGTGGTAGCCGGAATTGTAGGCCCACAGGGCAAAGAACCAGTTCTCAGCCCATTTGGGGTCACCGTTGTCGACGACCAGGCCCTCGGCTTTAGTCTGGTTCCATTTGTCGATGAGGATGTTGACGCCGGCGGCGATGTTGGCGGTGTAGTCCAAGGCCACGGCCTCCTGCTGGAGGGGGGTCAAGGACGAGCCCTTGGTCATCCCGTCGGTCACCTGGGAGATGCCGTAACCACAGTCGGACTTGCCGTAGTCGATCTTCCAGGGATCGCCCTGGGTTCCGTCAGAGTCGTAGGCGATGCCGTAGTAGTTGCCAATGAGGGGGTTGCCGGTGGCACCGGGCATCACCACTCTGGATGCCTGCCACATGTTGGACTCCTGGGCGAGGATGCCTAGGAAAACCTGGGAGGGGACCCGGCCGCCGCCGCTGAGGCCCTTGAGCGGGAACAGCGTCTGCGGCTGGTAGGCGCCCATGCCCAGCTTCATCCACCCGGCCGGCCGGTTGATGTGCTTGTTGAGGTTGTTGGTGATCGCCTGGTTAACGGCCCACTCGGCCTGGCGGGGGGTGGGCTGCAGGGCATGCTTGACAGTGCTGTTGCGTGGGACGGCGCAGCGTGCGTCGGCGTCGACGGGGTCGTCGGCTGCGGCCTTCAACAGCGGAGATCGCTCAGCACTTCCCGTACCGCCGCCGGGCACGACCTGGAAGCGGACTTTTTGCTGGGTCTTCAGGGCGGTGATGTCGATGTCGGTCGGGTGCGGTTTTGCCGGTCCAGAACCCGCGCGAGGGTCACGGGGATCGCGGCCGCCGGCCCATGCGGTGCGGGTGACCAGCGCCTCGGCGCGGGTGGTCGCCTTGGCCTCACGCGGAGTCCCCTTGATCAAGGTCATGGGAGCAGGCAGCGCGGCCCGGGCGACGGCCGCTCCGGTGATGAAGACCTGGCCGCTGGCACTGCGGGTGAGATCGACACCCTGCAGCGGCCCGTCGGCCAATCCGCTGGGGACGGCCGGGACGGGGCGGCCGATGCGGGATTTCTCGATTTGCGCGGCATCCACCCGGCGGACAACAGCACGCTGCACACCGGTTGCCGCACTGGCGCCGGGGGCGGGTTCGCGGTCCAAGAAGACGACGCCGCCGTCGGAGTCGGGGCTGAGTTGGAACGGGATCTGCCTGGCCGCGGCGACCGGTGTGCGAACCCCACTCGAAGTGATCTTGACGATTCGGGCTGAGTCGGCTGCCGCGAACCCGCCGGTGACCGGTACCGCGGAGGTGATCTGACCGGCCAGCTCGACTGGGCGCTCGACTGTGCCGTCGGCAGCACCGACGGCCACCAGCCGGGAGGCGTTCTTGGTCTCCTTGGGATACTGGGTGAATACCGCCTTCTCCGATGCTCCGCAGCCGGGACTGAAGTAGGCCAGTGACGAACGTATTGCGAGCTTGCGGACCTTGCCGGTCTGCAGGTCCACGACGGCGGTGAAGGCTCCGCGCAGCATCAGGTCGGGCTTGTTGGTGAAAGCGCGAGGCGCATAGGCCACTACGGCGCGACGGCCCGAACCAGTCACACACGCATTGCCTATCCACATGTCGGCATCGAAGCCCGGTTCCGACAGAGTGGCTGCTGTGCGCCAGCGGTATCCGTTGCTCTTGTCGGAGACCAGGACGTGGAAACCGGTGGCATCGCCGATGGTGCTCCAGGCTCGATCACGTGAGGTGCGCCAATCTGTGCCCAAGACGCGCTGACGGTCACCTGGAGCGACCTGCAGCGGTGGTCGGTCACTGGGGCGGGACGCCGAAACTCCGCCTTCCGGCGAGGAGGGGGATGGTTTTGGCTGGGAAGGGAGGTGCTGCAGGGCGGCGGTGGCCGCATCGACAGGAGCGGCCAGCGAGGCCAGCAGTGCCAAGGTCGTGGTGATGATGAGGGATCTTCGGTGTTTCACGTTCCCCACCTAGAGTTATTCTCGGATGCGGAATGAGGCACCCCAGCCCAGAGGTTCCCGGCTGGGTATGCGGCCTTCTGTTTGCGACCGGGCACTGGCAGGCAGCAGGTATCGCCTGGCGGTGCCTATGGTCAGCCTGCCGCCTTGGTCGCCCCCTACCTGGCGGCGTTCACCCTCGGGCGATGATGGTCCTGGCGTTGTGCAATCAGGTGTCCACCACGCGCTTGCCTTTCAACAGCCGTGCCTGGTCGTCGTTGACGAACTTCTTCTGGTGAGCGATTCCTACCGCTTGGGCGATGCCGATCAGGTTGACTTGCTGGCGGCACTCAGCGTCTTGTGCGGCGACTGTGCGTTCCTCTGCCGAGGGCGCTGGGCACGCGACCGCCTATCCCACTTGGGGCTCAGGTAATCCACCGTTCTGTAGTCCTGCTTCTGAGGAGCTGCCGTTGCGATCGCCGAAGCGGGCTTGACGAACTCCAGAGCGCTCAGGCAGCGGCATGCCGAGATCACATGGGCCTTCTCGATCAGGGCGACCTCATGGAGTGACAATGCGTAAGCGTTCAGCCGATAGCTGAGCCGGCCGCTGCTGGTGACGTGCGCGACGTGCTCAAGCAGCGGAGGCTGGGGAGTACTGGACACCGAAGCCTGCCGGGTGCCGCACGCCGATGCGGAGACCGAGGCGGTGGCCAAACCGGTCACCGCGACGGTTCGGCGGACGTAGTGCTGGGACTGTTCCACCGTCGTTCCTCCATCGGCGTCAGCAACGCTATGCCGGCCGCTGCCATCAAACCGCCAACGGCCCCCGCCTTCAGGACGAGGAAAACGGTGCTGTGCACGCCCTCAACTCCTCAACGCTGGTTCTTGTCAGACGATTAGTCGACTCATGAGATCACCACACCAGGACTTCCGTCAATAGCGCTTTTCGTTTTCCCTAAAAGAAAAAGAAGGCATCCTAATGAGCGCCTGTCACCGGACATGTCACCTGAGCCCCGCGGATGAACTCCGAGAAAAATTGATAAATATCTGCCAGCAGCAAGCGATCCCCTAGGCAGAGACTGCCGAAAACTCGGCCGGCTCTCGCAAAACGTCGTCGAGCGCAACTCTGAACGCGGTCCACAAGAGGCGATCCGAGCGAACAGGTCCAGACGGCTTTGAACAGGCGCAATACCGCGCTCGTGGCGCGCCTGTGCGTCGGATCATCACCGCGGATCCCAACAATGATCACTGAAAGTAAGGAGAGATCACTCAAACGGTTCTTTACTTGTGTCGGCAGGGTGGTCAAAACTCTGGGCGTGTTCACATGAATGCAGCGTCACTTGCCTCGAATCGGAACTTGATTCGTGACAGGTCAGGCTGCGGGTGCTCAACGTTTGACAAACGAGAAGGAGGGTTTCTGTGAAATCCAGAAAAGCGCGCAAGGTTGCCGCGTCATTCCTGATCACTGGCGGGGCTCTGGCGGGAGCGGTCCTGCTCACCGGTCCGGCGGCGCAGGCACAGGGCTGGCGGGTGGACACCGTCGGCAACGGCTACAGCGGCGCCACTCCCTCGCTCAGTAGCACCGGAAGCTCCGGGTGGGGCCTGACCTACGCGGCGAAGCTGCGAGGTGCCATGGGTGGCACCGGAGCTCCGTGCGGCGGCCAGAGTTTCACCGGCAACCTCAGCTATGTCAACTTCGACTGCACCGGCTTCAACGGCAACGGGGGGCAGGGGCAGGTGACCCGCAACAACGCTCACACGCTGTTCTCCACCCGCTGCGCCGGCGCCACCACCTGGGTGTATGAGAACGCCGTCGGTGACTACAACTGGGTGGGCGCACGCCGGTGGGGAACCTTGAACGGCGCACTGGCGAACAACGAGGCGTCCGCCGGCCGAGGAAACCTCTGCTGAGGAGCGGATCACCGACCGCGCTCTGCTGACCCCATCAAAAGGAGAAGACCGAATGCGCCTCACCAGACGCGTCAAAGGAATCGCCGTCGGGGCGGGAGCCGTTGGCGTGCTGTCAGCCGCCGGCGCGCTGACCATGGGCGGGCAGCCGCCCAGTGCACAAGCCAACAACTCCCCGTCGAGCAACAACGCTGTCCTCAGTCTGCCGCTGGACGCCTATCAGCTGAGTGCCCAGCAGCACGCCGAGCAGGTCAACACCGAGAACATCGTGACCCGTGCCTGCATGAAGAGCTTCGGCATCAGCTACCTCGCCGATACCCCCGACATCACCAGCCGGTTCCTATCGGGCACCGCTGCCGCCGACAGCAGGCGCTACGGCATCTCCGACGCCATCTCGGCCAAAGAACGCGGCTACCACTTGCCGCCGGAGATGCGCCCCACCGAGGAAACGTCCGCACGCGCTGCGGCTGACGACCAACTCACCCCCGAGCAGGAACAGGTCCTGACCGGCCAGACCCCGGTCGATGTGCGCAACCCCCCGCGCGCCGGGGCGCAGTCCATGGCGGTCAAGCAGTACCAAGGAAAGGCTGTGCCGCAGGGCGGATGCATCGGCGAGACTGGGCGCGTCCTACGCCTGTCCGCCTCTGGCCAGGTCTCCCAGAAGGCGGTCATGCTCGCCGCCGACCTGCAGCGTCAGACCTACCTGAAGAGCCAGACCCACCCCACCACGATGGCGGCGTTCAGCAAGTGGTCGGCCTGCATGGCCGAGCGCGGCTTCCGCTACACCAACCCCATCAAGGCCGCCACCGACCCCGCCTGGGAACTGGACAAGGCTGTCACGCCCCAGGAAGTCCGGACTGCTGTCGCCGATGTCGAATGCAAGCAGCGCACGGATCTGGTCAGCATCCAGCACCGTGTCGAGGTGAAGTTGCAGCAGATCGAGATCGAAAAGCATGAGGATGAACTGACTCCCCTGAAGAAGGCAGTCACCGAGCAGGTCACCGCGCTGCGTGACGCCAAGGCCCGATACCGGGCCTGACCTCACGCCACTCGCTGGTCAAACACGCAAATATCCCGGTCGTGGCCTGAGTTCAGCTCAGAACTGTTGCCGCAGTGCCTCATCATGGCCGTCCCGCTTCGGGATGCACCTGGTCGTGGCCGGTTGCGCGCTGTATGAGCACGAAACAGGTCGAGCTCACAGCCGCGCCGCCTCCGCATGGAAGTGAGCAGGACAGCTAGATGAGCGAGGGTGGGGGGGGGGGGGGCGCGGGGGGGCGGGCCCGCGGGCGGGGGGCCCGCGGCCCCCCCCCCACCCGAAGAGGGCTGCACCGGCCGCCCCCCCCCCCCCGCGGCCGGCGCCGG
>JBITGK010000003.1:409352-455895 GCA_044456955.1 Spirillospora sp. NPDC050679 | reverse complement strand
GGGGGTGGGGCCGCCTCCGCTTTATCGCGCGGTGCGGATCGCGTCCCTACCCGGGCCCCCCCCCCCCCACCTCTCTAAGGTGCCTACGGACCAGTGGCAAGCGCGGGCGCGGGCGCCAGGGTGAACTCCACGTCCACGCGGGGGTGCAGTGTCAGGCCCAGGCGGGGGCGGGCGGGCAGCGGTTGTTGGAGTTGGAGCCGGTACTGGCTCAGCAGCGTCAGGATCAGCAGCTGCGCTTCGGCGAGGAAGAACGGTTTGCCGACGCAGGCGTGCATGCCGGCGCCGAAGGTCATGTAGGCCAGGCGGTGCCGCTTGTTGCCGGGGGTGTGGCGCTCGGGGTCGAACTCCAGCGGCCGCGGCCACACATCGGCCAGCCGGTGGGTGAGGTAGGGACTGACCACGACCAGGCCGCCGCCTTCGATGCGGACACCGTCGATCACATCGTCCTCGGCCACCATCCGCGGCAGCATCCAGCCCGGCGGGTACAGGCGCAGCATCTCCAGCGCGACCTTGCGCGTGTAGGGCACCTCGCGCAGATGCGCACCGGTCACCGGGCCGCGCCCCACGACCCGGTCGATCTCCTCGTACAGCCGCCCGGCGACCTGCGGGTTGGACTCCAGGATGCCGCACAGGAAGGTCAATGCGACGCCGGTGGTCTCGGTGCCGGCGACGAACAGGCTGACGATGCCGTCGCGCAGCTGGCGCCCGTCGAAGCGGTGCCCTTCGGGGCTGCGGGCGCGCAGCAGCCGCGAGACGATGTCGTCGCCCTCGATCCGCCCGCCGGCGTCGACCCGCTGCTGGGCCTGTTCCACGATGGGGAACACCAGGTCGTCGATGACCTGCAGGGCCCGCCGGAAGGCGCGGTCGCTGGGCAGCGGCACGGAGCTGGGCAGGAAGGGCATCAGCAGGCGGGGCCGCATGGAGGCCGACGCCCTCTGCAAGGCCGCACCGAGGCGGTCGGCCTGCTCGCTGGTCAGCTTGTCGCCCAGCAGCACGCGCGTGATGGCCCGGTAGACGATGCGGGGCATGGCCACCGCGGCGTTGATGGGACGGCCATCGGCCTGGCCGGCCATCTCCTGCACCGCCGAGGCGATGGTGCGGGCCATCTCATCGGCAAAACCCCGGATGGCGGGACCAGAGACCAGTTCCTGGAAGACCTCGCGCTTGGCCTGCCACAGCGGACCGGCGGGCTTGCCGACCAGCGCCTCAAGCGGCTCCCACAGATAGCCCTCGCGCACGTAGATCGCGGGATTGCCCTCCATCACGTGCTGGACGTGCTCGGGGCGCGATATCACGTAGGGCCGGAATCCCACCAGGTTGACCTGCACGATGTCGCCGCCGTCGGACACGGCCTCGATGAGCTCGACGACTTTGTAAGGATCGCGGGCCGCAAGCGCGGGCGCGATGCCGCGCAAGGGGATGGCTTTGGTCTTCCTGACATGATCGGTGGTCGACACCGCAGGTCTCCTTCGGAGAGTTCTGGTCAGCAGGAACCGAGGGTCCCGGAAGCACTCGCCTTGGAGCGGGAGAAGGCTGCGCCGAAGGGGAGCCGCGCAAGGGGCTCACACCGCGACCACGGTCAGCCGCTCGAAGCGGTCTGTCGGTCGACTCATCGCCGGAGGCGCTCACCGCGCCCCGGGCTTGGCATGTCAGCGAAACGAAATGGACCATGACCAAGGTCTGCAACTTCTGCCGACTTCCCCGCTACACGTTCTCGAGCGTGATCAACGGTGGCCTTGCCGTCAAGGCGCCCATGCGCCACATTCGTCCGGCGGCCGGCCGCCTCGCATCCGTGCCGCCGAGGTTCCCGTTCGACACGGCTTGACAGGCCCGCCACCGCACGATCAAGATCGTTTGTGCTGTTCAGGGCATTCTGCGAGGCATACGACGAAGGGCATGAGATGGCCGCCATCCGCCGTCAGGCCCGCGTCATGGTCGACCGCGCGCCGGGCCCTTTCTCGTGCACACGTCCTGCCCCTGACGAAAAGTTGCGGCGGCACTGGCCTCCGGCTACCCGGTCGGCGCGGGGATGGCGACCGCACCCGCACGTACCGCCGCCTCGCCCTAAAGGCACCCAACCGTGCGGTCTGGGGAGTGGAGTGCGCGATGTCCGATCTCTTTGACGCGTCCGACGCCCGCGACATGGACGTGGTCTCACGGCTCATGGCGCATCTCGACCAGGACCTGCGGGCCCAGATGCGGACCTACCCCGACCTGTTCCCCGACCCGCCGCTCGGACCGGGCCTGGCGGCCAAGCTCGCGCAACCGATCGCTTGGGGCGCGCCCTGGTGCACGGCCGACCAGCTCAAGCCCGCGGCCCGCACCTCGCTGTGGATCTTCGCGCTGGACTGGATCGTGGACCACCAGGCCACCCGCGCCGACCAGATCCTCCGCCTGGTCGAACGGTGCCTGGGCGTCGCCGACGGCGCCGAACCCGCGGGCCCGCTGGAGCGTTCACTGGCCGATCTGCGCGACAGCCTGGCCGGCCATGAGGCCTTCCAGCGGCTGCGTTCCCTGTGGCGCCGCGAACTGGAGCGAATGCTCCGCGCCATGGCCCGGGAATGGGACTGGAAGTCCACACTGGCCTCGTCCCCGCCCGGAACGCCTGCGCCGGTCACGCTCGACCAGTACCTGGACAACGCCGCCAACTTCGGCTCGACCTGGGTCAACGTCAGCCACTGGATCCGCCAGGGCGACCCGGTCACCCTGCGGCACCTGACCGCCCTGATCCCGGTCAGCGACCTGGTCCAGCAGATCCTGCGCCTGTACAACGACGTGGCGACCCTGGACCGGGACCGCAGCTGGGGCGACCTGAACGCGCACATGATCGCTGACCGCCACCAGGTGGGACGACGCATCGACGACCTCACGCACGAGTGCGGGCGCCGGCTCGACGCGTTGCGCGCGCTCTGCCCGCACGAAACCGACTACTTGGGGCGCCAACTGGCCTTCAGCCGCACCTATTACGGCTCGGGTCGCGACTACTGGGACGAGCTGTAGGCGTTCTCGCGATGACGTCGTGACCGCCCGCGGCGGCCGTCCGCATCGTGTGACCGCTGCGCCACCAGCCCGCATCCGCCGAACGCCCACGACCGGAATCGGAGCCGGAGAGGCGCGGGTGGCGTTCCTCTCTTTCCTGCGCGGGTGTTCGGTGATCAATCCGAAACCAGCGTTGCTATGGTGCTGCACGTGCAATCAGGCGTCCGGCGGTGTTCGTGACGGCCTGCTCCCCATTGAGCATGTCGTGCCGCGCCGGCGTTTGACCTTGCCGTCCCTGCTGCTCCCCCGGCCACCGCTAGGACGTTGCCCCGATGCGCTTTCGCTCTCCCCCCGAATCTCGCCGAATCCGGCTGCGGTTCAAGATCACTTCGGTGCTGGTGTCACTGGTCTTGCTGTGGGGATTCGCCGCCTGGGTGACCGTCGGCGACGGATGGAACCTGCTGCAGGCCGCCTCACGCGACCAGACCGCCGGCCGCCCCTCCAAGACGCTGATCACCGTGCTGCAGGAGGAGCGTAGGGCGGCACTGGCCAACCTCGGCGCACGCCGCCGGGGCGGCATGGCGTCGGGCCTGGCCGCCCAGCAGGCCCACACCGACCAGGCGATCGCCGTGTGGCGGCGCAGCGCCCACAAGGCCGAGGGCGCCAAGATCAAAGCCGCCGTCCGGCTGACCGACCAGCGGCTGCGCACCCTCGCCTCGGCGCGCGCGGCGGCCGGCTCGGCGACCACCGACCGCGACGCGGCGGCCCGGCCCTACAACGACATCATCGACGCGGCCTTCGCCATCACCGCCGCCAACGCCCAGCTGGACGACCAGGACGTCAGCGCCGACGGCCGCGCCCTGATCGCCCTGACCCGCGCCCGGGAGCTGCTGTCGCGCGAGGACGCCTACCTGGCGAGCGTGATCGGCGAGGGCCGCTTCGGCCCCGGCGAGCTCATCGCCTTCGGGCAGACGGTGGGCATCACCCGGCACGCGCTGCAGGAGGTCTCCGGGCAGCTGCCGCCCGATGACCAGAGCCGCCTGCGCAGCCTCATGCAGAGCACGGTGTACACCCAGCTGCGCGACCTGGAGAACCGGGTGCTGCAGCAGCCGACCCGCACCAGGTCCAAGACCAAGCAGCCGACCCCGGGCCTGACCGCCGTCCAGTGGCAGGCGGCCACCCGCCCGATGCTGTCCCGGCTGGACGAGACGATCGACATCGGCGGCGACGCGGTCGTCAAGCGCGCCGAGCCGGTCGGCTACGGCGTGCTGGCGCGCCTGGTGATCGTGGCGGGTCTGGGCCTGCTGGCCGTGGTCACCTCCATCGTGCTGGCCTTCACCACCAGCCGCACCCTGCTGCGCCAGCTCCACCGGCTGCAGATCGCCGCGACGGAGCTGGCCGAGCACAGCCTGCCGGCCATCATGGAGCGCCTCAGCCGCGGCGAGAAGGTGGACGTGGCCGCCGAGGCCCCGCCGCTGGCCTTCGGCGACGACGAGATCGGCCGCGTCGGCAAGGCGTTCAACCAGGTCCGGGAGTCCGCGATCGCCGCGGCGGTCAAGCAGGCGGAACTGCGTCGAGGTTCCGCCTCGGTCCAGGCCCAGCTGGCCCGGCGGACCCAGTCACTGGTGGTGCAGGCCCACAAGCACCTGGACGAGCTGGAACGGCGCGAGGACCTGGCCGACCAGCAGGAGCTCTACGGCAAGGTCGTCAAGGTCGACGAGATCGTCACGCGCCTGGGACGGCAGGCCGTGAACGCCCTGGTGGCGACGGGCGAGGTGAAGCACCAGAGCTCACGGCGCCCCCTGCCGCTGCTGGACGTCATCCGCGCGGCGATGGGAGCGGTCGAAGGCTATGAGCGCATCGAGCTGACCCATGTCGAGACGCGCTGGCTGAACGGGCGGGCCTACGACCTTCCCAACCTGTTCGCCGCCCTGCTGGAGAACGCGCTCAGCTACAGCCAGCCCGACACCAGCGTCACCATCACCACCACCACCACCGCCAACGGGCTCGCCGTGGAGATCCAGGACAAGGGCCTGGGCATGTCCTCCGAGCAGCTGGCCCACGCCAACCAGATCCTGGCCTCGCCTCCGCCGTTCGACGCCATCGGCGGCGGGCAGCTCGGCCACCTGGTGGTGGGCATGATCGCCCAGCGGCACGGCATCACCGTCACCCTGCAGCCCTCGGCCTACGGCGGCGTCCAGGCCGTGGTGCTGTTGCCCAACAAGCTGTTCGAGCAGGACCCGCCACAGGCGCGCGACCGGTCGGGCGCGCGGAACCTGGGGACCACGCCGGCCGCAGGATCACCGTCGCCTTCGGTTCAGGAGCAGCAGCCGCGCCGGCTCGCCCCCGTGGCCGTGCTGCCCAACACCGAAGACCCGGCCCCCGCCGACGACGACCTGATCGATCAGCGGTCCTTCGCTGATCCTCGTCCCCGGCCCGTCCCAGCCGCGGCCCCGATCCGCGCTGCCGGCAACGATGCCGTCCCCAACGACGTTGCCCCGGTTCAGCCGCAGACGCCGGGCGGCCTGCCGGTGCGGACCCCGCAGGCCAGCCTCGCACCGCAACTGCAGACCGATGTCTCACTGGACGAGTTGCCCGAGGAAGAGGACTCTGTCCTGGGAGGCGGCCGTTCCGCCGAGGACGTCCGGTCCACCATGAGCGCTTTCCAGCGCGGTACCCAGCAGGGCCGCGCGGATGCCTCGCAAGACAGCGGCGAGACCGGTGAAGACGCCCTGCGGCACGATCCCGGCACCCGCAACGACCAGTAGACAGGGCGGCTCCTGTGACCTCTGACTCGTTTGGCGCACCCGGGCCCGGTCCGCATGGAGTACGTCCGTACATGCTGCTCGACGAAGCCACGCGGGCCCAGCTTGCGCGGCTTCGCGATCGGGCGGTGGGGCACCTGGACTGGCTGTCGATGGTGCGCAGCGAGGTCTCTCGCGAGGAGATCGACGCCCAGGCCTGGACCTACTCCGACCAGGACCGCCGCACCGGCCAGATCGTGCAGCGCCAGCGGGCCTTCGGTCTCGGCCCTGAGCACCTGACCTTGCTGCGGCTGTGCCAGGACCGGCCGGAGGCCGTGATGTACCTGGCCGCCGGCCTGAACGCGGAAGAACGAGCCAACGGCGCGCCCCGCACCCCAGCGGTCACCTCAGCGGAGCTGGCAAGTCGCATAGGAGCCCACATGGTCGCCGACCTCACCGGCCCTCCCGGTCTACCGATCGGGCCGGTGCGCGGGCTGCTGGCAGAACTCGTGGCCAGCGGTCTGGTCGACGTCCAGCGGGCCGAACCGGAGGCCGATCTCTCCGACCTCCGGACCTACCAGGCGCTGCTCGACGGGCTCAACGCTCTGGGCGAACCCGCCTCTGAAGGCGACAGCGCCTCCAGAGGCTGAGTACGCGGCCAAGGCCGAACGGCGGTTTGCTAGCGGCGCGGGGTCAGCAGCATCTGGACCGTTCCGCGAGGCTGCACGGTCAGCGACAGCTTGGGGTCGACCTCGCCTGTGATCTGGACCTCGAACCGGCGCACAATCTCGGCTATCACCAGGGCCGCCTCCTGGTAGAAGAAGCCCTCTCCCAGACAGGCGTGGGCCCCGTCGCCGAACGGCAGGTAGGCCAGCGAGCCTGCCGGTACCTCGGCTCGAGCCCGGACCTGCTCTCTGGTGAAGCGAGAAGGGTCGAAGCGCAGCGGGTCGGGCCAGTACTGCGGCAACCGGTGCGTCAAGTAGGGGCTGAGCACCAAGGTCGAACCGGCCGGGATCAGCACCCCGCCCACCTCGTCGTCGGCCACGGCGATGCGCGGCACCGCCCACCCGACCGAGTAGATCCGCAGCACCTCTCGCAGCACCGTCCCGGTGTAGGCCAGCTCCCGGCCGTGGTGAGGCCGCAGCGGGCCGTCGCCGACCACCCGGTCGACCTCGGCGCGCACCAGGGCGTGCACCTGCGGGTTCTGAGCCAGTGCGACCCAGACCCAGGTCAGGGCGATCGCCGAGGATTCCGATCCCGCCACGAAAAGCGCGCAGATGTCGTCGGTGATCTGCTGGTCGGTCAGCGGCCGCCCATCGGAGTCGGTGGAGTGCATCAGCATGGAGACCACGTCCATGCCCCCGTCGTCGCCCTCGCTCAGGTTCTGCCGGGCCTGGGCCAGGACCGGGCCGAGGATCTGGCGGATCGTGCGGGTGGCCCGCTTGAAGGCGCGATCGCCTGGCAGCGGGACGGCGTGGGGCACCTGCGGCATCGCCATCCGCCACAGCAGGCTGCTCATCGCGGTGGCGACCGCCTCGCCCAGGCGGCCCCCTTCGCCCTCGGGGATCAGCCGTCCGAAGAAGACCGGGTCGATGACCCGCTGCACGATCGCGGTCATCTGCTCACCGGCGTCGACCGGCTGCCCCGGCGCCATGCCGGCGGCCAGGTCGTCGACGGCGCCGGTCACCGACTCGACCATCTGCTCGCCCATGTGCCGGATGTGCGCGGCTGCGAATCCGGGGTGCAGGGACGCGCGGCTGAGCGCCCACCGTGGCCCCTCGCCGCCGATGCCGTCGCCGGTCAGCCGTCCCAATGCCTGCCACATCGCCGCGCCGCGCGGGTAGTTGCCCGCGTTGCTGCGCAGGATGCGTTCCAGATGCTCGGGGTGGGTCACCAGGAACGGCTTGAAGGACCCCAGACCGAGCCGGATGAGCCGCCCGTCGGCCTCCCGTCCCAGCTCGGTCATCAGCCCGAGCGGACCCTGCCGTCTGCCCTGCCGCAGCAGGCGGCGCAGCGGCACCCGCAGCGCGGTGGGCTCCACAGCGGCGACTTCGGACGTCGGACGGTCACCGGTGACGGTCATGGCGGCTTCCTCGCAAGATGAGATCAGGGCGGCGGGGAGGGGGTGTGGAACCGGTGGGGGTCACGGCGGTGATTGCCCAGGCACCTCTCCCCCCAGTCCCGCGCCGGTCGCGCCCGCGCCTCAAGCGATCTTGCTACGCACTATCGCATACACCCCAAACATCGCCAAGACTCCCAGAAGTGACCAAGAGGCACACTTGTCGGCGGATGAAGCGGCCGGTGGCTTCACTCGCGCTTCGTTGTGTATGAGCTGTTGCCATCGTGTTGAGAGTGGCGAGCATGAGCCGTTCCTCAAGGTTTGTCGCGGCCGGAGCGGTGGTCGGCCGGGCATGGGGGCGCGGTCCGGGTCATGGGGCGGCGTGGTCGAGCATGTCGATGGTGGTGTCCGCCGCGTCCGTGACCACCGGGTCGTGGGTGGCGACGATGGTGACGCAGCCGTGCCGGCGGGTGGTGTCCGCGATCAGGTCGGTCAGGTCCTCCGCGCGGGTCCGGTCGACGGCCGCCGTCGGTTCGTCGATGAGGAGGAGTTCGGGCTCGGTGAGGAGGGCGCGGGCCAGGGCGATGCGTTGGCGTTCTCCGCCGGACAGCTGGTCGGGGCGGTGCCGCAGCCGGTGGGCGAGTCCGACGTCGGAGAGCAGTTCCCGGGCCCGGCCACGCAGGGCGCGGGGTTTGCGGCCGGTGATGGAGGCGGCGGCGAGGAGTTGCTCCTCTGCGGTGAGGCCGGTGAGCAGGTTGCCGCTCTGGAACATGTAGCCGATGCGTTCGCGGCGGGCGCGGGCGCGCTCGCGGTCGGTGAGGACGGCCAGGTCGGTGCCGCCGAGGAGGACCTGTCCCCGGTCGGGGCGGAGCAGGGCTCCGGCGACGGCGAGGAGGGTGGACTTGCCGGAGCCGGAGGGGCCCACGAGGGCGGTGAGGGCTCCGGGCGCGAAGGCCGCGGTCAGGCCGTGCAGGGCGGTGGTGCGGGACTCGCCGCGGCCCAGGGTGACGGTGATGTCGTGCAGGTGGAGGCTCATCGTCCGGCTCCCAGCATGGTCATCGGGTCGACGGTGGTGACGCGGCGCAGGGTGAGGGCCGTTCCCGCGAGGCCGACCAGGGCCACGGCCGCCATGGTGCCGGCGAGGGTGAGGGCGGGGAGGCTGAACGGCACCTGTTCGCCGACGAGCAGGCCGACGGCGGAGGCGAGCGCGGCTCCGAGGACGGTGCCGGCGGTGACGACCACGGCGGCCTGGGCGAGGGTGTGGCCGAGGAGGCGGCGGCGCGAGGCGCCCATGGCGCGCAGCAGGGCGAGTTCGGGGGTGCGCTGGACGGTCCAGACGGCGAAGAACGCGCCCACGACCAGGGGCGCGATGAGGAAGAGGAAGGTCTGGATCGAGGTCATGGTCAGGCGCTCCCCCTTGTAGCCGGGCGCGGCGGCGAACGATTCTCCGAGCGGGACGGTCGCGGTGCGGTGGCGGCGGTCGGCGTCGCCGACGGCCTTCTGCGCGAGGTCCGCGGGGAGCTTGAGGGCCACGGCGCTGTACTCGCGCGGCAGGGCTCCGGGGCCGGCTCCGGGGGTGGTGAAGCGGATCTGGCGCCAGGCGTCGGTGGTGACGTAGGCGGCGGGGACGTGGCCGTAGGAGGAGCGGCCGGTGGTGCCGACCACGTCCAGGCGCACGCCGAGCCGGTCGATGGTGAGGGTGTCGCCGACGCGGACGCCGTCGTTGACGAGCTGGCGGGAGACGACGACGCCGTGCGGCCGGGCGGTGTCGAGGGGGGCGCCGGTGTCGGCGCCCGGGTCGGTGAAGGCGCCGGGTTCGACGCCGAAGGCCGCGAGGTCCACCTCGGCGCCGCGGCCGGTGGTGCCCCGGGTGATGGTGATGCCGAGCGGCGTGGCCTGGACGTCCTTCTCCCCGCGCCAGCCGGTGACGGTCCGTTCGTCGACCAGGCCGCGGGCGAACTGGTCGGAGGCGGAGCCGGTGGCGAAGGCGATGTGGGTGGCGGGCAGCCTGCGCAGAGCGGAGACGGTGTCGTCGCCGAGGCCGGTGGTGAATCCGGAGACGATGCCGACGAGCGCGGCGACGAGGACGACGACGCTGCCCATCAGCAGGAAGCGGCCGCGGGCCGCCTTCAGTTCCAGCAGGGCGAGGAGCACGGTGTGCCTTCCATTCTTAGGGACGGGGCGTCCCTAAGATAGAAGATGGCGACGCACCGTCCCCAAAGGGGGTCCCGTGAAGGGTGCGGACGGGGACCTAGACTGGCTCCGTGCCGAAGATCCACGCTGCGTCGGTCGCCGACCACCGCGCCCGGCAGCGTGCCGCCCTGCTCGACGCGGCCCGGGAGCTGCTGGAGGAGGGCGACGCCTCGCAGGTGACGTTCGCGGCGGTCGCCCGGCGCACCGGGCTGGCCCGCAACAGCGTCTACAAGTACTTCCCGGACCGTCGCCGACTGCTGACCGAGGTGGTCCGGGAGGCCGCGCCGCGCTGGGTCGCCCGCATCCAGGCCGCCCTCGCCGCCGCCGGCGACGCGCCCGAAGAGCGGGTCGCCGCCTACGTCAGAGCCCAGCTTGAGATGGTGCGCGACGGCGAGCACCGCATCGCCCGCGCCACGGCCGACGCGCAGGACGCGGCGGCGCTGCGGGAAGGGGCCGACGCGGCGCACCGGGCGCTGCTCGACCCGCTCGTCGGCGCCCTCCGCGACCTGGGCGACGACGACCCCTCGATGACCGCGCGGCTCTTGCAGGGGTTCGTCAACGCCGCCACCACCGCGCTGGAGGCCGGCGCCGACTACGACGCGGTGACCGACCGCGCCGTGCGTCTCGCCGTCGCGGCCCTGGGCGCTCTCGGAGCGTCCGCGGACAGCTGACCACCCGGCGCCCGAAAACAGGTCGGAGCACATGGTCCGGTAACGGCATGATCAGAGGCATGGAAACCGAGGACATGGTCGAGGTGTGGCGGACGGTCGTCCTGGGCGACGACAAGTCGTGGGTGCTCTTCGAGAACGGGACCTGTGTGATCGTGCTCGACCACGAGGGGGACCTGGCGGAGCGCGCCACCGAGATCCTCCGCGAGTACGGGCCGGTGTACGCGGGCTCCCCGGCGGCGGACTTCGGGACGATCGACCTTCAGGCGGCCCCGGGGTGGGCGGTGTACGGGCACCACCCCGAGGTCCTGACCTATGTGGCGCCGGACGAGGTCGAGGAGGACGACGACTTCAGGATCGGGCTGCTGGGGCGCTCCAAGCGGGACCTCGACGGCCGCGACCTCCGGGTCGTCCATGTGGAGGACCGGCGCTGAGGCCGCCGGCCTCCCGGCGGGCGCGCCGCGCGTTCGGGGCCGCGGCCGTCGCGGGGTCGGGCATGTCGCGCGCGGCCGCCCGGCTCAGCGGCTCAGCGCTATCTCCTGCTCCATGCGCGACAGCTTCTCGGGGTTGCGCACGAAGTAGAGCCCGGTGACGCGCCCCTCCTCGACCCGTACCGCCACGACGCCCTCCATCTCCCCGCCGAGCCGCAGGATCAGCGCCGGGCAGCCGTTGACCAGAGCCGGTTCGAACGAGATCGCGGCACCGACCTTCCGCAGGCCGACGGCCAGCAGGCGGGCCACCTTGTCGCCTCCGACGATGGGGCGCGGCACCGCCTGCTTCACTCCCCCGCCGTCGCTCAGCAGGACGACGTCGGGCGCGAGGATGTCGAACAGGCTCTGCAGGTCGCCGGTCTCGACCGCCCGCTGGAACGCCTGGAGCGCCGCTTGGGCGTCGGCGGCGTTGACCTGGTCGCGCGGGCGGCGCGCGGCGACGTGGGCCCGTGCGCGGTGGGCGATCTGGCGGACGGCCGCCGGGGTCTTGCCGACGGCTTCGGCGATCTCGTCGTAGGGCAGGTCGAACACCTCGCGCAGCACGAACACCGCACGCTCGACCGGGGCCAGCGTCTCCAGCACCAGCAGCATCGCCATCGACACGCTGTCGGCCAACTCGACGTCCTGCGCCACATCCGGCGCGGTCAGCAGCGGCTCGGGCAACCACGGACCGACATAGGACTCCTTGCGCCGACCGAGCAGGCGGAGCCGGTCCAGCGCCCGCCGGGTGGTGATCCGCACCAGGTACGCGCGCTGATCCCGCACCGCTTCCAGATCGACGTCCGCCCAGCGGAGCCAGGTCTCCTGCAGGACGTCCTCGGCGTCGGCCGCCGAACCCAGCATCTCGTAGGCCACGGTGAACAGCAGGTTCCGGTGGGCCACGAACACCTCGGTGGCGGAGTCCAGGCGGTCGCCTTGAGCGAGTGGTCCGGCCGTGTCCGTCGTCGGCTCGCCGCGTTCGCTCATGTCTGGCTCCTACCCGTTCGCCCTCGATGCTGCTCCGCGCATTAGACGCCGCCTTGCACCGCTTTGTGACACCTCGGGCCAGTGGCGCACGTCACGCGGCCCCGCCGTCACAGGGGCGGGGGCGGCGGCGCCTTCATGGCATCAGGACGCCGCGCCGGCGGACGGCGCGGCGCGCGGCCCCACCAGTGAGGACGACGTCATGGCGACCACGAAGGCACAGACCTCGGTACTGATCACCGGAGGCAACAAGGGACTCGGGCTCGAGGCGGCCCGGCGGCTCGGCGAGCAGGGCTGGAAGATCTTCCTCGGCTCGCGCGACGAGGGGCGCGGCCGGGCGGCGGCCGCCCGGCTGGCCGACGGCGGCGCCGACGTGGTCATGGTCCCCCTGGACGTGACCTCGGACGAGTCGGTGGCCGGCGCCGTGCGGACCGTCCGCGAGCACACCGACCGGCTGGACGTGCTGATCAACAACGCCGGTGCGCCGGGGCGCGGCGTGGCGCCCGCCGACGCGACGGCCGAGGAGATCCATTCCGTCTACGACACCAACGTGTACGGACCGGTCAGGGTCACCCACGCCTTCCTCCCCCTGCTGCGGGCGGCGGACCGCCCACGCGTGGTGATGGTGTCCAGCGGCGGCGGCTCCTTCACGGTCGTGACCGACCCGGAGCAGCCCTTCTCCAAGTTCCACGAGCTCGCCTACAGCTCGTCCAAGGCGGCGCTGAACATGATCACCGTCCGGTACGCCCAGGCGCTCCCGGAGATCAAGTTCAACGTCGCCACCCCCGGCGAGGTCGCCAACCGCAAGTTCGCCGCCACCGACATGAACGGCCACACCGGCGCGCTGACGGTCACCGAGGGCACCGACTCGATCCTGCGGCTCGCGACGCTGGACGCCGACGGACCCACCGGGATCTTCATCGACCGCCTCGGCCCCGTCGCGTGGTGATCGGTTCCGGACCCGTGCCGCACCGCCCGTCACGGCGGGGCGGGCGGCACGGGTCCACCGTCGTTCACCAGGGGACGGCCATCACGTTCACGTGGTTGTTGGTCGGGTCGTAGTAGGACATGAGCAGGTTGGCGCTGGTGCTCAGTTCGGGGTGGCCGAAATAGGCACGGCAGAGGTTCAGCCCGCTCTGGCCGCCGCACGGGGCCTGCCCGGTGCGGGTGACGGTCCAGCCGCCGGTCAGGGAGGAGGAGCGCCAGACCCGGAAGTTGCCGGCGATGTCGGTCTGCTCGACGATGGCGAACCCCTTGCCGAGGGCTCCGAAGTCCTCGGCGTGCGCCGCCAGCGGGCGGGCGCCCGGCAGGATCGAGACGGCTGCGTTGTGGTCGCGCACCCAGTCCTGGCCGTTCCACCAGCGGTAGTTGGTGGCCGAGCGCCAGGCGCTGGGGGTGGCCCCCACCTTGGCCAGGACGACGCGGCCGTTGTCGCACGAGCCCCAGGTGTTGCTGTCGCACTTGTAGGCGATCTGGTAGAGCTGGCCGCCGGAGAAGATGGGCGAGCCCAGGTTCTGCTGGAAGGGCAGCTCGGTCGGGTTGGTGAAGACCTGGGTCTGGTTGCTCAGGGTGTTGGTGGCGACCGAGTACTCCACCAGCCCGTACCGCTGGGCGGGCAGGCCGCCCGGGTGCACGCACACGTCGGCGTAGGTGATCAGCACCTTGCCGGGCGCGGCGGTGCCCGGCCGGGCCGCGCCGGAGATCCAGGAGGCGGGGTAGGAGGAGCCGGGGACCGTGCACGTGGAGCCGCCGGGCAGCGTCAGCCCGGTGGGGACGGGCAGCAGGCCGGCCGGCGGGCGGTCGCTGGGCGCGTTGATCGGCGCGGTCGGGGTGGGGATCTCGGTGAGACCGGTCGGCACCTGGCCCGGGGTGTAGGGGCCGACGGCGGCGGTCGCGCCGAGCCAGAACCCCGAGGAGGTGCCCTTCCACTCGGAGTCGCAGAACAGCCACAGGCTCTGGTTGGAGGTGTTGGGGACGCGGACGCTGTAGCCGCAGTCGCGGCTGACGGTGTTGCCGGGGGCCGCGTTCTCCCAGCGCGACAGCACCTTGGACGGCGGCGGCGCGTCGGCCCGCGCCACGGCGACCGTCGGCGCCGAGACCAGGGCCGCGGCGGCGGCCGCGCCCGCCAGGCGCCGGGACCAGTCGAGTCGGAATCTCATGGAGCGACGCCCTCCCGCAGTCGGGTGATCGACCACCGACTGTAGATGAGCTTTCCGGCGGGGACGAGGAAGATCAATTGGCCGGAAGCGGCCTGCCCGCGCGTTTCCCGTCGTGCCGCGCCGGTCAGCGCGGCTTCGCCGGAGCGAGGACGGCGGCGGTCGCCGCCCACCCTTCGCGGACGCTGGGGTACAGCGGCGCCCAGTCCGCGGCGTCGCGGAAGCGCCGGTTGCTGACGCGCAGCGAGCGGGTCATCGAGGTGAGGCGTTCGCCGAACAGCAGCGCCGCCCGTCCGGGTCCGCTGATCCACGGCCTGGTCGCCGCCGCCCGCGCCATCGCCCGCGCGTACTCGCGTTTGGTCACGGGCTCGTCCTCGACCACGTTGTAGGTGCCGGCCGGGACGTTCAGCGCCGCCACCACGGCACTGGCCGCGTCGGTCATGTGGATCGAGGAGATGTAGCCGTCCGGTGGACCCAGCACTGTTCCGACGTGCCGCCGGGCCATCGCGAACATCTCCTCGCTGTGCGCCGCGCCGGGGCCGTAGAACATCCCGAACCGCAGGACGACTCCCGCTCCGCCGGATCGGGCGAACCGCTCGGCGTTGGCTTCGGCCGCCAGGTTCGACCGGGCCCTGGGGAAGCTGTCGGCGGGCACGCTCTCGTCGATCCACTCCGCCCCGCGGTCCGGATAGATCATGCTGACCGACTCCTGGACGACGCGCCGCACTCCGGCGGCCATCGCGGCGTCCACCACGGCCGTCGATCCCTCGGTCCGCACCCGGTGGTTCTCCCGCCAGGCCCGCTCGCTGAGGAACCTCCTGGTCGGCGGCAGCGCCGAGGCCAGGTTCGCCACCGCCTCGCAGTCGCCGAACGCCTCGGTCAACGCGGCGCGGTCGAACAGCGAGACCCTCACCGGCGTCGCTCCCTGCGCCTCCAGCCGCGCCGCCTTCTCGCGCGTGCGGGCCAGCGCGCGCACGCCATGGCCCGCCCCGACCAGCGCCGGGATGACATGTCCGCCCAGAGCTCCGGTCCCACCGGTAACGAACACCTCCATACCGGCACCCTAGGCTCCGCCTCCGGCCGGAAGCCATACCCGGCGGACGCGGCGGTTCGGGTGCCGGTCACAGTAGGCGTCGATCCCCAGGTGGACGGCCGCGCCGATCCCGCCCGACGCGATCAGTACGCGCAGCGGCCCGGCGGGCGGCTTCCGGGCGAGCACCGGACCCTTTCAGATGGTCGGCGGGCCGCCGGATTCGCGCCGTTGGTCGTGGACATCCCGGATGGTGTCAGGATTGGATCATGCCTGGGCCGGTGGAGTTGTGCGGGAGACAGTCGGAGACGGACACGATCGCGGAGCTGCTGGCCGGAGCCCGTCGCGCCGAGAGCGCCCTGCTGGTGCTGCGCGGGGAACCGGGCATCGGCAAGACGGCGCTGCTCGACCACGCGGCCGCGACGGCCGGTGGACTGCGGCTGCTTCGCGGCACGGGGGTCGAGTTCGAGGCCGAGCTGCCGTTCTCGGGGCTGCAGCTGCTGCTGCGCCCGGCGTTCGACCGCCTGCCGGCCCTGCCCGCTCCGCAGCGCGAGGCGCTGGAGGCGGCGTTCGGGCTCGGCTCGGGCGGCGGGGCCGAGCCGATGCTGGTGGGGCTCGCGGTGCTGTCCCTGCTCACCGAGTACGCGGACGAGGACGGGCTGCTGTGCCTGGTCGACGACGCGCAGTGGCTGGACCGGGCGTCGCGGGACGCGCTGCTGTTCGCCGCACGGCGGCTGCGGGCCGAGGGCATCGTCATGATCTTCGCCGCGCGGGACGGCGAGGGCTCCTTCCCCGCGCCCGGCCTGCCGGAGCTGTGCCTTGCCGGGTTGCGCCCGGAGGCGGCCGCCGCGCTGCTGGACCGCCAGCCGCTGCAGCCCGTGCTGCGGTTCCGCCTGCTGGCCGAGGCGCAGGGCAATCCCCTGGCCCTGCTGGAACTGCCCGTCGCGCTGGCCGCCGAATCGGCCGGGACGTTCGCTCCCGGCGCGCTGCCGCTGACCAGCCGTCTGCAACTCGCCTTCCACGGCCAGATCGGTCAGATGCCCGAAGCGGCGCAGACCCTGCTGCTGGTCACGGCGGCCGACGAGGCCGGAGAACTGGCCGTGATCCTGCGAGCGGCCGAGACGTTGGGGGCGGGCGTCGGCGACCTGCTGCCCGCCGAGCAGGCCGGGCTCATCGTCCGCGGCGACTCCGAGGGTACCCTCCGCTTCCGCCACCCCTTGATCCGCGCCGCCGTCTACCAGCGCGCGCCGCTCGGCCAGCGCCTGGCCGTCCACCGCGCGCTCGCCACGGCCCTCGACGCCCCCGAGCACGCCGACCGCCGGGCCTGGCACCTCGCGGCCGCGGCCACCGGGCCCGACGCGGAGGCCGCCGCCGCGCTGGAGCGCACCGCGTCCCGCGCCCGCGAACGCAGCGGTCACGAAGCCGCCGCGGCCGCGTACGAGCGGGCGGCCTTGCTGAGCGCCGAGCCCGAGGTGAAGGCGCGTCGGCAGGTCCTGGCCGCCGAGGCGGCCTTGGAGGCCGGCGACCTGGACCGGGCGGGCGCCCTCGGACGCCGCGCGGCGGAGCGGGTCGGCGATGCCCCGGCCGTACGCGCGAGGCTGGCGCACGTCCAGGCGCTCGCCGACTTCTGGAAGGGGTCCTATCCCGCCGCCCACCGGCAGTTGCTCGACGGCGCCGCGCTCGTCGGCGACACCGGCCCCGCGCAAGCGGCGGAAATGCTGATCCAGGCCGTGCACACCTCGTGGTACCTGGGCGAACCGCAGCTCGCGGCCACCCTGGAACGGCTGTCGGCGCTGCCCCTGGCGGACACCGACCCTCTCGCGCCCATCGCCCGCTTCCTGGTGCACCTGCTGACCCCGGACAGGCCGGAGTCCCCTCCCCTGCTCGGCGAGACGCTCGACGCGGTGCGCCGCCGCGGAACGGCACCCGACCAGGCGCTGATGATCCTGTGCGGCGCGGCACTGGCCCGCGGCCAGGACGCCGACGCCTACCAGCTGGCGAACGCGCTCGCGGCCGAACACCGGGCCCGCGGCGGCGCCGGACGCCTCCCCACGGTGCTGTTCTTCACGGCCGAAGCCGACGTCTTCACCGGACGCCACCTGGACGCGCTCACCACGGCGACCGAAGCGCTCAGCCTGGCCCGCGACACCGGGCAGCAGCAATGGGTCAGCCAGTTCAGCAGCGTGCTGGCCTACCTCGACGCGGCCAAAGGCGATGAGGAGTCCTGCCGCCGCCACGCGGAGGCGGGCATGGCGGGCGCGGCCGCCGGAGTCGTGTCCCCGGGCGCGCCTTGGGCGCACTGGTCGCTCGGCCTGCTGGAACTGGGACTGGGGCGCGCCGAAGCCGCCCTCATGCGTTTCGAGCACCTCACCCGTGAACCGATGCGCCACCACATCTGCGCCACCCGCTCTACACCGGACCTGGTGGAATCGGCCGTACGGGTCGGCGCACCGGAACGCGCGGCCGAACCGCTGGCGCGCTTCGAACGATGGGCGGAGTCGGCCCGCCGCCCCTGGGCGGACGCCCTCGTCCTGCGCTGCCGCGCTCTGCTCAGCACCGACGACCAGGCCGAGCAGTCGTATGCGGCGGCTCTCGCACTGCACGACCAGGACAGCCGTCCGCTGGAGTACGCGCGGACGGCCCTGCTCTACGGCGAGTGGCTGCGCAGGGCGCGCCGCAAGGCCGAGGCGCGGGGCCTGCTGAACGGCGCGCTGGAGGTCTTCGACCGGCTCGGCATGACGCCGTGGGCGGAACGGGCCCGCGGCGAGCTCACCGCGACCGGCGCCCAGGACCAGGCGCCCCGTGCCGGAGAGGGAGCGGCGGCCGCGCTCACCCCGCAGGAGCTGCAGATCGTCCGGCTCGCCGCGCAGGGCCTGTCCAACCGCGACATCGCCGCCCAGCTCTTCCTCAGCCACCGCACGGTCGGCTACCACCTCTACAAGGCCTATCCCAAGCTCGGCGTCGTCTCCCGCGGCGAGCTGAAAGAGCTTGCCGGGGCCCTGGGCCTGTGATTACGGTGGCTTGATGATCACTCCCGAACCGGTCCGGCCCGGGCAGGTGCTGCCGGTCGACGTCGACGCCGTCCCCGCCGCCGAACTCGCCCCCGGGATCACCGTGCGGACGCTCCCGGGGATGGCGGGGATCAGGACCTGGGTCATCGACCTCGCGCCGGGCGCCGAATGGCCCGGGACCGACGTCCACGAGGGCTACGGCGAGGCGTACTTCGTGGTCCACGGCGAGCTGATCGAGGGCGACCGCGTGCACGGTCCCGGGACCTACGTCGCGTTCGGTGCGGGGACGAGCCACCGCCCCCGCACCGAGACCGGTGTGCGCGCCTTCGGCTTCAACTACGACGCCTGACCGGCGTCGACGCCCTCGACGATGATCAGCTCGCCCGTCAGGTGGTCGGTGCGCAGCGGCAGGATCTCCTGGTAGGCGGCCGAGTGGTAGAAGTCCCGCGCGTGCTTCATGGACGGGAACTCCACCATCACCACATCGCCCGGCCACTCCCCCTCGAAGACCTCGACCGCGCCTCCGCGCACGAGGAACCGGCCGGAGAAGGGGTCCAGGGTCGCCTGGATGCGGTCGATGTACTCCAGCACCTCGGGGTGCATCTCGTCGGGCTTGCGCAGGTGGGCGAGCATGTACGCGGTCATCGTCGTCTCCTTCGTCTGGTGGTCGCAACGGGCGGGGCGGGGCGGACCGCCGTCCGGGTCCGCCCCGCGGCGGGTCAGGCTCCGGCCGGCACCTTGTCCAGGAAGCCGAGCACCTGGCTGATCCGGCCGTCGTCGCCGATGACGGCGACGTCGAACCCGACCGCGACCGGCTCGGCGCCCTCCGGCCCCAGGTGCCAGGTGAAGCGGGCGATGTCGTGGTGGGCGTCCACGGCGCCGCCGAGGCTGAACACCAGCCCGCCGAACTGGCCCTGGACCGCGGCGATCGTGGCGTCCAGGCCGTCCAGGCCCCGCACCGACACCAGCGGGTCGGTGTAGCCGGCGTCCTCGGCGAAGACCTCCGCCAGCGCCGCGCGCCGCGCCTGGGCGTCGGTCTCGTTCCAGGCGGCCAGGTAGCGCTGCACCAGCTCGTTGACGTCGCTCATCTTCGGTCTCCCTCGTGGTCGTTCGTGGCCGTTCGTCTTGACCACAAACCTAGGGAGCCGCCCGAGACGGGGAATCTGTCGTACTTAAGTACTTGCTCTCCCGGCCGGCACGGGGATGTCGCTATCGTCGCCGGGTGGCCTGGTTTTCGATCTTGTTCGTCGGCTTCTTCCTGCTGGCAGGTCTCCTGATGACGGCGGGCGGGGTCTGGGCCTTCAGGGAGAGCGAGCGTCTCGGCGGCTGCCTCCTCGTCTCCTTCGGGGTGCTGCTGACCCTGCTGTTCGGGGCGGGCATGGTCGTCGGGCTGACGGATGAGGACGAGGTGGCCGGCAGCGAGGTCGACCCGGCGGTGGGCGACGACTGCACCTTGGAGGTCCTCGGCTTGGAGGACACCGGCGACACTCGGGGTCCCAGCTCCTCGCGCAAGACCGTCTACCGCTTCCGGGTGCGGGTGCACGTTCCCGGCAAGAATCCCTACCAAGCCGAGAGCGTCGCACCCGCCTCGGGCTACGACGTGGCGCGCATCGCCGCCGGTCGGAACGGTTACAGGTGCCGGGTCCACCCCGACGATCCCCGGCGTGTTGAGATCCTCTGGCAACAGCCGACCGACTAGCCGCACCGCCCCAGGGCTCGGCATGCTAAGATCTCGCCTCCATCGACCACCTGTCCGCAGGACGGCTGGTCGTCACCGCCGGCGGGACTTCCCTGGCCGATCAGAGATCGAGTGCGCGCTGCCGGAAGGTCCCCTGGGGACGTCGCCTCGGCCGCTTGGACGACACGGTGACCCTAGTTCAGCTCTGGCCCACCTCCGCACGCCGCTCGTAGCGGGAGCGCGCGAGGCGGTAGGCCGTTGTCAGCAGGTCGCGGAGCGCCTCCTCCGTGCGCGGGCCCGGGTTCACCACCGCCAGCCAGCCGCTGGTGCCGTAGACGGGATGGGCGATCACGGTGTCGTCGGTGCTCGGGTCGGCGTCGGCGGCGGCGGGGTCCCGCGGCGCGCGGCCGGTCCAGCGGACGAACTCCTCCCTCCCGGCGAAGACGTTCACGCGGAACGCGTCCGGCCGGTCCAGGCGCGACGCCTCGTCGTCGGGGTAGTTCTTGGTCACGATCGTCGCGAAGGGCTGGACCGTCGTCGGGACGACGCCGTCGGGCGAGTAGTAGAAGAACGCGTCACCCCAGCTGAGCTCCGGCGTGCCGTCACCGGGCGCCGGACGGAGGGTCAGGACGCCCTCGAGCCCTTCCACGAAGCCAATGATCTCTTCCATGGTCATGTGCTCTAGCGTTGCATTGAAGTCCTTGTGGAGACCTCGTGGCCGAAATCGAGGGGATTCAGGGTGTCAAGTCTCAACTCGCAAGCCATGCGGACCGTTGAGGTCGCGCGGCGCTCCGGCTACTCCGTCCAGCAGGTGCGCAACCTCGAACGCGACGGCGTACTGCCACCGGTAGCCCGCACGCCCGCGGGCTACCGGGTCTACCGGGAGATCCACCTGCAGTCCGCACTGGCCTACCGGGCCCTCGCCGCGGGCGCCGGTCCCGTCGAGGCCAAGAAGATCGTCCGGGCCTTCCACCGGCTCCCCATGCCCCAGGCGCTCGCCCTCCTCGACGCCGTGCACGCCCGGCTCGACACCGAGCGCACCGAGCTGAGGCAGGCCCGGGAGGCCGCGCGGGCGATCTCCAGCGAGCCGATCGAGGACGTGCGCGCATCGGACTCCATGAGCATCTCCGAACTCGCCGCCGCCCTCGACGTGCGCGCTTCGACGCTGCGGCACTGGGACGCGGAGGGCCTCGTCGTCCCCGACCGCGACCCCGCGCAGGGAACGCGGCGCTACACGCCAAGCCAGGTGCGGGACGCGCGGATCGTTCACCAGTTGCGCAAGGCCGGCTACCGGATCGAGCCCCTCCGAGCCCTCATGCCGGAGCTGCGCTGCGCCCGCCGTCTGGAGGATGTGGTCGCCGCGCTGGCCGCCAGGGACGCCAGCATCGCGGCTCGCTCGAAGGCTTTGCTCGACGGCGCCGCCGCGCTCAGCGCCGTCCTCGCTCTCGCCGGTTCGGCCGCTCAGTGAGAGCCCCTCGGGACCGGCCTTCTCCCATCCTCGGCCGCGGCGCTACGCTGGTGCGCCGTGCAGGAGACGCGGCTCGACACCTCCCGTATCCAGGCGGCCCGCCGGGTGATCGACCCGGTCTTTCTCGACTCCCCGCTGTACCGCTGCGAGGCGCTGGAACCCGATCTCGGGTGCGCGGTGAGCATCAAGCTCGAAACGGCCAACCCGGTCCGCAGCTTCAAGGCCCGCGGCACCGAACTGGTCGCGAGCCAGCTCGTCGGCGACGGCTCGCGGGCCGTGGTGTGCGCCAGCGCGGGCAACCTCGGCCAGGCCCTCGCCTGGTCGGGTCGCAAGCGGGGACTCGACGTCACCGTCGTGGCCTCCCGCTCCGCGCCCGCGGCCAAGCTTGAGCGGATCCGTGCGCTGGACGCCAGGTTGGAGCTGGTGGACGGCGACTTCGACAGCGCCCGTGAGCGGGCGGTGGCGATCGCGCGGCGCGACGGCGTCCGGCTGGTCGAGGACAGCCTCGACATCGAGACCTGCGAAGGCGCGGCGACCATCGGCCTCGAGCTGGTGGACACCGCGCCGTCGTTCGACGCCGTTCTGATCGCTCTCGGCGGCGGGGCGCTGGCCACCGGCGTGGGCCATGTGGTGAAGGCCCTCGCGCCCGAAGTGGAGGTGATCTGCGTCCAGCCGCTGGGCGCACCGGCGATGACGCGCTCGTGGCACCGGCGGCGCGTCGTCACCACCGACTCGACCGACACCATCGCCGACGGCGTCGCGGGCCGGCGGCCCATCCCGGCCGTCCTCGACGACCTGCTCCTGGTCGCCGACGACGCCGTCCTGGTGGAGGAGGCGTCGATCATCGCCGGAATGCGGCTGCTCCTCGACCGCGCGGGCCTCGTCGTTGAGCCGTCGGCCGCGCTCGGCATCGCGGCGGTCCTGGAGGACCGCGACCGCTTCGCCGGTCGGCACGTGGCCACCATCGTGTGCGGCGGCAACGTGGACATGGACGCCTATCTCCGCTGGGTCGGCGCGGCTCCCCGCCGTAAGCCCTGACCGTCGTGGCGCGTTCAGCTGAGGTCGTCCGCCTTGCCGAGCAGGTAGCGCTGCTCGACCTGGTTGCCGGTCAGGTCGGCCGCCCGCTGGTAGAGCTCGGCCGCTTGGGCGGTGTCGCCGGTCATCTGGAGCAGGTGGGCGCGGACCGCGTGCTCGCGCTGCCGGGTGAGCGGGTTCCGGTCCAGGTGATGGCGCTGGTCGAGGTCGTCCAGGAGCGCCAGGCCGCGGGCCGGTCCGTACGCGTGGGCCACCGCCACCACGCGGCTGAGCTGGACCGGCGCGGTGGGCGTAAGCCGTTCGAGCCACAGGTACAACATCGCGATCTGGGGCCAGTCGGTCTGGTCCGGTGTGGCGGCCGCGGCGTGCACGGCGGCGATCGCGGCCTGCAGCTGGTACGGGCCCGTCTCGCCGCGGTTCCAGACGCCGTCGATGAGGGCGGTGCCTTCGCTGATCAGCTCGTGGTCCCACCGGGTGCGGTCCTGCCGCTCCAGCGGGACCAGCTCGCCGTCGCTGGTGCGGGCGGCGCGCCGGGACTCGGTGAGCAGCATCAGCGCCAGCAGGCCGGTCACCTCGGCGTCGTCCGGGAGCATGGCGTGGAGCATGCGGGTCAGCCGGATCGCCTCGCGGGTCAGGTCGACGCGGGCGAGCCGGTCGCCGGCGGTGGCGGTGTAGCCCTCGTTGAAGATCAGGTAGAGCACCTGCTTCACGGCGGCCATCCGGCTGTCGCGGTCGGCGTCGGTGGGCGGGGTGAAGCGGGCTCCGGCGCGGGCCAGCTGCTGTTTGGCCCGGCTGATCCGCGTGCCCATGGTGGCCTCGGTCGTGCCGTGGGCGTGGGCGATCTCGGCGGTCGTCAGGCCGCCGACCGCGCGCAGCGTGAGCGCCACCTGCGAGGCGGGGCCCAGCGCGGGGTGGCAGCACAGCAGCAGCAGGGTCAGGCTGTCGTCGGCCTCGCGCGGGGGCTGGGCGCGACGGTCAGGCTCCTGCATGGCCAGCTCGGCCGCTCCGGCCTCCCGCTCGCGGCGGTGGCGGGCCTGGTCGGCGCGGAGCAGGTCGACCATCCGGCGGTACCCGATCCGGATGAGCCAGCTGCGCGGGTTCTCCGGCACGCCCTCGGCCGCCCACGTCCGGCTGGCGGCCAGCAGCGCCTCCTGCACGGCGTCCTCGGCGATGTCGAAGCGGCCGAAGCGGCGCACCAGGGCGCCGAGCACCTGCGGCGCCTCGGTGCGCAGCAGGTGCTCGATCTCGTGGGTCACGCCGCGAAGTCCTCACCCATGATCGGACGGATCTCGACCGGCTCGCCGAGCGCCTCGACGATGCGCGCGGCGATCTGGACGGCGCGCTCCTTGCCGGCCACGTCGATCACGGCGAAGCTGGCCAGGACCTCCTTGAGCTCGGCGAACGGACCGTCGGTGGCGACCACCCTGCCGCCGTCGCGGTGGACGGTGGTGCTGACCGCCGGGTGCCCCAGCCCCTCGCTGGTGACGAACTCACCGGACTCGACCAGCTCCCGCTCCAGCTTCTGGTAGGTCGCGAACGCCGCCAGCGCCTCCTCGGACGGGGCATCGGCGGTCGCGGCGTCCCACGCGGCGGCCGGGGTGTAGCTGAGCAGCAGGTACTTCATGGCGAATCCCCTTGTCGGTCGTTGTCGGATCACACTAGGCCGGGCTCAGGCGGCACGCCGGAGGACCGTCGCCACGACGGTCGTCCAGGTGAAGGCGACCAGGCCGTTCACGGCGATCTGGATGCTCATGTGGTCGGGCGACATCGGCACCAGCAGCACCAGCGCGGCGGCGGCGCTCAGCACGGCGGGCGGCACCGCCCGGCGGCGGGCGCACCGTACGGCCATCACGACGGCCGCGATGGCCAGCGCCGTGAAGGCCACGGTGGCGGCGGCCGAGTGCGCGATGCCGTGCCAGGACATCTGCGCGACCGGCCCTTCCGGCGTGCCGACCGGGAAACCCTTCTCCGGGTCCATGGGGAACGCTCCGGCCGCCACTAGGCCGGCGCCGAAGATCCCGACCAGGATCGGCAGCGCCTTCCGTCCGCGCCCCTCGGTGAGCGTGCGCCTGATGCCGGCGGCCAGGGCCAGCGCCCCCGTCCCCGCGAGCACGAACGTGAGGATCTGGATCCACCCCAGGTCGCCGGTGGACAGCTGGCTGATGGGGTGCCGGGTGATGTCGAAGCCCTCGCGGGTGAGCATCTGCGTGATCGCCGAGGCGAAGAAGACCGGTCCGGCCAGCGCCCCGGCCAGCAGCAGGCGTCTGGGCGTCGGACCGGCCTCGCGGGCGGCGCCGGAGGTAGCGGTGACGGTGGTCATGATGTCCTCCCTTAGTGGTGGGTTCTCGCCTGCTACCTCGGACCCGGGCCAGGTATCTCGACACCACGCCGATGTGATCCAGCTCACATCACAAAGATGTCGAAGTCCGATGCGGGCCTCCGAGGTACCGGCAAGCAACCCGCACAGGAGGACGAAATGATCGACACCCAGCAGCCCAGCCCCGAAGTGAAGGCCCTGGACCGCCTGGTCGGCACCTGGAAGGTCACCGGCGGCGCGGAGGGCACCGTGCGCTACGAGTGGATGCCCGGCCGGTTCTTCCTGATCCAGCACGTCGACCTCACCCAGTACGGCGAGCCGGTCACCGGCATGGAGCTGATCGGCAACCTGCGCCCGTTCGGCGAGCCGACCGGCGCGGACGTGATGTCGCGGTACTACGACTCGGCCGGCAACACCTTCGACTACGTCTACGAGATGACCGGCGACGAGCTGACCATCTGGGGCGGCGCGAAGGGCAGCCCGGCCTACTTCCGGGGCACCTTCAACGCCGAGGGCACCGTCCTCAGCGGCGAGTGGGTCTACCCGGGCGGCGGCGGCTACGAGTCGACCATGACCCGCATCTGACCGCGGGACCGTTCGCGGCGCGGAAACGTACCGGAGCGGCGAGCCGCCCTGAACGGCTCGCCGCTTCTAGACCAGATCGCACTGTGGGCCAGGGTGGACGCGAGCAAGGGCGTCCACCCTGGCCCACGGTCATCGCCGACGGCACCAAGATGCCGCCACGCGTCCAACGAGTCCGAGCAGTGGGCGCCGCTCGAAGACATGCCACTTCTTGCTGAAACAACGGGGCGATGCGCTCCGCAGCCCATTCCCGGCGGTGCCATGCCCGTCCCTCCTACCGGCTCCCCGGTGGAGGGCGTCAGCTCGATGTCCCCTGACAGGTACAGGTTCATGCCTTTGCGGACCACTAGGGTCACCGCTCGGCAGGACCAGCATGAGGAAATGAAGCGTCGCCACTGGCTCTTGGTCGAGCGGATCGATGACTGGCTCCTGCTCCGCGGAGTCGCGGTGCAAGGTCCGGACAAGGTCGTGGTGTGCCCGGTCGGTCCGCCGGTGCACCGGCATCCGACTCCCAAGCCGGCGTACGTGCGGGTCGGGACGGACCGGCCCGGTCAGGACGCGCTGGAGACGATGCTGGTCGGCGAGGCCCGCTTGATCCTGCCGGTCGGGGACCAGCGCGCTTTCGCGGTCGCGGACGCACTGGTTGACGTGACCACCGCGCCGACCTTTGAGAAAGCGGTGGAGGCGGCTGTGGGAGCCGCGCTGCGCATCATGGTCACCGCCGTCTTCCATGCCGGCGGCTGGCACGCCATCGTCCCCTTGATCGCCTGGATCGACGCCTGCTTCGACGATTTCGGCAGGGAAGACCCGGCTCCGTCGACCCGCCTGCGCCGGCTGAGGTGCCTTGAGGACATCCGGCTGACCGAGCGTCAGGTCGAGGAGTTCGTTGCCGCCACGCGCTCGGACTCCCTACAGGTGATACGCCCGCGGCCGGAGGGTTCGGCTGGAGACCGGCCTGACCGGTCTCGGCGGCCACAGGAACACAGTGGCCGCACGACAGCGGCTGACGGCGGCAACGTCCGACACGCTCCTCGCCGTCCCACCGAAGACGCACGCGCTACTCCAGGGAACCGTTCCTCGGAACACAGGCGGAGTTCTGCATCACCGCCTCCCGCACCGCGTCCCGCCCCCGGCGCGTCCCCCGGTTCTCGTCCGGGGCCTGCCCCGGGTCCTGGCCCTGGCTTCGGTTCCCGTCCCACTCCTGGTTCTCCTACCGGCCCCGAGCCGGGGACCGGCTCCCGGCGATCACACGGCCGAGAGCCGAGGACCGGCGGGAACGGGATGCGAACCACGGGTCCAGTGTCACCCATCACGCTTCCCGAGCCGCGCAGACAGCCGACGCCCCAGGTACCGCCAGCCTCTCCGACGCAGCCGGGTCCGCCACCTCGACCGCAAAGAACACCCCGCCCGGCGACCCCGGCGAGCAGCCCGTCCGCGTTGCCGTCTCCCCAGAGAGCCGCCATGACACCCCAACGGCCACAACTTGTCGAACGAGCGAACCCGTCCGGACCGGTGGAGCGTTCACCTCAGCCACCTGGGAGAGGCCCTGCACCGCAGGAAGCCTCTACCGGCCTTCGCCGGCTGCCGTCCCGGTTGGCTCAAGAGGTCAGTGCCCCAGAGTTGCCGGCTATACGAGGCAGGTCCCAGGAGGCTCGTGAACCGGAGTCGGAAGCGGCGCTGATAAGACCGCCCTCGCCCGTTGCCCCTGACCTGCCGGGACGGGACAGGCCGAGCCGTACCCGGACTGAGGGCCGAGGGCAGACCAGGTAGGGGCCGAGTCCGTTCTAGACCTGCGGGAGCACGACCGGCTCTCATCAGGACGTGCAGGATGTCATCCCGGTTCCACCGGTAGCGAGCAGGCATAGGACGGTTCAGCACCGCCACTTCGGCTCGGCGGATGTGGGGGTGGTCCGTGGGTGTTCATGTGACGTTCTCCGGGTTGGGTCAGGCGCGTTGGGAGCGAGGGGCGGCCGGGCGGGTGGCGCCCACGTACTGGCGTTCGCGGTAGGCGTTGCCGGTGAACTGGGCGATGCGGACCACGTCTCCGGTCTGCGGCGCGTGGAGCATGCGGCCGCCGCCCAGGTAGAGGGCGACGTGGTGGATGCCTGCGGGGTTGCGCGGGTTGTGGGAGAAGAACAGCAGGTCGCCTGGTTGGAGTTGGGCGCGTGGGACGTGCGGGCCGTCGTTGTACTGGTCGGCGGCCACCCGGTCGATGCTCACTCCGGCTTGGGCCCAGGCGTACTGGGTCAGGCCCGAGCAGTCGAAGCCCTTGATGTGGGCGCCGTGGGCGATGCCGTAGCTGGGGCCGGACGGGCGGCCGCCGCCCCAGGAGTAGGGGGTGCCGCGCCAGCGCAGCGCGGCTCGGATGGCGACCGCGCCGCGTCCGCTGGCCTGGACGGCGGGGGCAGGGGCGGCGTAGCGGGCGGCTTGGGCCAGGACTTTGCGGACGTACCAGTCGGCGTGGTTGTAGTGCCAGATCGCCCGGTAGAGCCGCTTGCCGCCCTTGCCCCCGCCGTTGGCGCACAGGTACCGGGCTGCGCCGTGGATGGCGTCGGCGGGGTGGTGGCGGTCGGCGCGGCCGTCGCGGTCGGCGTCGACACCGTAGGCGGCCCAGGTGGCGGCGAGGAACTGCATCGGCCCGCCGGCTCCGGCGTGGTTCTCGCCGGAGCGGACGCCGGGGAGGTCGGAGCGGCCGTGGTCGCTTTCCACGCTGCCGATCGCCGCGAGCACGCTCCACGACAGGCCGGGGCAGGTCTGCGCGGCGTCCTGATACCAGCGCAGGTAGGCGGGCGGGATGTCACGAAGGGCGTAGGGGGTCGGCGCGCCTCCGGATGAGGCGCCGAACGTCGATGTGCCCGGCCCGGTGGTCGCCACGGCGATGAGCACCAGGGGCAGGAGCAGGGCGGCGGCGCCCAGGCAGGCGGCGGCCCTCAGCACACCGCCCTCCGTGGGCCGGGACGGCTATTGCTGGTCGGGGTCGGTCGCCGCGCTGCGGGCGCGGCGGTGGGCGCGGAAGCCCGCGCCCTTCTTGGGCTGGTCGGGATCTGCATAGGTGGGCGTCCCCGCGTGGATGTGGGGCTGCCGCAGCGTCTCGCGCACCGCTTCCCAGGAGTAGCGGAAATCCTTGCCGGTCTTGAGCGCCGGCAGCGTCCCGGCGTTGGCCATCCGGCGCACCGTCTGGGGCGACAGCCCCAGCTTGACCGCCACTTCGGCGGTGGTGAGCACGTCGGGATCGCGGCCGGGCTGCTCGGACATGACGGTGACTCCCGGAGTCGGGTTCATGGTCGCCTCTCAGTGTGGTGGGCGGACGCGGCGGAAGCGCGCTCTTCGAACGATGGATGACTGTCAAATCCTCTTGGCATCTCTTGCGCTCTGCCATGTTGCCACGTACGGTGACGGCTCCGCCACCCAGCGAGACGAACCGGAGGTAGTGAGTGCTTCCAGGACGCAGACCGAACGCGGCGGCCGACCCCCAGACCGAACGCGGCCTTGTGCTCGTCGGCGCGCACGGCGGATCCGGCGCCGGCACGCTGGCCGCCCTGCTCGCCCGGGATCGCGCCGTCCCCGCCTGGGACATGGGCTCGATCGACGAGGTGCTGGAGAACGCCCGGCCTCCGGTGCGGCCGCGGGGAAGGCCGGTCGTGGTCGTCGCCCGCAACACCGTGATGGCCGCCCAGCACGCCATCCGCGCCGTCACCGCCCTCGACGCCGACGGCGGGACGCGCGTCGCCGCACTGGTGATCGTCAGTGACGGGGCCGGGCGCGAGCCGCGCGACGCCACCGCGCGGTTCGCCCTCCTCCAGGACCGCGTCGGCGGCGTGGTCCGGCTGCCGTTCATCAACGCGCTGCGCCTGGTCAACGCCCCGGGCGAGGTCGAACTCCCCGCAAAGGCGCGCGAGGCGATCGGCCAGGTCTGCGACCTGGCCTTCCCCCAGAACCACCGCTGACCCCTCGGAGGCGTCATGCCGTTCGGCACCACCCCCCTCACCCTGACCGTGCTCAGCCGACTGCGGCTGCTGGATACGCCCTACATGCCGTGGCTGGTCCCCCGGCGGCATGTCCCGGAGGCGCCGCCGGCGCCGTCTCCGTCGTTCAACGTGCCCAACCCGCCGCCCGTGGCCCCTCCGGGCCTGCAGGCCAAGACGGACCTGCTCATCTCCTGGGGCAAGTGGGGCGTCATGATCTGCGGTTTCGCGGGGCTGCTCTACTGCTGCGGGCAGATGGCCATCGGCCGCAAGAACCGTTCCGCGCTCGCCGCCGACGGCGCCACCGGCATCCCCTGGGCGCTCGGCGGGCTGAGCCTGAGCGCCGCGCTGGCTCCGATCGTGGAGGTCTTCTTCAAGTGAGATCTGCATCCCGCAAGCGGAGCCTCGTGTTCGCCGCCGTCGCCGTCATCGGCAGCGGGTGGCTGGCCTACCAAGCGTTCCCGGACGGCTCGGCCGGATCGGCGGCGCGACCCGTCCAGGGTTCCAGACAGCCCCTACAGACCAGCCCGCCCCTGACATTAGCGGGCTTGACCTGGCACGACTTGCAAGGCATGCGGCTCCCCCACGCAGCCGACGACGGGCCGCGGCACCGGCGGGGCGACCTCGCGGAAGGATTCGCCCGCACGCCGCGCGGGGCCCTGCTGGCGGCGATCCACGTCGCCGTCCGGGCCGACCCGAGATGGGGGCCGAAGGTGTTCGAGCCCACCATCACCCGCCAGATCACCGGCCCGGACGACGGCGCGCTGCTGAAGCTGATCAGTGAGACCTACGACGACCGGCGGGAACGGGCGCGCCTCCCCTACGGCGCGCCGCTCGACCGCGGGCACGCGGTGATCGAGGGGTTCCGCTGGCTGGGCTACACGCCCGAGTCGGCGAGCCTGGACGTGGTGTCCGCCGGTCCCGGCGACAGCGACGTCACCGTGCGCGCCGCGACGCGCCTCCAGGTCCAGTGGCACGACGGGGACTGGCGCCTGCTGGCCCCGCCCGGCGGCGACTGGCGCGGCTCGGCGGCGCCGATCGACTCTCTGGACGGCTACACCTCCCTTCCCCAGGGGGACGGCTGATGCGCCCGCCTCCCTGCCTCACGATGAACGACCCCCGCTGCACCCAGGTCGTCGACAACGACGATGACCACCCGTTCGGCCCTCCGCTGCCCGACCTCGCCGCCGAGGTCGGCGGCGGCGTGCTGGAGGACATGGCCAAGGCGTTCCAGTCGGCGGTCGGCTGGCTGGTCTCCAACACCGCGTCCTGGTGGGTGCGGACCCCCTCCCCCGACCTGGTGGGCGAACCGGTCGTCGGCCACATGCAGACCCTGGTGCGGCCGCTGACGGTCGCGACGGCGATGTTCGCGCTGCTGATCGTCTGCGCGAAGATCGCACTGACCCGCAAGGGGAACCCGCTGATCGACGCCACCGGCGGGCTGGCCGTGCTGGCGGCCGTGACCGCGCTCGGCGCCGTCCTGCCCACCGAACTGCTGCGGTGGGGGGACGAGTGGGCCGGCTGGGTGCTGACGACCTCCGCGCGGGGCGACTTCGCCGCCCGGATGACCACGATCATCACGCTGCCCGGCACCGTGCCCACCGCCCTGGTCGTCGTCCTCAGCCTGGTGGCGCTGCTGCTCGGCATCGTCCAGGCGCTGCTGCTGCTGTTCCGGGGCGCGGCGCTGGTGATCCTGGCCGGGCTGCTGCCGCTGGCGGCGGCCGGAATGATCACCCCGGCGACGCAGCCCTGGTTCAAGCGGGTGGCGGGCTGGATGCTGGCGCTGATCTTCTACAAGCCGGCGGCGGCCGCGGTGTACGCGACCGCGTTCCTGCTGGTCGGCGATGGGAAGAGCCTGCACTCGGTGCTGATGGGCTTCGCGATGATGCTGATCAGCCTGATCGCGTTCCCGGTGCTGCTGAAGTTCTTCACCTGGACCACCGGCGGCGGCGAGTCCGGCAGCGGGGGCGGCTTCCTCGGCACGGTCCTGGGCGGTGCCACCGCGATGGGCGCCTTGCGTTCCTACGGCGCCTTCTCCGGAACGGCCCGGGACTCGTCGCCCGGTGAGCACGCCGACTTCATGCGGCAGCAGGTCGAGCAGAACGCGCACCGGCCGGGCGACGGCGAGGTCCGGCGGCCGGTGCCCGGCGGCGATGCGCAGAACGATCGCCCTTCCGAAAGCCGCGTCTCTTCCACCGACCGCGAAGGCACGACCAGCGTCCACCAGCCGGACATGGCCACGGCCGGGCGACGGCACGACGGCAGCGGCCACGACGCCGAAGGCGACCAGCCCTGGGCACCGGCCGACGGACCGTACGACGAGCCGGTCGGGCCGATGACCGCCGAGACCTGGAACACCGAACGCCGCAGAGGCCGCGAGGCGATCCGGTGGTTGGGCAACCCCACCGAGACCCCTGGCGCGCCCACCGGCGCCGACACGGGAGGTGACGGCGGTGGGGCATGAGACCCGCACCTACGGCGGCTGGCGGCGCCGGCGCGGCATCGGGCTGCTCGGCATGGACACCACCGCCACCTTCGCGGCCCTCGGCGCGGCGATGGCGCTGGTGCTGACCTCCGCCGTCGTCCCCGGCGCGCTGCTCTACCTCGCGCCGCCCGCGCTGATCGGCGGCGGCCTGTGCCTCGTGCGGGTGGGCGGCGTCCCGCTGGCCCGGCTCGCTCTCGCCCGTTCGCGCTGGTGGTGGGGGACGAGGCGCGGCCATACCCGCTACCGGGCCGGGGTCGTGGTGGACCACCCGCGCGCGTTCCAGCTCCCCGGCGTCCTGGCTCCCCTGACGCTGCTCAGCGCCGAGGACGGGTACGGCGGCCGCTACGGGATCGTGTGGGACCGCCGCAGCGGACTGCTGACCGCCACGTTGCGCGTCGTCCCGGCGTCGACCTGGCTGGCCGATCGCGGCGACGCCGACGCCTGGGTCGCCTCATGGGGCGGCTGGCTCGCCACTCTGGGGCGGCTTCCGGCCGTCCGGTGGGTCACCGTGACCGTGGAGACCGCGCCCGAACCCGGCTCGACGCTCGCCGACGCCATGGGCAGGGTCGTGGTGCCGGCCGCGCCGGCCCCCGCCCGCGCCATCATGAACGAACTGGTCAAGGCCGCTCCCGCGGCCGCCGCCGACGTCGACACCCGCCTGTCGGTCACCTTCGACCCGAAGGCGTCGGCGTCCTCCCCCAGGGACCTGGCCGAGGCGGTCGGCGAGCTCGGCCGCGTGCTGGACGGGCTGGCGTCGGCGCTGGGCGGCTGCGGCGTCACCGTGCTGGGCCGCGCCACCGCCGCCGAGGTGGCGGGCGCGGTCCGCACGGCGTTCGATCCGGACGCCCGGGGCGAGGTCAACCGGCTGCTGGCCGAGCCCGGATCGGAGGAGGTCCTCGGCTGGTGCGACGCCGGGCCGGTCCATGCCCGCGAGCACCCCGACCGCTACGAGCACGACGGCGGCGTCTCGGTGAGCTGGGCCTGGCACGAGCCGCCGCGCCAGAACGTGCGGTCGGACGTCCTGGCCCGCCTGGTCGCGCCCGGCCCCTACCCCAAGCGCGTCACCTTGCAGTACCGGGCGCTGCCCACGGCGGTGGCGAGCCGGACGCTGCAGGCGGAGGTCAACGCCGCCGCGTTCCGCGCGCAGTTCCGGCGGCGGACCGGCCGCGACGAGACCGCCCGCGACACCTGGGACGCCGCCCGCGCCCGGCAGGCCGCCGCCGAAGAGGCGATGGGCGCGGGCGTGTGCCTGGTCTCCCTGTACGCGACCGTCACCGCCACCGACGCCGCGCATCTCCAGCGCGCCGTCGCCCAGGTGGAGGCGTCCGCCGAAGCATCCAAAATCCGGCTGCGCCGGCTGTGGGGCGGCCAGGCCGCCGGGTTCGCCACCACGCTGCCGTGTGGGATCTGCCCGTCCGAGCTGTCCCGGCGCCTTCCCCGCTGACCCCGGAGGTCCGTCTTGCCCGCTCACCGTCCACCGGACTCGGTCGAGGCCGCCGCCATGGCCGAGCCGCTCGCTCCCCCTCGGGGGTGGCGCCTGCCCTGGGGCGGCCGCGCCGTCCACATCGAGCCCGCCCCCGAGTTCCAGGCCACCACCAGCCAGGTCTGCGGCCTGTACCCGTTCACCGCCGGATCCGGCACCCCGGCCGTCGGCACGCCGGTCGGCCGCCACCAGCTCTGGAACGAGGTCGTCTGCCTCGATCCCCTGGCGTGGATGCGCGCCGGGCTGGTCACCAATCCCGGGATGTTCGTGCTGGGCCAGCCCGGCACCGGCAAGTCCACGCTGGTCAAGCGGCTGGTCACCGGCGCGGTCGCGACCGGGACCACGCCGATTGTGCTGGGCGACACCAAGCCCGACTACACGATGCTGGTCGAGCATCTGGGCGGCCAGGTCATCCGGATCGGCCGCGGCTGCGACCGCCTCAACCCCCTGGACGCCGGGCCGCTCGCGACCGCGCTGCGGCACCTGACCGGCGCGGACGCCGAGACGCTGCGCTGGGAGGTGCGCTCCCGGCGGCTGTCGCTGCTGATGGCGCTGGCCACCCTGGTCCGCGAGGCGCGCGTCACCAACGCCGAGGAGGTCGTGCTCGGCCGCGCCATCGACCTGCTGGACGACCGCCTGGACGACGGGCCGACCGTCGTGGACGTCCTGCGGATCGTCGAGGACGGCCCGGCCGAGCTGCGGTCGGCGGCCCGCACCGACTCCGCCGACTCCTACCGGCGGCAGACCCGCGAGCTGGTCTTCACCCTGGACCTGCTGATCTCCGGGTCGCTGGCCGGGGTGTTCGACGCGCCGACCACCCGCCCGATCGACCTGGACGCGCCGGCGATCAGCGTGGACATCTCCCGCGTCCGCGCGGCGGGCGACAAGCTGCTGACCGCCGCGATGCTGTGCACCTGGGCGTACGCGTTCGGGACGATCGACGCCGCCACCGCCCTGGCCGATCTGGGGCGCGGCCCCCGCCGCTCCCACCTCGGCGTGATGGACGAGCTGTGGCGCGCCCTGCGCGGCGCGCCCGGCCTGGTCGAGCACGCCGACGCCCTCACCCGCCTCAACCGGGCCAAGGGCATGGCCTCCATCATGATCACCCACTCGCTCGCCGACCTGGACGCGCTGCCCACCGAGGAGGACCGCGCCAAGGCCAAGGGCTTCGCCGACCGGTCGGCGATCACCGTGCTGGCCGGGCTGCCGCCGCGCGAGCTGGCCCGCGTCCACGAGATCACCCCGCTCACCGGCCCCGAGCAGCAGCTGGTCACCTCCTGGTCGGCGCCGGACTCCTGGCAGGCGGGCGCCCGCCACCCCGGCCGCGGCAAGTACCTGATCAAGACCGGTGAACGGCTCGGCATCCCCGTGGAGCTGTCGCTGGTCGGCGCGGAGGCCGAGCTGTACGACACCGATCAGATGATCCGCCTGGATCCCGCACGGCCCCGGCGGGCTTCCGGGGACTTCCGATGAGGCGGCGGAGAGCGGGCCGGTCAGGCGACGAAGAGGTCGGTTCCCCATGACGCGGGCGCTCGGGCCTCGCCCCTCGATCTGGCACTCCCAGGCCGGCGCCGGATGGATGGTGCTGATCGGCTGCTGGGCACCGTTCGGCGCCCTCTGGGTCCTTTGGGTCGCCGCCAAATGCGCCGCCGCGCTGACCGGCGGGCGTGTCATGGCGTTCGGCACCGACTTCGCCGTCGCGGCGGTCCGCTGGCGGCCCCGCACGCTCTGGCCGGGGACGCCGACGCTCTTGGTGCTCCTGCTTCTCGGTGCTTTCATCTTCGCCGCAGCCGCCGTGACCTGGAAGATCTGGCGGCGCGTCGCCGCCAGGCGGCCGATGCCCGGCGACCCGGTCGCCGCGCTGGCCGACAACCCCGGCCTGGCCGCGCTCAAGCCCGAGGCCGCGGCCGAGAAGGCCGTCGCGCTGCGCCGCTCCCTCACCGGTACCGCCCCAGCGCGGCTCCCACCGGACGAGGTCGGCCTGGTGCTCGGCGAGGAGATGCGCCCCGGCAAGAGCGGCGGCGCGACGCTGTTCACCTCGTGGGAGGACACCGTGGTGGCGTTCATGGCACCGCGGTCGGGCAAGACCACGACCCAGAGCATCCCGCACGTGCTGTCGGCGCCCGGCCCGGTCATCGCCACCAGCAACAAGGCGGACCTGTGGTCGGCCATCGCCGCCGTCCGCGCCGAGCGCACCGGCGGCAGGATCTGGCTGTTCGACCCCCAGCACATCACCTACCAGCTCCAGGACTGGTGGTGCGACCTGCTCTCCGGCCTGAACACGGTCGAGGAGGCGCACCGCCTGGCCGGGCACTTCGTCCTCACCGTCGCCGACGACCAGAAGAAGGACCTGTGGGGACCGGCCGCCCAGGACCTGCTGTGCGCGCTGTTCCTGGCCGCCGCCAACTCCGGCCGCACGCTGCACCACGTCGCGCGGTGGCTGGACGAACCCGCCGTCCCCACTCCCATCGAGTTGCTGCGGACCGCCGGGTTCGCGCTCATGGCGTCGTCGCTGCAGGGCACCCAGAACGGCGCGGTGGAGACCCGCGACGGCATCTACCAGACCGCCCGCACCGCCACCAAGGCCCTCCGCGACCAGGAGATCCTGGCCTGGGTCACTCCGCGCGAGGGTCTGCCGGCGTTCGATCCCGACGCGTTCGCCGCCTCCCGCGACACGCTGTACCTGCTGTCCAAATCGCTGTCGGCGGCCGCCCCGCTGGTCGCCGCACTCACCGACCTCACGATGCGCGCCGCCGAACGCCGCGCCGAGCAGTCCGGCGGACGCCTGGACCCGCCCCTGGTGGTCGCGCTGGACGAGGCCGCCAACATCTGCCGCATCGCCGACCTGCCTCAGCTCTACTCCCACCTCGGGTCGCGCGGCATCATCCCGGTCACCATCCTGCAGTCCTACGAGCAGGGCGTCACCGTCTGGGGCGAGGCCGGCATGGCCGCCCTGTGGGGCGCCGCCACCCGCAAGCTCATCGGCGCCGGCATCGACTCCCCTCGCCTGACCAAGGACCTGGCCACCCTGACCGGCCAGCACGACGTGCCCGTCCGCTCCATCACCTACGGCGACGGCCGCGCCTCCCAGCAGATCTCCCTGCGCCGCCAAGAGATCCTCGAAGCCGCCGACATCCGCGCCCTGCCCACCGGCACGGCGCTGCTGCTGGCCACCGGCACCAAGCCCGCGCTGATCCGGTTGCGCCCCTGGTACAGCGGCCCTCACGCCGCTCCGATCAACCGGGCCATCCGGGCGGCCGACACCGCCATCGCGGCGGCCGCCCGTCGCCATCACGGCAGGCAGGCCGCTACCGATCTGCGTAAGGAGCCGCCCCTGACCTGACCTTTTGCATCGCCGCCCAGCAAGCCCCATCGCATGAGAGGAAGCACCAGCCCATGACGCGACGCACCACGGAGAACCGATGGCCGCAACCGAAGAGAAGCCCCAGCCCGCCACCGACGTAGCCGACTCTCCCGAACCGCTCTTCCCCGACCTCGAAACCTGGGTGGCGAGCCACTTCGTCCCCATGTACCGGCGCACCCTCGGCGGTGAGTTCCGCTGGTGCGCGCGGTGGTGGGAGCACTCCGAGGCGATCTCGCGCCTCACCGCCCTCTGGTACGCCTGGGAGGCCATGCGGCTGCAAGGGGCCACCGGCATGGCGCTGTGGTACCGCGACCACCTCGACCACCAGGTCCCCGTCCTGCTCGGCGCGCGCGGCCCCTTCTACCAGTGCACCGAGACAGAGCACCTCGACCCGCACCAGGCCGCTGTCGTCCCGGCTCCGGCCGGCTGGTGGGCCGCTTCCGAAGGGCGGGAGCGGTGACCGGGCCCGGACGCGACCCCGTGAAGGCCGCCGAGATCGCGCTGGACGCCTACGAGCGGCGCTCCGTCGGCCTCCAGACGATCACCTATCACGGCAGCCCGATGCTGGCGGACATGCTCATCCGCTCCCTGCTGCGCGACCTGGCCGCCTACGCCGAACGCGTCGGCATCGGCCTGGACACCGGCGCGCTGCGCGGGCTGGCCGAGCATCGGCCGTCCTCGCCCCGCACCTACCCGATCAACGCCGAGGTGCAGGTGAAGGCCGACGCGGCCGGCACCGGACCGGTCGCCGCGATGCGCGGAAAGCGCGGTTACGTGACGGCGCTCCATCCCTCCGGCGGCCGGGATGCCGAGTGCACCGTGCGCTTCCCCGGCGTCCCCGCCGGGGAACTCCGCGTCGCGGCCTCCGATCTTTGCCTAGCTCAAGCGGGCTTTCCGCGCATCACCACCGGGGTCGGGGCCGTCACCGGCGCGGCCGATGCGGAGAGGGCCTTGGTCACCGTCGCCGCTCGCGTCCTGGACGCGCGGCGAACGAGGAAGGAGATCTCCCACGACGACGTGCGCGACCAACGGCAGCTCGCTGAAGCGTTGGCCGCCTGGACCGGCACCAGCGCGAAGCGCGTGCTGTTCGGGCTCGCCCGCGAGATCGGTCAGGCCGCCTTCACTACCGGCACCACGACGCCCGGCGATGCCGCACAGGTCGCCGCCAAGGATTTCCCGCACACCCTCGCCCCCGAGCCGAAAGCCCGGTCCGAACAGCGCGCTGACGGTTTCGTCCAGCAGAAATCCCCTCGTGCTTCTCGCAGGCCCTGATGCCTGCGGAAAGCCCCGCATCCGCCCGGTCGAACACCGCTTTGTTCCCTAGGAGGCAACCCGTGTCCGTCCTGTTGATCCGCCGCGCCATCGATTCGCTGGGGCAGGAGCAGAAACTGCCCGAGCGCCTGGCCGTCGCCTACTACGCCCTGGAACTCATCGAGAACACGATCCAGGAGTTGGCGTTCCTCGACCCGCTCGATCCTCCACCGCGCTGGGCCGCCGCCCAGGAGCGCGCCGCCCGCACCCGCGGCGCGCTCGCGGAGGCCCCCTCGATCAGCTGGCCGCTCACCACCCCGCCGCCGACCGTCGCATGCGCGACCAACGAGATCACCACCGTGACCGGCCTGCTCATCGAGCTGGCCGAGGACCTGCTGACGCTCCTGCTCGAATCCGCCGAGCAGGCCGACCGCCGCGACGACGAGGCGAGCTGCCTGCGCGCCGCCCTTCACTGCAACGGCCTCAACGAGGCCCTGCACTCCTCGCGGGACGCCAGCCCCATGGACGCCCCGTCCTGATCGCCCTGCAGCGGGCGACCGCCCGTTCGACCACGCCCATCACGTCCTTCGGCTAGGAAGCCCATGACCGACGACGACGACGACGCCCGCCGCGTCGTCCACGCGACCCGTGCCCTCAGCGCCTACGCGGAGAGCGCGTTCCTCGACGACGCCTCTGTCCCGCCCGACGATCCGATCTACATAAGAAGCCTGCTGGCGGCCATGTTGTGCGACCTGGAGCACTACGCCGCCGCGCACGGCGTCGACTTCACCGAGGCGGTGGCGGCCGGGCGCGAGGTCCACGCCGACGAGATCGCCGCACAGAAGCGCTACGCCGTCGGCGATGAGGTACGGCTCCGTCTCCAGCCCCGCCAACGCGGCACCGTCATCGACACCGGCCGCAACGCCGCCGGCGAGCAGACCTATCTGGTCAAGGTGCCCGGCCTGCCGCACGTCCGCGAAGAACCGGCCGTGGCGCTGGACTCGGCACCGCCGTTCCCGCCGACTCCGGCAGGCGCGACCGTCATCACCCGTGCCGAGGAAGCGGAGGAGGCGCTTATCGACCAAGCCGTACGCCTGCGCGGTCCGCACACCGGCGATGACCGGCACCTCTACGAAACGGTGCTGGACGCTTTGGCCGGCTGGAGCGGCACCACGGCCCATGAGCTGCTCGCCGACCTCGCACCGCGCATCGCACACAGGGCAGCGGAACCACGGAAGCCGCCTTCGCCGGCCGCCGTCCCGGCCAAACTGGCCGCACGGGGCTTCCCCGCCGACATCACCAAGGGGCTCCCACCATGCGAAACACCCCATTCAGCGCAAGTCCCGCTCTCACCGCCCGCCGACCGCAACCGCCGTACGGCCTGACCATCCAGGAGAAGGACATGAGCCCCAACCCCAACGACCAGGTCGTCGACATCCTGACGAAGACCCGCCGCACGATGGGCGAAGCGAAGGCGATCATCGTCGCCCACGTGGACCAGGACGCCGACGGCCTCCTGAAATGGAGCACCGCCGAGACCGAGGTCGTCGATCTCCTGGCCTGCCTGGAACGTGCCCCGTCGCTCGAACCGGCCCCCGGCCAGGACCCGGACCGCTCCCCGGCCCTCAGCGGGCACGCCGAGCTGGAGTTCCTCCTCGAAGCGGTCGACACCGCCTTCTCCGACCTGCTCGCCGCCGCCGAGTCGGCCGAAGATCCGGCCGACATCATCGCCTGCCTGCAGGCGTCCCTCCGCGCCGACCGCCTCCTCGACTCCCTCAGGTAGCCGCCATGGTCACCTTCGGAGACATGATCCAGGTCGCCGACGCGAGCCTGGCCAGGGTCGAACGGACCCTCGACCAACCAGGGATCGACGCTGAGGCCCGGCACCCCGCGACGGTCAACGAGCTGGCCCGCTTCACCCGGACCCTCATCCGCTACACCGATCAGGTCGCCACCGGCTTCGGCACGCCGTACGACCACAACGCCGACACGCGAGACGCCGCACGTCGGGCGGGCGCACTCCTCCAACAGGCGCAAGACCTTCTAGGAACGCCCGCCTGGACCGAGCACGACGGCCCCCCACTCGCCAAGCGCCTGCACGGAACGTCCCTCGCCCTGGGCTGCGGACTGGACCTGCTCGACACCCACATCACCGAAGCACCGGACCTGTCCCCCAACGCCGCCGTCATCGCGACCACCGACACCGCCCGCTCCCTGCTGCACATCCTCAGCCGGCACGCCGCAGCCGCCGGGCACGTGGCCCTGCGCTCCGGCCCGCAGGCGCGATCGGCCGGAGACCCGCTCCTCAAAGCCGCCCTGCTGACCAGCGTGTTCGGTCAGCGGGACACGTCCGGCATCACCGCCATCCCGCTCCGGCACATCCCCGAACGCCTCCCGCCCGCCGTCGGCGAGGAACGTTCCCAAGCTCTGACGGGCATCGGCGTCAGCCTCCAGCGGCTGAACGCCGACACCGGCCCCGCCTCCGTCACCACCTGGCGCTACCTCGCCCAAGCCGCCGCCATCACCTTCGACATCAACTACCGCCTCATCCACCAGCTCGGCCAACGCGCCGGTGAGGTCGGCGACGAGCGGACCGCCACGGCACTGCGCGCCGTGGAGGGACCGGTGCGCCATGTCGGCGAGAAATGGAAGACGATCGTCCGCAAGCTGACCCGCTTCGCCGACCGGCAGGGCCCTTCCGCGTCGGGTCCCGTCCCGGACGCCGGCGATCTCGTACTGCGCCTGGGGCGGCTCGCCTTCACCGACCCCGCCTGGCTCCCGCACCGCGGGTCCGCCACCCGGCTCACTCCGCCCGAACAGCTCGCTCCAAGCCCACCGGACATCGGAACCATGGCGTTGACCGTCCTCAAAGTCACCGACACCTGCCACGAGATCGCCCGCCGCCATCACGCGGCCGTCAGCCGCATCGCCGGCATCGGCGCCCGCGACGGCGATCATCATCCGCTGCCCGAGGCCCAGGAACTGACCCGCTGGTACGCGGGGCTCCAGACCGCATGCGAGAGGGTCCTCACCGAACTCAGCGACGCCGTTCAGCACATAGGGCCCAAACCGCCTGAGGAAGCCGCGGACCTGGCCCTCATCCGCCAGCGCATCACCGCTCCTCGCGCACTGCCCATGCCGACCGCGCAGCCGAACCCCGCCGCGATGGCGCAAGCGGGGTTCCCTGCTCCGATCACCGAAGCCATCCCTCCAGCGCTCATCGCCGAAAGACCTCGTGCTCGACCGGCACCACCCAGTCCCTCCCCGCCGAGGGGGCGCTCCACCAAGTGAAGACCACACCATCGGAGTCCCAATGCAGGTCTGAGCGTCTGCTAGGGACACCGCGCGTAGGCCGATAAGGGAGCGCGGACGCTGGGCTGGACCCCGCCGGAACCGGATCAAAGTGCTTTCATCCGTCCGGCGGGGTCGGGCCCTCTCTCAAGAGCGACGAGCGGTGACGAGCCAGGCGCGGGAGTCGAACCAGACACCGTCGTCGCGCAAGTGCTCAGCGAGCGCCTCGCGCAGGCGGCCGACGGCACGCGCCGAGGCGGCGGAGTCCAACCGCTTCAGCATCTCATCGGTGCAGGTGAAGCCACGAATCCAGCCGAGTGCGGCGGCCACGTCCGGGCCGTGGTAGACCGGCTCGTGAACGTCGGCCAAGGCGATGTCGGCGAAGCCCGCAGCGCACAGGATCTCTTTCACCGTCGTCGGATCGGCGAGCGAGAACGGATCGGGGCCAGGAGGAGCGGCGGTCACCGGCGGCCCATCCGGTCCAGCGAGGGACCGGCGGATGACGACGTCCCACTCGTTGAGCCCGGGGGCCTGCCAGACCGTCATCACCAGGCGTCCGCCCGGACGCAGCGCCCGCCCGATATTGCTGAACGCGGCGGCGGGATTTTCGAAGAACATGGCGCCGAACCTGCTGATCGCCAGGTCGAAGCGCTCAGCCGGGAAGCGGTGGGTCTGCGCGTCGGCCCGCTCGAAGGTGACGTTGTCGACTCCCTCGGCTTCGGCCAGTTCACGGGCGCGCTCGATGGCGGGCGCGGAGATGTCGACCCCGAGGGCGCTGCCCGCCTGGGCGGTGCGCGCGGCCTGCCGGGTCGTCTGCCCGGTCCCGCATCCGATGTCGAGGATGTGGTCGTGGAGTTGGACGTCGCAGGCCCGGCGCAGTATCCGGTTGTGCCGCTGCAGTTCGGCGTCGTAGCCGCTGGGGCCGGGCACCTGTTCGCTCGGAGTGTCTCGCACCATGGTCCCTTCGACGGTCGAGGTCGCCTGGGCGCTGTTGCTGACCGGCCCTCCGCACGACTTCCTGGAGCCGGTCAGGCCGTCAGACCCGGCTGCTCGGAGAGGCGCACCGCGTATCTACCGCGCACCGAGCAATCCCTGCTCTGCGGCGTACGCTTCGAGACGGTCCGCCAGCTCACGCGGGCGGCTCAACGCGGGGGTGTGCCCGCCGTCGATCTCGTCCGGGGTGATGCCCAAGCGCTCCTCGGAGACGCGGCGGATATAGGCCGGGGGGAACAGGCGATCGTCGCGACAGCTCAGGACCCGCGTGGGGACGTCGGGCCAGGCCCGCAGCGGCGACGGCTCCCCCATCCGGGCCTCGGACTGGTCGCGCCCTCGTTTCAGCGCCTCGGCGGCCAGCTCCGGCGGAACGTCCTGGTAGAACAGGGCGATGACATCGTCATAGCCGTCCCGCGCCTCCTTGCCGTACTCCGTGCGGGCCCAGTAGTCGTCGGGCGCCTCCCCCGGCGCGGGGATCATGGGCGCGACCAGGACGATCAGTTCGACCGACGCCCGGTCGCAGACCAGCGGGGCGGTGAAGCCGCCGAACGACTGGGCGACGACGACCACGTCGCCGCGGCCGCCGATCGCGTCGGCCACGGTGTCGGCGTACTCGGGCAAACCGGCCGAGTCGTCGTCGCATGGGAGGTCCGGCGAGACGGCGTCATGTCCTCTCGCCCGCAGTTCCGCCTCCACCAGATGCCAGTACCAGCCGACATCGCCGGAGCCGTGCACAAAGACGAACGTGGCCATCTCGGCCCCTTCCGCTGCTCAGATCCCGTTCGAGATCACCGCCTGCCGGCCGGCTCTGGTGCAGTCGGCGGGCGAGCCGCAGTTCCGGTTTCGTGCACGAGACTAGAGGGCGGCACTGACACTTCCGCTGGCGAGGCGAAGTGGTGGTCAGCCGTCCATCGCACATGACCACTCCCCTTCGGTACCTGCCGGCACGGACTCCGCCGCTCATCAGACGGACCCGCCTCACCGGCCCCGTCGACGCCCTTCAGGTAGCCGGAGAAGCGGCTGCGCTCCTCTCCAAATGACACAGCACGTTCTCGGAGAGCTGTTCGTCCAGCTCAGCAGGTTCACTCACTCCAGCGGACGCCTTCCGGGCGCCCGTCGGACGCTCCGGTGCCGTAACGATGAGCCGCCGGAAGCAGACCGCCGACGTCCGGGCGTACGTAAGTAAACGAACGTACATTTACAAAATGGTCGCACCCGGCTAGGGTTACTAAACAGCGGTTCACAAACGGATCGGGAAGGAGGACGGCATGGTGCGGCCACGGACGACCACCGACGAGGCGCTCCTGGCGGCCACGGCACGGGCGATCGGCCTGCACGGTCTGAACGGCCTGACGCTGGCGGCGGTCGCGGGCGAAGCCGGGGTCTCCCCGGCGACGCTGGTGCAGCGGTTCGGTTCCAAGCGGGGACTGCTGCTGGCGCTGGCCCAACGCAGCGAGGCGGGGACCAAGGAGCTGTTCCGGCGGGCGCGCGAGGAGCACACCTCCGCATTGGCGGCGCTGCACGGCGTGCTGGTCGAGATGGCCGCGGACGTGCGGTCACCGCAGGAGCTGGCGAACCATCTGGGCTTCCTGCAACTGGACCTCGCCGACGAAGAGTTCCGGCGGCACGCGGCCACGCAGGCCAGAGTGCTGCACGAGGGCTTCACGGAGCTGATCGAGGAGGCGGTGGAGGCCGGAGAGCTGGTCTCCGGCGTGGACCCCGCGCGCCTGGCGCGGTCCGTGCAGATCGCCTACAACGGGTCGCTCATCGTCTGGGCTCTGACATCGAACAGCCCGCTCGCCGACGAACTCCGCGCCGACGTCGACCAACTGCTGCAGGCGTACCTCCCATGACGACGAAAGGAACGGATGACATGACCTCCCACCAGTCCTTCAACGGAGCCGTCTTCATCGCCACCAGCCTGGACGGGTTCATCGCCCGCCCCGACGGCGACATCGCCTGGCTCACCGAGCGGGCGCAGCACGCCGGGGACATGGGCTACCAGGCGTTCATGGACGGCGTCGACACCGTCGTGATGGGACGCGCCACCTACGACAAGGTGCTCACCTTCGGCGCCGAGCAATGGCCGTACGAAGGCAAGCACGTGGCCGTGCTCAGCACACGCTTGGAGGCCGACGCGGACGACCGCATCACCGTCCACCGCGACATGGACCGGCTCGTGCGGCACCTCACCGAGCGCGGTTCCAAGAACGTCTACGTCGACGGCGGCCAGGTGGTGCAGTCCTTCCTGCGCGCCGGCCTGCTGCACGAGATCATCATCACCACCGTTCCGGTCCTGCTGGGCGACGGACTGCCCCTGTTCGGCCCGCTGGAGAACGATGTCGAACTCACGCACCGTTCGACCAACGTGGTCGGAGACGGGTTCGTCCAGACCACCTACGCGGTGAGGAGTTGAACGGTCACAAGGAGGTGTCGGCGAACGGCGTCCCAGCCGGACCGCCCGGCACTCCTCGACCTGGCGAAGTGCCCGTCTGAGAACGCCTATCGCCTTGATTGGGATGAGGCCGCAACTCTTCGCCCCATGCCGTCGAGGTCCGCAGCCCGGCGAGACCGAGCCCGGTCGGCCTGGCCAAGAACAGGTCCCCTGCATGGAGTACGTCCCCCACCGGCATGAGGCGGCCGTCGAGACCACTTTTGGTCCTGACGGCCCCGGCCGGACGGTTGAGGCGGTCCGGTGGCCGAACGCAGGTCGCGCGCCGGACCAGGATCGTCGGTCCGGCGCGCGACCTGCTTCAGCGCATGAGCGGAGCGGGTGGAGTCACTTCCCCGACGGGCCGGGAGAGGAGCTGGGAGCCTGCACGCAGACTGGCACGTAACCGGGAGCCGGCGCGCCGCTGGGGGCAGCGGCCGGCGCGGGCGCGGGCTCCGCGCGGCGCTGCCCCGCGGGGGACGAGCCGGGAAGCTTCATGCACGTCACCGTGACGCTGGGCTGGCCGCTCGGAGTCGGCGCGGGAGCGACGGATTCCGACTTGGCGGGCGACGATTCGGCGGCCGAGGCGAAGGTGAAGCCCAGGCTCATCACGGCCGCTGCCCCTGCGGCGGCGGCCGCGACGACGACGGGGACGGTGGTGATTCGTCTGTTCATGAGAGTCCTTACCAGTGTTCGGCACCCGCGTACGGCGCCGAAAGGGACGTGTTCTGAAACGACACTCCTCTTATGCTCGGCGGCGATGATCTTTTGCAGCGTGCAAGGTAAAGATTTGTTGGTCTGCGGCGAATGAACGGAACGTCCGCTCTTCGAGTTGATTTCCGCAAGATGTCGCACCAGCTGTGAGCAATTCACCTGATGCAAGGATTGTCGATTGTGCTCAATTTCATCCACTTCTGAGCACGAGGTGATTGCCGATGGGTCCCTGAAGTGACCGGCAGTCACATGGAGCCGGGTTCAGGCGCGGTGGCAGACCGACGAATCGGTCGCTTGACGATCAGAGGAGCACGCGGCGCCGACCAGGGCAGACCTTCGCCGGTCGGCGGGGGTTGTCCTTACTCAGGCGTTGTCCGGTCGTCGATTTCCGCAGCGTCGCGCCATCGCGCAGGTCCGACCAAGGAAAGGTTCAGCGGCTGGTCGAGCACACCCTTGCCTGACCGCATCACTTCCAACGCCCGCGCATCCGCTACTGATGTCCCATTTACATTTCGGGATCTCTGGACGTCGGCAGCCTTGGTAGCGGACTCGGAATTGGTGACGGTGTCTCTTGAGCCGGGCCGGTCAATGAATTGACGCTAAGGCCGAGCGGGTGTCGGGTTTGCGCGGGTGCGGAGGAACCAGTGCGCGGCGACCAGCGAGATGACGCCGACGGGGTACCAGGTGACATCGACGGGGTCGAACTGGGCGCCCAGCAACTGGCGCGCCAACCAGCTTCGTTCGGAGAGCGCCGCGGGCACGGGCGTGAGCTGCGCGAACTCGATGAACCAGCAGTATGCGATCGCGACGCCGCCGGCGGGCAGCGGGGAGACCCGCGGCCATATGAAGATCAGGATCGTGTAGACGATGGCCCCGGACAGAGCGGCGCCCGAGTACTGTTCGATGGGCCCGTCCAGCACGGCACGGATCGCGTAGGCCGCGCCTGCGAAGGCGACCGCCGACACCACCATCAGCAGCCGAGTCCAGCGCATTGCGAGCGACATCGCGCAATCATAAGTGGCGGCGCGGCCGGCCGGCGCTCAAGCCGCCGTTTAGTGATCAATGAACCTGGTGGGAGCCGGGGGGGGGGCCCCCGGGGGGGCCCCCCCCGCGCCCCCCCCGCCCCGCGGGGGGGGTGGGCCGGGGGCAGCCCGGGGGGGGGGGGGGGGCGGGGAAACCACCCCTTTATTGT
>JBITGK010000003.1:385668-409342 GCA_044456955.1 Spirillospora sp. NPDC050679 | reverse complement strand
CCGACATCCGCGGGGGGGCGGGCCGCGCGCCCCCCCCCCCGCCCGGGGGGGCCCCCCCCCCCGCGGCGGGGGGCCCCCCCCGCCCCCGGGCGGCCCCCCCCCCCCGCCCCCCCCCAGGACTCCGTGGCGGGCTTGCCAGGGCGACATCAGGTGCTGGCGGGAAGAGACTTCAAGCAGGCAGTTTCGTGTCGATGACGAAGCTGATCTCGATGACCTGGCCGGGCAGGGTCAGTTCGGTGACGCCCAGGACCGTGCTGGCCGGGCGGTGGTCGCCGAAGTACCCCCGGTTGCCCTCCGCCGTCGCCGCGGCGTTCTGCCGCAGGTCCACCACGTACAGGGTCTGCGAGACGACCTGGTTCCGGGTGGCGCCGTAGTGGTCCAGGACCCTGTCCATGTTGGCGTGGGTCTGCTTGAGCTGGGCGGCGAAGTCGCCCGCGTGGAGGAACTCGCCCGCCTCGTCGAAGGCGAGCTGTCCGGAGACGTGGACCAGTTCGCCGGACTTGATCGCCTGGGCGTAGCCGAAGTCGCTCTCGGCCGGCACGTCGTAGGTGAAGACATCGATGGAGGCCATGGCGCCCACTCTTTCGTTCGGTCTCTTGTGGTTACTCGGGAACTGTAGGAGAGTGAGCGCTGACGTGGAAGAACGCACTTTTCGGTGACTGAGGAACCTGATGGTGACCAAGCAACTGCTCAAGGGCCTGCCCGAGGACGCCGACCTGCGGCGCGCGGACTCACTGGCGCGGGAGATCTTCTCCGACGTCGCCAACAAGTGGGCGCTCCTGATCATCGAGGCGCTCGGCGAGGGCACCCTGCGCTTCAGCGAGCTGCGGAACGAGGTCGAGGGCATCAGCCACAAGATGCTCACCCAGAACCTGCGCATGCTGGAGCGCAACGGCCTGGTCGAGCGGACCGTGTACCCCACCGTGCCGCCGCGGGTCGAGTACACCCTCACCGAGCCGGGCCGGGGCCTGCGCGCCGCGGTCGACGCCATATGCGGTTGGACCCACCAGCACCTCGGTCACATCGAGAGCGCCCGCGGCCGTTTCGACGCCTGACGGGCGCGCGGCGACGCCTTCGCGCGTCGCACGATTCCATCTTGGCGACCACCGACGCGGCACGCGCTTCATCTCGTCCGACCGGACCGGCTTGGGGCGCATGAGAGGAGCAGTTGCACGCATGGCAGAAGTGACCGTGGTAGAGGTGCCGCAGTGGCAAGGGGCGCGGACCGAACGTGCCGAACTCTTGCCCCGCGGGGCCGGCCTCATCGCCCGCACGCTGCCGAACGCCCATGTCACACCGGTGGCGGTGCCTCAAGAGGCGGGCGAGCAGCGCGACGGCGTTCGGAGCCTGGAAGTGCTGGCTTCCGTGGCGGAGGACGTCCGCGTTGCGCTGGCCGAGGCGGGGACCGGGTTGACGGTCACGGCCGGTGGCGACTGCGGGGTGGAGCTCGAACCCGTGGCCGCAGCGGCCGCCCGCTACGGTCGTGATCTCGCCGTCGTGTGGTTCGACGCCCATGGGGACCTGAACACCCCGGGTTCGTCGCCTTCGGGCGCCTTCCACGGCATGGTGCTGCGCACGCTGCTCGGCGAAGGGCCGCCTGAGCTGGTGCCGCCGCGGCCGCTGCGCCCTGAGCAGGTCGTCCTGGCCGGAGCGCGCGCCATGGACCCGGGTGAGCACGAGTACATCGACCGGGTCGGCTTGCGGCACGTCTCCGTCGCCGATCTGCTGGCGGGTCCCGACCGGCTTGTCGAGAGTGTGGATGACACCGGCGCCGAGGCTGTGTACGTCCACATCGATCTGGACGTCCTCGACCCGGGTGCCTTCCGTTCGCTCAACTGCCCTGAAGCGGGCGGCCTGTCCGTGGCGGCGCTGCGGGATGCCGTCCAAGCCCTCACCGGCCGCTTCGCTCTGGCGGGGCTCGGCATCACCGAGTACGCCCCCGCCGACCGGGCGGACCAGGACACCCTTGCCGCTCTCGTCCCGGCTCTCCTCTCCCGGTGAGCATGTCCTGACGGTCGCCCCGGTCAACGGCGTCGGCAGTGCCCGGCATCCCGGCTCGCCTGTTCGGGAGCCCGTCCCGGCCGGCGAGGAAGCCCTCCTGACCGACCGGGACGGTTCGCCAGGTGTGTCAGTCGTTGCGCCAGTACATCGTTCGGATGTCGGTGGAGTTCGGCTTGGGGACGTAGCCGGCGGCCCAGACGGTCCTGGTGCCGGGGCGCAGCGCCAGCCCGGCCGCGCGGGGTCGGAGACCGGGCGCGACGGTCAGGGCGGCCCGGGTCCAGACGCCCGCCTTGGTGCGGTGCCGCAGCCCGGTGCCGTCGACGATCCACAGGCCGCCCGCGCCGTCGCCCTCGATCTCGGAGTACGCGGTGCCGTTCGCGCCGATGGCGGTGGTCCACTTGGCGCCGTTCCAGCGGGCGAGCAGCGCCCGCGAGGTGATCCTGCCGGTGGCGTCCTTGGCCGGGACGCTGCCCGCGGCCCAGACGTTGTTCGCCGACAGGGCCACCACGTCGGCCAGGCGCGCGCCCATCTCGCCGCCGGACACCACCGGGACGGCGGGGAGGGCGGAACGCCGCCAGGCGGTGCCGTTCCAGTGGGCCGCGGCGGGCCGCCCGTCGGCGGACATGCCGACCGCCCACAGGTCCTTGGCCGAGACGCCGCTGATGGCCTGCGTCCGGAACCCGAGTTGGTGGTTGCGCCAGGTGGACCCGTTCCACCGCTTGAGGTGGTTCGCGTTGCCCGCGACCCAGACGTCGTTGGCGCTCATCGGGGCGATCTCGACCGGCAGGAAGTTCTCGCCGAGCGAGTGCGCGGACCACTTGGCGCCGTTCCAGCGGAGCAGGCTGGTGGCGCCGGGCTTGAACATGGAGCCGCCGACCCACACGTTGGTGGCCGACGACGCGCCGATGGCGTGGATTTGGACCTTGGGCAGCGTGCTCGGAATCGCGAGCCGTACCCAGCCCTTGGCGGTGAGGCGTTCCACCAGCGGCAGGCTCTGCGTGGTGAGGTTCCCGCCCGCCCACACGCCGCCGCCCGGGGTGGCGGCGATGTCACTGATCTGGGTGCTGCCGGGGTAGGCCGTCGGCGGGACCTGCCGCCAGGCCCGCTCGTTCGCCGCGGCGCCCGCGGGAGCGGCACTCCGCTCCTCCGCGCCCGACACCACGACGACGGTCGCGGTCAGTGCGGTGCCGAGGCCCGCGACCGCGACGGTGGCGATCACGGTCCGTCTTCTTGCCGTCTTCACTTGTGCCCGTCACCTTCACGCTAAAGGATCTCGTTGGGGTGCGGAGCGTAACAGCGGATGATCTTGCGTTTCCGGCCTTCCGGAAAGATCGCCTAACGCCGGTCCGGGCACCTGACCACCGTCTGTCGCCGACGAGGCCACCGACCTGCGCGTCCGAATCAGCCAGCCGTGCCGCCTCCAGGGCGTCGAAGTCCACTGGAACCGCCTCTCGCGGCTCGGCCGCTCGAACCGTCACCCTCTGACCCGCCGCCCCGGCGGCGGCACACCCGGCACTGGACCCTTAAGCGTGATGAAGCCGGAGACGTCCGAAGGGCGACGGGGAAGCTGCACGGCCGTTTCGCCCCAAGACTGCTGAGGTGAGGAGCCCCTTCCAGCATCCCGTCGATGACCTACCGGAAGAGCCGGGGCCTCCCATCCGCATAGGGGAGCGCTCATCGGCGGCTCCGTCGCGACAGGCGCCCACTCCGCCCTACGCTCCAACGCCTTGGTTGTCGACCGCGCCTCCCCCTATACCGGAGCCCTTCTTGCATGGGAGGGGAAGGAACTGGATCCAGATCAGCGGCCGTACTCCCGTCGTCTTCGTGCGACCGCTTTCGCGAGTTCATCGGCCAATACGTCGACAGCATGGCGTGCCTCTGGGAGGACAGCGGCCATGAGGTGGAGCGTGTGCCACATTCCGGGGAGCACCCAGTAGGTGATGGGGACTGCCGCGGCGCGAGCCCGTGCCACGAGCTCTTCCGCCTGAGGGCGGAGGATCTCGCGCTCTCCGCAATGGACGACGAGGGGCGGCAGTCCCGTCAGGGGCGCCTTGGCGGGCGATGCCTCCTGCTGGCGATCAGGCGGTGCGTAGAGCCGCGTGATGCGCTCTACGGCGCCTGCGGAGAGGACGGGATCGGCCTTCTCCAGCTCGTCGCCGGTCTCCAGCACGTCCAACCGAATCCACGGTGACAGCAGCACCAGGGCGACCGGCGCGGGGAAACCCTCGTCGCGGGCCCTGAGCGCGACGCCGAGGGCGAGGGCCGCACCGGCCGAGTCGCCCGCCACGACCAGGTTCCGGGGATCGGTGCCGGAAGTGATCAGGTGCCGGTAGGCCGTCCAGGCGTCCTGAAGAGCGGCCGGGTAGGGATGTTCGGGTGCCTTGCGGTAGTCCGGCAGGTCGACGACGCAGCCGCAGGTCCGGGCGAGGTGTCCGGCGAACGACAGCGACAGGCGCGGTGATCCGGCGACGAAACCGCCGCCGTGGAAGTGCAGGACATGCAAAGGCGAGGCTCCGGCGGTCGGTCGCAGCCGGGCTGAGGGAATGCCGCCGAGCGGTGACCGTCCGGCGATGACGCCCTCCGGAAGGGGAAGGCTCCGCGCGACGGCTTCCAGGTAGGCGCGCCTCCAAGCCAGTGGGAGCCGGGCGCCGATCACGTGCTTGACGCCGATGCGGAGCGCGACGCGGACGGTCGCGGCGCGGAGCGTGGTCACGGTCGTTCTCCGGCGTCGGTGCCGTGCTGTGCGGCGGAAGGCCGGTGATGGGACACGCCGGTCGCGGGAGGATGTTCCTCAACGTCGGCGGACCCGTTCGGAGGCGGGCGGCGACGGTCGGCGATCCAGGCGTGACCGAGGCTCCCCCCGATGAATCCCAAGAGGGTGCCCAGCAGGTAGCCGCCGAGGTTGGCGTACAGGAAGGCGATCAGCGCCAGGACGATGGCGGTCGCTCCGGCGCGGGCATGGGCGGCGGGCCGGGCCCACAGGGTGACGCCCAGAACGATGATCAGGCCGCCGAAGGCCAGGGGCGCCAGTTCGGCCAGCCCCGGAAGCCGCATGATGGTGTAGCCGCCGGCGGGGACGGCGGTGATGGTCAGGCCGCCGGCGATGGTGAACAGTCCCGCCCAGAAAGGGCGGGTGCGCCGCCAGTGCCGCCAGCGCGCGGCGTCCCGGCGCGCACGCCGTGCCCAGCGGCGCGACAATGCCGTCACGGCCTCGGCGGCCTCGGCGGTCGCGCCTGCCATCAGAAGCACTCCTTGACCTTCATACCGGTGGACAGGCGCATGCCGGAGGCCTTCATGCCCCTGACGGTCACCCAGCGGATCTTGGCGTGGACGCTGAAGCGGATGTTGCGGCCGTCGATGGGCAGCCGGCCCGGCCTCGCCTCGCGCGGAGTGCCGTCGGCGGCCTCGGCGGCGCGGTTGAGGTCCACGCCGGTACCGGCCAGGTCGGTGATCTCGACTTGCTCGATCGCCATCTGCATCGCCCGCATGGCGATGGCCGGGCCTTCCGGGGAGGTCGTCAGGCGGGCGACCACCGATCCGAACGGCACGCGCACCTTGCTGGAGGCGCACACTCCGCGGACCGCGACATCGTCCAGCGCGGCTACCAGGACCGGATGGGACCTGCCGTCCCCGGTCTGGAAGAACTGGGGAAAGGCACCGTGCCCGTACCCGGTGACCTGCGCGATGGAGACCTTGATGTACTGGTCGCCCCGCAGCGCCGCCCAGACCGGCAGCTTTCCTTGCAGCACCCCGGTCACCATCGCCGCCAGCACCAGGCAGGCTCCCGTCAGGACCGCAAGAAAGCGGTGCCACCGGGTGCGGCCTTCCAGGAGGATGCCGTCGGCCTCCGAAGGAACGGTCGGCACCCGCTCGGCCGCTTGGCCGCCGGCCGCGGGGTGGACCGGCGGTCCGCCGGGACTGTCAGCATCGTGGGCGTCGCTCATGGAGGGGCTCCCTGAGGGCGGTCAGCGAAGGGCGGTGCGCCTGGTGCGGCGGAAGTTGATCCACAGTGCGGTGGCGGCCGCGGCCAGCATCACCTGGGTGGTGCGGTTCTTGTCGGCGCCGCCCAGCGGGGTGGAGTTCACCTGCAGGCTGAGGTCGCCGCTGGCCAGATCGCGCACGATGGTGCGGGTATGGTCCAGGGCCGCGGTACCGAGCAGGCCGTCCACCAGGACCTGGGCGAACGCGGCCGGTGAGAGGGATTCCTTGACGAGTTCGATCGTGATGGCGGTCATCTGCTCGCGGAACACCTCCAGGAAGGACAGCTCGGGGGCCAGGTGGCGGACCGAGCCTTCGATGTTGGCGAACGACTTGGCCAGCACCGCGATCATCGGGCTGGTGGCGATGCCGCGTTTGGTGGCGTGGCCCAGCACGCTGGTCAGCGACGTCCCGAAGTTGAGCTCCTCCAGGGATGCGCTGCGGACGCGGGGGACCAGGTCGGCCAGATCTCCCGCGAAGGCCCGGGGATCGGCCCAGCGGGTGGTCCGGCCCATCTCGGCCCAGCCGCGGGCGGTGGCGGGGGCGTCGTTGCAGACCGCTCCCATGACGGTCTGCAGCAGCGCCAGGCTCAGGTGACGGTCGATGTGGCCGACCATGCCCCAGTCGATGACGGTGGCCGGTCCGCCGGGCTGGACGAAGATGTTGCCGGGGTGGGGGTCGCCGTGGAAGGTGCGGTCGACGAAGTAGCCGCGGATCGTCCAGGCGAGCAGGTCGGTGCCGATCGCGTGGCGCTCCGCAGTGCTGAAATCGCACTGCTTGGCGTCGCGGATGGACTGCCCGGGCGCCAGGCTCTGCACCAGCAGCCGCGGGGTCGCATGGATGACCTCGGGCACGTCCAGGGTCGCGAACCGGCGCGCCAGCGGGCGGCCGCGGTCCATGTTGGCGGCCTCCAGGTTGAAGTCCAACTCCGGCTTCATCGCCTCGAACAGCATGGCCAGCATGGAGTCGACGTCCAGTACTTCGGCGTACTTGGGGCTCATGCGACTGGCCAGGCGCACCGCGCGGCGCAGGATCCGCATGTCGGTGGCGACCAGGCCCTGGACGCCCGGCCGCTGCACCTTGATCACCGCCGGGGTCCGGTCGCGCAGGGTGACCTGGTAGGCCTGGGCCAGGGAGGCGGCGCCCAAGGGACGGCTGGTGTCGATGTGCCGGAATCGCCGGCGCCAGCCAGGCCCCAGTTCGGCCGCCAGCACCGGTTCGAAGTCCTCGAACGGCGCCGGAACGACCTGGTCGTGGAGCTTGCCCAGCTCCAAGCGGACCGGTTCGGGCACCAGGTCGGGCCGCGTGGACAGCATCTGCCCCATCTTGATGTAGAAGGGGCCCAGGTCTTCGAACGCCTGGCGGATCGCCGCCGGGCGCCAGTGGTCACGCAGCGCCGTTCCGCCGTCCGGCTCGTCGGCGGCCCGCCGCCGGTGCCGCACCTCTTGGCGGGCCAGCTGCCCGAGCACCCTGACCAGCAGTCGAAGACGGTCTCCGGAGTTCACCGCCGCTCCCGCCCCCTCGGCCGCGCGCCGTCGCCGTCCATGATCGGCCTCCGGCACCACCGGTCGGTGGGCGGCCGCAGCAGCAAAGCCCTTCCCGTCGACTTGCTTGGCCGGTACAGAACAGTGCCACACTTCTCGCAGATCAAGATCCGTCCCAATTCGTCGATCGTGGCCTCATTGATCGTCCAGCGGATACGGGAACACTGACCGGGCGTCGAGCGATGGTCATTTAAGTTGTGAACGTTCAATTGAACGCGTCAGGCTTCCCCACTCTGAACCACAACTTGCCATGAGGCAAGCAAGGTTAGGAGAGCCTGTCTTTGGATGGAACATATTCAAGAGGGTTGCCCATGCGGGACGCCTCTGTCCCTGATCAAGGCCCTTCTGACGCCGGATCATCGAGAGTTCGGAGATCCGCCCCCTCCCGTAGCGCCTCTTTCTTCGCGCCCGGAATAGAGTAAGCAACTTCCCGCCCGAAGGTAAGGAATCACGTTTCCAAGCCGCCCTGACCTGGCTTCCTGGATGATCAGTCCATTAGACGAGGAGAGCTCTTTCACCTTTGCCTTCCAGCGAGAAGTTTACCGTCGGCTAACGGTGATATACCGTCCAGGACGAAGATGCGATACAAACGCAGTAATCAAGAAAGAAGAGCGCTTCCGCGCATCCGCCCAAGGGCTCCGAAACAGGCGCGCCGGCTTTTCGACGCGATTCCGAAGGAGTGGACTCATGAGTTCATACAGAACCGATTCTCGCAGGTCAGGCCCCTCTTCTGGACAGAGCAGCCTCACCCGGTACCTGCAGAACATCATCGACGACACCCGGCAGTACGCCGACGAAATGATCGGCAACACCCGCGACATCTCCGACGACATGTGGGACACCGTCACCCGCACGGTGGAGGGACGCCCCGCCACCTCCCGCCGTTCGAGTTCGCGGCGACGCCACGACCACGCGCGCGACGACCGCGACGACGACCGCGGCTTCGCCCGAGACCGGGGCCGGCCGGACGGGCTGGACGAGATCTTCGATCGGCTGGACGAGCTCCAGGACGGGCTGGAGTCGCTGGCTTCGAGAATCGGCCAGATATCGGCGCAGGTGGCGCGACGGTCGCAGGACGACACCCCGGCCGGTTCCCCGTCGCGGCCGACGGCCTCCGACTCGGCCGCCGCGTCCTCGCCCTCCTCGGCACAGTAGAGCGAACACCCCGCCACGCCGGTGCCCCTTTCGACAAGGAGCCGCTGTTGCCATCCCCGCACCCCGCAAGCCGGCTCTCTCGGTGCCATCCGGTGAACGGCCACGACCCAATGGTCGCTAGGCCACGTGCTGCCGTCATCGGCCCGCACCGGGAGCACGCGTGATGACGACGCCTTCTCACCCGATCGGTGCGCGGTCCGCTACGCCGTCTCGCGCCCCCGGACAACGCATCGCCACGCTCGCCGCCGAGCCTCGGAAGGCCGCCCACCACCCCACCGCACCGTGATCACCGGCCTTCCGGGCGCGGCGGCGCGCATGGGCGGCCACCACATCGGACGGTGGGACTCCAACGGACGACCCACGGCCTGGACGCGGTTCGTAGTCGATGACGCCGCCCTGGTCGGCGGTCTGCCGCTGATCGCCGACCGCGTCGCCCGCCGAACACCGCGCTCCCTCCGCCGCGCCGTCACCGCCGGGAGCACACCATCCCTTACTGAGCAGGGAGCATCGTGAACCCCAACCACGTGGGTCTGGGCCAGCCGGTTCTCTGGTCCCCGGCTCCGCGCTCCCGCCGCCTCCGGGTCGGAGGCGGCGGCGAGGCGGCACCGATCGGAAGCGGGGCGCCGATGTCGGCGCAGTCCACGACCACGGTGGCCGTCCGTCGGCCGACCGGCACTGACGGCCCGCCGCAACGGAGGCGTCCGTGACCTCCTTCGCGCCCCCCTCGTCACCGACCGCCGCGCCGATCCCGACCGCGCCGGGACGGCTGCCGCTGGTCGGCCACGCGCCGGCGTTGCTGCGCGCTCCCGAAGCCTTCCTTGCCTCCCTGCCGCGGGTCGGCGACCTGGTGCGCATCCGCCTGGGTCCCGCCCGGCTGCTCGTGCTGTGCGAACCGGTCCTGGCACGGCAGGTGCTGCGCGACGACCGCACCTTCGACAAGGGCGGCCCCATCTACGACCGCGTCCGCGAGGTCGGCGGCGACGGACTGGTCACCTGTCCGCACGCCCGGCACCGCAGGCAGCGCCGCCTGGCCCAGCCGGCCTTCCACCGGGCACGCCTGCCCGCCTACTGCGAGGCGATGGCGCGGCAGGTCGCGGCGGCCACCAGCGCCTGGCGCGACGGCCAGACCCTGGAGGTGATGAACGAGACGGTGACGATCGCCACCAGGACCGCCGTCGAGACCATGTTCTCCGGCCGGCTTCCGGCCGCGTCGGTCGAGCAGCTCGTCGATGATCTGAACGAGGTCACCACCCAGACGTTCCGGCGGGTCCTCACGCCCCAGCCCCTGACACTCCTTCCGCTGCCGTGGAACCGCCGCTACGACCGGGCGCGGCGGCGCCTGCGCGCCTTCGTCGACGACATGGTCGCCGCTCGACGCGGTGACCCGGGCGACCGGGGCGACCTGCTGTCGGCGCTGCTGGACGCCACCGCCCCGGGCGACGGGCCGGCACCGCAGCGGCTGACCGACGCCGAGATCGGCGACCAGGTCATCACCTTCTTCGGCGCCGGGTCGGAGACCACGGCCGTAGGGCTGGCCTGGGCGCTGTACGAGGTGGCCCGCCACCCTCGGTTGCAGCGGCGCCTGCGCGCCGAGGCCGACGAGGTCCTAGCGGGCGGCGCCGCTGCCCACGCGCACCTGGACCGGCTGGAGCTGACCGCGCGCACCGTCACCGAAACGCTGCGGCTGCACCCGCCCTTGTGGCTGCTGACCCGCACCGTCACCCGGCCGACCCGGCTCGGCCCCCACCGGCTGGTCCCCGGGGACACCCTGGCCTTCAGCCCCTACGTCCTGCAGCGCCGCGGCGACCGGTACCCCCACCCGCACCGCTTCGACCCCGACCGCTGGAGCGGCGAGGCGACCGCCGCGCCCGGCCGCGACGCCTTCACCGCCTTCGGCTGGGGAGCGCGCAAGTGCATCGGGGACGCCTTCGCGACCGCTGAGATCGCCCTGGCGCTGGCCATGGTCGTCAAGGACTGGGAACTGCGGCCGGTCGCCCCCGGCCGCGTCTTCGCCAAACCGACGATCACCCTGTATCCGGCGAACCTGAGAATCCGCGTCCGCGAGCACCGTTCGGCGCCTGCACCCGGCCGCTGATCCCGATCGCCCACGCCCCCCGCCACCACAGATTGCGAGACGACCCGGAATGGCCGCACCGACCGCGCACCGCGCCCATGCCTCCGATCGCTGGTTCTATCCCGAGGACTTCCGAAACGACCTCAGTCGGACCGACCTGCCAGCGGCGACCGTCGCCGAGACGCTGGCCTGCGGCTGGGAGTACACCCGCTGCGTCGTGCCCCAGTTCACCAACCAGGAGCGCTACCGGGCGCTGGTGCGCCTGGTCAACATCGGCATCATCGCCGAGTTCCGCGGGACCATGGTCGACGTGGTCGCCGGTGACCGCGCCGTCGGATACGACATCGAGGAACTGCTGGACACCGTGTTCCGGAAGTCACCCGGACGGCAGGACATGGGCCGCGAGTACCGCTCCTTCCTGCTGGTCACCGCGGAGAAGGCCAGCCGCAGGCACGACTCCGAGCTGTTCCGGCGCTATGTGGACTCCCTGGCGCGCTCCCCTGAGGACTGGTTCCGGCTGCGCGACTGCGACGCGCTGGCGCGGTTCTTCATCGCCGCGGCCCTGGCGTGCAACGACGCCGACGACGTCTGGTTCAGCGAAGAGGAGTTCCAGCTCCTCACCGAGCTGGGAGACGCCCTGTACGACGCCGTCGCCTATTACAAGCACCGGGCCGAAGGCGAGACCAACAACACCTTCGCCTACGCCGGAGGCGACCTCCGGTTGGAGTGCTACCGGCGGTACCGGGAGGTCCTGTGGGCCCTGGACACCGCCTGGGCCGACGATGCCGCGCGGCGAAGCACCGTCAACTTCCTGCGCTACTTCGGCGGCCCCATCCACATGATGATGCGCCGGTACCGGTTCGTGGAGGACGGCCTGGTGATCGGCGCTCCCGAGACCGACCAGGTCGTGGACCAGACCCGCCGCAACTTCAAGCTCTGGTACCGCGTCGACGCCGATCAGACCGGGCTGCGCGACCGCCAGTACGATGCCGTGCTCGCCCAGCGGGACAGGCTCCTGTTCCCCGGGTTCGCCGAAATCCTGGAACGCTCGCAGACCGACCGGTGCGGCCGGTGCCGCCACCGGAGCTCCTACGGCGCCCAAGCGGCCGAGCAGTTCGGCGGGGTGCGGTTGTGCGACCAGTGCCGCGATGGCTGGGCGGAGCATCTGCGCTCCTTCCCTGCCCGCGCCGCCCGGGTGTTCTCCTTGCCCCACCCGCTTCTGGGGCATCCCGGCACCGGGTGAGTCCGCCGAGCCGGCCTGGTCCCGACGGTGCCGTTGCGGCCACGGTCCAGAGCCGGGCACCGACCAGTGCCGCAGCACCACCGACGAGCCGCCGCCAGTCCCCGGCCACCGAGACGCCGGGGACGATCCGACCGGGAGGCACGATGCCGGATGCGACCGACACCAACCGCGCCCCTGCCCAGCCCTTGCCCATCGGAACGGTCGACCGGGTCATGCTGGACCTGGCCGCCCGCAGCGCCGCCGAGTCCAACCTGCATGTCGGCGGCCTGCTGCTCGTGCCCGGACCACCGCCCCGCGTCGAGCACCTGGCGTCGGTGATCGCCGAGCGCCTCGCTCACGCACCGGTGCTGCGCCACCGCCTGAGCCCGGACGAGACCCGCTGGGAACCTGATCCCGAATTCGATCCGGCCTTCCATGTCGTGCAGCAGCGGACGGAGGCCGGCAGCGGCGCGCACTCCGCTCTGCTGCAGGCCAGCGATCCGCCCTTCGACCGGCGGCGGCCCCTGTGGCGCCTGGTGCTGATGCACGGCTACGACCCGCCGAGCGCCGAGCCCGGATACGCCCTGGCCTACATCGCCCATCACGCCTTCCAGGACGGCATGGCCGTCGTCCACACGCTGGAGGCGCTGTTCGGCGACCGGTCCCTAGCGCCCCCCGACCCCGGCGAAACGGCCGCCGAACTGCGCCCTTGGCGATGGCCTGCGCCCCGCGACCTGGGGCTGCCGCTGCGTCCCACCGCTTCGTGGACCCCCGCCCGCGGCGACCTCACCGGCCGCCGCGAACTGCTGCCGTTCCAACTCGATTCCCAGGCGCTCCGCGACGGCGCCCGCGCCGCGAAGGTTACGGGAGCCACTCGCAACCACATGTGCCTGGCCTCGTTGACCCACGCGCTGCGCCAGTGGACACCGCAGGACTGGACCTCCGCCGTATCCGGCAACCGTCAGGGCCTGCACGTTTCGGTCCCGCTGAACCTGCGCCCGCCGGACGGGGGCTCCTGCTTGGGCAACCGGCTCGGCGGTCTGCGCGTGGCCCTCCCCTGCCACCGCCCGTCTCCCGCGCAATGGCTTCCCCAGGTCGTCGGGCAGACCAGCCTGAAACGGGTGATGCGCCACCGCGCCATGCACCAGGTGCTGCAATCCCGCATTCCCTATCGGGTGATGCGGGCCATGTACCTGCGTTACATCGATGCCCGCTACGTCGGCATGCTGGTCTCCACGGTGCGGATGCGCCCGCTCAGCGTCGCCGGCACGCCGGTGCGCGCGGTGATCGGGCTGCCCCCGCTGCTGCCCGGCCAACCGATGATCATCTTGCTGGTCCAGTACCGGAACACCGTGCACGGGACCCTGCTGTTCGACGGCGCCGTCGAGGGCACCGCCCGGCTGGTCGAGCTGTGGCGGCGGGCGGTCGACGGCCTGCGCCGGACCGCCGCTTCGGCTCCTTGACCCGGGCCGCTCCCCCGCCTGCGATGCCGGTCCGTTCACGCGGCGAAGTCGTCGGGGACGAGCCGGTCGAGGCAGCGTTCGACCACGGCCGCGATGGTGAGGGCCGGGTTCACCGCGGCGGCGCCGCCCGGGATGAGGGAGCCGTCCAGGCAGTACAGCCCCCGGTGGCCGTGGAGGCGGCCGTAGGCGTCGGTGGCGCGGCCGATCACCGCGCCGCCGAGCGGATGGGCGGTGATCGGCATCGCCGCCGAGGGGTTGGCGGCAGCGGCGCCGTCCGGGATGCGGCCGGTGATCCGCCGGAGCAGATCGCCGGCCTGCCGCCGGGTGGCGGCGTCATGGCGAGGGTCCCACTCCAGGCGGGCTCGGCCGGTGAGACCGTCGAAGACCCAGCGCCCCGAGCGCCCGGGGATCCCCATCCCCAGGCACACCATGAGACCGGACCCCGCGGCGAAAGGCAGCGGCAGGTTGGTCAGGGCGGTGGTGGCCTCATCGTTCGTGGTCAGGAAGGCGGGAGGTCCGCCCTGGGGAACATCGGCGGACGTCCGGTCCGCCTTGACCACCAGGCCCTGGTCGCCGTTGGTGCCCCAGCCCAGGCCCACCGACTCGTTCAGCCCCGGCAACGCACCGGTGGCACGGGCGGTGACCAGCATGCGCGGCGTGTGGACCGCGCCGGCCGCCACGATGAGCTTGTCGCACTCGAACAGCACCTGCTCGACGACCTCGCCATCGTCGGAGAGGCGGTCGGCCGCGAGCCGGTAGCGGCCGGAGGGGAGTTGCGCCATGTGGGTGACGTGGTGCAGCGGCCGGACCCGGGTCCGGCCACTGGCCTCGGCCCGGGCCAGGTAGGTGCGGTCGACGCTGAGCTTGGCGCCGCTGTTGCAGCCGGTGAGGCAGTATTCGCCGATGGTGGCCGACGGCGTGGCGCGGCCGGCGAGTTCGGCGCGGATGACATCGAAGTCGAAGTTCAGGTCCAGCCGCCTGACAGGCGCCCCGGCCGCGTCGGAGGCCGAGCGCCACAGCCGGTTGGAGCGGTAATGGGGATGGGACAACAGATCTTCGGGAAAGGGCTCGGCGACGAGCCTGCGGCGGGCACGCGGGTAGTGGACCCGGTCCAGCAGGTCGTGGTCGAGCTCGGCGGGGAAGACGCGCTCGAAGACGTCGGCTCGCGGCTGGGGCAGCATCCCGGCGTAGACCAGAGAGGAACCGCCGACACCGGCTCCGCAGACGACGGCGATGGTCTCCCCGACCACGATGTCCAGCAGGCCGGGATAGCGGGCCAGCCGCCGCGAGGCCAGGGCGACGAGCGCGCTGGCCAGGGCCGGGATGGAAAGGGGCAACGACGCCTGCAAGCCCCCGCCGAGCCACAGCAGCCTTCGGTCCGGCGCCGTCAAGCGGGGAAAGGGCTCCGTTGCGGCAGAGAGCGGCCACCGGCGGCCGCGCTCCAATACGAGACTGTCCACACCTGCCTGCGCCAGGCGGAACGCAGCGATGCTGCCCCCGATCCCCGACCCGATGATGATGACGCGGTGGCGTTCTGAAGGCTGGGATCGGGAGAACGTGCGACCATCCGCGTCGCCGCCGATGGCGTCGGCGCCGTTTCGACTCATAGCGCCCTTCCCTTCCCGCCACCGCAAGGCTCGACTCGAATTGAAAGAGCACGGAAGCGGACGGATGCCGGGACAGATGGTTTTCCCTGCCCCCTGCTACGCGTCGGGCCGTCCGGGTACCGGCAAGGTCACCCCGTCACATTTTGGCGATATATGGCATTCGTTATGAGAAGTGCTTAGATCCTGGCCCTTCAAGCCTTCTGCAGACGAAGATGAGGCCGGGAGCAATGGACGGTGAGAGGAGAGCCCGGCGGATGTTCCGTCACCGCGCTCCGGCGACCCGTGTCGCGGCGTCGATGGTCAATTCCGCGTGACCGACGATCGCACTGCCCAACGCGTGCGCATTGTGCAAGCCCAGCCGCCGGAGCTCGTCCGCCATCGGATGGTCGCCGAGCACCACGCGGGCACCGCCCGGTCGGATGCGCACTCCTCGAGGTGCCATCGTCCACGGGATCCGGCGGGTGACGTCGTCCATGCAGGAGAAGGCCGAGAAGCGCACCGCCTCCGGGGACGGCATCGGAAGGCCTGGGTGGAGGTGCAGCTCGACGGCGGTCCGCCCGTCGAAGCGCACCGCACAACGTTTCACGCGGCTGTCGAGGTGCAGGGGGATGTCGGCCATGACCTTGGGGAATCCCCAGATCTTGCGTCCCGCCTCCAAGGTGAACCCGGCATCGACCGCGACCCTGTGCGCGAAGGCCCCGGCCCCCTTCAGCCCGCCGAGCGGACCGGGCAACCCTCGTGAGCCCGCGTCAGGCGTCTTGACCAGGAACGTGACGTCGAATTCGTTGTACGCACCCAGGTCGCTGGCGGCGTACCGAATGAAGACCAGCGCGCAGACGGCCTTGCCGGGCCGCACTTCGAGCACCGGCAGCTTCGAGTATCCGATGATGTCCCGTACCGCATCGGCGGGAACGGCGAACAACGCCAAACCCACCGCGGTGTCCCAGAAGCGCGCCGGCAACGTCACCGCTTCGCCCTGGACGAGAAAGTGCTTGTCCGACGAACTCATGACTTCAGTGAAACAAACAGAAGCGCCCACTTCAAGACTTGCCGAACAATCGTCCTTTACATCGCGGTTTTAAAATAGTGACGCTTTGGCCAGGGCAGTGCTCCTCCCACTTCAAATCATGACCTGTTTTGCCATCCATCCGAGATTACGGAAGGCAGGTAATCAAAAACAGCACAACCACTAAAGCGACAGCCGCTGATCACTAATTCCTCACACGTGACATCAAGCTGACGTGGGACTGATGAACCTCAGTCGGTTTCGCGCTTCATGCTGAACCGGGCTCCGGGTCGCCCCGGTCGCCTCCCAGCTCTGAGCCGGAGGGGCGCAGAGGCTGGGCGGCGAGGAACAGCAGCAGGCTCAGCGGGAGGTGAGTTCGCGGTGGGCGGGCTCGTGGATCTCCTCGAAGCGCCCGGTCGGGGACATCACGATCCGGCCCGTCTCGCGGCCGTGGGCCGCCTCGTCCTGTTCGCGGCGGATCAGGGCCAGGCACAGGCGGTGGGTGACGGCATAGGCCAGGAGCGGGCCCGCCAGCACCGCCACGCGGAAGAACCAGGTGACGGCGAACAGGGACAGGTGGAACTCGACGGCGATCTGGTCGTTGGCCGACGCCGCCCACAGCAGGCCGTAGAACGTCATCCCGGCCACGCCGACGCCCGTCCGGACGGCCGCGTCGCGCGGGCGGTCCAGCAGGTGGTGGACGCGGGCGTCGCCGGTGAGGCGGCGTTCCAGCCAGGGGTAGGCCGCGAGGACGGTGAAGAACGCGCCGGGGACCAGGAGGGCGGGGACCAGGACCGGCAGGACGAGCGGGTGGCCCGCGACGGACGGCTCCCAGTTGGGCATGATGCGGATGGCGCCGTCCAGGAAGCCCATGTACCAGTCGGGGACGGCTCCGGCGGTGGTGTCGCCGGGGCGGGCGGGGCCGTAGTTCCAGACCGGGTTGATCTGCGCGAACGTTCCCAGCAGCGCCAGCACGCCCGAGGCGAACAGGAACAGCGCCGCCGACGCCGCGCGCGGGAGCGCCTCCGGGTCGGGCCGGAAGCGGGTGTGGCCGTTGCGGCGGACCATGCGGCCGCGCAGCAGGAGCAGTCCGCCCATCGCGACCGGGATCAGCGTGATGTGCAGCCAGTAGGCGCCGGGGATGGCGGTGTCGCCGGGGAACTCCCCGCCGAAGATCAGGTGGGCGAGGTCGGTGCCGACGAACGGGATCGCGAGGGTGATGCTGTGGACCAGGCCGAGGGTGCCGCCCGACAGCATGTCGTCGGGCAGCACGCCGCCGGTCACACCGCCGGCCATGGCCAGCACGAACAAGGCGACCCAGATGAGCCAGTTCAGCGCGCGCGGGCGCCGGAACGCGCCGGTGAAGAACATCCGCAGCAGCTGGCAGGCGATCGCGGCGGGCAGCAGCAGCGCGGCCCAGTGGTGGATCTGCCGGACCAGCAGGCCCCCGCGCGTGTCGAGGCTGAGTTCCACGGTGGACTCGTAGGCCCGGCTGACCGGGATGCCGCGCAACGGCTCGTAGGAGCCCTGGTAGGGGACCTGGGTCATGTCGGGGTCGTAGAAGACCGTCAGGAACGCGCCGGTGACCAGCAGCACCACGAAGCAGTGCACCGCGATCTGACCGAACAGGAACGACCAGTGGTCGGCCGCCGCCTGGCGGGGGAAGTGGAGGCGCATGAGCGTCTTCCCTTCGCGAAGGGGATGTCGCCCATAAGACAGATTCCGGGCCCCCGGTTGTGACGGGTCGGGGGTGTGAGTCGGGTCTCCTCCCGGAGCCGCGCGGCGGCCGGTCCCGGTCCGCCGGGACCGCTCCGTTCTGCGATCTTGGTGTGATCCTTTGCGGTAGATTGTCCCGCCGATCGCAGGGGGCGGGGGCGGTATGGGGATCTCGAAGTCCGCGGTGCCGGACGCGCGCGACCGGTTCGCCGGGGGGCTCCGGTGAGCCGGGTCAGGACGCGGGACCGGCTGCGCTACTGGTTCGACAACACGATGGCCAAGGGCACGCCGGCCCTCATCGGCTGGCTCGGGCTGGCGTCGATGCTGCTGGTGCTGACCGTCGCGTCGGTGGCCGTGCTGATCGCTCCGCGGGACGTCGCGGGCAACGGGCACTGGCCGGGGGTGGTCTGGCGGAGCCTGCTGCGCACGCTCGACCCGGGCACGATGGGCGACGACCAGGGCAGCGGCCCCTACCTGGCGCTGATGCTGGCCGCGACGGTCGGCGGGATCTTCATCGTGAGCGCCCTGATCGGTGTGCTGACCACCGGCCTGGAGGGCAGGATCGCCGAACTGCGCAAGGGGCGGTCGCGCATCATCGAGCACGACCACACCGTCCTGCTGGGCTGGTCGGAGCACGTGTTCACCGTGGTCGCCGAACTGGTGGAGGCCAACAAGAGCAAGAACAGCTCGTACGTGGCGATCCTGGCCGACCGCGACCGCGTCGACATGGAGCAGGCGATCCGCGCGCGGGTCGGCGGCACCGGCCGCACGAAGGTCATCTGCCGGCGCGGCGACCCGCTGAAGGTCGCCGACCTGGAGCTGGTCAGCCCCGCCACGGCCCGCTCGATCGTGGTGCTGACGCCGCCGGTCGACGCCCCCGACACCCACGTCATCAAGGTGCTGCTGGCGCTGGGTGCGCGCACCTGGGAGCCGGACCACCGGCCGCATGTCATCGCGGCCGTGCACGACTCGACCAACCTGCCCGCCGCCCGGCTGGCCGCCGGACCCGCCGCGCAGGTGATCGACGCCGACGACCTGGCCATCCGGCTCATCGTGCAGTCCCACCGCGAGGCCGGGCTGTCGGCGGTCTTCACCGAGCTGCTGGACTTCGAGGGGCACGAGCTGTACCTGCACGCCGAGCCGTCGTTGGCCGGGCGCACCTTCGGGGAATTGCTGGACGCCTACGAGCTCGGCGTCCCCATCGGGCTGCGGCGCGCCGACGGCTCGGTGACGCTGAACCCGCCCATGGACACCGTCGCCCGCCCCGACGACAAGGTGATCGTGCTGGCCGAGGACGACGTGCTGATCAAGCTGGCGTCCCGGGCCGCCCCGCCCGTCGCCGAGGACGCCATCGCCGCCCCCGGGCCCGGCCGCCGGGTCCCCGAGCGCACCCTGCTGATCGGCTGGAACCACCGCGCCCCCGAGATCATCAGGCTGCTGGACGGCTTCGCCCGCCCCGGCTCGACGCTGCACGTCGCCGCCGACCGCCCCGATCCGACCGCGGCCCTGCCCCGGCCCGCCAACATGGCCCTCGGCTTCACCCGGTGCGCGCCCACCGACCGCACCAGCCTGGAGGGGCTGGACGCCGGCTCCTACCAGAGCATCATCGTGCTGGCCGACCTCGACCTGCCCCCGGAGCACTCCGACGCCCGCACCCTGGTCACCCTGCTGCACCTGCGGGACATGGCCGAGCGGCTGGAGCGCCCCTACTCGATCGTCAGCGAGATCAACGACGAGGCCAACCGCGAGATCGCGGTGGTGACCAAGGCCGACGACTTCGTGGTCAGCGACAAGCTCATCAACCAGGTCCTCGCCCAGGTCAGCGAGGACCGGTACCTCTACGAGGTGTTCATGGAGCTGCTGTCGCCCGAGGGCGCCGAGATCTACCTCAAGCCCGCCGGCGACTACCTGCGCCCCGGCGCGACCGCCAACTTCGCCACGCTCATCGAGGCCGCCCGCCGGCGGGGCGAGACCGCGCTGGGCTACCGGCGCGGCGACCGCTTCCACCAGCCGCCCGACTACGGCGTCGTCCTCAACCCCGACAAGGGGGCTCCGATCACCCTCACCGACGCCGACCGGGTGATCGTGCTGACCGAGGAGTGACGCCGCGGGACCAGGCTCACGGTGGGTTCGTGGCGGCGCCCCCCTCGTGGAGCCGGGCGCCGGGTTTCCGATCGCCGATCTAGCGGGCCCCGTTCGGGGACGGTCCGTGCGGTGTGCGGGGAAGTCGGATCGTGACCAGGAGGCCGCCGGTGGCGCGGGGTGTGAGGTCGAGGATCCCGTCGTGTGCTCGGACGACGCTGTGCACGATGGCCGGTCCGAGGCCGACGCCGGCGTGCTCGTCGGTGTGGACCGTCACGGTGCCGCCGGCGGGGAGGTTGTGGACGATGGCGTTCTGGACCAGGTTGGCCACCACCCGGAGGATGAGCGCCGCGGAGCCAACGGTCGGTGTCGCCTCGCCGGTGACGTCGAGCGTGATCTGGCGCTGTGCGGCGAGGGGAAGCAGCGTTTCGGCGGCCTCTTCGGCGATGAGGGACAGGTCGACGGGCTCGCGGGTGAGGCTCCGGCGGTCGCCGCGGCTGAGCAGCAGCAGGGCCTTGGTGAGGTCGATCGCCCTGGTGTTGACGGTGTGGGGGCGTTCGATGAGTTCGCTCTGGTCCCGCGCCGTGCCGTTGCGGGCGACGTCCAGGAGCCTCTTAGAGATCGCCAGCGGGGTACGCAGCTCGTGGGAGGCGTTCGCGGCCAGGCGTGTCGCGTCCGCGATGCGGGTCAGCGGTGCGAGCATCCGGCCGGCGAGGATCCACCCTCCCATGAGGCCGAACACGAGTAGGAACGCCAGCACTACGACCGCCGCCGGAATGAAGACGATCGGGCCGAAATTGTCTGGGTCGAAGACGCGCTGGAAATCGGAGAGGTTGGGGACGGAAAAACCGCGGTTTCGCAGCAGGAACCCCCAAACGGCGGCGAGCGAGCAGCAAGGCACCTGCGAGGATTCTGTCCACGGTCTCCTTCCTCACTGCAGGGGTCCGGTCGAGTGTCGGCGCGGCGTCGGCGCCTTGGCGATCGGACACGGTTCGCCCAGCCGTTCGCGCAGGGCCGAGACGGCGAGGCGGATGACGCTGAGAAGCGGTCGGCGTTGACGTCCCAGGCCCGCTCAGCAGCTCTTCGGCGCTGACGGCACCGCCTCGGGCGGCGACGAGGACTTCAATCACGGCGAACCGCTTGCGGGTGAGCGCGAGGTGGCGTCCGTCGCGGAGGGCCTTCCGGCGGGAGGGGGCCAGCCGCGTCGTCGGCCCGGTCATGGCTTCGCACGCTCAGGTCCCGGGCTCGCGGGTACGGGCACGGTGGCGGCGTCGACCAGGCGGGCGACCAGTTGCTCGTAGGGCAGTCCGGCTGCGGCGAACATCTTGGGCACCTGGGATTCGGCCGTCATTCCCGGCATGGTGTTGACCTCGTTGAGGACGGGGCCGCGGTCGGTGAGGAAGAAGTCGATGCGGGCGAGGCCGGCGCAGCCGAGCGCGTCGAACATCCGCAGCGCCGCTCCGGTCAGGGCCGCCCGGTCGGCGCCGTCGAGGTCGGCGGGCACACCGAACCGGGCTGAACCGTCGTATTTGGACCGGGTGTCGAACGGGCCGTCAGTGTAGATCTCCAGCGGCGGCGGCGCCCATCGGCGGCCATCGGCTTCGCGCAGGACGGCCACATCGATCTCCCGGCCCACGACGACGTCCTCGATCAGGATCCGTTCGTCGAACCGCGCCGCACAGCGCAGCGCGTCGCGCAGCTGGGCGGCGCCGCGCGCCAGGGCGACGCCGTGGCTCGACCCGTTGGAGACCGGCTTCACGATCACATCGGTCTCGAACCCGATGCCCGCGATCTCCGCCGCCGCCACGAGCCGGCCGGGAGCGGTGCGGACCCCGACGGCCTCGGCCACGAGCTTGGTCGCCCACTTGTCCATGCCGACCGCTCCGGCGCGCAGGCCCGAGCCGACCATCGGCGTGTGCGCGAGGGCGCACAGCGCCGCGAGGGTCCCGTCCTCGCCGAACGGGCCGTGGACCGCGGGGAAGACGACGTCGGCGCGTTCGATGACGTCCAGTGCCGCCGCCAGGGAACCGATGACCCGCGTCCCGAGCGCGTCGGCTCCTCGCCGCCACATCCCGTCGCGACCGATGGTCAGCTCGTCCACGTCGAATCCGCTGGAACGCAGTGCCCGCGCGACCGCTCCGGCCGTGGCCAGCGAGACCTCGTGCTCGGCGTTCTGCCCGCCGCCGATCACCACGATCCGCCGTGTCATGCGATGCCCCTTCTCACGTCGTGCTCCTGTTCACGCGCGGCCCGATGCCGGTGACGATGGCGTGCGGAATGGTCCCGGCCCAACGGGCCCAGTCCTCGATGGTCGGGGTCGCGCCCCCGCCCGGACCGAACACGGTCGCGGGCGTGCCGACCGGGAAGGACCGGTCACCGGTATCGATCACGATCTGGTCCATCGAGACCCGTCCGACGACCGGGAGGCGGCGCCCGCCGATCTCCACGCCGGCCCGGGGTGAGAGCTCTCGCGGGATTCCATCGGCGTACCCGACGGGCACGACGCTCAGATGGGTGGCGCGATCGGTGACTTACGCGCCGGCGTAACCGACCGGCGTGCCGGCCGGGACCGCCGCCGTGTGCACGATCGGTGCGGTCAGCCGGGACGCGCCGACCATCTCCACGGTCCCGGAGGGATCGATACCGACCAGTCCCGCCCCGACGCGGACCATGCCGAAATGCGTCGCCGGGTCGGTCACCGTTCCCGACGTGGTCGCGAGATGGGCTGGCGGCGAGCCGAGCCCCGCCGCCCGGACCGCCTTCAGCGCCTCGTGCATGTCGGCGACCGCCGGCGCGTTCGCAGCGGGATCGGCCCGGTCGGACAGCGGAAGATGCCCCATGACGCCCGCGACGCGGACCCGTCGAGCCTGCTGGCCTCGCCGGGCGAGACCGATCAGTTCGTCCCACTGCCCCCGGGGGCAGCCGCCGCGCGACATTCCGGTGTCCACATGCAGATGCACCCGCACCGGCGACGCGGCCTGCGCGACAAGCGCGCCGAGTTCGTCCACCGACCCGACCGCGACATCGACCCCGGCGGCCGCCGCCGCCTCGGCGTCGATGCCGCAGGTGTGCAGCCAGGTGAGGATCGGTACCGACAACCCCGCGGCGCGCAACGCGCGGGCCTCCGCGACACTGGTCGTCCCAAGCCAGCCGGCGCCGGCCGCGACGGCGGCCTCGGCGACCGCGACGGCGCCGTGGCCGTAACCGTCGGCCTTGACCACGGCCATGATCATGCTCTGCGTCCGCGCGCGGATAATGGCCACGTTCGCGGTCACCGCCAGAGGCAGCGTCTGCAGGGTCGGCGGCCGGAAGGCACCTGCTCGGCGCTGGAGCGCGACCGGGCGCTCGTTCACGACCGTCTCCCCGGGTCCTCGGCGAGGTCGGCGAACACCGGCCGGCGACCGTCGTCGACGGCATCGTGACGCGGGTCGTGACGCGGGTGCGTGAACGCCGCCAGCGTCTCCGGTGCCAGGCCGCGGAGATCCTCTGCGGGAAAGCGCAGGCCCAGCGCCCACTGGCAGGCCAGGAAGCGGGCGTGGCCCGGTGCGCGGCAGAAGGCGACCGGCACCAGCAGGACCGCGACGAGCCGGGTGACGGTCGCCAGGACGCGCGCCCTGTGCTCCGAAGGTCCCTTCGCCACGGCTCACCGCCGAAGGTTCAGGCCGTGGGCAGAGCCTCGGCCGTCCGGAGGAGGACGGCGCGCGAGGCGGGCGTGGGGGGGGGGGGGGCGGCGGCGCCCGCCCCCCGCCCCCCCCCCCCCCGCCCCGGCCCCCCCCCCCCCCCCCGCCGGAGCGCTGCAGGGGGGGGGGGAGAGGGAGGCACAACA
>JBITGK010000003.1:0-385658 GCA_044456955.1 Spirillospora sp. NPDC050679 | reverse complement strand
TCGCACGAGCTTATGTTGTGGGCGGTGACGGTCGCTGGGGTGGTTGTGGGGTTGGGGGGGGGGGGGGGGGGGGGGGGGTCGCCCCCGGGGGGGGGGGGGGCGGCCGCCCCCACGAGCCCGATCCTGCGCGTACGACGGGGCTGCGCTGACAGTGATGCGGTGGTTCATGCCTCCACTGAAGACGGGAGGCTGTTGCGGTGGCGTATGCGGTTTTCGATACGCCCGCGATAGACGAGAACCCCGACCTCAACGACCTGGCGCAAGCCGACGGCGAGACGGTCCGGCCGTCGGCGGTCCCGAGCTGCTGCAGGTGCTGGGCGACTTGTCCTGGGCATCTCCACAACCCGCGCCGCCTGCGCCGCTGCGCTGAAACGGCCCCGCTGGACGGCGACACCCGGCGCGCCTGGGAGGCGAGCGGCCTGGACGGCGTCGGCGTCCCTGTCCGCACGGAAGGGCAAGATCCTCGTTCGCCCGGGGAAAGGGAGAAACCCCCGCAAGGTCCCGCTCTTGGACGGCGCCGCCCGCGCCTCGGTCACCGAATGGCGCGCCGATCGCATCACCTGGCCCAGCGCCGACACCCTGGCCTGGTTTCTCAACCACCGAGGTTTGAGTGCTCCGTACTCCCTCGGCACCGGAGGCGACGCCGCCGACGCGGCGGCTTTGGCGGGATTCCGCCCTTTCGCCGCTTATCTACTTAAGGGATTGAGATAAAGAAACACGGTCTTTAATTGACGGCCTGACACGGGTGTTGCAAGGGTCGAGTCAGCGACATCAGCCGGCGGGCAGAGCGCTCGCCGGCTACCGGACCGGGGAGGTCTCATGCGCATGACGAGGACGCTGACCGATGCCGCACGCGACGAGATGCGCCGGCGGCAGGAGGCCCTCTCCCGCCTCCAGTGGGAACTCCGCCACGCCGGTGTGCGCACCCGACTATCGCGACGGCGCAACGGCCGCTGGAGGCTGGCCGTCCTCATGCCCGGCTGGACCGAGAAGGTGATGTGCGCCGGCGCCGAGGACTTCTACTCCTATGTCACCGCGCACGGCCGCCTCCTCGGCCCGGCGGACGACGTCCGCCATGTCGCCCAGACCCTCGCCTTGATGGTCGAGAGAAGGCGGCGGTGAACTCGCCCCGCGCCTCCGGCGTCCGTGGGACCGCGGACCCGGACGGCGCGGGGCCGCCCCCGGCACGGGGGCGGCCCATGGCGGCCGCCAAGGTCGTCGCGGGCGTGCTGGCGCCCCTGATCGTGACGCTGGCGGTGCTGGGCGGGGTCGGTTCGTTCACGACGGTGCGGGCCATGGCGCGACCGTGGTTCGGCGAGCTGGCCTGGATCGTCCCGATCGGCATGGACGTCGGCATCCTGGTCCTGCTCGCCTGGGACCTGCTGATGGAGTACCTGGACCTGCCCTGGCCGGTGCTGCGCTGGGTGGCCTGGGCCTACATCGCCGGCACGGTGCTGGTGAACGTCGCCGCGGCGGGCGGGGACCTGGCGGGCGGCGTGCTGCACGCGGCGATGCCCGTCCTGTTCGTCACCGTCGTCGAAGGGGTGCGGCACCTGATCCGGCGGCACGTCGGCCTGGCCGCGGGCACCCGGCTGGAGCGGGTCCCGGCGGCCCGCTGGATGCTCGCGCCGATCTCCACGGCGCTCATGTGGCGGCGCATGGTCCTGTGGCACGTCACCACCTACCGGCAGGGGCTGGAGCTGGAGAACCGGCACCTGCTCGCCGTCGCCCAGCTCCAGCGGAGGTACGGGCGGCTGGCCTGGCGGTGGCGCGCTCCGCTGGCCGAGCGGCTCGCCCTGCAGCGCCTTCCCGCCGAGGCCGCGACCGTCACCCCGGCGATCATGAGCGTCGCCGCGGACGGCGGAGCCGACCGCTCCTTGCCCGAATGGCTGGAGGACGACCTGCTCCGCGCCGCGCAGCAGGTCCTGACCGAGGCGCGGCGCCAGGGCGTCCGGCTCAACCGGACCGACTTCGGCGGCCGCCTGCGCGAGCGAGGGTTCACCATCGCCAACGAGCGGCTCGCGGAACTGCGGGCCATCGCGAGGGCCGGGCCCCTCCGCGAGCCAGCGCAACACGATCCCGTTGCCACCGCTGCCGGAGAGGTGGAGAAGTGACCGACTCAGGCGGCGAGGTCGAACGGCAGCTCGCCGTCCTGCGGAAGGTCGTCGAGCACGAGGCGGCACGGCTGCACGGGGGCGAGCCGGCCTGGTCCCAGTGGCTGGACGGAGCGATCCGGTACGGCAGGTACGGGTTCGACAACACCTTGCTCATCCGGGTCCAGCGCCCCGACGCCTCCGACGTGCGCTCCTTCGGGGACTGGAAGGCCGCCGGGCGACGGGTCCGCAAGGGCGAGACCGGGATCAGGATCGTCGCGAAGAGCGGAACGCGGTCGCTCTTCGACGTGAGCCAGACGACGGGGCCGCCTCTGCGGCAGGCCGTCCCCTGCTCGCCGACCGAGGCTTGGGAAGCGCTTCGCGGTGCCGCCAAGGACCTGGGCCTGTACGTGGATCGCGGCGATCGCTGGCACTACACCGGCCCGCCCGACCGCGTCATCGACATCGGTCCCGGGCTCGACGACGCGGAGGCCGCCAGGGTCCTCGCTCATCAGCTCGCGCACGCGCTGCGGCGGGACGATCGGCCGGACCGGTCCGTTGACCTGGCCGACTGCCACGGCCAACGGCGCGTCGAGGCCGACTCGGCGGCCTATCTGCTGCTCGGCCACCTGACCGGCTCCCCACCCGAGATCACGTTTCCCCGCCCGTCCGTCTGGGCGGGGAACGATCGCCGGGCGCATCCGGCCGCCGTGATCCGTCTGGTCGGCGAACGGCTACTCCGGACCGCGTCGCAGGTGCGGCGCCGCCTACCAGAGCGGCCTGCTCCCAGCGACTCAGCCCCTCCCCTGGTACGCGCCGCCGCCCCTCACCCTCGCGACCCTTCCGATGTCACCAGGGAGGAACTGCTTGCGATCAACGCGGCGGCGCACGCCTTCTACCGCGACCGATTGGGCACCGGCAGCGCGCACACCTACTTGGAGTCGCGCGGCTTTCCTGTCGCCCTGCTGGAGAAGTGGCAGATCGGCTACGCGCCGCCGTCTTCGCCCAGCCCGCTCGTCGCGCACTTGCGCGCTCTACGACATCGCGACGAAGCCATCGTCGCTTCCGGCCTGGTGGTGAGCATGCGCGACGGGACGTTGCGCGACAGGTTCCGAGGACGGATCGTGTTCGCCATCCGTGACGCCGAGGGGCTCGTCCGCGGCTTCATCGGTCGGCATCACGACGGGCCTCAGGGAGCGAAGTACCTCAACAGCCCCGACAGCGCGCTCTTCCACAAAGGCGAACTGCTGCTCGGACTGCACGAGATGCGGGCGCGGCTGCACGGCGGCGCCCGCCCGGTCATCGTCGAAGGCCCGCTGGACGCCATCGCGGTCAACACGGCCTCGGCCGGGCACGCCGCCGTGGCGCTGTGCGGGACGGCGCTCACCGCCGCGCATGTCGAGGCACTGGCGGCGGTCGGCGACCTCGACAGGACCGGTGTGCTGCTGGCCTTGGACGGCGACACGGCTGGACGCGCTGCCACGGTCAAATCCTGGCCGGTACTAGCCCAGGTCAGAGGGCCTACCGGGGCGCTGATGCTCGCCGACGGCCGGGACCCGGCCGACGTCCTGCGCGCTGAAGGGCGCCAAGCCGTGCGCGAGTCCCTGAAAGCCGAGGTCGCGATGGTGGACGTGGCCGTCGATGCCGCCATCGAGCGCTTCGGGGACGGACCGGAGACCGCCGAGCGACGACTGGCGGCGGCTCGTTCCGCCATCTCCCAAGCCGTCTTGGCCCACCCGAGGCAAGCGGCCCGGCAGGCGGCGCGCATCGTCGCGCGCACCGGCGTTCCGGCGGCGGTCGTCACCGACCTGTTCATGACCGCGGTCAGCCCGGAGTCCTCCATGCCGGCTCGGCTGGCGGCCGACGGCTTCCCGGTCCCGCCTTCGACCGGCCCGCCTCCCCCGGGGGACACCCCGGTCCCGCCGTCGCGGCGACCCGGCCGGTCCCGTTCCCTGTGACCGTCTCTCACTCCCGGAGGCTCCGATCACCGCCGACCACCCCGATCCGATCATCGAAGGTCTCAGCGCGGGCGGGCAACGGTTCGTCCAGCTCCTGTACGTCGCCGCCGCCGTCCAGCAGACGGTGGCGCAGCGGACGGGCCGCAAGCAGGCCGCCCGCGACGCCCGTGCCCGCGAGGAGGAGGAGCTGGCCGACCGAGAACTCAAGGCGCTGTTCGAAGAGGCCCGCGTCAGATGGGCGCCCGCACACGACCGCGAATGGCTGAAGCGGGCGGACCTGCTCCAGGTCGGTGGAGCATGGGGAGCCGCGATCCCCTACGCGGCCGAGCGGCCGGAAGCCGCATCAGCGGTCCGCAAGTGCGAAGAACGGCTACGCCGCCTGCATCCCTTCGGAATGCGCCACTATGACCAGGCCCGCGTCGAAGGACTCAGTCCGCTGGACGCCATGCGACAGGCCGCGCCGTTCTTCTCCCGCGATCCCGGCACTCATGAAGGAGCCTCGGCGGCGAAACCCGCGTTGGCCGAAGGGACCGGAGCCCGCTGGACGTCGGCCGAACACGGACCGACCCGTGCGGAGTTGGAGCAGGCCCGGCAGCAGAGGCGAGCCGATCAGATCGTTGAGGGACTGCAGCGGGATCTGCGGTCCAGCGGCAAGAACGAGTTGGACGCGGTTGAGCTGCGGACCGTACTGGGAACCGCGACGAACCTGCCCGAGCACGTCATCGCCGTGGCCGTTCAGCCCTACGCCGGTACGAGGGCGACCACCGTGCACGCGCCCAGCGGCTCTCGGCATCCCGCCGACGTCTCGGCGGACGGCTTCCCGTTCAGCGCTGCCGAGGCACTGCGAATGAACGCCGTGCGACCGTCCGAGCAGGGTGACGGGAGCAGGAGAGACCGGACGACCAGCCGCGATCCGCGCCCCAAGCTGTGAAGGGACGGCGTTCTTGATTCCTCGATACCGCTATGCCGTCGGCTTCGTGCTCTCGCCTGCCGTCGCCGCGTTGCTCGTGTTGTCCGCGCAGCCCGCGGTCGGTGCGAGCGGTGCGGGAGCAGCCGTGTCCTGTGCCGAACTCGGTCCCGTGGCCAGCCAGTTCGTGAACGGGCCGAAGCTCTGCCGGGAGATGCGGCAGGAAGTGCTGAACAGCCTGAGGTCCGGCCGGAAACCGGACTGGGCCAGGGCGCTGCCCGGAGCGGGCCGCGCCCGTGCCGACCGTCCACGGCGGGCAGCGGTTCGCCATCGGCGAGCGCCTCAGGGGCGTGGTAATTCCAGGCAGGGTGTTAACGCGTCTCGTCTCTCGGTGAAGCGGCAGACCGCCGTCTCCCAGAAGAGCAGCCGCCTTTCCCGAAAGCACCTGGAGCAGGCAAAGCCAAGCAAGAGACCAGCTCCGAAGCCGACGCCGCGAACCGTTCCCACGGTTGCGCCTGCGAGGCGCACCGTCGTCCAGGCGCCTCGCAGATCGGCCAGTCCGGGCAAGCCGTCTGTTTCCATCCTCCTCCGCTTGGGCCTGCTGTTTTGCATGCTGGCCGGGGCCGTCTACGTCTTCCGGCGTGCTCGCCGACGACCTGCCGAGACCCCGCCCCCACCCGTACGCGTACCGGCCGCACCGGCTCGCATCGATCCGTTCGCCGTGCCACGGCTCGCGTTCACCGGCCCAGGAGGCGGCGACGCCGTCCGCGCGCTGATCCTGGACCTCCTGACCGAACGGCCGAGCGAGCCGATCGAGGTCGTCGTCCCGCGGACCGACGTGGCGGAACTGCTCGGCCTCTTTCCGACCGACCTCACCACCGAGAGGATTCCGGGCCTGAAGCTGGTGGACGATTTTCCAGACGTTCTCGCCCACCTGCGCCGACACGAGCAGCGGCGGATGCTCGTCGTCTGTGTCGGCGTCCATGAGGGGTTGTATGAGCTCTGCCGTCAGCAGTCCGGGCACACGGCTGTCATCACCCTCTCGCCTTGGACCTACCCGACCGTCGATGTGGACGGGACCGGGAAGGTCATCGCCGCCTCAGAGCCCGATCTCCTCGCCTCCTTGCCCGCGACCTTGCCGCTCGTTCTCCCGGAGGATTGCGTGGCCCGGCTGACGGATCTGCCCACGGTCAGCGTTCGCCCGACCGGCCCGCGTCCTTCGTGAGGAGACCGGTGAAGGAGCCGGACTGCACGGATCGGCGAGTCCCAGACGACGGATTCATGACGAGTTGGGCAAGTGCGTGGTCCGCAGACGCGGTGCCGGCGGCAGCGGCGCAGGCGCGCCCGCTTCCGCTTCCGGTGCGGCGCGGAACGCCTCGATCACGTACGCGGCGAAGCGGCGGGAGGCCGCGACCCGGTCGGCACTCGGCGCGTCCTGGAGGCCCCGGTGGGCCATGAGCATGAGGACCAGGTCGTCCACGACGAAGCCGGGGCGCAGCCGCCCGGTCTCCTGGGCGCGGCGGGCCAGTTCGCCGACCGCGCGCAGAGTCCGCTCCCGGTCGGCGGCGAAGTCCATCGCCTCGGGGAAGGCCGTCATGAAGGCGTCGGCGAACCCCCGGCTGTGCGCGTGGAGTTCGCAGATCCGCTCGATCAGGCTTCGGAATCCGTGCCACGGGTCCGGGTCCGCGAGGGCGTCACGGACGGCGGCGTGGCAGGCCCGCCGCTGCTCCGCGAAGGTCTCCGCGATCAGCTCCTGCTTGGTCGGGAAGTGCCGGTACAGCGTGGCGGGGCCGACGTCCGCATGGCGGGCGACCTCGCGCATGGGCGCGCCCAGGCCCTGTTCGCCGAACACCGCGCGGGCGGCGTCCAGGATGCGGGCCCGGTTGTCGCGGGCGTCGGAGCGCACGGTCCGAGGCAAATGGCCGGTCATCGTTTCTCACTTTAGCCAAACGGACGGGGGCGTCCGTTACGGTCCGTGGCGGTGCCGCCGTCTCGTCCCGGCCGGGTGGGGCGGCGGCCGCATCCGTCCCCCACCGGCCCGAGGAGCAGAGATGAAAGCCGTCGTGATCAGGACGTTCGGAGAGCCCGAGGGCTTGGAGGTCGTCGATGTGCCCGTGCCCGTTCCCGGTCCGGGGCAGGTGCGGATCACCACGGAGGCGATCGGGGTGGGCGGCGTGGACGCGGTGATCCGCCGAGGGTCGCTCGCCGCCTACGGCTTCCGGGAAGGCCATCTGCTCGGCAGCGAGGTCGCGGGAAGGGTCGGCGCGGTCGGCGAGGGCGTGGAGGCCGCGTGGATCGGGCGGCGGGTGTGGGCGTTCACCGGCCTGTCCGGCGGCTATGCCGAGGAGGCCGTCGCCTCGGTCGAGGACGTCCTCGCGCTGCCCGACGGCCTGTCCGGCGCCGATGCGGTGACCCTGGGCGGCTCCGGCGTGGTCGCCCACTTCGCCCTGGAGCGGGCCCATTTCGCGCCCGACGAGACGGTGCTCGTGCGCGGGGCGGCGGGCAGCATCGGGATCACGGCGGTCCAGCTCGCGGCCCGGCACGGCGCGGGCGCGGTGGCGGTCACCACCTCCTCGGCGGAGCGCGGCGCGCGTTTGCGGGACCTGGGCGCGACCCATGTCCTCGACCGCTCCGGCGAGGACGGCTCGGACACGCCGGCGGGCTTCGATGTGGTGATCGATGTCGTGGGAGGCCCCCGGCTTCCCGACTTCGTGGACAGGTTGCGCTCCAACGGGCGGTACGTGGCCGTCGGCGTGGTCGGCGGACCGCCGCCGGCGGACTTCGGCATGCGGCTGGTGGACGCCTTCCGCAGGTCGTTGTCGTTCGCCACCTTCAGCTCTGACACCGTGCCCGGCCCCGACCGGCAGGCCGTGCGGTCGGCCCAGTTCGCCGATGCCGCGCGTGGGGACCTGCGCACGGTCGTGCACGAGGTGCTGCCGCTGGACCAGGCCGTGTCGGCCCACCGCGCGATGGACGCGGGCGAGGTGTTCGGCCGGGTCGTGCTGGCGCCCCGAGCCGACCGCCCATGATCATTTGAGGTGCCCCGCCGGATTGGAGCCGGGCGGCCGGGGGATGGACGGAGCGACGGCCGAGAGGGAGAGCACATGATCGCCGAGCTGAAGACCGTGGCGTTCGACGCGCCGGACATCGCCGCCGAGGCCGGCTTCTACGCCGCCCTGGCGGGCTGGAAGCAGATCTACGCCGAGGACGACTGGATCACGATGCGGACCCCGGACGGGTGGCGCATCGCCTTCCAGGAGGCGCCGGACCACGTGCCGCCGCGCTGGCCCGACCCGGCGGCGCCCCAGCAGGCCCATCTGGATCTGCGCGTGCCCGACATCGACGCCGCCGCCGACGAGGCCGTCTCCCTCGGCGCGACGCTGCTGCGGCGCAACGAGCGCTGGCACACCCTCGCCGACCCGGCCGGCCACCCGTTCGACCTGTGCGCCAACGAGGGCGACCCGGACACGACGGTGCTGGGCGTCATGATCGACTGTCCGGACGCCAAGGCGCTGAGCGCGTTCTACGCCGAACTGCTCGGCAAGCCGGTCGCCTACGAGGCCCAGGGCATGGCGATGATCGGCGAGGACGGCAGGATGCCCGTGCTGTTCCAGCAGGTCGAGGACTACCGGGCGCCGCGCTGGCCCGATCCGGCCGCGCCGCAGCAGGTCCACCTCGACCTGCTCGTGGACCCCGCCGACCTGGAGTCGGCGGAGCGGGCGGCGCTCGCGATCGGCGCGACCAGGCTGCCCGGCGAGGGCGACGACTGGCGCGTGTACGCCGACCCCGCCGGCAAGCCGTTCTGCATCACCTGGAACAAGCCGTCCGACTGACCGCCCGCAGGCGCCCGGTCCGGCCTCGCTCCGGCCGGGCGCCTGACGCCCCGCCTTTTTTCGCGGCCGGACCTGCGGGTTGTGAACTGGGACACGTCGGACCCTTGACATCGATTTGCGTTAGCGCAAACATTTCGGCATCCGCACCCGGTTGTGAAGGAGGCCACACTCCATGAGCGCCCCGCCTTCATCCGCCGCCGGCCCCTCCGGGCGGTCGCGCGCGGTCATGGAGGACGTCGCCCTGCTGGCCGGCGTCTCGGCCATGACGGTGTCGCGGGTGCTCAACACGCCGGAGAAGGTGCGGCCCAAGACCCGCGCCAAGGTGCTGGCGGCCATGCAGGAGCTCAGCTACCACCCCAACTCGGCCGCCCGCGTGCTGGCCACCGGCCGCTCCGGCGTCCTCGGCGTGGTCAGCTTCGACACCACCCTCTACGGCCCGGCCTCGACCCTCTACGGGATCGAGCAGGCCGCGCGCGACGTGGGCTACCTGGTCAGCATCGCCAGCCTGAGCGCGCTGACCCGCGACGGCATCGCCGACGGGGTCGAGCGGCTGCGCTCGCAGTCGGTGGACGGGATCATCATCATCGCGCCGCACCGGTCGGCGGCCGACGGGCTGCGCGGGCTGCCGCCCGACCTGCCGGCCGTGGTGGTCGGGGCGGGCGACGACCTGGTCGCGCCGGTGGCCGCCGTCGACAACGAGTCGGGCGGCGCGCGCGTCACCCGGCACCTGCTCGACCTGGGCCACGAGACGGTCTGGCACATCACCGGGCCGTCGGACTGGATCGACGCGAGCACGCGGGTGTCGGGCTGGCGGGCCGCGCTGGCCGCCGCCGGGCGGGAGGTCCCCGACCCGCTGCCCGGCGACTGGACCCCGCGCACCGGCTACGAGCAGGGCAAGCGGCTGGCCGCCGACCCGCGGGTGACCGCGGTCTTCGCCGCCAACGACCCGATGGCGCTCGGCGTGCTGCGCGCGCTGCGCGAGGCGGGGCGGAGGGTTCCCGAGGAGGTGAGCGTGGCGGGCTTCGACGACGTGCCGGAGGCCCTCTACTATCCGCCGCCGCTGACCAGCGTCCGGCAGCCGTTCGGCGAGCTGGGCAGGCAGGCGTTCGGGCTGCTGCTGGAGCGCATCGGCGGGCCGGACGCCGGCGGCGCGGGGCACGCCCCCCGCCGCGTGACGGTCGAACCCGAACTGGTGGTGCGGGAGAGCACCGGCCCGCTCCGCACGACTCCACCCTGACGAGGACCATCCGCCGGCGGCCGAGGGCCGCGACACACCATCGACGACGGACCGACAGACGGAGGGCCTGATCCATGGCCGAAATGTTAGCGCTAACAAAAAGCTAGCGCTTGTTCGACAGCTACGACCGAAGAGAGATCTGGAAGCCGTGCGCATCACCGAGATCAACACCCATGTCGTCGGGACGCCCTGGCGCAACCTCACCCTGGTGACCGTCCGCACCGACGAGGGGCTCACCGGCGTCGGCGAGGCCCGCATGCTCGGGCACACCGACGCCCTGCTCGGCTACCTGGCCGAGGCGGCGGGCCGGCACGTCGTCGGCAGCGACCCGTTCGACGTCGAGGACCTCGTCCAGCGGATGAAGTACGGCGACTACGGCCGTGCCGGCGAGATCGTGATGTCCGGCATCGCGTGCGTGGAGATGGCGTGCCTGGACATCGTCGGCAAGGCCCTGGGCCAGCCCGTGTGGCGGCTGCTCGGCGGCAGGGTCCGCGACCGGGTCAAGGCCTACGCCAACGGCTGGTACACCGTGGACCGCACGCCCGAGGAGTTCCACGCCGCCGCCAAGCGCGTCGTCGAGCGCGGTTACCGGGCGCTCAAGCTCGACCCGTTCGGCCACGGCAAGTTCGAACTGGACCACGCCGAGACGATGCGGTCGGTCGGGCTGGTCGAGGCGGTGCGCGACGCCATCGGGCCCGACTGCGAGCTGCTGGTGGAGATGCACGGCCGCTTCTCCCCCGCCACCGCGATCCGGCTGGCCGGGATGCTGGAGCCGTACGCGCCGGCCTGGCTGGAGGAGCCCTGCCCGCCGGAGAACCTCAAGGCGCTCGCCAAGGTCTCCGAGCACACCGGGCTCCCGATCGCCACGGGCGAGCGCATCCACGACCGCATCGAGTTCCGGGAGCTGTTCGAGCTCCAGGCCGCCGACATCATCCAGCCTGACCTCGGGCACATCGGCGGCATCCGTGAGGCGCGCAAGCTCGCCGCCACCGCCGAGACCCACTACGTGCTGGTCGCGCCGCACAACGTGGGCGGGCCGGTGCTGACCGCCGCCACGCTCCAGCTCGGCGTGTGCACCCCCAACTTCAAGATCCTGGAGCACTTCAACGACTTCGCCGACGCGCCGGTCAAGCGCATCGTGCGCGGCCTGCCCGAGGTGGTGGACGGCTACTTCGCGGTGCCGGAGGGGCCGGGTCTCGGCATCGAGGTGGACTACGACGCGGTCGCCGAGTTCCCGCGGCAGACCGCCGACTTCGACCTGTTCGCCGAGGACTGGCACCGGCGCGAGGGCGTCCCCCGGGGCGCGCGGCGCGGAGCGCGCCGATGAGCCGTTCCGTCGTCGTGGAGGAGCCGGGCAGCTCCCGGATCGCCGAGGGCGAGCCGCCGGTGCCCGGTCCGGGCGAGGCGCTGGTCCGGGTGGTCGCCGCCGGGCTGTGCGGGAGCGACCGGGAGCTGTTCGAGGGCGGGCGGCCGTCCGGGTTCGTCGCCTACCCGGTCACGCCCGGCCACGAGTGGTCCGGCACGGTGGTGGCGGTCGGCCCGCACACCGACCGCTCGCTGGTCGGCAAGCCGGTCGTCGGCGAGGGCCACCACGGGTGCATGGTGTGCGGCCCGTGCCGCGACGGCTCCTCCAACCTGTGCCTGGCCGGGTACGACGAGACGGGGTTCACCCGGCCCGGCGCGTTCGCCGACCACCTGCTGGTGCCGGCCCGGCTGCTGCACGTGCTGGCGCCCGGCGCGGACCTGCGCGCGGCGGCGCTGCTCGAACCGGCGGCCGTCGTCGCCGGCGCGGTGCGGCGCGCCGCGCCGCGGCCCGGCGAGACCGCCGCGGTGGTCGGGGCGGGGACGCTCGGGCTGCTGGCCCTGCAACTGCTGGCCGCCTTCTCCCCCGCCCGGCTGGTGGCGATCGACCTGCGCGCCGAGCGGAGGGCGGCGGCCCTGGAGGCGGGCGCGACCTCCTTCCTGGGGCCCGGCGAGGCGGCCGAAGGCACGTTCGACGTCGTCATCGAGACGGCCGGAGCGTCCGGCACCGCGCACGCGGCCGTGGCGCTGGCGCGGCGCGGCGGCCGGGTGGTCCTCACCGGCATCCCCGGCGAGCCCGCCGACTCGGTGCCGACCCTGCTGCTGGTCACGCGGGCGCTGGAGGTGCACACCGTGTTCGGCGCCGGGCCCGCCGACTGGGCGTACGCGGTGCGCGCGTTCACCGGCGGGGTGCTGCGCCCCGCGTCCCTGATCACCCACGAGCTGCCGCTCGCCGACTTCGAGAAGGCGCTGGCGCTCAGCGCCGGCCCCTGCGCAGGAAAGATCCTCCTCCGCCCCGACCTCGACCGACCGGAGAACCAGCCATGAACCCCGACACCTTCCCCGGCGAGAGCGCGCTGGGCGAGCTCGGCTTCCCCGAACGGCCCGCGCCGCCGCCCGCCTCGGCCCTGCGCTTCCCCGACGGCGGCGCCTGGCGCGCCGAGCTGCCCTCGTGCGAGGGGCCGGCGGTGCTGGAGGCGGTGCTGGCCGAGAGCGAGCGCCTGGCGGTCCCGCTGCACCGCATCAGCCAGGGCAGCGGCGTGTGGATGCTGACCGACGCCGAGATCGCGGAGATGGTCGCCGCCTGCGACGAGCGGGCCGTCGAGCTGTGCCTGTTCCTCGGTCCGCGCGGCTCCTGGGAGCCCGGCGCGGGCGGCCGCGACTACGTGGCGTCGGGTCCGCGCGCCCGCGGTCGCGACCAGCTCGCCCAGTGCGTGGCCGACGCCGAGCGCGCGGTCGGGTTCGGCGTGAGGTCGCTGCTGGTCGCCGACGAGGGCGTGCTGTGGACGCTGCACCGGATGCGCGCCGCCGGGCGGCTGCCCGCCGACACCACGTTCAAGGTGTCGGCCCTGGTCGGGCCGGTCAACCCGGCCTCGTTCGCGGTCTGGGAGCGGCTCGGCGGCGACTCGATCAACGTGCCGAGCGACCTGACCGTCGCGCAGCTCGCCGAGATCCGGGCGGTCAGCGCCGCGCCGATGGACTTCTACGTCGAGGCCCCCGACGACCTCGGCGGGCACGTGCGCATCTACGACGCCGCCGAGCTGATCCGCCGGGGCGCGCCCATCTATCTGAAGTACGGGCTGCGCAACGCGCCGTCCATCTACCCGGTCGGCCGCCACCTCCTCCCGCTCGCCGTCGAGAGCGGCCGGGAGCGGGTGCGGCGCGGCCGCCTCGTTCTGGACACCCTCGCCCGGCTCGGGGCGGGCGAGGAGATGTCCCCCGCCGGGTCGCGCGATCCGGGGCCGCTGACGCGGTTCCCGGTCGCCGACCAGGCCGTCCTTCCCACCCCCTGAACCACCCACCCCGAAGGAGAACGCCATGAGGTTCACGAAACTGGGGTCCGCCGTCGCCGGCCTCGCACTGGCCGCCACGGCCCTCACCGCGTGCGGCTCGGCGGAGAAGACCATCGACAAGAAGGCCGGGCCCGGCGACACCAAGGGCGCGCTGATCGGCGTCACGATGCCGACCAGGTCGTCCGAGCGCTGGATCCGCGACGGCAACACGCTGAAGGGCGAGCTGGAGAAGCTCGGCTACAAGGTGGACCTGCAGTACGCCGAGGACGACATCCCGACCCAGGTCAGCCAGATCGAGAACCAGATCACCAAGGGCGTCAAGCTGCTGGTGGTCGCCTCCATCGACGGCACGGCCCTCACCAGCCAGCTGCAGCAGGCGCGCCAGAACCACATCCCGGTGATCTCCTACGACCGGCTCATCATGCGCAGCCCGGACGTCGACTACTACGCCACCTTCGACAACTTCAAGGTCGGCGTGCAGCAGGCGACCTCGCTGCTGACCGGGCTGAAGCTGAAGAACGCCGACGGCTCCGACGGCACGGCCAAGGGGCCGTTCAACATCGAGCTGTTCGCCGGCTCCCCCGACGACAACAACGCCCCGTTCTTCTACAACGGCGCGATGTCGGTGCTCAAGCCGTACATCGACAAGGGCACCCTGGTCGTCAAGAGCGGCCAGACCGACTTCAAGACCTGCGCCATCCTGCGCTGGGCCCCGGCCACCGCGCAGAAGCGCATGGAGGACATCCTCACCAAGACCTACCGGGGCGGCGCCAAGGTCGACGGCGTGCTCTCGCCGTACGACGGGCTGTCGATCGGCATCCTGTCGGCGCTCAAGAGCAACGGCTACGGCACCTCGGGCCAGCCCTACCCGGTGGTGACCGGGCAGGACGCCGAGGCGGCCTCGGTGAAGTCGATCCTGGCCGGCGAGCAGTACTCCACGATCTTCAAGGACACCCGCAAGCTGGCCGGGGAGACCGCGAAGATGGCCGACACCCTGCTCAAGGGCGGCAAGCCGCAGGTCAACAACACCAAGGACTACGACAACGGCAAGAAGGTCGTCCCGACCCAGATGCTGCAGCCGGTGATCGTGAACAAGGCCAACGTGCAGGCCGAGCTGGTGCAGTCCGGCTACTACACGCAGGCGCAGCTGGGATGACGCCGTGACCACCGACACCGCCGAACGGGCGGACGCCGCCGGAGGCGGCCACATCCTGCGGATGCGCGGCATCACCAAGACCTTCCCCGGCGTGAAGGCGCTGACCGACGTCGACCTGGACGTGCGGCGCGGCGAGATCCACGCCATCTGCGGCGAGAACGGCGCGGGCAAGTCCACGCTGATGAAGGTGCTGTCGGGGGTGTACCCGCACGGCTCCTACGACGGGGAGATCCTGTTCGACGGCGAGCCGTGCCGGTTCTCCGGCATCCGCGACAGCGAGCAGCGCGGGATCGTCATCATCCACCAGGAGCTGGCGCTGTGCCCGCAGCTGTCGATCGCCGAGAACATCTTCCTCGGCAACGAGCGGGCCGCGCGCGGCCTGATCGACTGGAACCGCACCAACCACGAGGCGGACCGGCTGCTGGAGCGGGTCGGGCTGGCGCAGCCGGCGGTCACCCCGATCGCCGAGCTCGGCGTCGGCAAGCAGCAGCTGGTGGAGATCGCCAAGGCGCTGTCCAAGCGGGTGCGGCTGCTGATCCTGGACGAGCCGACCGCCGCGCTGAACGACGCCGACTCCGCGCACCTGCTGGAGCTGATGCGCGGGCTGCGCGACGACGGCATCACCTGCGTGATCATCTCGCACAAGCTCAACGAGGTGCTGGCGGTCGCCGACACCGTCAGCGTGCTGCGCGACGGCCGGATGATCGAGACGCTCGACCCGTCCGGCGGCGGGGTGACCGAGGACCGGATCATCTCCGGCATGGTCGGGCGGGACCTGGAGCACCGCTACCCGCCGCGCGAGCCGGAGATCGGCGAGGAGGTGCTGCGGATCGAGGACTGGACCGTGCACAGCCCGACCCAGCGCGACCGGGTGGTGGTGTCGGGCGCGGACCTGACGCTGCGGCGCGGCGAGATCGTCGGGCTCGCCGGGCTGATGGGCGCGGGCCGCACCGAGCTGGCGATGAGCGTGTTCGGCCGCTCCTACGGCACGGGCATCTCCGGGCGCGTCTACAAGGACGGCGAGCCGGTCGAGCTGCGCAGCGTGCGCGACGCGATCCGGCACCGCATCGCCTACGCCACCGAGGACCGCAAGCGCTACGGGCTCAACCTGATCCAGGACATCAAGCGGAACGTGTCGGCGGCGCGGCTCAGGAAGCTGGCCCGGGCCGGGTGGGTCAACGAGTACGAGGAGTTCAAGGTCGCCGAGGAGTTCCGCGGCGGGATGAACATCAAGGCGCCCAGCGTGCTGGCCGCGACCGGGCAGCTGAGCGGCGGCAACCAGCAGAAGGTGGTGCTGTCCAAGTGGATCTTCACCGATCCGGACGTGCTGATCCTGGACGAGCCGACCCGCGGCATCGACGTGGGCGCCAAGTACGAGATCTACACCATCGTCAACCGGCTGGCCGCCGAGGGCCGGGCGATCCTGCTGATCTCCTCGGAGCTGCCCGAGCTGCTCGGCATGTGCGACCGGATCTACACGATGGCGGCCGGCCGGATCACCGGTGAGGTGCCGCGCGAGCGGGCCACGCAGGAAGTGCTGATGTCCTACATGACCCTGGGAAGGGAGCAGGCCGGATGAGCCGCACCGCAACCGCGAGGACCGGCGCCGCGGGCGCCGCCGAGGCCGCGCCCGGCCCGCCCGGCGCGGCGGGCGGCGGCCGGCCGCGCCTGACGGTCAACGTCCGGCAGAGCGGGATCTACATCGCGTTCGCACTGATCGTCGCCCTGTTCACGGTGCTCACCGGAGGCGATCTGCTGCAGCCGCAGAACATCTCCAACATCATCGTGCAGAACTCCTACATCCTGATCCTGGCGATCGGGATGATCCTGATCATCATCTCCGGGCACATCGACCTGTCGGTGGGCTCGCTGGTCGGCGTCACCGGCGCCATCGCGGCCTGGCTGATGGTCACCCACGACGTGCCCTGGCCGGTCGCGCTGCTGCTGACGCTGGCCGCGGGCGCCGCGATCGGGGCGTGGCAGGGGTACTGGACCGCCTACTTCGGCATCCCGTCGTTCATCGTCACGCTCGCCGGGATGCTGCTGTTCCGCGCGCTGACCATGACGGTGCTCGGCAACCAGGGCCTCGGGCCGTTCCCCGACCAGGTCCGCACGCTGTCCAACGGCTTCACCTCGGGCTACCTCGGCAACATCGGCCTCGGCCCGCTGGGCGGCGCCGACCTGGTGAGCCTGCTCGCCGGCGCCGGGGTCGTCGCGGGGCTGGCGGTCTCGCGGTGGCGCACCCGCGCGGCGCGCCTCGGCTACGGGCAGGACGTGGACCCGGTGCCGGTGTTCCTGCTCAAGATCGCCGCGGCGGGCGCGCTGATCATGGCGGTGGCCGTGCAGCTGGCCCGGTTCCACAACCTGCCGTGGGTGCTGGTGCTGCTGGCGGCGCTGGTGCTGGGCTACTCGCTGCTGACCGCCCGCTCGGTGTTCGGCCGGCACGTGTACGCGGTCGGCGGGAACCTGCAGGCGGCGGTGCTGTCGGGCGTGCGGGCCAAGTCGGTGGTGTTCTGGCTGTTCGTCAACATGGGCGTGCTGTCGGCGCTGGCCGGGATCATCTTCGCCGGGCGGCTGAACCAGGCCGGCCCCACCGCGGGCGACACCTTCGAGCTCGACGCGATCGCCGCGGCGTTCATCGGCGGCGCGGCCGTCCAGGGCGGGGTCGGCAAGGTGGTCGGCGCGATCACCGGCGGCCTGATCATGGGCGTGATCAACAACGGGATGTCGCTGATGGGCGCGCCCAGCGAGCGGGTGATGCTCGTCAAGGGCCTGGTCCTGCTGGCCGCCGTCGCGTTCGACGTCTGGACCAAGCGGCGCTCCGGCTCGCCGCTGTTCCGCTGACCCTCTGGGAGATTCCATGACCGACACGACCCTGGACGAGGTCGCCGCGGCGTGCGCGGCGGCGGAACGGGCCGCGGCCGAGCTGGCCGACCTGGACCGCTTCCCGCTGGGCGAGCGGGCCCGGTGGCTGCGCGCCGTCGCCGACGTCCTGGACGCGCACGCCGAGGAGCTGACGGCGCTGGCGGCGGACGAGACCGGCCTCGCCCCCGACCGCCTGAAGGGCGAGCTGGCCCGCACCACCGGGCAGTCCCGGCTGTTCGCCGGCATGGCCGAGGACGGCGCCTTCCTCGACGTCGAGATCGACGGCCCGGTGCGCCGGATGAACGAGCCGATCGGCCCTGTGGCGATCTACGCGGCGAGCAACTTCCCGTTCGCCATCTCGGTCGCCGGGGGCGACACGGTGGCGGCGCTCGCCGCCGGATGCCCCGTCGTCCTGAAGGCCCACCCGGGGCATCCGCGCACCTCCCGCCGCACCGCCGAGCTGGTGGCGCGGGCGCTGGCGGACGCGCCGGACGGCACCTTCGCCATGGTGGAGGGCTTCGAGGCGGGCAAGGCGCTGGTCTCCCAGCCCGCGATCCGCGCCGCCGCGTTCACCGGCTCGACGCGCGGCGGGCGGGCGCTGTTCGACCTAGCCTGCGCGCGTCCCGACCCGATCCCGTTCTACGGCGAGCTGGGCAGCGTCAACCCGGTGTTCGTCACGCGCGCGGCGGTGCGCGAGCGCGGCGAGCGGATCGCGGCGGAGTTCGTCACGGCGTTCACCTCGGCCGCCGGCCAGCTCTGCACCAAGCCCGGCCTGCTGTTCCTGCCGAGCGGCCACGGCCTGGAGGACGCGCTGCGCCGCGGGGTGGGCAGGGTCGCGCCCCACCGCCTGCTCACCCCCGGCATCGCCGACGCCTACACGACCGGCCTGCGAGAGCTCGACGGGCGCGTGAAGGCACTGGGCGGGGCCCTGCCCGAGGACGGCGCCGACCCGGCGCCGGTCCTGTTCACCGTCCCGGCGGCCGAGCTGTCCCCCGAACTGTGGGAGGAGCACTTCGGGCCGGCCGCGCTGATCGTGGAGTACGACTCCGAGGACCGGCTCGTCGAGGCGGCGGCCGCCATGCCCGGGTCGCTGACGGCCGCCGTCCACGCCGAGGACGCCGACGACCCGCTCGTGCGGCGGTTGCTGGCCGTCCTGCGCCGCCGCGCCGGCCGCCTGGTCCACAACGGCTGGCCGCCCGGCGTCGCCATCGGCCCCGCCACCCACCACGGCGGCCCCTGGCCCGCCACCACCAACCCGCTGCACACCTCCATGGGAACGGCGGCGATCCGCCGCTTCCTCGTCCCCGTTGCCTACCAGAACACGCCGCTCCATCTGCTCCCTCACCCCCTGCGAGAGGAACACCGATGAAACGCGTTCTCCCCCTGACCGCCGCCGCCCTGCTGGCGGGCGGGCTGCTGAGCGTCGCCGGGACCGCCTCGGCGGCCGACCTCACGATCACCAAGGAGCCGTTCGGCGCCCTGCCCGACGGCACGGCGGTCTGGCGCTACACCCTCGGCAGCGGCCACGGCATGAAGGCCCGCATCCTCACCTACGGCGGCATCGTCCAGTCCCTGGAGGCGCCCGACCGGCGCGGGCGCCCCGGCAACGTCGTGCTCGGCTTCCCCAAGCTGAACGGCTACCTGAGCAGCGCCTACCGGACCGAGAACCCCTACTTCGGGGCGATCATCGGGCGCTACGGCAACCGGATCGGCGGCGCGAAGTTCACCCTGGACGGCAGGACGTACCAGGTCCCCGCCAACGACGGGACCAACAGCCTGCACGGCGGGACCACGGGCTTCGACCAGCGCGTCTGGAAGGCGCAGGCCGTCAAGGCCAGGGACGGCGCGTCGCTGCGCCTGACCTACGTCAGCCCGGACGGCGAGATGGGCTACCCCGGCACGCTCAGCACCACCGTCACCTACACCGTCACGCCCAAGAACGAGCTGCGCATCCGCTACCAGGCCGCCACCGACAAGCCCACGGTGCTGAACCTGACCAACCACGCCTACTTCAACCTGGCCGGCGAGGGCTCCGGCGACGTCTACGGCCACAAGCTGAAGATCAACGCCTCGCGCTACACGCCGGTGGACTCCACCCTCATCCCGACCGGCGAGCTGAGCCCGGTGCGCGGCACCCCGCTGGACTTCACCCGGCCGCGCGCCGTCGGCGAGCGCATCCGCGACGGGCACCAGCAGATGGTGTACGGGCGCGGCTACGACCACAACTACGTGCTGGACGGCACCGGCATGAAGACCGCCGCCCGCGTCACCGAGCCGACCACCGGCCGGGTGATGGAGGTGCGCACCGACCAGCCCGGCCTGCAGTTCTACTCCGGCAACTTCCTCACCGGCCGCCTGGTCGGCACGAGCGGGACGATGTACCGGCAGGGCGACGGCTTCTGCCTGGAGACCCAGCACTTCCCCGACTCCCCCAACCAGCCGCGCTTCCCCAGCACCACGCTGCGGCCCGGCCAGACCTACGACTCCACCAGCGTCTACGCCTTCTCCGCCTCCTGACCCCGCCGCCGGGAGCGGGCGGGCGCACCGCCCGCTCCCGGCGCCCGGAACGCCCGAGGACATCCATGGGACACCAGATCGAGATCGCGCTGCCCGCCCGCGCCCGCCTGGGCGAGGGCCCCACCTGGGACTCCGACGCCGGGGCGCTGCTGTGGGTGGACGTCCTCGAAAGCGAAGTGCACGCCTACGACCCCGCCACCGGCCGCGACGGCGTCCGGCGCACCGGGCAGCACGTCGGCGCCGCCAAGCCGCGCGCAGGCGGCGGCCTGGTCGTGAACCTCCGCGACGGAGTCGGGCTCTACGATGCCGACGGCGCGTTCCGCTGGCTCGCCGAGCACCCCGTCCCGGGCTGCCGCGGCAACGACGCCGCCGTCGGTCCGGACGGGGCCTTGTGGGCCGGGTCCATGCGCTACGACGAAGCACCCGGAGGCGGCCGGCTGCGCCGCGTCCGTCCCGACGGCGCGACGACCACGGTCCTGGACGAGGTGACGATCAGCAACGGGATCGCGTGGAGCCCCGACGGGCGCCTGATGTACTACGCGGACACGCCGACCCGCCGCATCGACGTGTTCGCCTTCCATCCCGAGACCGGCGCGTCCGGCCGCCGCACGTTCGCCGCCATCCCCGGCCAGCCGGACGGGCTGACCGTGGACGCCGACGGCCGGGTCTGGGTGGCGCTGTGGGGCGGCGGCCGCGTCCTCTGCTACACCTCCGAAGGCGAGCTCGACCGCACCGTCGAGGTGCCCGCCGCCCAGACGACCGCCTGCGCGTTCGGCGGCCCGGACCTGCGCGACCTGTACGTCACGACGGCGGCCGTGGGCGCTTCCGAGGACGACTCCCACGCGGGAGCGTTGTTCGTCGTCCCCGATATGGCCCAGGGACTGCCCTCCCCTGCGTTCCCCGGCTGACCCACGCCTCAGAACGCCAGTGGTCGTCAGCGCGAGCACATGCGTTGAGTGCCCCGGCGACCGAGACCGCCCATCCCACGGCTCACCCCATCCCGGGACGGGCTCCGTCGAGCCCGTCCCGGCCGCACCCGCTCAGCGGGGCCCGTCGAGCACCACGGCGTCGATGCGCGAATCCCGCGGATCCACCCACGTCAGCGCGCCCGCGTACAGCGCAGGCCGGTCCCCCGCCTCCTCGGTGCCGTCGGGCCGCCTCATCGGACGCCCCTGTTCGAGCGCGGCGGCGATCTCACTCAGCCATTCCGGCAGGGGCCACCCGTGCGAAGGCCACGGGTAGGGCTCGTCCGCACCGTCGACCGCCCATCGGCCGAGGTTGCCGAAGGAAGGCTCGTTCTTACGCGCGTCGACATACCAGCCGTACCAGAGGTCTCCCGGAGTCCGCGCGAACGGCACTATGCCCGCCGTCCGCTCCCAGTCCTGGGTGTGCGTCCGGTACTGGCCGACCAGCCGGGCGAGCGGCAACATCGTTCTGCGCGCCGGGAGGAACCCGGCGGCGTGCACCGCATCGGGCGCCTGGTCTTCGTCCGCCCCGTCATGGAGCCGGTACCAGGCTTTGAGCGTCGCCGGAAACTCCACGCCCATGGCCGCCTCGGCCTCGGCGATGTCGGCTTCATCGGCCGGCGGGCGCAGCAGCGCGGTCGAAGCCTGAGCGTGCACCTGAAGCCAGGCCTCAATCCGCTCCCAGGCGGCGACCAGCCGCTCCGCATCAGCCCCGTCAACGCTCACATGCCGATGTTATGAGCGGCGTATCCCGCTGATGAGCTGAGCCCGATACTTACGGATATGCAGCGCGAGGTGCGACGAGTCCTAGAGGTGCATCCAGGGCGTTCGTGGGTGGGTGTGCGCAATGGACGTTGGGTCTTCGAGGCGCCGCCCAACCATGCGGCCGTCCCCGTCGCCCACGCCGCGACCTGGTTGCTGCCGCTCGTGGAACACTCGCGTGGGCAAGTGGAGGCGCAAGCGCGTGCCCGGCTTGAGCCCGACGACCCGCACTTCACGGAAGTGGTGGACGCGGTCATCGGCAAGGGTCTGACAGCCTGGTCGGACCACTGGATCTTCCATACGCTCAACTGGCTCACCGCAGAGGACGTCGTGCGGTTCGCCGACCAGTTGCTGCAGATCGCCACTGCGTCTGCGGCGGCCGGGCAGAGGACCCGGGATCTGGCTGAGCGCCTGTTGCAGGACCAGGGACTGTGGCCGTCAACGGCCCGCTGAGCATCCATCGAAACAGACAGCCCAGCAGGCCGTTGCGCGGGTCAGGTGGAGGTGGGGAAGGCCAGGCCGGTGGCGGCGGGGGTCTGGTCCGGCCAGCGGGTCGTCACCGCTTTGGCCCTGGTGTAGAAGCGGACGCCTTCGGGGCCGTGCACATGGGTGTCGCCGAACAGGGACGACTTCCAGCCGCCGAACGAGTAGAACGCCATGGGCACCGGCACGGGGACGTTGACGCCGACCATGCCCACGTGCACCTCGCGCTGGTAGCGGCGGGCGGCCGCGCCGGACGAGGTGAAGATCGCCGTTCCGTTGCCGTGGGGGTTGTCGTTGACCAGGGCGATCGCCTCGTCGAGCGTCTCGGCGCGCAGGACCAGCAGGACCGGGCCGAAGATCTCCTCCTGGTAGGCGGGCAGGTCGACGGCGACCTCGTCCAGCAGGCAGGGCCCCACGTAGAAGCCCGGGCCCGGGAGGCCGCGGCCGTCCACGACGATCTTGGCGCCGGCCGCCTCGGCGGCGTCGACGTGGCCGGTGACGCGGGCGCGGGCCTCGGCGCTGATCAGCGGGCCCATCGCGGTGGACGGGTCGGTGCCCGGACCGACCGCGATGGCCCGGGCGCGGGCGGCGAGGCGGTCGATCAGGGGGTCGGCGGCCGCGCCCACGGCCACCGCCACCGAGACCGCCATGCAGCGCTGCCCCGCCGAGCCGTAGGCCGCCGCGGTGATCTGGTCCGCCGCCGTGTCCAGGTCGGCGTCGGGCAGGACCACCGCGTGGTTCTTCGCGCCGCCCAGGGCCTGCACGCGCTTGCCCGCGGCGGTCGCGGCGGCGTGGACGTGGCGGGCGGCGGGCGTGGAGCCGACGAAGGAGACCGCCGCGACCCCGGGGTGCGCGATCAGCGCCTCGGCGGTCTCGCGGTCGCCGTGCAGGACGTTGAAGACCCCGTCCGGCAGGCCCGCCTCGGCGTAGAGGTCGGCGATCAGGTTGGACGCGGACGGGACGCGCTCGCTGGGCTTGAGCACGAACGTGTTCCCGCAGGCGATCGCGATCGGGTGCATCCAGAGCGGGACCATGACCGGGAAGTTGAACGGGACGATCCCCGCGCACACGCCGAGCGGCTGCCGGAAGGCGAAGGCGTCCACGCCGGAGGAGACCTGGTCGGAGTACTCCCCCGTGAGCGCCTGCGGGATGCCGCACGCGAACTCCACGACCTCCCGGCCGCGGACGATCTCGCCTCGGGCGTCGTCCAGGACCTTGCCGTGTTCGAGGGTCACCAGGCGGGCCAGCTCGTCCTCGTGCCGTTCGAGGAGGTCGCGGAGCGCGAACATGATCCGCGCCCGGCGGGCCAGGGAGACCTCCCGCCAGGTCTCGAAGGCCCCGGCGGCGGCCGCCACGGCCGCCGCCACCTCCGCGTCGCGGCCCAGGGCCACTTCCGCGACCGGTCGTCCCGCCGCCGGGTCGTGGACCGCGGCGGTCGGGCCGCCGCCGCCGACCGGGACGCCGCCGATGCGGTGCTGGATCAAGGTCATGACTCCCTCTCACAGGTAGCGGCGCTGGGTCTTCTTGCCGGTCTCGTACCGGGCGCGGGCGCGCGAGGTCTCCGGAAGGCCGGAGGTCCCGGCGACCGGGACGTCCCACCAGGCGCCGCCGCCGGGGGCGGGCGCGAGCGGGTCGGTCTCCACGTGGACGACGGTCGTGCGGGGCGAAGCGATCGCCTTGCGGAGCGCCGTCCGGAACTCGGCGGCGCCGGACGCGCGCAGCACGTCGGCGCCGAGGCTGGCGGCATTGGCGGCGAGGTCCACCGGGATCGGGTCGCCGTCGAGGCCGGTGGCGGTGCGGACCCGGTGGCTGGTGCCGAAGCGGGCCGCGCCCACGGTCTCGGACAGGTTGCCGATGGAGGCGTAGCCGTGGTTCTGGACCAGGACGACGATGAGCTTGACGTCCTCGGCGACTGCGGTGGCCAGTTCCTGGGCCATCATCAGGTACGAGCCGTCTCCGACCAGCACGAACACCTCGCGGGACGGGTCGGCCATCTTCACGCCGAGCCCGCCCGCGATCTCGTAGCCCATGCAGGAGTAGCCGTACTCGACGTGGTAGCCCTTGGGGTCGCGCGTCCGCCAGAGGCGGTGCAGGTCCCCCGGCATCGAGCCCGCCGCGCACACCACGACGTCACGCGGGCCCGACTCCTCGTTGACGATCCCGATGATCTGCGGCTGGGCCGGCGGTGTGCCGTGGTCGGTGCCGTAGGCGTCGTCGACGGTAGCGTTCCAGTCTCGGACCAGGGCGCGGACCGATGCGCGGTGGGCGTCCGGGACCGTCCAGTCCGCGAGCGCTCCGTCCAAGGCCCGGACCGCCTCCCTGGCGTCGGCGACCACGGTGACGCCGTTCAGCTTGACCGCGTCGAAGCGGGCGACGTTGACGTTGACGAACCTGACGTCCGGATGCTGGAAGAGGCTGTGGGACGCGGTGGTGAAGTCGCTGTAGCGGGTGCCGATGCCCAGGACGACGTCGGCCTCGCGCGCGAGGGTGTTGGCGGCGGTGGAGCCGGTCGCCCCGATCGCTCCGACGGCCTGCGGGTGGTCCCAGGGCAGCGCGCCCTTGCCCGCCTGCGTCTCGGCGACGGGGACGCCGGTGCGTTCCGCCCATGCGGACAGGTCCGCGGTCGCGTCCGAGTAGATGACGCCGCCGCCCGCGATGATCAGCGGGCGTTCCGCGGTGCGGAGGACGGCGCACGCCTCGTCGAGGTCGGCCGGGGCGGGCAGTGGTCTGGGAACGCGCCAGACGCGGCGGGCGAACAGTTCTTCCGGCCAGTCGTGGGCTTCGGCTTGGACGTCCTGGGGCAGTGCGAGGGTGACCGCGCCGGTCTCGGCGGGGTCGGTGAGCACGCGCATGGCCGCCAGCAGCGCGGACGGCAGCTGCTCGGGACGGTTGATGCGGTCCCAGAATCTGGACACCGGTTTGAGGCAGTCGTTGACCGAGACGTCGTAGGAGCGCGGGTCCTCCAACTCCTGCAGCACGGGGTTGGCGGTGCGGGTGGCGAAGACGTCCCCGGGCAGCAGCAGCACCGGCAGGCGGTTGATCGTCGCCAAAGCGGCACCGGTGACCAGATTGGTCGCACCCGGACCGATGGAGGTGGTGCAGGCGAAGGTGGCCAGCCGGTCGTTCATGCGCGCGTACCCGGCGGCGGCGTGCACCATCGCCTGCTCATTGCGCGCCATGTAATACGGGAAACCCTCCTCCAACAGGGCCTGCCCGATCCCGGCGACGTTGCCGTGGCCGAAGATGCCGAAGCAGCCCGGGAAGAAGCGGCGCTCCCGGCCGTCGCGCTCGCTCCACTGCGCCGCGAGGAAGCGCACCAGCGCCTGCCCGGTCGTCAGCCTCATGATCTTCCTTTCGGGGAGGTCAGCGGGAGGCGGGGGTCGATGTCCTGGCCCGGCCAGGTGTCGCGGACCCAGGCGTGGTCGGGGTCGTCGCAGATCCGCCAGGCGCGTTCAGGGGACGGCCCGGCCATCACGTTCAGGTAGTACAGGTCATAACCGGGCACCGCCATCGACGGACCGTGCCAACCGCTCGGAATCAGCACCGCATCACCGGAGCGGACCTCGGCCAGCACATCAGTGCCGCCATAGACCCGCTGATAGGCCATACCGTCCCCGGCGACCTCGAAGTAGTAGATCTCCTCCAGGACCGACTCGGTCGCGGACTGCTCGTCATGCTTGTGCGGCGGAAACGACGACCAGCACCCGCCCGGCGTCAACACCTCACACGCAATCAACCTGTCGGCAAACGGGAACCCCTCCGGAGTGCCGAAATTGTTCACCTGACGACTCGCCGCACCCGCACCCCGCAACTCCACCGGAACATCCTCGGCAGGGCCGTAACGCGGCGCGAGCCGCCGCTCGCAACGCGCCGACACCAGCGCGAACCGCCCCTCCCCCATCACCGTCACACGGGCATCACGCGGCACGTACGCGAAATCGGTGACCCGGCTGAAGACGTCGGGCCGCCCTTGCAGTTCGAACCGCTGCCCATCGCATTCGACCGCGCACGATCCGGCCAGCGGCAGCACGATCGTCTCGAACCCGCCCGTGTCGAACTCGTGCGCGCCGCCGTCCGGCAGCGCCAGAACGCGCAGGCCCGCGTAGGTCCATCCGGCGGCGTCCGGAGTGATCTCCAGTTCGTACGGCGGGAGCCCGGTCGTTCCGGACCGCAGGTGCAGGCGTTCGTTCACAGCACCTCCACCGCCGCGTCCACCGCGCCGGCGACGTCGCCGTCGGCCGGGTAGAGCAGGGAGCGGCCGACGACCAGGCCGCAGACCGTCGGCAGCCGCAGCGCGCGCCGCCAGCCGTCGCGCGCGGCGCGCGGGTCGTCGGCGACCTCGCCGCCGAGCAGCAGCGCGGGCAGCGTCGAGGCCGCCATCACGCGCGCCATGTCGGCGACGACCGGGACCTTCAGCCAGGTGCGCGCCGAGGTGGCGCCGAGCCCGGCGGCGATCGAGATCGCCCGGATCATCGCCTCGGGGCTCAGGTCGTTGCGCACCCGGCCGTCCACGCGGTGCGCGACGAACGGCTCGATCATCGCCATCAGCCCGTGGCCGGCGAGCGCCGACACCGCCCGCGCGCAGCCTTCCAGGGTGCCGGCGGTGGCCGGGTCGGCGTCGTCGACGCGCAGCAGCACCTTGCCGCCGTCCAGGCCGGAGGCCGCGATGGTGTCCGCGTCGTAGGCGGTGAACCGGTCGTCGATCTCGAACGAGGAGCCGGCGAGCCCGCCGCGGTTCATCGAGCCGACCACGACCTTGCCGTCCAGGACGCCGAGGAGCAGCAGGTCCTCGATGACGTCGGGGGTCGCGAGGACGCCGTCCACGCCGGGCCGCCCCAGCGCCGTGCACAGCCGGTCGAGCAGCCCGCCGCGGTCGGCCATCGCGAGCGGGTCGCCGCCCGCGCCGAGCGCGCCGCGCGCCGGGTGGTCGGCGGCCACCAGCATCAGCCGGCCGGACGCGGGCAGCAGCGCCGCGCGCCTGACCCGCCGGGCGGCGGCCTCGGCTATGGCCTCGGGGCGGGCGGCCCGGATCTGGGCCAGCTCCGCCACGCGGCCGGGCGAACCGGCCCGCCCGTCGGCGGTTCCTCGCGTCCTCAGGCTCATGCCGTCGCCCCGTTCGCCAGCGCCGCCACCTCGTCGTGTCCGGGCATGGCCGCCGCGCAGGCCAGGCGCGCGGCGACGACCGCGCCGGCGGCGTTGGCGAACCCGATGGCGCGCGCGAGATCCCATCCGGCCAGCAGGCCGTGGCAGAGCGCGCCGCCGAACGCGTCGCCCGCGCCCAAGCCGTTGACGACCTCGACCGGCACCGGCGGCGCCTCCACGAACTCGCCGTCCGCGCCGACCGCGAGCACGCCGTCCGGTCCGCGCTTGACGACGGCGAGCCGGACGCCGCGGTCGAGCAGCGCGCGGGCGGCCCGCAGCGGATCGCGCTCGCCCACCGCGACCTGGCATTCGGCCGCGTTCCCCACGGCCACCGTGACGTGTTCGAGCGCGGCGCCCGCCCAGCGGCGCGCTTCCCGCGCCGACTCCCAGAACATGGGCCGGTAGTCCAGGTCCAGAACGGTGAGCGCCCCGGACGGCCGGTGGGCGAGGGCCGCGAGCGTCGCGGTGCGGGACGGCTCGGCGCACAGGCCGGTCACCGTCGCCCACAGCAGCCCGGCCTCCTCGATCGCGGCGCGGTCCAGCTCGTCGGCGCGGATCTCCAGGTCCGGGGCCTTGGGGAAGCGGTAGAAGTACAGCGGGAAGTCGTCGGGCGGGAAAAGCTCGCAGAACGCCACGGGGGTCGGCAGCCCGGGGACCTCCGCGACGAACCGGGTGTCGACGCCGTACCCGGCGAGGGCGCGGCGGACGAACCGGCCGAAGGGGTCGGCGCCGGTCCTGGTGATCACCGCGGCGCGCCGGCCGTACCGGGCCGCCGCGACCGCGACGTTGGTGGCGCTGCCGCCGAGGAAGCGGCCGAACTTCTCGACCTCGTCGAGCGGTACGCCGGACCGCAGCGGGTAGAGGTCGATCCCGACCCGGCCCATCGTGAGGACCTCCAGGGGTTCCGGCCGGCCCGTCATGAGGCGGTTCCGGTGAGGTAGGCCAGGCAGGCGCGCACGTCCTCGACCGGTCCCGCGCCGGGGTCGGGCTCGCGGTCGAGGACGGTGTCCTGCTCCAGGACGTACCAGCCGCCGTAGCCGGCGCCTTCGAGCGACCGGACGACGCCCGGGACGTCCACGTCGCCTTCGCCGAGGCGGCGGTAGACGCCCTTGCGCACCGCGTCGGTGTAGGAGGTCCGCCCGTGCCGGACGTCCTCGGCGAGCCCCGCGTCCACGTCCTTGAGGTGGACGTGGGCGATCCGGCCGGGTTCGCGGGCCGCCAGCTCCCCGGGGTCGGTGCCCCCGATCAGCAGGTGGCCGGTGTCCAGGCACAGCGGGACGCCCGATCCGTCGAGCACCCGCCGAACCTCGCTGGAGCGTTCCACCATGGTCCCCACGTGCGGGTGCAGCACGGCCCGCGCCCCGGCCCGCGCCGCCAGGGCGGCGATCCGGTCGAGGTTGGACAGCAGCGTCTGCCAGCCCGCCGGGTCGAGGTCGGGGCGCTCGTCGTAGCCGTCCAGGCCGTGCACCGCGGCGAGGACCAGCGTCGGCGCCAGGGAATCGGAACGTTCCATCTCCTTGGGCGGACCGCTCGGTCCCCCTGCGGCGGGTACGGCGCCCGAGCGCGCTCCGTCCGGCTCCGGCGCCGCGAGGCCGAGACCGGTCAGCGCCCGCTGCACCTCCGGGACGGGGTCGCGGTCGGGGTCGTGCAGCACGACCGGCACGAAGCCGCCGACCGGACGCAGCCCGTACACGGCCAAGAGCGCAGCCCGGTCGGCGGGGGACGCGGGCAGGAAGCCGTCCGGCCCGGACTCGGTGGCGGCCAGGCCCAGGGCGCCCATCTCCGCCAGCACCCGGTCGGCCCCCATCTGGTGGCCCCAGCCGGGGACCTCGCACACCCCCCAGGAGATCGGGGCTCCCGCGACGCGGTCTCTGATCATCGGCACTCCATCCGCTGGAAGGCGAGGCCGGCGCCGGCCGGCCCCGCCGAGTGTGCTGAAGGAGCCGGCGGCATGTCAATACTTTGTTAGGACATTATGAGGTAAGCATGTGTTGTCGAACGCGGAGTATCATCACCTCAGGCAGCCGAAAGGGGGAGCCGGATGTACCGGCCTCGGGTGATCGTCGACCGCAGCAGTCCCGTCCCGCTGTACTACCAACTGGCGAGGCAGCTGGAGGCGGCGATCCACTCCGGCGACCTCGCGCCCGGCACCCGCCTGGAGAACGAGATGGAGATCGCCGAGCGCAGCGGCCTGTCGCGCCCCACCGTCCGGCAGGCCATCCAGCACCTGGTCGACCGGGGCCTGCTGGTCCGCAAGCGCGGCGTCGGCACGCAGGTGGTGCTGACGGAGATCCGCCGCCCGATCGAGCTGACCAGCCTGCACGACGACCTGGCGGCGGCGGGCCAGGAGCCGCGGACCGACGTGCTCGACCTCGGCGAGGCGGCCGCCGACGACAGGGTCGCCAAGGAGCTGGGCGTGCCGCCCGGCACGACGGTGCTCCGGATGCGCCGGGTGCGCCGCGCGGGCGGCGAGCCGCTCGCCCTGCTCACCAACTACCTGCCCGCCGACCTGATCAGCCTCACCGAGGACGACCTCACCGGGCACGGCCTGTACGAGCTGCTGCGCGCCAGCGGCGTCAACCTGCGCATCGCCAACCAGTCCATCGGCGCGCGCCGGGCGACGGCGGCCGAGGCCAGGCTGCTGGACGAGCAGCGCGGCGTCCCGGTGCTCACCATGTCCCGCACCGCCTACAACGACAAGGGCACCGCGGTCGAGTACGGCAGCCACGTCTACCGGGCCAGCCGCTACTCCTACGAGCTCACGCTCGTGGAGCGCTGACCCGCCGCGCGCCCCGGCGGCATCCCGGCGGGGCGCGCGGCGGAACGAATTGGAGCGCTCTATTGAATTAGAGCGCTCTAACGCTTAGCGTGCAGGGCAACTCCCCCCCCCGCATCAGGAGGACCCTCGATGCACTTCGGAACCCCCCACCCCAGATCGCGCCTGGCCGTGCTGGCCACCGCCGCGATCACCGCCACCGCCGTCCTGCCCGCCTTCCCCTCGGCGGCGGACGACGGCGGCGTCGCCCAGGCGCGCGCACGGCTGGAGACCCCTCCGGTCTTCGACGACGAGGCCGGCGGCAACGCCAACGCCGACGACCCCGCGATCTGGAGCCACCCGTCCGACCGCCGGGGCGACCTGGTCCTCGGCACGCTGAAGGAGGGCGGCCTGGCGGTGTACGACGCCGCCGGGCGCCAGATCCAGCACATCCCCGCGCCCGCCGCGCCCCGCCCCGGCGACGAGGCGGGCCGCTTCAACAACGTCGATCTGATCTACGGCTTCCGGCTCGGCGGCAGGAGGGTCGACCTCGCCGTGGTCTCCGACCGGGGCCGCGACATCGTCCGCACCTACGCGATCGACCCGGCCGCCGCCGTGCGGCGCCAGTCGCCGCTCGCCGACGTCACCGACCCGGCGGCCCCGACGGTCTTCGCCACCTCGCCGGACCAGGTCAACGAGCAGGAGACCGCCTACGGGCTGGCCTCCTGGACCGGCTCGGACGGGGCCGGCTACGCCGCGGTGAGCCGCCGGCACACCTCGCGGGTCGGCATCGTCAAGCTGGCGGCCACCACCGCCGGGAAGATCACCTACCGGCGGGTCCGCGACATCGACCTGCCCGTCTCGTTCGCGCTGCCGAACGGGAGCCGCTGGTCGCCGTGCGAGGACCCGGGCGAGGGCCCGCAGGTCGAGGGCATGGTGGCCGACGAGGAGCACGGGACGCTGTACGCCGCGCAGGAGGACGTGGGCATCTGGGCCGTCCCGCTGGCGGGCGGCGCCCCCCGGCTCATCGACAAGGTCAAGGAGTTCGGGGTGCCCGCCGCCTACGACCCCGAGACCGAGGAGTGCGAGGTGAGCGGCCCCGACCCGGGCTTCGGCGGCGAGCACCTGGCGGCCGACGCCGAGGGCCTCACGATCTACCGCAAGGACGACGGCGAGGGCTACCTGCTGGCCTCCAGCCAGGGCGACAACACCTTCGCGGTCTACGACCGGGAGGACCCGACCGACCACATCGGCCAGTTCCGGATCGCCCCCGGCACCGCCGTCGACGGCTCGGAGGAGTGCGACGGCGCGATGGTGACCAGCGTCCGCGTCGGCGACTTCCGCGACGGCCTGCTGGTCGTCCACGACGGCGCCAACACCCCCGACGTCGTCGGCGGCGACGGTGAGGCGCGCACCAACACCAACTTCAAGTTCGTCTCCTGGAAGGACGTCGCCGAGCCCCTCGACCTGGACGTGGCGACGGGCGACTGGGACCCGCGAGACTGAACCCGTTCGCCCGACCCGCGGCGGGCCGCCGCCATGGACCGCTCCATGGCGGCGGCCCGCCGCACGCCCGTGTCTGGAGACCCGCCCCATGTCCCATCCGACCCTGGAAGACGTCGCCGCCCGCGCCGGGGTCTCCCGCGCCCTGGTGTCCCTGGTCATGCGCGGCTCCCCCAAGGTCGGCAAGGAGCGCCGCGAGGCCGTCCTGGCGGCGGCCCGCGAGCTGGGGTACCGGCCCAACGCGATGGCCCGCGGCCTGGCCGCCGGCCGCACCGGCATCGTCGGGGCGATGCTGGCCGACCTGCACGACCCGGTGTACGCCGCGATCCACGACGGGCTGGCCGAGGAGGCCGACCGGCGTTCGGCCCGGCTGCTGCTGACCAGCGGGGGCGGCCGGCCGGCCCGGGAGCTGGCGGCGGTGGAGGAGCTGCTCGACCTGCGCCTGGACGGCGTGGTCCTGGCCGGTCCGCGGATCGCGGCGGCCGACATCGAGCGCGCCGCCGTCGGCTGCCCGGTCACCGTCGTGGGCCGCTCCCTGCGTTCGGACCGCGTCGACTGCGTGACCGGAGACGACGCGGCGGCGGTGCGGCGGGCCGTCGCCCACCTGGTGGACCTCGGCCACCGCCGCATCGCCTGCCGGGCGCTCGCGCCCCGCCCGGCGCTGGAGCGCGCCTACCGCGCCGCGATGGACGCCGCCGGGCTCGCCGCGGACGCCGGGGGCGCGCCGACCGCCGTGCTCGCCCTCGGCGACACCACGGGGACCGCCGCGCTGACCGCGCTGTACCGCGACGGGACGCGCGTGCCGGCCGACGTGTCGCTGGTCGTCCACGGCGACCCGGCGGGGGCGGCCGCCGCCGGGGTGACCACGGTCGCGGCGCCGCCCCGCGAACTCGGCCGGCTCGCGATGGCGGCGCTGCTCGACCGGGTCCACGGCGGCGCGGCGGCCGGGGCGCGGCGCGTCACCGTCCCCCCGGTGCTGACGGAGCGGGCCAGCACGGCCCCGCCCGGCGGGGGGCCGTGAGGCTCAGGGCATGATCCTGCCGACCAGGTCGGCGACGGCGCCCGCCGCGCAGTCGGCCACCACGATGTCGGCCGCCGCCCGGACGGCCGCGTCGCCGTCGCCGACGGCCGCGCCGAGCCCGGCGGCCTGGATCATGTCCAGGTCGTTGGGGTTGTCGCCGATCGCCGCGACGCGGTCCAGGGGGACCCCCCGCGCCGTCGCCAGCTCGCGCAGCGCCGTGCCCTTGGTCGCGCCCGCGGGCAGCACCTCCAGGTAGGTGCTCTCCGAGCGCATCAGCGTGACGCCCTCCTCGGCGGCGAAGCCGCCCAGGGCCGTTGCGGCCGCGCCGACCAGCTCGGGCCGCTCGCAGATCAGCATCACCTTGGTGATCCCGTCGAGGGGCAGCGGGCCCCAGGTGCCGATCCGGACCGTGCCGATGCCGTCGCGGCGCGCGTACTCGCGCAGCGCCGGCGACTCGGCCAGGACGTGGGCGCGGCCGCCGCTGAACGCGACCGGCCACACCCCCTCGGGCAGCTCGTCGAACAGCAGCGTCAGCCGCGCCCAGGCCGCCGCGCTCAGGCAGCGCCGGTACAGGACCGTCCCGCTGCTCAGATCGACCACGCGGGCGCCGTTGTAGAGGATCGCCGGGGTGTCGAGGCCGAGCGCCCGGTAGTACGGGAGCGCGGACTCCTCGCTCCGGCCGGTCGCGATCAGCACGCTGCCGCCGGCGCCGGTGAAGCGGCGCAGCGCGGCGAGGTTCGGCTCGGCGATCCGCAGGTCCCGGCCGACGAGGGTGCCGTCCAGGTCGGTGACGAGCCACTCGGCCGTCCGCACGCGGGTGGCGCTCACCGCCGCTCCCCCGCCGCCTGGAGGCCGGCGGCCTCGGCCAGCGCCGAGCCGGCCAGGTCGAACCCGCCGACGCACGCGACGTAGCCGGGCGCGTCCCAGTCGTCGGCGCCCGGGTCGCCGCCGAGCGGCAGGTATGTGCCGCCCGCCTGCCGGACCAGCAGCAGGCCCGCCGCGACGTCCCAGGCGCTGACGGTCGTGCCGTACGCCGCGTCCGCCCAGCCCGCCGCGACGTGCGCGAGGGACAGCGCGGCGCTCCCCGGACGGCGCAGCGTGGCGAAGGAGTCCACCAGCGCGGCGTAGCGGCGCAGGGCCGCGTCGCCGCTGCGCCGCAGCTCGCGCGCGTTGGGGTAGCCGGTGACGAGCACGGCGTTGCTGTCCTTGGTGGCCCCGGCGCTGCGGAGCGGCTCTCCGTTGCAGGAGGCCCCGTCCAGGGACGCCGCGAACACGTCGTCGCGGACGGGGTCGTACACCACGCCGGCCACCACCCGGCCGCCCGCCACGGCGGCGATCGAGGTGCAGAAGAACGGGAGCCCGGCGGCGAAGTTGGCCGTTCCGTCGATGGGGTCCACGTACCAGCGGACGGCCCCGTCCCCGCCGCGGGCGCCGCCCTCCTCCCCGACGACCGCGCTCCCGGGGCTGTGCTCGGCGAGCACGGCCCGGATGGTCTCCTCGGCCGCGCGGTCGTGCTCGGTGACCGGGTCGTGGAAGTCGCGCTTGACGGCGACCTCGGGGCGCGAGCGGAACGCCCCGCGCAGCCGGTCGCCGGTCGCGCGGGCGGCCAGCTCGGCGATCGCGGCCAGCTCCCTCGACCGTGCGACCGACCATGCGACGTCGGTGTCCTCGGTGTTCATCTGTCTCCCTCGGCTGCGTCGGTGAGCAGGTCCAGCAGGCCGTGGCCGTCGTCCACGACGGCGTCAGGCCGGTGGCGGACCTCGTACGGGACGTCGTAGGTGCCCGCGGCGACCATCAGCACGTTGCCGCCGACGCCCGCGCGGTGGCCGCACACCACGTCCCGGTCGAAGTTGTCGCCGACGTACCAGGCGTCCTCGGGGCGGACGCCGAGGGCCCGGGTGGCGATCCAGATCATCTCCGGGTTGGGTTTGCGCACCCCGGCCTCGTCGCTGTAGACCTCCAGCGCGAGCTTCCCGGCCAGGCCCGTGGCGGCGGTGTGGTCGCGGTGGACCGCGCCGGACAGGGCGTTGCTGACCACGGCGCAGGGGACGCCCAGCGCGGCGGCGCCGTCCAGCAGCTCGGGGATGCCCGGCCGCGTGCGGCGGTCCTGCCGCAGCTCCCCCATCCGCTTGCACAGCGGGGAGGCGTGCGCGACGACGAGCTGTCGCGCGGCCTCGGGCCAGTCGGCGGCGACGTAGTCGCCCCAGAACGCGGCGTGCGTCGTCTCCGGCGGCGCGTACGGGCGCGACATCGCGTTCTTCCAGTGCTTGTCGGCGGTGGCGCCCGCCCTGATGTCGGTCTCGACGGCGGCGGCGTCCAGCTCGTGGCGGCCGGCGCGGGTGAGCAGCGCGTGGACCTCCTTGGCGAGCGCCGCCGCCCACTCCGGCCGCCCGGACGTCTCGACCAGCACGCCACCGAAGTCGAGCAGCAGCGCCCGAGGCCTGCGCAGCCGCCGTCCCGTCAGGCCCGCCCCGGCGCTCACGGCGCCACCTCGCGCACCGGCGCGACCGCGTCGTCCCAGGCGGTGATCCGCACGCCGTCCCGGGCGAACAGGTGCAGGCAGTCCGGGCGGGCCCAGCAGCGCAGCGTGTCGCCCGGCCCGGCTTCGAGGTCGTCGTGCGTGATCGCGAAGAGCCGGGTGTCCAGCACGCGGAGCTGGAGGGCCCAGCTGGCCCCGGTCGGCAGGACGGTCTCGACCACGGCCTGCTCCGTCCACGCGCCGCCGGGCGCGGCCTCGTCGGCCCGCCCGAGCCTGAGCGCCTCGGGGCGGACGCCCACGCATCCGGGGTCGCCCAGCTCCCCGTGCCGGCCGGCGTAGCGCAGCAGCGACCCGGCCAGCTCGGACCCGGCGGCCGGCACGATGTTCATCGGCGGGCTGCCGACGAACTCGGCCACGAACCGGTTGGCAGGCCGCCGGTACATCTCCATGGGCGGCGCCACCTGCTGGAGCTCCCCGTCGCACATGACCGCGATGTGGGTGGCCATGGTCATGGCCTCCATCTGGTCGTGGGTGACGAACACGACCGTGGCGCCGGTCTCGTCGTGGATGCGCTTGAGCTCGGCGCGCATCTCCAGCCGCAGCCGCGCGTCCAGGTTCGACAGCGGCTCGTCCAGCAGCAGGACGTCGGGGTCGACCGCGAGCATGCGGGCGAGCGCCACGCGCTGCTGCTGGCCGCCCGACAGCTGGGAGGGGTAGCGGTCCATGCAGTCGGCGACCCGCACCTTCTCCAGCGCCTCCTTGGCGCGGGCCGCGCGCCGGGCGGCGGGGGCCTTGCGCATCCGCAGCCCGAACTCGGTGTTGCCGCGCACCGTCAGGTGCGGCCAGAGCGCGTAGTTCTGGAAGACCAGCCCCATGTCGCGCTTCTCGGGCGGCACGTAGACGCCGCGCTCCACCGAGTCCAGCACGCGCCCGCCCACGGTGATCTCACCGCGGGTGGGCTGCTCCAGCCCCGCGATCATCCGCAGGGTGGTGGTCTTCCCGCAGCCGGACGGGCCGAGCAGGCACGTGAACGAGCCGTCGGGGACGGTGAGGTCGAGGTCCTTCACCGCCGCGTGCCCGCCGGGGTAGTTCTTGACCACTCCGCTGAGGGTGATGGTCGGCATGGGTCAACCTCCGATGCCCGAGGCCAGGCTGCTCTTGGTGAGCCGCTGGGCCAGGTAGGTCATGGTGAACGACAGCAGCGCGATGACGAGCACGACGCCGTTGGCGAGCTGGGTGTAGCCGTAGTCGACCAGGCCGATCGACAGGGTGGTCAGCAGCTGGGTGCCCGTGGTGGTCAGCATGATCACGATGCTGAGCTCCTTGAGCCCGGAGATGAACGGCAGCACCACGCCGGTGACCAGCGCGCCCCGCTGGATCGGGATGATGATCCGCAGCATCCGGGTCGGCCAGCGCGCGCCGCTGATCTGCGCCGCCTCCTCCGGTTCCCGGCCGAGCTGCATCATGGCCGCGATGCCCGACCGGGACGAGTACGGCAGATGGGTGATCACCAGCACCAGGACCAGCAGCGTGATCGTCCCGTAGAGGGCGGGGACGGGCCCGCGGCGCACCGCGAACAGCGACAGGCACGCCGCGGCGAACGCGATGCCGGGGACCAGGTACGGCAGGAACGACACCTGCCGCAGGAAGGCCGAGATCCGGCTGCCGTCGCGGCGCACCACCACGTACCCGATCAGCAGGCCGAGCAGCCCGCACAGCAGCGACGCCGACCCCACGATCCGCAGGCTGTTCCAGGCGGCCTCCCACAGCTCGCCGCCGCGCAGCACCCCGTGCGGGAAGCCGACCGCGCCGGGGATGTCGCTGCCGAACCAGAACTTCAGCGTGAAGTTGTCGAGGCTGAACACGCCGGGCGTGATGGTGATCGTCGACAGCAGCAGCGTCAGCACCGGCACCACCACGCCGACGGCGAACACGCCCATCGCCAGCGCGAAGGCCGGCCACCGCCACCGCCGCAGGTCGCCGCGCCGGTCCATCGCGCCCTTGCCGCCGACGGTGACGAACCGGCGCTGCTCGCGCACCAGCCGGGCGTCGACGAGCACGACCAGCACGCCGATCACGACGATGACGCTGGCGAGGGTGGAGGCGACGCCGGTGCTGCGGTCTCGGATGGCGTGGTAGAGGCTGGTGGACAGCACGGTGTAGTCGCTGGGCAGCCCGAGGATGTAGGGCGTGCCGAACGTGCCGAGGATGCGGCCGAGCACCAGCAGCACCGCCGCCGACAGCGCGGGCATCATCAGCGGCAGGGTGACGCGGCGCAGCACCGTCCGCCCGCCGGCGCCCAGGATGCGGGCCGAGTCCTCCAGCTGGGAGTCGATGCGGCGCAGCGCGTTGCCGAACAGCAGCAGCACGAACGGGTAGTAGTGCAGCCCGAGCGTGACGATGATCGGCAGCGGTCCGTAGGCCAGCCAGTCGGGGGTGCGGATCCCGGCGCCCTGCAGGTAGCCGACCTGGCCGCCGGAGCGCTCGTTCTTGAACAGCGCGAGCCAGGCCAGCGCGAACGTCCACGACGGCAGCATGTACGGCACCACCAGCGCGGCCGCCAGGAACTTGCGTCCCGGGACGTTGGTGCGCGTCACCAGCCACGCCATGGACCCGCCGACCGCCAGGGCGAACGCGATGACGCCGAGCGCGACCACCAGGGTGTGCCACAGCGGCTCCCAGAACAGCAGGTGGCTGACCGGCGAGCGGAACACCCGCCACAGGTAGTAGCCGGTCCAGGAGCCGGCCTGCTGCCCCGACCGCGCCTCGTCGCCGTACTGGACGCGGCCGGCGTCGGAGACCACCGAGACCAGGGGCGCGATGACGAGGTAGAGCAGGACGAGGCACATGACCGCGCCGAGCAGCACGGTGGGATCGCGCAGTGAGACGCGGGCCCGGTAGAGCACGCGCCGGCCGCGTGACGCCGGCCGTGCGGGGGCGGCGACCGCCATGGTCTTTCCTCCAGGGGTGAGGGGCCTGACGGGTCGGGGCCGTGACCCGCCCGAACGGGGGTCAGCGGTGGTTGACGCGCCAGAAGTCCTTGATGTCCTGGCGGGCGTTGAAGTCGTCGAGGAGCTTGGCCGAGGAGAAGCGGAACAGCTGGCCGTCCCAGTCGGTCAGGCCGGGCGGGTTGTTCGGGCTCTTGCCGACCTTCTTGTTGCCCGAGACGCCGCCGCTGCCGGACTCCAGCTCGAAGCCCCGCTTCTCCATCGCGAAGTGGACGAACAGCTTGGCCGCGTTGGGGTGCTCGGAGGCGGTCGCGATGGTGGCGAACTTGGGGTAGGCGAAGCCGGTCCACGGGGCCAGGCCCTCGCAGACCTTCATCTGGAACCCCTTGTCCTCCACGTCCCGGAACTTGGAGATGGACATGAGGCCGATCCGGGTGTCGGTCTGGTTGGGGGCCCCGACGCCGGTGGCGACGTCCTCGTCCTCGGCGGTCAGCACCGGCGCGTTCTTGGCCAGCCGCTTCACCCACTCGTGGGCGGCGTCCTTCTCGGTGGGCTTCAGCGCGCCCTTGCCGAGCCGCTCGTAGGCGGCGGCCAGCTTGTCGCCGCCCTGCTCCGACATCTGCGTGAACCACTGGGTGAAGACCTCCTTGCCCAGCGGGTCCTGGAGCATCACCTTGCCCTTCCAGCGGGCGTCGGTGAGCTCCCACAGGTTCTTCACCGGGCACCCCTGCGGGTTCAGCTTGGGGTTGTAGACGAAGACGTACGCCTTCTCGATCATCATCAGCGGGTTGCGGTCGGCCTCGTCGATGTCGGCGGCCAGGTCCGGCGGGATCCACGTCTTGACGATCTTCTGCGGGAGCAGCTGGCCGACGAGCATCGGGCCGTCCTCGAACAGGCTGACGTCGATGGTGACGTTGCCGGCCCGCGCCTCGCGCGTCATCTTCTCGGCGGTGGCGGCGGCCTTGGACTTCACGCCCTCGGCCTTGATGCCGTACAGCTTGGTGAACGCCTCGGCCATGTCCTTGACGTCGCCGCTGCCGTCGTAGGCCAGCAGGCTCCCCTCCTTCTTGGCGGCGGCGATCAGCTCGTCCAGCTTGAACGAGGCGGCGTCCTCCACGGTCGCCGACGGCAGCGGCGCCGCCTCCTGGCGGGCCTGCCCGCCGCTGGAGGGCGCGCACGCGCTGAGGAGCGCGGCGGCCACCGCGACGGCGGCCGCGGTGCTCGCGCGCGCACGGGCGGCGACGGGGCTGGTGCGGATCATGTGCTTCTCCTCGGTGTGGGTCCGCGGGCCCCCGACGACCTGCGGCTCGTTCGGAAACGGAAGGGTCAGTGGCTGCGTTTGAGCATCGCGTCGGACAGGGCGTCAGCCGCCTCGCCGAGGCGCCGCCCGACCGCGTCCAGCCGGGCGAGCAGCTCGCGCCGGCGCAGGACGTCGAGGTCGAGCGGTCCGGCGAACAGGCGGGCCAGCGCGGCCTGCCTGGTCTCGCGGACCCGGTTGCGGGCCTTGCGCGCGCCCAGCGCCGCGACGGTGACCGCGGCCGGCTCGGCGATGACCTTCTGGACGGCGATGTCGAGGGCGGTCAGCCCGTCGAGCACCGCCTCCAGCGGCGGGAGGGCGAAGCCGAGCTCGGGCGGCCCGAACAGGTCGGCCTCGCGGACGAAGTCGCGGAGGTTGTCCAGCACGTCGTCGACCGAGCGGGACAGCCGGTAGAGGTCCTCCCGGTCGAGGGGGGTGGCGAGGACGCCGCGCAGCATCGCGGCCAGCGCGCCGCGCTCGGCGTCCCCCGCGTGCTCGATCTCGGCCATCCGGGCGCGGGCCGCGTCGGACGGCGTCCGCCCCGCGGCCATCTCGCGGGCCAGCTCGGCGCCGTCGCGCACCGCGCGGATCTGCCGGGACACCTGGTCGATCACCCGGTCGCCGGAGCGTCCGCGCAGGTCGTCCCAGACGAGCCGGAAGCGGCGGGCGGGGTGCGGTGCGGCGCTCACAGCGCCCTCATCGCCACGCCGCCGAGCGCGCCGGCGGCGAACGCCAGCGGAAGCGTGAACAGCCACGCCGCCGCGATCCCGACCACGTTCTCCCAGCGCACGCGGGACGCGCCCTCGCTGGCCGCGACCCCGACCACGCCGGCGGTCACCGACTGGGTCATGCTCACCGGCGCGCCCGCGAACGAGCTGGCCGTCACCGAGGCCGCGGCCGCCGCCTCGGTGGACACCACGTGCAGCGGCCGGGCCAGCACCAGGCCCCTGCCGAGCCGCTCGCCCACGCGGTGCGCCGCGCTCAGCGCCCCGGCGCAGAACACGACCGCGATCAGCGCCAGCAGCAGGGGCGCCGGCTCGACGGGCCCGACCGCGCCGAGCCGCCGCGTCGTCACCACCTGGCGGGCGACGCTGACGACGGCGAGCATCTTCTGGCCGTCGTTGGCGGCGTAGGCGGCGCACTGGGCTCCGTAGGCGAGCACGTGGACCGTCCGCACGGCCTGCGGCATCCCGGTGAAGGAGGGGACGCGCCGCGAGACCAGGCCGAGCCCGTAGCCGACGGCCGTTCCGACCAGCGGCGCCGCCGCCCCGATGAGCAGGACGACCGCCAGGCCGTCCCACGCCACGCGCAGGCCCAGCCCAAGGCAGGCGCCGCCGATGCCGCCGAGGATCGCCAGCGTCAGGCTGGTGGGCAGTCCCTTCCTGGACAGGACGCCGACCACCGCGAGCGCCACGGTCACGCCCGCCAGGAAGGCCAGCGCGCCCCGGCGGTCGCCGAGGTCGGCCAGCCGCTCGGTGAAGGTCCGCGCGACCGCCGTCCCGACGAGCTGGGGCATCAGCACGATCGGCGCCAGCGCCAGCGGCACCAGCAGCAGGGCGGGCGACCGGGGAAACCGGCCGCCCAGCCCGAGCAGCGCGGCGCCGTCGTTGACGCCGGTGACCCACACGAAGGCCAGCGCGACGGCCGCGAACGCCAGGGCCCACATCATCGGAGCTCCGCCAGCCTGACCCGGCGGTCCTCGCGCAGCGACAGGGTGGCGGCCTCGGCGATGAGCAGGGCCTCCAGCGCCTCGTCCACCGTGCAGGGGCTGTCGGCGTGGCCCCGGGCCACGTCTAGGAACGTTCCAATCTCGCTCGCGTACGCGGGCTCGAAGCGTTCCCAGAAGTCGGCCCACGCGTCCCCGGACGGCCAGTCGACGCCCGGTTCGGCCGACCGCAGCGCCGCGCGCTCGTCCAGCCCGACCACCCAGGTGCCGGCGGTGCCCGACAGCTCCATCCGGACGTCGTAGCCCGCGCCGTTGTAGCGCGACCCCTGCATCGTGGCGACGGTGCCGTCGTCCATGACCAGGACGGCGGCGCTGGTGTCCACGTCCCGCGCCGCCGCGAAGTAGTCGTCGCCCCGGTTCGCGCCGACCGCCGTGACCGACTCGACCTCCCGGCCGGTGACCCAGCGCAGGATGTCGAAGTCGTGGATGTGGCAGTCGCGGAAGATCCCGCCGGACGAGCGGACGTACTCGGCGCTCGGCGGCGCGGGGTCGGCGGTGACCAGGTGCACCCGGTGCAGGTCCCCGAGCCGGCCCTCCAGCAGGGCCAGGCGGGCGGCCGCGTACCCGGCGTCGAACCTGCGCTGGAAGCCGATGTGCACCGGCACGCCGGTCTTCGCCGCGCGGTCGCGCACCTCCAGGGTCGTCCCCAGGTCGGGGGCGACGGGCTTCTCGCAGAAGACCGGGATGCCGGCCTCGCAGGCGCGGACGAGGAGCTCGGCGTGGGTGGCGGTGGGCGTCGCGATCAGCAGCGCGTCCGGCGCCGCGTCGAACACCGCGGCGGGTTCGACGGCGCGGGTGCCGAGCGGGCCCGCGAGGGCCTCGGCCCTGCGCGGGTCGGCGTCGCCGATCAGCAGCTCGTCCACGAGCGGGTGCCCGCTCAGGAACCGGGCGTGCCAGGCCCCGATCCGTCCCGCGCCCAGCAGTCCGACCCGCATGGTGGCCTCCAACGACCTGTCGACGGGATGGCGAGCCCGCGGCGTTCAGACGGCGTTCACCCTCTGTTCACCTGCTCGTCACCTGTGTGGCTTGGGGCACATTTCTAACCCCGGTCGGCGGGGCCGTCAATACTTTGTTCTTACATATGGACGTACTGACTTGAAGTCATGGAAGCGGACAGGGGAAGCCGGGGCGCCGTGCCGCGCGGCGGCGGTCCGCTGGGAGGGTCCGTTCACCGGGGCGCGTTCTCGCAGCTCATCCGAATGATCGGCACCAGAGCGAAGAGGCCGCCCGTCCAAGGCGGACGAAGTAAGGGCTTGCGTGGAGGGCCGGGACGCTCACGCGCCGCATGAGAACCGTCACGTGCAGCAGCGCGCAGGTGGCACCAAGTGGCCATGCTCGCACCCTCGTCCGGTGGCGGGCGCGCTGCGCGGACGGCGGCGTCGCGGCGTCCGCGCGCGGGTGGTCGGGCGGATGGTCGGGCGGGCGGTAGGGCAAGTGATCAGGACGTGCCGGATCGCACAGCGGTGATGGTCGTCACCGCTCGTCCCCTCGCCGGGTCAGCGCTCCAGGGCCGCTTCGAGGGTGTCGGTGCGCGGCAGCCGGTCGGCCAGGCCGGTGAACCACAGCGGGCGCGCGTTCCGGAAGGTGGCGCCGACGAGGATCATGTCGCCGCCGCCGCGCTGCAGCCGCTTCCACAGCTGCAGCAGGGCGCCCAGGCCCGCCGAGTCCAGGAAGGTGAGGCCGGTGAGGTCGACGATCGTCCTGGCGTCGCCGGGCACCCGCGCCGCGGCGGCGGTCAGCTGGTCGGAATAGGTGATGTCCAGGTCGCCGGAGACCGCGATCACAATGCGTCCGTCGGTCTCGGTCACCGAGAGTGAGAGCTCGTTCATCACGTCCACTCCGAGTAAGGCGTTTGGGCGTTTCATACCGGTAGAGACGCTAGTCTCCTGGATATCTCGAGTGGTGGATGACGAAGTGAGGGAACTCAGTGACCCAGCCGGGCTCAGCAGGACAGACCCGAATCGCGCGACTGCTCGCTGAGCACCGGGACGAGGTGCTCGGGCACTGGGTGGCCGAGGTGGCCCGCACGGTCCGCGGCCGCATCACCGAGCGTGAGCTGCGCCGCGAGTCGGAGGAGCTGTACGAGCTCATCGTGCGCCAGTCCCCGGAGGGTTCCGCCGAGGCCGCGGCCGACGAGCTGCGCCCGGTGCTGGCGGACCTGTCGCGCTCCCGGGCCCGGCAGGGGTTCACCCCCACCGAGACCGCCGTCAGCGTCTTCGCCCTCAAGCAGGCGGTCTTCACCGTGCTGGAGAAGGACGCGGGCGCCGAGGCCGACGCCCAGGCCTACCGGGAGTTCGTCCTGTTCTCCTCGTTCCTCGACGACCTCGGCCTGCACACCTTCGAGACCTTCGCCGCCGCCCGCGAGCAGGTCATCGCCGACCAGGCCGAGAGCCTGCTGGAGCTGTCCACGCCGGTGGTCAAGCTCTGGGACGGGATCGTCGCGGTGCCGCTGATCGGCACGCTGGACTCGGCCCGCACCCAGGTGGTGATGGAGAGCCTGCTCCAGACGCTGGTCGACACCGGCTCCCGCTACGCGGTGATCGACATCACCGGCGTCGCCGCGGTCGACACCGAGGTGGCCCAGCACCTGCTCAAGACCGTGGTGGCGGCCCGGCTGATGGGCGCCGAGTGCGTCATCTCCGGCATCCGCCCGCAGATCGCGCACACCATCGTGACGCTGGGCATCGAGTTCGCCGACATCGTCACCAAGGCGACGCTGGCCGACGCGCTCGCCCACGCCCTGCGGCAGAGCGGCGTCCAGATCACCGGCGGGGGCGCGTCCTGATGGACCGGGTCCCCGTACTCAAGATCGGCGACATCCTGCTGGTGTCGATCCAGATCGACCTGCAGGACCAGTCGGTGCTCGCGCTCCAGGAGGACCTGGCCGAGCGCATCGTGGCCACCGGCGCCCGCGGCGTCATCATCGACATCACCGCCGTGGAGATCGTCGACTCCTTCATCGGCCGGATGTTCGCCACCATCGCCGCCATGTCGCGGCTGCTGGACGCCGAGACCGTCGTGGTCGGGATGCGGCCGGCGGTCGCCATCACCCTGGTCGAGCTCGGGCTGTCGCTCGGCGGCGTGCGCACCGCGCTGGACCTGGAGAAGGGCCTGGCCCTGCTGAACGCCGACGGTGTGAGCAGGACGGCCAGGGCGCTCCGGGACATTCGGTGACCGCCTCCGGCGACGCGGCCATCCCCATCGAGACCGGTGACGACGTGGTGCGGGTGCGCCAGGCGGTCCGCACCGCCGCCGGCGCCGCCAAGCTCTCGCTGGTCGACCAGACCAAGGTGGTCACCGCCGCCAGCGAGCTGGCCCGCAACACCCTGGTCTACGGGGGCGGCGGCGTCGCCCGTGTCACCCAGGTGACCGACGAGCGCGGCCGGGGCGGGGTCCACATCGTGTTTCACGACGAGGGTCCGGGTATAGCGGACGTGGATCTCGCCCTCACCGACGGCTGGACGAGCGGTCAGGGGCTGGGTCTCGGGCTGACGGGCGCGCGGCGCCTGGTGGACGCGTTCGAGTTGGAGACCGCCGTGGGACAGGGCACCACCATCACAGTGACCAAATGGCGCCGCTGACGGGCACGGGCTGGTCGATCAGCCCGCCCGCCGACGAGGCGCTGTGGCTGCGCGTCGAGGACGTCAGCGCGGTCGCCGGGGTGCGCCGCCGGGCGGCGGCGCTGGCCGCCCGGCTCGGCTTCGCCGAGGAGCGGCTCGCCCAGCTCGAACTGGCGGTCAGCGAGGCCGCCTCCAACCTGCACAAGCACGCCGTCGACGGGGTGATCGGCGTCTGGGTCGTCCGGGCCGGCGGCGTCGCCGCGATCGAGTTCGCGTGCCTGGACCGCGGCCCCGGGATCACCGACGTGTCCCGGTCGATGCTCGACGGCTACTCCACCAGCGGCACGCTCGGCATCGGCCTCGGCTCGATCTCCAGGCTCGCCGACAGCAGCGACCTGCACTCCATCCCCCGGCGCGGCTCGGTGCTCACCGCGCGGTTCGCCGTCGAGGCCGACAGCCCGGTGGCGCTCGCCCACGCCGGGCTGACCAGGCCGAAGCCCGGCCAGCAGGTCTGCGGCGACGGCTACGCCGTGCACACCGGCGAGGGCGTCACCCATGTCATGCTCTGCGACGGCCTCGGGCACGGCCCGCTCGCCGAGCGCGCCAGCCAGGAGGCGGTCCGGGCCGTGCGGCGGCGCGATCCGGCGGCCGGGCCCGCCGAGCTGCTCAGGGACGTCCACCGCGCCCTCGCGCCCACCCGGGGCGGCGCGGTGTCCGTCGCGGAGGTGGACTTCGCCGCCGGGCGGGTGCGGTACGCCGGGCTCGGCAACGTCGCGGGCTGGATCGTCACCCCCGACGGCCGGCGCGGCATGATCTCGACGCCCGGCATCGCCGGGCACGAGGCCCGCACGATCCGCGAGCACGTCTACGACCTGCCGCCGGACGCCACGGTGGTGCTGCACTCCGACGGGCTGACCGAGCGCTGGAACCCGGCCGACTACCCGGGCCTGTTCACCCGGCGGGCCGCGCTCGTCGCCGCGACGCTGCTGCGCGACGCCGGCGTGCGCAACGACGACGCCTCGGTCGTCGCGGTCCAGGCGGGGTGAGCGGCGCGTGGAGCGCGAACTCCGGCGTTTCGAGATCCGCGACGTCGAGGACATCTTCACGGTGCGGCGGGCGGCCCGCGAGACCGCCGCGGCGCTCCGCTTCGACACCTCCGACCAGGTACGGACCGCCACCGCGGTCAGCGAGCTCGGCCGCGAGCTGATCGCCTCCAGCGCCCCGATCACCATCGGGTTCCTGGCCGTCACCGTGCCGCTGCCCGCGCTGGTGGTGGAGTTCGACTTCCGCACGCCCGCCGGCGGGCGCCCGCCCGGGGAGGGCGCCGCCGCGGCGGGCCGCCTGGTCGACGCGGTCGAGGAGGAGACGGTCGAGCGGGCCGGGGGGCGGCGGACCGTCGTCCGGCTGCGCAAGGAGATGCCCGGCGACGCCCCGGCGCCGAGCGTGGCCGCCCTGGCCGCGCTCCAGTCCGACCTCGCCAGGCTGATGCCGGTCTCGGCCGTCGAGGAGCTGCGGACCCAGAACGCCGAGCTGATCGACGCCCTGGAGGACATCCGCCGCCAGCGCGAGGACCTGCGCGCGCTCAACGCCGAGCTGGAGGAGACCAACCAGGGCGTGCTCGCCCTGTACAACCAGCTCTCCGACGAGCTGGAGGAGACCAACCGGGGCGTGGTCGCCCTCTACGCCGAGATCGACGACAAGAGCCGGCAGCTCCGCGAGGTCGCCGAGGCCAGGACGCGCTTCTGGTCCAACGTCAGCCACGAGCTGCGCACGCCGGTCAACTCGGTCATCGGCCTCGCCCGCCTGCTGCTGGACGGCTCGGCCGAGCCGCTGAGCACCGAGCAGCACCACCAGGTCGAGATGATCGCGGACTCGGGCCACACGCTGCTGACCCTGGTCAACGAGCTGCTGGACTTCGCCAAGGCCGAGCGGGGCGCGCTGGTGCCCCGGCCGGCCGAGACCGACCTGCAGGCCGTGCTCGACCAGCTCGCCGCCCAGCTCGGCCCGGCCGCCGCCCACGCCGGGATCACCCTGGCCATCAACCCGCCGCACGCCCCGGTGCGGCTGGTCACCGACGAGATGATGCTCACCCGCATCCTGCGCAACCTCATCAGCAACGCCATCAGGTTCACCCCCGAGGGAGGCGTCACCGTCACCGTGCGGACCGAGGCCGACCGGCTGGCCGTCAAGGTCGCCGACACCGGCGTGGGCATCGCGCCCGAGCACCAGCAGCAGGTGTTCGAGGAGTTCTACCAGACGCCCGGCACGCAGGGCGGGACCGGACTCGGCCTCCCCTACGCGCTGCGGCTCGCCGACCTGCTCGGCGGCGACCTCACCCTGGACAGCGCGCCCGGCTCAGGCAGCACCGTGACGTTGCGGCTCCCCCTCGGCGCGCCGCCGCCGGTCCGCCGCGCGCTGCGCCTCGGACACGTCATGGTCGTGGACGACGAGGAGGGCGACCGCCGCCGCCTGCGCGACCTGCTGGCCGACTCGGCCACCCGCGTCAGCGAGGCCCCCGACGCCCGCGCCGCCCTGGCCCGGGTCGAGGCCGACCCGCCGGACCTGGTGCTGCTCGACCTGCGGATGCCCGACGCCGACGGGCTCTACGTGCTGGACCGGCTCCCGCCGCGGATGCCGGTCGTGCTGATGACCGACGTCGACCTCAAGGCCCTGGGCGACCCCCGGGTGGCCCGCGCCGACGCGACGCTGGACAAGGAACGGCTGGACTCCGACGCGCTGCACGAAGCCGTCCACCAGGCCATGGAATCGGTGGAGGGGCCCGGTGCGGACTGAGAAGGCGAGCGTCCTGGTCGTCGACGACACCGCCGCCAAGCGGTACATCATCAGCAGCTGGCTGCGGCGCGCCGGGTACGGCGTGATCGAGGCCGGATCGGCCGCCGAGACCTGGCAGCGGCTGGCCGAGCACGAGGTCGACCTGGTGATCCTGGACGTCCGACTGCCCGACGTGAGCGGCATCGAAGTCTCCGAGCGCATCAAGTCGACGCCGGAGACCGCCTCGCTGCCCGTCATCCACATCTCCGCGACCGCGATCGCGACCTCGGACCGCGCCTACGGGCTCCAGCAGGGCGCCGACGGCTACCTCACCGACCCGATCGACCCCGAGGAGTTCCTCGCCACCGTCGAGGCGGTGCTGCGCTACTACACCGCGCGGCAGCGGGCCGAGCGGATGGCCGAGCGGCTGGCCGGCCTCACCCGGACGACGCTGGCGGTGAACTCCGCCGAGACCTTCGACCAGCTGGCGGCCGCCGCCGCGGCGGGCGCCGCCGAGGTCTTCGGCGGGTCCGCGGCCTCGTTCATCCTGCCGGTGGACGGGCGGCTGCGCCGCACGGTGTGCCTGGACCCCGGCATCCCGCCGTGGCCGAGGTCCAGCCCCCCGAACACCCTGGAGCGGCTGGGCGAGCTGGTGCCGCTCGGCGAGAGCACCGGTTCGGCCGTGGCGACGGTCCCGCAGGAGCAGCTCGGCGCGATCCTGCCCGACAACGAGGCCGACGGCGACGTGGTGCTCGTGCTGTCGCGCACCAAGGTCGGCCGCCCGCCGATCTGCCTGGGCGTCCAGCACCGGGACGCCATGGACGAGGACGAGATCAACCTGCTGCGCCAGCTCGGCCAGACCGTCGCGCTGGCCGTGGAGGCGCTGCGCTCCTACGTCGAGGAGCACGCGCTCGCGCTGACCCTCCAGCGCAGCCTGCTGCCGACCCGGCTGCCGGAGGTGCCGGGCTGGACGATCGCGGTCCGCTACGAGCCGGCCAGCGACCAGGCCGAGATCGGCGGCGACTTCTATGAGGTGCTGGACTTCGGCGGCCACCTGCTGATCGCCATCGGCGACGTGCAGGGCCACTCGCTGCGCGCCGCCACCGTCATGGCCGAGGTGCGGCACGCGCTGCGCGCCTTCGCCGACGAGGGCCACGACGCCGAGACGATCCTGGCCCGGCTGAACAGCGTGCTCGTGCGCTACCACGACGACCAGTCGGCGACGGTGTCCATCATGACGCTCGACCCGGTCGGCGGGGAGCTCCAGGTCGCCAGCGCGGGCCACCTGCCGCCGCTGTTCCACCAGGACGGCGAGTCCTGGTTCGGCGCGGGCGGCGGGGTGCTGCTGGGCTTCCCGTTCAGCGACGTGAAGGTCGAGCGCACGGTCGTCCCGCCCGGCGGCATGGTCGCGATGTTCACCGACGGCCTGATCGAGGACCGCGGCGTCCTGCTGACCGACAACCTGGAGCGGCTGCGGCTGATGCCGCTGGAGGACGACCTGGAGAAGTACAGCGACCGGGTGCTGGAGGAGTTCGGGTACCGCGAGGACGACGTCGCCCTGATCGTGCTGCGCCGCGACCCGGCCTGACCGGGGCCGGCGGGCCGGCCCCGGTCGGTCGCGTGCTCCCGGACGCGCCGGTCAGGCCGTGGCCAGGAGGTTGTCGCAGGCGGTGGAGCCGGTGCGGCCCGTCATGAAGGCGAGGAACTCGGCGACGAACGCGCCGGAGGTGATGTCGCCGGCGGCGGTGGTCTCCACGTCGCGGCGGAAGCCGGAGCGGAACAGCTCGCGGTACTCCGCCGGGGAGATCGTGCCGCTGCCGTCGGTGTCGGCGGTCCGGAACAGGACCTCGGCGACGTGGGCCAGCGCCGGGCCGGACAGGGAGGCGGCGCCCGCGGCGTACTCCTCGCGGGTGACGACCTGGTCCCCGTCGGCGTCCATGGCGGCCAGCAGCTCCTTCCACCAGGCCGCGAAGGCGTCGAACAGGCGGGTCTCGGCCGGTTCGTCGAGGTCGAGCCGGGTGGCGATCTCCCGGGCCATGGCGGCGAGGTCGGGCCAGGTCAGGCGCCCGTCGCCGGTCTGGTCGAGGACCTCGGAGAACAGGCGGTCGGCGCCCTTGGCCGCGGGGCCGGACCGGCGCTGGCCGGACGGGCGCAGCGCCTCCTGGGCCTTGGCCGCCTGCTGCATCAGCACGCCCATCATCTTGATCGGGCCGAGGGTGGACTCGCGCGAGGGGTCGAGGACGTCCACGAGCACCCTGGTGCGGTCCAGCGACGGCGGGAGCAGCAGGGTGATCACGCCCACGCCGAAGTAGCCGCCGCGCATGAGCGCCTCCGCGCCGGGCGGGACGGTGTAGCCGTGCTTGGTGCGGTAGGCCTCGGGGAGCGCCGCCAGGGTGACGGCGGTGGCGATCGGGCTGATCATGGCGCGGACGGCGGCCCACAGCGTGGGCCTGGCCTTCAGCAGGGGCGGGGCCGGGACCGTGGAGAACAGCCCGTTGACGATCGCGTGGACGGCGTCGTTGTCCTCCAGGCGGTCGGCGACCATCGAGGCGAAGTAGGCGCGGAACTCCCCGAGCGTCGGCGGCAGCAGGTCGTCGCGGCCCTGGAGCAGGGTGAGCATGGCCCGGTACTCGTCGTAGAGCCGGATCTGCTCCTTGGTGGTGAGGGGCGTGCCGGTGAGCCTGCAGACCTCGACCGTCGAGTCGTACAGGGTGGCGATCACCCAGGCGCGGGCCTCGCCGTCCAGGGCACTGTAGGGGCGGCCCTGCCCGTCGGCCCCGGTGATGCGGGCGTGCAGCCGGTTGAGCCGGTCGACCTCGCGCAGTTGGACGGCGACGTCGTCGTCGACGAGGCGGTCGACGCTGGTGATGGTGTTGAACAGCCGCCGCCACGGGTGCACGACGAACGTCGAGTGGTCCAGGAGGGCGCCGCCCACCTGCGGGTGCGCGGCCTCCAGGACGGTGGCCCGGGTGGCGGCCAGTCCCCAGCGCAGCTCGGTGGTCAGCTTCCGCAGCAGTGATCCGGTGCCGAACCTGCGCGCCAGTTCGATCCGCCGCTCTTGGTCGAGGGTGTCGGTCACGTCAGATCATCTCCATCTGGTCGGTGCGGTCGAGTCCTCCGAACCGGCGCTTGCGGCGCCGGTACTCCTCCAGGCAGGCGCGGTACTGCTCGGCCCTGAAGTCGGGCCACAGGATCGGGGGGAACATCCATTCGGCGTAGGCGACCTGCCACAGCATGAAGTTCGAGACGCGCTGCTCGCCCGAGGTGCGGATCACCAGGTCGACGTCCGGGGTGTCGGGGTACTGGAACCGCGCGGCCAGCGCCTGCTCGGTGACGGCCTGCTCGGGCACCCCCTCCCGCACCAGGGTCCGCGCCGCGCGCACGATCGCGTCGCGCCCGCCGTGGTCGAACGCGACGGTGAGCGTCATGCGGGTGTTCCCGCTGGTCAGTTCGACGATGTCGGCGATGTCCCGGGCGAGCGACGGCGGGATGCGCTCGTCCTCGCCGCCCAGGAAGCGGCACCGGATGCCGCGCAGGTGCAGCGAGGGCGTGTGCTTGCGCAACGTCCGCTGCACCAGCCGCATGAGGAAGGCGACCTCCTCGTCGGGCCGCCGCCAGTTCTCGGTGGAGAACGCGTACAGCGTCAGCCACTCCACCCCGCACGCGTAGGACGTCTCGATGACGTCGACGACGGAGCCCTCCCCGACGCGATGCCCCTGCGTCCGGTCGAGCCCTCTCTGCTCGGCCCACCGTCCGTTCCCGTCCATCACGCAAGCCACATGCCGCGGCAGCCCAGCAGTCATTAACCCTCCCGTACCAGAGCATCACACAAAGTAATCGGGCATGGAGGGTCTTTGACCGAACTCCCGGGCCCGGGCGCGAGGCCCGGAAGCCTCGCCCCCGGGCCCGGAGGGTTCAGTCGTTGGTGGTCGTCGTTCGGGGGTGCGCCGGCGGCTAAGCGGCGTGGGCGGGCGTCTTGACGGTCCCGGCCTCGCGGTCGGCGCCCGCCGTGCCGGTGGGCCGGCCGGAGGGCCTGGCGTTGATGAGGACGCCCGCGACCAGCGCGGCCAGCAGCATGATGCCCGCGGAGGTCCAGGTCGCGACCGAGTAGCCGTGCACCGTCGCCTCCGCCAGTGCCGCCTTGACCTGCGGCGTCTGCTGGGCGAGGTCGATCCGGCGGGCGGCCAGCCGGTCGGCGGTCGCGCCCGCCGCGATCGTGTTGAGCAGCGCGGTGCCGATCGATCCGCCCACCTGCTGCATGGTGTTGAGGGTCGCCGAGGCCGCGCCCTGGTCGTGCGGGGCGACGCGGCCGGTGGCGGTGGAGATGGCCGCCATGAAGGTGACGCCCATGCCGAGGCCCATCAGGCAGATGCCGGGCAGGACCCGGCCGAGGTAGGTGGCGTCGACGCCCATGGAGGCCAGGAAGGCCAGCCCGGCGGCGGCCACGGCGAGGCCGGGCATGATCAGCGTTCGGGCCGGGACCCGGTGCAGCAGCCGCGCCGAGATCTGGGTGGACCCGGCGACCATGCAGACGGTCATGGGCAGGTAGGCCGCGCCGGTCTTCAGCGGGGACCAGCCCTTGACGCCCTGCAGGTAGAAGGTGAGGAACAGGAAGACGCCGAACATGCCGACGGTGACCAGGGCCATCGTCAGGTAGGCGCCCGCCCGCTGGCGGTCCTTGACGACGTGCAGGGGCAGCAGCGGCGTCCGGGCGCGGGTCTGCCACAGCGCGAAGGCGCCGAGGAGCAGCACGCCGCCGGCGAGCAGGGCCAGCACCCGGGCGTCGCCCCAGTCGCGGGACTCGGCCTCGCTGAAGCCGTAGACGATGGACAGCACGCCCGCGGTGCCCAGCACGGCGCCGAGGACGTCCAGCCGGCCGCCGCTCCCGCGGCCCGGGTCCTTGAGCACCACGATCGCGCCGACCACGGCGAGGGCGGCCACCGGGGCGTTGACGTACAGGCACCAGCGCCAGTCGAGGTATTCGGTCAGCAGGCCGCCGACCAGCATGCCGATGGCGCTGCCGGCACCGGCGATGGCGCCGAACACGCCGAACGCCTTGCCGCGCTCGCGCGGGTCGGTGAAGGTCGTGGTGAGCAGGGACAGCGCGGCCGGGGCCAGCAGCGCGGCGAAGACGCCCTGGAGGGCTCGGGCGGCGAAGAGCGTGCCGGGGCCGGTGGCCGCGCCGCCCAGCGCGGACGCGGCGGCGAAGCCGGTGAGGCCGATGACGAAGGCGCGCCTGCGTCCGAACAGGTCGCCGAGGCGGCCGCCGAGCAGGAGCAGGCCGCCGAAGGCGAGGGTGTAGGCGGTGATGGCCCACTGCCGGTCGCCGTCGCTCATGCCGAGGTCGCGCTGGGCGGACGGCAGCGCGATGTTGACGATGGTCATGTCCAGCACCACCATCAGCTGGGCGAGGGCGATGACCACCAGCCCCCACCAGCGGCGGGGGTCGGGCGGGGACTGTCCTCCGGTGGCGCGCACGGGATCGTTCGCGGGCAGGGCTGTTTCAGCCATGGTTCTGGTTTCCTTCTGTTGGGGACGAGGACCGCTGCGGATCGGTCGGCCGGTGCCGCGTCAGGACTGGCCGTCGAGCCACTCCCGGAAGGTGGGACCGGCGAGCTTGGCGTCCGGGCCGGGCAGGAACGCGCCCTTGGCCGCGAGCTCGGCGTCGGGCACGCCGGAGCCGTCGGCGTTGACGACCTTGACGCCCCGGCGGGCGCCGAGGAGCCTGGCCGCCTCGGCCAGGCTCTCCCAGCGCGGGCCCGCGATCTCGGGGATGGGCGTTCCGGGCGCGTCGGGGTCGGTGGCCAGGTCCACCAGCGTCTCGGCCACGGTGCGGCAGGCCACGAGTTGTACGGGCAGGTCCGGGATGTAGGCGACGTCGCCCTGCTGCCAGTCCAGGAGCTGTCCGACGAACTCGTGGAACTGCGCGGCCCGCAGGATGCGCGCGGGAAGCGGACCGGAGAGGTTGGCCTCCTCGTGAACCTGCTGGGCGGCGACGAAACCGGCGGTGGCCTTGTCGGCTCCGATGATGGACACGGCGACGACCTCGCGGGCTCCGGCCCGCCCGCCGAACTCGTGCAGGTTGCGGGTGGCCGTGCGGAAGAACTCCGCGGCGGCCTCCTGGTCGGAGGCGTGCCAGGACGCGACGTCGATGATGGCGTCGGCTCCGGCGAGCGCCTCGGCCAGCCCCTCGCCGGTGATGACGTCCACGCCGGTGGCTCTGGACATCGGCACGGCTTGGTGCCCTCGTTCCGTGAGGACGTCCATGACGTGGCGGCCCAGTCGCCCCGTCGCCCCCGCTACCGCGAACTTGCTCATGCTTGCTGCCCTTCTGGTGAGGAGACCGGACCGGCGGGACACCGGTTGGTTCGGCGTCCTGATGGACACAAGACGTCGGCGCATCGGCCCCCGTAACAGGCGCGGCCATGTGACGTAGGCCACCGGGCGCGGGTGTTACAAAACGGCGGGAAGCGTCGTCCAGTGCATATGGCGAGGCACAGGACGAGCAGGCGGGAGCCGGGTATGAGCGAGCGCAGCGAACGGGCGACGGACGCAGCCGAGCCGCTCGGCCGCGCCGATCGGGTGGACTCCGCCACCGAGGTGTTCGTGGCCCACCGGAACCTGCTGTTCACCGTGGCCTACGAGATGCTGGGTTCGGCGGCCGACGCCGAGGACGTCCTGCAGGAGACCTGGTTGCGGTGGGTGGACGTGGATCTGGCCGCCGTGCAGGAGAAGCGCGCCTACCTGGTGCGGATCGTCACGCGCCAGGCGCTGGACCGGTTGCGAGTGCTCGGTCGGCGCAAGGAGTCCTATGTCGGTCCGTGGTTGCCCGAGCCGCTGCTGACTTCGCCGGACGTGGCCGAGGACCTGGAGTTGGCCGAGAGCGTGTCGATGGCGATGCTGCTGGTGCTGGAGACGCTGGCTCCGGTGGAACGGGCGGTGTTCGTGCTGCGCGAGGTGTTCGACCTGCCCTACGACGAGATCGCCGAGGCCGTCGGCAAGACCCCGTCCGCGGTCCGCCAGCTCGCCTACCGGGCGCGGGCCCACGTGGCCGAACGCCGTCCGCGCGGCGTCGCCTCCCCCGCCGAGACCCGTGCCGCGCTCCAGGCGTTCCAGCGGGCGGTCGAGACCGGCGAGCTGCAGAGCCTGCTGGACATCCTCGCACCCGACGTCGTGGCCCTGAGCGACGGCGGCGGGGTCAGGCGCGCGCTGCTGCGGCCGGTCGTGGGCGCGGACAAGGTGGCCCGGCTGCTGTCCGCCGGCTGGTGGCGGCGGGGAGCGGAGCGGTCGGTCGAGCTGGTCCAGGTCAACGGCGGCCCGGGGCTGCTCGTCCGGGTCAACGGGGAGATCGACGGCGTGGTGGCGGTGCGCGTGGAGAACGGCCGCGTCACCGGCGCCTACCACGTGCGCAACCCCGAGAAGCTGTCGCACATGGAGCGGGAGACCGCCGTGAGCCGCTGAGCGGAGGGGCGGCAGGGAAAGCAGACGGCGCTTCGGGTTGATCAATAGACGGTGATCAACCCGATCGAGGAGCGCCATGAGAACACCCCCCGTCCGCGTCCTGCTCGCCGCCGCCCTGGCGGCGGGCGTCGCGGCCGCCCCCTGGCAGGGGGCGCAGCCCGCGCAGGCCGCGCCGCACGCGCCGCCCGCGCGCGGCCCCGCACCGCTGCCCGCGGGCAAGAACTGGAAGGTCACGCTGCTGACCGGCGACGTCGTCGAGGTCAGCACACGCAAGGGCCGCCCCCCGCTGGTGAAGGTCGAACCGGGCGAGGGCCGCAGGCCGACGTTCGACACCTCCATCAGCCGGAGCGGGCACGTGGTCGTCGTGCCGTCCGACGTCGCGCGGCTGGCGGGGCCGGTGCTCGACCCGGCCCTGTTCGACGTGACGGCCCTCATCCGCCAGGGTTACGACGACGCGCGGAGCGCCGACATCCCGCTGATCGTGCAGGGCGGGAGGAGCTCCCGCGTGCGGGGCTTCGCGGCGGCCCGCGAGCTGCGCAGCCTCCGCGCCGTGGCCGCGCGCCAGCCCAAGAGGCGGGCCGTGGCGCTGGGCCGGTCGCTGCTGAGCGCCGGACCGACGCGGGTGTGGTTGGACCGGAAGGTCAGGACGACCGCGACGACCGCCGTCCGCGCCGCGCCCCGGTCCGGACTGGACCGGAACCTGCCGCAGATCGGCGCGCCCGCCGCCTGGCAGGCGGGCTTCACCGGCACCGGCGCCAAGGTGGCCGTGCTGGACACCGGCGTCGACGAGACCCACCCCGACCTGCGGGACAGGGTCGCGGAGAAGAAGGACTTCGTCGGCACCACCGATGCCAAGGACGGCAACGGGCACGGCACGCACGTCGCCGCGACCGTGGCAGGCAGCGGCGCCGGGTCGGGCGGCGAGCGCAAGGGCGTCGCCCCGGACGCCCGGCTCGTCGTCGGCAAGGTTCTGGAGAACGACGGGTCCGGCACCGAGTCGGTCGTCATCGAGGGCATGGAGTGGGCGGCGTCCCGCGCCCAGGTCGTCAACATGAGCCTGGGCGGCGACGCGACCGACGGCACCGACCCGCTGGCCGCGGCCGTCGACCAGCTGACGGCCAAGCACGGGACGCTGTTCGTCGTCTCGGCGGGCAACAACGGTGGCACGGGAACGGTCGGATCGCCCGCGACCGCCGACACCGCCCTGGCCGTCGGGGCCGTGGACGGCTCCGACCGGATCGCGCCGTTCTCCAGCGGCGGCCCCCGGAAGGGCCGCACGGCCGCCAAGCCGGAGATCACCGCGCCGGGCGTGGACATCGTCGCCGCCCGCGCCGCCGGGTCCGCCGAAGGCCGCCCGATCGACGACCGGTACTCGCTCATGTCGGGCACGTCGATGGCCGCTCCGCACGTCGCCGGGGCCGCCGCGCTGCTGCTGCAGAAGCACCCCGGCTGGAAGTCGGCGCAGCTCAAGGCGGCGCTCGTCGGCGCGTCGCGGCCGATCGGCGGCGACGTCCTGCGCCAGGGCGCCGGGCGGCTCGACGCGGCCGCCGCCGTGTCGGCCCCGCTCGCCGCGCTCGACGCCGTCCCGTACGCGGGCGCCTCTGCCTATCCGAGCCATCCGGCGCTGAAAGCCCGACCGGGGTTCGCCTCCACCGGCCCGGCCCTGACGGCCGACCTGTCGGTGCAGGTCACCGACCGCACCGGCAAGGTCCGCCCCGGTGCCGCCGAGCTCGCCGAGACCCGCCTGGACGTCCCGGCGAACGGCGAGGCCCGCGCGTCGCTCACCATCGACGCCGCCGCGCTCAAGGACGAGCCCGGCTTCTACACCGCCCACGTGACCGCCAGGAGCGGGGACGCGACGGCGCGGGTGCCGATCACCTTCCAGGTGGAGGCCCCGTCCCACACGCTCACGATCGTCGGGAAGGCCCTCCCGGACACCGCGGCGTTCAGCGGCAGGGTGGCCGTGACGAGCGTGAACGCCGGCACTCCGTTCGAAGCCTTCGAGTCGCTCGAAGCCCCGGACGAGCCGCTCCGCATCCGGGTGCCCGCAGGCCGCTACTCCGTGCTCGGCACGGTCCAGGACGGCGAGGACGAGGCCCCCGGGACCCGCCACGCGCTCGGCGGCGCACCCGACGTGAAGGTGGACCGCGACGTCACCGTCACCATCGACGGCACCAAGGCCAAAGAGGCCGCCGCCAGAGTGGAGGGCCGGGAGACGACGGCGGGCGGCCCCACCGCGGTCATCGCCGTACAGGGTGACGGAGACGCCTCCTGGGCGCGGGCGATCACGACGTTCGCGCCGGACAGCAAGGTCTACGTCCAGCCCAGCGGGCCGACCTCGACGGGTTCGTTCCGGACCTGGCTGGCCGTCCGCCTCACCGCGCCCGGCACCGTCTGGGACCTGATGGAGCCCCTCGGCGACCGCCTGCCCGACGATCCGTCCTTCATCGTGACGCCCGCCGTGCAGAAGCGGCTCGCCCGCGTCGACCAGCGGTTCGCGGCGTTCAACGGCGACACGGGGAAGGCCGTCTGGGAGAAGCGCCAGGGCGTCCTCCCCGAAGGCGTCTTCGCCAACGAGGACGGGTCGGAGGTGAAGCCGGGCTCGACGCGCACCGACTACCTCAGCGCGGGCGACGGCAGGCTCTGGCTGGACGCGTCGTACCCCGGTCCGGAGCTGGAGACCGAGGACGGGCCGACGGTGTGGGCCGAGCTGGAGCCGCTCACCCAGCGGGTGCCGGGCAGCCGCGTCACCAAGACGTGGGGCTCGCAGGCGCAGCACCCGGGCTTCGTCGCGCCCGGCCTGGAAACCCTCAGCATCCTCCCGGTCGAGCCCGCCTCGCGCACTCGCGGGCTCATGCGGTTCCAGGTCTTCGACCTCCAGAACCGCCCGGACATGAGGGCCGGCTTCGTTGACGTCGAGCCGTCGTTCGACCGGAAGACCGCTCTGTACGAGAACGGCCGCAAGGTCGGTGAGAAGCTGGAGAACATCGCGGAGTTCAAGGTCGGCGAGCAGCCCGCCGCCTACCGCCTGACCTACGAGAACGACCTGTCCAGGCTGCTGCCGGTCGCCAACCGGACCTCCACCGCGTGGACGTTCCGCTCCTCGGGCGCCGACGCGGGCCGCGGCGTCGCCCACCTGCCCATGCTCCAGGTGCAGTACGACCTGGGGCTGGACCTGATGAACCGCCCGACGGGCGCGCCCGCCGTGTTCTCGGTGGCGCGCGTCGCCGGGACCGGGTCCGCGAAGGTCACCGGGCTGAAGGCGTGGACCTCGCTGGACGGCGGCGCGAAGTGGCGGCCCGCCGAGGTGAGGCCCCTGGGCGAAGGCCGCTTCTCGGCCGTCCTGCCGAAGCCGGGCGCGGGCCAGAAGATGACGCTCCGCGTCAGCGCGCAGGACGCGGGCGGCAGCGGCATCGACCAGACCCTGCACGGCGTCTACTGACGGGCGGACACGACACCGGGAACGAAGGAGGCCGGGGAGCGTGGCCGCGCTCCCCGGCCGCACGGCCGTGCCGCACCATATGGCCCGTGTCCCCCCGGCGGGTCGTCGCCGCGCCGCGCGCAACGGAGGGTGGACAGGGTCAGCCGTACGGCTCCGCGGGATCGGCGTCGCGTGGACGCGGGTGCGGGCCGCATCGGTTTGAGTGGCAGTGCCCGCCGGACAGGGCCGGGTCGCGGCGCTGCGCGGCCCGGGCGGACGGCACGGACCTCGTCGCCGAAGGAGCGCATGGTGATCGTTCTCGGTTTCAACGGCTTCAGCAAGGGCGCCGACCTGTTCGCGCGCCACTACCGCGCCACCGGGACCGACCGGCACATGCTCTTCGGGCACGACTCCGGGGCCGCCCTCGTGGTCGACGGCACGCTGGTGGCCGCCGTGGAGGAGGAGCGGCTCAACCGGGAGAAGAAGACCTCGGCGTTCCCCCTCAACGCCGTGCGCTGGGTGCTGGACGAGGCCGGCCTGTCGCTGGGCGAGGTGGACGCGTTCGCGTTCTCCTGGCGGTTCTCCGACGAGGTGCTGAACGCGATGATCGCCGAGATCGCCGACGGCGAGGGGAGCGCCGACCGCAAGTTCGCCCGGCTGAAGCGGCTCACCGCGATCTACGACGGGATGTTCAGCCGGGCGGCGGTGCTCGGCGACTTCGAGGAGCACACCGGGTTCCGGCCGGACACGGAGCGGCTGCACACCGTGCCGCACCACATCGCGCACCTGATGTGCGGGTACGGCATCTCCGGCGGGGCCGACGCGGCGTTCCTGGTCAGCGACGGCAGGGCCGAATGGCTGTCGGCCATCATGGGCGAAGTGCGCGGCGGGAAAGTGCGCGTGTTCGACGACGCGAGCATTGACTCGCGGCACTCGCTGGCCATGCTGTTCGGTGTCATCACCCGCTATCTGGGATTCACCCCGAACAATGACGAATACAAAGTGATGGGATTGGCGGGTTACGCCGAGCCCGCCGGAACCCGCCCCGGGAACCCTTTCCTGGAGCACGTGCTGACCCTGCGGCCGGGCGGGACCTACGAGATCCCCTACCACCCGCGGGCCGTCCGGGCCTACTACGAGCTGTTCGACCGCGTCTTCGAGACGGGTCCGGAGGGCCGCGAGGAGTTCGACTTCCGGGTGCGGGTGGCGCGGGCGGCGCAGGAGATGGTCGAGGTCGCCACCGCGCACCAGGTGGCCGCGCTGCGGGAGCGCAGCGACCTGCCCAAGCTGGTGTTCGAGGGCGGGCTGGCGCTCAACTGCGTGAACAACACCAAGCTGCTGGAGGGCTCGGGCTACGACGAGGTGGAGGTCAGCTACGGCGCCAGCGACCCGGGCGTGGCGATCGGGGCGGCCTTCCACGTCGCGCACGAGGCGGGCGACACGATCGTCCCGCCGGTCTCGCCCTACCTGGGCCCGGAGTTCGGCGACGCGGAGATCACCGCGGTCCTCGCCCGGTACGCGGGCCGCGTCCGCGTCCGGGAGCTGGACGACGTGGTCGCCGAGACCGCGCGGCTGCTCCAGGAGAAGGTCGTCGTCGGCTGGTACCAGGGCAGGACCGAGTACGGCCCGCGCGCGCTCGGCAACCGCAGCATCCTGGCCAACCCCCGGTTCGGCGACATCAAGGACATCATCAACACGCGGATCAAGCACCGGGAGCCGTTCCGGCCGTTCGCGCCCGTGGTGCTGGAGGACGTCGCGCCCGAGGTGTTCGCCATGGGCAAGAAGCGCTCCTCGCCGTACATGACGTTCGTGTTCCCCGTGCGGCCGGAGCACGTGGACGGCATCCCCGGGGCCGCGCACGTGGACGGGACCTCGCGCATCCAGACGGTGACGCCGGAGGGGAACCCGCTCATGGCCGCGCTGCTGGCCGAGTTCACCGCGCTGACCGGCGTCCCGTGCCTGATCAACACCTCGTTCAACATCGCCGGCGAGCCGATCGTGTGCGCGCCGGCGGACGCCGTGGAGTGCTTCCTGAAGACCGAGATGGACTACCTGGTGATCGGCCGCCACCTGGTCACCAAGGTCTGACCTCCGGCAGGTAGGTCGACCGCAGCTCGCCACCGGTCCCGGCGGCGAGGGCGGCGAGGTCTCCGGCGCGGTGCGGGGGCCGGTCGTCGAGGACCACGACGGCCGGCCCCCGCGTGTCGAGCACCAGGCGCGCGCAGAAGCCCGCCATGTCCGGGACGGCCGCCTGCCCGGCGACGATGAGGAAGCGCGTCGCGCCCTTGCCCGGCGTGGCGCTCAGCATGTTCAACCGGTCCTGTGGAGCGTTCCCCGCCGCCGAGTCCTCTGCGGCGTGCGCGGCGAAGTAGAGCGTCCCGCCCGCCGCCTTCGCGGCCTCGCGCAGCCGGGGCAGGCGCTCGGCCCGCCAGCGGGCGAGGGCCGGCGGCAGTCCCGTGGCGCCGAGCGGCCGGGCGGTGGTCAGGCCCGCCCGTTCCAGCAGCCGGGTCAGCGTCACCGGAGCGACCTGGACGCCGAGGTCGCGCCGCAGCAGCGCGCAGAGTTCGGCCCGCGTCCACAGTTCGCCGTCCAGGCCCAGCTCGCGCGGCCCCTGCCCGGCCAGCCCGGTCAGCACCTCGCGCAACCGGCTCCAGGTCAGCTTCGGCGGGCGCCCCGGCACGGGCCGGGCCCGCAGCGCCCCCGCGCCGCCCTCCCGGTAGGCCGCCAGCCACCCGTACACCGTGGAGCGCCGCAGTCCCAGCCGCTCCGCCACCTCGCGGGGCCGCGCGCCCTCTTCCACCCATCGCACCGCCAGAAAGCGCAGTTCTTCCAGGGTCCGGTGGTCGAGCTTTCGTCCGTCGTCCTCGCGCACGCGGACACATGATCAAAGTCCAGTTACTTTTGAACGCGTTAAATGGGATGAAAAAGGGCGCGGAAAGGGCGTGACGCTCCACTGGAAGCCATGACATCATTTGACAAATAGGACTTTCCGGCCGGTTGCGGAGGGGCGTTCACGTGGTTACCGAGAACCGGCAGAAATGCCACTGAGGGTGCTGGTGTGCGACGAGCTCCCGCTCGTCCGGGACGGGCTGCACACCATACTGGAGGCCCAGCAGGACGTGGAGGTGCTCGACACCACCGAGAGCGGCATCCACGCGATCATGCTCGCCCGGACCCGGCGGCCCGACGTGGTCATCACCGGGCTCCAGCTGCGCGGGGTGTCCGGCCTGGAGCTGATCCGGCGGCTGCGCGCCGAGGGCCTGGAGCCCGAGCCGCGCGTGGTGGTGTTCACGATGAACCACAGCGACGAGACCGTCACCGAGGTGCTGCGCGCCGGCGCCAACGGCCTGCTCAGCAAGGACGCCACCCGGGAGGAGGTGGTGGCGACCATCCGCGCCGCGGCGCGGGGGCAGACGATGCTCTCCCCCGCCATCACCGAGCGGCTGGTCGACTGGTTCCGCAGGCGCGAGGTCTACCCCCGCGAGACGCTGCGCCCGGCCGTCGCCGCGCTGACGCCGCGGGAGCGGCAGGTGCTGCTGCTGGTCGCGCAGGGCCGCTCCACCGAGGAGGTGGCGGGCGAGCTGTTCATCGGCGTCAGCACCGTCCGCACCCACCTGCACCGGCTGCGCGCCAAGCTCGACCTCAAGGACCGGGCCCAGCTCGTGTCGTTCGCCTACCGCTCCGGGCTCATGTCGCACTGCTCCCCGGCGGAGGACCCAGAGCCCGCCGAGCGCGGGCCGCGACAGCCTCTGGGGTGATCCCGGCGCGGGCGACCAGGTACGCCTGGTCGCCCGCGCCGGGGACGAACGCGTCCGGCACGGCGACCCGCAGGACCCGGGGCCCGCCCGCAAGCTCGGCCGCGGCCTCGGCGACGGCCGAGCCGAGGCCGCCGGCGGCCCAGTGCTCCTCGACGGTGACGACCGGGCCGGGCCCGCCCAGGATGCTCCCGGTGTCCAGGGGCCGCACCGTGTGCACGTTGAGCACCCGGGCCCGCACGCCGTCCGCCGCCAGCAGGTCGGCGGCGCCCAGGGCGGCCAGCACCGGGTACGGGCCGGCGGCGGCGATGGTCAGGTCCGCGCCGTCCCGCAGCGGCTGGGCCCGGCCGAGCCGCAGCGGCTCCAGGCCGGGCGGCGGTTCCGGCACGGCCTTGCGGCCCAGCCGCATGTAGACCGGTCCGGGCACGTCCGCGCACTGCCGGATCAGCTCCTCGGCGGCCGCCGCGGCGTGCGGGGCGAGCACCGTCATCCCCGGCAGCAGCCGCATCGCGGCGAGGTCCTCCAGGCTGTGGTGGGTGGGGCCGAGGTGCCCGGCGGCCAGGCCGTCGTGCGTCGCCATGATCCGCACCGGCAGCCCGCACAGCGCGATGTCGATCTTGACGGCCTCCAGCGCCCGGGTCGCCGCGAACGCCGCCATCGTGTTGACGTACGGGACGAACCCGGACTGCGCGAGCCCGGCGGCCACGCCCATGAGGTTCTGCTCGGCGATGCCGAGGTTGACGTAGCGGTCGGCCGCCGCGCCGAAGTCGATCCCCGCGAACAGGCCGGTGTCGCTGTCCAGGCACACCGCGCGGCCGTCGGCCGCCAGCAGTTCCGGCAGCAGGTCCCGGTAGGCGTCCCGGCACGCCCGCGCGCTCACCGCTCCTCCCGCCCGGCCGCGCTCCGCGCCGCCCGCAGCACCGCTTGGGCGCGCCGCCGCTGCCGGTCGCCGAGGCGCGCGTAGTGGCTGCGCACCTGGCCTTCCACGAACGGCAGGCCCCGGCCCTTGACCGTGCGGGCCAGGACCACCGCCGGGCGGCCCGGCGGCCCGGGTTTGCCGAGCACCTCCACCAGCGCGCCGAGGTCGTGGCCGTCGACCTCGTGCACCGTCCAGCCGAACGCCCGCCACCGGTCGGCCAGCGGCTCCAGCCCGATGACGTCCTCGGTGCCACCGGTGATCTGCAGACCGTTGCGGTCGACCACGGCGGTCAGCCCGTCCAGCCGCAGGGACGCGGCGGCCATGGCGGCCTCCCACACCGAGCCCTCCTGCAGCTCGCCGTCGCCCAGCACCACGAAGCAGCGGCGCGCCGATCCCGACAGCCGCGCGGCCAGCGCGAACCCGACGCCGAGCGGCAGGCCGTGCCCGAGCGACCCCGACGGCACCTCGACGCCGGGCACGGCGGGGGTCGGGTGCGCCGAGAACAGGCCGCCCGGCTCGGCGTACCCGGCGAGGTCCTCGGCCGGGAAGAACCCGCGCTCGGCCAGCACCGCGTACAGGCCGATGCCCCCGTGCCCCTTGCTCAGCACGAGCCGGTCCCGGTCGGGGGCCGCCGGGTCGCCGGGATCGACGCGCAGCACCGCGAAGTACAGCGCCACCAGGATCTCCACCAGCGACATCGAGCCGCCCAGGTGTCCGCCCTCGGCTCCGGCGCACATGTCGACGATCAGCTCCCGGACGTGCGCGCAGTGCGCCTCCAGCTCCGCCGCCTCGATCGAGTCCCTCACCCGGTGCCTCCTTCGTCCGCGCTCGCGGCCAGTTCGATGCGGGTCGCCTCCCCTGCCAGGGCCCGGGTGAGCGGCCGGGCGCGGCGCCCGTCCGCGATCAGCACCTCGGGCACCCCGGCGGCGAGCGCCTCGCGGGCGGCGACGAGCTTGAGGCCCATGCCGCCGCGCCGGTACGGGGGCGGGCCCTGCGCCGGCACCGCGCACGCGGCGAGCGCGGAGGTCTCGTCCGCCGGGTCGGCCAGCACGCCGGGCGCCCCGGTGAGCAGCACCAGCGCCGCGGCGCCGAGCCCGGCGGCGACGGCGGCGGCGACGCGGTCGGCGTCGGCGTTGACCGGGCGGCCGTCCTCGGCCAGCGCGGGCGGCCCCACCACCGGCAGCGCGCCCGCCGCGAGCAGGGCGTGCAGCAGCGCGGCGTCGACCCCGGTGATCCGACCGCTGTGCACGTCGCGGACGACGACCCGCCGCCCGTCCTCCCACGCCCGGTGCGCGGTCTTGCGGCGGGCGCGCAGCAGCCCGCCGTCCACGCCGCTGAGCCCGACCGCGCGGGCGCCGTGCGCGAGCAGGCACCCCACCAGGCGCGGCCGGACCAGCCCGCCGAGGGCGAGCTGCACCACCTCCAGCGTCGCCGCGTCGGTGTGCCGGGTGGTGATGCCGTCGGGGGCGGTGAGCCGCCGGGCGGGCACCCCGAGCCGCGCGCCGAGCCGGTCGATGTCGGCGGAGCCGCCGTGCACGAGCACCACGGGCCGCCCGGCGCGGGCGGTCGCGGCCACGTCGGCGCACACGGCGTCCGGGTCCACCGCCGCGTTGCCGCCGATCTTGACCACGACGGGAGGCTGCGCGGGCATCAGACCGGGTGCAGGCCGGGGAAGCCCAGGCCGGTCCGCTCCGGCCAGCCCCGGCGCACGTTGAACGCCTGGACGGCGCCGCCCGCGCCGCCCTTGACCAGGTTGTCCAGCGCCGCGACGAGCGTGGCGCCGCCCCGGCCGTCCACCGCGAAGCCGACGTCGCAGAAGTTGGAGCCCGCGAGGATCTTGGGGTCGGGCAGCCGGTGCGGGCCGCGCCGCCGCGCCACCAGCCGCACGAACGGCTCCCCGGCGTACCGCTCCCGGTAGGCGCGCCACAGGTCCCGCTCCCCCGCGCCCTCCGCCAGCCGGACGTGGCACAGCACCTGCACGCCGCGCACGGCCTCGACGCCGGTCGCGGTCATCCGCACGGCCAGCCCGGTGGCCTGCGCGATCTCCGCCTCGTGCCGGTGCCCGGCGGGCGCGAACACCCGCAGCGCCCCGCTGCGCTCGGCGTGGGTGTTGGCCGGACCCGCCGTGGCCCCCGAGCCGCTGGAGCCGGTCCGGGCGTCCACCACCACGTCCGGCCCGATCAGCCCGGCCGCCGCGACGGGCGCCAGGGCCAGGATCGCGGCGGTCGCCATGCACCCGGGCACGCTGATGCGGTCGGCCTCCGCCAGCTCCTTGCGGTACAGCTCGGGGAGCCCGCAGGCGAAACCATCGAGCAGGCCGGGCGCGGTGTGCGGCTCGCCGTAGTAGCGGGCGAAGACGGCGGGGTCGCGGAGCCGGAAGTCGGCCGACAGGTCCACCACCTGCTCCGCCAGACCGAGGAACTCCGGCATCCGCGCCATCGTCTGGGTGTGGGGCGCGGCCAGGAACAGCACGTCCACCGGCTCCAGCGGCTCGGGGGAGGCGAAGGCGAGGTCGGTGACGCCGCGCAGGTTGGGGTGGGCCGTGTCCACGCGGCGTCCCGCCAGGCGCGCGGACGTCGCCGCCGCCACCTCGACGCGGGGGTGCCCGAGCAGCAGCCGCAGCAGCTCCCCGCCGATGTAGCCGGAGGCCCCGACCACCCCGGCGCGCACGCGCTCAGGCATCGGCCGCTCCCCGCGCCAGCAGGTGGTCGGCGATGCGTCCGGCGACGTCGATGCCGGTGGCCTCCTGGAAGCCGGTGAACTCCACGCCGTGGTTGACCTCCAGCACGTACGTCCTGCCGTCGGCGTCCTCGACGAGGTCCACTCCGGCGATCTCGGCGCCGGTCGCGTCGGCGGCCCGGACCGCGAGCTTGGCGTGGTCGGGGCGCAGGTCGAGCCGCCGGGCGCGGGCGCCGCGCGCGACGTTGGCCCGCCACTCCCCCGCGCGGTGCCAGGTCGCGCCGAGGGCCTCCCCTCCGACCACCACGACGCGGATGTTGCGGCCGCCGTCGATGAGCTGCTGCGCGAGGACGATGTGCGCGCGGGGCGAGGGCAGCGCGGCGACGTGCTCCAGGACGGCGGCGGCCATGGCGCGGTCGGCGACCCGGGTGACCAGCCGCCCCCACGAGCCGACCAGCGGCTTGACCACGGCGGGGTAGCCCAGCTCGTCCAGCGCGGCCAGCGCCGCGTCCGGGGTCAGCGCGAGATGGGTGCGCGGGGAGGGGACGTCGGCCTGCCCGAGGGCCAGCGCGGTGCGCCACTTGTCGCCGCACACCTCGATGGCCGCGGCGGAGTTCACGACGACGGCCCCCTGGGCCTCCAGCAGCGTGCCCGCGTACGCGGCCCGCGCCTGCCCGATCTCCCGGTTGAGCACCAGCGGGCGGTCCCCGGCGGGCCCGGTGGGCGTCCCGGCCAGCGTGCGCGTGTCGGTGTGCGCGCAGTCCACGCCGCGATGGCGCAGCGCCGCCAGGAGGCGCTTCTCCTCCGCGCGCACCCGGGAGGCGAGCACGACGACCGGGCCTGTCACCTCGGGACCGCTCACTCGCCCCAGTCCTCCTCGACCTCCGGCGCGGGGGCGAGCGCGACCGGGTCCACGCCGACCACCTCCAGCTCGCCGGCGCACTCGGGGCACGCGACGATCTCGTTGAGGTGGGGCGGCTCGGCGAGGGCCACCGCGCCCTCGCACTCCGGGCAGCTGATCATGGGCATCCCTTCGGGGCGGGGCGTCCGGGCGACGCGCTGCGATCGTAGGGAGAGCGCCGCCGATGCCGGCGTCGGCCAGGCGTCGAACCGGGGTGGACGCGGAGGGGCGGCGGGGTGGACGGGCCGGGCCGCCCGGTGTCGACGCGCGGCTGACGGAGCCCCGGGAGACGCGTGTGAGCATGACCCGAGCGACCGACCACCGAGCGAGGGAGCCGCATGCCCGTGCCCGCCTACCGCCCCCTGGCCGTGGTGCAGTTGCCGCCCGCGCCGGGCCCCGGCGTGCTGGACGACCTCGCCGCGCTCGCCGGACGCGGCCGCGTGCTGGCCGCCGGCTGCCCCGCCTCGGCGGCCGAGGCGCTGCGCGCCCGCGGCCTGGCGGTGCTGACGGGGCAGGACGCCCGCACCCTCGGCGTCCTGTTGGACCACGCCGACGTGGTCACGGCCGAGGCGAAGACCGCCGCGGACGTGCTCGCCCTCGCCCGCGACCTCGCCGCCGACCACGTCCGGCTCGCCCCCGGCGCGGGCGACGCCGACCTGAGCGACCTGGCCGCCGACGTCGTCGTGTGCGCCGAGGACACGCTGTCGCCCCTGGCCGGGACACGGCTGTGGCGGACCACGGCCCCCTCCCCCGACCTCGAACTGCTCTCGCGGTCGGTGCAGATCTCCTCGGTGTCGGGGGACGAGCGGGACCTCGCCGAGTTCCTCGCCGCATGGTGCGCCGAACAGGGCCTCGACGCGACCGTGGACGAGGCGGGGAACCTGGTGGCGACGCGCGGGACGGGCCCCCGGCGGCTGCTGCTGCTCGGGCACCTGGACACCGTGCCGCACCGCTGGCCGGCGCGCTGGCACGGCGAGGTCCTGACCGGGCGCGGCAGCGTGGACGCCAAGGCGAGCCTGGCCGCCTACCTCCAGACGCTCGCCGAGCTGGAGGTCCCCGCGAACGCGCAGGTCCGAGTGGTCGGCGCGGTGCAGGAGGAGACGACTTCCAGCGGCGCGTTCCACGTCCGCGACCGCTACCCCGCCGACGCGGTCGTCGTCGGCGAGCCGAGCGGGGCGCACGCGCTGACCGTCGGCTACCACGGCCTGTGCAAGATCCGTCTGGCGGTCCGCGAGCCGACCGCGCACACCGCCGGGCGCGGGGTGCGCACCGCCGCCGACCGTCTGGTGGACGCGGCGGCCTCCGTCCGCTCGGCGGTGTCGGAGCTCAGCCCGGACGCGCTCGTGGCGGTGCTCGGCGTGGAGGCCCGCAACCGCGGCGACGTGCAGGCCGGCGAGGCGGTGATCGACGTGCGGGTGCCGCCGCGCACCGCGACCGCCGACCTGCGCGCCGCCGTCCGCGCGGCCGTCGAGGCCCCGGTGACCGCCGGGTTCCAGCGCTGCACCCCGGGGGTGGCGACGCCGCGCTCGGACGCCCTGGTCCGCGCGTTCACCCGGGCGCTGCGGGCGGCGGGGAGCACGCCCCGGCACCTGGCGAAGAAGGGCAGCAGCGACATGAACACCCTGGCCACCACATGGACCGGCGTTCCGATGGTCGCCTACGGGCCCGGGGACGCGCGCCTCGACCACACCCCGCACGAGCGGCTCGACGCCGCCGAGTACCGGCACGCCCGGACCGTGCTGGCGGCGGCCGTGCGGGACTGGCTCAGTTCTTCGGCCTAGCGCCCCCGGCGGCGAGCGGCACCAGCGGCAGCGAGCCCAGCACCAGTAGGGCGGCCAGCGCGAACGTCGCGGAGTAGCTCACCTCGGCGACCGCGCCGCCGACGAACCCGGCGATGCCGACCGACACGTCGAAGAAGGAGCTGACCGCGCCCAGCGCCGCGCCCCGCTCGGCCTCGGGGGCGCGGTCGATCGTGATGAGCGCCAGCGACGGGTAGAGCAGGGTGAACCCGCCGCCCGCGACCAGCGCGCCGAGCGCGGTGACCCACCACGACGGCGCGAAGCCGATGAGCAGCAGCCCCGCCGCCTCGCACACGCTGGACACCACGATCACGGTGACCGGGCCGACCCGGTCGGGCAGCCGCCCTGCCAGCAGCCGCACCCCCACGTACGCGGCACTGAACACGCTGAGCAGCACCGGGCCGTTCGGGATGCCGCGGTCGGCCAGCGCCAGCGCGCCGAAGCTGACGAGCACGGCGTACCCGAACGCGCCCGCGCCGAGCGAGAGCCCCGGCAGGATCGCGGCGGGCGGCAGCAGGCGGCGGGACACGGCCGTGCCGATGCCCGAATCGCGCGGCAGCCGGGACAGCACCAGCAGCGCCACCACGGGCAGGGCGATCGCGGCGGTCCACACCGCGCCGTAGGAGCCGGTGCGGTAGAGAACCTCGCCGAGGACGGGCCCGGCCATGAACCCGCTCCACATCGCCAGCCCGTACCAGCCGACGACCTGCCCCCGGCGGTGCTCAGGCGCGAGCTGCACCGTCCACACCGATCCGGCGGTGAACAGCAGCGCCTCGCCGACCCCCATCACCAGGCGGGCGGCGAACAGGCCGGGCAGGCCCAGCGGCAGCGTGTAGAGGACGCCGACGGCCACGGCGATCGCCGACCCCGCCGCCATCACCCGCCGGCACCCGAACCGCTGCGCGAGCTGCCCCCCGTAGGGGCGGGCGAGCAGCGCGACCACGGCGGTGCAAGTGAACGCGGCGCCGACGACGAACGGGGACCCGCCGTGCTCCCCCACCACCAGGCGCGGCAGCACCGGCACCACGGCGCCGAACCCCGCGAACGTGGTGAACAGGGCGGCGAGCAGCCCGGCGAACACCTTCCACCAGGCGGTCTCGGCGGCGGCGGGCGGCGCGTCCGGCGGCGTGTCCCGGGGCAGCCGCTCCATCAGCCCAGCCCGCGGGTGTTGCCGCCGTCGGCGAGCAGCACGGTCCCGGTGACGAACGACGCCTGCTCGCTGGCCAGGAACGCCGCGAGCGCGCCGAAGTCCTCGGCCCGCCCGACCCGGCCCAGCGGCAGCCCCTTGGCGACCTCGGCCACGGCCTGCTCGACGTCCTCGCCGAACTGCGCGTCCAGCGCGGGGGTGCGGTGGAAGCCGGGGGCCAGCACGTTCACCGTCACGCCCTGCGCCCCGAGCGACTGCACCAGCCCCTTGGCGAAGCCGAGCACGCCCAGCCGCGCCACCGCCGACAGCGCGGTGTCGGCGAGCGGCTGCCGCACCGCCTCCGAGGTGATCATCACGATGCGGCCCCAGCCCGCCCGCGTCAGGAACGGCAGCGCCGCGAGCGCCAGGGCGACGTGCGGCACGGTGTTGCCGGCGAGCGCCTCCCGGTAGACGCCGGTGTCGAAGGCGTCGACCGGCCCGTGCGGCACCCCGCCGGAGTTGGTCACCACGATGTGCAGCGCGCCCAGCTCGGCGGCGGTGTCCCGCACCCACGCGGCGACCGCGTCGTCGTCGGTGAGGTCGACCGAGGCACTGGTGACCCGGCCGGGCCCGCAGGCGTCGATCTCGGCGTGCGCGCGGGCGAGCCGGTCGGGGTCGCGGGCGCAGATCGCCACGTGCGCGCCCTCGGCGGCCAGGGTGCGGGCGACGGCGAGCCCCAGCCCGCTGCTCCCCCCGGCCACCAGGGCGACCCGGCCGGTGAGTCCGAGGTCCATGGCTTGTCCTCCCTCTCGCGCGCGGTCGGCGCGCCGTCGTCGGTGTGTCCGGCGGCCCCGCGGGTCAGGGCCGCAGCGGGTAGCGGTAGCGGCGCAGCAGCGGCCCGGCGAGGGCGGTGGCGACCGCCGCGTCGCGCGGCGCCAGCCCCTCCCGCCAGGCGTCGTCCGGCCGGATCGCGACCGGTCCCCGCCGCAGCCGGTCGGGGTTGCCGGTGACGGTGTGGTTGGCGCCGAGGACGGCGGTGCCGTCGGCGGCCACGGGCGGGTCGCCCGGCAGCCCCGCGAACGCCATCACCCGGGCGAGCGTCGCGCGCGGCTCGGCGGCCAGGTCCTCGTAGCGGATGCGCAGGTAGCGGCCTGCGGCGGCGCGGCCGGCCAGCTCGGACGCGGCGTTGGCGCCGGTCCAGTGCCGAGTGCTGTCGGTCGGGGTGCGCGGGTCGATGTAGTCCTTGCCCCTCCGGTACGAGTAGGCGATGGCGCGGGGGTCGCGGACGAGGTGGACGATCCGCAGGTCGATGTCGGGCCGTCCCAGCAGCGCCGCAGGCTCGGCCGGGTATTTCGAGCCGTCCACGATGGTGCGGGCCTCGCTGTGCCGGGCCACGGTCTCGTAGAGGCCGACCATCTGGTCGAGGGTTTCGCGCACCCCAGGTGCAGGAGCCCGCTCGCCCCGGGCTTCGGCCAGGCGGCGCCTGGTGTGGCGGGTGCGGAGCAGGGTCTGCTGCCAGTGCTCCATGCGGCGGGCCGCGCCGGGGTCCTGCTCGGCCAGGACGGCCGACCAGAGGGGGCAGTCGGCCAGGTCCTTGCCGCACCCGCACAGCGTGTTGGTGCCGGTCCGCAGGACGCCGTTGCGCCACAGGTAGTGCAGCTCCCCGGCGTGCAGCACGCCGGGCAGCTCGTTGAGGACGTTGCCGAGCAGGGTGCTGCCCGTGCGCAGCCATCCCGTGATGTACAGGACGCGGACCGGCGCGTCAGTCATCGGCCAGCAGGACGAAGTGCTGGGGCAGGTGCACGGCCAGGCCGCTGCGGGTGCGCGCCTCCACGGTGTCGGCCCCGTCGGGACCGGCCCCCTGGTGGAGGACCAGCGAACCCACGCCCGGGTCGAGGAGGGTGACGGCGGCCTTGAAGTCGCCCAGGAGCACCCGGTCCGCCGCGATCATCCGCGTGCGCGACACCGTGATCCCGGCGGCGTTGAGCGGGCCCAGCAGCCCCTCGCGGACGAGCCGCCAGTAGACGGCGGGGTGGACGACCATGCCGTCGCAGGAGCCGCCCGTGGTCTCCACCTCGGCGGCGGCCGTGGTCAGCGCGTCGCCGAGGTCGCCGGCCAGCGACCCCCGGCGCGCCTGCGGGAGCGTCAGCAGGCCCTCGATGACCCCGTCCGGCGTGCCGTGCAGGAGCGCCTCGTTCTCCACCGCCGACAGGCGCACCAGCACGCGGTAGTCGATGAAGGCCGCCAGCAGCGACGGCTCGTCCAACAGCCCCTTGGGCAGGGGGACGGTGACCGTCAGGTCGGTCAGGGCGGCCGACCTGACCGACGAGGTGAAGCCCGCCTCCGGCACCGTCGCGTAGGTCGTGCCCGCCTGCGCGGGGCCGGGCGGCGGCGCCTCGTGCACGTACGGGACGGCGCGGTCGGGCACCGTCGCGGTCTTCAGCAGATGGCGCACCGCATAGCGCGGACGCGTGACGAACAGCGGGAACGACTGGGGAAGCGCGACCCGGAACGGCACGACGACGTCGGTGCCTTGCGGCGCCCCCGCCACGGCCCAGGCGAACTCCTCGCCAGGGGTTCGGCGGTCGAGAACGGGGTCCGCCAGGGCGACTCGCTGCGCTGCATGGTCGATGGACATGCGTGTCCCTTCTGCCGGGTTCAGCTCAAGCCGATCTCAGCTAAGGACACCGCCGGTCTCCGCACATCCACACGACAGGGACGGATCTCAACGCCGCGTTGACACCCGCGTCCATGGTGGCATTACACGGGCGCGCACGGGTGTCCACATGTTGTCGACGCCGGGAGGTTTCCGCGCTCCCGGACCGCCTCGCAGGATGCGGGCATGCCGACCCTTCCGTCTGCGGACGCCGACGCCTGGCGCGCCTCCGGCTGGTGGCGCGACGAGACCTTCCTGGACGACCTGCGGCGAGCGGCCCTCGCCACCCCCGACCGGACCGCGCTCGTCAGCCGGCACGTCGCCGGCGGCCCCCGCGAGACGCTGACGTGGGCCGAGCTCGCCGACACCGTCGAGCGGCTGGCCGCGGGCCTGGCCGCGATCGGGGTCCGCCGCGGCGACGTGGTCGCCGCCCAGCTGCCCAACGGCTGGCGCTTCGTCGCGCTCACCCTCGCCTGCGCGCGGATCGGCGCCGCGATCGGCCCGATCGTGCCGATCATGCGCCGCCGGGAGGTGGAGTTCGCGCTGCGGCTGACCGGCAGCCCCGTCTACGTCGCGGCGGCGGAGTGGCGCGGGTTCTCCTACGGGGACATGGCGGCCGAGATCGCCGCCGGCCTCCCCGGCCTGCGGCACCGCGTGCTGGTCGGCGCACCCGAGGGCGGCGGGCCCGGAGTCCTGGACTTCGACCACGATCTGCTCGGCGGGGACCGGACGCCCGTCCCGGCGGACGCGGCGGCCGGGCCGGACGACGCCTTCCAGGTCATCTTCACGTCGGGCACGACCGGGGAGCCCAAGGGCGTCGTTCACTCCCACAACACCCTGTACGCCATGAACCGGGCGCAGGCGGACGTGCTGCACCTGACCGGCGACACGGTGACGGCGATGGGCTCGCCGACCACCCACCAAGCGGGCTTCACCTGGAACTTCCTCATGCCGCTGCTGCTCGGGGCGACCTCGGTCCACGTCGACTCCTGGGACGCCGACGCGATGCTGCGCATCCTCGAAGAGGAGCGCGTCAGCTTCTTCATGGGCGCCCCGACGTTCCTGGCCGACCTCATCGAGGCACAGCGCCGCGCGCCGCGGGACCTGTCGCGGCTCGGCGTGTTCGCCACGGGCAGCGCCCCGATCCCGCCGGTGGTGGTCGAGCAGGCCCGCGAGGTCCTGGGCTGCCGCCTGTACGCCCTGTGGGGCATGACCGAGAACGGCTGCGTGACCATCACCCGGCCGGAGGACCCGCCGATGCGCGCGGCCGAGAGCGACGGCACCCCCGTCCCGGGGATGGAGGTGCGCGTCTCGGGCGCCGACGCGAACGGCGTCGGGGCGCTCCAGGTCCGGGGCGCGAGCCAGTGCCTCGGCTACTTCCGCCGCCCCGAGGTGTACGCGGAGTCGCTGACGCCGGACGGGTGGTTCGACACCGGCGACCTCGCGCGCGACGACGGGCACGGCGGCATCCGCATCGCGGGGCGGGTGAAGGACCTCATCTCCCGGGGCGCGGAGAAGATCCCGGTCGTGGAGGTCGAGGCGGCCCTGCTGCGGCACCCCGACGTCCGGGACGTCGCGGTGGTCGGCTACCCCGACGAGCGGCTGGGCGAGCGGGCCTGCGCGGTGCTGGTCTGCCCCGGCTCGCGGCCGAGCCTCGCCGACCTCCAGGCGCACCTGGCCGAACTCGGGATGGCCAAGCAGTACTGGCCCGAGCGGCTGGAGTTCGCCGACGCCCTGCCCAAGACCCCCTCCGGCAAGATCCAGAAGTTCGTCATCCGCGAGCGGCTGCGCGGCGAAGGCTGAGGAGACCCATGGACTTCGCGTTCACCCCCGACCAGGAGGCCCTGGCCAAGCGGATCCGGGAGTTCACCACCGAGCGGATGGCCCCGCTGGCCGCCGAGGCCGACCGCACGGGCCGCTTCCGGGACGGCCTGTTCGCCGAGCTGGCCGAGCAGGAACTGTTCGCGTTGGGCGTGCCCACGGCCTACGGCGGGCGCGGCGCGGACTCGGTGAGCCTGGGCGTCGCGCTGGAGGAACTGGCGGCCGGCGACCTGACCCCGTGCTACGCGGTGCTGAACGCTGCGCTGATCGGCGCGATTTTGAACAACAACGCGACTCCCGAGCAGTGCCGGCAGTGGCTGCCCCCCGTCGCCGCAGGAGAGTCCGTGCTGGCCCTGTGCCTCACCGAGCCCGACCACGGAACGGACGCGGCGAGCGTGGAGATGCGCGCGGAAGAATCGGCGTCCGGCTGGCTGCTGCACGGAGTGAAGACCTCCACCATGCTCGGCGCCTACGCGACGCACGGCGTGGTGTTCGCCCGGACCGGCGGGCCCGGGGCCCGAGGCGTCACCGCCTTCTTCACCCCGCTGGACGCGCCCGGGATCACCCGCACCCCCCTGAACGACCTGGGAAGCCGCGCGGGCGGACGCTCCACCCTGGTGTTCGACGGCGTGAGCGTCGCACCGGACAACGTCATCGGCGGACCCGGCCTGGGCTTCGTCCAGGTGATGCGGGGATTCGACTACTCACGGGCCCTGATCGCCCTGATGGCCGTGGGCGCCGCGTCGGCCTCCCTGCGCGAGGCCCTCGACTACGCCCGCGTCCGGGAGACCTTCGGCCGCCCCATCGGGACGTACCAGGGCGTCGCGTTCCCGCTGGCCGAGCACGCCACCGCCCTGCACATGGCCCGCCTCCTCGCCTACGAGGCCCTCTGGCGCAAGGACGCCGGCCTCGATCACCGCAAGGAGGCCAACATGGCCAAGTGGTGGGCCCCCAAGGCCGCCGTGGACGCCGCCCACCAGGCCCTCCTGACCTTCGGCCACCGCGCCTGGTCCGAAGACCTCCCCCTCGCGCGCCGCCTGCGCGACCTGATCGGCACCGAACTGGCCGACGGCACCGCCGGCGCGACGCGCCTGGTCCTGTCCCGCCAACTCCTGGGCCGCGACCACGCTCCCTGAACCGGGCAGCCGGCTGCGTCCGCCCACAATTGCGCCACGCCCCTTGCGCATTACCCTTCCACCGAACGAAACCGAATCTCTCTTCCGCCTGCCGTCCCCAAGGCTACGATCTCTCCATGATGAGCGAGTTCAAGCGTTCGTGGGAGGAAATAGAGGCATGGCTACAACGCCATGCTCCCGCTTCGTTCGCGTGCCTAAAATCTGGAGCATCCGAGGCAGAACTCGCGGACTTCGAGGCGCTCCTCGGATTTCCCCTGCCCGAACCGCTTCGGTGGCTGTGGATGAGGCACGATGGAGTCGAGTCGGCGGAACTTCCTTGCTCGGAAGCCGACCCCACCCTCTTTCTACCCGACTTCGACGGCCTGCTCAGCGTTGAAGCGGCTACGGGTCTTCACGAGTTTTTGCATCCGCACAATATCTTGCGCTCTTGGATTCCCTTCACCGCCTTCAGTCCCGATGACCCGTTCTGCGGCGCCTTCCTTGACGCCGAGACCGGGTTGATCGGCGGATGGCAGACCGAGGACGTCGCAGAAATCAATGGCACCAGGAGCATCGACGCCTACTTCGCTGAGATCGCCGTTTCACTACGACACGGCTTGCCTTTTGGAGAGCAGCTCCCCGGCGTTGCGGACGGCTGCTTGTCCTGGGAGCACCCCGGCGATGTGCAGACCGAGGGATGGGAGCCGTGGCGTCCGCAGTTTTAGCACGCGCTCCCGTGCATGAACCGTTCGATACGTCGCCGCAAACCCCCTGCGCGAAGTCCATCAATGTCCTGAACGAACAGCGGGACGCACGTACCGGAACGCGGAGCACCACGGGCTGCGTTCCGGCCGGCAGGCTCAATCGGGTCGGACCGGCAGGAGCGTCGGCTGCTTGGCGACGCGGCCGTCCCCCGAGGAGCGGCCCCGCAGTCGCCGCATCGCCCAAGGACCGAGGAACGACCCGGCCCAGACCGCCTCCGTCGTCGCCACCCGCCACCACGGCACCGGGGGCAGCACGGGCAGGGGCCGGCTCCAGTCCTCGTCGGCCGACAAGCCGAGGGTGTGGGCGGCGGCCGCGGCCATGAGGGTGTGCCCGAGCGGGGTGGCGTGGATGCGGTCGGCGCTCCACAGCCGGGAGTCGACGGTCACCTCGAAGGTCTCGGCGTCCACGACCAGGACGCCGTGCCGGGCCGCCGCTCTGCGGATTCGCGCGTTGAAGTCCACCACCCGGGACCGCAGCCTGCGCACCAGCGGCGCGATGGCGCCGATGTCGGGGAAGGTGAAGGTCAGCACGCGAGCGCCCGCGCCGGTCAGCGCCGCGAACATCGCCTCCAGCTCCCCGGCCGTGGCCTCCGGGTCGAAGCCGGGCCGGACCAGGTCGTTCATCCCCGCCATGACCGTCGCCAGGTCCGGCTCCAGCGCGAGCGCCGCCTCCAGCTGCTCCGCGCGGACCTGGGCCGCGCGCTTCCCCCGAACCGCGAGGTTGGCGTACAGCAGCCCCGGCTCGACCTGCGCGAGGTGCTCGGCGAGGCGGTCGGCCCATCCGCGGTACCCGAGGACCTCGTCGCCGTCGTTGAGGCCCTCGGTCTGGGAGTCGCCGAGCGCCACGTACCTGCGGTAGCCCACCGGACCGCCGACCCGGTCAGGGTCCGACAGATGACCGGCCACCGCGTCTCCTCCAGCTGGTCCCACTCCTCTGCTCCCTATCTTGATTAATCAACTTTTTGAGTACCCTACTGCATGAGTAGGAAGGACGGAACGACGAAGCGTCCCGCAGCGGGCGCCCGCTCCTCCGCGGGCGACGGTCGAAGGCTGAGAATGGTCTGGGCGGCATCCTGTGGCGCATGAGACACCGACGCGGCCGAGCGACGTGCTGCGAAGGCTGATGGACGCCTTCACCGTCCCTCTACGAGCACCCGGCCTCGTCTCTTCGACCTGCCACCACCGACTCGTCACATGGGCTCTAGCCTCAGTGCTGGATCAGGCCACCGACTGGGACGGGAGCGACATGGCCGCTCGGCGGGAGGGTCCGGGCCAAGGCGAGGCCGACGTCGACCAGCGATGACCGACGGAGGCGGGCGACGTCGGGGATCGGCGTCCAGACCGCTTCGGCGGTCGCGCCGTTCGGCTCGGGTCGCAGTTCGCCGCCGGTGATCCGGACCTGGTAGAAGACGCCGACGTTCTGGTGCGGGATCGGACCGGGCACGCTGCGTTCGGCCGCGGGTATCACCCTTGAGTCCACGCCCAGCAGGCGCTCGACCACCGCGTCGCAGCCGGTCTCCTCGGCGACCTCACGGATCACCGCGTGGAACGGGTCCTCCCCGTGCTCGACCCCGCCGCCGGGAAGGGACCAGGTGCTCTCGCCAGCCGGTGACACGCAGCGGACGAGCAACGCCCTGCCGTCCTCAATGCACACGGCGTACGCAGCCAACCGGAAACTCATTTCCGCACCGTATCCAGACTTCCCGCTCCAAGGGGATGCGGCTCCGCGAGACCCTCCCCTCGTCGAACTGGCGGCCGCGAACCTGCTCCGCACCACGCCGGAGGTGCCGTCGAGGCGATCGAACAGGGCAGGACGCAGTGGACCCGGGTCCGCGCCGCCATCACCCAGATCACCCAGGAGCTGGGGGGCGAACTGCCGGAAGAGGAGCTGGCGGTTGCCGACCGGCATCCGTCCCGCCCGAGACCACCCGCCACCGCGCGCCCAAGCGGTGGCCGGCGCCCGGTCGCAGCGTTTTGTCAGTCCCCCGCCCTAGCATTTCGCAGCACTTGTCGGGGGGAGAGAGACGATGCGGAAGCCGGTCGATGGGGAGGTGCATGTCCACTACGGGCAGCTCTACGTCATGAGCAGGCTTGGGGACGCGGTGGATCTGAACGATGCGTTCGCCGGGCAGACGGCAGGACTCTGCGGGGCGGCCGCGCCCGGCTTCCTGTGGTTGGCCACCGGACTGCACACCGGTGATGTGGGCTTCACCGTCGAGGTCCATGAGCACGCGCCGGAGGTGGCCCCGGTGTGGGAGGACGTCGTGGAGGTGTCCTTTCACCCGCAGACCTCCCGCACATTCCTCGCCCTTTGGAGCGGCAGAGACACTTGGGACCTGGACCTCGCGCAGACCGACTACCGCGTGCGCTACTGCGCCCAGGGAATGGACGAGGGCAGGGCGCTGGACACGCGCATGGACGGCCAGCCGCAGGCAGACCGCTACCTGCTCCAGTTCTGGCCCGCCCCGCCCGAACCGGACCAGGTCGTACGGCACAGGTCACAGGCAGCCGCCTACTGGCACCGGTTCGCCCGTGAACTCCCGCCCCCTCCCCCGGCCGTCGAACGCGCCGAGGCCGAACGGCAGGCCCGCGCTGAGCAGAAGCGCGCCGACCATGACCGGCGGCGCGAGGCCGAAGCGTACGAGTGGGGCGGTCGGCCACCGACCGACACCCTGCGCGCGGCTCCCAGCGCGTTGGGGCTCATCCGCTACGACGCCGACCTTGTGCACGCGCTCGACGCCGCAGGCCCTGGCGTCCAGCGCAAGGTGGCCGAGTTCGCCGCCCGGAGCGCCGCCACGGCGGCGGGCCTGACCGACCTCGACTGGGTCGCCACGGCTCTCGCCGCGCTCGCGCAAGGCCATGCGCTCCCGTCTCCCTTCGACGACTGGGACGACATGTGGCAGGCCCTGAACGCCGACCCGAACGCCCCTGACCGCACGGTCGGCGAGGCGACGCCACCTCCCAGGCCGCAGCCCCCGGCCGCCTCCGGCGAGGGGATCACCGTGTTCGCACCGGCGGTGGAGCCTTCGGAGCCGCGGCGGATCTCGCAACCGCACATGGCGCTGCCCGCGGTGGTCCACGCCGGTCAGCCCAACGCGCTGGAGGCGGCGCTCAGCAGCGTGTGGGACGCCGTGCACACGTTCGGCGAGGACTATCCGGCGTTCCTCCAGGAAGTCAGGGAGTTCTGCTCCTCCCTGTCCGATGGCGCCCCTGCCGCGCAGGACCCCTACGACGTCCCGGTGCCGGATCAGAACCCCGACGAGTCCGGCGACCTGCCCGCGCCCATCGTCCCGGAAGCCGTTGACGGCCTCGTCGACACCGACCTCATCGAGCACTTCACCGTGCGGGTCCCGCCCCATCCCGACATGGTGGCGGGCGGCGCGATCCAGGTGGAGTGCGTCATCGACAGGAACTCCACCATCTGGTGGGATCTGGTGTCGCGCCCCGAGGAACCGATGGAGTTCGCCCTCGGCATGGAGTACGCCCACACCGCGGCCTACCGGGGCGGCGTGGACATCTCCTACACCCTGTACCGCGACGAGGACACCGTCATCGCCGAGTCGAGGACGCTCAGGTTGCGCGTCCGCTGACCCGCCCGCCGACATCGAAAGCCGCGTCAGCGACCGCGGCCCCCGAGAGGCGTGGGGACTCAGACCTTGGCGGCGACCGTCTGGATCACTGCGGGGATGATCCGCGTCTGAGTGACCACGGTGTCGACATTCCACGACCCGGTACCGATCGTGAACATGAGCGGTCCCCGGCGGCAGACGACGCCGCGAGGCTCCGTCCGGCTGGTGCCGTGGACGAAGCAGGCGTCGGTGCCCGGGACGTCCAAGCCGCTGTCCTCCTGGGGGCTCTGCGCCCTCTTTTCGGTCCTGGCGAACAACTTCGCCACCAACGCGGGGTCTCCGACGCCCTCGATCCGGATCGTCAGGTTGTTGATGCGGTACATCGCCTTGCCGGTGCGGTGGGAAAGCTCGATCGTGTAGGCGCACTGGCCGTTGGCCGCCAGGCCCGTGCCGCCCGGACCGACGGAGTCGGACGGGCTGACGATCACCCGCTGCGACCAGGGCCGGCCGGGTTCGCCCTGCGGCAGGATCGCCTTGATCTCCTTGCCGCTGACCAGGTCACAGGCGTTCGGCCACTGCGCGGGGCGAACCGCCTGACGCGGCTTCCAGGTGATGCCGACCTTCCTGGCCTCCGGCCGCGCCTCCCCCACCGTGACCTTCTTGTCCCCGCCGCAGGCCGCCAACGCGGCGCACGCCGCCATCACCACGGCACCCGCAAAGCAACGTCGCACAGTCGTTTTCCTCGTTCTCACCTGCTGAGAGCGGTCCTCGCCCTGCTCATCGACGTTGCGACACCGCTTCTAGTTCCCCGGTCGCAGGGCCGTACGGATTCGCTCGCGCTTCTCACTGGTCAGCCGAAATACGGGCACGGCCGGGACACGCAGGAAAGGGATCATCGCACAGGCTAGAAAGCGGGACGAAGCGTACTTCCCGCTGTGGAGAGCTGCTCCGCACATGGGACCGGAGCCCCACCACCCCTCGCATCGACACGCTGACCTGCCAAGACGGCGCCGAGGAGATCGGGCAGGGCCAAGATCCTGTCAGCCGAACTTCCCGACGCAGCCCGTCCGCCTCACCATCGAAAGGTCACCACCACTCAGATGGTGTTACCATTCCGATGGTCAAAGAATCTACACTGCATTGCGCGAAGGGGAAGCGGCGATGGCCCGACTGACACGCGCCCAGCAGCAGGCGCGCACCCGTGCCTCGGTACTGGCTGCGGCCAGGCAGGAGTTCATCGAGCAGGGCTACGCCCCGGCGAAGATCGACCGGATCGCCGCGCGCGCGGAGCTGACCCGGGGGGCGGTGTACTCCAACTTCCCCAGCAAGCGGGCGCTGTACCTGGCCGTGCTCGTCGAGATGGTCGAAGGCGTCGGCATCGACGAACCCGCGGAACGGCCTGCCTCTCTCAGCAGCGCGCTCGGCTCGTTCGCCCGGACGTGGCTGGAGCGGCTGCCGCTCACCGACGACCCCGCCCCGGGCGGTCGCCTGCAACTGCGCTCGCTGGTGGACGCCATCGACGACGACCAGGGCCGCACCGTGCTGGCGCAGACCATCCGGCTGGAAGCCCTGCTGCTCGCCATCGGCCTGGAGTCCTGCGAGCCGAACGGCTCCGCGCCGCGACGCGTCCGGCTCGCCGAGCTGGCGCTGACGCTGCTGGGCGGCTCCGCCCTGCTCGCCGAGATGGCGCCTGGCTTCGGCGACCTGTTCGACCGGACCCGCGCCTGCGAACACCTGGCGGACCTGCGCCTCGACGACACCTGGGCGCCGTCGTACCTGCCCTTCGTCAAGCCCGCCGAGCAGTGCCGGGACGAGTGGACCCCGCCGGCGGCCCTGCCGGACCTCATCACCGGCGGCCAGACCGACTTCGGCGGTGACGGTCTGGTGACCGTACTGGGCGCGCACCGCCTGGAGGCGGCCGAGGAGGCCGTCCGCGCCGCCCGGCCCGGCGAGCAGGTCACGGTCGTCGTCGTCAGCGGCGATCCCGCCGAGACCGGCAATCTCGTGCGGCTCAGGGTCGCCGACCTCGCTTCCTGCCTGCGCCGGGTGTTCCCTTCCGGGACCTGGCGGCACCTGCGGCTGGTCGTCGATGACGGTGCCGTGGCGGCGTCGGCCATCGGCCTGCCCCACGTCGGCGACGGCACCGAGGCCGCCGCGCGGATCCAGGGCGGCACGATCGTCGCCCGAGCCCACGGGCGAGGCGCCGCCCACGCGGTCGCGACCCTCGACACCGCTCAGGACCACGGAAAGCAGGGACATGAGCACGCCTGAACCCGCCTTGGCCGGCAGCGACCTCCTGGTGCTCCACGCCCTGCGCTGCGGCGGCCATTCGGGCATCGCCCGCGTCGCAGCGGCCACGTGCATGGACGAGTCCGAGGTCGAGTCCGAGCTGATCGACCTCGCGATCGCCGGCCTGGTCACCCGTTCACCCGGCCCGTTCGGCGCATGGGGGCTGACGGACGCGGGCCGCGTCGCGGACGCCGAGCGGATCGCCGGCGAGCTCGAATCGGCCGGCGCCCGCCCGGCCGTGACGGCCGCGTACGAGGACTTCATGGTGCTCAACCCGGAGCTGCTCGACCTCTGCACGGCCTGGCAGCTGAAGCCCGTGGACGGCGTTATGACCGCCAACGACCACAGCGACCCGGCCTACGACGCGCGTGTCCTCGACCGGTTCACCGACTTCGACCGGCGGGCCGCGGCCGTCCGCGCCGAGCTGGCGGCGGCGCTGCCCCGTTTCGGCCGCTACCAGGACCGCCTCGCCTTGGCCCTCGACCGTGCCGCCTCGGGCCGGCTGGAGTACCTGGTCGACGACATCGCCTCGTACCACACCGTGTGGGCCGAGCTGCACGAAGACCTGCTGGCGACCCTCGGCATCGCTCGATGAGATGGATTCGGCCGCTCTCGGCGAAGGTCGAGGAGCCGGCGGAGACGATCGGCGCCAAGGCGCACGGTCTGGTGGCGCTTCACCGTCTGGGCCTACCGGTTCCTGCGGGGTTCGTCATCACCGCCGAAGCGTGTCGCGCCTTCTTGCGGGAAGGGCGCCTTCCCGCTGGGCTCGACGCGGAGCTCGCGGCCGCGATGAGCGACTTGGAGGACGCCACGGGCCGCCGGTTCGGCGGAACGCGGGCACCGCTGGCCGTCTCGGTCCGCTCAGGGGCGAGCGTGTCGATGCCCGGCATGATGAACACCGTCCTCAACCTGGGCCTCACCAGCGGGGCGACAGCGGCGCTGGCGGCCGAGACCGGCGATGAGCGCTTCGCGCTGGACTCGCGGCTGCGGTACCTGTCGTCTTTCGCGTCCCCACTCGTCAGCACTGACCCGGGCGGGGCGACCGACCTGGATGAAGCACAGCTGACCGAGGCGATCGAAGCGACCGAAAACCTCCTGCGGCAACGGCTTGGCCGAGCGATCCCCGACAGCGCACCCCAGCAACTGGAACTCGCCGTCGAGACCGTCTTCTCCTCCTGGGACGCCTCGCGCGCGAGGACCTACCGCGAACTCCACGGCATCCCGCACGACCTCGGCACCGCTGTGATCGTGCAGGCGATGGTGTTCGGCAACCGCGACGAACACAGCGGCACCGGAGTCGCCTTCAGCCGCGACCCCAACACCGGAGAAAAGGTCCCGTTCGGCGATGTCCTGTTCGGCCGCCAGGGCGAAGACGTCGTCTCAGGCCGGTCGTTGACCCGGCCCTTGCACGAACTCGCTGACCGGGAGCCGTCCGTTTGGGACGCGCTGGTCGCCGCGCTCGACCGCGTCGAGGCGCACTACCGCGACGCGTGCTACGTCGAGTTCACCTTCCAGGCCGGTGAGCTGTGGCTGCTGCAGGCCCGCCCCGGCCGGTTCGTCGGAGCGGCCGCCGTGCGCCTGGCGGCCGACCTCGCCGACGAACGCCTCATCACCCGTGGCGAAGCGCTGCTCAGGGTCTCACCGCACCACCTCCAGCACGTCCGCACACCCCGCATGGCCGCCGAGAAGGCCGACGTCCTGGGCCGCGGAGTGGGCGCCTGCCCCGGCGTCGCGAGCGGCAGGATCGCGACCACGACCGACGCGGCGGTGCGCATGGCCGCCGACGGCCCGGTCATCCTCGTGCGCCCGGAGACGTCCCCGCACGACATGCGCGGCCTGGCCGCCGCCACGGGCATCGTCACCGCGCGCGGCGGGCCCGCCAGCCACGCGGCGGTGGTCGCGAGAGCGATGCGGAAGCCCGCCGTCGTCGGCCTCGCCGACCTGGTCATCGACGCCGCCGACGCCTCGGTGAGGGTCGGCGGCCGCACCGTCGGCGAGGGCGCCCTCGTCACCATCGACGGGACCAGCGGTGAGATCGCCCTCGGCAGCCCGCCCATCGTTGCGGACATGGCCGACGGCCATCTGCACCGGCTGCTCTCATGGGCGGACGAGGTGTCTGGGGACCACTCCCAACGCGATGAGGAGGAGCGTCTCAAAGCGGCTCATGCCGTCCTCCGTCACGGTTGAGGTCTCCCAGCGGCCGTGCCACTACCGCAGTGGCGCGCTCCCGCCGGACGAGCGCTTCCATGCCCGTACCGCCAGGTGTTCCTTGCACAACCGCCACGTGACCCGCATCGAGAACACCAGCAGAGCCAGGGCCCCTGCGGTGAAAGCGATGATCCAGAGCGTGTTGCCGATGTACCTGTCGGCGTAGACGCCGGTGGAACCGCCGCTGTCCAGGGCGTCCACCCGTTCGCCCACGGCGTCGACCCGCACGTCGTCGCCCAGCAGCCTCACGTTCTTCCGGCTGCGCGTCCCGGCATCGGACACCCAGTCCCCCGTCCAAATGCACGGGCCCCGGCCTGCGCAGTCCTGCCGCGCGGCGGTAAACGTGCCGCGTTCGCCCGCCTCCACCACGGCCGACACCGACGGCACCACCTCCCGGCCGAACCAGAAGACGCCGACAACGGCAACCGCGGGGAGCAGCACTCCCCAGAACAACATCGCGCCCGGACCCCGGCTTGGACCGTACACCCGCGATCCCATACCGGCCCTCCAATCCCCGCCCCTGGAGATCAGATGCCGGCGCACCGTATGCCGGTTCCGCAGAGAGCCTTTTCAGTCCCGGCAGAAACGCCCTATCAGCCTTTTCGCAGGCCGACGTGGCTGTTGCATTCGGTGCCCTCGGGCTCCCCAGAAGACTGAACTGGAGTGCCGGTCACGGATGCCGTGCAGCGCCCATCAGCGACGCTCTCCGCTCTCGCGCTAGGACGATGCGCGCGGTGACCCCGCCGCTTGTCAGGGGCGGTGACCAGGCCCGAACCCGGTCCAGCGCAGATCAGCCGGAAGGTGGCCCATGTCGTTGTAGAGCAGGACCGCCGGTGCCGTCCCGCTGCCGTACTCGATCACCGTCAACGCCGCGTTCCCGCAGCTCAACCCCAACCACCGCTCCGGCGGCGCGTCGAGCGCATGTCGCACCAGCCAGGCCACCTGGTGGGCGTGGGTGACCAGGACCTCGTGGCTCTCGGTCTCGGCAGGGCGCGCGAACCGGTCGGTCAGCGCCTCCGCGAGCCTCCCGCCCGCCGCCGCTTCCGCGGCGTCGTGCCCGGCGAGCAGTCCTGCCCAGGCGGCGGGGATCTCGTCCGGCACGTGAGGCACATGGTCGACCAGCTCGGCCGCTTCCCGGACGGGAACACCCGGCAGGCGCTCTCCGATGATCTGGGCGGACCGCGCCGCTCTGGACAACGGCGAATGCCAGATGGCGTCGATCGGCAGCCCGGCCAAACGTGCGCCGAGAAGTTCCGCTTGCCGCCGCCCCGCGTCGGTCAGCTCGCCGAACAGGTCAGCCGCGCCGTGTCTCACAATGTGCAGGTGCCGAGTCGCCATTACAGCTTTCCACTACGGAACAAAAAAAGACCCTGAATCCCAAGGTCCACTCTTTCACTTCCCCCAATTGAGCGGTGCCGAACGCAGAAACCGGACGACGACAATCAAGGTCTCGTGCCGTGAGCGCCGCCGCTCACGACTCGGACCAGCGGACCGGGTGGCCGGACGGGTCAGTGGTGAGCCAGGTGCCGTCTCCGAGCGGATGGAGGTCGTACGGCTGCTCGTTGAAGCCCTCGAACCGGGACGCGATCCGCCGGGTGCGCAGGTCGACGCGGTAGCTGCGGAACCAATCCGGATCGTCGTCGGTCTCGCCCGCCAGGACGACGATCGCGACGTCGGCGGTGAGGAAGCCGCCGGACCATTCCAGGCAGAATTCCGGGGTCTCGTCGGTCACGTCCTCCACCGGCAGGAAGTCGTCCACCGAGAACTCAAGGAGCACTCCGCCGTCCGGATAGGAGTGGAAGGCGACATCCTCCTGGCCGTGGTGGACGGTCATGAAACGGCTTCCGTCCGGGCTCAGGTCGACCAGGCACCGGTCGCCCCACGGGTAGCGGTCGAGCGCGAGCCCGTCGCCGGTCAGCGCCGCGCGGTAGACGACCGCGCCGTCCTGGCCCTCGCCCACGTCCAGCAGGACGTGGCCGTCGGACGGGTGCGGCAGGTGCTGCGCGCCGTGCCCGACGGTCTCCAGGTCCGCCTGCGCGACGGGCTTCCCGGTGGCGGCGTCCAGGGCGACCCACTGGTCGAGGCGGTCCCGGCCCGCCATGGCGTCGGGCCGGTACACCCACACCGCCGTCTCGTCCGCCGACAGCGCGCATCCGGGCCGGTGCCCGTACACCCGGTCCGACCTCGGCTCGAACACCGTCCGCCACACCTCGGCGCCGTCGCCGGTGACGCAGACGGCCTCGTTCAGCGTCGTGTAGACGATCTTCGTCTTGTCGTCGAAGGCCGTGTGCCCGACGACTCGGTCGCCGGGGGACGGCCGGAACGCCGCGATCGAAGGCAGCACTCCCCGGACCTCGGATTCCAGGTCGTAGACGTGGACCAGACCGTCGACCAGACGCGTGATGGTCTTCGGGGTGCGAGGGGGCCGGGCCATGCCGGGAGGGTATCCGCCCTTCCGGAGTTCCGCTCGCCGCTGCGCGGGGCCTTCACCCGCGACCGCGCGCAGGCCGAGGTCAAGCCGGCGCCGGGCCACGGGAACCGGCCTCGCCGGGCGGGCGGGCCATGCCGTCCACGCGCCTGCGCCCGGAGGCACCAGGCGGGTCAGGCCTTGGCGCGCTGCTCCTTGAGGCGGAGCTCCTCCTTGCGGACCTCGGCCTGGATGGCCTGCTCACGTTCCAGCCACTCGGGGTTCTCGGCCTTCAGGGCCTCGATCTCGGCGGTGGTGAGGGGCTCGGTGATGCCGGCGCGGGCCAGGCCCGAGACGGAGACGCGGAGCTTGGCGGCGGCGACCTGGCGGGGGTGGGGGCCCTCGCGGCGCAGCTCGGCGAGCCAGGCGGGCGGGTCGGCCTGGAGCGCGTTCAGCTCGTCCCGGGAGACGGGGCCCTCCTGGAACTCGGCGGGCGCTGCCGACAGCAGGATCCCCAGCTTCTTGGCCGCGGTCACGGGCTTCATGGTCTGCGGGGCCTTCGCCCTGGACGTGCTCATGACCTCAAGGGTAGCCAGCGTGAGGGAGCCGTCCGGACGTGGCTAGGCTGATGAGGTGAGCAACGGTGAGTTCCGGCTGGCCTACGTGCCGGGGGTGACCCCGGCGAAATGGGCCGGGGTGTGGGCCGAGCGGGTGCGGGAGGTGCCGCTCCGGCTGGTCCAGACGCCCGCCGCCGAGATCGTCCCCTTGCTGCGGGACGGCGGCGCGGAAGCGGCGTTCCTGCGCCTGCCCGTGGACCGCGAGGGCCTCCATGTGATCCCGCTGTACCTGGAGACCACCGTGGTGGTGGTGCCGAAGGACCACGCCGTGGCCGCGGTCGAGGAGGTGGAGCTCGCCGACCTCGCCGACGAGGACGTGTTCGAGCCGCTCGACGACGTCCTGCCCTGGCGGGACCGCCCCGGGCAGCCCGCCTTCACCCGCCCCGAGAGCACCGCCGAGGCGGTCGAGCTGGTGGCCGCGGGAGGCGGCGTCCTGCCGCTCCCCCAGTCCCTGGCCCGCCTCCACCACCGCCGGGACCTCACCTACCGCGCCGTGACCGACGCCCCCCAGTCCCAGATCGGCCTGGCCTGGCTCGACGCCGAGACGACCGACCTCATGGAGGAGCTGATCGGCATCGTCCGCGGCCGCACCCCCAACAGCTCCCGCGGCCGCGCCTCCCAGCAGCAGCCCGCCCGCAAGAAGCCCGCGCAAAAGCCCTCTGCTCCCAAGCGCCGCCGCCAGCCGCGCCGCCGGTCGTGAAAGGCCCTGCTTACCGGCGTCGTTTCCAGCGGGAAGAGTGCCGTCGGGAGGCTGCATGAACGCGGAGCCGTCGTGCGCGCCGGGCCCCGCGTCACCGGTCCGGCGGAGCGGTGGGGCGATCGTCCGGTGGGCGGGTGAGGTGGTCGATGGCGTCGGCCAGGGTCAGGAAGGACCGCAGGTGGTCGGTCAGTCCCAGCAGGCGCAGGCGGTAGCGGTAGGCGCTGGGGACGTGCGCCAGCGCCAGGTCGCCGTCGGCGGCGCGCAGATGGCGTAGCAGCGCCACCAGGACGCCGATGCCCGAGGAGTCGCAGAAGGTCATCCGGCACAGGTCCACCACCAGGCGCGGCGGCACGGACGTTCCGGGGCCGGGCAGAGTGGCCGCCAGGAGCCGGTGGCGCAGCAGCGGGGCGGTGCAGTAGTCGATCTGCCCGACCGCGCGTGCGACCACGCATCGGGCCTGCGACTCGATCTCCACCACCAGCTGCTGGTCGGGCCGCCGCGGCGCGAACAGGCCGGAGGGGAACGCGCCTCCGGCCGAAGCGGGGCCTCGGAGGGAGAGCGGAGGGCGAAGCCGAGGAGCGAGATCGTCGTTGTCGGGGCTGAACTGGGGCATGGGCTCACCTCGATGCCGGGTCCCTGCAACCCGGCTCCTGCCTGTGTAGCAGACCGATGACGTTCCGCAACCGTTTCGCCGAGACGCCTCTGGATCGTTTGCGTGATCGGGAAGGCGGGGCGCTGATGGTCCGCGACCGCCGGCGAGCTGGACCTTTTCTTCGATACCACCTTCTCGTAACCATCGCTTGACCTACAGTGACACCGCCGGGGGGCACGGCCGTACCACGCCGGCACGGCCAGGACAGCGGCGCGACCGCTACCGAACGTGACGGTTCTGTGCACGGCGTGCCGCCGACGGCGAGGAGGCGGGGTGCCGCGCGCGCGTGAATATCTTGTGGCCTTGGAGCAGGTGGCCGTCCGGTTGGCCCGGGTCGACGGGCTGGAGCAGATGCTGGTGACGGCCGTGGAGGCCGCCCGGTCCTGCCTGGGCCCGGTCGGCGGGATGCTGGCGGTGCGCGACCTCACCGACCAGACGTTGTCCATCGCGGCCCTGTACGAGGCGCCCGAGTCGCTGTGCCGGGTCCGCGGACCGCTGCAGATGCGGACCCGGCTGCCGGTGACCGACGCCGTGCGCACCGGCCGCCCGGTGTGGGTCGACGGCGCCGCCGACCGCGCGGCCCGCTATCCCGCGTTGGCCGGCCGCACCCCCGAGTCGTTCGCGTGCGGGTCGGTGCCGCTGCACGTCCACGGACGCGTATGGGGGGTGCTGTGCCTGATCCGCTTCGGTTCCGGCGGCACCGCGCCCCCTGACCCGTTCAACGACGTCGAGCGGCGGTTCGTCCGCCTGCTGGCCGAGCGCGTCGCCACCGCGCCGGCCCTGTCCGCCGCCAATGCCGCGCCGCCGTCGGAGCGGCCGTGCCGGACCGCGCCGACGGGCGATCTGAGCGCGGCGCTGGCCACCGCCGCCACGGTGCCGGAGTTCGCCGGCGCCGTCGCCAAGGCCCTGCCGGTGTTCGGGGCGAACGGCATCCTGGTGGTCGAGCGCTCCGGCGACCGGATGCGGGTGCTGGCCTCGGCCGGCCACACCGAGCGGACCCTGCGGCGGGTGCGCGAGTTCCCGCTGTCGGTGCCCGCTCCGCTGACCGACGCCCTCGCCCGCCGCACGCCGGTGTTCGCCGACTCCCCGGCCGCGCTGCTGGCCCGCTATCCGCTGTTCCAGCCGGTGGTCAACCGCAGCCAGGCGCGGGCCTGGGCGGCGTTGCCGCTGCCCAGCAGCCACGGCGCCCCCGTCGCCTGCCTGCTCGACTTCTCCCATCCGCGCCACATCGACGGCGGCCAGCAGGCCCAGTTGCTGATGACCGCCGGGCTGCTGGCCCAGGCGCTGGACCGCTGCCGCATCCGCGACGCCGAGCACCACCTGGTCCAGCAGGTGCAGGAGCGGATGCTGCCCGGGTCGGTCCTGGGCTGCGGGCTGACGCGCGCCCACACCGCCGGGCTCGACCTCGCCTACCGCTACCGGCCCGCCTCCTTCGGGCTGCAGGTCGGCGGAGACTTCTACGACGTCATCCCGCTGCCGGACGGGCTGATCGCCCTGGTCATCGGCGACGTGCAGGGCCACAACGTGCACGCCGCCGCGCTCATGGGGCAGATCCGCATCGCGCTGCGCGCCTACGCCGTCGAGGGCCACCCGCCCGATCAGGTCATGGCCCGCACCAATCACCTGCTGGACCAGCTCAACACCCGCACCGACGACCCGCTGCTGGTCACCTGCCTGTACCTGGTGCTGGACCGGCGCGGCGGCACCGTGCGCGGCTGCTGCGCCGGGCATCCCCATCCCGTCCTGCTGACGCCCGGCGAGCCCGCCCAGCTCATAAAGCTGGACATCGGGCTGCCCCTGGGCGTGGCCACCACCGAGACCTATCCGGTCACCACCGTCGCCCTGCCCGCGGCCGGCACGCTGCTGCTCTACACCGACGGCCTGGTCGAGGACCACCCCACCGTCGGCGAGCCACTGGACGACGCGGCGGGCGGCATGACCGGGGAGGCCGCCCTGCTGGCCCACCTGGACGAGTTCACCCGCGCGAGCCCCCACAGCGCCCAGCAACTCCTGGACGCGCTTCCGCGCTTGGGCGCGGAGGTGCCGCTTCCCGACGACATCGCCGTCCTGGCCGCGCGCCTGCGACCCTGAGGCACCGAACGAATGCCGTCGCCGCGGCAGGCCGTGTTCGGGATGGCCGCATCGTGTGCCTTCGGAATGCGGCGAGATGCCGGGGCGCGTTGCGTCCCTTGTCCCCCATGCGAGCTACAGGCGAATGTCCTCCGCGCGGGGAAGATCGCGGGTCGCCGTTTCCCTAGCGTTCCAGTGGTCGCGGTGAACCGGCCGCGGAATCCCGCATCGAGGTCTCGCATGGAGTCGTCATGAGATTGTTGAAGCAGCTCCTGCCCGTCACGGCGGTCGCTTTCATCGGCGGCCAGGTCATCGTGGCGGCGCAGGACAACGCCGTTCTGAGCCTGGTCGTCGGTCTGGTGACGGCCGTGCTCGCGGTGTTCGTGTACGCCTGGGCCGTGCGGTGGTCCGAGCACCGGGCCCCGGCCGAGATCGCCGCCAAGGGCGCCGTCAGCCGTACGGCCGCGGGCATCGTGATCGGCGCCGCGTGGTTCGCGGCCGTCATCGGCAACATCGCCTTCAACGGCGGCTACCGGGTCGACGGCTTCGGGGAGGTGGCGGCCCCGATCGGCCTGATCGGCTTCATGGCCGCCGCCTCGGTGACCGAGGAGCTGATGTTCCGCGGCGTGCTGTTCCGGATCGCCGAGGAGCGCTTCGGCACGTGGTGGTCGCTGGTGCTCACCAGCGCGCTGTTCGGCCTGTTCCACATGGCGAACCCGGACGCCACCGTGTGGGGCGCGATCGCCATCGCGCTGTCGGCCGGCGCGACGCTCGCCGCCGCGTACGCCGCCACCCGCAACCTCTGGGTGCCCATCGGCCTGCACTTCGGCTGGAACTTCGTCCAGGCCGGCGTCTTCGGCACCGCGGTGTCGGGCAACGGCGACAACGACGGGCTGCTGCGCGGCGAGCTGACGGGTCCCGACCTGCTCACCGGCGGCAAGTTCGGCCCGGAGGCCAGCCCGCTCACCGTCGTCATCGGCATCCTGCTGACGATCGTGTTCCTGTGGCTGGCCCGCAGGCGCGGCAACCTGGTCTCCCGCAAGGGCGGCGCGCCCGCCGCGGCCGCTAGCATTGCCCGGTGATCGACCTGCGGCGGCTCCCGGCCCTGTGGCGGCGGTGGGATGTGACGGTCCGGGACCTCCCGCTCGCGCTGCTGCTCGTCGTCACCTCGTTCCTGCCGGCGTTCCGCGGCCACGAGACCCAGGTCGGCGAACTCCCGCCCCGCCCCTTCGACGCGCTGGCCATCGTCGCGCTCGCCCTGCTGTGCCTGCCGATCGCCGTGCGCCGCCGCTGGCCGGCGGCGTGCCTGGCCTTGGTGTCGCTCGGGTTCGTCATCGCGGAACTCCGCGGCTACCACATGGCCGCGGGGACCGCGCTGCCCATCGCGCTGCTGAGCGCGGGCGCCCATCTGGAACACCGCCGGCGCACCGCGGTGGTCGTCCTGTCCGGGGCGTACGCGCTGCTGGCGGTCGCGCTCGACCGGCTCGGCGGGGCCGAGCGGCCGGACGGGTACGTGGTGTTCTACCTGGCCCTGGCCGCCGCCTGGTGCGCCGGGTCCTGGCTGCGGTCCACGCGGTTCGCCGAGGCCGAGCACCGCCTCCGCGTCGCCGAGAACACCCGCGCCGCCGAACGCACGCGCATCGCCCGCGAACTCCACGACGTCGTGACCCACCACGTGACCGCGATGGTCGTGCAGGCCGAGGCCGCACGGTACCTGACCGCCGCGCCCGACCGGCTCGACCAGACCCTGAACGCCGTCACCGACACCGGCCGGCGGGCCATCGCCGACCTGCGGCACCTGCTCGACCTGCTCAACCCCGACCACGGCGTCACGCGCCCGGACTACGCCAGGACGCCCTCCACCGGCGACCTCCGCACGCTGGTGGAGCAGACGCGCCAGGCCGGGCAGCCGGTGGAGTTCACCGAGGAGGGCGAGCCCGCGGAGTCCGCCGGCAGCGCCGAGTTCGTCGCCTACCGGGTCGTGCAGGAAGCCCTGACCAACGCCCTCAAGTACGCCCACGGCCACCCCACCGTCACCCGGGTGCGCTACGGCGAGAAGGAGATCACCGTGGAGGTCGGCACCGAAGGCCCGGCGAACCGGGCCGGGTCCCCCGGCGGGAGCGGGCGGGGCCTGGACGGGCTCCGCGAGCGGGTCGACGCCCTGGGCGGCGAGTTCAGCGCGGCCGCCCGCACCGGCGGCGGCTTCGTCGTGCGGGCGCGCATCCCGGCGGGAGGCTCGTCGTGACCGCGCCGGTGCGGGTGCTGGTCTGCGACGACCAGGCGCTGATCCGCACCGGCTTCGCGACCATCATCGACGCCCAGCCCGACCTGGAGGTGGTGGGCGAGTGCGGGGACGGGCGCGCCGCGGTCGAGCTGGCCCGGCGGCTGCGGCCGGACATGGTGGTGATGGACGTGCGGATGCCGGTCCTCGACGGCATCGCCGCGACCCGCCTGCTGGCCGGCGCCGGGGTCCAGGACCCGGTCAAGGTGCTGGTGGTGACGACGTTCAACCTGGACGAGTACGTCTACGAGGCGCTGCGCGCGGGGGCCAGCGGATTCCTGCTCAAGGACGCCCCGCCCGCGCAGCTCCTGCACGGCATCCGCACCGTCGCCAGCGGCGCCGCGCTGCTGGCGCCCGAGGTGACGCGGCAGCTGGTCGGCCGGTACGCGGCGCGGATCCGTCCCGCCGGGGACGCCTCCGAGAGCGCGCTGACGCCCCGCGAGCTGGAGGTGCTGCGCCTGATCGCCGACGGCCTGTCCAACAGCGAGATCGCCGCGACGCTGGTGCTCAGCCAGGAGACCGTCAAGACCTACGTGTCGCGCATCCTCACCAAGCTCGACCTGCGCGACCGCGTGCAGGCCGTCGTCTACGCGTACCGCAACGGGCTGGTCACCTAGCTTTCGCGGCTGAGCCTCCTGTCGGGCCCCGCTCACGATCCGGGTCGAGGCATGCCGGCCTCCACAGCCGCCCGCGCGGACGGAAACGTCCCTCGAAGCGCCAACCTTCGCCCGTCCCCTGGCGTGTGTAACGGGTGACAAGGAGGACGAATGGCGCCTTATGACGGCCTGCCGGAGTTCGTGGCCGCGCGAGGGCAGGCCCTGTTGAGAACGGCGTACCTGCTGACGGGGGACGGGCATCTCGCCGAGGACCTCGTGCAGAGCACGCTGGTCAAGGTCGCGCCGCGATGGCGGAAGGTGACCGAAGCGGGCGACCCCGAAGCCTACGTCCGCCGGGCGCTCCACAACGAGCACATCAGCTGGTGGCGGCGACGGGGCAGGCACGGAGACCATCCGAGCGCGGACCCGCCGGAACCGGACGGGGCCCCGGACTTCGCCGACGGCGCGCTGCGCACCATGGTGCTGCGGCAGGCGCTGGGCAGGCTCACCGCGAAGCAGCGCTCCGTGATCGTGCTGCGCTTCTACGAGGACCGTTCCGAGGCCGAGACCGCGCGGCTGCTGGGCTGCTCGGTCGGCACCGTCAAGAGCCAGACCCGCCGCGCGCTGGACCGGCTGCGCGTCCTGGAACCGGGACTGGCCGACCTGCTGACCGACGCCCAGAGCACGGAGGTGACCCGATGAGCCCCCACCTGAACCACGTCCTGCGAGAACTCGCCGAGCAGGCCCCCGCCCCGAGCCCCGACCTCGCCGGACGCGTCATCACCCGGGCCCGACGCCGCAGGCGCACCCGCCTCATCGCGGCGCCGGCCGCCGCCGTGGGCGCGGTCGCCGTGATCGTCGCCGGTTCCGTGCTGACCACCGGCGAGCGGGCCGCGCCCGTACCGCCCGCCGGTCCGCTGATCACACCCCCCGGCGAGGTCCTGAACCCCGGGCCGCTGCCCGGACCGCTGCCGACGAAGAACGTCGCGCCGATCCGGTTCGCCTTCCTCGACTACTGCGGGCAGAAGGGCGGATCGAAAGGCACGTCGTCCAAGGGCGACTGCGGGCAGTGGCGGCTGGTCGACCGCTCCGGGAAGCAGTGGCGCCTGGCCGACGGGATCGGCGCGTACTCGACCAGCACCGGTGACTACATGAACGCGAGCGCTCCGCTGGAGATCAGTCCCGACGGGCGGCGCATCGCCTACTACCAGTCGGGTCGCGAGCGGTTCGTGGTCCGCGAGCTGACCTCGGGCCGGATCACTCCGCTCGCCCTGCCGGTGCCGCTCGCCGAGCTGCGAAAGAACCACAGCGCCCTGAGCTTCTCCGGGGACGGGCGGCGGCTCGCCCTCACCTTCGGCGATCCGGAGATCGTGCGGAGCGTCCTCGCCGACACCACGACGGGAACGGTGACGGCGCTGCCCAAGGCGCGGGTGGCGGGCCTCAGTCGCGACGCCTCCACCATCGTGCTGGCCGAGGGCGGGTTCAGGGCGACGGGCCTGGCGCTGGCCGGACCGGACGGCAAGGTGCGCAGCCGCGTGCGGCTCGACCCGCGCGTCGACCTGACCGGCGCCGGCGGCGCCAACCTGCTGTCGCCGGACGGGCGGACGCTCTTCGCCACCGACCAGCGACTCAAGCGGATTCTGCTGGTGGATACGCGCACCGGCAAGGTCACCAGAACGCTCCCGACCCGGCTGGGCGGAGGACGGGTGCTCAGCATCCGCGGCTGGGCGGGGCCGTCGAAGGTCTTCACCGTCGCGGACGTGTCCGATCGAAACGGTCCGCCGCGCCCGAGCAGGACCGCACCGGGGCGACAGGAGGTCCCCGCCACGGCGAGCCGAGCCTCCGTCGTCGATCTGAACACCGGCGAGTTCGAGGTCTTGGGAACGTTCAAGGTGCGGGCCTATACGAGCGCCTGGATGTTCGGAGGCTATCTCCCCTGATCTGCCGAGCAGGCGGTGAGGAGCGGCGCGCAGCGCGGGCCCCGGCGGCGGAATGGCGTGTCCGCCGGGACGTTCTCAGGGCGTCGAGCCTGAGGGACTGCCGAAAGAAGCGTCCACCACGTGGCGGCGCACGGGCACCCGCCTCCGAGGAACCCGGTCGTCGCAGTTCAGACGGCCGGTGCCCAGGAGCGGAGCGCCCTGCGCCGCACTGTGAACGACCATCGCGGGTGACCGCTCACGCCGCGATGCTCCACGTCGCCCATGACCTCGATCCCGATGCCCCGGCATGGTCCTGGACCAGACGTGAAGGCGACCGTGGTTCCGCAGCGCATCCTGTGCGAGCGACCGGATGCACTGATGGTGGGGTGGGCTTCGGGGCGCAGGTGCGGCGACGGCTCAGTGAAGGTTCAAGCACTGGCGTGTCCATGCCAGGCAGTGGCCCTGTCCCGCCTGCCCAAGGAGCCTGGTCACAGACCAGCACCGTTCCAGTACACGGAGGCTCCCATGCCACGACGCCGGCTCTCACTCGCACTCGGCGCCACCGCTCTCGCCCTGGCGGCCGCGGTTCCCCTCACCGCCACGGCCGCCAGCGGCGGCACCTCCTCAAAGCCCGCCCGTTCCTTCACCTACAAAGGGCAGACCTGCGAGGACCACAGCTACGACCGCACCGCCAGCTACCACTGCTGGGCGGGACCAGCCGACGCGCGGGTGTACCAGACCCAGGCCAGGTGCAGCGACGGCTCCGTCAAACACGGCAATTACGAGTATTACACCTCCAAGTACTTCTCGCTCGTGGCCTGCCCGGCGGGCACCTCGGTGACCTGGTCGCGTCCCGAACCGCAGTACAACTGACACGAATGCAACTACGTTCGCCAGCGTCGAATTCGTGCTGTTCGCAGGCTCTTTGGAGGCGGGCGTTGATTGGCGATGGTTTGTTGAACCGGCCGTGGCGAGCGCTGCTGATGAGTTCGACGCGGCCGGGGCTGCCAGGCCCGAATCGGCTCGACCACGGCAAGCCCGAGCCCACACTCGAGCATACGGCGTCTTGGACGAACCACTGCCGCCGCGCTCACCTGCCACCTGCCACCAAATGAGACGACGCACTAACCGGTGAGCGTGATTGGAGACAGCCGTTCACGGTCCCCATCGTCATCGCCTTTCCGCTAGTGTCACCAAATGATCTGGAGTGTCCTGTTCTTCGGCGTTTTTCTGCTGCTGGGTTTGGCCGTCCTGGCGGGAAGCCTCTTGATCGCCATCACCGACGGCGGTAGGGCCGCCACTTACGTCGCCGCTGCGTTCGGGGCGTTCATGACCTTGTTCTTCGGCGGCATCATCGTCTACCTGTTGGTGGCCGATGAGAGCGACGAGGAGAAGAGCAAGGTCGATCGGGACCGAGCCGAGAGCTGCACGCTGCGGATTCTTCGTGTTCAGGACACCGGGAGCACCACTTCGCGCAGGACCGTCTATCGCTTCAAGGTCCGCGTGAGCATCCCCGGCAAGGCCGACTACGAAGCCGACAGCGTTATGGCGACTTCGAACTACGACGTGGCCCGTGTCGCCGCCGGGCACCGTGACTACGCGTGCCTGGTCGATCGCGACGACCCCCAGCGCGTTCAGATCCTCTGGAACGACTCGGCCGACTGACATCGCCCAAAAGCGGCTGGACCACCAGCCGCCCTCGCTTCACGTCCGCTTCCCCCGACCGGCCCCGCTTCCGGTCCATGTGCGATTGCCGGGAGGTGTGGGATCTGCCGTTCGAAGTCGCGAGAGATCGGGACGGTGTGGCGGTTGTGCATGGGGCCGATCAGTGCCGGAGTGAGAGACCGGCGAAGAAGCTGGTCACGTCGCGGTGCAGTTCGTCCGTCGTCGGATCGGCGCCGGCGCCGGCGAGCGCGTAGAAGATGATGCCCTCGGCATAGACCACGAGGCGGCGTCCGTCGGTCTCGGGGTCGGCGGACCCCAGCGCCGCCATCAGCGCCACCGCCGGCTCCCGGAAGTGCCGGCCGCTGGCGTCGTAGAGCGTCCGCAGCTCCGGGCGCCGGGTGGCTTCCAGAGCCAGCTCGTAGCGCGCCAGCGTGCGCCGCCGGTCCTGGGTGATCTGCCCGTGCAGCAACCTCGTCACCAGGTCGATCGCGGCCTCCCGCCGGTCTGGGACGGGCGCGATGCCGAGCGCGGCGAACTGCCGGTCCTCAAGCTCGTTCAGGCGCTCCAGGGTCAGCTGCAGCAGGGCCGCGCGGGTGCGCGCGACGTTGGAGGCGGCCCCCGGCGGCAGCGCGGCGGCCTCGTCCACCGCACGGTGGGTCAGCCCGCGCATCCCCCGCTCGGCCAGCAGCGTGATGGCGGTCTCGGCGACCAGCTCGGCTCGCGGCGATCTCATGGCGGACACACTACTTGCGTAGTGTGCACTACACCCATAGTCTCACTACATCCGTAGTGTGGAGGTGCGATGAAGGCGATCGTGATCGGCGGCGGGATCGGCGGGCTGACGGCCGCCGCGGCGCTCAAGGGCCGCGGCTGGACGGTGCGCGTCCTGGAACGGGCCCCGACGCTGGAGCCGGTCGGGTCCGGACTGGCCATGATGCCCAACGCGTTGCGCGCCCTGGACACCCTCGGCATCGGCGACCGGGTCCGCAAGCTCGCGACGTTCGCCGGTGACGGCGGGATACGGCGGCCGAGCGGCGGCTGGCTCAGCCGTACCAGCGCCGAGGCCGCCGCCGAACGATTCGGCGACCCGACCGTCGTCCTGCTGCGCGCCACGCTGGTCGACCTGCTCCAGGACCTGCTCAACCCGGCGGAGATCCACCTGGGCGTCACGGTCGAATCGGCCTCACCGAGCGGAGCGGTGGTCACCTCGCACGGCGAGGAGGACGCGGACCTGATCGTCGCCGCCGACGGCATCGGCTCCCGGGTGCGGTCCGCCCTGTTCCCCGACCACCCCAAGCCGCGTCACACCGGCCTGACTGCCTGGCGGCTGCTGACCCGCGACCCGCTGGGGAACGGCTCCTTCTCCGAGACCTGGGGCCGCGGGCTGGTCTTCGGCGTCAACCCGATCGCGGGAGGCCAGGTCTACTGCTACGCCACCGCGCCCGCCCCGGAGGGGACGACGGCACCGGACGAGAAGCGCGAACTGCAGCGCCTCTTCGGCTCCTGGCACGACCCGATCCCCGAACTGCTGGACCAGGCCGACCCCGCACGGATTCTGCGCAACGACATCTACTTCATGCCACGCCCGCTCCCCGCCTTCCACAGCGGCCGGATCGTCCTGCTGGGCGACGCGGCCCACCCCATGACGCCCAACCTCGGCCAAGGCGCCTGCCAGGCGATCGAGGACGGCGTGACGCTCGCACACGAGATCTCCAACGGGGCCGGGCCCGCCGGGTACACCGCGGCACGGCTGGCCCGAACGGCGACGATCATGGCCAGATCCCGCCAGATCTCCCGCCTCTCCCAGACGAGGAACCCGCTGCTGGCCGCCCTCCGCGACGCGGGCATGTGGACCACCGGCCGCCTGGGGCCCAACCTCGTCCTGCGCCAGGCCGCCCCCATCGTCGGCTGGAACCCACCGGCCTGACGCCTTCCGCCGTACACGTCCTGCGAATGAGATTGACGCGACCGGACAAGCGACAGTTCAGGTGACCACGAACGCCAGGCCCATCCCGCCTGTTCGGGGACCAGGCTTACCGACCTGGCACCCTACCGACGCGCAACCCGAATCTAAGCCACCGTGCGGCGACTGATCGAGATGTCCTCTGCCCTCAACGGAAAGAGGCGCGTTGCGCTGCGACATGGCCGGGGTCCTGGCCTTCGGCGTCGAGATCAACCAACAGCGGCGCTGGGGCGCGACTCCGCCGCGACGAGCGCGACAGACCCTCTGACGGCGTCCAGCGCCGCCGCCCTTTCCTCGTCGGTCATGCGGGCCGGTCCGTAGGTGACCACAGGATCGAGGACCTGGTAGCCGACGAACTCCAGCATCCCGCGGTGGATGTGGAACAGGAAGTCCTCCATCGCGCCGAAGGCGCCGCCAGGCCGGAACGACTCACTGGGGCCGCCGGTGGTGAGCAGCAGCATCGCCCGCTTTCCGGCGAGCGCCGCGTCGCCGAAGAGTCCGTAGTCCCCGCCGAAGGCGGCGCCCATCACGAAGACCCGGTCCACCCACCCCTTGAGGATGGCCGGCAGCGAGAACCACCACAGCGGGAACGACAGCACGAGCAGGTCGGCGGCGAGCAGCTGGTCGAGATGGGCCTTGACCGTCGCGTCGAGCGTCCCGTCCTTGACCGCGCGCTGCTGCTCGGCCTGCGGCTTGAAGTGGCCCTCCACCGGGGCGAACTCTTCGCGGGCGAGGGTCGGGGCCCATGCGTCGGAGTAGAGGTCGAGGACCTCGACCCGGTACCCGGCATCGCGCAGGGCCTGGGCCGCGGTGGCCATCTGGGCCGTGCTGAACGAGTGGGGCTCGGGGTGAGCGTGGACGATCAGGGCGGTGGGGGCGTCATCGAAGGTCGACATGGAAAGATCATATCGACATATTCCGATGTGTCAATCAGATGGCGGAGCCGATCGACCGCGCCACCTGCGCCAGCCGCTCGTCATCGCGCCGGTAGTGGGTCCACTTGCCCACCCGGGTGGCGTGCACCAGTCCCGCCCGCTCCAGCGTGCTCATGTAGCTGGAAACGGTCGACTGCGCGAGGCCCGACTTCGCCTGGATGTGCGTGACGCACACGCCGACCGACTGGCGGTCCGCGATCGGCGCGTACTCGCCGAAGTGCGCGTCGGGATCCTTGAGCCACTGCATGATCTGCAAACGGGCGGGGTTGCCGAGGGCCTTGAACACCTCGATCAGGTCATCCGAACCCGGTCCTGCCGTCGCGGCCATGGGCCACCTCTCTCGCCAGACGCTCCGACACACCACGATATCTCGATATCAGGTGTCCGCCCTGACCGGACCGCCGATCGACCGCGGCCGGCTGCCCGCTGGTCGCCGCAGGCGCTGGTGTTTCAGCGGACCGTGCGTCCTCAGGCCCGTTGGGATGACGTGGCCGCCAAGGAGCCGAGCAGCATGAGGGCCTCGCTGCTCGTCGAGGCCGGCTCCGCGTGGTAGATGACGAGTTCCTGGCCGGGGCTGGAGCGGACGTCGAAGGTCTGCATCGACAACGTCAGCGGCCCGACCTCGCGGTGCTGGAAGCGCTTGCTCTCCAGCGCCTTGCCACGAGCGTCGTGCCGGGCCCACAACCGGGCGAACTCAGGGCTCCGTTCGAGCAACTCGGTGAGCACTCGGCGGATCCGCGGATCGTCGGGTGCCTGGCCGTAGCCGAGCCGGAATCCGGCCACCGCGTTTTGCGCGACGTCATGCCAGTCCCGGTAGAAGCTCCGCGCGGCCGGATCGGTGAACACGACCAGCATGAGGTTGCGCGAGTGCGGCCAGCCGTCGAACAGCGCGTCGGCGATCGCGTTCGAGGCGATCACGTCGTAGGCGCGGTTGTAGACGACGGCCGGGTTGCTCGGCCAGGCGGCCATGAGCTGCAGGAGGTTCGGGTCGACGCGGTCGCTGACGGCTGCGGCCCCGGCGCGCGGCCCGAGCCCGGCCAGCCGGAACAGGTGCCCGCGGCCGTCCTCCGGCAGGCGCAGCGCGACGGCCAGGGCCTCGATCACCTGGGCCGACGGGGAACGTTCCCGGCCCTGCTCCAGCCGGACGTAGTAGTCGGCGCTGACTCCGGCCAGCGCCGCCACCTCCTCACGCCGCAGGCCGGGGACCCTGCGGTACCCCGTGCTGGGCAGCCCGACCTGCTCGGGGGTGACCTGCGCCCGCCGGGCCCTGAGGTAGTCGCCGAGGTCGGAGGATGTCATGCGGCCCATGCTAGATCGCGGATCACCGGTCTTCCTGGGTGCGCTGCTCCCAGGAGGACGGCGTCCTTCCGCGCGCCGACCGCCCCGGCCAGAGTCGGGGCCATGCCAACGAACTCGAATGCGACCGACCGCAAAGTCGTCCTGGTGACCGGGGCCAGCAGCGGCATCGGCGAAGCCATCACCGCCCGGCTGGCCCGCGAAGGGCACCACGTGGTCGCGGGCGCCCGGCGGATGGACCGTCTGAAGGCACTGGCCGAACGCATCGCGACCGAAACCGCCCGCTCCGGCGGCACCGTGCATCCGGTGCGGCTGGACGTGACCGACCGCGCAGACCTCGACGCCTTCGTCGAGGCCGCCCGCGACCGCCACGGGCGGGTCGACGTCCTGGTGAGCAACGCCGGGGTCATGCCGCTGTCGCGGCTGGACTCCCTGCTGGTGGACGAGTGGGACCGGATGATCGACGTGAACGTCCGCGGACTGCTGCACGGCATCGCCGCGGCCCTGCCGGTGTTCGCCGCGCAGGGCGGGGGCCACTTCGTCACGGTCGCCAGCATCGGCGCGCACGAGGTCGTCCCCACCAGCGCCGTCTACTCCGGCACCAAGCACGCCGCCTGGGCGATCACCGAGGGGCTGCGCCAGGAGTCCGACTCCTCGATCCGCGTCACGACCATCTCGCCCGGCGTGGTCGCCTCCGAACTCGCCGACTCCATCACCGACCCCGGAGCCGCGGAGGCCATGGTCGCCTACCGGGCGAACGCCATCGGACCGGACGCCATCGCCGGGGCCCTCTCCTACGCCATCGCGCAACCGGCCGACGTCGACATCAACGAGATCATCGTCCGCCCGGCCCGCCAACGCTGACGACGGCCGTGGAGGAGCCCGCCTCCGGGGGTTGACCGGCCGGGCGCCGTCATCGCCGGCGCCGCCACGGCATCGGGCACGCCGTGGCGGCTCCGCTGCGCGATCTCGGCGCCCGGTTGGTCGTCCAGGACCGGGACCGCAAAGGTCCCGGTCCCGTCCTTCACAGGTCGTGCTGATCGTCCTTGATCGCAGTGATGAGCGTCCGCCAGGCGCCGGACGGCAGCGCCAGCGGACGGCCACCAAGGTCCTTGGAGTCGCGGATCAGGATGCCGTGCGCCGAGGTGCGGGCGGTCTCGACGCAGTTGCCGCTGCCCCCCTGGCTGTGGCTGGACTTGCGCCATACGATCCCGGGCTCGCCCGCGGGTGAGGAGGTCACGAGGGCACCTTCTTCATTTGAGGCTCGCAAGCGTCCGCGCCAGATACGCGTTGCTCTCGCCGGGGCTCAGGGCAGTCGCGCTCAGATGCTGGAAGACCATGCTATAGCGCTGGATCTCCACGCTTTCTTCGAGATACACGCTGAGGTGCTGGGTCTCGGCGTAGACCAGGCTGGGGTCGCCGTCGGGGAAGTCGAGGATGACGAACGGTCCGGCCAGACCCGGATGCGGCCCCACCTCCAGCGGCAGGATCTGCACGGTGACGTGGTCGAGCGATTCGGTGTCGATCAGCCGTCGCACCTGCTCGCGCTGATCGTCCAAAGTGCCGAACGGCCGCAGGATGGCCGCCTCGTCGATGACCACCCGCAGACGGGGCGGGTCTCGGTGGGTCAGGAGGCGCTGCCGTTCCATGCGCAGCTGCACCAACCGCTCGTTCTCCTCGGGGTCGCGGATGAGGCGGCCCCGGTTGACGGCCGCGGCGTACGCCGGGGTCTGCAGCAGTCCGGGGATGACCGAAAGCTCGTAGGTCTGGATCTTCTCCGCCCCGGCCTCGAACTCGACGTAGGAGTCGTCCAGAACGTCCTTGTACGAGTTCCACCAACCGCGCTGGCGGGCCTGCCGCGTGAGGGTCAGCAGTCCCTCGTAGCGCGGGTCGTCCTCAGGAACGCCGTACAACCCGAGCAGCATCCGCGTGTCGGCCACCATCGGCTTGACCGCCTGCGCCTTCTCCAGGCGGGTCACCTTGCCCGGCGACCACTCCAGGGCCCGGGTCACCTCCTGGGCCGTCATCCCGGCGTCGTCGCGCAGCCTCCGCAGCTCGATGCCGAGCCGGCGACGGCGCACCGTCGGGCTTCGCCTCAGGTCGGTCACCCGCTCCTCCTCCGTCGTGTTGACGTAGCGACGATCGTAGATGGCTCTGCGCAACCAGACATCCCAATACCAAACGGGCGACTTTGAATTTCTGCATTGCGAATTCCAATCGCGCGGTGCACGATTGCGGGGAACCCGGGTCCGACCTCCCGATTCCGCTCCGAAAAGTGGATCTTCCCCTCGGCGGAGGCGACAATGATCAATGGCAAGCCCGCAGATCTCCCCTTCGGCGGTTGCTGCGCCTGGCAGCTCCCGCCTGACGGCTGTTGCAGCTCCTACGCCCGGACCGTTCTGGCCTCGGCGATGAGGTCTCTCGCCCTGCCCCGGGAAATGATCGACGACGGCGCCCTCGCCGTCAGCGAACTGGCCACCAACGCCTCTCTGCACGCGAAGCCGCCCGCCCGCTTCGCCCCCGTCCGCGTGCCTGAACTGTGGCTGTGGGCGCGGACCCGCCCCCGCACGGAGTTGGTGGTCACGGTCTTCGACTCCCGCCGCGACGCCCTCCCCCGGCTCATGACCGCCGACCTGCTGGACGGGCACGGCAAGGGCCTGAGCATCGTCGCGGCACTGTCCTCGGCCTGGGGCTGCCACCTCTCGCGCTCGCAACTCGGCGAACGGCGGATCGCGGGCAAGGCGACCTGGTTCGCGCTGCCGTTGCCGCCCTCGTGGCCGCGTTCGCGTCGTTCCCCGCATGCGGCCGTCGCCGCGCAACGGCTCTTGGTGCTCCTCGCCGTGCGCGGCTTCCAAGGCGAGCGCCACAGCGACCCCACCGGCACGTCGGTCGTCCTGGTCGGCGGCTTGAAAGTCCACGTCAACCAGGAAGCGTTCGCCTGGCACAGCGACGACGGCGTCTCGTGCCGTCACCCGCTGCTCGACCTCCAGGAGGCTGCCGAGCACATCGTCCGCGCCCTGGAAACAGCCGATCCGGCGCGTTCCTGAGCAGCGTCGTCATCCCGTCCGCTGACCGCCAGAAAGGCCGGCACCATGCCCAGTCACTGCACTCCGAGCATCCGTCAGTCCCTCGTCGATCACTATTCGCGCCCCTCCGTTCAGGTGCGGTTTCCCGACGTCCCGCCCCGCCCACGGCCTCCGACCCCATGGGCCCGGAAAGAGCCGGACCCCGAACGAGTACTCGCCGAGCTGCGCCGGCACTTCCCCAACGCCCTGATGTGGTGGGGCGAATTCACCGGCTCCTACTGGCTCCTCACCCGCACGGGCGCTGGTGATCGTCTCCTCGAAGCCGCCACCGCGGGAAGGTTCGCCCAGCAGCTCGCCCGGCTCCACTCCCCCGAACGGGCAACCGCTCCGCAGGCCGCGCCCGCCGCCCCGGCCGCGCCACCGGCCACCGCGGCGACCACCCCGATTCACATCGCTCGCGCTCGGCCAGGTCGTACTCGAAAGTTGCTCGCCTCGCTTCTGCGACGCGGCGCGTCCCGCTCCTCCTCACCGAGCCCATGCCGCGCGACATGCTGCGTCCACGCATGCGACCGCTTCTCCGAAGCGGTGAGCAGGTTCGACTCACTGATGGCGTCCGCCAGGCCGATTCTCAGTGAGCCGAACCTTGCAGGAGGGTCCGGCTCCAGTGGCTCCACATGATGCTGGCAACGCAACCGCGCCGCAGACGCCCCAGGGGCGGGCTTCCCCCTGGGAAGCCGACGGTCCTTCAGTCGCCGTCGCTCAGCGCAACGGAGATGTGGCTCGCCTTTCCGTCCCATTCCGCTTTGGCGCGGGTGATGGCGCAGTTCTTGCCGGTCGAGGGGTTGCAGTAAAGGCTCATGGCCCCGCCGACCCTAGCGGCGGGCCAGCGCCAGCACGCTCAGCCCGAACATCAGAACGCCCAGCGGAAGGTGGACCGACGGGACGTGCGCGATGCCGAGCACGACCTGGGCCGAAGCCAGAGCGAGGAAGCCGGACGCGTACCAGATGGGCCGGGGCGAGCCGCCGCCCGGCTTCCACGCCAGCACCGCCGCGAGCACGTACAGCATCGACGCCCCGTACATCACGCGGGCTCCGGCGCTGTGCAGCGTCTCTCCGTAGGACGCGGTCAGCAGCAGTCCGGCGGAGACCGCCTGAAGGAAGATGGTCAAGGTCTGCAGAGCGATCGCGATCTGCAGGAACGAGAGGTTGCGCCGTGCCGTCGCCTGGGTCGCCATGTCAGGGTCCCCCTTCCCGCCCGGGAGGCGGTAGATGGATAAGGTCTCACCGGTCCGACGACGCGGGCGCGCGAAAGGTAAGGCGAGGAGGGTGCCGGGGCATGGGGACGGCTGGGGCGGGGGCCGACGGCGTCGCCGGTGAGCGGCGCCAGCTCATCAACGTCGCCTACCGGCTGCTCGGTTCGCTGGCCGAGGCCGAGGACGCCGTGCAGGACGCCTACGCGCGCTGGTACGCGCTGCCGCGCAGCCGGCAGGAGGAGATCGTGTCCCCCGGCGCCTGGCTGACGACGGTCACCGGCCGCATCTGCCTGGACGTGCTCGGCTCGGCGCGGGCCCGGCGGGAACGCTACGTCGGCGCCTGGCTGCCCGATCCGCTGCCCGACCGCGGCGAGTGGGACCACGGGCAGGGCGGCGCCGATCCCGCCGACCAGATGGTGCTGGACGAGTCGGTGACCATGGCCTTCCTCGTCGTCCTGGAGTCGATGACGCCCGCCGAGCGGGTGGCGTTCGTCCTGCACGACGTCTTCCGGTACCCGTTCGCCGAGATCTCCGGCGTCCTCGGCCGCACCCCCGCCGCCTGCAAGCAGCTGGCGGCCTCCGCCCGGCGGCGGGTGGGCGCCGCACGCGCTCCGGTGAAGGCGGTCGGGCAGGCCGAGGCGGTCCGGCACGTCAAGCGGGCGTGGCAGAGCAAGGACATCACGGCGCTCGTCGGCATCCTCGACCCGGCCGCCGTGATGACCGCCGACGGCGGCGGCGCGGTCGGCGCGGCCCTGCGCCCGATCGAGGGCGGCGCGCGCATCGCCCAGTACATGGTCGCCCTGGCCGACAGGGTTCCGGGGCTTGAGATCCTGGAGCGGTCGGTCAACGGCGCGCCGGGTCTGGTGGCCCAGCACGCCGGCGTCGTCCTGACCGTGGCCGCGTTCGATGTCGCCGATGGGCGCGTGACCCGGATCTGGGCCGTCCGGAATCCGGAGAAGCTGCGGTCATGGACGCGGGACGGCTGGGCCTCGTCAGCCGGGTAGGACGTGCCGCTGCTTCGACGCTGTGAGCCGTGCGGGCTCGTCCGGCGAGAAACGGGGCGTCCTCGACGCGAGGCTCAATTGCCGGGCCGGGGCGGCTATGGCGTTGGTCCCTTCTTGCGCGGGTCCTTTCGGACTCCGGCCCGTGTCACGCCGGGTCGGGTCGATGGAGCCCAGGGTCGGGGGAAATCGGTCATCGCCAGGTTGGTCGGTCGGGGTACTGGCGGCTGGTCGGCGTGCCGCGGAGCCGTTGGGCGTTCTGACGACGCACGGGCCAGCCGGGCGGCAGCCGAACGGGCCGCTCGCTCTTGGTCGGGACGGCGCTGCGTGTGGTGCAAGTCGGCGATCGCGTCGGTGAGGGTCATCAGCGCGACGACCAGCGCGGTGAAGACCTGGAGGGCGGTGTCCTTGCCGCTCCCGGTGATGGCGAGCAATCGGGCGGCGGTGCGCAGCCGGTTCCCAGCGGGAGTGGGGGCCGGGATGCGGCCGTAGGGGGCGCGGGCGGCCCGGTCGTAGGCGTCCGCGGCCCTGTGCAGATGCCGGTTGCCGGTGACCATGGCGGCCGAACGCAAGGTGTCGGCAGCCGCCCAGCAAGCATCGTGAGCGCGGTGCGGGGCGGTGACGGCGTGGCGGCGGACCTCGGCGGTGGCCAGCGCGGCGGCTTTCGCCGCGTCCTCGTAGATCGCCCGACGCTCCTCCGCTGACGGCTCGGTACCGCCCGTTGGGCTCTGCCCGGTGCGCCAGCGATGCGACAGCGCTTCCCACGACAGGTCCGCGGCGAGTTCGGCTCCGCCGTACCAGCGCGGCCCGAAGTGATCCGGCACGGTCACCACGTAGCCGGTGACACGGGAAGGATCGCGCACGCCGTGGCGCACCTGGAGCAGCACGCCGGTTCGCTCCAACTGCGCGAAGAAGGAGTCGGCGGTCCGGGACCGGTCCGCGGCCTGCCGGACCGCCATCCGCAGGTAGGCCCGGACGGTCCGCTCCGACAGGTCCCGTCCGGACACCGGTCCGGCGGCGGGCGACCAGCGTTGTCGAAGCCGGGGAAGGGTGAGATCCGCCGCCAGCTTGCCGCCGCCGAACCAGACCGGCCGGCCCGCCGCGTTGCGGTCGTCCGGCAGCGCGACCGCATAGCCGGTGGCCTGGTCCGAGCCGTGACGGCCGAGCCGCCGGTGGACCAGTACGCCGTCGTTCTCCAGACGTGCGAAGAAGTCGGCCTCGGTCCATGCCGCTGCGGCGGCGGTCTGGACGTGGCGGCGCAGTCTGGCGCGTGACGGTTCGTCGTGCCCGCTCCGGGCAGCCTTCTCGGCCTCGCCGCGCTTGGTCCGGCGGGCGGCGGTCCGGTCGGCCGGAGCCGTGGACCGCAGGCCGTAACGCCGCTCGATGGCGCGGCAGGCGTCGCGAAGGCGGTAGGCGTCGTTCCACACCTCGGGCCGGACGCCGTCCTGGCGGGCCAGCGTCGCCACGATGTGGACGTGGTCGTCGGCGTGCCGGACGGCGATCCAGCGGACCGCGTCCGGATCTCCGGCCGGGGCCAGACCGGACCGGTCCATGACCTCGACCGCGATCCGCGCCCACTGCACGTCGGACAGGACGGGGTCCTCGGGGGCGGCGCGGACCGGCACGTGCCACACCGGGCGCTCGTGGTTGCGGTCACCGAGCAGGGCCATGGGCTGGGTCAGCAGGCCGCTCAACCGGTCGAAGTCGCGGCGGCCGTCGGCGCGCAGGCCGGGTTCCAGTGCGGCGGGATCGTCGAACCCGGCGATGATGCGCGGGTCGCGGTGCTCCCTGAAGCGCCCCGGCCCGTACAGGTAGTGGAGCAGGCTTCGCACTCGCCGCCCGCGGCGCACCTTCGCGATCACCGCAGCCTGCTCCGGATCTCCTCGGCCAGCTCGTCCAGGTTGCGGGTGCTGTTCGCCGCGGCGCGGGCGCACTCCTCCAGCGTGCGGGTGGGGTGGCCGTCCGCGTTCAGCGCCTTGACCGCACGGTCGAGGTCGGCGGCGATCCGGCGGCTCTGCGCGGCGGCCCGCATGACCTCGCCCATCAGGTCGCGCCACGGCGACCATTCGGGCGGCTCGACCTGAGTGGCGACGGCGACCACGACCTCGCCGGCGTAGGCGCTAACCGCCATTCCGAGTCGGGCTGCCGCCGCGCGGATCGCGGCGTGCTCGTCGGCGGTCAGGGAGAGCCGCACGCTGCTCTCACGCCGTCGGCCCTGCTTCCGGCGCCGCCGGCGGCCCTGCCCGCTCATCGGCAGCTCGTCTCGCAGATCTGGACGAGAGCAGCGTCGCGAACGGACCGCACCTGGTCCGCCGGGCCGTATCTGTCAGATACGGCATTACTTGCTCCGCGCCTGCGGAGGCGGCTCGGCATGATCGCCGCCTTGCGGTCCACGGGGAGTGGCTGCATGGCCCTGCCCCGCTACGGCGCGGGTTCCGGGGCTCGTGATGGTTTGGGCGATCTTGGTGGCGGTGCCGGCGAGGGGATGGCCGAGGGAAGCGGTTCGCCGAGCAAGGTGGGCGCTTGCACGGAGAGCGGGGTGGCGGGTGGGGCTTCAGGGGCGCAGGTGGATTGCCCGTCAGCTCGCTCGTCGGGGTGGGAGGAGTGGTCGGCGTTCATGGGCGCGGCCTCCGGTGCAGGGATCGGTGAGGGTCACGTTCGCTCCTTTCTCTGCGCCTCATACGGGGGTGAGGCTTGGCGGATTTTCTTTGCGGTGTTTGCGCTCCACACTGTGCCACATACGCATTCACCTGAACACACTGAGTGAGACACGTTGCTGCACTTCACCTGCTTCGGCGTCCACCTTGTCCCGTCTCAGCGACCTTGCAGTGGTCTCATGCACCCGACCCCCACCGCCCCAGCCCCGACCGCGTTGGACTCGTCACCTACCCCGAAACCGTCTGGCTCGCCTACCTCCGGCAACGCCGCGCCATCACCAGCCTCGATGACCAGCTAACCCAAGCAGCACACCTCATGGACTTCGCTCCGCACCAGGCTCCCGACCTTCTGCACGCGGCAAACAGCCAACCTCGGTGAGAAAGCCCCTCCATCCCTCCCGCCGCAACTGACAACCCCCAGGTCATCCAACCGATCGACAACATGATCCCTGGGACGAACAGCTGCGATCTCTCCGCCGCAACAACACCCCCGCAGCCCGAGACACCCGCGAATGCCGGCGAGCCTGACCTACCGCTGGTCAGTAGGCCGCAATCTGCAGTGCTCAACGAGACAGGACACCCGCCCTCGCAAGCTCCACCGAGGCAAAGTAAGTCCGAACGAGATCACTACAACAGGCCCTGGCAACCCTTACCCGGAACGGACACCGGCGGCGTCCGGCTCCGCGTTGAGGAGGTCGCGGGCGGCCTCGGCGAAGGCGAGGACGCGCGCCGTGGCGTTGTCGGCCCGCCACAGCAGGCCCCAGCGCAGCGGCGGGGCATCGTCGAAGGGGACATAGGCGACATCGGGGCGGGCGTAGTAGCGCCTGGCCTGGGCCCCGACCGGGAAGACGCCGCGGCCGGCACCGATGAGGGTGAGCACCTCGTTGAAGGTGGCGGCCGAAGGGCCGTGGGCGATCGGCCGTCCGGACGGCGTGGCCTGGGGGGTGCGGTCGCGGCGGAGCGAGTCGGGCAGCGTGCCGGGAAGCTGGAGCAGGGGCGCCCGCGCCAGGTCCTCCAGGCTGACGGACGAGCGGCGCGCGAACGGGTGCCCGATCGGCACGGCGAGCATGCGCGCCTCCGACACCAGGACGGGACCGGTGGCGATACCAGGTTCGTCGATGGGGAAGGTGCCCAGGGCCAGGTCGGTCTCGCCGTCGCGCAGCCACGGCATCAGGTCGGTCATCTGCGCCTCGCGGAGCCGGACGTCGCAGTCGGGGTGGCGCCCGCGGAACAGTTCGGCGGCCCCGGCCAGCAGCTGCCCGCCCGCGGCGCCGACGAACGCGACCCGCAGGGTGCCGGTCAGGCCGCGGCCGGCGGCGACGGCCTCCTCGAAGGCTCCGGTGATCTGCTCCCAGGCCGGGCGCAGCCGCTCGTCCAGCCGCCGTCCCGCCTCCGTCAGCTCCACCCGGCGGCTGGTGCGGTTGAACAGCGGCACCCCGATGCGGCGCTCCAGCTTGGCGATCGTCTGGCTGATCCGGGCGGTGGACACGTTCAGCCGCTCGGCGGTGCGGCCGAAGTGCAGCTCGTCGGCGAGGGCGAGGAGCGCCTCGATCTCATGCCGTTCCAGCACATCTCCCCCAATTGTTAAGTCAGGCTTGACGATCGTTGCACAGCGGCACGTTGATCCGCCATGTTCCCCGGTCGAGAGTGGAACCGCCCACCCCCTCCGACCTGCCCGGGAGCACGCATGTACTGCACCGATGGACGCGCCGTGTCCGCACCGGCCACCGACTCCGTCGCCGTCGCGCGGGAACTGCGCGACCGAACCGAGATCGTGGATGCGCTCTACCGCTTCGGCCTCGGCCAAGACCTGAAGGACAAGGACCTGTTCGCCTCCGCCTTCGCCCCCGACGCCGAACTGGACTTCCGTCCCGCGGCGGCCCGATGGGGCGGGCGCCCGCCCCTGATGACCGGGCGCGACGCCATCGTCACCGCCATCCTGGCCATGTTCACCGGACGGGTGGACACCACCCACCAGATCACCAACCCCCGCATCGCCGTCGACGGCGACACCGCGCGCCTGACCGCGCTGGTGGAGGCCCAGCACCTGCTGACCGCCGACCACGCCACCTTCGCCCTGCTGAAGAACCCCTACGACGTCGAGCTGATCCGCGACGGGGACCGCTGGGTGATCCGCCGCATGCGCATCGACAACACCTGGTACACCGGCGACCCCACTGCCATCTTCGGCTGACCCCGCGGGCCCGGCGACCTGACCGTCCATTCTCCCGATCTCTGACGAAGGTGAGTTCTCATGTCCACCGTCCACCCGGCCCGAGCCGGGTTCCCGCACCGGCGGCTCGCGCTGGCGCTGCTCGCGTTCGCGCAACTGATCATCTCCCTCGACTACAACATCGTGTACGTGGCGCTGCCCGAGATCGGGGGCGCCCTGGACTTCTCCGCGCAGTCCCTGCAGTGGGTGATCAGCGCGTACGCGGTGGCGTTCGGCGGGTTCCTGCTGCTGGGCGGCCGCGCCGTGGACCTGTTCGGACCGCGGCGGGTGTTCCTCGGCGGGCTGGCGCTGTACGCGGTGGCGTCACTGGCCGGCGGGCTGGCCGGCGATGCCGGGCCGCTGGTCGCGGCCCGCGCCGTCCAGGGGCTCGGCGGCGCGCTGCTGTTCCCCGCCACGCTGACGCTGGTGTCCACCGGGTTCGCCGAAGGCCGGGACCGCAACCGCGCGTTCGCGGTCTGGGGCACCGCCGGCGGCAGCGGCATGATCCTGGGATCGCTGCTCGGCGGCGTGCTCACCCAGGCGTTCGGCTGGGAGGCGGTGTTCTACGTGAACGTTCCGCTGGCCGCCGCGGCCGTTCTGGCGACCCTGCCGCTGATCCCGCGGGACGCCGCGCAGAGGACCGGCCGCCGGTTCGACCTGGCCGGCGCGCTCACCGCCACCGCCGGAACCACCCTGGTGGTGTTCGCACTGGTGCAGGGACCCGAATCCGGCTGGGACGCCCCGACCGTCGCGGGCGCGGCGGCGCTGGGCGCGCTGCTGCTGGCGGGCTTCGCGGTGATCGAGTCCCGCAGCGCCGACCCGCTGCTGCCACTGCGGCTGCTGCGCCGCCGTGACCTGCGCACCGGTGTGCTGGTGACGTTCCTGTACATGGCCACCTTCGGGACGCTGCTGTACTTCCTGACCGTCTACTTCCAGGCCGTGCACGGCTACGGCGCGCTGCGCACCGGCCTGGCGTTCCTGGTGCCGATGGCCGCCATCGTCGCCGGCTCCCAGCTCGCCGGGCGGCTGGCCACCGTCCGCGGCACCCGCACCGCGATGATCGCCGCCCTGGCCGCCGGCGGCCTCGGCGCCACCGTCCTGGGGGCGACCCTCACCACCGGCGGCTCCTACGCGGCGCTGCTGCCCGGCCTGATCATCCTCGGTGTCGGGCAGGGCGCCGGCTACACGCTGATGTTCGGCGCGGCCACCGCCGGCACCCCGACCCACCAGCAGGGCGTCGCCTCCGCGGTCGCCTCCACCGCCCAGCAGACCGGCGGTGCGGTCGGCCTGGCCGTCCTGGTCGCGATCGCCAACCACGGCACCGGCGGCCTGACCGGCGCCGCGCTGCGCACCGCCACCGCCGACGGGCTGCGCACCGCCGTGTTCGCCGCGGCCGCCGGGATCGCGCTCACCGCCCTGGTCGCCGCCGGGTTCAGCCCCGCGCGCCCCCGGACGCCGTCCACCGACACCGACCCCATCGAGCACGCCGTCGCCTGAGCTTCGGCACCGACCTTGAGGAAGATGATGAACGACCTGAACACCCTGCGGTCCGCCGTCCACGGGCGGGTGTGGCTGCCCGGCGATCCGGGGTTCGACGCCGTCCGCCGCCCCTGGAACCTGGCCGTGGAGCAGCCGGCAGCGGCCGTGGTCGAGGCGGCCGGCGCCGACGATGTCGCGGCGCTGGTCCGGTTCGCCCGCGCCGAGGGGCTGGGCATCGCGACCCAGCCGAACGGGCACGGCGCCACCGGCCGCACCGGCGGCACCGTCCTGCTCCGCACCGCCCGGCTCGACTCGGTGCGGATCGACGCCGCCGCGCGCCGCGCCCGCGTCGGCGCCGGCGTGCCGTCCGGACGGCTGCAGGCCGCCGCCGCGCCGCACGGGCTGACCGGGCTGCCCGGCAGCTCCCCGATCGTCAGCGCCGCCGGCGTCGCCCTCGGCGGCGGGCTGAGCTGGTTCGGCCGCGCCCACGGCTGGGTCGCCGACGGCGTCATCGCGTTCGACGTCGTCGACGCCCGCGGATGGCAGCGGCACATCACCGCCGAAACCGACCCCGACCTGTTCTGGGCGCTGCGCGGCGGAGGCGGCGACTTCGCCATCGTCACCGCCCTCGAACTCGCCCTGCACCCCGCCCCGCGACTGTACGGCGGGCGGGTGCTGTGGGCGGCCGGGCACGCCCCCGAGGTGCTGGACGCCTACCGGGAGATCACCGCCGCCGCCCCTGACGCGCTGACCGTCTGGTTCGATCTGCTGCACTTCCCCGGCGCCGACCCCATGGTCGCCATCGACGCCACCCACCTCGGCGGCGCCGAGGAGGCACGCGATCTGCTGGCCCCGCTGGACCGCCTGCCCCGGCCGCTGTCCGACTCCAGGCGGATGATGGAGGTCTCCGAACTCGGCGGCATCACCGCCGAACCCACCGAGCCCGGCCCCGGCCTCTCCCGCGCCGAACTGCTCACCGGCCTAGACGACACCGCGGCCAAAGCCCTGCTCGCCGAATCCATCGCCCCGCTGGTGAGCGTCCAGCTCCGGCATCTCGGCGGCGCGTTCGCCCGTCCGTCCGACACCCCGCACGGTTCGCTGACCGAGCCCTACGCCCTTTACCTGTTCGGCGTCCCCGCCGACCCGGCGACGGCCCGCGCCGTCGCCGGCAAGCAGCGCGGCCTGACCGAGGCGCTCCCCGTGAGCGGCCGCAAACCCCTCACATTCCTCAACCCCGGTGAGACCGCGGCCGACGCCTTCAGCCCCGCCGCGCTCGGCCGCCTGCGCCGCATCAAGCAGCACCATGACCCGCACAACACCTTCCGCGGCAACTTCCCGGTGGGAGGCTGACCGATCCCTTCAGCCGGGACGGACGCCGGCGACCGTGCGGCCTCCGTCCCGCTCATGGGCCGCGACCTGGACGACCGGCAGGCGGGCCGCCTCCGGTGCCTTGCCGCCGCCGGGCGAGCCGGGCACCAGCAGGGACGTGCCGGCCTCGGCCTCGTGTGAGCCCAGCCCGCCGACCGTCCTCAGCCGCGCGACGTCCGGGCCGGCCGACTTGCTTTCCGATCTGGTCGCGGTCACGGGGATCGCCCCTCGGGCACCTGCTCGAAATCGGATGCGGCCCGGGGAAGGTCACACTGCCGCCGACACGGATGGGCTTTCGGACCACCGCGGTCGAACTCGGCGATGCCCGGGCTGCAGAGGCACGGCGGGCTCCCAGGCGTGTGGCTGACTCCCGCTCAACCGAAAACGCAAAGTAAGTCTGAACAAGATCAGCAGCTGATGTTCGGACCTACTCTTCAACACGCAGATCAGCGCACCAAGTCCCTGCGAAGTTCAACCGGAACGGACACCAACGACCGTGCCGGGGCCGGTGCCATGAGGCCCGCGCCTCGAAACCGACAAGTTCAGGTGGACAGCCGCGACCGGCGCTGTTCACATCGACTCGTCGGCGGGCAGGTCAGCGCGGCGCGCACCGACAGCTTCACCCGGACCGGACACTTGCATCCGGGCAGTCAGAGGGGCGCGGGTGGGGATGCTTGGGGCGCTCTGATGTCGAACGACCGGCTCCGCAGAACGGAAGGTGCAAGGTAGGTCCGGACGACGGCCGCCGCTCCTGTTCGGACCTACCTTGCACCCCGCAGGTCAGACCACTGGCTGGGTGCAGAGTTCAGCCGGACGGGACATTCAGGCTCCGCTGGTGTGGTCGATCTTGAAGTGCTCCCGGGACTGGGTTCGGTGCCGGCTGACGGGTGCGAGGTGATGTACCTGGACCGACTCCGGTGAGGTGCGCCTGGCCCTGGAGGCGGCGTGCTGTGCGCCGATGGAGTCGGGGCTGCCGGTGCGTCGTTTGGCACGTCACGCCACGTGCGCGAGCGGCTGAGGGGCAGGCGGATAGGCCGGGGTCTGGATGAATTGTCGATCGAGCTGTCGCGACGCTGGCGGGTTCATAGGGTCGGGGCCATGGCTAACGATCAGCAGTGGGCCGTGCTGGTGACGGTCTGGCGCCGGTTGGCGGTCGCAGCGCTGGTGGCGGTCGCAGTAGTGACGGCTGGGTGGGTGGTGTGGACGCTCGGCCCCGGTGCCCGATGGTGGCTGGTCCATGTCGACGGCGTCCCGGTCGGCGGCAAGGACGGCCTGGCCGGCAAGGATCTGGCTGCTGCACTGGACACCATCCGTGGTCGTGCACTGGCGGTCGGAACAGGGCTGCTGGCAGCGGTGGCCATCTACTACACCGCCAACAACGCCGCCTCCGCGCGTCGTTCCGCCCAGGCCGCCCTAGAAGGGGTGGCCGCGGCGCGCCGGGCGGCGGAGATGACCGAAGCCGCCCAACTTCGCACCTTCGAACTCACTGAGCAGGGGCAGAATCGCGCGCATGAACTCACCGAGCGAGGGCAGCGCACCGACCGATTCACCGCCGCCGTCGGTCAACTCGGCGACAGCTCGCCTGCGGTCCGGCTCGGTGGCGTGCACGCACTGGCTGCTCTGGCCAACGACTCTCCCACCCTCGAGTTTCGGCAGACCTGCATCGAGGTGCTGTGTGCGTACTTGCGCCTGCCTTACACCACTACTCCAACCTCAGCCTCCGAGGGCACGCCGCCGGTCGCTGAGCAGCAGGTCCACGAGGCCATGCGCATGGTCCGCCACACCGTGATCCGCGTCATCGCCAACCACCTGCGTGACGACGCCGCCGTTACCTGGCAGGGTCACCACTTCGACTTCTCCAACGTCACCTTCGATGGCGGAGACTTCTCCAGAACAAGCTTTCGTGGGGGGACCGTCAGCTTCCAGGGTGCGACGTTCGCCGCAGGCGTCGTCGACTTCACAGGCGCGATCTTCGCCGAGGGGACGGTCAGCTTCCGCGGAGCCACGTTCACAGGCGGCACCGTCGACTTCACCGCTGTGACTTTCACGGGCGGAACCGCCAGCTTCCGCGAGGTGAACTTCGTCGGGAGCGACCTTCGCTTTGACGATGCGACCTTCCCCGACGGCAGCATCCACTTCCGCGATGCTGAGTTCACCGGCGGAACCGTCCGCTTCCGCGGAGCCACCCTCGCGGGCGGCACCCTCAGCTTCCGCGACGCCTTGTTCTTCGGCGGCACCCTCAGTTTCACCGGCACGAGGTTGCTCGCTGGACGAGTGGACCTCCGTCACGGATATTTTGCCGGCGGGACCGTCACCTTCGACAACGCACTGTTCGCTGGCGGCACGGTCGCCCTCGAGGAGGCCGTGGGGCCCAAGCCAACTGGACTTCCGGACGGACCTGTCTGACCTCCCCAAACGATCTTGTATTCGTCGCGCACCCTTGCCCAGTTCGGGCGCACGCGAACTCCACCAAGAGACTCAACAGACCGTCCCCTCCGGTTTCAGACGCACCGTCACCCCAACCATCGCCCGATCTCGGAAACTGCAAAGTAGATCGGGACGGTCATGGCGATCTCCATCCCGACCTACCTTGCAGCCCGCAGGTCAGCGTGATCAGGCCCTGCAACCTTCAGCGGCACGGGACACATCTTTGCGGTGATGCGAACGGCGGACGGGTGCGGCGGCGTGGCACCGTCCGCCACAGGCGCGCGGGTCGTTATCGGAGGTCGCCGTCTACCGCTGCCGCCAGGCGGGCGGCGTCCTTCTCGTCGCGGTCTCCAGCGGTGAGGGGGAGCTTCTTGGCGCCTCGGTAGGCGGCCCGCCCCGGGGCCGGGGTGTCGATGATGTCGATGATCGGGCGGACGGCGGCTTCGGGGCGTTGGCCGAGCAGGGCCCCGAGGACGGTGGAGGCGACCTTCATGCCCGTCGAGGGTTCCCCGGCGAAGCTGGACCGGACCAGCCGCGTCGGGCCCCAGGTGGCGTAGGTGAGGTCGGGGTTCTGGTGGACGGCCAGGATGCCGAGGAGTTCGTTGGCGCGGCGCTGCTGGGCGTTGGATCGCTTGAAGGTGAACCCGTCGGCCATCTGGAGGTCGTCGAAGTCGATGGCGTCGGGTCGCGCGCCGGGGACGGCCGTGTTCACCACGACCGGTCGTTCCGCCGCTCGGAGGGGCGTCGCGAGGCCGGTGACGAGCAGGTACTTGGAGAGGAAGAACAGGGCCCAGGACGCTTCGCGTCCCTCGGATGTGAGGTGCCGGCGGTTCCGGATGAACGATGCCGCGAGGACCAGGGCGTCGATGCGCTCATGGCGGGCTTTCAGGTGTTCGATGACGCGGCGGTTGTCGGCGACCAGGGACAGGTCGGCGGCGATGTGCTCAGCCCGCGCCGCCGCCGACCGGTCCTCGTTCGCCGCGGTCTCGACCAGTGCCCGGAACTTGTCGCGGCTCCGTCCGATCACCACGACGCGGTCCCCCGTCCGCAGGTGGTGACGGGCCAGTGCCGCGCCCATGCCGTCGGTGCCTCCGGTGATCACGATCGTCCTCATGGCGGGTCGCCTCCTCGTTCCGGAACCTGTGTTCCGGAACAGGCTAGCACCATCCGGAACCGGCGTTCCGGATCGCTATAGTGAAGGGGTGGCCGAGGTTCGCAAGCAGCGGCGGGACGCCGCCGACAACCGGGAACGGATACTGACCGCCGCGGGAGAGGCCTTCCGGCGCGGCGGCATGTCCGTCGACATGCGCGCCGTCGCCGCGGCGGCCGGTGTCGGAGTCGGCACCCTCTACCGGCACTTCCCCACCCGCGAGCACCTGGTGCGGGCCGTGACCGGCGCCGACATGGCCGGGCTCGCCGAGGCGTCCCTTCCCGAAGGGGTGCCGGCCATCGCCGGCCTTCGGAAGTTCTTCACCGCGACGATGGCGCACCTGGTCGCCAACAAGGCCATGGTCGACCTGCTCGCGGCCGGGCCGCCGTCGGACGCCGACCTCGACCGCTGCCTCGCGCACCTCACCAGGGTCGGCCGGGAGGCGGTCGACCGCTCCCGCGTCGATCGCACCCTCGCCGCCGACGTGACCGCGAGCGACATCGCCTACCAGCTGCTCGGGCTCATCCGCATCGCGCAGCTGATCCCCGACGCGGGGCCGGACGCGATCGAGCACCAGGTGGACCTCGCGCTGCGCGGCCTGGCCGCGAACCGGCGGCATTGACGCGGGTCCGCGACCGCGCTGCCCGTCCCGCCGCGCGGCGTACCAGTGTCGAGTGTCAGTGGCCGGGGTTGTCGCCGGTGAGGATGAGCGTCCACTGGAACCGGCCGTCGAGCACCTGGGGAGTGATGTGGACGCCGGTGATCAGGCGTGCCACCTCCAAGGCCCTGAGGGCCGAGTGGTCGGGCGCGTCGCCGTCGGCGACCGGCAGCAGGCCGGCCTGGCTCATCTGCTCGGTCAGCAGGTCCGGTTCGGTCCCGTGCCGGTCGCCGGGGAACAGCGGGTCGAACTCGACTTTGAGGTCGCCGTCGCGGGCGTAGCCGAACTTGTCGCGGAAGGACCCGATCTGCCAGAACGTCACGACCGCGGTGCGCAGCCTTCGGCTGATCCAGGGCGCGTGGTCCACCGAGAGCGATCGCCATTCCCCGGGCTGGTGGAAGAAGGCCCAATCGCCGATTCGGGTGGCCCCCACCAAGCCGTTGTCGTCCACGCCTTCCAGGTCGGCGAGCCGATGCTCGCCCAATGGTTCGGCGGCGTACAGCGCGAACACTTCGGCCGGTTCGACGCCGTCGATCCAGGTCAACGCGTGGGTCTGCGCCCGGTGCCAGGCCTGCCATGGAGGCGTGCGGTCCATCCAGGCATAGGCCGCGGGCAGCGGAGGCGGCGGCAGCCAGGCGAGGATGTCATCGATGTCGTCGTCGGTGGTCTCGATGTAGGCGTCTTCGGTCCCCTCGGGGAGCCGGCCGTCCTGGTCGGCCTCGATGCCGTGCGCATGCGCCCAGGCATGCAGCCGGGCCCGCCACTGCCGGTAGGCCCGCCGGCGTTCCTCGCCTTCGGTCATGCTCGGTGACGGTAGCCGCCCCCGCCGACAAGCCCTGTTCGATCCGAGCAAACGATCGCCGCCGGTGAGACACCTGGGTCGATGGGTTCGGAACCCGTCGTCTAGAGCAGGACCGGTGTCACGGGCACGCGGGCCTGGCTCAGACCGGAGACGGGCGTGCGGGACAGGGCGGTGCGCAGCGCGAAGACGCCGAGCAGGCCGCCTGCGGTGAGCCGCTGGGCGGTCATGACGCGGGGCCGGGAGGTCAGGAACCCCGACACCTGTGCCGCGCCCAGCATGATCACAGCGTTCACGGAGATCCCGACGATGATCTGCACGCCGCCGAGCTGGAGCAGCTGCGCCCAGGCCGGGCCCGACCGCGGGTCCAGGAACTGGGGCAGCAGGGCCGCGTACATGAGAGCGATCTTGGGGTTGAGCAGGTTGGTCAGCAGCCCCATCGAGAACAGGCGGGCGTCGGAGACCGGGGGCAGGTCCCCGGCCGGGTCGAAGGGCGAGCGGCCGCCGGGCTTGAGCATGCCCCAGGCGAGGTAGGCCAGGTAGGCGGCCCCGGCGAGCTTGACCACCGTGAACGCCACCGGCACGGCGGCGAACAGCGCCGACAGGCCCGCGGCCGCGGCCAGCAGGTAGAGCACGAAGCCCGCGGCGGTCCCGCCGAGACTCACCAGGCCCGCCCTGCGGCCCTGGGTGATCGCGCGGGAGGCGAGGTGGATCATGTTCGGCCCCGGGGTCAGGGCCATGCCGAGTTCGACCAGGGCCACTCCTGCGACGGCGGCCAAAGTGATCATCGGTCGACCTCCAGGTCGTTCGTCGGACACAGCGCTCGAAACGGAGAGTCGCCCGGCTGCGGTGGATCGGCAGCGCTCGCCGCAGGATAGGACCTCGCCGCTCGGCACCTTCATGCGCCCCTGGACGAGCGATTGCCCAGTGGGCGGTGGTGCACCGGGGCGTGGCTGTCGCGGTTGCGGCAGGACGGCCACAACAACTGGACCTGGTGCGGGAAGCGGGCGGGCTCGGCGAGGATGCAGCCCTTGTCGGCGGTCATCAGCAGGAGGGACGGGATAAGGGAGGCCGGGCATCTGGCGTTCGTCGATTTCGGGGCCGGCCAGGGCGCGGACGGCGTGTTGCAGCAGGGGCCGCGCGGCACGCAGCCGTTCGTTGCAGGCCGGGCGTTGTCGCCGTCTGGCCCGGTCCTCACAACCCGATGCCGGGCGCCCTGCCCACGTCCGTCACCCTGACTTCGGAACTACTCGCCTAGCAGTGCATGGCGTGGATGAGCGCGGCCAGGGCCTCGTACTTCTCGTCCTCGCTACGGCCGGTGATCTGCTCCAACAGCAGGTCGCGGACGTGGGCGGGGTCGATCTGCCAGTTGCGGTGGCGTTCGGCCAAGTCCAGCAGCACGGTGTCCAGGTCGGGTTCGGGGAGCCGCACGGCGCCGCGTGCGAGGTCGAGCTGCCGGCGGTGGTCGTCCTCCCAGAACTCCCAGGTCCATCCGGGCCAGCGGGGGAAGCGGTCGTGGTGGTCGAGCGGCACCTGGTGGAAGGTCGTCCAGTAGCCGCCGGTGCGGGCGGGCAGGTTCAGGTGCACACCGTCCAGGGGCATCGTCTGCCTGGTGCGGCACAGTGCTTCTTGTGGCAGGCGGGTCAGGACCTCCGGTTCCCCGGCCAACCGTTTCAGCAGATCTGATCCGAGCGCATAGGCCCGGACCGCGGTGCCGTCGTCGATGGTCAGCAGGCCCGTGTAGAGGTCGTCATCGCGGGCGGCGTGCATTTGCAGCTTCTCGTGCTCGTCCTTGGGGCGGTGTCGTCGGAGATGGCGTGGCGGCAGGCGCCGAAGGCGGCGGGTGGGCGGGGCGGGGACGTGCGGCGGGTCGACTTCGGCCAGGTCCAGTCCCAGGTGGTGCAGCATCTCCTCTTCGCCCGCGTAGGCCCAGCCGACCCGCCAGTCCGGCCACATGCGCCGCAGTACCTGCAGATAGGCGCGCCGGTAGGAGTCCCAGTCGTCGTGGTCGTAGGGGTGGGAGAAGTTCACCAGGACCCGGCGCTCGTCGTGGTCGACCATGAATGCGGCGTCGGGGTCGGAGGCGAAGCGGTCCTGTCCCCAGTCCGCGAGTTCGGCGGGGGTCGGCAGCGGGGGGATCAGCATTCTCCGCTCGGCGCCGGGTCCGCCGCCGCTGCTCTGGCGGCGAAAGTGAACCGTGCCGCCCTCGCGGAGGATGAACTGGAGCGGGCTGGACATTCCGCCACGCTAGCGCCGCAACCGGAAAGGATCATCGGATTGGCGTCGACCGGTCTCGCGTTGGTCGGAGGTGGCGGCGCCTGCGATGCGGCGGCTCCGGCCGGTGAGCGGGTCCAGCCGCGCGACCTGAGCGGATTCGTCCTCGGCTCGGCCGTCGCCGGTGCGGTGCGGTGCGGCCCACCGCACCGGCTCCGCTCACATTCCGGTCATGGGCGTCCGGAGGAACCGCCCGGGTTCGGCGCTAGTCGCGATTGGGCCAGACGGGGCCCTCGTCGGTCCAGACGACGCCCTTGTTGCGGCAGAGGCAGAAGGGGTGGCCGACCGGGTCGGTGTAGACGCGCCAGCCGTAGCCTTCGGGGCCGATGAAGTCCTGCCGCAGGGTCGCGCCGAGGGCCAGGACGCGGCTCTGCTCGGCCTCGATGTCGTCGACCTCGAAGTCGAGGTGGAACTGCTTGGGGTGCTCGCTGTCGGGCCACTGCGGGGCGCGGTAGTCCTCCACCCGGATGAAGGCCAGCTCGACCTCGCCGAACCGGATGCCGGCCCAGTCTTGGTGGCTGTCCTCCTTGACCGGGCGTCCGGTCACCTCGGAGTAGAAGGCCGCCAGCTTCATCGTGTCCGGGCAGTCGATGATGAAGTCGGTGAGTCGAAGCATGGGGCGATCTTGCCACAGGTTCTGGCAGGTCGGACGCCGGGGTGGGCCTGAGCCGGCCGCGCCCGCCTCTCCTTGGCGCGCAGGTGGGAGGGCTGGGCGCAGGTCCGTCGTCGGCCGGTGAAGGGTCGCGTCCGACGGGCGCCGGGGGGTGCGGGCGTTCCCTGCCGGTGGGCGGTGCGTCTTGCGGTGGACTCGTTCATAGTGCGCTCGCGTGTCGGCGCCGGATCGTAGAGTTCCGGCCATGATCACGAATACCCCCCTCCCCCCGCCCGCCTGGTCGTCCCTGGTGCACCCGCGGCGCGGCGGGCCCGTCGCCTCGCACGCCGAGGCGGACGCCGGCGCCGTACCGGTCGTCGACGGGATCGTCCGGGGCGCCGAGGCGATGATCGAGGAGCTGCTCGGGTCTCCGGAGAGCGATGCCGGCATCGTCGCGGACGTGCGGGCGTGGCTGCGGGGCGAGGAGAACCCCAGGGGCGCCGCTGCCGTCGCGGTGATCGCGGTCCGGCGGATGGAGGTCGTGGACGAGCGGTCGCGGACCGCCTTCGTGGACGCGTGGGCCGCCCGCTACGGGCTGCCCTTCGCCGCGTGCGCGTTCGTGGAGCTCTGCGGCGTCTACACCGGCGGTTACGGCGGGGCGACGGCCTGGTTCCTGCGGGAAGCCGACGAGAGTTACTACCTGGACCATTGGTGGGGCGGTGCGGTCATGCGCCGGATGCGTTCGCTTCTGGCGGCGGCGGACGAGGCCGTCTACCGGGAGAGCGTGCAGCGGCTGGCCGCGTACCGTGCCAGGCCGAACCTGCGGATGGCGGTGTTGTACCTCGTCCCCACCGAGACGGAGTGGGTGGACGAGTGCCTTGCGGAGATGGAGACCAAGTTCATGGGGGCCGTCGCCCGCACCCAGTTGTTCTGCTCTCTCACCGATCCGCGGCAGCTCGAAGAGGAGCGGCTGCGCAAGGCGGTGGTCTATCGCGGGCTGACTCCGGACATCGTGGCCACCTGGGTGTACGAGCTGGGCCCGGCCGTCGCGCCGCTCTTGGAGGCGGCCTTCTACTGCAACGACGAGGCGATGCGCCGTGAGCTGGCGGCGCGGCTGGGCGAGCTGCCCTATGAGGAGACGTGCCGGCTCCTGGTGGAGCGCATCGAGCAGAGCGAATGCCGGGACGCGTTGCGCGCGGTCGCGGCGGATCGTCCCGAACAGGTGGTCCGGCTTCTGGCTCCGACCACCGGCACCGGCGATACGGCCGCGCTGTACGCCGACGGCCTGTTGCGCGAACTGCTGGCCGCCCACCCGGAGTTGGTCGCCGCGCTGCCCCGGGAGCACGCCAGGAGCATCGCGCCGGTACCCGATGCCGAGGACCTTCCCGAGCTGCTGGTGAGGCCGCCGTGGACCCGCCGCAGGGCCAAGGTCCGGCCGGTCGCCCCGGACGGTCCGCCGCCGCCGCTGCCCGAGCCGGCCATGGTGTGGCTGGAGGGCGAGCGGGAGGACTGGGACGGGCGGACGCGGTACCTGCCGGGCTGGACCACGCAGTCCCCCGTCGACTGGGCGGCGGCCGAGCAGTGGGAGTCGTCCCCGTACCGATCGGGCCCCGAGCAGTGGTTGTGGACGCTGGTGGCGCGGCACGGCCTCCAGGCCCTGCCGGCGGCGACCTGGGTCGCGAGCCGGTTCCCCGTCGCGGTGGGCGAGGCGCTGCTGCCCTACCTCGCCCCCGAGGTGGCCCGGATGATGGCCGACTGGATCGCCCGTCTCAGGACCGGGCGTTCCATCGCCCGCCGGTGGGTGCGGCGGCACGGGCCCACGGCGGTTCCGCTGCTGCTCCCGCTCGCGTTCGGCGAGGCGGGGCCCGAACGCCGCGGGGCCGAGGAGGCGCTGCGGCTGATCGCGGCCGAGCACGGCGCGGACCTGGTCGCCAAGGCGGCCGAGGGCGCGGGCGCGGCGGTCGAGGCCCTGCTGGCGACCGACCCCCTGGAGGTCCTGCCCGCGCGGATTCCGAACACCGGTTGGGCCGATCCGGCGCGGCTGCCCCCCGTCCTGACGCGCGGCCGCGACCGCAGGCTGTCGCTTGAGGCGACGCGGCACCTGCTGACCATGCTGGCGCTGTCGAAGCCGGAGGCGCCGTACCCGGGCCTCGACGTCGTGCGGGAGCTGTGCGACCCGGCGTCGCTGGCCGAGTTCTCCTGGGCGCTGTTCACCGACTGGTACACCCTCGGCGGGGCCGGCAAGGACCGCTGGGCGTTCCTCCAGCTCGGGTGGCTGGGCGACGACACCACCGTGCGCCGGCTCGTCCCCCTGATCCGTCGCTGGCCGGGCCAGCGCGCCACCGCGCGCGCCGTCGCCGGGCTGGACGTGCTCGGCGAGATCGGCTCGGACGTGGCGCTGACCCACCTGCACGCGCTCGCCCGCAAGGGGCAGTTCAAGGGTCTGAAGGCCAGGGCGCAGCAGAAGATCGACGGCATCGCCGCCGCCCGCGGTCTGACCGTCGACGAACTGGCCGACCGCGCCGTCCCCGACTTCGGTCTGGGCGAGGAACGTGGTCTCACCGTCGACTACGGGCCGCGCGCCTTCAAGATGGGTTTCGACGAGCGGTTGCAGCCGTACGTGGTGGAGGAGAGCGGCAAGCGGCGCACCAACCTGCCCAAGCCCGGTCCCGCCGACGACCCCGCGCTCGCGCCCGACGCGTACGCGCGGTTCGCCGAGCTCAAGAAGGAGCTGCGGTCGGTCACCGACGGCGAGATCGAGCGGCTGGAGGCGGCGATGGTGCACCGGCGCCGCTGGACGCCCGAGGACTTCCGGGCGGTGCTGATCGGGCATCCGCTGCTGTGGCACCTCGTCCGGCGGCTGGTGTGGCTGGCGGAGGACGGCGGTGACGCCGTGGCGTTCCGCGTCGCCGAGGACCGCACCTACGCCGACGTGAACGACGAGGCGTTCCAGCCGTCCGCCGCGTCCCGCATCGAGATCGCGCACCCGGTCCTGCTGGGCGAGGCGCTGCCGGCGTGGTCGGAGCTGTTCGCCGACTACGAGATCCTGCAGCCGTTCCCGCAGCTGGGACGCCCCGTCCACACCCTGACCGAGCAGGAGCGGACCGCCACCCGCTTCGAGCGCCTGGAGGGGCTGAAGGCGCCGTACGGCAAGCTCATGGGCTACGCGCGGGGGCGCTGGTGGGCGACCGGCGAGGACTACCGGTGGATCGCCCGCGCCGATCCCGCCGGGCGGCACGTCGTGGTCAACCTCTCTCCCGGTCTGGGCGCGTACTACCAGGGCGGCGACGACCAGACCTACAAGGCCGTCTGGGCGGGGCACGCGCCGGGTGAGGTCCCGGAGGCGGGGGGTTCGCTGCCGCTCGGCGACGTCGATCCGGTCACGATGAGCGAGGCGATCCACGATCTGACCCGCATCGCGCTCTGAGTCCGGGGAGTCGTCCGCGCTCGGCGATGTGGCGCCCGGCCGTTCTGTCGGCGGCGGGCGGGAAGATGATCCGCATGCCGCACACGACACGCCCCCCGATCGTGGACATCGCCGCGGAGATCCCCGGCCTGGCCGCGCACGCCCGCACGGCCGTACGGCTGCATCCGCGGCGGGGCGATCCGGGACCGGACGACAGCAGTATCGGCGGGCCGCTGCGGTGGCCCGCCGACGAGCCGTGGCCGTTCTGCGACGGCCCGCACGGCCCCGGGGCGCCGGTCGCGATGGTCCCGATCGCGCAGATCTACGCGGCCGACGTCCCGGCGTACCCGTTCCCGCAGGGCGGCGATCTGCTGCAGATCCTGTGGTGCCCCAACCACGACGGCGACTGGGCGGACGAGACGATCAGCGTGCGGTGGCGCCGCGCGGCCTCCGTCGCCGAGGTGCTCGCCGACCCGCCGATGCCGCACATGGTCGAGGCCGGATCGCTGGTGCCGGTGCCGTGCGTGCTCGACCCCGAGCCGATCACCGAGTACCCGTACGCGGAGGAACTCCCCCAGGACCTCCGGGCCGCGATCAGCGCCTGGGAGACCGGCTATCCCGCCTACCAGTACGGCCTGTCGATCCCGTCCGGGTGCAAGCTGGGCGGCGGCATGGCCTGGAACGTCTCCGGCATGGGGAAGCCGCCGCAGTGCGCGCGGTGCGGCGCCCCGGCCCATCTGATCCTGCAGCTGGACAGCTACGAGTGGGCCGGCGAGTCCGATCACGACGACGGCCCGCCCCGCTGGCGGCCGGTGGAGGACGCCGACCTCGACGGCGACGCGCACTGGGCGGCTCAGGAGCCGACCGGTCTGGAGATCGGCCGCTACAGCCACGGCGGCTTCTTCGGCTGCTCCGCCGATCACCGGCACCCGGCGACGTTCCACGCGCAGTGAGCGCCGGGGTCGTGACGCAGGCGCGACCTGGTCCTGTTCTCGGATCGGGAGCGGAGCCGGGCGTGCGGCATGCAGGTCCACCGCCGCCGGTGCGAGGAGCGGGGCTCCGCGCGAGTTCACCGGAAAGCGGGCGCACATTAATCGGGGCGACGAAATATGTAAGTCTCCCCGCCATGTCAAGCAGATCGGACTTGCCGGTCAGGCGGTGGGTTAGGGGTCGGTAAAGTCCATTGACTTCTTCGGGAGGCGGGCGTGGAATTTCTCAAGTGTCCGGCTCGCCCGGAACGGTGACTTGCGTTCTTCGTCCGTCCCTCGGGAGCGCGGCGGAACGGGTCGCCTTTCCGGACGGGCGCCCTTCTGCCCTGGAGAGGTCTCGTCGTGGTCGTGTTCCATCGCCGTCAGGAGCAGCAGGCGGTCGCCGACCGGCTGCTGCGGGTCGGGCGGTTCCTGCGGCGTGCTGAGACGACGCCGGATCTGCGGGCGGTCTACCGGCTCGACCAGCAGGTGAACGACCGGCCGTACCGGGAGCGGTGGGCGCACGACCGGGTGGTGCGGTCCACGCACGGGGTGAACTGCACCGGGTCGTGCTCGTGGAAGGTGTACGTCAAGGACGGGCTGATCGCCTGGGAGACGCAGCAGACCGACTATCCGAGCGTGGGGCCGGACCGGCCCGAGTACGAGCCGCGCGGCTGCCCGCGCGGTGCGTCGTTCTCCTGGTACACCTACTCCCCCACCCGCATCCGCTACCCGCATGTGCGGGGCGTGCTGCTGGAGATGTACCGCGAGGCCAGGGCCCGCACGGGCGACCCGGTGGCGGCCTGGGCGGAGGTGACGGGCGATCCGCGGCGGCGGCGGCGCTACCAGTCGGCGCGCGGGCGCGGCGGCCTGGTGCGGGTCTCCTGGGAGGAGGCGCTGGAGATCGCGGCGGCCGCGCATGTGCACACGATCGCCGAGTACGGGCCGGACCGGGTGGCGGGCTTCTCCCCCATCCCGGCGATGTCGATGGCCTCGCACGCGGTCGGGGCGCGGTTCATGTCGCTGCTCGGCGCGCCGATGTTGTCGTTCTACGACTGGTACGCCGACCTGCCGATCGCCTCGCCGCAGGTGTTCGGCGACCAGACCGACGTGCCCGAGTCGGCCGACTGGTGGGACGCCGCCTATCTGCTGCTGTGGGGGTCCAACGTTCCGGTGACGCGCACGCCGGACGCCCACTGGATGGCCGAGGCGCGTTATCGCGGCCAGAAAGTGGTGGTGGTCTCGCCGGATTACTCCGACGCCACCAAGTTCGCCGACGAATGGCTGCACCCGCATCCGGGCACCGATGGAGCGGTGGCGATGGCGATGGGCCACGTCATCCTGCGCGAGTTCTTCGTGCGGCACCAGATTCCGTATTTTGTGAATTACGTGCGCAAGTTCACTGATCTGCCGTTCCTGGTGGTGCTGGAGCCGGGCGAGGGCGGTGCGCTGACCCCCGGCCGCTTCCTGACGGCGGCCGACCTGGATGAGGGCGACGCCGGTGGAGGCGACGCCGCGCACGCCGAGGGCCGGGCGCGTCAGGACGGCGCCCCGCACGAGGACGATCCGCGCCACTGGCAGCCGGCCCTGATCGACGCCCGGACCGGCGCCCCGGTCACGCCGAACGGCACGCTCGGGCACCGCTGGGACGCCGGAGGCGCCGGCCGCTGGAACCTCGACCTGGACGGCATCGAGCCGCGGCTGACGCTGGCCGACGAGCCCGAGCCCCGGGCGGCCGAGGTCCTGCTGCCCCGGTTCGACGCCCCGGACGGGGTGATGCGGCGCGGCGTCCCGGTGCGCGAGGTCGGCGGGCACCTGGTCACCACCGTGTTCGACCTGCTGCTGGCGCAGTACGGGGTGGAGCGCGACGGCATGCCCGGAACCTGGCCGGACGGGTACGGGGACGCGGCCGAGCCGTGCACGCCCGCCTGGCAGGAGCAGCTCACCTCGGTGCCCGCCGACCAGGTGGTGCGGATCGCGCGGGAGTTCGCCGCCACCGCCGAACGCACCGGCGGGCGGGCGATGATCGTGATGGGGGCGGGGACCAACCACTGGTTCCACTCCGACACCATCTACCGGTCGTTCCTGGCGCTGCTGATGCTGACCGGCTGCCAGGGCGTCAACGGCGGCGGCTGGGCGCACTACGTCGGCCAGGAGAAGGTCCGGCCCTACACCGGGTGGCAGCAGCTGGCGACCGCCGCCGACTGGGTGCGCCCCTCGCGGCAGATGCCCGGCACGCCCTACTGGTACCTGCACACCGGGCAGTGGCGCTACGAGCGCTTCCCCGCCGAGGCGATGGCCGCGCCGACCGGGCGAGGGCGGTTCGCCGGGCGGCACACCGCCGACCTGGTGGCGCAGTCGGCGCGGCTGGGCTGGATGCCGTTCTATCCGACGTTCGCCGCCAACCCGCTGGAGCTGGGCCGCCGGGTCGCCGAGGCCGGGGCCGACCCGGGGCGCTGGGCGGCCGAGGAGGTGGCGGCCGGCCGGCTGTCGTTCGCCTGCGAGGACCCGGACGCGCCGCGCAACTGGCCGCGGGTGCTCACCGTGTGGCGCGCCAACCTGATCGGGTCGTCGGCCAAGGGCAACGAGTACTTCCTGCGCCACCTGCTGGGCGCGAGCGACAACGCCGCCGCAGAGGAGGCCGCGGCCGGGGAGCGGCCGCGCGAGGTGGCCTGGCGGGAGGAGCCGCGCGGGAAGCTGGACCTGCTGATGGCGCTGGACTTCCGGATGACCTCCACCACGCTGTACGCCGACCTGGTGCTGCCCGCCGCGACCTGGTACGAGAAACACGACCTGTCCTCGACCGACATGCACCCGTTCGTGCACGCCTTCTCCCCCGCGATCAACCCGCCGTGGCAGGCGCGCACCGACTTCGAGATCTTCCACGGGCTGGCCCGCGCGTTCAGCCGGCTGGCCGCCGGGCGCCTGGACACCGCCTGCGACCTGGTGGCCACCGCCGCGCTGCACGACACCCCCGGCGAGCTGGCCACGCCCGGCGGGCGGGTGGCCGACTGGCACGCCGATCCGCAGGTCCGCCCGGTTCCCGGCCGCAATCTGCCGGGCTTCACCCTGGTCGAGCGCGACTACACCGCCGTGGCCGACCGGCTGGCCTCCCTGGGGCCCGAGCTGGAGCGGCTCGGCATGACGGTCAAGGGCGTCACCGTCCGCCCCGGGCCCGAGGCGGCCTGGCTGGCCGAACGCTGCGGCACCGCCGGGGAGGGGACGGCGAGGGGGCGTCCCCTCCTGGACACCGACGTCAAGCTGTGCGAGGCGATCCTGGCGCTGTCGGGCACCACCAACGGGCGCATCGCCGCCGAGGGCTTCACCCGGCTCGCCGAACGCTGCGGGCCCGGCACCGGCCTGGACGATCTGGCCGCCTCGGTGGCCGAGCGCCGCGTGGTGTTCAGCGACACCCAGGACCGGCCGGTGCAGGTGGGCGCGAGCTTCGAGTGGTCGGGCAAGGAGGCCCCCGACCGCCGGTACGCGCCGTTCACGATCAACACCGAGCACGCCAAGCCCTGGCACACCCTCACCGGGCGGCAGCACTTCTACCTCGAACACGACTGGATCGCCGAGTGCGGCGAGCAGCTGCCGGTCTACCGCCCGCCGCTGGAGATGGCGGCGCTCGGCGAGGCGCCCGGCGGCGCCGAGGTCGGGGTCTCCGTGCGCTACCTCACCCCGCACTCCAAGTGGTCGATCCACTCGGAGTACCAGGAGAACCCGCTGATGCAGACGCTGGCGCGCGGCGGCCCGGTGATCTGGATGAGCGTGCCCGACGCCGAGCGCATCGGCGCGGCCGACAACGACTGGATCGAGGCGGTCAACGGCAACGGCGTGGTGGTGGCCCGCGCGGTCGTCTCGCACCGGATGCCGCAGGGCACGGTGTTCATGTACCACGTGCAGGAACGGCTGGTGAACGTGCCGCGCTCGCAGGCCACCGGGCGGCGCGGCGGCGTGCACAACGCGCTCACCCGGCTGCTGGTCAAGCCCACCCACCTGATCGGCGGGCACGCGCAGCTGTCGTTCGCGCCCAACTACTACGGCCCCACCGGCAACCAGCGCGACGCGGTGACGGTGATCCGGCGCCGCTCCCAGGAGGTGGAGTACTGACATGCGGGTCATGGCGCAGATCGCGATGGTGATGAACCTCGACAAGTGCATCGGGTGCCACACCTGCTCGGTCACCTGCAAGCAGACCTGGACCAACCGGGCGGGCACCGAGTACGTGTGGTTCAACAACGTCGAGACCCGGCCCGGCCAGGGCTACCCGCGCGCCTACGAGGACCAGGACCGCTGGAAGGGCGGCTGGAAGCTGGACCGCCGCGGCAGGCTGGCGCCGCGCGCGGGCGGCCGGTTGCAGCGCTACGCACGGCTGTTCGCCAACCCCGACCTGCCGTCCCTGGACGACTACTACCAGCCCTGGACCTACGACTACGAGAACCTCACCAGCGCGCCGCTGGGCGAGGACGTGCCGACCGCGCCGCCGCGCTCGCTGATCGACGGCGACCCGACCGCGGTGACCTGGGGCCCGAACTGGGACGACGACCTGGGCGGCGGCCCGGACCACCTGGCCGGCGACCCGCTGCTGCGGCGGATCGGCGACGACGTGCGGCTGGAGTACGAGAACGCGTTCATGTTCTACCTGCCGCGCATCTGCGAGCACTGCCTGAACCCCTCGTGCGTGGCCGCCTGCCCGTCCGGCGCGATCTACAAGCGGGTCGAGGACGGCATCGTGCTGGTGGACCAGGACCGCTGCCGGGGCTGGCGGATGTGCGTGTCGGGGTGCCCGTACAAGAAGGTCTACTTCAACCATCAGACCGGCAAGGCCGAGAAGTGCACGCTGTGCTATCCGCGCATCGAGGCGGGCGAGCCGACGGTGTGCTCGGAGACCTGCGTGGGCCGGCTGCGCTACCTCGGGGTGATGCTCTACGACGCCGACCGGATCGGCGCCGCCGCCTCCGTCCCCGACGACAGGGACCTGTACCCCGCGCAGCTCGACTGCTTCCTGGACCCGGCGGACCCGGAGGTGGCGGCCGCCGCCGAGCGGGCCGGTATCCCGCACGACTGGATCGAGGCGGCGCGGCGGTCGCCGGTGCACGCGCTGATCGTCGACCACCGGGTCGCGCTGCCGCTGCACCCGGAGTACCGCACCATGCCGATGGTCTGGTACGTCCCGCCGCTGTCGCCGATCGTGGACGCGCTCGCCGGGACCGGCCACGACGGCGAGGACGCCGCCAACCTGTTCGGCGCGATCGAGACGCTGCGCATCCCGGTGTCGTACCTGGCGGAGCTGTTCACCGCCGGGGACCCCGCGCCGGTCGAGGCGGCCCTGCGGCGGCTGGCGGCGATGCGCGCCCACATGCGGCGCGTCAACCTCGGCGAGGAGGTCGATCCGGCGATCGCCGCACGCGTCGGGATGGACGTCGGTCAGATGGAGCGGATGTACCGGCTGCTGGCGCTGGCCAAGTACGACGAACGCTATGTGATCCCGACCGCCTACGACGTGCGGGACCACGACGGCGCGGCGGACACCGGCTGCGGCTTGGAGCACCCCGGCGGCCCGGGGATGTTCGAGAACGCCCCGCCCCTCGCCCCGGCACCCGCGTCCCCCGCGTCCGCCACGGCGGACGAGCGGCTGCGCGGCCGGGTCAACCTGCTGAACTGGGACGGGCGCGGACGCCCGCCCGGCCTGTTCCCCAAGCGCGGAGAGGACGGGACGTGACCGATCCGATCATCTGGCAGGCGGCCGCGCTGCTGCTGGACTACCCCGGACCCGACTGGCCCGGCACGCTGCGGCTGGTCGAGACCGCCGTGCCGGACCGCGCCGGACGGGCCGGCGGACATCTGCGCGCCTTCGTCCGGGAGATGCTGCCGGTGCCCGCGCTGCAGGCCGCCGAGCGCTACGTCGCCACCTTCGACCGGAGCCGGCGCCGCACCCTCTACCTCACCTACTACAGCCACGGCGACACCCGCGGGCGCGGCGAGGCGCTGATCGGCATCAGGGAGCGCTACGCCGCCCACGGATGGATCGGCGACGAGGCCGAGCTGCCCGACTACCTGCCGATGATGCTGGAGTTCACCGCCCGCTGCCCGGCGGCGGGCCGCGAGCTGCTGGCCGAGCATCGCGCGGGCGTCGAGCTGCTGTGCGGTGCGCTGCGAGACCGCGGCAGTCCGTACGCGCGAGTGGTGGAGGCCGTCCGCAGCGCGCTGCCCGCGCCGGGCCGGGCGACGCAGGCGCTGGTGCGCGGGCTGGCGCGCAGCGGCCCGCCGGTCGAGTCGGTGGGCGTGGAGGCAGGGGGGTTCCGGCGATGAGGCATCTGCACGTCGCCCTGTGGGGTGTGCTGCCGTACGTTGTGCTGGTGCTTTTCGCCGCGGGGACGGTGTGGCGGTTCCGGCACGACCGGTTCGGCATCACCACCCGTTCCAGTCAATTGCACGAGAGCCGCCTGCTGCGCATCGGCAGCCCGCTGTTCCATGCGGGACTGCTGCTGGTCGTGGGCGGGCACGTCGTCGGGCTGTGCGTCCCGGAGTCCTGGACCGAGCGGGCGCACGTCTCGGAGTCGCTGTACCGGCTGAACGCCCTGGCGGTCGGGGGCGTCGCCGGGACGGCCGCCGTCGCCGGGCTGGGCGTGCTGCTGTGGCGGCGGGTCCGGGTGCCCGCCGTCCGCCGGGCCACCCGGCGCGACGACAGGCTGATGTACCCGGTGCTCGCGGCCGCGCTGGTGGTGGGGCTCGGCGCGACGCTGCTGGGTCCGGTCTCGGGCGACTACGACTACCGGCTGGGCGTGTCGGTGTGGTTCCGCAGCCTGTTCGCGCTGAACCCGGACGTGACGGCGATGGCGCAGGCCCCGCCGGTCTACCGGGTGCACGCACTGCTCGGCATGGCGCTGTTCGCGTTGTGGCCGTTCAGCCGGTTGATGCACGCCTTCGCCGCGCCGCTGGGGTACGCCTTCCGCCCCTACATCGTCTACCGTTCGCGCGGCAGGGCCGTGCCGCCGCCCGCCCCCCGCTCCCTGACCCGGCGATGACGCAGGTCGGCGACCAGCGCACCGCCGAGGCGCCGTGGGACCGCGCCGGTCGAAGGCGCCTCCCGTCGGCGGCGTGGTCGGTCCCGCTGGCGGCGGTCTGCATCGCACTGCCCGCCGCCCTGGCCTGGTGGCTCCGGCAGCCGCTGGTGTTCCCCTCGCTCGGCCCGACCATCTTCCTGGCCCTGACCAGTGCGGCCGAGGTTCCGGCGTGCCCGCGCAACACCCTGCTGGGACACCTGGTCAGCGCGGCCGCCGGTTACCTCGCGCTCGCCGTCACGGACCTGACCCGGACGCCGCCCGACCTGGCCCATCCCGACGGCCGCCGCGTGCTGGCGGTGGCCGTCGCGCTCGCCCTGACCTGCGCCGGGATGGCCGCGCCGCGGCTGCGCCATCCGCCCGGCGGGGCCACCACGCTCATCGTGGCGCTCGGACTGCTGCGCACCCCCGCCCAGCTGGCGGACCTGATGGCGGCGGTCGCCCTGACCACCGGACTGCTCGTCCTCGCGAACCGGTCGCTGCGCCGCCCCTACCCCGTGTGGGCCCCGCGCGACCGCGCACCGACCACGGCCGATCTCACCCGGGAGCGACCATGACCACCGCCCTGCCGCCGCACCTGCCCGTGCCGCGACGCCGCCTGCCGGCCGTCAACGTCGGCATCGTCACCCTGGTCGCCGTGCTCGCGGCGCTCCTGCTCAGCGGCCTGGTGCAGCGCCTCTACCGCGACGAGGCGCTGATCGCGCTGGAGCAGCGCACCATCACGCTGCTGAACTCCGGCGACCGCACCGCCGCCTACCCGAACACCATGCCGGCCCTCGGCCCCGGCGCCGGCGGGCGGCGCATGGTCGGAGACGTGGCGCGCCCCGTTCCGGCGGCGCGGCCGAGCGGTGCCGTCGAGGACGGTCAGCTGACCCTCACCACGCGCACCTCCGCCTCCGGGGTGCTGCGCATCGCCGAGCCGTACGCGCCGGTCGCCCGGCGCACCCGCAATACCTGGGGCCTGATCTGGGCGGGCGCCCTCGCCGCGATCCTGCTGTCCCTGCTGGCGGCCCGGCAGACCCACCGTGCTCTCACCCGGACGCTGGCGCAGGTGGGAGCGTTGATCGAGCGTGAACGGGCCTTCAGCGAGCACGCCGCGCACCAGCTCCGCGCCTCGGTCGCCGCGATGCTGCTGGGCCTGGAGGCGGCGGTGGAGCGCTCTGGCGGCAACCTGGCCGCCGCCGTCCGGACCGCCCTGCACCGGGGCCACCGCGCCACCGCCTCCATCGACGACCTGCTCGCGCTGGCGCGGGGCCGCCTGACGCCCGGAGTCGTGGAACCCCACCGGTTGCTGGAGGAGGTGCACGACACCTGGTCGGCCAAGGCGGAGGCCGCCCGGCGGAGGCTGACCGTCCGGATCGACGCGCCGCTCCCGCCGGTCATCGCGGCCCGGGCGGCCGTGCTTCACATCCTGAACGTGCTGGTGGACAACGCTCTGGCCCATGGCGAAGGGGAGGTGACGCTGGCCGCCGCCGCGGTGGCCGACCAGATCGTGTTCAGTGTGGCCGACGAGGGGCGCATCGCCGGCCCGTGCGCGCGCGGCGGCACCGGATTGGCTCTGGCGCGGGCCCTGGCCGAGGCCGAAGGAGCACCGTTCCGGCTGGTGTCCGACGACCCCACCACGTTCGCGGTGGAACTGCCGGCCGGTCAGCCCACCAGCCGGTAACCGCGCCCCCGCACCGCCACGATCTCGACCGCGCCCGCCGCCGCGACCTTGCGGCGCAGCGCGGAGACGTGCACGTCCAGCGTCTTGTAGTCCCCGAACCAGTCCGCGCCCCACACCTGGTCCATCAGCCGCTGCCGCGGCACCACCTCGCCGGGGGACGACACCAGCGCCAGCAGCAGATCGAACTCGCGCGGGCGCAGCGCGACCTCTCGTCCGGCGGCGAACACCCGCCGTGCGGCCGGCTCCACCCGCAGCTCCCCCGCCTCGACCGCCGCCTGCTCCGCCGGCGGGTCGGGCGGGCTGCGCCGCAACAGCGCCCTCGCCCGGGCGAGCAGTTCGTTCAAACGGAACGGCTTGACCATGTAATCGTCGGCCCCATGGTCCAGGGCGCTGACCACCGATTCTTCTTGCGAACGCGCCGTCAGGACCACAATCGCCGTCCGCGGCGCCCGTTCCCGCAATTCCCGGCACAACTCCACGCCGTCCACATCCGGCAGTCCCAAATCCAGGAACACCAGATCCGGCGGCCGCCGTTCGATCTCGTGCACCGCGTCGCGTCCGGTGGACGCCAGCACAGCCGCATAACCTCGCTCGTCCAGTGCCATCACCAGCTCGTGGCCGGTCTCCAGATCGTCTTCGACTACGAGGATTTTCGCAACGGTCACACCGCCAGCATAATACCGGGCCACCGCTCAAATAAGGTCCTGCGGAAAAAGCGCCGCCCAACGCGAAAGAGCTTTCATTCTGCCTTTGCGAGTTAACTCGTTCAAGTGGTTCGCTGGCCTTAGAAGACATCTCATTTGGTGAGTCGGCGGCGGCAGATGAGGGTGGCGGCGATGCCGACGAAGGCCAGGAAGTGTTGGGGGTTGCGTTCGTATCGGCGGTGCAGGCGGCGAAAGCCGTTGAACCAGGACACCGTCCGCTCGACCACCCAGCGGTGCCGGCCCAGTCGCTGTGAGGACTCGATGCCGCGGCGGGCGATGCGCGGGGCAATGCCGCGGCCGCGCAGCCAGCGCCGCAGGCCGGCGCAGTCGTAGCCCTTGTCGGCGTGCAGCTTGCCCGGGCGGCGCCGACGCGGCCCGCGTCGCGAGCGGATCGGCACGATGCCTCGCACAAGCGGCTGCAGGGCGAGCTTGTCGTGGGTGTTGGCCGCCGATATCCCGACGGACAAGGGCAGTCCGGCACGATCGACCAGCAGATGGATCTTCGACCCGGCTTTGCCGCGATCGAGCCGATTCGGGCCTGTCAGCTCCCCCCTTTGGCGGCGCGGACGCTGACCGAGTCGATCGCGCACCGCGACCAGTCCAGCTCCCCGGCCGCGCCGAGCTCGTCCAGCACCACGCGGTGCAGCTTGGCCCACACCCGCGCCGCGCTCCATTCGGCGAACCGGCGGTGCGCGGTGGGGCCGGACGGGCCGAACACCGGCGGCAGTTGCTGCCAGGTGCAGCCGGTGGTGGCCACAAAGATGATCGCGGCCAGCACCTCCCGGTCCCCATACCGGCGCCGGCCCCCACCCTGCGGCCGCGTCGGGGCAGGCGGCACCACTCGCTGGAACAGCTCCCACAACTCCTCCGGCACCAGCCGTTCGACCATCTCCACGAACGGCAGGCTACCGCCGACCCGCCAAATGAGATGTCGTCTAAAAGTGTCGTATGTCGCTTTCCAGGCTCGTTGGAGGCCTCATGCGCCGAGGAACGGGCGCGCGTCCTACACCGGCCATTGACGCGCCCGCCACACCTGTGAAAAAGCCCAATTCCACGCCCGCCGGCCCTGCCCTGACAAAAGAACAAACGCCCGTGCAGTTCCATAGCCCCGACCGCCCAGCGCAGGCCGTCACAAATACCGAGCCCCACCGCTGCCCGGCCTGCGCGGCCGCGCGCCTATCCGGCCCGCCCACGGCACGGCGGCCTTGTCCCGCTGCGCCGAGTCCGACGGGGCCAGTCGCTGAGCGGGCTGTTGAGAAGCGGTGCCCGGCGCCCTCCATATGCGGCCTGTTCCCAGGTCAAGGCCATATCCGGCCAGGCGGTACAACCGGTCGAACGCCCGAGGCCCTGCGAGACATCGGCAGCCCCGCCCGCCCCGCCATGGGAGAACGACCCCACCCGCCACAACCGGCGAACCGGCCGCCACCCGCCAATCACCCAATGGAGCTTGTTGGCTGCTCTCCGTGAGGAGTACCTGTATGAGGGCCCATCCACCCTCCAACCGAAGGGACCCTCATGCGATACCTCTCCCCCCTCCCCAAGGCCCTCGCCCGAGTCTTGGCGGCCGGGACCGTGCTGGCCGCCCTCGCCCTGACCGGCGCCCCGCCCGCCTCGGCCCAGCTGGCCGTCGGCCCGTCCCAGATCTGGGCCTACGTCACCTCGGGCCCCTTCCTGGTCAACCAGGCCACCAAGCAGTGCCTGACGTCCATCGGGCCCGGCCAGCCCACGCCGGTCCAGGGCCCGTGCCCAAGCCCCTCCGCGGCGCAGCGGTTCCAGGTGGAGTCCCAGTCGATCACGTCCCAGAACCCCGCCACCCAGAGGTACTGCCTGACCGGCACCGGCCCGGACAAGCCCACCATCCTGCAGCCCTGCAACGGCGGCAACGCCCAGCGCTACGCCTACGACGCCACGGCCAACACCATCCGCAACCTCGCCAGCGGCCTGTGCCTGACCGCCACGGCCGCCAACCAACCCACCGTCATGCGCACCTGCGCCTGAACCGACCCGCCCCCACCCTGAGGCGGTACGGGACCACGCACCCCCGCCGGCCCCGTACCGCCCCACCACCCGCCCCCAGCACACGGCTCCGCATAACCTGCGGAACCCGCGAACGGTCCAGGCCGCCGGCCGAGACCTCCGGCAGGCAGCGCGTCCGCCGCCCGGCGCGAGCGGGTTAGTTAACTCGGCGAACACCCCCGCAGTACGCCCAGGAGCCCGCCGCAGCCCTGCGACCTAACTGCCGCCAACCACCTAACTCACCTAACTTTCGCAGGCCAGAGCCCAGTTAGGTCGCTCCAGCTCACTTCGCAGCCTTGCCCGGCAACGTTGCCGAAGCGGTGCCGCAATGCTGCGACGGCCCTTACAGGGGTGCCGGTAAGAAACGCGTCATAATCCCCAAACGAGGGACACGATCCAGGTCACAGCGGGTACGGCTCGCGTCGCCGGAGACGGGTTTTCGACTGTGGATGACGGGCAGGGCCGGTGGCCGCATTGGTGTGCATGCTGTCATCTCGGCGTTGACCTGCGTTGATGCGCTCAGGAGAACCGGACAGAGTTGAGAGTCTGTCCGGTGTGCCCGCTCACCACGCCATCGTCCATAACGATCCGTAATCGCGTGTCTCACGGCCCCAGCCGAGCCGCCGCCCACCGCAACTACCTTGCACCTCGCTGTAGCTGTAGGAGCTCGGGGCCGTGTCAGCGGGTCGAAGCCTCGCCGCTGGATCAGCGCCTACGCGACTGTGGCAAGGTGCAGGCATGATGCAAGAGCCCAGTTCGAATGTCCATCCGCTCGACCAGCATCGCGACCCGGTCCGCGCAGCCCTCGTCCGGGGCTTGGCCGCCGAGGTAGCGGCCCGCTACGGCGGCGAACTCACGCGGATGCGGCGAGCAAACGGGTACTCGAACGCGACATGGGTCGGTGACGGCATCGCCGTGCGGATCGCGCATACACCTGTCGACATGGCTCGCGAGGTCGCGCTCGTGCGTGCGCTGCCGCGAGAGGTCGGGCACCCAGAGATCCTGGGGACGGGCACTACCGAGGGCCACGGCTGGATCGTGACCGCGGAGGTTGGCGGCCGGAACCTGCATGAGGCGTGGCCGGCACTGACACCTGCGGAACAACGAGGGGCGGTCGGTCAGCTGTGGGCTCGGGCCCAGGTCGTGCACAACGCGAGCCCGTCTCTCAGGACCCTAGTCGCATCGCACGGGGGTTTCGTACCGGCGACGCTCGGCGACGCCACGGCGGCGGCTAAACGCGCCGAAGTCGCGATGGGACTGTCCCGCGTCCAGCGGTCGCGGCTCCACGGCGTCATCGAAGGCTACTTCCGGGCCGCGCCCGTGGTCGAGCAGACCGTCAATCACGGCGACCTCGCCCTGATGAACGCCCTGTGGGACGGCGAGGTCGTCGCCCTGCTGGACTTTGAGTTCGCCGTGCTCGGTCCGATCGAGATCGACCTGTGCCGACTGGTATGCGAGGCCCGCGTATCCGAGGAAGGCAAGCGCGTTGATTCGGAGGCGGGTACCGCCGCGGTTGAGATCGCCGCGCGTCACATGGATCCGATTCATGGTCGCGCGCTCATCCTCGGCGCTGCGGCTCTCGACCAGCTCCGCGACCTTGACATCTGGCTTGCCCTTGACAGCGTCGCAGAACGTGTCGAGGACTGGCGCCCGTGCCGGCTGCTCACCGGCCTGCTCGACGCCGAGGGTGGTTATCTCGCGCCCCTGCTCAGGTAACGGCCCTGACCTCCTACGGCTACGACGAGCCGCAAGGTAGCTCCGGTGAGCCGTTGCCCGGCGCTGCGATGGACCGAACCTCGGTAGTGCCGCCGCCCACTGCGATTGCCGGTGTTCAAGGCCTCGCCGGACCGAGTGGCGGCTGGCCGTAGCTATAGGAGTTCGGGTCCTTGACCGCTGGCAGCAGAGCCCGGCCCGTGCCGGCGGCCTCGCCGTCCGGGCGCAGCGGGTCGGCAGCCGGTGGGGACTCCGTGCCACGTCGTTAGCTGATGGCCACTGCCACAGCGCCGTTCCGGGTGGGCCAGGCAGTGATCGCGCAGCCTGGTTTGCCAAGAAGATGCCAAGATCGTGAGACGCAGAGTGATGTCACTCATCTGAGACAGCATCGCTTCCACAGGTCAGCGAATCATCAAGTGTCATCTGACTTGGGAACCTACACCTGTAGGTTCGCACCCGGGCCGGCCAGTTCTCGTGGAGCGTGGCCACCCGGCGGCCAACTGGTCACTGAGCTTGAGACACCTGTCCGGTCCCATCGATAATGGCCACTTCCGCGACGGATCCGCCGTCAGATGGTCAGGTGCATGGCAGGCGCGGACGGGCGGTGGGTCGGCATGACGGAAGGTCATGTCGGGTCGATGGGGTATCCGATTTCCGCGAGGTCCTCTGCAAGGGAGGCCATGAGAACCTCTGGGTTCAGCGGCGAGATCATTTGTTGGGTCAGCGGGCGGAGTTCGTAGACCGCGCGCACTGTTTCGAGGTCGACGGGCACTTCGTAATAGTCCTCCGCGAATCGCGTGAAGGCTTCCGGGGTGGGGTCAGTCAGCAGGCCGAACAGGCGTGTAGATCCGTCGGGGTCGGGCCGGTTCGGCGGATAGTCGATCTCTCCTACCTGCCAACTGGTGTCGCGGGGTTCGCGCCACAGGCAGGCCGTCACTACCGGGACGTCGTTCTCGTCGCGGAAGGCAGGCTCGTTCACGCAGTGCTGGAAGACCTCGGGGACGGAGTCGAGCACCCCTGGCCACGGTTCGTGGTCTTCTTGAGCATACGGGCTCATCGCTGATTCGTGATCGAAGCCCCGGACGTATGCCCCGCTGGCCATGAAGACGATCGAGTACTCGTCGCCGGAGCCGTTCCGCATTGAGGCCATCTCCTCGCCGGGAGCCCAGTTCCCGTTGAAGGAGTAGTACCGGATCTCCCACTCCGGACTCAGGATCGCCTCCAGCATCGCGATCGAACGACAAAGATCACGGAGCCGGGCGACATCCGGCAGCAGTCTCGCCACATCATGCGCAGTCACGCACTGATCCAACCGGATCCAGCAGCTGTTCCAGACCATGCCAGAGGCAGGCCCCACCAGGCGATCAGGCGCAGCAATCTGGTGTCGGTGTCGCCGGCGATCGGTTCGGCCACCAACCGAACCGGCACCTGCAGTTCCTCGGCCAACGCCACCATCTCGCGCAGCGCGGCGGCCGCCAAACCACGCCCCCGAAACACCGGCCGTGTCCGGATCACTTTCAAAATCAGTGGCTCGCCGGGCAGCGGCTGGTGCAGGTAGAGCTCAACCCGAGGGTGCCGGGCCTGGATCCCGGCCACTGCAGCACGGACACCCTTCCACCATGCCCGATGTCCGTGTGACCGCCGGCGTTATCTGTCACCTGACGGCGTGGCTGAGCTGCGGGAGAGGGTCGGCCAGCCAGCGATTGATGTCACCGGTTCCCAGATTTAGTTGTCACAAGGCTGGTGTTGCCAGCGTTCTTGTCGCCGAGCCGGTGAACCAAGACGCCCGCTGGCTCCGGAATGCCGCCCATCAGCAGAAGCCGATGGCCGCGCCTGTCGCGATGGAGAGCTTTGCGGCCTGGATGAGCTGGAGACAGACGTAGGCTTCGACGCCGTAGCATTGCCAACCTTCGGCGGCCGGTTCCTCAGCGTCAGTCGCTTCGAAGACTTCCTCCGAATGCGGGTCGAGGTCCTCGGGCAGGCCGATGGCTTCGGCGACGCGGCGGGTCTCGGCCAGCAGCCGCACCGAGGAACCCAGGTAGCCGCCTGGGGCCTTGTCGTCCACGATGACGCGCTCGAAGTCGAGGGGAACGTAGTAGCCCTCGCAGTCGGAGTGATGGATCAGATGATCGAACGGGCCCGGAGGCCCGCTGGGCGGGGTGGAGTATGCCTTGTTCAGCAGTGGGTCATCGGACGCGCGATGGGCCTCTGCCTGGGGCGCGGGCAGACACCCGTTCACGGTGAGATGCACCGCCAGACGACGCACGGTGTGCAGACCGGAGTACCCCCACATCTCGAACTCCGCGTCCTGCTCGTCGTCGAGCTCAAGCGGGTCCGGCTCGGCCCATCGTCCGGCTTGCTCGCGCTCCAACAGTTCACCGATCGCAGCGAAGTCCGCGCGAACCATCGCGGCGTAATCCTCATCGGCATCGGCGAGCACCCCGACCACTACGTTCAACCCCATGGTCTGATCTTGCCAGCCGGATCCCCTCCTCGATCTTGCTGACAGATGCACCTGGTGGGTGACAGATAGCGCTGGCGGTCACATGTCCGTGTGACCGCCAGCGCTATCTGTCACCAACTGCTTTCATGAGCTGGAGTGGGAGATGGTCGGTCAGTGCCGGTTGTCACTCCTCGCAGGGGACAGGTGTCACCAGCCGCAGCCCGCAAGGGATAGCTGCCACCTGGGAAGCAGTCGCCTCACGACGCACAGGATGGGGCGGCGTCTGGTCTGCCTTCACATCGTTGGCGATCCCATGCGACTGAGAGCCGGTGCTCAGTAAGGCTCATAGCCAAACTTTTCCGCAAGGGCCCTGAGCTTGTCGGTGGTGAGATCGAGGGCCACTGCCGCCTCATCGTCGGCCAGCACCCGGGCGAGCGGCTGCCATCTCGACGGCTCGCCTTGGCAGTCCTCCAGATCGGCGATGTAGCCTCCCCCACCCTGAGGGATCCAGGCTGCGATCGTGTCAGCCTCAGCGAACAGTGCGACCGGGTAGCTCGTCCAGTTCCAACTCCACCGAGGACGCGTCCACCACAGACCATCGACCCACAGCAGCCCTTGTGCGTCGGTTCTCACCGAGGCGATTTCGGCCCAGCCGGTGATACGCGAAGCGCTGGGCAGGTCGCGGACACGAACACGGTTGAAGCCGGCAAGATCCGTGATCCGAGCCTGTTTAGTCGTCATGGGCCCATGATCTTAGAAAGGCGATGCGGCCGAGAGTGACCTAGCGTCTCTGCGCGATCTTCGGTGACAGCCATCCCTTGCAAGTGACAGATATCGCCGGTGGTCACAGGCCGCAGGGCCCGTTCCACTGCGATCGCCCCGGCCACCCTCACCGAACACCAGTTCGAAATAATCGGCGCCATGGGAACCGCAGTTGGGTGTGGCTCGTCTCTAGGGGCCTGCCGAGCTGGGCGTCCATGCTTGGGCTGTTTGATCGCGGGATTGGCTTCTACCGTGGGTGCAGGCGGGCGAGGCGGTGGTGGGGATGGTGTCGTGGCAGGAGGAGTTGGCGCGGCGACAGGTGGAGTCGCGGCAGCGGATCGAGGGCCTGCGCGAGCAGCTCGCCGAGGTGCAGTCGCGGTTGGAGGCCGAGGAGGATTGGCTTCTGGAGTTGGAGATCACCCAGAAGACGATGAACAAGATTCTGGGTGAGGCACCCCAAGCCGCCGGACTGAAACCGAAGAGCGAAGGTCTCCCTGCCGACACTGCGGAGGCCGAACCGGAGGTCGAGGTGGTACGGCGGGGTGTGATCTTGGTGCCGCTGTGGCAGCCAGGGGTGGAGGTCTCGGTGTTGCCGCGGGCGTATCGGGATGTGCTTGAGGTGTTGGCCGACGCCGACGGCCCGATGCGGGCGGGCAAGATCTCGTTGGCGTTGGGGCGGGGTGAGGCGGCGGCCAAGGTTGAGGGGCTGCGCGGCAAGCTCAAACGGCTGACCGAGCGCGGTTGGCTGGCTGAGGACGAGCCGGGGATGTTCACGCTGGTCGAAGATGTGCGGCAACAGCTCACCCGACAGGACGCGGGTCCTGGCACCGGCTCCTCACCGTCGGGGTGATTGGCGACGGTTCTTCCTTGCTGGAGGTTCGAAAGTGCGACCAATCGACACCGACCAGCAAGGAAGAACCGGTGCAACCCTATGACGGCCTCGTCACCGCTGACGAGTTTGCAACCTCGAGGAATCTGTTCGAGCTTCTGATCGCCGACCTGCGCGACCCGGCGGCCAGTGAGTCCTCCCATGCCGAACTGGAAGAGCTGTGCTGGCAGCGTGGCCGCCAGGTGCTGCGACAACTGCTGCAAGACCACCTGGACCTTCGCGCCATGCGTGAAGAGCAGCACCTGGTGGCCAACCGCCCGGAGGGCTGCCTGGAGAAGGGACATCACCGGCTGCTGGCCACAGTGGTCGGCACGGTGACCGTGCGACGGTGCGCGATTCGCTCCCCGGGACGACCGAACCGGTATCCCGCCGATGACCAGCTGGCGCTGCCTACCGAACGTCACTCGCACGGCCTGCGGAAACTGGCCGTCGTCGAGGCGGTGCGCGGGTCGTTCGACGCTGCGCATGCCGCGATCACCTCGCGTTGTGGGAACGTGATCGGCAAGCGACAGATCGAAGACCAAGTGGTCGCCGCCGTCGACATCGATGCCTTCTACTCTGCCCGCATCCCATCACCTCGCACCGCCGACGAACTGCTGATCATCAGTGCCGACGGCAAGGGCGTTGTGATGCGACCCGAGGCGCTGCGCCCGGCCACTCGCAAAGCTGCCGCGGCTCACCGCGGCCTGTTCCGCACCCGGCTGGCCTCGGGCGAGAAACCGCACCGCAAGCGGATGGCCACCTTGGCGGTGGTGCACGACGCGGTCCCTGCACCGCGACGCCCGCACGATGTGATCAGTATCGGGAAACGTCGCGGCGACCGGCCGAAGCGAGCGGGTCCGTGTGCGACCGGTAAATGGGTCTACGGATCGGTGATCGAACCCGCGAACGCAGTGATCGGTGCCGCGTTCGACCAGGCCCAGGCCCGCGACCCCGGGCACGCCCGCACCTGGGTGGTGCTGGTGGACGGCGATCCGCACCAGATCCCTCTGCTCCAAGCCGAAGCTGCACGCCGCAGCGTGGCGATCGACATCGTCTGCGACCTGGTCCACGTGCTGGAGTATTGCTGGCGCGCCGCCCGCTGCCTGCACGACGCCGATGACCCGAAAGCCGAACAGCAAGTCGCCGGCTGGGCGCTGCGCCTGCTGGCCGGCAACACCGACCAGGTCATCACCGACCTGCGCACCCGAGCCGTCGCCCTCCCCCTCAACCAGCGAGGCGGCCTGGACAGCGCCGTCGGCTACCTGTCCCGCCACCTTGAGTTCCTGCACTACGACCAAGCTCTGGAAGCCGGTTGGCCGATCGCCGCCGGGGTCGTGGAAGGAACCGCACGCCACCTGGTCGGCGACCGGCTAGAGATCACCGGCGCCCGCTGGGGCTTGGCCGGAGCCGAAGCCATCCTCAAACTCCGCGCCGTCATCAGCAACGGCGACCTCAACGACTACTGGCATTACCACCGAGCACATGAATACGAAAGGCTGCATGCCCACAGGACCCAACCGATCCGCAGGTTCGCGAAGCCGATGAGGCCCTCGCTACCCTCGCTGCCCATGCAGACCGGGCCCCGCCGATGGAAAGAAACCCTCGCGTTCCTTCAGCAGGCGCGCTTTGACGACCTCCTGCTCCCCGGCGGAGTCGAACGAGATCACGCCATCCCCATCGTCCGGCCCTGGTTCTTCGACGCCTATCTCGTCGCCGATCTCGGCTACCTGCACCTGAGGCTCTCCGATGACCACGGAAGCCTCCAGCTCACCGTGACACCCGAGATCGTCCCGGACCAGGACTGGCTCGATGATGACGAAGAACTCGTCCTGACCAGCGTCGAATCCCAGCTTCTCGGCGGCTTCCACGAGGCCCGATGCACGGCTCTTCGGTATTGGACCAACAGCGAATCCGACCTCGAACAAGGCCTGATCCGCTGTCTCGAGCTGTCCTTCCCAGGAGTCGGCCACCTCGTCTTCGACGCGATGCAGATCGACGGCATCCGTATCGGCACCAACGGCGCCGCCGAACTCTTGCTCGATCCCCAAGCCGGCAGCCCCCTCACCGAACACCGATGGACACGCCACCAAGCTGACTGAGCAGTCTCACTGCAGAAGAGCTACACCCATCTTCGATGGTCTCCTCGACCGGCTCAATGAGCAAGCAGGTTGAGCGACCGCCTCCGAGCCCCGGTCAACGGCGTGTCCACCCTTGTTCAGCCAGCTGAGCCCGGATCAGCGCAAGAATCGCTCGATCCTGTTGAACCTGGTCTGCGCTGCCGGGATCGCCACTTCTGCCAGTAACGGCCGACCAGCGTTCCAACGCTGACAGCACCAGCTCCCATTGGGCCCCGTCCAAGGTCATCGTCGTCTTCTGGCCAGGCGTCGGCCAACTCTCGAAGCCTTTCGCATCGCGCGGCCAGCCCGGATTCTGGTCCCATCCGGCATGGCGAACGCTGGAGCCGAGGTCGACCACATTCCTGGGGTCTCCGTTCCTGGCCTCCACGCTGACCTCGTTGTCAATCGTGGCGTCGATAACCAGCCACTGGCGGGTCTCCATCCGCACTCGATAGCTGGTCTCCTCAGAGGAAAGGCTCATGGCCCTGATCGTCGCCGTCCCCATATCGGCCCGTCAACGGTGTCCGGGCCTGACAAACAAGGCCCGCATATTAGTGGGCGTTTGATTCTGAGGTTGTTGGTGTCAAGTGGCGCGCCAGGTGGGGGTGTTCTCGCCGGTGAGGCGGCGGGTCATCAGGTTGATCGAGGCGATGTGGATCATGGCTTCGGAGCTGGCGGGCAGGGTCTCGTAGTCGCGGGCCAGGCGGCGCTGCTGCATCAGCCAGCCCAAAGTGCGCTCCACCACCCAGCGGCGGGGCAGTGGGGTGAAGCCGCGGGTGCCGGGGTGGACGCTGGACGATCTGCATGTCGATGCCCCAGGTGGCGGCGTGCTCGACCAGGTGGGCGCGGTAGCCGCCGTCCACCCAGGTGGTGGTGACGGTGGGGAGTTCGGCCGCGATGCGGTCGGTCAGCACCCGTCCGGTGATGGAATCTTGCACTAAGGCGGCGGTGACCAGCACTGCCAGCAGCAGGCCCAGGGTGTCGGTGACGATGCCCGCGTTTGCGTCCGACGATCTTCTTGGCGGCATCGATGCCCTGGTCGGAGGCGGGCACGTCGGCAGAGGTCTTGACGCTCTGGGCGTCGATCACGCACGCCGACGGGTCGGCGGTGCGGCCACCGGTGGTGCGCACCAGACGGCGCAGCAGCCCGCCTGAGTTCGGCGAACACCCCGTCGTCGCGCCAGTGGGCGAAGTAGCCGTAGACCGTGGTCCACGGCGGGAAGTCGTGCGGCAGATAGCGCCAGGGGACGCCGGTGCGGTCGACGTACAAGATCGCGTCCATGATGTCGGATGGGCGACCGATGCCCAGCGCGCCGGCCAGGCGGCCCTGGCGCCAGGCGTCCAGGACCGGTGCGATCAGCGCCCACCGGGCATCGGACAGGTCACTGGGACAACCGCGGCGCGAACTCATGCCCGTGGCCTATCGTCGGAGCCTTCGCTGTCTCCGACAGTGACACCAGCCGCTCCTGCTCCTAACGGTTTGACGGCACGCGATCGGCGCTCGTTAGGATCCCGGCCGCGGCCTCCCGCATCTCCGAACTGATCATCCCCAGCCGTGACCCGCGGCGGCTGGCGGCGTTCTGGTGTGAGGTGGAGATCGGGCCGCGGGAGGGGTTCGGCGGACTGCAGCCGACCCTGGTCTTCATCCCCCCACCGAGCCCAGGACCGGCCTGCTGCGGCTGCACTTCGACGTCAACGCCGCCGACCGCGACCAGGACGCCGAACTCGAACGCCTCCTGGAGCTCGGAGCGCGCCCGACCGACGTCGGCCAGACCGGTGAGGAGCCCTGGCACGTCCTGGCCGACCCCGAGGGCGACGAGTTCTGCCTGCTGCGGACCCGCCTGAGCTGAGCGCCGGCAGGCGGCCTGGCCCGTGGCAGTAATGTGCGGGCATGGGCATGGTGGACACGGTCGGGCTGGTCCTGCACCCGCAGCGCGACTCGAAGACGGTGGTGGACACGATCGTCGGCTGGGCGGCCGACCGGGGCCGGACCGTCCTCGGGCTGCCGGACGAGATCGGCCGCATCGACTGCAGCGCCGTCCCGGTCTCGGCCGAATCCCTCGCCGAACGCGCCGACCTGCTCGTCAGCCTCGGCGGGGACGGCACGATGCTGCGCAGCATGCGGCTGGCGTCCGGGGGCACCGCCCCCGTGCTGGGCGTGAACCTGGGCCGCCTGGGGTTCCTCGCCGAGATCGACGTCGATGAGCTGCCCGGCGCGCTGTCCAGCATCGACGCCCACCGCTACCAGATCGAGCCGCGCATGTCGGTCACGGCCCGGCTGCCCGACGGTCAGGCCGTCAGCGCGTTCAACGACATCGCGCTGGTCCGTGTCCCGGGCGACGGGCTCGCGGCCGTCCAGGTCATCGTGGAGGGCCAGCCGTTCGTCCGGTACGTCGGAGACGCGGTGATCACTGCCACCTCGACCGGCTCGACGGCCTACAGCTACTCGGCCGGAGGCCCGATCGTCTCACCCGCCGTGGAGGGCTTCCTGGTGATCCCCGCGGCGGCGCACTCGACGTTCAACCGCGCCCTCATGCTGGCCGCCGACGAGACCGTCACGCTGGAGCTGCTGCCGAACTGCGGCACACTGGCGGTGGAGGTGGACGGCGCCGTCGCCGCCCACCTCAAGGCCGGCCACCGGATCACGGTGGCGGCGAACCGCGCCGCAGCCCAGGTCGTCCGGCTCGGCGGCACCACCTTCTACGAGCGCGCCCGCCGGAAGCTGCGCGTCAGCGGCAGTGCCGAAGCCGACTGACCCCGGGGCCTCAAGCGACCACGGGGCGGGCGCGCCACTCGTCCCAGGTCACGTCGTGGCCGATCACGCATGGGCGCTCGAACGGCCAGGAGCCGTTGATCCAGTCCGGCACGAAGTCCGCCATCGTCCGCTCCAAGGCGGTGCCGACACGGTCGTCCACCACCCACCAGGAGATCTCGGCGTCGGCCCCTTGGCGGACCGGCGGGTCGATGTAGACGCAGCCGAGCAGCGCGGTCTCGGCGTCGTCGAACAGCGCATAGTTGAAGGACTCGTGCGCCTCGATCTCGCGCGCGTGCCGCTCCAGGTCCGCCAGGTTGTACTCGTAGGTCATGTCGGCCCGGGGCCAGCCTCCGTAGATCGACGCCAGCCGCTCTTGCGAGCCCATCACGGCCGGGTAGTCCAGGGGCGCGTCCGCGCCGCTGATCGGACGCAGGTGGTAGCCGCCGCCCGGGAGCGCGACACGTGCGGGATGGACGAAATCAGCGGGCAGCCACGTCATTGCGGTTTCTCCTCTGCGAAAACAACGATCATGATCGTGTCGTACCCGGGATTCAAATCGGACGGGCGCAGTACGTTCTCAGGGACGCTTCAGTCCAGGCCACCGGGCACAGGTGGAGCCTTGGCCGGTCGGGGCGGCTTGCCCGGCGGCGGGGAGGGAGTGGCGACCTCGGCGTTCAGCGTGGTGAGCCGCTGGTCGAGGTTCCCGTCCGGCAGCGCCAGGGCGTGGGTCCCCCCGGTTTTTCTGCGGCCGGGTCGCCGGAGCGGTGCACCTCTCAGGTGGCGCCCCAAAGCTTTCCAGCACGTGCACCATGTCCAGCACGATGTGGATTTGCACGCCACAGCGCCGGGCCCCGGTCTGGGTTGGGTCGAGCTGGTGGTGGGCACCGTCCACCGGCACCCCTAGTTACGGGCACGGGTGGGATCGCGGGCCAGGGGCGGGCGAAGGCCCGCCTGACCACTTCGTTCGGCTGATGGCCGATCGCTACCGTGTAGCGCTCCGGCAACTCCGTGACGGCCGATGGCGATGCCTGGATCGCCTCACTCGGTTCGCCGCCCCGGGGAGTGGGACACACCACCCCCGGGGCCGCCGGGATGGCGTGAACGTCAGGGCTTGCGGCCGACACCGCCCGTCATGAAGCGGACGTCGATGGTGCTGGCGTCGAGGATGGCCTGCTCGGGGCGCCACAGCGGCAGCGGGACGAGGCCGGGTGGCAGGATCTCCAGGCCGTCGAAGAAGGCGGCCAGCTCCTCGGGGGTTCGGACGCGGCCGGTGCCGAGCTGCTCCAGGAGCTGCTTCTCCAGCGCGACGGACTCGGGGGCGTCGCCCAGACGGGTGAAGTTGGTGATGAAGAAGAACGAGCCGCTGGGCACGGCGTCGCGCAGCACCTCGACGATCCGGCCCGGCCCCTCCTCGTCGGCGAGGTGGTGCAGGATGCCGACCAGCATCACGCAGACGGGCTGCTCGAAGTCGATGAGCCCGCGAACGTCCTGGTGGCCCAGCAGTTGCTCGGGCTCGCGGATGTCGGCGGTGACCACGGTCGTGTTGGCGTTGTCGGCCAGGATCGCGCGGCCGTGCGCCAGGACGATCGGGTCGATGTCGACGTAGACCACGCGCGCCTGCGGGTTGACCTCCTGGGCGACCTCGTGGGTGTTGCGAACGGTCGGCAGGCCCGATCCCAGGTCCAGGAACTGGGTGATCCCCTCGTCCGCGGCGAGATGGCGGACGACGCGCTGCAGCATGGCGCGGTTGTGCAGGGCGATGTCCCGCAGCTCCGGCATGATCGCCAGGCTCGCCTCGGCGACGGCACGGTCCACCGCGTAGTTGTCCTTGCCGCCGAGCATCACGTCGTAGACGCGTGCCGCGGTCGGAACGCCGGTGGGGATCTGCGGGGAGGACTCGGCCATATGCACCTCAAGGGTCAGGGAGGCTTTACTCCCGCATCGTAGCTACGCAGCGGTGCTCAAATCGCGTAAAAGCCTTACGGCACAGGGCTTTTGACGAAACAGAGACCTACGTCGGGACGAAGGCCGGATCGGCGTCCACAAGGTCACGGCTCGCGTCCCACAGGCGCATGCCGCGCAGACCGAAGACGCGCGGGCCCCATAGCTGACCTCCTGACCGTGCGGAAAGAGAACAGTCCGTACAGCAGGCCAGGCTCCGGCCTCGCCTTGGACCAGCAGGGCGAGGACGCAAAAGATGCGCTGCATCAGGCCCTGGTCCAACCGCTTCCCATCACCACACTGACCTGAAGCGGCTGCACCCGGGCCGAACTCGACGGCCACGGTCCGGACGCCATGCAGTGGCCCGCGCGATAGCACGTCTCACCGTTGCGGACTCCAGGTCCACCGGCACGTGTGGACAGCGCCTGGGTTTTTCCGGAGACGGTGTCAACCGATCCGGCTGACGAGTGTCTCAAAAGCGTGATTGTGAACCGGAAGGCTGAGCCGGCCGCGGTACCGACCATGGCGGAACTGTTCGCCGCGCACTATCCGGGCCTGGTCCGGCTGGCGGGGCTGCTCGGGGCTGATGATCCGGAGGATCTGGCCCAGGAGGCGTTCGTCCGGCTCCACCGCCGGCGGGGGAAGCTCAAGGATCCGCACAAGGCGTTGCCCTACCTGCGGTCGACCCTCTGCAACCTGGTCCGGAACCGGTCCCGGCACCTGCGGATCGCCCGGTTGAACGCGCCGCCGCCGCCCGATCACCATGTGGCCGCCGAGGATTCGGCGATCCGGGACGAGAACCGCCGCGAACTGTGGGAGGCGTTGGGCGCCCTCGCCGGACGCCAGCGCGAGGCCCTGGTGCTCCGCTACTGGCTGGACCTGTCGGTCCAGGAGATCGCCGACGCCATGGACGTCAGCCCCGGGACCGTCAAGGCGCACACCAGCCGCGGGCTGGCCGCCCTCAACCGCATCCTGAAGGAGAAGCAGCCGTGACCGATCTCGAAGAGCAGCTCACCGACATGCTGCGGGCGAAGAGCGACACGTTCGACATCAGCGACGATGCCTGGGAGCGGACCCAGGCCCGGATGAACCGCCGTACGCCGTCCTGGCGTCCGCTCGCCGCGGTGGCCGCCGTCGCCGCCGCGTGCGCCGCCGTGCCGCTGGCGCTGTCGGCCACCGACCCGGACGCGCCGCCACCGGCGGTGCCGGGACCGACGCCGACGGTGTCGAGATCGGCTCCCCAGCCCGCTCCGTCGCACCGGCCCACACCGACTCGGTCTCCCATCACACCGTCGTTGGCCGCTAGGCAGCTACAGGCATTCCTCGACAGTTGGCGCAGGGACGGCATGGTCATCGCGAGCCGCACCTATCTCGCCGCCGACCAGCAGGCCGAACCGGCTGAACCGGCCGACGTGCTCGTGCTCTCCAAAGGCCGCGTCGCCAAGGTGATGAGTGCGACCCCATCAGCCGACGGCCTGGTCCTGCACGTGGAGCTCGACCTCACCTTCCGGGGCGCCACCGGAGCCTGGGGCAATGGCGTGAACGAACGCTTCGTCACCTTCACTCCGCGGACGGGGGCGGTGCCGGTCGCCATCAGCCTGGCCACCAGCCCGTAGCACCCGTTCCCGACTGTTCAGCCCCGGGAACTGCATAGATCGGATGAGGTACTTGGCGCCGAACCCACCGCTCCTGATGGCCACGGCAAGAGGCTTCATGGCTGAATCACCACCTGGTCGGCCGGTGGACCAGTACGTCGCGGCCAGCCTCCGAGTGGCTGGTTCGTGGCAGAATGGCGGGATGCCTGGCGCGCGGTACGGGATGGATGCGCCCTATGGGTTCAGTTTCGTGGGCCTGGTCGTTCTGGGGTTCTGGGTGACCGGAGTGGTGATGGCGGTCACCGCCGATCTGGCCGCCGCGCTGCCCGCGCTGGTCTCCGGCACCCTGCTGGCGGGATGCCTGGCCCTGAGCCTGCACGCCACGCTGCGCGGCAAGTTCCTGGTCTGGCGGGACGTGCTGGACGAACTGGACCTGCGTGGCGACGAACGGCTGCTCGACCTCGGCTGCGGACGCGGCGCCGTCCTGCTGGCCGCCGCCCGGCGCCTCCCGAAGGGCAAGGCGGTCGGCGTGGATCTGTGGCGCGGACGGGACCAGTCCGGCAACACCCCGGCGGCGACCCTGCGCAACGCCCGCGCCGAAGGCGTCGCCGACCGCGTCTACGTGCAAGGGGGCGACCTGCGCAGGCTCCCGTACGCGGAGGCGAGCTTCGACCTGGTCGTGTCCAGCCTGACGGTGCACACCATCTTCGGCGCGGACGCCCGCGCCCAAGCGATCACCGAGGCGTACCGGGTGCTGCGGCCGGGCGGCCGCCTGCTGATCGCCGACCTGGCGCGGACCCCCCGCGAGTACGCCGCGGTGCTGGCCCGGCTGAACGCCGAGGACATCCGCGTGCGCGGCCTCGGCTGGCGCGCGTGGTGGGGCAGTCCGTGGGTCCCGACCCGCCTGCTCACCGCCCGCAAACCAGAGACCTCCTGAACACACCTACCAGCACGATCAAGGCCCCTTGGCCATCTGGCGTGCGACAAGCACCCTCTATTACCTTGATTAGCCAAGGTGAGTGTTCCACGGCTGCTGGGAGATCGTCCTCCATCTCAATTGGTGATGGTCCGTTGAACCGGCCGTGGTGAGCTTTGAGGAACGGCTTGTGCCGGATGAGTTGTGGGAGTTGTTCCAGCGGACGGCCCCACCAACGCGCCCACAGGGCGGTGGATGGACAGCTTGGAGACAACCTCGCTCAAGTCATTCAGCTGGTCGCGCGGTAGGTAGATCTGAGTGTGAGGGGCGAGCTGCATGCCGCTCTCCTCGTCGTGCGCCACAGGGACAAAGATGCGCCATGATCCCTTCTGCCAGCGCACCGCCTCCACCCAGCAGGCCGAGAGCCGACAGGATTGCCAAGGTGCTGTCACTGTGCACGTTCGTCATGAGGCACACCTGCTCATGGCAACAGCGTCCTGCTACGTGGCGGTGGTCTGGCGGACGAGTTCGCCGGGGGCCGACGAGGAGAGCAGCCCGAAGCCGAAGGCGGCTGACATCGCGGTTTCACCTTCCCTCGTCGGTCATGAAGGCGTATGGCATTCGCTCTGCGTCGCGGGTCATGCGGGCGATGGTTTCCTGGGGCAGGGCCGAGTCGGCCGTTCCGGGCATCGACTGCCGTTCGCCGGTGACCAGGTTCTCGGCCGAGACGTGGATGAGGCCGTTGGCGTCGATACTGAAGCAGACTTCGGCCCACGGCACGTCCAGGGGGGCGGCGGGTGGGCTGGTGAGCTGGAGCGTGCCGAGCCACCTGTTGGACGCGGCGGTCTCCACCTCGCCCTGGTAGGCGCGGACCTCCACCGTTCCGGGCCGCCCGCCGGCCGGCAGGAACGTGGCGGTCTCCGACCGCTTGACCGGGAGGGAGGTGTTCCGCTCGATAATCTTCGTGAAGGTGCCGTCCGCGCTCTCGATGCCGAGGCTTATGGGGGTGACGTCCATGAGCAGGACGTCTGTGACCTCGCCTACGAGGATGCCGGCGTGCAGGCTCGCGCCCGCGGCCACGCCCTCGTCGGGGTTGACGCTCCGGTTGGGCTCTCTGCCTGCGGTCAGGTCTTTGATCAGCTCGGAGACGGCGGGCATCCGCGTCGAACCACCGACGAGGACCACCTCGTCGATGTCGCTGACCGCCATGCCGGTGTCCTGGAGCACCTGGTAGAACGGCCTCGCCGCCCGGTCCAGCAGGTCTGCGGTCATCCGCTGGAATTCGGCGCGGGTGAGCCACTGGTCGAGATGCAGCGGGCCCGCGGCCCAGGCGATGTGGGGCAAGCCGATTCGAGTCTCCGGCGAGGAGGACAAAGCGATCTTCGCCTTCTCTGCGGCTTCGCGAAGCCGCGCCAGGGCAGTGCCGTCCCTCGCCAAGTCCACGCCGTTGGTTCTTTTGAACCCTTCCACCAGCCAGGCCACGATCCGGTCGTCCCAGTCGTCGCCGCCGAGGCGGCCGTCGCCGGAGACCGCCAGGATCTCGGCCACGCCGTCGTCGATGTTCAGCAGCGATACGTCCAGCGTGCCGCCGCCGAGGTCGAAGACCATGACCGTGGCCTCGTCCGGACGGCGCGCGAGCCCGTGGGCGACGGCGCACGGCGCGGGGACCAGCCGCAGGACGTTCAGGCCTGCGATCGCCCCGGCCTCTCTCACGGCCTGCCGTCCGCGCTCGCAAGACCGGGCCGGGACGGTGAGGACCACGTCGGTGACGGGTTCCCCGAGGTAGGCCTCGGCGTCGCGCTTGAGCTTTCGCAGGATGAACGCGCTGATCTGCTGAGGGACGTAATCTTCGCCACCGATCCTTCTCTTCCAGGCCGTGCCCATCTCGCGGCCGACCGATCGGACGGTCCGTTCCGGATGCAGGATCGCCTGCTGCTCGGCGCCATGGCCGACCAGCAGCGCGCCGTCCGGGGAGAAGGCGGCCACGGACGGTGTGCCGCGCAGCCCGTGCGCGTCAGCGATGACGGTGGGCTCTCCGCCCTCCAGCACGCAGACCGTCGACTTCCGGGTGCCCAGGTCGATCCCGATCGCCCGGGGCTTCGCCGTCCCGAAGGGGTGGGTGTAGGCGCGAGTTCCCTGCGGGTCCGCGCGGGTCGTCCCAGGCTCACCCGTCTCGGCGAGCGCGGTCAGTCGGGCCAGCAGCACCGCGGCCGTGGGGCGCGCCGCAGGATCGCGCCGCAGGCACTCGCTGACGATCTCCCGCAGCGGCCCGTCCAGCTCTCCCAGTCGCGGCTCATCGTGCACGACGCGGTGGACGAGCACGTGCGCGGCGCCCGTACCGAACGGCCCCTGCCCCGTCGCCGCGTACACCAGTAGGCCGCCGAAGGAGAACACGTCGCTGGGCTGCTCCACCCGGCCGCCCCGGCACTGCTCCGGTGACATGTACGCGGGCGTGCCGATCGGGTGCGTCCCGGTCAGCAGGGTCGCGTCCGGGGTGACCGCGATCCCGAAGTCGATCACTTTGGGGCCGTCCCCGGCGAGGAGCACGTTCGACGGCTTCAGGTCGCGGTGGGTCAGCTCTTCCGCGTGGATCGCCGCCAGCGCCTCGGCCAGCGAGGAAGCCAGGTCGAGCAGCTGCCATGTGGGCAGCGGGCCGTCCGACCGTACTCTTTCCTGTAGCGACACTCCCTCGATGTAGGAGGTGGCCAGCCAGGGCGGGGAGCCGTCGGCGTCGGCGCTCATCACCGGGGCGGTGAAGATGCCCGGCACGCGTCTCATCGCCGCGATCTCACGGGCGAAGCGGCGCCGGAAGGCGGGGTCGGCGGCGTACTCGGGACGGACGACCTTCACCGCGACCCGCCGCCCGCCGGGCGAACGCCCCAGGTAGACCCGGCCCATGCCCCCCTCGCCGAGCAGTCCCTCGATGCGGAAGTCCGCGATCGCCTTCGGATCCTCAGGCCGCAGCGGCTCCAACGGCCACCCCCTCCGTATCGGCTCGGCCCCAGGGTAACCACGCGATCATCTCGCGGATGGTGCGTCCGTCCCCCGGAAACCTCGGTCGCGGTCGCCCTCTGCCCCGGCACGGCACCGCCTCGACCAACATTTCGCGATCTCGATCCTGTCCGCCTTCGTCCGCCCCGCGGGCTCGATCCGGTGCGGGCCGCGATCCGGGAGGCGGTCGACAAGACCGTCACCGTCCACCGGCTCAGCGACGAACCAGAATGGACACCGCATGTGTCGGTGGCCTACAGCCCCTGCGACCGGCCCGCCGCTCCGGTCCTCGATGCGCTGGCAGAGCCGCCACCGCCGCAGCCCTTCACGGTGCGGGCCGTGCACCCGGTGAAGCAGGAACGCGCTGGGGCGGCTGTATCGCTGGGAACCACTCGCCGACGTCCCACTGGACGGCTAGCGTCAAGGGTGCGTTCTTCCACCGGACGTACCGGCGCCCCCACCCTCAAGCCGAGGAAGGCGGGGCGCCAGTCTCGTTTTCGGGGCCGAGCCCCCGAAGCCGCTCCAGGGGTATCTGCGTACTTCTTCAGAGGACTGCTGCTGTCTCCCTGCCCCCGCCCGCCTTGAGGGGAAGAGTCCCAGGGCTCCAGCCGACCTTCGCGAGACATCCGGCGATCCGGGGGGACGGCGCTCCCAGGAGTCGGCCACCTCGTCTTCGACGCGATGCAGATCGACGGCATCCGTGTCGGCACCAACGGCGCCGCCGAACTCTTGCTCGATCCCCAAGCCGGCAGCCCCCTCGCCGAACACGATGGACACGCCACCAAGCTGACTGAGCAGTCTCACTGTAGAAGAGCTACATCCTCCGAGCTCGGTGCGGCTCTCCCACAGGGACCTCGCCGAGCAGGGAGAACGACTCCCTTAGAACGAGCCGCACCCATTTCATTTGGTGAGTCAGCGGTAGCAGATGAGGGTGGCGATGCCGACGAAGGCCAGGAAGTGTTCGGGGTCGCGTTCGTAGCGGCGATGCAGACGGCGGGAGCCGTTGAACCACGAAACCGTGCGCTTGACCACCCAGCGGTATCGGCCCAGTCGGTCGGAGCATTCGATGTCGTGACGGACGATGCGTGGTGTGATGCTGCGGCAGCGTAGGTAGGGGTGGGAATGGACCTTCCGGTGGCCCCCAACTGAGCACCAGTAGCAGGCGAACGACATCCAGAGCTTCACCAACGAAAACCAGGGGCGGCGCAACTCTAACGGCGAGACCGTGCTAACGGGGGAACCTCACGGGCCTATCGAGCTCGTTCTGGGTGGTGGTGATAAAGACCGCTCCGAGCACTCCGCCGTCGTTCAACCCGCGCCAGAAGCATCTGTAAGATCGCCGTCGCTTCGCCAGCCGCCCCATCTCCCCGGAGGGGCAGCTGACCATACCCCGAGCAATCCGGAGTCACGGTCGTGAGCGAACTCCACCCCATCACCATCACCCCCGAGACCTGGCAGATCGTCCTGCAGGCCATCTCTGACGAATTCGCCGACGCCACCGTCGAGCAAGATCCGCGAGGCATCCTCGGTATCGCCGACAGCATCCGCGGCACCGAGCCAGAACCAGCACACGATGCGGGGTACCCCACCGTCCATCTTTTCCTCACCTCCGATCAGTGGGCTTTCGCCTGCGCCACCGTCGAACACCGGGCGGACGTAGCCGAAAGCCTTGGACACGACGCCACCCGTCAACGGCACGTATGTCAGCTCATCGGCCATGCCATGTCCGCCGTACCAGGTTGGAACGATGCCCTCCTCGGGTTCATCGACCGCAACGTCGTCCACGGCCATCGAGCGTCCGAGCCCGACTTCAGCGGGATACCACCCACTGGTCCCGGCGCCTTCGACATGCGCCGGGAACCTCAACTGCTCGCCAGCCACACCGAAATCGCCACCAGCGGTTGCGGCACGTTCGGCTTCTATGACGAAGGAGGCGACCTCTCAGAGCCCCCGCACCGGAATGGCGACGAGTGGTACACGGCCAGCATCGGCAGCGTCCACATCTTTCCCGCCTGCGAGACCTCCTCGCCCGCCATCCGCTTCGAGCTCTGGGACAGTGCCGCCTCCCTCGACTACGGGGACGCCTCGGAGGTGGAGGCGCATCTCACCTTCCAAGTCACCGGCGAAGGCTCGATCGGGCTCATGGCCATCGCGGCGGGCGCCAAGTCAGGGATCTTCACCGTGCCGCCCGGCTTCTACTACCTGCACCTGGTCGGATACCGCCGCAGTCGCATGCCCGCCGCCGAAGGCACCGAACTGTATGTCGCCCGCCTCTGGCACGACCCCCTCGCCAACTCCCAGACCGTCGCCATCCGGGCCTGGTGCAAGGAGCAAGGGATCAAGGTGAACCAGTTCGGCCGCATCCCCGCCCACCTTGTCACCAGGTACGAGGCCGCCCATCAAGCACAACGACGAGGATGAGCCCTCATCTGCTCACCGGCCGCAGGAAGTCGCCAGGACCAGGCTGTCGGCCTCTCGGGTCTCGGTCGGTGCCGCTTTCAGGGGCGGGCGGTGATCAGGCCGTAGGAGTGGAGCAGGTGGACATGCGCCGGATGGCGCAGTGGGTCATAAGTGAGGCGGCTGCTGTTTGCCGCTGGCGGTCCGCTCGAACTTGCGCTCGGCCGTCTTTCGGGGTGGGTGAGCCGAGTCATCGTTCCCGCGTCCGAAGCGGCATGACGGCCCTCTTCACCATCCATCCTGACACGGTCATTGAGGCCGCGGCGGGCATCCTTGACGAGGCTTCGCTCCGTCGCCGAGGACCGGGCTCGCTCCTACGAACGCCTTCACCTGGGAAGCTGGCCGTCCCTGTCTCTCCCAGCTACGCTCCGGAAACCGGCTGACCGCCTTCGTGCGCATCCAAGCCGCAGGCGTCGCTCCGCAGTGTGTCTGATCATTGCGCGGCCAGAACCCGCTTTCATCCGGCGGGTGAGAACGCCCGCTGCCATCCGGGGCGTTTCTGCTGTTCAGGGCTTCACCGATCGGCTGGCTACGTACCGCCGTCGTACTCGCGACAGTGGGTCCTCTGGTTCTTGAGACCGGCGCGGTACTGCTCGGGCGCGGTGACCGGGCCGAGGAGGCGGCGCCCCGTCAGACCGGTCGGTCCCTCCGCCGGAGCCCTCGGGATCTCGTCTCTCAAAAAATCTGATCACGGCGCCGACCTGGGAACGGTCCATCCCCACCGGGAGGGCGGCCCGCCAGGGGGATTGACAAGCGCTCCTGACAATAAATGATCGTCCAGATGGTGGACTCGGTGCTGAGGAGGGCGGCGATGGGGACGGAGACCTTGATCGACACGGGGATCGTCAATCCGAGCAAGCGGCTGGAGTTCTGGCAGGACTCCGTCTCCGCGCTCCACTTCCCGTTCGCCGCCAGCGCCGACCCCCTGCACGACTTTCACGCCGTGTTGCGCCAGGTGGAGCTCGGTTCGGTGCAGCTGGTGCACATGACGTGCTCCCCGCTCAGGGCGATGCGGACGACGCGGATGATCCAGCGGGCGGACCCCGAGCGGCTCGACCTGAACCTGATCCTCACCGGTGGGGCCGTCCACGAGCAGGGCGACGGCGTCGCCCGGGTCGGTCCCGGTGACTTCTTCCTGCGGGACAGTTCCCGCCCCTACACCACCCGCCGGTCCTGCGAGGAGACCGCCTGCACCAGCGAGTCGGTGGCGGTTCGCCTGCCCCGTGCGGCACTGCCCGCCCACGTGGCCGAGCGCGTAGCCGTGTCGCTCTCGGGTCGGAGCGGCACCGGGGCGCTCCTGGCGGACTTCATCAGCCAGTCGCTCCGGCGTTCGGACGAGATCCCGCCAAGCGACCGGCCCATGCTCGGACGGGTCATCCTCGACCTGGTGGGGGCGCTGTGCTCGGCCGACGCCGACGCCGGCTCACTGCTGGCGCCTCAGTCGCGGCAGCAGGCGCTGCTGGCCCGCGTCCACGCCTATATCGAACGCCATCTGGCCGATCCCGGACTGACGCCTCGGCAGATCGCCGACGCCCAGCAGATCTCGCTGCGCTACCTGCACCGCCTGTTCCAACTGGAGGGCGACCTCGGCGTGGCCGCGACGATCCGGCGCCGCCGGTTGGAACGATGTCGCCGCGACCTCGCTGATCCGGACCAGATGGCCGTTCCCGTCTACGCGGTCGCCGCTCGGTGGGGTTTCGCCGACCAGGCGCACTTCAGCCGGGCGTTCCGCAGCGCCTACGGGACGTCCCCGCTCACCTACCGTCACGCGCTGGCGACCGAGGGGAGTGCGCCAGGGGGCAAGGACTGTGCACCGACCGGCGAGGACAACACCGCCGGGCAAGCTGATCATTGATCTGCCCGGAGCGTGACGGCGACCCGCGGAAGGGGACCTGAGTGCCGCGACCCGCCTGTCCTGAGGGCGCGTACGCCCTCTCCCAGTCGGCGGACGGCACGGCACCCGCTCCACCGGCGGCGTCGCCTGTCTGCGTGCGCGGCGCTCCGCGCGGCTCCGGCGCTTCGATCGGCCACCGCGCCGACGCCGACCCCCCGTCGTGACCGGCGGCGAACGCACGCGGTGATCGATCAGACCGCTCTCCCACGCTCCCACCCCAGCGAGGAGTTCGATGGCCGACCAGACAGACGCCATGCCCACCCCCGACGGCATCGTGACCGTGGAGGAGTTCATGGTCCGCCTCCGGCAGCTCAGGAGGTGGGCCGGGCTCACCTACCGCGACCTCGAGGCCCGCGGCAGGGACAACGGAGACCACCTGGCGCGCAGCACCCTGGCATCCACCCTCGGGCGCGCCGGCCTGCCCCGTCAGGACTTCGTGGAGGCGGTGGTCCGGGCCTGCGGCCTCGATCCCTCGCCGTGGGTGCGCGTGTGCAGGCGGCTGGCCCTGCTCGACCTGGCGGCCGAGCAGCCGGTGGAGCCGTCCGCCGAACGGGGGTCCGCACCGCGCCAGCTCCCGCCCGCCCCGCCGGTCCTGGCCGGTCGCGACCGGGAGTCCGAGCAGGTCGTCGGGATGCTCACCGCGATGCCCGTCGCCGTGATCAGCGGCCCGCCGGGAGTGGGGAAGTCGGCCGTGGGACTGCGCGCCGCGCACCAGGTGGCCGACCTGTTCCCCGACGGGCAGGTCTACGTGAACCTCCGGGGCACGGTCTCGGGGACCGCGCCGCTGGCCCCGGCGGAGGTCGCGGGCGTCCTGCTGCGGAGCCTGGGAGCCGCCGACGCGCACGTGCCCGCCGACGCGGAGGAGGCCGCGGGGCGGCTGCGCTCGGAGCTGGCGGGGCGCCGCGTGCTGCTCGTCCTGGACGACGTCACCTCGGCCGCGCAGGTCCGGGCGCTCGTGCCGTGCGGCGGGCGCGCCACGGCGCTGCTGACGTCCAGGGCGGCCCTGACCTCCCTGGACGGCTCCCGGCACGTCCGCCTCGGTCCGCTGTCGCGCCGCCATGCGCAGGAGGTGCTGGAACACCTGCTCGGAAGCGAGCGCGTCCGGGCCGAGCCGGAGGCGGCCCGGCTCCTGGCGGACCTGTGCGGGCGCCTTCCCTTGGGGTTGCGGATCGCGGCGGCGCGGCTGGCCGCGCGTCCAGGGTGGCGGCTGCGCGCCCTGACCGAGCGCATGAGCGACGAACGGCGTCGCCTCGACGAGCTGCGGGTGGACGACATGAACATCCGGCAGAGCCTGGCGGCCAGTTTCGAGGACCTGGCGCGCGGCCACGGCACGGGGACCCGGCTGGCCTCGCGCGTGCTGGCGGCGGCGACCGAGGAGGTGCGCCCCGAGGCCGCCGCCGCGTTGCTGAACGTCTCGTCGGAGACCGTGGAGGACGTGCTCGAACGGTTGGTGGACGTCAATCTCGTGGAGAGCCGCGCGCCGGGGTGCTACCACGTGCCCGAACTGGTCCGCATCTTCGCGTCGGAGTGGGGCGAGCGGCACGTGCGGTTCCCGTGAGCGGTTTCAGCGGCCGCCGGCCACCGGTTCCGGCGGGTGCCGGAGGAGGCTGCGCAGTTGGTCGGCGACCGTGCCCTCGTAGCGGGAACGGTGGCGGGCGTCGAGGCCGGCGATGGCGTTCCGCCACATCAGCGCGCGGCTGACCAGCGCCGGGGCGGCGGCCAGCCGCGCCGCCTCGGCCAACCGGCTCTCCGGGGCCACATGGCGCCACGCCCGCAGGTAGGCGTCGGTGATCTGCGCCGGACGCCGGTCGTCTCCGGGGGCGAGCGCGCGCACGTCCTGGAGGACGACCATCAGGGAGAAGAAGGGGTGGGCGACCATGCTCTCGGCCCAGTCGAAGATCAGCGGCCGTCCTGCGGAGACCAGGAAGTTCCCGCGCCACAGGTCGGCGTGGACCACGGTCTCCGGGACGGCGTGCGCGGCGAGCAGCCCGCAGGTCTCCCGGAAGTCGCGGGCGAGGCGCCGCAGCTCCCGGCGCTCGTCGGAGGTGAGCCCGCGCGCCTGCGGGTCGCCGGGTTCGGACACCAGCTCGTCGTACAGGTCCGGGAGCTTCTCCAGCCGGTGGTCGGGACAGCCCGTCGCCAGCAGTTCCTCGACGCGGGGTGCGCTGTCGACCTGAATCCGGGTGAAGACGGAAATCATCCGGGGGTATTCCCGGAGAACGCAGCCGGGGTCGCGGAACTCGCCCTCCGTGGCGAAGTCGGCCGTCAGCATCCAGTTGCGTTCGGGATCGGCCGCCACCACTTCGGGAACATCGCCGGGGAACCATTCACTCAGGGCCAGCGTCAGTGCCGCCTCGTGGCCGAACGCGGGCGGCGAGCTCTTGAAGTAGACGTGCCCTGAAGCGGTGGGAACGCGGAACTGGGACGACCAGGCGCGCGCGCCGGTCCGCTCGACGGGGCCGGTGACCTCGGTCCCGGAAGCGCGCAGCCGCTCCTTCGCCCAGTCCTCCGGGCTCAGCGTACTCATCGTCTTCTCTTTTCCTCGATCCGTCGGGCAAATGCTATCCACGGCTTCGTCCGAGGCGTATTCGTCCATTCGTCCTGGACGGATCGGGACAGTCTGGGACGGGCGGAGAACCTTGTAACGGGTTCCGCGGCGAATTAGCTTCCTGAATGTTCCAAAAAACGGCGGGCGGGGCCGGAAAAGGCGCTGTCCGCCACGAAGAAAGGGGATGTCGTGTCCACGACCTCCATCACCGCCCGCATCGCGGGCAACGGTATGCAGCAGCACCTGTACGCCGAGCCCGCCACGGTGGCCGAGTGCCGCATGGCCGGCTACAGCTGCTGGTGGGACTCGGACTGCTGCAACGAGTCGGTGAGCCTGATCTGCGAGTGGTGGACCTGCCGCTACGCGTGATCATCCGGGCTCGGAGCGCCGCCGCGACGATGTTCGCGGCGGCCTCCGGGCCCGCCGTGCCGACCGGGGGAAGGTGAAAGGAACCGAGATGCTGCGAGTGATGAGGGCGGTGCGGGCCGCACGCGAAGCGCGCGAGTTCTTGGCCGCGGCCAAGAGCGCCGACGGCTCCTACCGCCTCGACCGATGGCCCGGGACGCGGGGCGCGGGAGCGCGCCGGACGCGCGACACGCGAGCGGAGGTGGCCCGGCTGAGAGTCGTCCAGCGGTTGACCGTCGGTTTCCTCGACCCCGTGGACGACGCGGTGTTCCTGACGGCCGGGCTGCGCCGGCTGGGCGTCCCGGCGTCGTTCCATCTGGGGCGCGAAGTGGCCCCCGCCCAGCCGCCGGCCGGCTATTTCGCCTGGGTCCAGGACGGGGACGAGGTGGTGAGCACCTCCCTGCCCGTGCTCGACGAGTACATCGAGACCCACCGGGCGGTGGCGTGATGGGCCGCAGGCCGGGGCTGGTGGAGACGGTGCCCGGCGGCGTGCGCCGCGTCGATCCGGAGACCTCGCCTCCGGCCGCGGGGGTGCGGATCGAGCACTCGCCCACCTCGTTCGAGCTGATCCGTGATCTCCCGAACGCCCGGCCCGTCTACTACCGGGTGGACCACGGCCGCCTGGAGTGGGACTTCGCCCTCGAAGGGTTCCTTCCGCCCTCGGGCCATCCCCTCCCCGCGCCGGGAGCGCTGCTGACCCTGTTGCAGGGGACCGCGCCCGCGCCCGACTCCACCTTTCTCCCCGGCGTTCAACGACTGCCGGTCGGCGCCGCCGTGCGCGTGACCGAGCAGGGCATCACGGTCACCAGGCAGCAGCCCCGGCTTCCCGAAGGCGGACGGCGGGGCGGCCTCGCGCGTGCCGTCGCCCAGTCCCTTGAAGGCCCGGACTACGCCATCGCCTACAGCGGCGGTCTGGGGTCGGCGTTCGTCGCGGCGTGCGCGCTGTCGGCGGGCCACCGGCCGACGCTGCTGCACGCCGACCTCGGCCCCGCCGTCCACCGCACGCCCGCGCCCGACGTTTCCGGCCTCACCCTCCGGCGCGTCCCCGTGGACGTGTTCGAGCTGCTGGACGAGCATCCGGTGACCGGCGAGGAGCTCGTCCCGCCCATGCCCGACAGCGAGATCCCCCGGAGGCTGGCGGCCGCGCTCGCCCGTGCCGAGGGGGTGGACGTCCCCTTGGTCGGCGGGACGCTGCTGAAGGAGCTGACCTCGGCGAAACTGCCCGACGTGGACGCGGGCGTCAGGGGTTGGCGGCTGCTGGGGAGCGAGCCGTTCCACATCTCCGGAACCCTGCGCACCCTGGAGGAGGCCCGCGCGCTGCTGGGCAAAGGCGTGGTCTACTCGCCCGACGTCCAGCCCGTGGACGCGCCCGCGCCGCCGTCACCGACCGGCGGCGGCAACGTGCCCGGCATGACCCCCAGGGGCGCCGAGCTGTTCGAGCCCGCGCAACGGGCGACCATGGCGGTCTGGCAGGAGCACCTGGACTTCCTCGACCCGGTGCTCGGCACCGCGGCGGCGGGCGTCGAGGAGCGCGGCGACGGCGGTATGCGCCTGCCCGCCCTCGACCCGCGGACGCTGGCCGCCCTCACCGCGCTGGCCCCTTCGGACAGGGGCCGGATCCGCCGTGGCGGGTTCGCGAACAACCTGCCGCTGCACCGCGTGCTGGACCGCCACGGCATCGTCGGCGCGCGGCGCGGCGCCCCGGCGTTCTGGCTGCGGCGGGCGGCCGCCGCGTACCTGCACCGCGAGCGCAAGAAGATCATCGCCCGGCTCGGCCGCGAGTGCGCCCTGGCCGACCTGGGCCTGATCGCCCCCGGCGCGGTGATCCGCCTGCTGGGCGACGGCCGCGACCTGGCCGACAACGCGCTGCCGCTGCTGCGCCTCGTCTGGCTCGACCACTGGCTGCGAGGGAGAGCATGAAAGTCGCCCCCGGAGTGAGCTTCACCCGGCTGCCCCACGGCGGCGCCGTCCTGGTCAACGGGACGACGCTGGCCCTGACGGAGTGCGGCGAGCCCGAGGCCGCCGTCATCCAGCACCTGCTGGCCCACGGCCTGCCCGATCCCGAGGAGGCGCCGTTCCGCCTGGAGACCGGATCGCCGCCCGGTGCCCGTCCCCGTCCCATCCCCCCGGCGGGCACCGGCGGCCCGCCGCCCGCCGTGCTGCGCGGCATGGCCGAGCAGATGATCGAGTCCGGCTGGCTGCTGGACGAACGGAGGTCGTGACCGGTGTTCGTCGAGATCATGACCGCCGCGCTGGCGGGCCCGCTCGCCGTCGCGGGAGCGGCGAAGCTCCTCGCGCCCGCCGACCGGCTCGACTGGCCGATCCGGAAGGGCCCGCTGCGCGCTCCCCTAGGCCCCCGCCTGACCGGTGCCGCCGAGACCGCCGCGGCCGTGGCGGTCGTGGCCGTCCCCGGCCGGACGGCGCCGCTCGTCGCGCTGCTGGCCTATCTGGCCCTCACCGCCATGGCGTTCAGGCTGCGCGGGACGCGGTGCGCCTGCTTCGGACTCGCCCGGTTGGCGTCCGTCGGGCGCGCCCACATCGGCCTCAACGCGACCGCCGCGCTGGTCGCCGCGCTCGCCCTGGCCGCAGGACCAAGCGGCCAGGCGGGGGCGCGGGCCGCGGCCGGATGCGCCGCCGCCGTCGGCACGCTCGCCGCCGTGCTCGCGCTGGACCGGCGGGCCCGTCGCGCCGAGGGCGCCCCCGCTCCGGCCCCCTGCGACCGGACGGTCACGGGGGTGCGGATGTACGTCACCGACGGCTGCCCGTCCTGCCGTTCGCTCAAGCAGCTCCTGGAGACCGTCGAACCGGCCCGCCGCGAGACCGTCGTCACCGTCGAGGTCGAGCGCGGCGCTCCTCTTCCCGCCCCGGTCACCGGCCTGGGCGTGCCTTGCGCCGTGGGCCTCGACGCCTCCGGCTCGCCGGTCTGCTCGCCCGTCGAGGGCATCGGCGCGGTGAAGGCGCTCGTCGACGGCGTCACCGTCCGCAGCACCTGGTCCGAGCGGACGGAGGACGCCGGTGTCGGATGAACGGGAACGCCACGACGAGGCCCCTGACCCGTCCGTGCGGGCCGTCGTCCGCACCCCCGCGCTGCCCTCGGTCGCCGAGCACAACCCGGCGACGGCGCGCTGGCGCGACCTGGAGATCGACCCGGACCTGGCGGGGCTGACCCCGGGCCGGGCCCGACCGTCCTCGATCGTGATCTCCGTCGGCGGGGACCGGTGGCCGCTGCCCGTCGGCGACGTCCTGCCGACCCCGCTGGCCTGGCACCCCCGGCGCCCGCTCGTCGCGGGACTGGCCGTGCGGGACCGCCGCGCGCACGTGTGGATCGCCGACTACCGCGCCCGCACCTGCACGGTCCTGGACGGCCCGCGCGCCGCGGTCTCGTTCACCGCCTACGGGCACCCTCCGGTGGCCTGGTGCGGCGACCGGCTCGCCCTGCTGATCCCCGGCTCCGCCCCGGAGCCGGAGCGGCCGCAGCAGGACCCGGTGGTGTTCGAGGCGGCGGGACCGGGCGTCGTCGCGTTCGAACCGCCCGCCGCCGAGCTGCAACGCCTGGCCGGGGCGCGGCTCGCGCTCCTCGATCCGGACACCGGGGCCACCGCTCCACTCACCCCCGCCCTGCTCGTGCGGAGCCTGCTCCCGACACCCGCCGGCGACGCCGTGACCGTGAGCCACGGTCGCTGGTCCGACGAGGACGGCGCCCTGCGCTGGGCCGACGTCCTGATCGACCTCGACGCTCCGGAACGTCCACGCCCGGCCCCGCCCGCCGGCGAGAACGTTCCGCCGGCCACGGCCGGACCCGGCAGCGGGCCGGCGGCGGAGTCGATCCCCGTGGGCCCCGCCGCCAGGCTCGTGCCCGCACCTCCCGCCCCCGGGCCCCTGCTCCTGTGGATCCGCGCCTTCTCCCCCGGTGAGGGCCGCCCGTGCCCCGCGCCGTTCGACCTGCACACCGCCGGTCATCCCGTCGCGACCCTGGACCTGCCGCTGCACTGGCCCGCGGACGCCGCGCTCGAATCCCTGCACACGCAGATCGTCGACACCATCGCGGAGGCGTGCAAGCACTGGGACGGCCCCGTCACCGTCGGCGGGCACAGCTTCGGAGCCACCCTGGCCCTCTACGCGCTGGCCCATCTTCCCGACCTGGTGGCCGCCGTCGCGCACAGCGGCTGCTACAACCGCACGCTCACGCCGACCGGGTTCCACTACGAGACGCGCTCCTACTGGGACGCCCCGGAGATCTACCGCGCGTTCAGCGCCCTGCACTTCGCCGACCGGCTCGACCGCCCGGTCCTGCTCGTGCACGGCGCGGAGGACGGCAACCCCGCCACCTCGCCCGAACAGTCCGTCGAGCTGTACCGGGCGATCGTCGCCACCGGCGGACGGGCCCGGCTCGTGCTGCTGCCGCACGAGGGGCACCACTACCGCTACCGGGAGACCCACCGGCACGTCGCCAGGGAGCACCGCGACTGGATGGCGCGATGGTGAAGGTCCGGCGGCTGGACCTGCCGCGCTCCACCGCGTTCGCCGTCCGGCTGGCCTGGCGCGCGGACCGCCGCTCCCTGGCTACGCTGCTGACGGTCCAACTGGTCACCGCACTCGGGCTGGGCGCGGGCCTGCTGCTGATGCGGACGGTGCTGGAGGGCGGCCTGGCCGGAACGCGCTCCTCGAACGGCCCGGCGGTCCTGGCCGGCCTCGCGGCGCTGTTCGCGCTGCGCACGGTGGGCGGCATCTCGAACGCCGTCACGGCGGCACGTCAGCGGATGCTGAGCGCACGGCTCGACCGCCACGTCGTCGCACTCGTGCTCCGCGCCGCGATCCGCGCCGATCTGCCGCGCTTCGAGGACCCCGCCTTCCACGACGGCCTCCAGCGGGCCGTCTTCGCCTCGCGCGGCCAGCCGGTCATCGTGGTCACCACCCTGGTGGCGGTGCTGCAGGCCCTGCTCACCATGGCGGCGGTGAGCGGAGCCTTCCTCACGATGGCCTGGTGGCTGCTGCCGTTCGCGGCCCTCAGCGCCGTGCCCACCCTGCGGGCCGCCCGCGCCGAGCGCGACGCCAGCTACGGCCTGCACCACGACCTGGCCGAGAGCCGCCGGGTCCGGCAGTACCTCGAACGGCTGATGACCGGCCGCGAGGAGGCCAAGGAGGTGCGCGCGCTGGACCTGGGGCCGCTGCTGAACGCCCGCTGGAACACCGAGTACGACCGCGAGATCGACGGCACCGTCGGCACCCAGCGGCGCCACATGCGGCGCAAGATCGGCGCTCGGCTGGCCGGGGACCTGCTGCTGGTCGCGACGGCCGGCGCGATCTGGCTGCTGATGGGCGGCGGACTGGTGGACCTGCCGACCGCGCTGACCGCGCTGACCGGCCTGTGGCTGCTGTCGGCCCGCGTGCAGATGGTCGGGGGCCTGATGGGCAACATCGGTGAGTCCGTCCTCTACCTCAAGGACCTGCGGGCCTTCACCGACCAGGAGGAGCCCGCGCCCCCGCCGGCCCCCGACATCGGGGACCTGCGCGCCGAGCACGTCACGTTCACCTATCCGGGCTCGTCCCGCCCGGCGCTGCGCGATGTGAACGTGACGCTGCGGCCGGGAGAGATCGTCGCCCTGGTCGGGACGAACGGGTCCGGCAAGACGACGCTGGCCAAGATCCTCGCGGGCCTCTACACCCCCGACTCCGGCGTCCTCCGCTCCGGGGACCGCCCGCTGACCGACCCGAGGGAACTGCGCGCGGCCTCGGCCGTGGTGTTCCAGGACTTCGTCCGCTACAAGCTGCCGGTCCTGGACAACATCGCGTTCGGCCGTCCCGGCGACCCCGCCGACCCGGCGCGCGCCGTCACCGCCGCACGCCAGGCCAGCGCCCACGACTTCCTCTCGCGCCTGCCCGACGGGTACGCCACCGTGCTCAGCAAGGAGTTCGCGAACGGCGAGGACCTGTCCGGCGGCCAGTGGCAGCGTCTCGCCCTCGCCCGGGCCTTCTACCGCGACGCGCCGTTCGTCATCCTCGACGAACCGACCGCCGCCCTCGACCCGGAGGCCGAAGAGGAGCTGTTCCGCCACATCCGCGAACTGTTCACGGGCCGCACGGTGCTGCTCATCTCGCACCGCTTCTCCTCGGTGCGAAGCGCCGACCGGATCTACGTCCTGGACAAGGGAGCCGTGATCGAACACGGTACGCACAACGACCTGATGGCGGACGACGGCAAATACGCCTCCCTCTTCCTCACCCAGGCGGCGGCCTACCTCACCCCTTCACCAGAACCCCTGGCCGCCCCGCACCCGCCGGCCCCCCGACCGGCCTGAGACTGCGGCGCTCCCCCGCGCCGTCCGGCGGAACAACCCGCCGCGGTGCGCCCACCCGCACCCGACCGCTCGCAACCGGTTTCAGCGATCGTCCCCTGAACCCGTGACATCGAACGCCTGTGCAACGGCGAGGCTGTCCTCATAGATGTGGTGCCGGACGATGAGGCCGTGCTCGACCGTGAGGTGCATGGCGAACCGGGCGCGGTAGGCGCGTCCGGTCGGCCGGGCGGTCTGGCGGATCTCGCCGAGCACCACCGCCTCGTCACCCTCGACGAGGACGCGCTCGACCTCGGTGGCCACCTCCTCAGGCACGTGGTGCTCGGCGAGTTCCCGGTAGTGGGCGGCCGCGTCGGCGCGGGTGGAGCGGTGGCGGATCCACGGGGTGCCGGCGCGGCCGTGCTCGGCCTCCGGCCAGCTCAGCTTCCACTCTGCATGATCGGCGTACAGCTCGGCGACGCGCTCGGGGTCCCCCTCACCGATCCGGCGCAGCAGCTCCTCCACCACCGCTCGCGTGGACGTGGATGTGGACATGGTAGATCCTCCCGATCTGGAAGCACGTCGTCGTGACACAGCAAGATCACCATCGTGGCCCGCACGGATTCGCCAAGGCGATTACCTCGCAGGTAGCACCGGCACGGCAGAGATCGGTTTCAGGAACACGCCTGGGCCGCTCGCGTGTCCTGCACCGCGCTGCGGCCAGGACTCCTTGGTGCGAGGTCCGGAACCACCACCGGGACGGAAGCGGCGCTGTCAAGCGGCGGGCGCGGGCTCGTGCCCTTGCGGACGTGCGCCGTCGGGGGGACCGTATGGACGAGTCACTCGGCCCGGCACCATCAGGCGGATCTCGTGGAGAACCCGATGCGCGCTTCTGACGACAGTGGTCCGTTCATCATCGATCCCACCGGCCGTGACGTGCACGGCGACGCCGCCCGGCTGCGCGAGCGCGGGCCAGCGGCGCGCATCGTGCTCCCCGGCGGGGTGGAGGCGTGGGCGGTGAGCAGTCCCGCGCTGCTGCGGCGGCTGCTGACCGACGACCGGGTCTCCCGGGACGCCTATCTGCACTGGCCGCGCTTCATCAACGGAGAGATCGGCCCCGGCTGGCAGTTGTTCGCCTGGGTCGCGGTGCGCAACATGTTCACCGCCTACGGCGAGGACCACCGCCGGTTGCGGCGGCTGGTGTCCAGCGCGTTCACGCCGCGCCGCACCGCCGCGCTGCGTCCCCGCGTCGAGGCGGTCGTCGCCGACCTGCTCGACGAACTCGGCGCCCTGGCTGCCGACGGGCCGGTGGACCTGCGCGACCGCTATGCCTACCCGCTGCCGATCCGGGTGATCTGCGAGCTGTTCGGGGTCGCGGACCCGGGGGTGCGCGAGGAGATCCGGCGCTGCGTGGACGCGTTCTTCCGCACCACCACCGAGCCGGAGGAGGCCGCCGCGACGTTCACGTTGATGCGGGAGATCATGGGTGAGGTCATCAGGGAGAAGCGGGCGCGTCCCGCCGACGACCTGTCCTCGGCGCTCATCGCCGCCCGCGACGAGGGTTCGCCGCTGTCGGAGGAGGAGCTGGTCGACACGCTCGTGCTGTTCCTCAGCGCGGGTCACGAGACGACCGTGAACCTGCTCGACAACGCGATCCACGCCATGCTCACCCGCGCCGACCAGCTCGCGCTGGTCCGGGCGGGGCGGGCGACGTGGGACGACGTGATCGAGGAGACGTTGCGGGTCGAGCCGCCGCTGGCCAACCTGCCGCTGCGCTTCGCCGTCGAGGACATCGAGCTGGACGACGGCGTCGTGCTCGGCAAGGGCGAGGCGATCCTGGTCTGTTACGCGGCGGCCGGGCGCGACGCGGACGTGCACGGTGCGGACGCCGACCTTTTCGACGTCACGCGTGCGGACAAGGAGCACATGGCGTTCGGCTACGGGGTGCACTACTGCCTCGGGGCGCCGCTGGCGAAGCTGGAGGCGTCGATCGCGCTGCCCGCCCTGTTCGCCCGGTTCCCCGAGATGGCGCTCGCGGTGAAGCCGGACGAACTGGAGCCGCTCAGCTCGTTCATCTCCAACGGCCATCGCACGCTGCCCGTTCTCCTCAGCCCTCGGGCGTAGTCCGGCCTGGTATCGGGCTTTGGTGCCCCGGTTGGACAGGCCCAGTCCGGTTCTGGCCAATCGGATGTGAGGCGCGGAGGGCGGCGTCCGCCGGTGCCTCATCAGAGCAGGCAGGAGGGTTCGGAGGAGGGGGAAGGCGGCCGTCGGCAGGGGCGCCTTCGCGTCGTTGTCCGGCTCCGCCGCATCGGTTCGCGGCCGAGGTCACTTGACACCGTCAAGTGGCGCTTGATGATGTCGGGTCCAGGCATGGATGTGACACTGTCAAGTCAGGCGATCCGGGAGTCCGTCGATGAAGATCCTCAAGCAGGGCGCCGTCCCCGCCGTGGCCGTGCTGGCGGCCCTCGCCGCGCCGGCGCCCGCCGCGTCGGCGTCGGCCTCGCCGCCCCGCCACTACAGCACCTCCGAAGGCAGCGGCAGCTTCACGGGCGACTCCAGCGTCGGGCCGTCCACCTGCGCCCTGTCGAACCTGACCGCCAAGGCCCGTCGCACGGGTCATGGAGCGAAGGTGCGGGTCCAAGGGTTCGACGCCTCCTGCGTCGGCGTCATCACCTCGGCCGGGCACGACGAGCCGACCCGCTTCCGGATCAGCAGGGGCGCGGTGACCGGCACGATCTCGATCGTGATCACCAACGTCCTCGGCGGGGAGTGCCGCTACCGGGGGCCGGTGGCCGGGTCGATCGCCAATGGCGCCGACACGCTGTCGGCGACGGGCACCGTGACCTTGAGGAAGACCCTCAAGGCACCGTGCGCGCCGGATTCGAGAGCGACCTTGAAGGTCACCTTCCCGGGGGCCGGCTTCAGCTGGTGATCCGGCCCGCCCGGCCGGGGCGGCGTTCCCGGGAGTGCCGCCCCGTCAGTCGGTCGCCTCGGCGGCGAGGGCGTTGTTGAGCGTCTCGGTCACCAGCCGGGCCGCGGCCTCGACGCCGCCGAGGCCGGGGAAGAAGGTGTCCAGGGTTCCGTCGCGCCAGAGCGTCACGGCGCCGTGGACGGTCGACCAGCACGTCAGCGCGAGCGCGGTCTCCGAGTGGGCGCCGCCCCAGCCTGTCGCGCGAGCGCTGTGGATCTCGTCGAGGAGGATGCCGAACGCGCTCGCGCGCGCTTCGGCGAGGTCCGGGTCGTCGGCGTTGAGCAGTTCGGGCCGGTACATCACCGTGAACAGCGCGGGGTGCTGCTTGGCGAAGACCATGTAGCCGATGCCGAGCGTGGCGACGCGCTCGGCGGGCGTCGCGTCGTCGGGGATGCTCAGGCGCGCCGCGCGCATCCGCTCCGCCAGCGTGCGGAAGCCCTTCGCGGCCAGCGCCGTGAACAGCCCGCGTCGGTCGCCGAAGTGGTGTCCGGGCGCCTGGTGCGAGACGCCGACGCGCCGGGCGATCGCCCGCATGCCGACGGGGCCGATGCCGTGCTCGTCGATCTCTTGCTCGGCGGCACGCAGGAGCGCCTCGCGCAGGTCCGGCTTGGGCGAGGTCGAGGAGGCCGACATAGCGCCTGATTGTCTCGCCGCCGACCAGGGGCGGCAACCACTCCGCAGGGACCGGCCACCAGAACCGGCGCGTCGCGCGGTGGCGATCGACGGCAGTCCGGGCGCGCCGTGGCGGCTGAGCCGCCTAGAGGAGGGCGGCTCCGGCCCGGAAGGCGTGATCTGCTCCTTTACGGGTCGGTCCCGCGCCATCCGATGGCGCGGTCACCGGATCGGGACGTCGGCGGCCTTGCCGAAGCCGGGGAGGTCGACGGTGACGGAGGTGAGGTCGTCGGGGAGCTTGAACATCGCCGTCAGCCGGAGGCTCTCGCCCTTGGCCACCTCGTAGGCTCCCGACGACATCAGGTTGAACGTGGTTCCGAGGCCGCTCCCCCGGTCGTCGCGCAGGATGCGGTAGCGCTTGTCCCCCGCTTCGAGGGCGACGCCGTTGACTCCCGATCCGTAGTAGCCCTGGCTCAGGCTGAGCCCGCCGAACGCCATGTCGGCGTGCAGGTTGGCGGCGTCATCGTTGGCGACCGTCCAGGACAGCAGCGCATAACCGCCGCCGACGCGCCGCACCGGGTCTATCTCGACCCGGGCGTCGCGCGGCCACTGGGACACGTGCCCGGGAGGAGCGGAGGGCTGGGCCTTCAGCACCACCGGTCCGGTCTTCGCGGCCGTGCTGGGCGGAGCCGCCGCGGCGGGTTTGGGCCGGGCGAAGGAGACGCTCACCCGGCGGTTGAGCTTGCGGCCGGTCTCGTTGTCGTTGGAGGCCACCGGGTCGGCCGAGCCGTGCCCCTTGGACTGGAAGGCGATGCCGGGCTTGGTGACGAGCTTCTTCAGTTCGCCTTCCACGCTGAGGGCGCGCCGCTGCGACAGCGGGAGGTTGATGGCGTCGTCGCCCGAGGTGTCGGTGTGGCCGTCCACCCGGACCTGGGCGCCCGGCGACTGGTCGATCTTCCCGGCGACCGACCGCAGGATCTCCCGGGCGCGCGGGCTGAGGTCGGCCTTGTTGAGCGCGAACAGCACGTCGGAGGAGAGGCGGACCCGCAGGTCCGCGCCGAGGTCGTCCTCGCCTCCGGTCGGGCTCTCGGTGGTGGCGGCCACCGAGCGGATCAATGGGGGCTTGGTCTGGACCTGGGTCAGGTCGACCTGCCGTCCCTCCAGTTCCAGGGTCGGGGCGGCGCGGTCGCCCAGCTTGACGTTCATGAAGGGCGGCGTGTTGGGGAACAGCACGCCCATCTGGTCGACCCCGTCGGGAGGAGCCGGGAAGGCCGCGGCCAGGTCGATCGACTGCCCCGGGGGCACCTCGGGCGAATCATCGCGGGTGCACAGGCACTTGCCCGAGCCGTCGGTGAGCGCGAAGTGCCGCCGGGAGCCGGCCTGGTCGAACAGGGTGACGGCCGAGACCGCGTTGGTGTCGAGCTTGTTGAGGGGGTCGGGCCTGAAGGTGAGTCCGGAGAGCGTGGAACCGAACGCGAAGGTCCCCGAGGTCCGGTTGACGACCTTGAACCTGGCGACGACGACCCGGGGAGAGACGCGGTCCAGTGCCGTCAGCTCGACGTGGACGTCGCCGTGCTGGGCGGTGGGATGCGACTGGATCGGCCGGCCGCCGGAGTTCCCGGCCGGGCCCGGGGAATTCGGATCGCCGCCGGTCTTCGGCTTGTCCTGCTCCGCGTCACATCCGGCAAGCAGCAGGGCGGCGCACAGCAGGGCGGACGTCGAGCGAACGAGAGCCCTCACGGCTGACGCGTTCCCTTCTGGAGTCGGCGTTTCATCCGCAAAACCCGTTACTCGGGACCCTATGACAGCATCCGGTGCAATATCCGGCGCATTATTACGGCCACGCCGTGCGCGGGCGGTGCGCCACGGGGATGTGCACTCGACGGAGCGTCGATGGGTGACGTCCTGACCGTTGGGCGGCGGCCTCGGAGTGCGTGGTCTCCCGGTCAGCTCGGCCGCTTCTTGGCAGGCTCCTCGTCGGTCAGCGCGGCCGCGGTCAGGGTGAGGTGGCAGGTCAGGACCTCGGCGGCGGCGTCGGGGTCGCGGGCCAGCGCGGTCTCCTCCAGGCGGCGGTGCTCGGCGATGCCGTCGCGGTCGGGGTTGCGCTGGGCCGACCAGCGGCGGGCCAGTTCGCTGGCGGTCCACAGCCGGTCGAAGGTCTCCAGCAGGACGGGGTTGCCGCAGCCTTCCAGCAGGGTGCGGTGGAAGACGCGGTGGGCTTCGGCCCATTCGGCGGTGTAGTGCTCGCCCTCGGCGGGGTCGTAGGGCGGGGTGCGGGCCAGGCGGTGGTGGGAGGCGCGGACGCGGGCCTCCCAGTCGAGGTCGCCGCGTTCGATGGACAGGCGCAGCATGACCGGTTCGATGGCGCGGCGGGCTTCGGCGATCTCCTGCCAGCGGCGGTCGGAGAAGGCGGGGACGGCGAAGCCGCGGTTGGGCAGCCGGTCGGCCAGGCCCTCGCCGACCAGGCGGACCAGCGCCTCGCGCACCACGGCCAGGCTCACGCCCTGCCGCTTGGCCAGGTCCTGGGGTTTGAGGGCGTCGCCGGGGCCGTGCTCCCCGCGCATGATCGCCTCGCGCAGGTGGGCGTGGACCTGGTCGGAGAGCATCTGCTTGCCCGAGGCGGGCGGGGCGGCGGTCGGCTGAGTCATGGATCAAGGATAGACGATTTGGCAAATAATCGATTATTCGTGCTACGGTCGATTCATCGGCCGGTGGACGACGGCGGCCGCGCCGCTGACCGGCCCCTCCGTCGCCCGCCCCCACCGCACGGTTCGAAAGGAACGACGCCATGACCGCCAACGACCCCTTCGCCCGCCTGCCCGAGGTGCCCGCCTTCACCGTCACCAGCGCCACCGTCGCCGACGGCGCCCCCTGGCCGTCCGCGCAGCTGTCCTCTAGCGCCCCCGGCGGCGGGGACGTCTCCCCGCAGTTGTCCTGGAGCGGTGCGCCGGAAGGCACCGAGAGCTACGCCGTCACCGTCTACGATCCCGACGCCCCGACCGGGTCGGGGTTCTGGCACTGGGCGGTCGCCGACATCCCCGCCACCACCGCCGAACTGCCCGAAGGCGCCGGTGACGACGGCGGTTCGGGCCTGCCCGAGGGCGCCTTCCAGCTGCCCAACGACGCCCGCGCGGCCCGCTTCCTGGGCGCCGCCCCGCCTGCCGGGCACGGTCCCCACCGCTACTTCGTCGTGGTGCACGCCCTCGACGTCGCCTCCATCGGCGTCCCGGCCGACGCCACCCCCGCCCTGCTCGGCTTCGTCATGAGCGGCCACGTCCTCGGCCGGGCGGTCCTGACCGCCACCGCCGAGACCCCCGCCTGACCAGCGGCGTGTCCGCGCTCATCGACACCGCGGAGATGTACCTCCGCACCATCCTGGAGTTCGAGGAGGAGGGCGTGGTCCCCATGCGCGCCCGCATCGCCGAGCGCCTGCGGCAGAGCGGCCCGACCGTCAGCCAGACGGTCGCCCGCATGGAGCGCAACGGCCTGCTGCGCGTCACCGGCGACCGGCGCCTGGAGCTGACGGGGACGGGCCGGCGCGTCGCCACACGCGTGATGCGCAAGCACCGGATCGCCGAGTGCCTGCTCGTCGACGTGATCGGGCTGGAGTGGGAGCAGGTTCACGCCGAGGCGTCCCGCTGGCAGCACGTGATGAGCGACGCCGTCGAACGGCGCGTCCTGGAGCTGCTGCGGAACCCGACGCGCTCTCCCTACGGCAACCCGATCCCGGGCCTGGAGGAGCTCGGCGACAGCACGACCGATCGGTTCCGTGACGAGGGCACGGTCAGCCTCAGCGACTTGGAGCCGGGGCCCAACGGCACGAACGCGGTCGTGCGGCGCATCGGGGAGCCGGTCCAGACCGACCGCCAGGTGCTGCGCAGGCTGCGGCGCGCCGGGGTGCGACCCGGCACGGTCGTGTGCGTGACCCCGTCGCCCGGCGGGGTGATGGTCGGCAGCGGCGGGGAGACCGCCGAACTCCCCGCTCGGATCGCAGCGCACGTCTTCGTGGCCGAGCACTGAGCCCAACGGTGCGCGCATCGGGGCGGCCGCGCCGTGCGTCTCTAGGGTGGGCCGCACGGTGGATTTCGAGCTCGACGGGCGGCGGGTGCGGCTCAGCCCCCGGGAGCCGGGGGCGGACTGGTTCCGAGTGCTGGTGGACGGTGTTCCGGTGCCGATGGAGGTGACCAGGACCAGGACGCGCACGGGCAATCTCGGGACGACCACCCGCGAGATCGAAGCCCGCCACCCCGCCGAGTGGTTCCAGATCGAGGGCGACCCCACGACGCCGTCGGTCTACGGTCCCCGGAAGGCCCACATCTTCTTCCACCAGCCGACCACCTACGTCTACAAAACCGCGATCTGGCGCGCCCAGTCGGTGAGCCTGACGTTCGCGGACGACTTCTCGGGCGTCACCGTTCTCTGCGACGACTCGGTCGACGACGCGACCTGACCGTTTCGAGGCCGTCAGGCCGGTAGGTCTGACGGCCTCGTTCGGCCAGGTCACCGCGGGGGTTCCGGTCAGCTGCCGGGGTCGCGGTCGAACAGTTTCAGCGACCATAGGAAGCCGGCCAGGGTGATGCCCGCCGACCAGGCGACGGTCTGGTAGGCGCTGCTACCGATGGCACCGCCCATCAGCAGGCCGCGCAGGGTCTCGATGGCGGGGGTGAACGGCTGGTACTCGGCGAACCAGCGCAGGGCGGCCGGCATCGAGTCGGTGGGCACGAAGCCGCTGCCGAAGAACGGCAGGAGCATCAGCAGCAGGGGCGCGTTGCTGGCGCCCTCGGGGTTCTTGGCGGCCAGGCCGAGCGCGACCGCCAGCCAGGTGAGGGAGAGCACGAACAGCGCCAGGACGGCCGCGGCGGCGATCCACTCGACCGGGCCGGCGCTGGGCCGGAAGCCGATCGCCAGGGCGACGGCGGTGACGACCACGACGCTGATCGCGATGGAGACCATGCTGCCGGCGACGTGCCCGGTCAGGATCGACGAGCGGGAGATCGCCATGGTCCGGAACCGGGCCACGACGCCCGCGGCCATGTCCATCGACACCGAGATGGCGGTGCTGGTGGCGGCGCCGACGGTGGTCATCAGGATGATGCCGGGGGTCACGTAGTCGAGGTAGGCCCCGCGGCCTCCCCCGCCGGCGAGCCCGTTGCCGAGCGTGCCGCCGAACACGTACACGAACAGCAGCAGGAACACCACCGGCATGCCGATGAGCTGCACCGTCATCGCCGGGTAGCGGAGCATGTGCTTCAGGCGCCGGTTGGTCATCGTGAGCGAGTCGGCGAGGGGGCGGGGGCGCGCGGCGGTGCTCATCGGACTCCGTCCCGGTGGTCGCCGGTGAGGGTGAGGAAGACGTCGTCGAGGTCGGGGGTGTGCACCGACAGCTCCGCGACGTCGATCGACCGGTCGTCCAGGCGGGCGAGCATCCGCCGCAGTGAGCCGACGCTGCCGTCGCTGGGGACCTGCAGGGTGAGGGCGTCGCCGTCCAGGAAGCCGGCGCCGAGTGCGCGGAGCGCGGAGTCGACCTCGCGCTCGTCGGCGAAGCGCAGCCTGACGTGGCCGCCGGGGATGAGCCGTTTGAGCTGCTCGGGGGCGCCTTCGGCGATCAGCGTGCCGTGGTCGAGCAGCGCGATGCGGTCGGCGAGGTGGTCGGCCTCCTCCAGGTACTGCGTGGTGAGGAAGATCGTGACGCCGCCCTCCACCAGGTCGCGGATGATCCGCCACATGGTGCGGCGGCTGCGCGGGTCCAGGCCGGTGGTGGGCTCGTCCAGGAAGATGACGCGCGGGTCGCCGACCAGGGTCATCGCCAGGTCCAGCCGGCGCTGCATGCCGCCGGAGTAGGTGGCGGCGGGCTTCTTGGCGGCCTCGACCAGGCCGAACCGCTCCAGCAGCCGCGCGGTGCGGCGCCGGCCTTCGCAGCGGGGCAGGTGGTGCAGGTCGGCCATGAGGTCGAGGTTCTCCTCGCCGGTGAGGAGCCGGTCCACGGCCGAGTACTGCCCGGTGACGCCGATGGAGGCGCGGACCGCCTGGGGGTCGGCGGCCAGGTCGTGGCCCGCCACCCGGATGTCGCCGGCGTCGGCGCCGATGAGGGTGGACAGGATCTGGACGGTGGTGGTCTTGCCGGCTCCGTTGGGGCCGAGCAGGGAGAAGACCGTTCCTTCGGGGACGGCCAGGTCGATGCCGTCGAGTACGACTGTTTCGCCGGTCTTGTCGCGGTAGGACTTGCGCAGTCCGCTGGCTTCGATGGCCAGGCTGGTCATGGTGTCGCGCTCCTCGGAGGGGGGATCAGAGGCTGCGGGCGGGATGCCTTCTGGGGCGGCGGCGCGCACGGTGAGGTGGGCGGTGCCGGTGTTCTGGGGGCGTTGCCGATGAGGCGGGGTTGGGAGAGGACGGGGAGGACCGCCGGGCATGGTCTCGGCGATCTGGTGATGCTCTGTGCGAGCCGTCTGGCGGGCCCTTTGCCGAGGCCGCATGTCCTGGCGTCGGCGTCCTGGTCGCCGTTCGTTCGGAAGAGCCGCTCGCCGCCTCAGCCTCGTCGGCGAAGGCCGCTTCCGCGCCGCCGGGCGGGCGCCTGCGAGGTCCGTTACGTGGAAGCGGGGACGGCCTCAGGCGTTGTGGTCGAGCGGAGGCCGGCCCTACGGGGCGTCGGGCGCGGTGACGGTGTCACTCGCAGAAGACCTGCACCTTGGTGTCGGAGTCGTCGACGTCGATGGTGAGGTCGTCGAGGTGCTCGATGAGCTCCTCGACGTGCTGCGGCTTGAGCTCGGTGAGGTCGATCGGCACCCCCGACTTGTTCAGCTCGGTATTGGCCTTGGCGAGCGCCTGCGGGGGGACGAGGGCGGCGAGCTTGACCCCGGCGCGCAGCAGCTGGAGCGGGACCCGGATGTTGACCCGGCCCGTTCCGTCGGCGCCGGACTCGTCCGCCCAGTTCACCATCACGCGCAGGTACTTGGGACGCGGCTTGGGCGCGGACGCGGCCGCAGGCGGAGCGTCGGGCCGCTGCCGTTCCAGGGCGTCGATCAGCCGCTCGGCCTCAGCCGCGGTGATCTTTCCTTCGGCCAGCATCTGCAGGATCTGGCGGCGCTGCTCGTTCATCGTCTCTCCTCGTTCGTCGACTCATCTGATGCTGACCAGGACGGCCGATCGGCCTTGCGCGAACTCGACCCGCGTGCCGGGCAGCGCCCACAGCAGCCGCCCGGCCCCGCGCAGCGCGCCCACCGGGCTCACCCGGAAGACCGGGCACGCGGCCAGACCGGCCAGCACGGCGAGCAGCAGCAGGGGCGAAAGCAGCAGCACCACCGGCACGACGGGCAGGTACCACCGGCGCCACCGGCCGTCCGAGCGGCGATGGCGCACCGTCACCAGCTGCGGGATCACCGGTGCTTCTCCAGTTCGGCCAGCGCCTCCTCGGCGCTGATCTCCCCCCGCCGCAGGCGGTCGACGACGTCGGCGCCGCTGGGCGCCGGGTCGGTGTCGACGAAGTCGAGCCGCTCGGCGATCCGGTTCAGCCGGGCCTTGACCGTCGGGTAGCTCACCCCGAAGATCCGCTCCATCTCCTTGATCGAGCCGTGCGACCGGACGAACGCGGCGACGAACACCTGGTCGTCGATGCCGAGCTGGGCCAGTTGCGGCGGCTCGAACCGGCCCTCGATCGCGACGCCGCTGTCGGCGAGGCGGACCCGCTCGACCGTGAACGGCCGCCCCTGCGTCAGGTCCGTCAGTTCCTGCCAGTCCACCCGTGGCTTCCTTCCTCGCGACGACCTGCCTGCCACTCAGTTGTATCTTGATTTTCTTAACTTCTCAACGTACAGAACTTAACTTTCTTGGTTTGATCTTCAAGAAGCTGGCTCTCCCTCTGCGCTCGGCCGCGTCCGTGGCGTTGCGCTGGCGGCACGAGCCCCCAGCCCATGGCGGCCGAGGCTCGACCCCTGCCACCGGCACTGAGGCGATCGCGCGTGACGGAGACCGGCTCCGCAAGAACGGCCGCGTTCGTCCAGTCCGCCGAACCCGGTGGCGATGAGAGGAGGCCGCGTGGCATCGTCCCGGACCGGGGCGCCGCGCCCGCTGGCCGGATCAGGCCCACCGCCCGCCTTCATCCGCGCGGAAGAACCGTGGATCATCTTGGACGACACGTGATGGCAGGGGTCCCCGCACCCGCCACCGAGATCGATCCGATTGAGGTGACGCCCATGCGCAACCCACGACTGCGCGCCCGCCTGATCACCGTCGCCGCGACGGGCGCCGTCGCGGCGGGGGCCTGGACGCTTCCGGCCTCCGCCGCGCCCTCCGCTTCGTTGGCGTGCATCCCGGAGGCCCCGGTCTGCCCGGGGATCACCGGAACCCCCGGCAGCTACCGGTACACCTTCACCATCAGGCAGCCGCCTCCGCAGCTGGCCGTGAACTTCACGCTCAACGGACAGCAGGCGTACGGCTCGGTGACGACTCAGAGCGGCCCCGGCTACCTGCGCGGGACCTTCTTCCCTTACACGCCGCTGGTGGCGGGCGACAAGGTCTGCATGACGCTGTCGCCCAGTCCTACTCCGGGTCCCTACTGCGACACCGTGCCCGCGTAGCGGAGTCCGCAGCGGCTTGAGGAAGGCCCTGCCTCCATATTCGGCCGCATACCCGCGCCGAGCATCTGGCAGCTCTACTGCCGAGGGCCCTCGCCCCGGCGGGCGGCGGCATCGGCGGCCGTGTCGTCCTGAACCTGCTGGGCGTCATGGACCAGGCCGGTGGCGCGCTTGTCGGCGTGGCGCAGCCGGGTCAGCAGTTCCATCACGGCTTCCAGTCGCTCCTGGGCGACGATCCGCACCGCCTCCAGGTGGTCGGTCAGGTCGTCGGACGCCGAGATCTCGCTCTCCAGCGCGACCGCCAGCCGCTTCCTCGCCTGCTCCAGCGCGACCTCGTCCTCCTGCTCTAGGGCCGGGCCGATCTGGTCCTGCGCTTCGCGCCGCTCCTCGGTCGCCGCGACCGTGAGCACCCGCAGTCCCAGTTCCCGCGCGTCGGACAGGAGCCGCTCGGCATCGGCGACGGCCCGCGCCTCCGCGATCCGGGCGCGCAGGCGATCGGCGTGCTCGTAGGCGGCGTCGATCTGAGCGTCGGTCGCGGCGTCACCGCTGCGCCACCGGCCCATCACGCCCTCCTCGTCCTCGGCCAGGCCGCCCGGCGGCACCCGGACCTCCAGCAGCTCGTCCGCCGCGGCGGCGGGGACGGCGGCGGTCGGGACCAGCACCCGCACCGCCGCGACCGCCTGGCGGAGCGACCGGTACACCCGGACGCCGGGCGACAGCCCCAGCACCCATGCCGCGGACTCGCCCTGCCGGGCGACCAGGGTCAGCTCCCCGCCGACGGCCATCGCCTGCAACTGGTGGTGCACCAGCACCGCCTGCCCGGCGCTGCCGGCGAACACCAGCCCGCTCACATCGACCACCGGCCAGCGGCTGAGCCGCTGCGCTCTTGCCAGGAACCCATCCAACAGCTGGCAGGCCGCCTCGTCCACCCGTCCGCGGACTCGCACCACCAGCAGACCGTCCACCCAGCGGGCCGACAGCTCCAGCCCTCCCATATCGCCCTCCTTCACGGGCGAGATGGCCCCAGGTCGCGACCGAGGGCGTCTGCCACTCTTCCTCCGTATCGCAAATAGTGACCACCTGTAGGCGGAACGCGACAATGGGGATGATGACCTGCGAAGTCAAGGCCGGTCGATCCCCGTGTGGCACACGAACCTCGATCACCACCGGCTTCGACGCCGTCGGGCGGGCGCCCCGGCCGTCGGATCCATGCCATCCGCTTCGCGATCCGCGGCCTCAGCGCGGCCGAGCCCGGTCTGCCTCCGCCGCCGTGCACGCTCTCGGCCACGAGGAGTTCATCCTCTGGTGGACGCCAGCTCGTTCGCATCAGCACCCTGGACGACATGGCCGTCGCCGTCGCTTGTCCGTTGTCGGCGATGGAACGGCCGACCGCGCTTCGCCGTTCGCTGAGCGAGCGCCGACTCCAACGGAATGACTTGAACTGTAAAGCTCCGAACACTTCAAGGCCGGTCGGCGTTCGAAGAGCATCGCCGTACCAAGAACTGGTCCGCGACGCCGGGCCCACCGCGGAACGCGATGGCGGTCTGGCCAGCGATCGGCGCTCCGTTGCGCTGCGGCGAGGAGCAGGCATGGTCGCGCCGTTTTACCGGTCCGGCGATTTCGGGCACCGACCAGCCGTCAGGGCCCGCCCTCCCCCGGGCTTCGCCCTGCCTTGGCGAGCTCGCGATCCTTGAGGGGAACCAAAAGCAAAGCCGAGGCGTGAATCTTCGGCCCGTTCCCCCAGCTCAGGAAAAGTAAAATTCTATTCTTTGAAAAACGATGACTTTCCTTCTGGGGATATTTGACGACTTTGCGTGTTCTTCTATCGGCGCCGTTGGGCGAGGGACGGACGCGGCGCCGGGCCGTGCAGGACGACCGGGGAGCGAGGAGTGCGAGAGCAGCAGCGGGAACGGGGCCGACTCCTCGGCGCTCGCGCGTGCGGTTCGGTGCGCGGACGGGCCACCGTCATCACGGTCGGGGTGGCCGGGGTGATCATGGCGGTGTGCCTGGCCCTGGTGGTGCGGCTGCTGGAGGGCAGCGGACGCGACCAGGCCGACCAGGTGGTCAGCGCGACGATGCAGCGGGTCGTCCACGACATGGCCGTCGAGGGCGAGCCCGCTCCGGTCCGGCCCGGTCCCGGCGAGGCCCGGCTGATCCAGGTCGTCGGCCCGGACGGGCGGGTCCGCGCCGCCTCGCCGGAGCTGGCCGGCGACCCGCCGCTGGGCCCCGCTCTGCGGCCCGGTGAGCAACGTATGACCGGCGACCGTAGGTGCCCGCCCTTCCTGGAGCGCTGCGTGCAACTGCTCGGCATCCAGTTGCACGGCCCGCCGCGTTTGCTGGGCACGACCATCTACGTCGCCGAGCCCGTGTCGTGGCCGCTTCGCATGCCGTTACTGGTGGCCGAGACGGCGGCGGCGCTGCTGGCGCTGCTGGCGTTGATCGGCTGGTGGACGTGGCGGACGATCGGGCGGGCGCTGGGCCCGGTGGAGGCCATCCGCCGCCGGATGGCCGAGATCACCGCCACGGACCTGGACCAGCGGGTGCCCGAACCGCGCACCGGCGGGGAGATCCAGGAGCTGGCGGTCACCGTCAACGACACCCTGGCCCGGCTGGAGGAGGCGACCGAGCGGGAGCGCCGCTTCGTCTCCGACGCCTCGCACGATCTGCGCAACCCGGTCGCCGGACTGCTGACCCGAATGGAGGTCGCGCTGGACGAGCCGGACGGCTTCGACCTGCGGCCGACGGTCCGGGCGGCGCTGCGGGACACCGAACGCCTCCACGACCTCGTCGAGGACCTGCTGGAGCTGTCCCGGCTGGACGCGCGCACATCCGTGCCCACCGAACGTCTGGACCTGGCCGAACTGGTCGGCCGGGAGGTCTCCCGCCGCGTCGAACGGGTTCCGACGACCACGCGGCTCGCCGACGGCGCGGTCGTCGTCGCCCACGGCCGAAGGCTGGGCCGGGTGCTGGACAACCTGCTGACCAACGCCGAACGGCACGCCGAGTCCGCGGTCGAGGTGGAGGTGGCCGCGGAAGGCGGTGAGGCCGTCATGAAGGTCTGCGACGACGGCGACGGCGTGCCGATCGAGTTCCGCGAGCGGGTGTTCGAGCGCTTCGCGCGGTTGCCCGAGTCCCAGCGCCGCGATTCCGGCGGGACCGGCCTGGGCCTGTCGATCGCCCGCGAGATCGCCGAGACCTACGGCGGCTCGCTGCGCATCGTCGACCACCCCAAGGGGGCGTGTTTCGTCCTGCGCCTTCCACTGGCCTCCGGCGAGGCATGAGCCGTTCAGGTCTCCTGGACGCCTAACGCGCCGAACGGAATCCGATCCGGCGCCCTGGCCCACACTCGTGCGCGAGGTCTACTGTTCGACTCCACCGAGAGGCGGATCGCATGAGCTGCGATCTGCTGGTGCTCGCCCTCTCCGAACTCGGCGTCGTTGCCGATGACCGCGCGAAGTATCCGCCATAGAGCCATTCGCAGCGTTTTCACGACCGAATTAGGTCAGAGGTATTGATGGTCGCGATGTCCAGACCGCGCAGGGCAATCGAGTAGCGCGCCATTGGAATGCCGCGTTTCTCACCGGTAGCGGCGGTGCGGGGCTTCGGCGACCGCGCCGGTCCGGCGTACCGGCCGCCCGGGTTCGTCCGGCTCCACCTGGTGCGCTTGGCCCGCGCCTGCGCGTCTCCGTTCGGCGGATCGCCGGTGGGCGGCCCGTCCGGACGTGCTGAACACCGGCGAAAGCCGCCGCCGGGTTCGGCTTCCGGCGAGCTCGCCCGGCATCTCCCGGCTCCCGCTTCTGCAAATTCGGTATCGCAATGGTTTGCCTTTGCGGCCGCCGGGCACGGCATCGCCATGGTCCACTTCGGTGATTCGCTCGGCTCCGCGTCCCTTGGAGGACTGCGCATCGAGGCTGATGACCGCCCGGGTTGGACGGTGCTGGAGTTGCGCGGCGACCTCGACCAGTCCACCGCCGTGGAGCTGCACGCGCACCTGGACGCCGCCGCCCGGCGCACCACTCCGCCGAGGGTGATGCTGGAGCTGACCGGTCTGAGGTTCTGCGATTCCAGCGGCCTGAACACTCTGGCCTGCGGCTGGAAGCAGATCATCAACGCCCGCGGCGGGCAGCTCCTACTGCTCAATCCCCCGCTGCGGCTCCGCGACATGCTGGCCCGCACCGGTCTGAACGGCTGCTTCACCATCATCGCCGCCGATGCGCCGGCCGACCATAGGTGCGGGTGCGGATGTGAAGAGCGAGCCGGCGAAGCGGGCGATGCGCATTCGTCGCCTTCGGCGGGCTACGGGGCCGCCTGAGCCGCACCGTACGCCGGCACCGCGCGCCGTCGCCAGGTTCGCCGCCGGTGGGCTCGGCTGCACATTCCCAATGCCGCACCCAGTCCGGCGAAGGCCATGCCCCCGACGATGCCCACCCACCACGACCAGCCCTCGGCGTCGCCGACCGTGACACCCGCCGATGCGGCGACCATGGTGGCCAGGCCGTACGGCGTCAGCAGCAGTGCGCCGGCGTACCCGGGGACCAGCAGGCTCCAGCCCGGCAGCCGGGTTCCCCACGATGCCGTCAGCGCCACCAGCAGCAACGCCCCGACCAGCGCCGCCACCACGGTGAAGTCCAGACCGTGCCGCTCCATCCACACCAGCGCCGCGGGCGCGCCGTTGGCCCTCAGCTGCGCCGCCAGGTCACCGGCCGGCTTGCCCGCCGTCCCGCCCAGTGCCCAGTAGGTCTTCATCACCGCGTAGGGGACCAGCGTTGCGGCACCGGCCCAGGCGGCCGTCGGCGGCTTCATCGACTTCATGGTCACGATCCTGCCGCCGCCCTCCGATCCGCACCTCCCTCCGCAGGAGCGGTCCCCTCCCCCACGCGGGGGAGGGATCGGTTGAGTGCGCGATGTCGCGGCGAGGGCGCCGGTAAACCGAATGCGGTCGAGCCGGTCGGGGGCCTAGCCTCTGGCCGGTGCCGAGTGAAGAGATCTTGCAGGAGGACGTGCACCGCAGGGTCGTGCGGGTGGGCGAGACCGTCCGCCGGCCGGTCCAGCCGTGGACGCCCGCCGTCCATGCGCTGCTGCTCCATCTGGAGGCCGTGGGCTTTCCCTTCGCGCCGCGGGTGCTGGGGTTCGACGAGCAGGGCCGTGAGGTGCTGTCCTACCTCCCCGGCGAGTCCGGTCCGCGCGCGTGGGCGAAGGTCACCGATGATCGCGGTCTCGACGCCTTCGCCGTGTTGCTGCGCGACTACCACGACGCCGTCTCCGGCTTCGTCCCGGCGGCCGGGACGGTCTGGGCGACGGGTCCGGACGTTCCCGGCGGCGGCGAGGTGGTCTGCCACGGTGACTTCGGGCCGTGGAACACCGTCTGGCAGGGCGACCGGCCAGTGGGGATCGTGGACTGGGACCTGGCCCGGCCCGCGCCGCGGCTGCATGACGTGGCCTACGCGCTGCAGTACGTGGCCCCCTTCCGCGATGACGCCGAGTGCCTGCGGTGGTTGGGGTACACCGCGCCGCCGGATCGGCGCCGACGGTTGGAGCGTTTCTGCGCCGCGTACGGGCTGGCGTCCCTCAACGGTGTCGTCGACGCAGTGATCGCGGTCCAGCGTGAGGGGGTGGAGCTGGTGCGCCGGCTGGCCGCGCAGGGGCGGCAGCCGCAAGCGGACTGGGTCGCCGAGGGGTATCTACAGGAGTTGGAGGCGCGCGTGGCCTGGAGCGAGGCGAACCGCGGCTCGTTCGAATAGTCCGCTGCCCCGCGTCCGGTCGATGACGGGTCAGGCGGTGCGACGCCTGCCGGGCAGGCAGGTCATCCCGTGTCCTCTCGCAGACGGCGGCGCCAGGCCGCGTCGAAGTCCCAGTACCAAGGAGCGTCCTCGCTGACGTCGGTGAGCCCGTTCAGGAGTTCGTCGCCGCGCGGGTCGTCGCGCATGGCGAGCTGGATCGCGGCCGTGACCCGGACGTTCTCGTCAGGGTCGTCGAGACGGGCCGCGAGCGCGTCGGCGGCGTTCGGGTCGTCGGCGGGAGCGGAGCCCAGCAGGCGGCATGCCTCCCACCGGATCTTCGGGTCGTCGGCACCGGTGAGCCGCACGGCGGTGGCCGTGGCCGCCGGGTCCCGTTCGCGGACCGCCCAGTGCAGCCCGGAGGCGGCCCATTGCCGGACATGTTGGTCGTGATGGTCGGTGAGGGCGATGAGCCGTTCGGTGGTGCGGGGGCTGACGGCGTCCGCCAGGCCGGCGGTGAGCGTCCGCATCACGCGAAGGTCCGATTCTCGTTCCGTCCAGGGAAGGAACAGGTCGACGAGCGGCTCGTCGTAGGGGGCGTCGTCGCTTTCGTCGAACAGGACCGTCCATCGCAGCACCTCCGCGCCGAACAGGCGCTCCAGCGGCTCCGCGCGGTCTCGCAGCGCGGCCGCCGCGTCCCAGACGGCAGGGTCCCGGCGTACGCGGAGCGTGCTCAGCGCGGCCGCCCACACCGGGTGGTCGGGATCGGGCTCGGCCAGCGCACGGGACATGAGCGTTTCGAACGGCGAAGTGATCCCGTAGCGGGGTTCGAGGCGGGTCAGGATCGCGACGTGCCCGGTGCGGACCGTCAGTCCTTCCAGGGACAGTTCTTCGCAGGTGGCGGCGTCGTCCTCGATGCGGACGGTCCGGCGGGAAACCGGGCCTGACGCGCCGGTCCGGTGGCGCAGTTCGGCTTCGGGGCCCGTCTCCTGCCAATGCCGGGCCAACGCCAGCGCGTCACGGTCCTCGGCGTCCTCGTGCCACAGTTCGGCGCCCGCGAAGATGAGCGCTTCCACGATGTCGTCAGCGCCCAGGTCGATCGCGCGGAGCAGCGGCGTGCGGCCGTCGGGCGCGCGGCGGTTGAGCTGCTGGAGCGGCCAGGACAGCTCTTGGACGACTCGGGCGGCGAAGGCGTCCACCGCCACGTGCAGCAGCGGCATGCCGCGGTCGTCGACGACGTCGGGGAGTTCGCCAGTGGGCAGCATGCTCCGCACCGAGTCGGCGTCATCGGCGCGCACCGCCGCGATGAGCGACTTGTCGTTCACGTTCCCTCCCCTTCGTGGGCGTTCGAGTGGTTCCGCTGCGACTCACGGGGCGGGTCGACGTCGCCCTGGTGCACGTGGTGACGGAATGCGGTCGACATTACCCGCCCTGCTCGCGACGGGTGGACGCCTGTTCGGGCGGCACGTCGCCGGTCCCTCCCGGCGGTTTTCGGTCGCGGCAGAGCGCGTTGCGAGTGATCTTTCCGGCGTGAGCTGCGAATCTCTTGATGATCAAGAGGCAGCAGTTCTTCCTTCGCCGAGGAGTGGCGCCATGCTCGACATCCGGTTGCTCGGTCCCGTGGAGGTCGTCGGCGCGGTGGGACCCGTCGGCGGCATGAGCAGGATGCCGCGCCTCCTGCTCGCCGTGCTGGCCCTGTGCGAGGGCGACCGGATCAGCGCGGCGGAGCTCGTCGACGAGCTGTGGGGCGACGAGCCGCCGGAGCAGGCGGAGAGCGCGCTGCACGCCCACATCACCAGGCTCCGCAGGGCTCTTGACGGCTGGGAGCCGGACGGGCCCGGCAGGGCCCGGCTGCGGCACAGGTCCGGTGGGTACGTCCTGGATCTGGGGCCGGAGGAGACCGATGTCATGCGGTTCAAGCGCCTTCGCGCCGAGGGTTTCGTGCGCGCCGACGCGTCCGCGGTCGCGGTGCCCCTGCTCGAAAGCGCGTTGCGCCTGTGGCGGGGGCCCGCCCTGGCGGACGTCGTCGGCGGGCCCCGCTGCGCCCGTGCGGCGGACGAGCTCACCGAGATGCGCCTGGCCACGGCGACGGAACTGATCGAGCATCGCTTCAAGGCGGGCGCCCACAACGTCGCGGTGATCGAGCTGTGGAGCCTGGTGGAGGCCCATCCCCTGGACGAGGCGCTGACCGATCAGCTGATGGTCGCGCTGCACGGCAGCGGCCGCCGCTCCCAGGCGTTGGCGGCCTACCACCGGTTGCGGCGCAGGTTGCTCGACGCTTTCGGCGTCGAGCCCACCGCGGCGCTGCAATGGCGCATGCACACGATCCTCGACGCGCAGACGCCGGTCCCGGCTCCGCGGGCTTTTGGGATGCCCGAGCCGGGGCCGGCTCCCGCCGACGGCGCCCGCTGAGCGCCGCGCCTCAGCGCACCGCCCTCATCCCCAGGCCGGTGACCTGGTAGATGGGGACGCCGTCGGCCCACAGCCGGCCTTCGGCGACGGCGCGGTGGCCCGCCGGGTCCCGGTCGCTCTCGACGATGTCGATCTCGACGGTGACCAGTGCGGTGTCCGGCAGGACCTGGCCGCGGTACTTCCAGACCAGGTCCCGGTCGGAGGTCGGCTCGAAGCGCTCGCCGGTGGCGCCGTGCTCCAGGAGGTGGAACTGGAGCAGTTGCGCCATCGCGTCGATGCCGAGCGAGCCGGGCTGCACGGGGTCGCCCACGAAGTGGGCGGCGAAGTACCAGTCCTGCGGGGTGACGGCCCGTTCGGCGCGCAGCCTGCCCCGCCCGTGGCGGCCTCCCTCGGGCCAGAAGCCGGTCACCCGGTCGAGCATGCGGGCGGTCCCGCCCGGCAGCCGCAGCGTGCCGCCGTAGTAGCGGTCGGGCTCCCGGGTGAGGTCGACGAGGAAGCCGGACGGCTCGGTGAGCCGCGCCCGGGCGTCCTCGTCCACCGCGATCCCCGCCTGGCCGCGCAGCGCCTCCTGGGAGAAGAACCCGAAGGTGGAGGTGAAGGAGGACAGCGGCGCCCCGTCGGCGGCGCACGTCACCTCGGCCGCCGCTATGGTCATGCCGCCGAACTCGCTGACCGAGGCCAGCACGGCGTCGGTGACGATCCGCCTGGTGCCCGGGGCGACCCGGCCGGTGATCCGCCCCCTGCCGTCGAGGTTGCGCAGCGAGCGGGGCCCGGCGGCGACCAGGGCGCGGCCGGCGGAGTGGACGATCAGCCAGCCGCAGGCCTGCAGGGCCGTCTCCAGGACCATGGAGACCGGCAGGTCCGGGGTGAAGTACCAGGCCTCGTCGGGGACCTCGAACACGACGCTGACCCGCGACCCCGGCCGGGCGCCGTGCATGGGGCCGTCGACCGATCGCACCCAGCTCATCATCTGCAGCGGAGGGGCGGGGGAACCGGACGCCAGGCCGCCTTCGAGCACCCGCATGGACGGGCAGCGGAAGCCTTCGGCGAAGCGCCCGTGGGCCAGCGCCAGCATCGATTCCCGGTCGTAGGGGCCGGTGGGCCCCTCCGCGACGCGCTCCTCCGGCGGCGGGACCAGCCGCAGCGCCGCGCCTTCGCACAGGACCGAGCGCACGCCGTCCACGGAGATCAGCAGGTCCGCGTGGATCTCGGGGTGCGGGTCGCCGGACAGTCCCGTCACGAAGACCTCGTAGGTGACGCGGTCGTGGTCGGGCCGGGCCTCGCCCCGGAACCGCGTCCGCCAGGTCCGGTCCGGTTCGAAGATCCAGCCGTCCCTGCCGCGGGTGTGGCCGGAGGCGGCGAGGTGGAAGGCCATGGCCTGGAGCGCGCCCTGGAGCAGCAGGGTGCCCGGGACGCACGGGTCGTTGGGGAAGTGCGCCGCGAAGTACCAGGCGTCGTCCGGGATCGGGTACTCCCCGCGCAGGTAGCCGCGGCCGAGCGGTCCGCCCGCCGGGTCGTGGTCGGTGACGCGGTCGAGCATGAGCAGCCGTCCGGCGCCGAGGCCGGTCGCGGTCGCCCGGTCCGGTCCGAAGCACAGTTCGGGGTGGCCGGCGGCGAACGCCTCGACCGCCTGCCGGTCGAACGCCGTGCGGGGATCGGGCTCCGCCGGGGGCGTGAACGGCGTGCCGGGCCGGGGCCGGACCCGCGCCGGCTCCCACCGCAGTCCGCGGGCCGAGGCGCCTTCGCCTGCGGGGAAGAGTCCGATCTGGCCGCCGGTCAGCCGCATCCTGGTCTCGTCGCCGACGCGTGACTCGCCGCTGAAGGACAGGACGGTCAGGTCGCCGTGCTCGTGGACCTCCTCGAAGCGGGCCTCGTTCAGCGCCGTCTCCCCCAGCGCGGGCGGCGGTCCGCAGAAGGTCACGTCGACGCCGAGGAAGCGGCCGGAGCGGCCCGGCGGGTCCAGTTCGTGGCCGAGCCAGTTGGCCAGGAAGAGCAGCCCCTGGAAGGACTCGATGAGCAGGCTCGGCGGAATCCGGCCAGCGGGGTCGAGGAACCAGGAGTCGGGTCCGACGCCGGTCCTGGTCCGGACGGCGCCGAGGCCGCGGCCGCCGAGGTCGCCGTCGACGCCGGTCACCTGGTCGATCATCAGCATCGGCGGCAGCGGGATGCCGGCCTGGACGGCCCGGCCGTCCTGGCTCCGGAACCGCGGGCCCAGCACGGCCGAGACCTTGCCCGAGGCGAAGTCGACGAGCTGCTCGCGGTCGAAGCTCCGGGGGGCCTCGTCCGCTGCGCGTTCCGGCGTCCGGCGGGCGGCGGGGCGCGGCTCCGGGACCGCTCGGCCGGGCCCGGCGCCGTCCCGGCGGGCGAGTTCGGCCAGCAGGGCGTCCAGGTCGGCGCGGACCCCCGCGGCGACCAGGTCGGCGGCGGACTGGCACAGCCGCCGGAGCCCGGCGTTCGCCTCGTCCAGGGCGACCGCGACGTGGTCGCGGTCGCCGAGGATCCGGCCGATGAAGCCGGTGCACAGGGCGCGCGGGCCGTGCTCGACGAAGATCCGGACGCCCGCGGCGTAGGCGGCCTCGATCATCGCCGGGAAGTCGATCGGCCGCAGGTGCATCTCGGTCACCGCGTCGGCCACCGCCCGGGCGGTGAGGGGCACCGTCCGGCCGTCCACCCCGCTGAAGAACGCGGTGCCGGGCACCGGCGCGGTCTCGTGGTGGAAGATCCGGCGGAGGTCCTCCCGGAGGTCGGAGATGAACGGGTTGTGCGCGGCGACGTCGTAGTCGAGCGGCATCGCCGCCTCGCGGAAGCGGCGCTGGACCAGGTCGGCGCACGCCCGGGACTCCCCGCCGATGACGCACAGGTCGGGAGCCGAGACGATCTGGAGGATCACCGCCGGTTCGGCGGCGAGCGCCCGCCGCACTTCGGCCACGGGCGCGAGGACGAGGTAGCTGGACCAGGACCGGCCGGTCACTCCCAGCCGCTCCCAGGCCCGCCGGACGGCGCGCACCTCGCCGCCCATGTCGGTGCGGTAGAGCCGGTGCTTGTCGGCGTCGTACACGCCGAGGACCGAAGGGTCGGGCCACGCGCGCAGCGCCGACAGGGCGATCATCTCGCCGAAGGAGTAGCCGATCGCGGCGTCCGGCCGGAGCCCGAGGACGTCCCGGGTGACGGCGGTGTGCAGTTCGGCCAGCAGCGCCGTCTCGCCCACCTGGCGGAACAGCCCCGAGGACTCCTGCTCGCGCCGCAGCTCCTGGAGCGAGGTGAAGCGTCGCTGGGCCGCCGCGGCGCGGTGCGGCAGGGCCGCCTCCAGGTCCCTTCCCATGCCGGGGTAGGCGGCCGACCCGTTGGTGTAGACGAAGGCGGTCCCGCCGCCGACGGGCCGGTCGCGGTAGGCCACGCCGCGGGGCTTCGGCCCGCCCACGCGCAGCCAGCGGGCGGCCGCCTCCTCCAGGCCGTCGCCGAGCAGGACCAGCCGGGCGGGCCCTCGATCGGCTCCTTGGGCGGTGGCGTCACCGGCGGTCAGCGCGGCGAGGACGGCGGACCGGTCGGCGCCGCAGTAGAGCCTGGCCCGCAGCGCGGGCGCGGTGGTGTCGTTCCTCATGCCGGGCGCACCACCAGTTCCAGATCGCGGATCTCGGCGACGGTCGCGCCGTCCTCGGCGGTGAGCGTCAGGTCGCAGCGGGCCAGGCCGGGGTCGGCGGCGACGGCCCGGACCACGCACCGCATCGGCCCCGAGCCGGGGACGGCGGGGCGGACGCGGAATTCACCGACCGCCATCGGCAGGGTCGCGCCGCCCAGGAGGCGCTCGGCCCACAGGACGGCCAGCTGGAACGCCCCGTCGACGGCGGCGGGATCGGTCCGCCAGTTCCCCTCGGGCCAGCCGAGCGAGGCGAGCCCCGTGACCGTGCCGCGAGCCCCCTGGGCGGAGACGCCCTCGACGGAGGCCAGGGACCGGAAGCGCGGACCGTGGAAGAGCACGTCCCCGTCGTAGAGGGTCTCGCGGTCCCACGGCTCGCAGTCGAACCGCGCCTCGACGGCCTGCGCCGGCCGTGGACCGGATGCCACCACCGCCCGGTAGTGCACCTGCCCGCCCTCGCCCCGGAGTTCGGCGACCAGGTCGCCGGAGTCGTCGCGGCGGCCGCTGATGTCGAACCGGTGGCCCTCCTCGGCGAGCCGCGGCAGCGTCGCCTTCCGCAGGACCCGGACGTCGCGCAGCACGACGCCGTCGGAGCCGGGGCGCCAGCCGCAGGCCGCGGCGGTGAACCACTCCAGCGTCTGCGCCATGGGGAGCACCGCCGAGCCCGCGATGACGTGGTCGCCGAGATGCGGATGGCTGTCACCGGTCACCCGCACCTGGGCCCCGAGGGGCCGCCGGCCGGGGTCGAGCGCCTCGGCCGGTCCGCCGGCGCCGGCCGCGGTGACCACCACCCGGCCGGCGCGGAGATCGGCCGAGTCCAGTTCGGCGACCAGGGCGCGGGCGCCGTCCGCGGGCGCCAGCAGCGGCACACCGGCCGCGGTGAAGTGCGCGGCCAGCGAGGGGGACACCATCCCGCCGTCCCACGGCCCCCAGGCGATCGAGCGGACCAGGCAGTCGCTGCGGCGCGCGGCCTCGGCGGAGGCGACATGGGCGAGGGTCTCGTTGGCCATCGCGTAGTCGCTCTGGCCCGCGTTGCCGAACGCGCCCGCCACCGAGGAGAACAGGCACATGACCGACAGCGGGTCTTCGGCGGTCAGCTCCAGCAGGTGCCGCAGGGCTTCGGCCTTGGTGTCGAAGACCACGTCGAAGTGGGCGTCGGTCTTGTCGGGCAGGCGCTTGTCGGCCAGGGTGCCGGCGGCGTGGACGAGCCCGGTCAGCGGTCCCCACTCGGCCCGGACGGCGTCCAGGGCCTCGGCCAGCGAGGCGGGATCGGTGACGTCGGCGGTGAGGTAGCGGACGGGGGAGCCCGCCTGCTCGATCGCCGCGAGCGTCGCGCGGATCTCGCGGACGGCCATGATCCGGCGTGCCTGCTCGGCCAGCTCGCCCGGCCGGGCGCCGCCGCCGGCCCGGTCGGCGAGCGCGCGCGTCAGGGTCGGCTCGTCGGCCGGTGCGGGCAGTCCGGCGGGTTCGTCGGCCAGGGCCGTCCGGCCGAGCAGGGCGAGTCTGGGGCGGTGGGTCCGGGCCAGCTCGACCAGCGCGGCGGCGGTGACGCCCCGGCCTCCGCCGGTCGCCACGATCACCGAGTCGGGCCCGATCCGGTGCGGCCCGGCCCCTTCCGCCTCGGCGGACACCTCGACGGCCGCCGCGACGGGACGCGGGGTGGCGCGCCCGCCGTCGGCGGCGAGGGCCACGTCGAGCAGCGATCCTCCGTGCAGGAGCTCGGCGGTGAGGACGTCGGCGATCTGCTCCGCGGTCCGGTCGCCGACGGCGCAGTCGATGGCCTTCACCGCGGCGTCCGGCCATTCCGCGGCGGCGGTCCTCGCCAGCCCCGCCAGCCCGCCGAGCCATGCCTGCGCGGACCCGCTCCCCGACAGCCCGAAGTCGCCCCCGGTGTCCTGGACCGCGACCAGCAGCCCGCCTTCGGCCGCGACGCCGGCGGCGATCCGCCGCGCCGCCCGGAAGGCCGCGCGCTGCACCTCCAGCCCCTCGGCGGGCGCGCCGACCGGACGGAGCCCGGCCAGCAGCACCACCCGCCGGTCGTCCTCGGTGACGTCCTGGCAGTCCGCGACGGCCGTCGCCGTGATCCCGTGCGCGCGCAGCCGGCCGGCGAGCGCCTCCCCGGCCCCGCTCCCGCCGTCCACGACGGTCACCGGTCCGTCGGCCAGTCCCGGCAGGGCGAGCCCGGTCGCGGGCGCGGGCGTCAGGGCGAACTCGAAGCGGGCGGCTCCGCTCAGGACGTCGGCCGCCCCGGCTCTTTTGGGGCGGCGGCCGCTCCGGCCGGGCCGTCGGGGAGCCTGCGGCGCAGCAGGTCGGTGATCTCGCCGAGGGTCCGCAGCGCGGCCAGCTCCTCGGTCGGGGCGTCCAGGTCCCCCAGCCGCTTGCGCAGGCCGGACAGGATCTCGACCCGCTTGATCGAGTCGATGCCCAGATCGGCTTCGAGCTCCATGTCCGAGTCCAGCATCTCCACCGGGTAGCCGGTCCGGTCGGCGACCACCTCCAGCAGGACCGACTCGACGTCGGAGCCTTCGGAGGGCGCGGGCGCCGCGTCGGAGGGGACGGGGTCCGGCCGTTCGGGAACCGGCTGGGCCTCCCAGGCGGGATCGTCGTGCCGGCGCGGTTCCGGCGGCCCGGCCGGACGCTGCGGCGCCTCGGCCTGCGGGAGGGACCAGGCGGCCGGCTCATGGCGGGCCGGGGCGCTCTGCGGTCCGGCGTCGCCGCCGAGCCGGAGATAGGCCAGATGGGCCTCGGTGAGCAGGCGCTGGAACTCCTGGTGCGCCTGGGTGGTCATGTGGTGCCTGTCGTCGCGGGCGTGCCTCTGGGCGTCCATCGGGTCTCCCTGTGCGGTGTCGGAGTGATCGTCGGAGGGTGCGGCGGAGGTCCGGCGCGGGGCCGGGACGGGGCGCGGCGGCACCGTCGTCGCGTTCCCGGGCGGGTAGGGCCGCCCGAGGTTGCCGCCGTCGATCGGGACGGTCAGCTTCGACGCCGCCTTGCGCGCGGGGAACGAGCCGTACTCCTGCCAGTGGGCGTTCCAGTCCAGGGGGACGCCGTGGACGGCCAGGCGTCCCAGCGCCGAGAACAGGACCGTCGTCGCGTCGACGCCCGCGCGGTCGAGGGCGACGGCCAGATGCGGCCGGTCGCCCAGGATTCGGCCGACCAGGCCGGTGAGCGGTCCGGAGGGCCCGGCCTCGACGAACACCCTCGCGCCCGCTTCGTACATCGCCTCGATCTGGGCGGCGAACCGGACGGGCGAAGCCGGATGCGCGCTGATCCGCTGCCTGATCTGCTTGGGGTCCCCGGGATAGGGGGCGGCGTCGGCGTTGCCGTAGACCGGTGTGTGCGGCGGTGACATCGGGACGCCGTCGAGGAACTCCGCGAACGGTTCGCACGCCTGGGCGACCAGCGGGCTGTGGAAGGCGGTGGAGGTGGGCAGCAGCTTGGCGGCCAGTCCCTGTTCCGCGCAGCGTTCGGTGAACGCGGTGAGCGCCGCGTCGGTGCCGGCGACCACGGTCTGGTCGGGCGCGTTCTCGTTGGCGACCCAGGCCCGGGTGATGCCGGAGCCCTCCAGCAGCCGCGCGGTCGCGTCCGCCGAAGCCGCGACGGCGAGCATGCCGCCGGGTTCGGCGGCGGCCTCGCGCATCAGCTCGCCGCGCCGGCGGGCCAGGGCCAGGAGGGTGTCGGCGTCGTAGGCGCCGGCCGCGTGCAGGGCGATGAGCTCGCCGAAACTGTGCCCGGCCACGAAATCCGGCCGCAAGCCCAGCTCGTCGAGGACGGCCAGCAGGGCCAGGCTGTGCGCGGCGATCGCCGGTTGCGCCCACTCGGTGGCGGTCAGCTCGGCGTACTGCCGGTCCCGCGAGGCGACGTCGAAGACGGGCGGCGGGAGCATCACCCGGTGCAATGGGACCGTTCCAAAACGGTGGGAGGCAGCGCGTTCCCAGGCGCGCCGTGCCACCGGCAGCCGGGCCGCCAGCTCACCGCCCATCCCGAGGTACTGGGCGCCTTGGCCGGGGAACAGCAAGGCGACCTTGCCGGGTCCGGCCGGGCCGGCGGCGCGGCAGATGCCGCCGGCTGAGGCGAAGGGCCTCTCCGAATTCCGGCCGACCATCTCGGTGGCCCGGTCGAGACGGGCGACGGCGTCGTCGGTCACCGGCACGGCCAGCCGGTGCGGGGCGGCGATGTCGAACGCCGACTGGCTCGCGCGGGCCAGGTGCGGCTCCGGCGTCCCGTCGGCCGCTTGGGCCTTGAGCTCGGCGATGCCGTTGAGCAGTTCCTCTTCCGACCGTGCGCTCACCAGGAGGAGTTCGGTCGCGGCGGCCCGCAGCGGCGGGGCCGGGGACACCCCGGCAGGCGCCTGGTGCTCCTCCAGCGTCATGTGGAAGTTGCTGCCGCCGAACCCGAAACTGGAGACCGAGGCACGGCGCGGGTGCTCGGGCGACCCGCCCCACGGGCGGGTCTCGGTGTTCAGGTAGAACGGGCTGCTCTCCAGGTCCAGGTCGGGGTGGGGCCGGTCGACCTTGATGGTCGGGGGCAGGACCTTGTGGTGGAGCGCCAGCACCGCCTTGGCCAGGGACGCCGCGCCGGCGGCCCCCTTGGTATGCCCGATCTGCGACTTGACCGAGCCCAGGGCGCACCACTGCCGGTCCGGTCGGCCCGATGCGCCGAAGACCGCGCGGAGGGCGGCGAACTCGGCCGCGTCGCCCGCGCGCGTCCCGGTGCCGTGGGCCTCGACGAGCTCGACGGTCTCGGGCCCGTAGCCGGCTTCGGCGTAGGCGCGGCGCAGGGCGCGTTCCTGTCCGGCGGAGACGGGGGCGTAGATCGCTTTGCTGCGCCCGTCGGAGGAGGTGCCGATGCCCCTGACGACCGCGTAGACGTGGTCCCCGTCGCGCTCGGCGTCGGCGAGCCGCTTCAGGGCGAGCATCACGACCCCCTCGCCGAGCATCGTCCCATCGCCGTCCGCGGAGAACGGGCGGCAGTCCCCCGTCGGCGACAGCGCGGGCGTCTTGCTGAAGCACAGGTAGGACAGCTCGTCGGTCAGCGTGTCGAATCCGCCCGTCACCACCAGGTCCGAGCGGCCGAGCATGAGCTCGCCGACCGCGGCGGTGACGGCGGCCAGCGAGCTGGCGCAGGCCGCGTCGGTGGTGTGGTTGGTGCCGTGCAGGTCGAACCGGTTGGCGATCCGGCCCGCCACGACGTTCGGCAGCAGGCCGGGGAAGGTCGCCTCCTGCCAGGGCACGAACTCGGCGGAGATCCGGTCGCAGATCGCCTGCGCCTCGGCCTCCGGCAGGCCGTGCTCGCGCAGCGCCTTGCGCCACATCGGGCGGTGCTGACGGCCGGCCATGTGGGTCGCCAGCGGCAGGTAGCCGCTCCCACCCAGGATGACGCTCGCCTTCTCGCGGTCCAGGCCGTCGGTCCCCACCGCGGTGAGAACCTGTTCGGCGGCCATCAGCGCCAGCAGCTGGGAGGCGTCCGTCGCGGGAAGGGCGGTCGGCGGGATTCCGAAGTCCAGCGGAGCGAAGTCCACCGGGGCCAGGAATCCGCCGCGTCGCGCATAGGTGCGGTCGGCCGCCGCCGGATCGGGGTCGTAGTGGTCGGCGGTGAGCCAGCGCGTCGCCGGCACCTCGGTGAGCTGGTCCCCGCGCGACAGGATCATGCGCCAGTACGTGCGGGCGTCGGCGGCGCCGGGCAGCAGCACGCCGAGTCCGACCACGGCGACGGGCGGACAGGCGGCGTTCACGCCGGCACCTGCTGCCGGAGCGGCGGCCGGGGGGCGAGCGGGCGCGCGGCGAAGGCGAAGGACTCCGGCGGCAGCCTGACGCCGAGGCTTCTGAGCTGGTGCGCACGGGTCAGCACGGCCGCGCCTTCCATGAGGTTGAGAGCGATCTGGACGACGGTCCGCTGCTCGGGGTCGGCCAGGAAGCCGCCCGCCGTCCACTGGTTGAAGGCGCCCATCGCCGGGCCGCACCAGATCTGGTAGTCCGCGCGGCGGCCGGGCTCCCCGTGCACCGCCCACCGGCTGGACATGCCCAGGTACCACCGGAACACCAGCGCCATGCGGTGCCGGGGATCGTGCTCGCCCCGCTCGGCCTGGGCCGGCTCGCGTTCCAGCCAGAACCTGCGCGTCTCGGCCCAGACCCGGTCGAACGAGTCGCGGAGGATGTCCCGCTCGATCCGCTGCCGCATGGCCGCGGGCACCTGCTCCCACGAGGCGTGCTCGGAGTAGACCTGGTGGAGGCGGCCGGCCCGGGCCGCGAACATCGTGCCGCGCTTGAGCACCTGCAGTTTGACGCCGAGTTCGAACATGTCGGCGGCAGGGGCCATCGCGACGTCGGCGAGCCCCGCCGCCGCCAGCAGTTCCTTGCCTTCGGCGGAGAGCCCCGACTCGACCGCCGCCTGGTTGACCGATCCGGTCACCACGTACGCCGCGCCCAGGGCGAACGCCCCCGCGACCGCGCCGGGCGTGCCGAGCCCGCCCGCGGCGCCGACGTGGACCGGCCGGTCGTACCGGTGCCGCCCCGCCATCTGGTCGCGCAGCGCGAGCATCGCGGGGAGCAGCACCGTGAGCGGCCGGTTGTCGGTGTGGCCCCCGCTGTCGGCCTCCACCGTCAGGGCCTCGGCCACCGGGACCCGCCCCGCCAGCTCCGCCTCGCGGGGGCTCAGCTCTCCGTGCGCCACCAGGTGGGCGAGGACGTCGCCCGGCGCCGGCTCCAGGAACCCGGCCGCGACCTCCGGGCGCGACACCTTGGCGAACAGCCGGGTGCGCCGCCGGACCCGCCCCTGCCGGTCGACGTCCAGCCCGCGTGCGGCCACGCGCACCACGGCGGGCGTCAGCTCCATGAAGGCCGATGCCGAGACGATGGGGACGCCGCGTTCCAGCAGCACCCCGGCCACCGCGTCCTCGGTGGCGCGTTCGGCCGGCGAGTGGATGAGGTTGACCCCCCAGTTGGGCCGGTCGCGCAGTTCGGCCGCGAGCTCGTCGACGGCGGCCGCGACACGTGCGGGCGCGAGCCCGCCCGCGCCGAAGAACGCCAGCGAGTCGGCCCGCGCCATCTCCTTGACCATCCGGGTGGTGGCGATGCCGCCGGCCATCTCGCCGGCGACGTACGCGTAGGCGACCCGGTGGTCTTCGCGGAACCCGCGGTCGCCGAGATCCTCCGGCAGCAGCGGCGGCAGAACCGCGACGGTCGGCGCGCCGGTGGCGGATCGCGTGGTCAGGCCCATGCCCCGGTGGCCGTCGACCGGCCCGACGACCCTGACCGGCTGGCGGATGCGCGCGGCCAACTCGACGAGGGCGGGACCAGAGAAGGCGACTTCTTCAGGAAGCATCCGGACCGTCCGGGGCGTCGATGTCCAGCGCGAATCCGACCAGGCAGGGGTCTTCGGGCTCCCACGCGCACTGGGCGCCCACTCCTGTGGCGATCCGGTGGACGGCGTGGTTGTCGGCCAGCGCATGGGCCCGCAACCTCGCCAGGCCGGCCTCGCGGGCGACCTGCACCAGGTGCCTGGTGAGCCGTGCGCCCATCCCCTTGCCCTGCCACGGGTCCCCCACGAGCAGGGCGATCTCGGCGGTGCCGGGTTCGCGGGTGGCGGTCAGGCCCGCCAGCGCCATCAGCCGCCCGCAGGGCCGCTCGACCCCCAGGTACAGGCCGTGGCGCCGATCGGTCATCTGGTCCACCATCCGCCTGGTGGGCTGGGACAGTCCGACGAAGTACCGGTGGTACCGGGAGAGCAGCGAGCAGTCCTCGTGCAGCCGGGCGATGGCCTGCTCGTCCCCGGGGACGACAGGCCGTGCCAGGAAGCTCCCGCCGTCGATCTCGACCTTGGTGGTGCCGCCGTCGAACGTTGGATACGACATGCCTCCACGCCTTCCGCATAGTGGTCAGAAGCTGCGCCGCCGGAGGGACATTGTCGGAACCGCGCGCCGACAGGCCGCTGACCGGAGACTGACGACACGCTGACCCTCCGCGTCCGTGAACCCGGAGAGGGCACGCGGGACGTCCCGCGCAGCCGCAAATCCACATGGAAGAACTCGGCGGTCGCATGAGCGGACCGAAGAGATCGCATACCGGGGGTCAGAGCGCGGGCGAGAAGATGGTCCGGCAGGCTGGCCACACGAGTCCGCCATCTGATAAAGGCGGGCTGATTCGTGCGGTAAAGCGCGGGAGGAAGTCCGGTCAGGCGAGTGACCGCTGTCCGGAATTACGAGACCTGGCCGACGCTGGCCAACGGCATCCGCATGTTGAATCACGGAACCGAAAAAGGTAAAGGAGCCTCCCTCTCAGAGAGGGCGGTGAAGTGCTTCGCCGAGCAGAGAGCCGGCCGAGTGACCGTCCGCCGCGGTGGCGGCGGACGTTTCAACCATGCGACGCCCAGGCCGTGCCGCAGCCCCGCGCACCGGCCGCCCCTTTCACGAAAATCGCCCAGACAGCCAAACCTTTTTCGTGGCCGATGTCGATATCGCAAGCGATATTTCCGTGGCCGGAGGCAGCCAACTCGCACATCTTGACCGGTTTACGAAACGCAAAAGACCATGGGCTGGCTCAAAGGGCTTCGATGGAAGGGGCGGGGTTGGCGCTTCAGGATTCACTGGTCAAGGTGTACGGCGACCGGACCTATACGCACGTGACGATGGTGCGGCACCAGGGCACGACCGTTGCGTTCGCGATGGACACCTCCCAACGCATTTTTTATTCGGTGCTGGACCTGGCGGGGCAGCAGACCAAGGGCGACCTGGACGCCGCGTACTGGAGCGAGAACCCGGTCGAACTGACCTTTCCGCGGGAGCTGGCCGAGGTCGGCTACGCCGTCGCGGGCGCCACGGCGATGCCGACGGTCAAGCGCGGCGGCGCGGAGGCGGGCGCCGGTGAGCGGCCGGCCCCGGGAGAGACCGACCCGTTCCTGTCCACGACCGCGCGGTTGACGGCGGCGGCCCCGTTCCAGGTGATCTCCGACGGCACCTATGTGGTGGTGCTGCGGCAGTCGATCGGCGAGACGCACCCGAACGCGGTCTTCAAGCTGCTCGGCGGCGGCTGCTCGGGCGACACCTCCCGGACCGACCTGGTACCCGATGGCACCAAGAAGGTGCCGCTGGTCCGCGACACTCTGCTGTGCGACCGGTTCCTGCTGGCCGAGGGCAAGCTCAAGCCCGTCCTGGAGGTGCGCTACCGGCGAAGCCGGCACGCCACCCAGCCCGAGTCGGCCAAGGACACCCTGGGCACCGAGGACATGGACGGCCGCCCCTTCTACGAACCGACCCAGGAACTGTCGTTCATCCGCAACCTGAGCCGGGGCCGCTTCACCGCTGTACTGGTGCCCACCGCCGTCCACGGGGTGCAGCGCTGGCAGTTCTTCGCGCACAACGACGCCACCGGCCGTATCGACGCCTTCAACGTCGAGCAGGGCGTCCAAGGACTGTTCAACACCCAGGGCACGCGGTTCTACACCAGTCCGGATCCGGCCTACCGCGACGCGGTTTTCGAGCGCAGCCCCGGCAAGTGCCCGTTCACGAGCAAGGACCTGGTGCCGGTGGTGCCCGCGGACGTGCACGCGCAGACCGCGCTGCGTCTGAGCGACGGCAACTCCCGCGTCGAAGTGGGCGATCCCAAGAAGGTCCTGGGCTTCGGCGGCAAGCCGTACACGATCGAGGCGTGGATCAAGCCAGCCGCCTACGACGGCCCCGTGGTGTCCAGGGGAACGTCCTACCAGTTGGCGGTGGACGCGGGCGGCGCGGTGGCGTTGGCCCACGGCGGCGCCCAGCAGCCGCTCAAGTCGAGCATCACCCTCGCCAAGGGCGCCTACTCCCACATCGCCGCCACCTTCGACGGCACCACCGCCACGATCTATGTCAACGGCCGGCCGGCGGCCAGCGGCGCGCTGAAGTACACCGAGGACGCCGGGGCGGCCACAGTGATCGGCGGAGCGGCGACCGCGGGGGCGGCCTCCGGCCACTTCGCGGGCGACGTCGACGAGGTCCGGATGTGGAACCGACCGCGCATCCCCGCCGAGATCCGGGAGGACATGAACCACCGGCTGATCGGCAACGAGCCGGGCCTGGTGGCCTACCACCGGTTCGACGAGGGCGCGGGCACCACCGTCCATGACCAGACCGACCAGGCGGCGCACGGCACGGTGAAGGGCACCGCGCAGTGGGTCGGCTCGGACGCCCCCTTGGGCGATCACCCCGGGGTGCGGCGCGACAGCTTCGCCCTGGCCGGCCGCACGGTCGCCTCGGGCATGTCGGCGCTGCTCTACCACCAGCAGGAGAACGTCTCAGCCGGGTACGGCGGCGTGGCCAAGCCGGCCAAGCGGCAGGCGCGGGTCATGCTGGTGTGGGCCGCCGACAAGAACGGCGACGCGTGCGTGGCGAGCCTGGACTTCGGCGTCGGCCGCGACGGCCGGCTGGGCCGGGTGCCCGAGGTGCTGGATCCGGCCCTGGTCAAGCGCCCCGCCAAGGGCGCGGACTCCGACCGGGTCGCCGTGCTCCAGCAGCAGATCAAGCGGCTGGAAGGCGAGATCGCCGACCTGCGTCCCAAGATCGACGCCCTGAAGGGCAAGGCCGGCCGGGTGCCCGAGTTCCAGGCCGCCCATGACCGGCTGCAGCGTGAGCGCGACGACCTCCAGAAGCGCTACGACGCCGAGAAGAACCTAGTCACCGCCTGGCGCTATCAGCTGATCTTCAAGGTGCAGCGCACCGACCCCTCCACCGGCAAACCTTTCGATCAGCACCTCCGGGTCTCGGGCACCTCGGGGTCCCCGGGCACCTTGATGACCATCCCCGACTTCTACGCCGCAAAATCGCCGGTGGAATGGACCTTCGACCTCGCCCAGCACGGGGTCCCCGGAGAGACCCGCTACTGGATCCGCTACGAACCGTTCGGTCAGGACGTGCGTGTCGACGGCAGGGGGGAGACTCCCCTGACCACCGGGCCGCGCCTGGAGAATTACCTGCCCGCGCACTTCTTCGTACGGCAGGAAGGCGAGTACGTCCGCCTCGTCAGCCGCCAGAGCGATCTCGCCATCACCGAGGTCGGTGGCCGGGTGCTCCAGACGAACGCCGGCCTGAAGTCCGACTCCGGTCTGCTGCGCCTGAAACGTCTGTACATGATCTCGGGTGTGGACAAGCTGCTGCAGGAGGCCAACGACAAGTACGCCGTCGCCGTCGCCGACCTGCACGAGGCCAAGACGGCCCAGCAGCGCTTCACCGAACTGGAGCGCACGCTGATCGCCAAGCAGGCGGAGCTGGACGGCGCCCGGGCCGAGCTGGCCCGCCTGTCGGGCGGGCTGCGGGGCAACGACGACGTGACCGTGCCCATGCCGATGCTCGGCATGGACCGCACCGGACTGAGCCACTACGGCGGTCTGCTGGACTTCGCCCGCGGCGCCGACGCGCCCTTCCTGCTCGACAGCGGCACCGGCAACCTGGTGCTGTACTTCCGCGGCACCAACGGCCAGTTCTTCGCCGCCTACTACGACACCGCCGTGACCCGCGGCGTGCAGGAACTGGCCGCCGACGGCGGCACGCTCAGCTTCACCGCCCGCGACGCGGGGCTGGCGCTGGACTCCTGCACGATCGAGGTGCGCGCGGGCGAGGTGCCCGGCCGCTGCGACCTGACCATCACCGTCGCGGGCGAGACCGAGACCTGGAAGTCGCTGCCGCGCAAGGCGTCCCTGATGGCGGCGGCGCTGGCCGGGAACCCCGGAGCACCGGTGACGGTGGGCACGGTGGCCAAGGTGAACGGCGCCGACGTCCAGCTCGCCGAGGGGGCGACGGTCAAGATCCCCAAAGCCGCCCACCTGGTGATCGGCGGAACCGGGTACGCCGCGGCCGGCGACACCGCCGCCGGCGTCACCACCATCACCCTGACCGCCCCGGGCACGTCGATCACAGCGGGCGCCAAAGTGAGCCTGGTCGGCTACGACTTCGGGCGCGCCTCCTCCAACCGCCCCGGCGTGCTGCTGTCGTCCGGCTCCCGCCTGGTCGGGCTCGTTCCCGGCGGGGTGGAGGCGGTCCCCGACGGCAAGGCCCGGCCGTTCGCCAACGGCAACGGGTGCCGCTGGCGGGCCGAGATGCCCGGCCGCGCCTACTTCTTCGACGGCAAGCAGCAGCAGTACCTGGGCCTGCCCGCCGCCAAGCTGCCCCAGGCCGCCACCCCCGGCGACCTGACCCTGGAAGCCTGGGTCAACCCCGAGGAGGGCCAGGGCAGGATCGTGCACGCCAACACCGGCGAGTCGACCTACTCGCTGGCGTTGGCCGCGGTGGGACTCCCGGTGCAGTCCTTCGACGGCAGCCAGTCGGTCGTGCTGTCCAACGGCCTGGACCTGTCCAATCGCGACTTCACCATCGAGCTGTGGGCCAAGCGCAATCACGCCCGCGGCCGCCGTGATCCGCTGCTCAGCCACGGTGTCATGGCCGGACGGCAGAACCAGACCCTGCACCTGCACTTCAACCCCGACAACACCTTCGGCTTCGACCTGTACGGCGACGCCCTGACCACCGCCGACCCCTATCCCGACCCGGACTGGCACCACTGGGCCGCGGTGTACGTGCACACCACCCGCACCCAGATCCTCTACCGGGACGGCGTCGAGGTCGGCCGCCGCACCGCCACCGGCGCCTACACCGGGAACGGGCCGCTGATCCTGGGCCACCAGCCCTTCACCGGGGACCGGCTGGACGGCCACATCGACGAGGTCCGCGTCTTCGGCCGGGCGCGCACGCCCGAGGAGATCGCCGGCGAGCGCCGGCAGCGGATCTCCGAGCGCACCCCGGGCCTGCTGGGCCACTGGACCTTCCCCACGAACCCGGTCGGAACGGTCGTCTCCCCGATCAAGGGCTACCAGGCGGTGGCGCGGATGGGCGGCCGCGTCCTGCGCTCGGCCGAGCGGTTCCCGTGCAACGAATGGGCGCACCTGGCCGCGACCTTCAAGCAGGCGTGGGCCCTGCGGCTGGCGGGCCAGGCGGGGCTGGCGGTGGCCCCCCAGGCCGCGCTGGACGTGCTCGACGACCTCACCATCGAGGTGTTCGTCCAGATCGACCGGCTGGGCGCCGCCGATCTGGTCGCCAAGGGCCAGGCCGTCGACGGCGGCCCGAACGGCGTGCCCTACCAGTTCGGCATCCGCAGCGACGGAAAGCTGGAGTTCGCCTTCGCCGAACCCGGCGGCAAGGCCGTGCGGTTCACCTCCGGCCAGGCCGTCCAGCCCGGACGCTTCCACCGTGTGGCGGTGGTGCGCCAGGGCCGCAAGCTCGATGTCTCCACCGGCGCCCAGCCCTCCGCCGACGCCCAGCCCGCCACCGAGATCCGCTTCTACATCGACGACCGCGAGGCGGGCAGCCACCGCTACACCGGACCCGGGCCCCAGGCCAACGGGAACGACGTCGAACTGGGCCGCGGGCTGCACGGCGTGCTGGGCGAGGTGCGGCTGTGGACCACGGTCCGGGAGCCCATGCAGCTCAGCCTGCCGGTCACCGAACGCGACAAGGGCCTGCTGGCCTGCTGGGCGTTCGAGGAGAACTCCGGCAACGTCACCTTCGACAAACGCGGCTCCTACCCGGCCCGGCTGCGCGGCGCCACCTGGACCCCCGACCCCGACCCCAGGGCCAGCCCGCTGCGGCTGTACCGCAACGGGCTGCAGTTGCACACCGGCCCGACCATCGCGGCCGAGGACAACGTCCCCTACGGCGACAAGCAACTGACGCTGGGCGCCCGCCTGGTCTCCGGCAAGGCGATGGAGCCGCTGACCGGGATGCTGGAGGAGGTGCGGATCTGGCGCGTCATGTGCACCCCCGAACAGATCCTGGACAACCTGTTCACCCGCCTGCGCGGCGGCAAGCAGGACCTCATCGCCTACTGGCGCTTCGACCGCGACTCCACCACCGCCACCGCCACCGCCGTGCTCGACGACGGGCTGCGCGGCAACGACCTGACCTTCCCCGCGGCCCGGCCCCGCATCCTGCTGTCCACCGCGCCGGTCTCCACCGACACCGCCGAGGTGCGCTCGGCGCTGGCCGCCGTCCGCACCCCCTTCCACGACGTCATCTCCTCGGCCCCGGCCGTCTCCGAGTACGCCGACCTGCAGTTCACCCCCGGCGGCGACATGACCGGTGTGCTCAAGCGCTGCTACGGCTACCTGCGCGGCGGCCGCTGGCACCTGGTCGCCGGCTACAAGGTCGGCGACCTGACCACCGAGTGGGTGGGCCAGGTGCAGTTCGACCCGCAGCTCATCGGCTACGTCGAGGGCGCGCCGCCGGTGCCGTCGGAGAACCTCACCGGCAAGGACGGCGGCTACGCCGAGGCGTCCTCGGTGGAGTTCACCGAAGCCGACCAGGTCGCCTACACCCTGTCCTCCAGCAGGACCGGCAGCGTCAACGCGGCCTTCAACGTCTCGCTGGGCCTGCAGACCGACCAGAGCGTCCTGTCGATCACCGCGCCCCTGGGTGTCGGCACCGCGCAGCCGATGATCGACGCCGGACTGACGGTCAGGGCGAGCTTCGGCATGGAGTTCTCCAACTCCTGGAGCGACGACACCCAGGTCTCCCAGGGCCGCAACACCACCCGCAACACCCGGATGGCGCTGTCGGGGCACGTGGAGGACCCCGCCCGCCTGCTCAACACCGCCATCGGCCGCCGCTACGTGCCCGCCAACACCGGCATGGCGCTGGTGCAGTCGGAGACCGCCGACGTGTTCGCGCTGCGCCTGGCCCACACCGGCGCCCTGGTCGCCTACCGGATGACGCCCAACCCCGACATCCCCAAGGACTGGAACGTCATCCACTTCCCGATCAACCCCCGCTACACCAAGCAGGGCACCCTGGACGGCGCGGTCGGTTTCAACGACCACGGCAAGGTCACCGACCCCGACCACCCCACCGCCACCGCCTACGGCGAGCACAGCTACTTCAAGCCCCGCGACGCCTACGCCCTCAAGAACCGCATCACCCGCGACCAGCAGCGGCTGCGCGCCTTCTACGAATCGGTCTCCACCCAGACCCACCACCGCGACAGGACCCACGACCAGGCCAAGACCGTCCTGCGCGGCATGGGCGTCGACGCTCCCGACACCGCGTCCGACCGCACCACCGGCAAGAGCGCCGCCGCCACCGGCTTCTCCCACCGCGACCTGGTCAACACCTACGTCTGGACCGCCAAGGGCGGGTTCTTCGCCGAGACCACCGAGGCCACCGACAGCGTCACCCAGACCGTCGCCGGCTCCTACTCCTTCACCGCCAAGTTCGGCCACGGCGCCGACTTCAACATCGGGGTCGCGGGTGTGGGCCTCGTCGGCAACGTCGACGCCACGTTCGGCGGCGGCCTCAGCACCACCCGCACCCGGAGCAAGCAGAGCAGCCGCACGTTCGGCCTCAACGTGCAGTGCGCGCCCTCGGGCGATCTGCAGAAGCAGGACGCGGGCGGCAAGCCGGTCTTCGACGCCGCCGGCCGCCCGGTCCTGGTCCCGGGCAAGGTGGACGCCTACCGCTTCCTCACCTTCTACCTCGGCGAGACCAGCGCCAACTTCGACGACTTCTACAACAAGGTCGTCGACCCCGTCTGGCTGGCCAACAGCGGCGCTCCCGACGCCGCCGCGCTCCTGCAGGCGCGCCAGTCCGCCACCAAGCCGCCGTGCTGGCGCATCCTGCACCGGGTCACCTTCATCAGCCGGGTGCTGCCGCCCGTCCCGCCGCCCGGCGCCCCGCCCCTGGAGAAGGCGATGCGCGCCGAGAACATCGACAGCAACTACGAGCTGATCAAGCGTCTGGAGCCCTACGTCCGCACCGCCACCACCGGCACCGGCGAACTGGGCACCGCGACCCGTGCCGCACTGGCCGCCCATCTGCCCGAACTCCTGCCGCACGCCACCGACATCACCAACTACCTGGCCCGCTACTACGGCATCGAGCCCTGATCCTGACGCGGGCTCTCGGGGCGCGGCCCCGTCCGCCCCCCGCGCGGCGTCCGGCGCGTCGGAGTCTCGCGACAACGGAAGGCCGGTCCCGGCCGCAGGTGCGGCCGGGACCGGCGGGAGGCGGGACGGTCAGCGGGCGCAGATCGCGAAGACGCTGATGCCCACGCTGTTGTAGTGGGTCTGGCGGCCGAGCGCGATCCAGCCGCGGCCGTCGGAGGTCGGGAACGAGCCGACGAGGGTGGCCTCGTTGCCCCGCGCCTCGGCGCCGCCTCCGAGGACGCGCTTGCCGTGGGGGCAGTAGAGGACCCGCCGCTGGAAGTTGGGGACGTTGGCGTTGGGCAGGGTCACGATCTGGTAGCCCGGGGGGAGGGCGGCGGCCTGGGGGGCGGCCGGGCGGGCGGGGGCGTCGGCGCGCTGGGCGCTGGCGACCCCGGTGGAGGTCAGGCAGGTCGCTGCGGTGACGCCGGCCAGGGCCAGGGCGGCGGTCTTCATCGACGGCATGGGCTCTCCTTCGATGCCGGTCCCCCGTCATCGGCGGTCGCGGCGCGCGGAAAGCGAAGGTGCGGATGCGCTGGGACGCCGGGGCGGGGAATCCACGAGGTTGGACACAAGGAGTGTCCAACACGATACGAAGAGTGTCCATACTTATTGTCATGATTCTATTACGGAGAGCAGTATCGGTCAGCGGCCGCGCCGGCACGCCTCCGGTTCGCCGCGGCTCGTCAGGGCGTGGCGGTCAGGCGCTCTGACAGCTCCCACAGCCGGCGGCCGGTTTCCGGGTCGGTGGCGCGCGGCGCCAGTTGCACGCGCTTGGGCGCGCCGCGCAGTTCGGCCATGCCGCTCGGGCCGATGAAGTGGCCGCTCGCGGCGTCGGGGGCGGTGGCCGCGTACAACTGGGGCAGTGCGCCCTGGTCCGGGGACTGGGCGAGCGGGGCGAGGATGCGGCCGTACAGCAGCTTCACCATGCCGACCGGCGCGCCGGTCTGCAGGCCGGTGGAGGTGTATCCGGGGTGGGCGAGGACGCTGCGCACCGGGCTGCCCTCCGCGCGCAGCCGCCGGTGGAGCTCCCAGCCGAAGACGGCGTTGGCGAGCTTGGACTGGTTGTAGAACTTCATGGGCGCGTACCCACGTTCGCCGGTGAGGTCGTCGAAGAAGATCCGTCCCTGGCGGTGGTTGGCCGACGTGACCGTGACCACGCGGGGGTCGTTCCCCGCGGCCAGGAGGTCCAGCAGCCGGTTGGTGAGCGCGAAGTGGCCGAGGTGGTTGGTGGCGAACTGCAGTTCCTGGCCCTGCGCGTTGAGCGTCCTCGGCGGCGCCATCACTCCGGCGTTGTTGACGAGCACGTCCAGGCTCGCGAGGTCGCCGCGGAGCCGGTCGGCGAAGGCGCGGACCGAGTCGAGGTCGGCCAGGTCGAGGCGGCGCACCTCAAGGCGGGCGTCCGGCCGCTCGGCGGTGATCTCCGCAGCCGCACGCCGCCCTTTGGCCTCGTCGCGCACGGCGAGGACGACGTGCGCACCCTTGCGGGCGAGCGCGCGGGTCGTCGCCAGGCCGAGGCCGCTGCCGGCGCCGGTGACGACGGCGGTCCTGCCGGTCTGGTCGGGGATCTGCTCTGCCGTCCAGGTCATCGTCCGGCCTTTCTGGTCGGGGGGTGCGAGCGCCATACGACAACGATCATTGTCGCGAGCACGACAATGATCGTTGTCGTATGCTGCTGTCAAGCGCGCCCTAGACGGAGAGGCCCATGCGGAGCTGGTCGGACGACAACCCCAAAGCGCAGCTCATGCAGCGCAAGCGGACCGCGATCGTGCGGGCCGCGCGCGAGGCGTTCCTCGACACCGGGTACGCCGAGACCTCGGTGCACCGCATCGCCGCGGCGGCGGGCGTGTCGATCAAAACGGTCTACCGGCACTTCGACGGCAAGGACGACCTGTTCACCGCCGTCATGCAGGACGCCTGCTCGGCCCCCGCCCCCGAGCCCCCGGCCGAGGGCGCCGAGCATCCGGATCTCCCGTGGTTCGCCGAGCCGCCGCAGGTGGCGCTGCCCCTCGCGGGCGCGGACTACCTGCGCCGGGTGCTGTCGCCGACGGAGCTGGCGCTCTACCGGGTGGTCACCCGGGACGCGCCGCGCTTCCCGGAACTGGGGCACCGTTACCGCCAGGTCATGGAGGTCCGGGTGCACGTGCTGCACCAGTACCTCGACCGCTGGGCGCCCGGTCAGGACTGGCAGGCGAAGGACCTGCGGCGGGCGGCGGAGACGTTCGTGGCGATGCTGGCCGGGGGGCTGTTCGAGGACGCGCTGCACGGCGTGCGCGAGCCGGCCGAGGACGAGCTCGCCGACCGCGCCCGGACGACGTCGGACCAGCTGATGGCGCTCTTGCAAAGCGGCGTCCTCTAGGCGCGCCCCCGGCCCGCGTTCAGCCGGCGGGCGCGCCGAACCACTGCGACAGCCGTCCGGACAGGTCCCGCTGGTCTTCGCCGACCCACGCCACGTGACCGTCCGGCCGCAGCAGCAGCGCGGGCACGTCCAGCTCCTCGCCGGTGTCGACGACGTGGTCGACCCGGTCCTCCCATCCGGCGGCCGACAGCCGGCCGGTCCGGTCGAGCAGCAGGCCGCGGCCGCCGTGCGTCAGCTCGTAGAGGCGGCCGCGCGTCAGCTTCACGTCCCGCAGCCGCCGGCCGAGCAGCTCGTGGCCCTCGCCGAGGTCGTAGCGGACCCCGGTCGCGGTGATCAGCTCGGTGACGTGCCGGTTGGCCTCCTCGAAGTCCATCAGCTCCGACAGCAGCCTCCGCAGCGCGGTCGGACCCGGCTCGGTCCCCAGCAGCGTCATCTGCGCGCGGGTGTTGTCCAGCACGCGGGCGCCCACCGGGTGGCGTTCGGCGTGGTAGCTGTCCAGCAGTCCCTCCGGCGCCCAGCCGTTGACCTCGGCGGCCAGCTTCCAGCCCAGGTTGAACGCGTCCTGGACGCCGAGGTTGAGCCCCTGGCCGCCGGTCGGCGGGTGGACGTGCGCGGCGTCGCCGGCCAGCAGGACCCGGCCGACCCGGTAGCGCTCGGCCTGCCGGGTGGCGTCGCCGAAGCGGGACAGCCAGCGCGGGGAGTGCGCGCCGAAGTCGGTGCCCGCCCAGGTCCGCAACTGCTGCTTGAACTCCTCCAGGGTCGGCGGGGCCGCCCGGTCCTCGGCCACCCCCTCGGCGGGCGCGCCGACGCGGTACACGCCGTCCTCGAGGGGGGTGGCGCCGAACCGCAGCTGGGTCTTGCGGACTTCGGCGACGACGGCGGCGATCTTGTCCGGGTCCTCGGTCAGCCTCATCTCGCCCAGCAGCGTCTCGACCTTGGAGGGCTCGCCGGGGAAGGCGACGCCGAGCCGCTTGCGCACCATGCTGCGACCGCCGTCGCAGCCGACGAGGTAGCGCGAGCGCAACCGCGTGCCGCCCGCCAGCTCGACGGTCACCCCGTCCTCGTCCTGGCTCAGCCCGACCGCCTCGCGGCCGCGCCGGATCTCGGCGCCGAGTTCGAGGGCGCGCTCGTTGAGCAGCCGCTCGGTGACCGGCTGCTGGACGGCCAGGCCGTAGGGGTGGGCGGTGTCCAGCAGGTCCGGCCACGGCTTGATGATGCCGCCGAACAGGCCGCCGACCTGGAACTTCTCGCTGACGGCGAGGAACCGGTCCAGCAGGCCGCGCTGGTCCATGATCTCGACGCTGCGCGCGTGCAGGCCCTGCCCGCGGGCCTGCTGGGTCGGCTCGGTCAGCTGCTCCAGCACGACCACGTGCACGCCGTGCAGCCGCAGCTCGGCGGCCAGCATCAGGCCGGTCGGGCCGCCGCCGACCAGGATCACGTCGATCATGAAGTCCCCCGTTCAAGGAATGCCAGGTTTCGGCCGACCGCTGCGCGCGGTCCGGCGGCGCGCGCGTTCGCGACTCCGCGCCGAGGACCCGCCGCCGCACCATGGGTCATTTGTGCCGGCAGGAGCTCACGCACACCGTGAGCCCATCGTTTCCGCAGGTCCTGGCCTCGCTCGAAGATTCTGCAACACGACCGGGGTCTTGCCGCAAGCCCCCTGGTGCGCTATACATTGAGTTAGGCAAGGAGTGCGCAGACTCCTTGCCTTTGTCGTTTCTCCGGGCGGCGGCCTTCGCCGGCCGGGTCCGTCAGGTTTTCGGTCGCGCGTCCGCCGTCTCGAAGTGGTCCCGCAGGAGCTCGGATTTCGCGAGGACCTTCGCTGTTTCCGGGTGGTCCTGCCAGATTCGCCGGGCGTATCTCACGCAGAGTTCCCTTCTTCTCCGCGGGTTGTTGTGGAGGAGCGTTTTGGCGTTCCACAGGTGGGTGAACACCGTGTTCTTCCGCCCGGACCGCAGCTCGGCTCCCCGGTAGTCGCGCAGGAACGAACCGATGCGCACACCGCGCGCGTGCGCGCACATGGGCAGCAGCCGCTGTTCCACGAAAATGGGGTGCGCGGGCAACGAGCCGCCGGGCTCCGCCAGGATCGGGTTTCCCTGCATGAACGACAGCGCCCGGTCGGCGTACTCGTCCTTGAAGCCGTCTTCGGTGAACAGCAGCAGCGCGGCGCTGCACGGGGCGACCGACCAGTCCAGCCCGCTCCAGTCGAAGCCCGGGGGCGCGACCAGGCCGTCGCGGCCGACGTAGGCGGCGAAGCCGAGCGGCTCCTCGTGCAGGCTCATGACTTCGGCGGTGACCAGTTCCCGGATGCCCTCCCAGACGATGAGGTCGGTGTCCAGGAGGCAGCACGGCGCCTTCTCCCGCCGCAGGGCGACGATCTTCCCGAACGACCAGAAGACGCCGCAGTTGATCCGCTGGGACGCCGGGTCCAGCTGCTCGGTGTCGACGCCGCCGTCCCAGAGGTCCAGGAGTCCCAGCCGGTCGTAGAACTCCCGGCCCACGGGATCGGTGTAGAGCCGGATCGTCCCGTTGTGCCGGCGCCATTCGAGAGCCGACAGGGCCGTCGTGAGGACCTCGAAGTCCTCCTGCCGGTACGGGGCGGTTTCGGGGCGCGAGACGTAGTAGTTCGTGGTCGGGCGGGTGGACAGGACGTGGACCGCCTTCACCGTCGTCCTCTCACGACAGGTACCGCTGGATGCTGGGCATGTGGCGCAGCATGTCCATCAGCTCGGGGTAGTCGGCGCGGATGCGGGCCACGCACTGCAGGCAGAACGCCTCCCGGTGGTTCAGGTCGCTTTTGAGCGCGTCCTTGTAGGCCCAGACGTGGGTGACCAGTTCGTTCTTGCCGCCGTCGGCCATGGACTCGCTGTTGCGGCCGGGCCGGGGCCAGTCGAGGAAGTACGCCGGCCGCACTCCCAGCTTCAGCGCGCACATCGGCAGCAGGCGCTGGGCCACGAACACGTCGTGGACCGGCAGGCGGTCCACCGCCTCCCGCTCGACCCGGTTGCCCACGATGAACTCCATCGCCTTGGCGTGGAACAGCTCAGTGATCCGGTCGTCGGCGAAGTAGGTCAGGGCGGCGTTGCACGGGGTGACCTCCCAGTCCCACTCCTCCCAGACGTAGCCGGCGGGCGTGCTCAGCTCGCACCGGGGCTGGTAGATCGAGTGGTGCAGGGGCTCGGGGTGCAGCGCCATGAAGTCCGAGGTGATCAGGTGGTCCAGCGGCCCCCAGACGATGAGGTCGGTGTCCAGCGAGACGAAGGGCGCCGCCTCGGCGCGCAGGGCCGCGACCCGGCCGGCGGTCCAGAACACGTCGTGGTGGATTTCGCGGGGCAGCGACTCCAGCACGTCGGTGTCTATCCCGCCGTCCCACAGCCCGGTCATGCCGAGCCGCCGGTAGTACGACTCCCCGACGCGGTCGGTGTAGAGCTTGACCGGGCCGTTGAAGCGGCGCCAGGCGGCGGCCGACAGGACGGTCGTGAGCAGTTCGAAGTCCTCCACCTGGTAGCCGTCGGGCCCGTTCAGGCGTCCCAGGTACGGCACGGACGGCAGGGTGGAGTTGACGTGGACGGCTTTCATCCGGCGCCCGGCTACCCGCGGTCCGCGACGAGCCGGTTGACGACCGCCGCCAGCTGCTCCAGCGCCGGGCGGACGCTCGGAGGGACGTCCGAGGCGCGGAGCACGAACGGGACCTCCCCCGGCTGGATCCTCATCGCGGCCTCGTCGTCCTCGGGGGGCTCCACGGTGTCGACGGCGAACAGGAGGGTGATCCGGGCGTTGGCGGCCGTCATGGCTACCGTGCCGGTGACCGAGTCCGGCACGTACCGCTCGTCGCTGTTCGGGGCCAGCTCCATCAGGGTCCCGACGTCCAGCCGCCCCGCCAGGGCCGTCAGCTCCTCGGTGCGGACCCGCGCCGAGAACCGCTCGCTGACGCTCCGGCGCTCGTCCTCGTAGGACACCTCGGCCGCCTCCCGTGACGGGATCGTCGTCCGGAACTCCAGCCGCTGCCCCGGGCAGCCGCCCGCGATGGACAGCTCGATCCGCACGTCGTCCGCGGCGTCGGCGGCCCCGTCGGCGAGCCGCGCGACCGCGGCCCGCATCCGGTCGACGTCGGGCCGGGTGAATGATTCGATGATTACCCGCATGTCGTCCCTCGTTGTCGAGAAGCAGGGCTAGATGAGGTCCAGGCCGATCGAGAAGTGCTCGGCCGTGAGCGGCGCCGAGGTGCAGATCCGGTTGACGTGGCGCTGCTCGGCCGGTCCGGCGACGACGTGCATAACCGTCCCGGTGTTGACCGGAGAGCGGTTCGGGCAGCGGCTGTCGGTGTACTCGTCCTGGTTGCCGATCATGTGACCGAACTCGTGCGCGGCGGTGTCGCCGCTGTCGTCGGTGTGCCAGCGCGTCATGTTGGTCTGGCCGGGGCCGCGGCTCACCTGGACGTTGTGGTGGGCGTTGGAGGTCACGAACTGGGCGTTGAAGGTGATGGTGGAGGCGCCGTAGGGGCCCGTGCAGACGAAGTGGCCGCTCCACTTGTTCTCGATGCCGGTCTCCCATCTGGTGCGCAGCGTCGCCATCTCCTGGTCGGTGATCCCGGCGTCCGGCACGAGCCGGATCCGCACCGTGACCGCCGTGCAGCTCTGCTGGAACGCCGCGGTCCAGCCGAAGATGCACTCCGCCCGCGAGAACCGGCGCTCGCCGACGTACGGGCAGGGACCCGCGGCGGCGCTGGGGTCCTCGGCGAACTGGAGGAGGTTGTCGGGCACGACGGCTCCTTTCTCCGCTCCCGCCTCGGGAGCATCGGCCTGGGAAGGGGCGTGCGGTCGGACGGGCACCGGGGTCTCGCCCGTGAGGTAGGCGCTGTACTCCGGCGGCGACTCGACGCGGTAGAAGGCGTCGGTCGTCCGGGTCAGTTCGAGGAAGCGGGTGAACAGGCGCGGGTTGTAGGGGACCGCCTCCATCCGGCCGAGGACGTTCTGCGCGTACGCGCGCGCTCGGGCCGCCTTTGCGTCGGCCGCGTCCGGACCGCCCGGCCCGTCCAGGGCGCGCAGGAAGTCCTCGATGCGGTCGCGCGCCAGCCGGCGGAGGTCGGGCGGGAGGGTGGAGACGCGGTGGACGTCCGGCACCGTGGCGATGTAGCTGGAGATGGAGTCGGCGTCGGCGAACTCCCCCGACAGCACCATGGCGTAGTAGGCGGGCAGGTCGAACACGTTGAGGTTGGTGATGGTGTTGTGCAGGTTGACGGTCGTGTTGGGCAGCGCCCTGACCTCGTGGAAGTGGCGGAGCACGCCGTCGAACCGGCTGTGCACGCGCACGTACTCGGTCGTCCGGCGCGTGCCGTCCAGGCTGATGTTGAAGCGGACCTCGCGGAACCGCGCCAGGTACGGGCGGATGTCGGTGCCGCCGCAGGTCAGGGTGGAGCCGTTGGAGATGATCTCCACGGAGGCGTCGCTCGACAGCTCGGCCAGCACGTCCAGGAAGCGGGGCTCGTTGATGGGGTTGCCGCCGTGGAAGGTGACGGCGCGGATGGGGTTCGCCCGGATGAAGGCGATGACCTTGTCGATGTCGTTGCGCCGGTAGCCGACCTGCTCGGCGCCCAGCATACGGTGGCGGTCGGAGTTCAGCCGCGTGCTGAGCTTGTCGAAGCACATGCGGCAGCTGTAGGTGCACAGGTTGCTGAGGGCGATCAGCAGGTAGCGCGTCCCGGCAACCGTACCGCTGGCCTCGTCGTAGTCCCCCGCGACGTCCTCCCAGCGGAAGTTGTCCCGGTAGTAGTGGAAGACGGTCGGTTGGCGCGTCGCCTCGTTCAGGCAGGCCCGGCAGCCCCCGGGGACCACACCGCGCATGAACTGCTTGCGGGCGCTGCGCATCGTCTCGCCGTTGACCAGCTCGGACACGTCCTCGACCGAGCCGAGGTTCCCGGCGGCCGGCCCCTTGTCCTCGCAGCAGATGACCGACTCGCCGTCGGCCCACACCGCTAGCGAGACGAAGGGGGCGACGCAGAGCGGCGCTCTCCTGCCGGGCTCGCCGGTCATCGCTTCGCGCGTTCTGCGGCTTCGCGTATCGACACGGACCTGTGTCTCCCTTCGCGGTCGCCCATCGCATCCGCTCGCGGTCGGCGGGTCGTGAGCAGCGTGCATTCCGGAGCGTGGTGATGGGGAAATCAGAAAGGGTTCTTCACCCGGAGCACGGCCGGTTTGAGCAGCACTTCGGTATTGGTGCGCACGATTCCCGGTCGGCCTGGGAAAATCGCTCCGAGATGCGACGGCACTCGGCGAATTGGACGAGGCTTGGCCCTGTTAAGGCGAACGAGAACCCACTGAACTCGGGGACATGCGCCAAGTAAAACCCTTGCACCGGGGCGTGGCCATCCAATAGGCCCATCTCGGCCAAATGCTGTCCGGGTACGGCCTGTCCCGGACCGGCGACCTCGCCATTCCCTTGAGACCCAGGAGAATCCGTCTCATAACGGCACCCACCAGACGCTGTCTTCCCGGGCGATTATCCGATCGCGCCGAATGGCCGAGGGTGAACGGATCGGTCTCCCTCTCGGTCCGGGAGATCTGCACACGCTTGCCCGCCTCCGGCGCTCGGCGAGCGACGGACACCGCCGAAAGCGGAAAGGAACGAGATGCGCACAGGTGCCACGTTCTGCGCACGTCGAGCGGTCAAGACGGCGATCGGCCTAGCGACCGGCGTCTTCCTGCTGGGCGCGCTCGCCGCGTCGGCCGCCGCCCACGCGGGCGGCGAGGCCGCCTCCATGGCTCCGACCGCCGGGACCGAAGCTCGCCGTGCGCCCAACTGGCAGTCCATCGCCAACGACATGGTGGGCTCCGGCACCTTCACCCGCTCGGGGATCGTGACGCGCAACGGCGCGCAGACCCTGGCCACGGCGGGCGGCATGACGATCAGGGACGTCGAGCGCCAGGCCCTCGCCTCGGGATTCGACCGTCCCGAGAGCATCACGGCCACCGGCCTCATCCTCGGCGGGAGGAAGTACTTCGTCCTCAAGGCCGACGCCACGATCATCATCGGGAAGCTGGACGCCGAGACCGTGTTCGCCAAGCCGACCGCGCAGTCCATCGTCATCGGCCTGCACGGCGCCGGCACCAGACCCGCCACCGCGCAGGCGGCGATCGAGCAGGTCGCGACCTCGATCCGCAACCAGGGGTACTAGCGGCGCGGACGAGGTGGGCGCGCGAAGGACGAGGGCCTGATCGATTTCGAGGGGCCCTCGTCCTTCTCGCCTCGGATTCGCACGCGTTCGATCGCCGCCTGAGTCAGGGTGACGACGCCGGACGCGCTGCTCGGGAGGACCGCGCGGCGCGGAGTGGCGGCGGAGTCGTCCAGGGCCTCCCTATCCGACCAGCACCGACTGGATCGACTTCGTCACCGCGTCGGCGGCGTCCCGCGGGTCCAGGCGTCCGGCGCGGACCTGGTCGGCGGCGCCGTGCAGGATGTAGTGGACGACGCTGACCAGCCATTCGGCGGGCAGGTCGGTGCGGAAGACGCCCTGCTCGCGGCCCCGGTGGACGAGTTCGGCCATGCGGCGGGCGGGCGCGTCGTGCAGTTCGCGCACCCGTCCCGAGGGGAGCACGTCCTCGGCCGCGGTCAGCAGGGCCGCCGACTCGGCCACCAGCTGCCAGCTCGACGTCAGCAGGCGGGCCATGGCCTCGCGCGGGTCGCCCGTCAGGTCGACCGCCGACAGGGTCTCCTCGCCGGCGCGCAGCGCTTCGGTGAGCGCGGCTTCGACCAGGTCGGCGCGGGTGCGGAAGTGCCCGTACAGCGTCATCCGCCCGACGCCCGCGGCCTTGGCGATGTCGTCGGTCGCGGCGCTCGGGTCCACGCTCAGCAGTCGCCGCGCGGCGGCCACGATGCGGGCGATGTTGCGTTCGGCGTCGGCGCGGCGCCTGGGCCGGGCGGAAGGTGCAGCCATGGCGATGAGTCTAACTCGTACACGTGCGTATGGGTTATAGTCCGATTTAGAACTCGTACATGGATGTACGAGTTATTGGATCGGAGGGTTCTGATGACCTCGCAGACAGGCGGGCGGACGCCCCCGCACCCCGCGCGCTGGCGCATCCTCGGCTTCCTCGGCGTGGCGCAGCTCATGCTGATCCTCGACGTGACCGTCGTGGCCATCGCGCTGCCGCACATCGAGACCGACCTCGGCCTCAGCCGCGAGGCGCTGACCTGGACGGTCAGCGCCTACACCCTCGCCTTCGGCGGCCTGATGCTGCTCGGCGGGCGCGTCACCGACCTGGTGGGGGCCAAGTACGTCGTGCTCGCCGGGCTGCTGCTGTTCACCGCGGCGTCGCTGGCCACGGGGCTCGCTGGCTCCGGGGCCGTGCTGGTGGGCGGCCGCGTCGCGCAGGGGGTCGGGGCGGCGCTGCTGTCCCCCGCGGCGTTGTCGCTGGTCGTGGCCTTGTTCGACGGGGACGAGCGGAACAAGGCGCTGGGGGTGTGGTCCGCGCTCGGCGGCGGCGGCGCCGCCCTCGGCGTCCTGCTCGGCGGCGTGCTCACCGCCGGTCCCGGATGGCCGTGGGTGTTCTACGTCAACGTGCCCATCGGGCTGGTGGTGATCGTGGCGCTCGCGGTGATGCTGCCGGCGCAGCGGATGCCCGGCGAGCGGCCCCGGTTGGACCTCCTCGGGGCGCTCCTGGTGACCGCCTCGACCGCGACGCTGATCTACGCCCTGATCGCCGCGGGCGAGGACGGGTGGCTCACCGCGATGACGGCGGGGCTCGTCCTGGCCGCCGCGGTCGGGTACGCGCTGTTCGCGCTGTGGCAGCGGCGGGCCCGGTCACCGCTGATGGACGTGCGCCTGCTGGCCCGGCGGCCGGTCGCCACCGGCGTGTTCCTCATCTGGATGGCCACGGCCCTGATGATCGCGGTGTTCTTCCTCGGCACCTTCTACTTCCAGCACGCCCGGGAGTACGGCGCGCTGCGGACCGGGCTGCTGTTCCTGCCGGTCGCGCTGGCCACGATGCTCGGCGCGAACCTGACCGGGCGGCTCATCGGGCGCTACGGCGCGCGCGGCCCGGCCGTCGTGGCACTGGCCGTCGCGGCGGTCGGCATGGCGGTGCCGGCGGTGTCGATGCAGCCGGTCAGCGTCGTGGTCGGCGTGGCCGTCGCGGCGGCGGGCACCGGCGCTATGTTCGTCATCGCCTCGGCGACCGCGCTCGGCCAGGTCGCGCCGCACGAGGCGGGGATCGCCTCCGGCATCGTGAGCACCTTCCACGAGTTCGGCGCCTCCTTCGGCGCGGCGGTCGTGTCGAGCGTCGCCGCGGCGAGCCTGGCCGGCACCACGTTGAGCGGCTTCACCAAGGGGTTCGCCGTGGCGGCGGCCGCGGCGGCGGCCGGTGTGCTCATCGCCGCGCTGATCACCCCGGGCCGTCCCCGCGCCGCCGCCGAGCCGGCCACCGCCGGTCAGGGCAGGATGGAGTCGACGTAACCGCCGTCCACGCGCACGGCGCCCCCGGTCGTGGCGGAGGCGTAAGGCGAGGCGAGGTAGACGACCAGGTTGGCGATCTCCTCGGGCTCGATGAGGCGCTGCAGCAGGGACTGGGGCCGGTACTTGACCATGAACTCGTGCTGCGCCTGGTCCCAGGGCAGCTCGTCGCCGACCAGCTCGCGGACGAACCCCTCGACCCCGCCCGTATGGGTCGGCCCGGCGATGACGGAGTTCACGGTGACCCCGGTCCCGGCGGCGTCCTTGGCGAACCCGCGGCTGACGGCCAGCAGCGAGGTCTTGGTCATGCCGTAGTGGATCATCTCGGCGGGGATGACGACGGCCGAGTCGCTGGCGAGGTTCAGCACGCGCCCCCAGCCCCGTTCCTTCATGCCGGGCAGGTAGGCGCGGATGAGCCGGACGGCGGACAGGACGTTGACCTCGAAGTAGCGGCGCCACTCGGCGTCGTCGATCTCCAGGGGCGCGGCGGAGCCGAAGATGCCGAGGTTGTTGACCAGGATGTCGACCTCGGGCACGGCCTCCAGCACGGCGGCGGTGCCCTCGTCCGACGCCAGGTCGCCCGCGGCGCCGGTGACGTCGTCGCTGCCGGACTCGGCCCGCACGCTGTCGACGGCCTCCGCGACGCGCTTGTCATCGCGGCCGTTGACGACGACGCGGGCGCCCGCGCGGGCGAGGCCGGTGGCGATGGCGTGGCCGATGCCCTGGGTGGAGCCGGTGACCAGGGCGGTGCGGCCGGAGAGGTCGATCTGCATGACGGGTGTCCCTCTTCGAGATGCGGAAGGTGCTGCGGCGCTGGCGCCGTCGAGGGATGCGGCGTCCGGGCCCGCGCGCGGCCCCGGTCACCGGTCCTCGACTCCTCCGTTCCACCCCATCGGTCACCGTAACCTCACCCGGGCACATGATCACCACCACCGCGGCCCCGGCCGCCCCGCTGACGCGGCCGGGGCCACGGTGCGGACCTCGTGCTACCGGAAGGCGGGCATGAGGTGCTCGTGCACCAGGCGCAGCTGGGTGTCCACGTCCGCGACGCCCTCCAGCTCGCGGCCGGTGAAGGACTTCACCAGCGCCGAGTCGGTGATGGCCAGGATCATGTGGTTCACGCCGGTCGGCGCGATGTCCTTCTCGATCTTGGCGCGGACCTCGTCGGGGGTGCCGGCGATCGACAGCTTCTCGGTGATCTCCGGGGTGGTCAGCTCGATGCCGCGGGCCAGGTCGCCCGCGCCGATCGCCTCGATGATCGGGGCCACGTCGGCGGGCGAGACGCCGTTGCGCTCCAGCTGCTCGGCCGGCATCGCCGAGGCGTACAGGCCGACCATGCTGCGCGCGGCCTGCTTGGCGGCCTCGGAGTCGGGGCCGGTGGCGAACACGACCCAGGCGCCGACGTCCATGGTCGTCCAGTCCTTGCCGGCCCGCTCGGCGCCGATGCGGAAGTGCTCGACCGCGTACTCGTACGCCTCGCGCGAGTAGCTGAGCGCGTGGTGGACGCCGTCGGACAGCTCGCCGGCCGCCTCGAACGACTTCGGCCCGCGCATCGCGCCGATCTTCACGGGCAGGCGCTCCTGCACCGGGCGGGCGAAGGTGAACAGCCCGTCGTAGGAGTAGAACTCGCCGTCGCGGGTGATGGTGCCCTCGTCCAGCAGCGTGCGGACGACCGCGACGGCCTCCTTGACGCGGGTGAGCGGCTTGGTCTTCGTCCAGTCGATCTTGTACTGGGCCAGCACGCCGAAGTTGCCCGAGCCCAGCACGACCTCGGCGCGGCCGCCGGTCAGCTCGTCCAGGGTGGCGGCGGCCTGGGCGATCAGGGTCGGCTCGCGCAGCGTCACCGCCGACACGCTCGGGCCCATCTTGATCTGCGTGGTCTGCGCGGCCGCCGCCGCGAACAGCAGCCACAGGTCCTTGTGCCAGGGTTCGTCGGCGGCGTAGACGGCGTGGTAGCCCAGCTCGTCGGCGAGCCTGATCGAGGCCAGCGACTCGGTGAGGGGGTAGTCGGGGAGCATCGCGTAGCTGAACTTCACGGACAGGCCTTTCCTTGTTGGGGGGATGGAACGGTTCCTGTGCAGTCGGGGTCAGCCCTTGATCTGCGTCCATGCCTGGGACCAGCGCGCGTAGTCCACGCACGCGTCGTCCCGGTCGTCGCCGCAGTCGCGGACCGGTGTCTTCCAGAACGCGACCCGCTTGTAGAAGGCGGCGTCGCCCACGTGGAAGGTGTTGCAGAAGCCCGGCGCGGTGTACCGGCAGGCCTGCGGGTTGGCGGGGGCCTGCCCGAACCACTGGCCGACCTGGGCCTGCACCTTGGCGGTGGTGATCCAGTTCATCCACCGGTACATGCAGTTGGGGTGCTGGGCCCGGGAGGAGACCATCCAGGTGTCGGACCAGCCGGTGGCGCCCTCGGCGGGGATGGTGGTGGCGACCGGGGCCTTCTGGTCGCGGGCCAGGTTGGCGGTCACCTGCCAGGCGGTCCCGGCGTGGATGTCGCCGATCTTGAACGACTGGATCTCGTCCAGGTAGTTGTGCCAGTACTGCACCACGTGCGGGCGCTGCTTCTTCAGCAGGTCCACCGCGGCCTGGAACTGCTCCTCCGACAGGGCGTAGGGGTCGGTGATGCCGAGGTCGGGCCGGTGCGCCTTGAGGTAGAGGGCGGCGTCGGCGATGTAGATCGGGGAGTCGTAGGCCGCCAGGTTGCCCGCCGCCGGGGACTCGGGGTCCCACATCACCTTCCAGGAGGTGAGGCCCTGCGGGAACTTGTCGGTGCGGTACATCAGCATGTTGGCGCCGTAGCCGTGCGGCACCCCGTACATCTGGCCGCCCGCCGAGTTGTAGGGCTGGTCCTTCAGGTACGGGGCGATGTCGCCGTAGTTGGTGAGCAGGGCGGTGTTCACCGGGGCGACGTCGCCGCCGTGGATGAGCCGCACGCTGGCGTCGCCGGACGCCGACACGCCGTCGTAGCGGCCCGACCGCATCAGCGCGACCATCGAGTCGGAGGTGTCGGCGATCTTGGCGTTCACGCGGCAGCCGGTGGCGCGGGTGAACGGGGTGACCCAGTCGACCTTCTTGTCGCTGGAGCCGTTCTCGGCGTAGCCGGCCCACACCACCAGGTCGAGTCGGCCCTCGCCGGGGCCGATGCTCTGCTGGGCGGGGATCCGCGGCAGGGAGGTGCCCCCGCCGCCGGAGGAGGATGAGCTGCACGCGCCCGCCGCCACCGCCGTGAGCAGGGCGAGCATTGCCGCCAGGCGGGTGGGGCGACCGGCTCCGCGCGGGCGGGGTCGTCGGGGGCGCCGTCCCGGTGGGAGCCGGGAGGGGACGGCGCTCGATCGGTCTTCGGGTGGGGTCCTGAAGATCACTGAACGGGATTGTAGGGGTACCGACCGCATCGGTGTCACGTCCAACGCAAGATCGATTTTTTGGGGAGGCCGCCGCGCGAACCGTCGCGATCGGTTGTAGGGTCTCGTGCATTCAGTGACCGACAGCTCCCGAATCGCCCGTCTCCGTCACCGTCAAGGGACCGTTGAGTGGGATCACGCAACAGTCGTCGGCGGCCCCGCCCGGGGACCGCCCGCTTCCGCACCGTCCGTTTCAAAATCGTCTCACTCGTGCTGGTCTCGCTGCTCTCGCTGGCCACGCTGTGGGCGTTCGCCGCGAGCCTCACCCTCGGCGAGGGCCTCAACCTGCGCAACGTCCGCACCGTCCAGGAGCACTTCGCCTACCCCTCCGGCGCGCTCGGCAGCGCGCTGCAGGCCGAGCGCCGGCTGACGCTGGTGTTCCTGGCCAGCCGCTCCCCCGGCGACCGCGCCGCGATGGAGTCCGGCCGCCTGGTCACCGACCGGCAGGCCGCGCTGTTCCGCCGCCTGGCCGGCGACCAGGGCGCCCAGGACGTCGCGCCCGCGCAGACCCGCCGCCTCGCCGGCGAGGTCACTGGCGGGCTGAACGCGCTGCCCGGCCGCCGCTCGGCCATCGACTCCGGCGCCACGGGCCGCCCGCAGGCGTTCGCCGACTACAGCGGGCTGCTCGGCGGGATCGGAGCGCTCCAGGGCTCGCTTTCCACGCTCAGCAACCCCGAGGTCGCCAAGGACGCCCGCGACCAGCTCGCGCTCGCGCGCGCCCGCGAGGCGCTGGCGCAGGAGGACGCGCACCTGGCGGGCGCGCTGGCCGCGGGCCGCGTGACGCGCGCCGAGCACGCCGACTTCGTCAAGCTGGTGGGCACCCAGCGCTCGCTGTTCGGCCTCGCCGCCCCCGAGCTGCGGCCCGCCGACCGCGCCTACTTCGGCCGCGTCACCGGTACCCCCGAGTACGCCCGGCTGCGGTCGCTGGAGGACCGCGTCACCGCCGCGTCCCGGCTCGCCCGCGTCTCCCCCGACCTGCCGGTGCTGTGGAAGACCACCGCGGACGCCAACCTGACCCGGCTGCGCGGCCTGGAGCTGTCGCTGGCCGCGCAGGCCGAGCGGCGCGCCGAGCCGATCTCCGACTCCATCCTGCTGCGCGTGGTGCTGGCCGGCGCGCTCGGCCTGGTCGCGGTGGTGGCGACCGTGGTGCTGGCGGTCTGGGTCGCCCGCTCGGTCATCCGCGACCTGTCGGGGCTGCGCCGCGAGGCGCTGGACCTGGCCGACCGCCGCCTGCCGGGCGTGATCGCCCGGCTGCGGCGCGGCGAGGAGGTGGACGTGGCCGCCGAGGCGCCGCCGCTGTCGTTCCGCACCGGCGAGATCGACCAGGTGGGCCAGGCCTTCAACGCCGCCCGCCGCACCGCCATCCAGGGCGCCGTCGAGGAGGCGGCGCTGCGCCGCGGCATCGGCGAGGTGTTCGTCAACCTGGCCCGCCGCAGCCAGACGCTGCTGCACCGCCAGCTCAAGCTGCTGGACGCCATGGAGCGCCGGGTCGCCGACCCCGACGACCTGGAGGACCTGTTCCGCATCGACCACCTGGCCACCCGCATGCGCCGGCACGCCGAGGGCCTGATCATCCTGTCCGGGCAGGCGCCCGGCCGCGGCTGGCGCAACCCGGTGGCGATCATCGACGTCACGCGGGCCGCCGCCTCGGAGGTGGAGGACTACACCCGGGTGTCGGTCACCCCGATGCCGGCCGCCGCGATCTCCGGCGTCGCGGTCACCGACATCGTGCACCTGCTGGCCGAGCTGATCGAGAACGCCGCCTCGTTCTCGCCGCCGCACACCACCGTGCAGGTCACCGGCCAGCGGGTCGCCCACGGCTTCTCCATCGAGATCGAGGACCGCGGCCTCGGCATGGACCCCGACCGGCTGGCCGCCGCCAACGCCCGGTTCGCCGCGCCGCCGGAGTTCGACCTGTCCGACAGCGCCCAGCTCGGGCTGTTCGTGGTCGGCCGGCTGGCGCGGCGGCACGGCGTGAAGGTCACCCTGCGCACCTCGCCGTTCGGCGGGATGACCGCCATCGTGCTGCTGCCGGAGGACCTGGTCGTGCACGGCGACGGCGACGGCGCCGAGGACTCGCCGCTGGCGCTGACCCGGCGCAGCGAGGACGCCCTGGTCACCGCCGGCGTCGTGCACGGCCGCCGGCGGGCCGCCGAACTGCCCGCCGCGCCGCCCGACCGGCAGGCGTCCGACCCGCTGCTCACCCCGGTCGAGCGGCTCATCACCGCGGCCCCCGAGCCCGACGAGCCGCCGCCGCCCCGGCCGCTGCGCTCGCCGGAGCAGATCCGGGGCCGCGAGCCGTCCCGGCCGCCGGCCGCGCCGCGCCCCGAGCGCCCGCCCGCCGCCACCCGGCGCAGCGGGCGGCCCCGGCCCGACTTGCCCCGGCGCGTCCGGCAGGCCAACATGGCACCGCAGTTGCGCCCCGACGCCGAACATCCGGCTCCCGAGGCCGAAGCGGCCCCGCGCGAGGAGCGGACGCCCGAGCAGTTGCGGTCCATGATGTCGGCGATCCAGCGCGGCACCCGGCGCGGCCGTGCCGAGTCCGCCGAACCCGACGAGGAACCATGACCGGCAACGAGTGGCTCGACGAGGAGGCGGGGCCCCTGGTCCGCGCGTACGCGCTGACGCGGGGCCGCGCCCGGCCCGCCACCCGCGGCGAGGGCTTCGAGATGATCGCGATCATCGTGGCGGTGGACCGGCCGGTCGCCTCCCCCGAGATCGGCCCCGAGCACCTGGCGATCCTCGACCTGTGCGGCACCCCGCAGTCGGTCGCCGAGATCTCCGCGCGGCTCGGCCTGCCGCTGGTGGTGGTGCGGGTGCTGCTCGGCGACCTGCTGTCCCGCGGCCACATCGCCGTCCGGCGGCCTGAGGAGCGTCCCCAGGCCGTCACCCAGAACCTGCTCAGGGAGGTGCTCCATGGACTCCAGGCGCTCTGACGCCGCCGAGCCGCTGCCCCTGGCCGTGAAGATCCTGGTGGCGGGCGGCTTCGGCGCCGGCAAGACGACCTTCGTCGGCTCGGTCAGCGAGATCCGCCCGCTGCGCACCGAGGAGGTGCTGACCGAGCGCGGCCTCGGGGTGGACGACACCAGCGGCGTGGACGACAAGACCACCACCACGGTCGCGATGGACTTCGGCCGCATCACCGTCCGCGCCGGCCTGGTCCTCTACCTGTTCGGCACCCCCGGCCAGGACCGCTTCTGGTTCATGTGGGACGAGCTGTCGCACGGCGCGCTCGGCGCGATCGTGCTGGCCGACACCCGCCGCCTGGGCGACTGCTTCCCCGCCGTGGACTACTTCGAGAGCCGGGCCCTGCCGTTCCTGGTCGCGGTCAACCAGTTCGACGACGGCTACGACTACACCGAGGAGGAGGTCGCCGACGCCCTCGACCTGACGCCGGAGACGCCGGTGGTGCTGTGCGACGCCCGCAGCCGCGAGTCGAGCAAGCAGGTGCTCACCGACCTGGTCCGCCACCTGATCGCCCTCGGCGACCGCGCCCCCGCCGGGCATCCGGCCTGACCGGGGCGCGTGCCGCGCGCAGAGGCGGGGTCTGACGCGTCTCGGCCCATCGGGTTCGGCGTTCGCGAAGCGCCAGGCTCTCGATCACCTCGTGCGCCGCGCGCTCGCCGGATTCGATGGCGCCCTCGATGTAGCCGGCGTGCTCGCTCGCGGTCTCCGTTCCGGCCCAGTGGAGGTCGCCGACCGGCTCGGACGGCATCGGAGGATGTCCGTCGGCGCTTCCCAGGTCCGGCAATGCCGCGTAACCGCCGCCGACGTGCTCGTCGAGATGCCAGGACTTCTCGTGCCAGCCCACCGGTTCGAGGACCTCGGGCCCGACATGGGGGGGGCGAGCGGGCCGAGCACGGCCTTGCGGCGCTCGGCGGCGTCCAGCCGGTCGAGCTCCCGGGCCTCGGGTCCGGCGACGAGCACGCACAGGTGGCCCGGACCGCCGGGCGGCGAGGTGTCGAAGACCGCGCCGCCGGGATTCCCCAAGAGCGTGCACTCAACGTGGTCTTGACGCCAGAAGGGCCGCTCATAGACCGCGATCGCCTTGTAGACCGAGCCCATGTAGGTGCTCCGTTCGAGCTCTGTCCTGCTCGCCGGAAGAGGGGGGTCGTAGGTGATCCGTGCGGACATCGGCGGCGGGACGGAGACGATGGCCTTGGCGGCCCGGACGGAGCCGGACGCGGTGCGGAGCGTCACCCCGCTCTCGTCCCGCTGGATCGAGACGACCCGGCGGCCGGTCAGGACACGGGGCCCGAGCTCCTCCGCCAGCCGCTCCGCTAGCGTCCCCGCGCCTTCGGCGACCAGGGCGTCCTGAGCCCCGCCCTTCGTCGACAACATCGCGGTCAGGCCGCCCTGATAGCGGACCATCTCGGCGAACGCGCGCATCGTGTAGCGATCCGGGTCCGCCGTCGTCGAGACTTCGACGAGCACTTCGAGCAGCCTCCGCGCCGTGCGGCCCGGCACCATGCGCAGCCAGGACCCGACCGTCCGCGACTCCCACCGCCGGGGCGCTCCGCACCTCGACCGGGCCTCCCAGAGCAGGAGCACCACGCCGGTCGTCAGCATCGCGGGGCTCCACGCCGGAATCTTGCGGGGGCCGTCGATGACGGCCGACAGCTTCGGCGTGCGCATCGGGAACAGTGAGGCGCCCAGCTCCTCCGCCAGGGCCGTGAAGCGGTGGTGGCCGTGGCCCACCCACTGGCCGCCCAGGTCCAGGCGCGATCCCAGAGCCGAGGTCTCGGCCATCATCCGGCCGCCGGGCCGGTCCGCGGATTCCAGCACCAGCACGTCGATCCCCCGGCGGTGCAGGGCCCTGGCCGCGATCAGCCCGGACATGCCGGCGCCGACCACGGCCACGGTGGTGGCCGCGGGCCGGTCGTTCTCGCCGCTCGCGCCTTCCCGTACCCGCCGCACCATGGCCCCCTCCGTTCGCTGCGGGTTTTCGCCGCAGCCAATAAAGTCGGACGACCGTACGAATTACGGTAGGGCGAGCCCCGGTCCGGGGCAAGAGAGCGGCGCTTGCCCGTTCCGCTACCGGGGTCGGAGCGGCGACGGATTCACTTGGAACGACCTGCGGCGCCGCGGGGCACGGGCTGCGGGTCCGCGAACAGCACGAGCATGTCCAGCGCGTGGTCCAGGTCGCGGCGGGCGCGGTCGGGATCGGGTTTGGCTACGTACTGCAGGATCAGGCCGTCGACCTGGGCGAGCGCGATGCGTCCGAGGGTGTCGAACCCGATGGCGCAGCGCTCGCCGGCGGCCTGCGCGGCCCGCTCGCAGCACGCGGTGACGAGGGAGCTGTAGCGCTCGTACTGCAGCGGGGCCAGGTCGCGGTCGGCCTCGCTCCGCAACGAGTAGGCGGTCAGCTCGTACTGCATGAGCTGCAGGCCGACGTTGCCTTCGACGAGCTTGCCCCAGAACGTGGTGATGCTCTGGCGGAGGGCGTGCTCCACGCCCCGGTCGAGCTCCTGCTCGGCCACCAGCGCGTCCGAGATGTCGCGGATGACGGTGGCGATGACGGCATGGAGCAGCCGGTCCTTGCTCGGGAAGACGTAGTGCAGCGTGCCGAGCGGAACGCCCGCCTCGGCGGCGACGGCGCGCAGCGTCGTCCCCGGGACGCCCACCTCGCCGAGCACCCGGATCGCCGCCGCGACGATCTGCTCCTCGCGTTCCGCCGCCCTGACGTAGGCCACTGCCGGCCCTCCCCCTCGCCGCACCGTCGCCGCCTTGGAGGGCGGCCCTTGCGCGCCATTGTGCCGTAGCCTAGTTTCAAGTCGGACAGCCGACCGACTTTTAGGGGTGGCGCAATGCTGAGTTCCGATGTCGTCGTGGTCGGGGCCGGGCTCGCCGGGCTCACCGCCGCCCGTGCGGTCCGCGCCGCCGGGCGGAGCGTGACGGTGCTGGAGGCGCGGGACCGGGTGGCGGGCCGCAACCTCGGCCACCGCCTCGCCGACGGGACGCCGATCGAGATGGGCGGCCAGTGGATCGGCCCGACCCAGGGCGAGGTGCTGAAGCTGGTCGCCGAACTCGGCCTGGAGACGTTCCCGACCTACGACGACGGGGCGGCGGTGACGCTCTACAACGGAACGCGCACCGTGTACTCCGACGAGACCTTCGGCCTGTCCGACGAAGCGGCGGCCGAGGTCGGCAGGCTGCTCATGGAGCTCGAAGCGACCGCCGCGACGGTGTCGCTGTCCTCGCCCTGGACGTCCCCGGAAGCCGCCGAACTGGACCGCAGGACCGTGGAAGAGTGGCTGCGCGCCAACACCGGCAACGCCGAGGCCCTGGCGTTCTGGGCGGCGGTCGTCCCGGCCCTGTTCTCCGCCGAGCCGTCCGAGATGTCGCTGCTGCACTTCCTGTTCTACGTCAAGTCGGGCGGCTCGCTCGGCGCCCTGGTCGCGACGACCGGCGGGGCGCAGGAGATGCGCGTCGTCGGCGGCGCGCACCGGATCTGTGAGCGCCTCGCCGCCGCGATGGGCGACGCCGTCCGCCTTGGCTCCCCCGTCCGGCGGATCTCCCAGGACCGGGACGGGGTCCAGGTCCGCTTCGACGGCGGCGAGGTCGCCGCGCGGCGAGCCATCGTCGCGATCCCGCCCGCGCTCGCCGGCCGGCTCGTCTACGAACCGGCGCTCCCGGCGTCCCGCGACGGCCTGACCCAGCAGATCCCGATGGGCTCGGTGATCAAGGTGCAGGTCGCCTACCCGGCCCCGTTCTGGCGCGCGGCGGGGCTCAGCGGATTCGCGTTCAGCCTGGACGACGAGCTGAGCGTGGTCCTGGACAACTCGCCGCCGGACGGATCGCGCGGCGTCCTCGTCGGGTTCTTCGAGGGCGCCGACGCCCGCAGCGCCGCCCGCCTGTCGCCGCGGGAGCGCCGGGCGTCGGCGGTGGCCACGCTGGTGAAGCTGTTCGGGCCCGAGGCCGGAAGTCCTGCCGACTACGCCGAGCAGAACTGGATGGAAGAGGAGTACACCCGGGGCTGTTACGGCGGCCGCCTGGGCGCCGGCGTGTGGACGCAGTACGGCGCCGCGCTCGCCGAGCCGGTCGGACGCGTTCATTGGGCGGGCGCGGAGACCTCCGATGTCTGGAACGGCTACATGGACGGCGCCGTCCGCTCCGGTCACCGGGCCGCGGCCGAGGTGCTGGCCCACTTGGACTCGTGAGTCCGGGGCGCTCGCAGCCGCCGAAGCCTCCCCGCCGCCGGGCTCCCTTGGCCTGACTGCGCCAGCGCCCGGCCGGTGGTGGGTAATCTCGTCTCAAATGCTGCCAGGACACCGGATGCGAACATCGGCGGGAGCGAACCGGACCGCCCGCCCGCGGCGGTCCGCCCGGCCGGAACCGACATGATCAGGATTCTCGTCGCCGAGGACATGACCATCCTGCGCGAGGCGCTGGTCGCGCTGCTGTCGCTGGAGGCCGACATCGAGGTCGTGGCCGAGGTGGGCACGGGCGCGCAGATCGTGCCCGCCGCGCTGGCGCACCGGCCGGACGTGGCCGTGATCGACATCGGCCTGCCGGACCTGGACGGGGTCTCGGCGGCGACGGCGCTGCGCGAGCGGCTGCCCGGCTGCCGCCTGGTCTTCCTCACCGCGCTCACCCGGCCGGGCGTGCTCCGCGGCGCGCTCGCCACCCGGGCGGACGCGTTCCTCGCCAAGGACATCCGCCCCGCCGACCTCGCCGACGCGATCCGCACCGTCGCGGGCGGCGGGCGCGTGGTGGACCCGGCGCTGGCCCTGACCGCCCTGGAGGCGCCCGAGAGCCCGCTCACCCAGCGGGAGACCGAGGTGCTGCGCATGTCGGCCACCGGCGCGCAGCCAGCCGAGATCGCCGCGCGGCTGTTCCTGACCTACGGCACCGTCCGCAACTACCTGAGCTCAGCGGTCGCCAAGCTGGGCGCCCGCAACCGGGTCGACGCCATCCGGATCGCGACCGAGTCCGACTGGATCTGAGCGGAACTCGACGACCACCTCGAACCGGCCGCCGGGGCGCCGGCCCGCCGTGAGCCGGCCGCCGGCGCGCTGCGCCAGGTTGGCGAGGCCGGAGCCGCCGCGGGCCGACCGCGCGGCCTCGTCGGCCTCGTCGGCCTCGGCGCCGTCGTTGACCACGCGCAGGCGCAGGCGCCCGTCGCTCTCGCGGAGGGTGATCTCGCAGGTGCGGGCGCGGCTGTGCCGCAGGATGTTGGTGACGGCCTCGCGCAGGACGGCGGCCGGCGCGGGGTCGGCGCCGTAGAGCGCGTCGGGAATCTCGGCGCGCACCGTCGTCGCGATCCCGGCCTCCTCCAGCATCCGCCGCGCGAGGCCGATCTCGGTCGCCAGGTGGAGTTCGACCCGGTCGACGACGATGGCCTCCAGCTCCGCCGCGGCGCGCTCCACCATCGCCACGAGCGGGACCAGCTCGGCCCTGGCGCGCTCGGGCGCGGAGTCCAGCAGGCGTTCGGCCAGCTCGCCCTTGAGGGCGACGGCCGAGAGGTTGTAGCCGAGCACGTCGTGCAGGTCGCGGGCGATGCGGGTGCGCTCGCGCCGGACCGCGGTATCGGCGAGGTCGTTCCGGGCCTGTTCGAGTGCGACGGTCAGCCCGGTGAGGCGTTCGAGCGAGTACAGCAGCCACATGAGCATCAGATGCCCGCCGAGCTGCGCGAGGTCGTCGGCCAGGGGACCGGAGCCGTCGCGCACCAGCAGCGCCAGCTGACCGGCCAGGACCAGGCCGACCAGCGCCCACGAGAACGGCGGACGCACCCGCAGCAGCACCGCGGCGGTGAAGTAGCTCAGCAGCACCGTCCAGGCGAGGCCGATGAAGAGGATCGGTCCCACGATCAGCACCGCCTGCGCGGCGAGCACGGACCGGGTGCGCGGCCGCAGGTGCAGGGCGACGATCGCGGCGAGGGCGAGGCCCACCGGCGCGAGCTTCGCCGGGCCCAGCGGGTCGAGCCGGGGATTGGGGCTGACGGCGATGTCGGTCAGCACCAGCACGCACTGGATGACCAGGACGGCCAGCATCACCCGCCGCGCCAGGCGCGGCGACCGCACCGATGCCGGGCGGCAGGGAAGGGGGCGGACCCGATAGGCGGCCGCCGTGGCGCGGACCTCGGCCATCGTCCGGCGGGCCAGTTCGGTCGCCTCGCCGATGTCGTGCCGGGCCTCGTGGGCGTCCGCCGCGGCGGCCTTGCGGAGCCGGAACCCGATCGCCTGGAGCTTGCCGCCCAGCACGCCGCGCAGCTCGCCGGACAACCGCAGCCGCTCGCGCGCCAGCGCCAGCCGCGCCAGCTCCTCCCGGGTGCCCGCCAGCCGCTCCACGGTCGCTGCCAGCGCGGCGATGCTGAACACGATGAGCCCGCCGTCCGCGGTGATGATCATGATGATCAGCGCCGCGGGGGCGTCCCCGGCCGGCGCGCGGACCAGGCCGGTCGCGATCACCAGCAGCCCGAACAGCGGCCACGCCCAGCGGGCCGACAGCGTGCACAGCACCCCGGCGGCCAGCGGCCACGGCATCCAGTCCCACCGCCAGCCGACCAGCAGGAACGGCACCAGCGACAGCAGCGCCAGGCACGCCAGCAGCCCGTGGCGGACCGCCTGCCCCCGGCGCAGCGCCAGCAGCGCGATCAGCGGCGGGTAGGGCAGGGCCGCCAGCACCACGCCGTGCGGCCACCAGCCGTGGCCGACGCCGCTCAGCGCCCGGATGGCGAACAGGATCGCCACCGACGCCCACAGCATGCCCCGGACCGGCCGCGACGAGAGATGGTCGGCCCTCTGCTCTGCCACCGCTTCCCTCACGACCATGACAAATGCACATGCGTGCGATGACAGCGACACTACCGACGCCGCTCGGCCCGCTGCGAGCATCTGACCGTGAAAGAACGATCACCCCGTGCCGGGGGGAACGCGCCGGAGACGGTCCGATCGCGCGGGGCGGAGAGCTGATGGAACCCACCGACGTCCTGCCGGTCGTGGCGCTGCTGTCGATCGTCACGGTCGAGTTCGGCGGCCACGCGCTGCTGAAGTTCATCACCACCGGGCAAGACCGCCTGGGCGAGCTGCGGGAACGCTTCTTCCGGGCCGGGCACGCGCACGCGGGCGTCCTGCTGGTGCTGTCGCTGGTCTACTTCCTCTACCTGCCGCGCGCCGGTCTCTCCGACGGCCTGGAGTGGCTGTTCGGCGCCCTCCTGCTGATCGGGGTGCTCGCCCAGTCGGGCGGGTTCTTCCTCCACCTGGCCGTCGGCCGGGAAGGGGCCCGCTCCCCCGGCACGACGCTGACCCGGACCGGAGCCGCGCTGCTGGCCGTCGCGCTCGTCGCGCTGGCGGCCGGGCTCATCAAAGAACTCTAGGAGAACGATGTTCCTGATCACGGGCGCGACGGGCAACGTCGGCGGCGAGGTCGTCCGCGCGCTGCTCGAACAGAACGCCCCCGTACGGGCGCTGGTCCGCCGACCGGACGCCGACCTGCCGGACGGTGCGGAACCCGCCGTCGGCGACCTCGACGAACCCGACGGCCTGGTCGACGCGTTCAAGGGCGTGTGGGCCGTCTTCCTGCTGGCCGGCTACGCGGACATGCCGGGCCTGCTGGCCCGCGCCCGCGTCGCGGGCGTGCGGCACGTGGTGCTGCTGACGGGCGGGTCGGCGGCCCTACCGGAGTCGTCCAACGCGATCTCCCGCTACATGGCGCGGTCCGAGCGGGCCGTGCGCGACTCGGGCCTGTCATGGACGATCCTGCGCCCCCGGCAGTTCATGTCCAACGCGCTGCGCTGGCTGCCCCAGTTGCAGGCCGGCGACACGGTGCGCGTGTCCTTCCCGGCGGTTCCGGTCGCGTGCATCGACCCGCGGGACATCGCGGCCGTCGCCGCGTCCGCGCTGGCCGGCGGCCACGAGGGGCGCGTCTACGAATTGACCGGCCCGCAGGCCCTGCTGCCCGCCGAGCAGGTCGCCGTCCTGGGCCGGGCGCTCGGCCGGGACCTGCGCTGCGTCGGGCTGTCGGACGAGGAGGCCCGCGCGGAGATGGAGCGCACCACGCCGCCCCAGTACGTAGACGCCTTCTTCCACTTCTACGTCGACGGCGCCCTCGACGAGACCACCGTGCACCCCGACCTCGGCGAAGTGATCGGCCGCCCGCCCCGCACCTTCGAGCAGTGGGCGACCGCGCACGCCCCGTCCTTCCGCTGACCGACCCGGAGAGCCGCGCCATGATGAGAAAGACCGTCCTTCCGGCCGCTGTGGCCGCCCTGCTCGTCGGCCTGACCGGCGTCGCGGGCGCGACCGTCCAGGACCGGCCCGCCGCACCGCACCGGTCCGCCGCCGACAACCTGGCCCCGGGCCCCTACCACCACCGGCTCGACCCGCTGGTCGGCACGTGGCGGGCCGTCAAGACCAACTACGTCCTGGGCGGCGGGAAGCCCGTCGTCTCCCGCGACATCACCGTCCGGGTCCGCTGGATCGGCAAGACCGGCGGCCGCTTCCTGGAGGAGCGGACCGAGGGCACCCTCGCCGGGAACCGCTACTTCCGGCTCGGCGTCCTGGGCTTCTCCAACATCGACCGCCGGTACGAGTGGACGACCTTCGACAGCGTCACCCCCACCTCGATGACCTACCGGGGCGCCCCGGTCACCGCCCTGCCCGACGTGCTGTCCATCCCCGGCGAGTTCACCGACCCCGGCATCCTCGGCCCCGAGTACCTCGGCAAGACCATCCCCATGCGCACGGTCATCACGCTCGGGCGGAACGGCCGCCCGACCTTCGACCTCTACTTCACCCCGCCCGGCCAGGCCGAGCGCCTCGTCGACCGCGTCGTCTACCTGAGGAGGACGGGCTGAGGCGGCGTTCTGCCCGCTAAATCCTTTGTGCGCCGCACGGCCGCCTTCCTAGGATCGCGGCCATGCGGCGCACAGTCATCGTCGGCGACGTCCACGGCTGCTTCGACGAGCTGCTGGAACTGCTCGGGAAGGTCGGGATCGGGCCGGACGACCTGCTGGTCGGCGTCGGCGACCTGGTCGACCGCGGTCCGGCGCCCGGCGCGGTGGTCGACCTCTTCCGCGAGCGCCCGAACTCGGTCGCGGTCATGGGCAACCACGAGCGCAAGCACGTGCGCGGGATCTTCTCCTACGCGCAGGAGATCACGCGCCTGCAGCTCGGCGACCGCTACACCGAGGCCGTCGAGTGGATGCGGACGCTGCCGTACTACTTCGAGGACGAGCACGTCCGCGTCGTCCACGCCGCCATGCTGCCCGGGGTCCCACTGACCGACCAGCGGGAGGAGATCCTCTGCGGCTCGACCAGGGGCGAGCGGGAACTCGCGGCGCTGTTCCCGGACGGCCGCTGGTACGAGCACTACACCGACGCCAAGCCGGTGGTGTTCGGCCACCACGTGACCGGCCGGGAACCGCTGGTCCGCGACGGCCGGGTCTTCGGCCTGGACACCGGCGCCTGCCACGGCTGGAACCTGACCGCGCTGTGCCTGCCCGAGATGACGGTCCACTCGGTCCAGGCGCGCGCCGACCACTGGTCGGCCGCCAAGCGGCGATGGCAGCTGCCCGTCTTGAAGACCAGGCCCTGGCGCGACCACACCTGGCCGGAGCTGGCCGAGGCGGTCGAGCGGTTCTCCTCGTCGTCCGACGACGCCGTGCGCGCGTGGCTGGTGGCGCTTCAGGAGTGGGCCGCGGGCTTGCAGGCGGCGTTCCCTGCCCTGGTCGCCGCAGCGCACCGGCTCGCCGGCGAACTCCCCGTGGACGAACTGCGCGCCCACCCCGCCGCGAAGGCCCTCTTCCAAGCCCGCGACGGCCGCCTCGACCAGACCGCTTTGGCCAGGCAGTGCCCGACACCCCGCAGAACGATCGACCTGGCGGCCGCCTTGGGATTGGCGCTGGACGAGATGCCCGACTGAACGGCCCCCTGCTCCGCAAGGATGCGGGCGTGGGGGCGGGCGGTCATCACGCCATGCGAAGGGAGCGCCGCGCTCCCGCCGTTCACGACTCCTCGGGCGTGAGGCCGTAGCGCCGGGCCAGCACCTTGGTGCCCGGTCCGTAGGCGGCGCCCGGTCCGGGCAGCGACGTCACGTCGGCGGTGGTCACCGGCTTCCCGCACTCCGAGCAGCACACCCGGGACGTGAACTCCGCGCCGCATTCGCGGTGCACCAGGCGCACCGGCGGGCCGCCCTCCGGCGTCGCCCACTTGTCGCCCCAGGCCATCAGCGCCATCAATACCGGCACGAGTTCGCGGCCGGCCTCGGTGAGGTGGTACTCGTGCCGCAGCGGCCGCTCCTGGTACGCCCGGCGCTCCACGACGCCGTCGGCGACCAGCGCCTCCAGCCGGCGGGTGAGCAGGTTGCGGGAGATGCCGAGGTTCTCCGCGATGTCGTCGAAGCGGTGCAGGCCGAGGTGGAGGTCGCGCACGATCAGCGGCGTCCACCACTCGCCGACGCGTTCCAGGGACCGCCCGATCGAGCAGTGCATCCCGGCGAAGCTGGTGCGTTGCATGGCCCCAGTGTAGTGGGTTGATTGATTGAACTCGCTGCTGTACGTTGCGGTCGTCCAGAGGGTTCAATGAAAGGACTGACTGATGCCGTTCGTGGAGTTGTTCGTGCCTACGGGCTCGCTCGGCCAGGAGCGCCGCGAGGAGATCGGGGGCCGGCTGGTGTCGGAGGTGATGATCGCCGAGGGCGCTCCGGACACCGAGGCGGCCAGGGCCATCTCGTGGCTGGTGGTGAACGAGGTCGACGCCTGGTTCGTGGGCGGGCGGCGGCTGCCCGCCGGGGAGAAGCCGAAGTACGTGGTGCGCGTGGGGGTGCCCGCCGGGTCGATGAACGACGACAAGCGCGGTGACATCGTGCGGCGCGTCACGCGGGTGCTCGCGGACGCCGACCCGGACCCGGAGCGGTTCGCCGAGGCCGGCGCGGCGTGGGTGCACATCAACGAGATCCCGGAGGGCAACTGGGGAGCGCGCGGCAAGATCGTGCGCATCGAGGACATCGAGGCCCTGGTGGCCGGCGACTAGGTTCTCGTGCAGGTTCCCGGGTCGAGCCGGGCGACCCGGGAACCTGAACCGGCCGATGGGCGGTGGAAGAAGACCGAGCCGCGTGAAAGCGATCCGGGGGGCGGGCCAAGTAGGGGTGACGACCATCCTCCCGGAGGTGCCCATGAAGGACCCGACGGAAGGGGCGGCAGCGTGACCGCCCCACCCGACACGGCCCCGACGGACGCGGAGCTGCTCGCCGCGTCCGTCCGCGACGGCGACCGCTTCACCGCCGTCTACACCCGGCACTACGCCGACGTCCACCGCTACGTCGCCGGACGCCTCGGCCCGCAGGCGGCCGACGACGTGGTGGCCGAGACCTTCCTCGCCGCGTTCCGCGGCCGCGCGACCTTCGACCCGTCCCGCGGGTCCGTCCGGCCCTGGCTGTTCGGCATCGCGACCAACCTCATCTCCCGGCACCGCCGCACCGAGCTGCGCCGCTACCGGGCGCTCGCCCAGGTCGCCGCCGACCGCGACCCCGACGGCCACGACGACCGGGTCGCGGCCTCGGTGTCGGCCGAACGGCTCCAGCCGTCGCTGGCCCGCGCGCTCGCCGGGCTGTCCCGCAAGGACCGCGACGTCGTGCTGCTCAAGGCCCTCGCCCAGCTCTCCCACGAGGAGATCGCCGACGTTCTCGGCGTCCCGTACGGCACCGTCGGCTCCCGGCTGAGCCGGGCGCGCAAGAAGCTGCGCGCGGCACTGCCCGCCCCCATGGAAGGACTGTGATCATGGACGAACTCCAGCTGGTCGCCACGATGCTGGACGAGCCGCCCACGCCGGAGGGCGAGGCCGCCGTCCACCGTCGCCTGCTCAGCGGGATGGCCGGGGCGGAGCGTCCGGCGCGCCGGGGCTGGCGCCGTCCCGCCCTGTGGAGCGGCTTCGGTCTGGCCGCCACCGCCGCCGCCGTCACGGGGGCGGTCGTCCTGTCGTCCGGGACCGCCCCGCGCGCGCCCGGCCCCGGCCCCGGGTCCACCGCCGCGCAGCCGATGTCGGCGAAGACGGCGCTGCTCACCGCCGCCGAGCACGCCGAGACCGCACGGTCCACCGGCAAGTACTGGTACGTCCTGAGGGTGCAGTCGAGCGCCTTCTCCACCGCGCGGGGAGACTACCAGATGCTCGGGCGGCAGCTGATCGGGAAGTGGAGCCGTCCGGACGGCCGGTCCTGGTCGGCGTACCGGGGACTCGGCGCCGTGCCCATGTCCCCCCAGGACGCGCCCGCCTTCCGGCGGGACGGCTCGCCCGACCCCAACCCGATGCCCCCCAGGCTCACCAGGGACACCGGGACGGAGACCTTCTCGGTCTGCGACAGGGGGATGACGTTCAAGCAGGTCCAGGCGCTGCCGACCGACCCCGGCAAGCTGAAGAGCGCCCTGAAGCGGGGCATCCCGCGCGACCATCCCACCGCGGGCCGGACCCCGGACGAGGTCGTCAAGAACTGCGTGACCGGTCTGCTCGGCCACGTCCCCGCACCGCCGAAGGTGCGCGCCGCCGCCTACCGGATGCTCGCCGCCATGCCCGGGGTCACCGCCATGGGCGCGGTCACCGACGAGCGCGGGCGCAAGGGCTTCGGGCTGCGGGTGCGGGTGCGGGACGACATCACCGAAACCGTGATCATCGACCCGGGCACCTCGTTTGTGCTGAGCACCTCGCGCACCTTCGCCGGCACCCCCGGCAAGGACCCCAGGGACGTGATCCTCGGCAAGTCGCTGTACCTGCAGGCGGGCTGGACCGACAGCGAGCCGAAGATCCCCGCCCTCCCCTGACCGATGGCGGACTCACCGCAGCCTGAGGCGACCGCGTCGGCGGCGTACGGACGGACGGCGCCGGCGAACGACGCCGTCGCAGGTCGGCTGCGGTGAGTCCGCCGGCGCCGGTGCCGGGGCCTTCTAGGGTTGGCATGTGGACGGCTTCGAGCGGGCGTGGCGGCGGGCAAGCGAAAGCGCGGCCGGTGGGCCGGTGACGTTGGAGGTGGTGCTGTCGGCGGCCGCGGGAGCGGTGGAGGCCGACGGCTACGGGGCGACGCTGCTGACCGGTCCGGGGCTGCGGGAGCTGGCGGCCGCGTCCGGTTCCATCGGCACGCTGGTGGAGGAGGTGCAGCTGGCCAGCGGGGAGGGGCCGTGCACCGATGCCTACAGCGGCCTGGCGCCGGTGCTGGTGCCCGACCTGCGAGCCGCGGCGGACCGGTGGCCGGGCTTCGCGGCGGCGGTCGCACCGGCCGGGGTGGCGGCCGTGTTCGCCTTTCCACTCCAGGTCGCCGGGATCGGGATCGGCGCGATCGACTTCTACCGGTGCCGGCCCGGGTCCCTGACCGGCGCGCAGCTGACCGACGCCGGTGCGTTCGCCGAGGTGGCCGCGCAGATCATCTTCCGCGCCCATCCCGCTCTGCGCGGGTTGCCGGGGTTGGGCGGCGGTGAGCCGCCGCACGGCTTCCCGCCGGTGGTGCACCAGGCCGCCGGGGTGCTGGCCGCTCAGTTGGCGATGCCGGTGGCCGATGCGCTGCTGCGGCTGCGCGCCTATGCCTACCTGCACGATGAGCCGGTGACCGGCGTCGCGGGCCGGGTGGTGGAGCGCCGCCTCACTCTGGAGTCCGACCCCGACCCCGACCTGGACCGGTGAGCCGCGGCCCGCGGTCGTCCGTCCCGGCCCCTGCTCCTTGACGGGGAACCGGGCTGGTCGGCTGCGTCACCGCCGGGTCATCGGCCTGGTTCCGGCGGCGGACGGTACTGGGCGAGTTCGGCCATCTCGGCGGCGCTCAAGGTGCGTGTGGTGATGGCGCGGGCCAGGTCGGTCAGGTGGTGCCGGCGACGGCGCGCGTGGTCGCGCAGGGCGGCGAACGCCTGATCCATGCTCCAGCCGTGGCGTTCGGCCAGCACGCCCTTGGCCTGCTCGATCAGCACCCGGCTGACCAGGGCCGTCTGGAGCTGCTCGGTCAGGAGCTGGGCCTGGTGCAGGGCACGCTGCTGCAGCAGGCCGATGGTGGCGATGTCGGCCAGCGCCTGCCCCAGCCCCAGAGAGGTCGCGGGCAGGTCGCCGGGGGCGGCGCGGAACAGGTTGAGGGCACCGATCACCTGGTCGCGCAGCCGCATGGGCAGCGCGCTGACGGCGGCGAACCCGCACCGCGCGGCCTGGGCGGCGAACAGCGGCCAGCGCGCGTGCGCCTCGGGCGCGGTCAGGTCGGCGCAGTGCACCGGGGTCCCGGTGGTGTAGGCGTGCAGGCAGGGGCCCTGGTCGTTCTGCAACTGGAACAGCTCCAGCAGCCGGGACTGCTGGCTGGAGGACGCCATCAGCCGCAGGTGGCCCCACTGGTCGGTCATCAGCAGCCCGGCGGCGTCCACGCCCAGCAGTTCCACGCTGCGCTCGACGGTCTGCTGCAGGAACTCGATGATGTCGAAGTCGGCCACCAGGGTGTCGGCCAGCGTGATGAACGCCGCCGTCACTTGCTGGTCAGGCTCCGGCGCTGGTGCTGTGCCCATGCTCCTCAGCCTACGCCCGCGCCATGGCCCGTGGAAAAGGACTGCGACACCGGGCCCGCCGGGGATTCCGGTCCCCGATCGGCCGGTCGATCCCACCGCGTGCCCCGCTCGCCGTCGTGCCGTCGTCCGGGCACGAGGGGCCGGTCAGGAGCGAGGCGGCGGCGAGGAGCCGGGAGAGCGTTGGGGCGGGTGGGGGGTGCTGACGGCGATGGCGCGGGCCAGGTCGGCGAGCTTCTGGTTGGTGGCGCGGGCGTGGGTGCGCAGCACCTGGAAGGCCGCGTCGGTGGTGATGCCCTGGCGGCTGGCGATGATGCCCTTGGCCTGCTCGATGTGGATGCGGGAGTCCAGGGCGATCTGGAGTTGCCGGTTGAGGATGGTCTGCTGGTCCAGATTGCGCTGCTGCAGCAGGGCGATGGTGGCGATGTCGGCCAGGGCGCGGGCCAGGTCCTGGTCGGGGCCGGCCAGCGGCCGGGGGATGCGGCCGAACAGGTTGAGCACGCCGATGGTGTTCTCACGCAGCCGCAGCGGGACCGCGTACAGGGTGCTGAACCCCGCTTGCCCGGCACGGGTGATGACCGGTTCCCATGACGGGTCGCCGGGGCCCGGATCGATGTAGTGGGTCACCTGGCCGGTGCGGTAGGCGGTCAGGCACGGGCCGGTGTCGGCGTTCAGCTCGAACAGCTCCAGCACCCGGACCTGCTCGGTGGAGGAGGCCATCAGCCGCAGCGCGCGGTCGGGGGCGGCGTACATCACTCCGGCGCCGTCCACCTCCAGCAGCTCCACGCAGTGCCGGGTGACCCGATGCAGCAGGTCGACCAGGTCGAAGTTGGCGACCAGGGTGTCGGCCAGGTCCACCAGCGCCGCCAGCACACGGCCCTCACGCGGGATCGGCCGCGCGCCGGGACCGCCGGCTTCGGCCGCCACGTCGGGCCCGCCCGCAGGATCAGTCGCGGGGCTGGTCGCGGTCATAGGGTCGTGGGTGGAATCGTCAGTGCTCATCGACTTGTCCTGGACGGTGGGCGTATCCGATCCGATGTGAGGTCGTGGCGGCGCGGGCGCCGCCGGGTGGAGCGGGCCGGTCGAGGAGAGGTGTGCATCAGCGGGACTTCCGTGCGCTGGTCAGAGCCGGGACCACCGGCGGCCCGCGGCGCCGCCGGGTCCCGGGCGGGAAGCGGGGGGCGTGGCCGGGCGGCCCTCGGTCCGGCGCGGCGCGGGGTCTGGACGACACGCAAGATCAAGTTGTGCGGTTGGCGGATGGAACACCACGGTAGAGCATCGGGGCCGTGATGTGCGGGTCCACCGGCCCGTCCCGAAGCGGTCCGATCTCCAGCGGTCTCAGGCCCATCCCGTCCGGCAGCAGGACCGGCAGGTGAGCGGCATGATCCGTGCACGCGTCCGATCGCCCACGGCCGGCCCTTCGTCCCGTCCCGGGCCGCCCACCGGGGTATGTCACCGGTAAACGCCGCATTGGTCACCGGGTCGGCCCGCCGGCGCGGTGAGGCGTACCGTGGGGCGGGGTGTTGTCCGGAGTCGGTGGGCGGTCGCGGTGGTCAGCGGGGACGAGGAGCGGATCTGGGCGCTGATCGCCCAGAGTGCGCGCAGGCGCGGTGCGTCGATGTCGCCGCAGGATGTGTGCCTCGTGTGCGTCCGGGTGCTGGCCGCCGACGGGGTGGGGGTGTCGGTGCGGATCGGCGATCGGCTGGAGCCGGTGCACGCCGAGGGGCTGCTGGGCCACCAGTTGCTGGAAGCCGAGATGACCAGCGGGGACGGGCCGTGCGTAGAGGTGATGCGGACCGGTGACCCGGTGCTGGCGGCCGACTTGGGCGATCCGGCGGCCGGGCGGCGCTGGCCGCTGTTCACCGCCACCGCCCGGACCGGGAAGGTCGCCGCCGCCTTCGCCTTCCCCCTGACCACCGGCACCGCCCCGCTGGGGGTGCTGGTGGCCTGCCGCGACCGGCCCGGCGGCCTCACCTCCGCCCAGCACCGCGACGCGCTGATCTGCGCCGACGCCGTCACCACCCTGCTGCTGACCCGAACCCCCCGCAGCCGCCCCGAGATCGGCGACCCGACCGGCGGTGAGGCCGTGTCGGCCGACTGGCTGGCCCTGGGCGCCCAGATCCACCAGGCCGCCGGGATGGTGTCGGTGCAACTGGACTGCACCGTCGAGCACGCTCTGGACCGGCTGCGCGCCCATGCCTTCGCCCACGACCTCCCTCTGCCCGACGTCGCCGACCAGGTCGTGGCCCGTACCTTGCGCTTCATCCCCGACACCAGCCGTCCCTGACACCGGCCGCCGGACCGGTCCGGCCCCTGTGAGCAGGGTGTCCGCGGTGTTGTCGACGAAGGTGTCGACGGCCGGTCCCGTCAACCGCGAGGATGGGGGCATGACGCGGTGGCGCAGCGGCGACCCGGCGACCGACGCCGAGATCGATGCCGCTTACGGCAAGGCCGATCGGTTGCGTTCTCGGCTGGTCGGGGTGCGGGCGGTCACCGACGCTGAGAAGATCTTGTCCGATGCCCGGGAGCTGGGGCTGCAGGTGCTGATGGCCACGGCCACCCGGGAACGGCGCGACGCCCAGGATCGGATCGGCCCGGCCATGGAGGAGGGCGCGACCGCCTTCGCCAGGGCCCGCGACCGGCTGACCGTGGCGCTGGAAACCGAGATCATCGCGGCCGACGACCTGGCCGACCATCTGGAAGCGGTACGGAGCATCGCGCTGGAGCGGGTCGAGGCCGCCACCGAACTGCTGGTCCGCCTGCGACGCGCCGATCAGCACGCCACCGGCCTGCTCCAGGACGCCAAGGACACCAAGGCGGCCGAAGACGCGGACCGCTTTAATGACGACCCTCCGCGCTAGATCCGTCGTCCACGTTGATGGCCGCATCAGCGCGGTGGCCGGGGTGACGGTGACCCGCTAGGACTCGGCGGTCCTGTCGCGAGCAGGCGGCGATGCCGCGCCACCGCAGGCGCGCTCGGACGGCTCGGACTGCTGTAGCCCTTTGTCGGCCACCACGTGATCGGGGCGCGTCGCGGGCCGAGAGGGCGGCGCAGGCCCGGTCGTTGAGCAGCGCGGCGGGTTCGGGATCGTGCTGGACGCGGGGAACCGTCCCGTCTAAGCTACCGACCGTCTAGACGGTCGGTCGTCCTCGATGGGAGCGCGTGATGCGGGATCGGATTCTGGACGCCGTCGAGCGGATGCTGGTCTCGGGAGGGGCCGATGCGATCCGGCTGGACGCGGTCGCGGCGGAGGCCGGGGTCAGCAAGGGCGGCCTGCTGCATCACTTCAGGTCCAAGCAGGCGTTGCTGGAGGGGGCGCTCGATCGGCTGGTGCAGCGCTTCCAGGCCGAGTTGCCGGCGGCGGGTTCACCGCCCGGCGCCTTCGTCCGGGCCTGGTTGGACGCCACGATCCCCGATGCCGACGTTCCCGCCCAGGCCCACGCCGACCAGGTGGCGGTGGCCCTGCTCGCCGGGTTGTCGGGCGGCTCGGAGGTGCTGGAGTCCTTCCGGCGGTGCTACCGGGAATGGCAGGACAGGCTCGTCGACGACGGCATCGACCCGGTCACCGCGTCGCTGGTCCGGCTCGCCGTCGACGGCTGGTGGATGGCCCGGCTGCTGGGTCTGGCGCCGCCCGGCGGAGACCTGCACCGCCAGGTGCGCGCGCGGCTGACCGCGATGATCGAAGAGGGGTCCTGATGCCGTACGCGCCGCCCGGACCGGCGATCGTCGTGAAGGTCGCCGGCGCGGTCGTCCTCGGCCGCGGCGGGGTGGACCGCACGTGAGCCGCGTCTTGGGCGTGACGAAGGCGGCCATGCTCGTCACCGACGTCGGACTGCTGCTGTACTGGGCGGTGGCGTTCGCCGGACTGATCCCGCCCGATCTGGCGTACAAGGACTACAGCGATCCGATCCTGAGGGACTGGAACGCCTCCTTCGTCCCCCTGGACCTGGCCGCGAGCCTGACCGGGCTGGCGACCCTGTGCAACCCCTCCGCGTGGCGACCGCTGATGGCGGTCTCCCTCACCCTCACCAGCACCGCCGGGCTGCAGGCCATCGCCTTCTGGGCCCTGCGCTGCGACTTCAGCCTGACCTGGTGGCTGCCCAACCTGTTCCTGCTGCTGTTCCCCCTGCCGGCCCTCGTCCTCCTGATCCGCGAAGCCACCGCCACGGCGACCGACGGATAGCGCGGTCGTGCCGGTCGTCCGTGCGGTTCGTCCCCGGCGAACCGCACGGCCGCGCGGCGCGGCCCTACGGCGCTGCGAGGCGGGTGAACGCCGCTGACCCGTGGCCGGCGTCGATCGCCCGCTGCACGGCGGCCCGCGCGGAGCCGAGCACGCCGTTGTCGAGGCCGTTCGCGCGAACGGCCGCCAGGACGTGGTCCATGCTCGCCGCCGCGGAGTCCAGCGTGGACTCGTCACCGGGGTAGTGGCCGGCGGTGAGGTGCTCGGCGGTCACGTCGATCAGGTCCGGGAGGAGCCCGGTCGCCGCCTTCAGGTAGCCGGCGATGTCGGCAGGGGCGATGTCCTCGGCGGCGGCCAACCGGAACGCGTGCACGACCCCCGCCATCGCCGTCCAGAACACGTCGAGCATGGACGCGTCGAACCCGGCCGCCCGGCCCGGGTCCTCGCCGATGTGCATCACGTTCCCGCCCAGCGCGGCGAGCGTTGACCGGTGCGCCCGGTACGCGTCGCTCGGGCCGCTGAGCAGCACGGTCGCTTCCGGGCCGCCGATGGCCGCGGGCGCTCCCATGACCAGTCCGTCGAGGTAGGCGATGCCGTGCCCGGCGGCCCACGCGGCCGTCTCGCGCGCCTGCCGCGGCGAGCCGCCGGTGAGGTTGACGAGCGTGCGGCCCTTCAGGGCGCCGGCGTCGAGGATCGACCGCGCGGCCCGGTAGTCCAGGACGGACACGACGACGAGCGGGCTGGCGGCGATCGCTTGGGCGGCGGTCCGGGCGACGGCGGCGCCGAGGTCGTCCCCCTTGCCGGGCGTGCGGTTCCAGACGGTGGTGGGGTGGTCGACGGCGAAGGCGGCGGCCAGCGCGCGCCCCATGGGGCCGAGGCCCAGAACGGTCACGGGTGTCATGCCGGTTAAGCTAAACCTTCACGTTGACGTCAGGGTCAAGGCTGGAGCCGGGATGCGGATCGGCGAACTCTCGCGCCGGACGGGCGCCAGCGAGCGCGCGCTGCGCTACTACGAGGAGCAGGGCCTGCTGCGCCCGGAGCGGCTGCAGAGCGGCTACCGCGTGTACGGCGACGCCGACGTGGCGGCGGTGCAGCGGATCAGGGTTCTGCTGGAGGCCGGGCTGAGCACGGCGCAGATCTCCGAGGTGCTGCCGTGCATCGTCGACGACGACGGCCTGCTGGTGCCCGACTGCCCTGAACTGGTGGACGAGCTGGTCAAGCAGCGGGACCGGATCGGCGCGGCCATCGACGAGCTGGCGGCGACCCGCGCCAGGCTGGAGGCCATCATCGCCAACGAGCGGCGGGCGGGCTGACGTCGCAGGAGGCGGCGTTCCGGCGCATCGCAGCGAAGGCCATGCCGTGAGGCGTTGGCCCCGCTCTCCACGTCAGGGCGCGGAGAGCGGAGCATCCTTGTCTCCTGGTGATCAGTCAGGCCGGGTCACGGCCCTGTCCGCAGTCGCCTCCGAAGCCGTCCAGGCCGGTTTCGGAGAGGTGTTCGAGGCCCGCGCCATCTGGTCCGGCGGCGATGTCGCGCTCGGCACGCGGCGATCCGCTGATCGCCCGGCCGGTTTCCGGCGGGCTGACGTGCGCGCCTCCGGCACGGGCCGGCGGTTCCCGGCCTTCTCATGATCCCGTTTCCGGCATGGGCAGCTGCTCGGGGATGAAGTCGGGGAACGCGGGATTCTGCTGCGGCTCGTCGGCCGGGCTGTCGGGCCGGGACTCCTCGGGCCGGACGGCCTTCTTCTTCGGTTCCGTCCGGGCCTCCAGGTGCGCCAGCTTGCGGATCGAGGCGGGCCAGACGCGGGCGGCGGGCGCCGCCGGGCGCACCGCACCGGAGAAGGACCTCTTCCGGTACCCCCTCAGCGCGTCGACGCGGATGGTCGTGCCCGTCCGCGGGGCGTGGACGAAGCGCTGATTGCCGACATAGATCCCCACGTGCCCCTTTCCGTTGAAGAAGACCAGGTCTCCGGGCAGCAGCTTGCTGAACCCGACTTTCCGGCGGACGGCTTTGTACTGCGCGTAGGTGACGCGCGGCAACTTCACTCCGGCCTTCCGCCACGCCGTCGTCGCCAAGCCCGAGCAGTCGTAGGCCTGCGGTCCGGTCGCACCCCACCGGTACGGCTTTCCGCGCTGGCGGAGCGCGAAAGTGACCGCCGCCTTCGCGCGGCGTTTCTGCTGCGCCTCCTGAGCCCGGTAGGCCAGGTACGCCTTGGCCGCCTTCAGTTGCGAGCGGCTGAGCTGACGGCTTGAATTCTTGATACGCGGCGCGTCCGCGGCCTCCCCCGCATTCGCCAGGACGCAGGTGAACCCGCTCACCGCCAGGAACGATACGCATACACGCCCGAAAGGCCGTAGGGCCTTCTTGGCGGCGTGCGGAGCAAAAACTGTTCTGTCATCGCTCATGCCGTAACGCCTACCCGGGCTCCAGAGCGACATGCGGACTTGATCATTTATTTATTGCCGCGCTAGGCAGTTGATATATTGTATTGACACAAGGCGCGGCATTCCACTTTTGAATAAGTCGCTCCGGTCGCTTCACGCCAAGGTTTTCGATCTTGCGGCCCCTTGTGCGTCATCTGTAATTAACGACATGGCGCGGGTGTCCGATCAAAGAGATGAGCATTTCTGTTCGGCTGCGCCGGTACGTTCACGGCGCGTCGGACCGCGTTTTCGCCACTGCCCTAGGTAACGAGAACGCACGGCTTTTCGCGGCGGCGGGGGGCGCGCTCCGCGCTCCCGGCGGGTCTTACACCCAGACCGTCTCAGCGGTTCACCTTGAGCAGTCGGTGGCCAGGGGACGGCCCTTCAAGGCCGCGGCGATGAGCCCCTGCATGGCCCTGTCCGAGGGCTCGTCGGCGTGCGCGACCTTGCGGCCCGGGCAGAAGGACTGCACGCTGGCGTTGACCGCTCCGGGCAGCGGCTTCTTCTCGCCGTTCTCCTGCTCGCTGAAGAAGTGGTAGGCCGGCATCCCCGGCGGGATGGCCGGAGGGGCGTTGAGGTTCTTCAGGAAGGCGGAGCCCGGCAGCAGGTCGCGGCATCCCGCGTAGCTGGTGGAGCACAGCAGGCCGAGCCACTCCCCCTGCTCGGGAGTGCCGACACTGACGTAGGTGCCGGTGTGCGCCGCTCCGCCGAGGAACTTGATGTAATGGCGCTGGGCCAGTCCCCCCATTGAATGGCCGACGACGTCCACGCGTGACGCGCTTTTCCGTCCGCGCATCTCGGCTGCTTTCTCCGCCACACCCTGAGCCGATTCGGAGATGGGAGCCGTTCCCGTGGGAGAGCCTCGCAACTGCATTGACTCGGCGTGGAATCCCTGGCTCCTCAGATACGCCACCAAGTCGTCCAGCTTGGCTTGCTGGGCCTGAATTCCGCCGACCACCAGAACAGGATTGGAGGCGGCGCTTCCTCCTGCGCTTTTCGCAGTAGCGGCGTCTGAAGGCGTTGCAGTCGCGCCGAGCGCCGCGACCACCGCGACCGCGGCGATCGAAATCCAGGCAAGAGAACGGGCCATGTTCCATTCCTCGTTGGCGTTTTCCGCATTGGGGCGGTAAGGCAGGGAGGCTGCGTCGGCTTCATCCTGCGGTCATGGCTTGGCCTCCACCTGCCGATCAGTAAACGCTGCGGGCAATCCAAGGAGGCAATACCCCGTGCCGCGATGTGTTATGCGGGTGCTGCGACACCGCAGAAACGGTCAAAGAGAACATGCTCCGCCATTTTGCCGTTCCGTGATGGCGTCCGGAACGGCCGATCTCCGCACCGGGCAAGCCGGAGCCAAAGAGAAGCACACCCGGAGGGCAATGGCCGGGGAGTTGCCTCGACGGGGCATCGGCAAAGACTCAAGCCCGAGGGGCGCCCGGGCCGTGCCGCGACAAAGACTGATCAAGAGGTCAATGGACAAGGCGGGATGAATGCGCGCATTGCGTTGTCGGCGGTCGATCGTACTCGTGCGCCATCACCACCTGCTCGCCCGCCCAGTGGGCGAACTGCGGCTCTGCGCCTGCCCGATGCGGTCGGCTCGGGCGGTGGCGCGTTGAGCGTCCGCCAGGGAAACGACCAGGAACAAGGGCGCGTCATCGTCGGGCACCGTCTCGCCCGGTTTCGGTTCGCACGTCCATCAGTCACGTGGCGTGCGGTGGAGGCAGGTCGTCACATCCGCGTGGCCGAGGAACCTGAACAGCCGGATGTGAGCCGCGCCCAGGCGGTTCATGTCGCCACCGGCGGCATCGCCCGGAGCATGACCTGCCCTGACGGTGGTCAGGATCAGCGCTGCCGCCGCCTACGAGCGTTCACCTGTTGGGGAAGGCCGCTTGGGTACGGCGTCCGCCGCCGCGAAGAGCCGATGGCAGCGGCGAGCAACACGGACCTTAGCCCGCGTTAGAGGGCCGGCACCGGTGAACGGCCATGGCCCCGGGACCGAAGTCCCGGGGCCATGGCCGCTTGAACAGGTGTCGTTGTCGAGCCTCGGCGCGCTAGGCGCCGGTCGGCGGTGTCTGGGGTGGCGCTCCGTCAGGCATGTTCGGGCCCGGCTGCGGCGCCTCGGCCTGGGCCGCGGGCTGCGGAGGCGGAGCGGGCTGGGCGGGCACATGCGGAGCGTGGGCCGGGTAGCCGCCCTCGTTCTGGCCCATGTAGGCGATGTACATCGAGAGGAGCTTCTCCTGGTCCCGGATCAACCGCTCGAGGCGTCCCCACGTGTGGTTGAACATCAGGACGACGAACAGGAACATCACCGCGGTGTAGAGGAAGACCGCCCCTCGCATCGGCATGAAGTCCGCCGCCAGATTGGCGATCAGAACCACGACGCCGATCAGCGCCAGCACCAGCAAGATGTTGTGCCACATCTTGGTCTCGGCGCTGATGTAACGATCTTTGAGGTCCGTGGCCGGCCGGTACTCGACCTTCAACGGCTTCGTCACGATTTCACCGTCCAGAGATGCCGGTTGCTGACACGGATGAATTACCCTCCGCACCCCTCGGTCAATCACGTGCGGTGATGAATCGGGTCCATGGAGTAGCAATTGACGGCTATTTCTCCCACCTACATCACGATTGACCGTTTCCGCACTTCAGATCACTCTCTTAACGATCTTCACCGCCTCGTCAAGACCGCCTTACGGGCGCCCGGCATTCGCAACAGCCGCGTCACATCAGTCCTCCTTCCGGCGGCGGACGTCACGGCCATGACGGCACCCCTCGCCTCCAACGGGCGCCTCACCTGCCCGTACGGCTCACGCGTCACCTGGCCGCCTCAGCGGCTGCACGGCTCGACGGAGCGGGCCCGCTCGCCTGGAAGAGCCCTGCGACCGCGAGCCAGATCCCTCCGCGCGCGCCTGCTTGCCCCTCGGGTCACCGGTCAGCATGATTACTCCCAGTAGCCGTCCGATGACCACAAGTCTCGGCGGAATGTTCGGTGCATCCTGCCGTACCGACTGCACGAGCATGACGATTGGATCTTCAATATGCGCGTCATACGACGCCCGCAGGCTCGTGTGGCCGCCGCCTTCATGGTCGCGGCCACCACGACGACCATCGCCCCGGCGGCCGCCGCCGCGGCCGTCCCCGCCGACGGCGCACCGACCGCACCGCGGCTGAAAGTGTCCAAGCACGCCTCGAAGCGAACGCCGCTGCCGGGGGATCGGATCGTCTACAACATCGCCGTGCGCAACGTCGGCGACGTTCCCGCCTACGGTGTGCGGCTCCAGGACCGGCTGCCCGCCGAGCTGACGGACGTGCGGGTGAACGGTCCGGGCTGCAAGGCCTCCGGCGCCACGGTGACCTGCCGCTGGAGCAACGTGCGCTACCGGGCCACCCGGAACGTCGCGGTCACCGCCACGCTGTCCGACAAGGCGCGGCCGAACTCGCGGCTGACCAACACCGCCGTCCTCTCCTACGCCGGACGCAAGGCCCGGGCCCTGTCCACGGTGGTGGTCGCCCGGCCCAAGCCCGCCAAGCCGCAGCAGTCGTCGCACTCGCGGCCCAAGGACCCCGGCGTCACCGCGAAATCCGTGGCGACGGTCCCGCGCAAGAAGCACACCGCGCAGGTCCCGCACACGCCCAGGCGGGCCAAGGTCAAGAAGAAGAAGCCCGCCGCCGTCCGCTCGGCGCAGCCGCTGCGCCTGGAGCCGCAGGCCCCGGCGCCCTGCCCGCCCGGCATGGTCAGGTCGTCCGGACAGGGTCAGGGCCAGGGGCAGGGCCAGCAGGCGTGCACGTGCCCGCCCGGCATGGACAGGTCGTCCGCCCAGAACTCGACCCAGGGGCGGCAGCAGGTGTGCTCGTGCCCGGCCGGTTCCGTCGCCCGCAGCGGCGGCAACGGCCAGCAGGCGTCCGGCACCTCGCACTGCGTGCGGGCCCAGCCCGGGGGACTGCCCAACACCGGATCCCCGGTGGGCTGGCTGGTGCTCACCGCGCTGGCCACGCTGGCCGCCGGAACCGCGGCCCTGGTCGGCACGCGCGTCCGCCGTACGCGGGCCCGCTCCTAGCGGCTCGACCGGCGGCCCGCCGGACCCGGAACCGCCACCACCGCTCGAAGCACTGAGCCGGGGGCGAGACCTGACGGTCTCGCTCCCGGCTCAAGCATGTTCGGGAGATCCGGCCCGCGTCGGCGATGCCGGGGCGCGGGCTCTTCGCGGCCTTCGGAGCCGGCGGTTCTCACCGGCTCCTCCGGGCGACATGGCGAACCCGCCAGGTCGGTTCGACCGGGCGGGTGCTCAGTGTTCGGCGGCGGGTTCCGTCCCTGAGAGGCCGTGCCGTGGCACGGAACCCGTCCGCCTGCCGGCGGTGTCGCCGGCGTCTTCCCTCTGGGCCTGGACGCAGCGGATTCGCATGCCGCCGGACCGGGGTCCCACGGGGACGGTCAGCGCGCCTTGCTGTAGGTGTGGCGGATGCTGGCCCCGTCCGGTCCCGCGTTGTAATAGGTGTCCCTGAAACCGACTTCGCCGTTGGCGTGGACGTAGGACTGGCGGATGTGCAGCTGGCTGCCGCTGAAGTCGGCCTTCATCCAGGACCGGCCGTACTCGGTGTCGGCCTGGGCGATGGCGGGCAGTCCCAGGACCAGTCCTGCGGTGACGCACGTGGTGATGACGGCGCGTCCGGTCTTGAAGCTCATCGAGATCTCTTTCCGGCGGAGCGAATGTCTCACGGCGTAGGCGGCCCCGCCCTCACGGGCGGGACCGCCTCACGGTCATCCAGAGGTGCTGGAACGACCTCAGTCGGCGGCGCTGATCACCCCGGTCGACGTGGCACCGCCGGGACCGGCGGTCTGGGCCTTCTTGGCGTAGTAGACGCCGCCGTCGGCGTCGCCCTTGTCCTTGCCCTTGCCCTTGTGGCCGTGACCGTGGCCGTCGACGGCGCCGGAGGTGATGCCGACCGACGCGGCACCGCCCGGGCCGGCCGCCTTGCTGCCCTGACCGTAGAAGGTGTCGGCCATGGCGGCGGGAGCGGCCAGCGACAGACCGGCGGCGGCGAACCCGATGATGGTGACCTTGTGCAGCGTTTTCATGTACCTGTTCCCTCTCGTCCGCGTTAGACGGCGCGCAACGCGGTTTCGGTATCTCCATCGGACCGGCTCCTTGAGGTGCCGTGCCCCGATGTCGGCTTGCACGGATCTTCATTACCTGACGGAGTCATCTCAACACGCTGAGTGAGTAATAGTCACTTTGAGCGATCGTGGCCCTTTGGGGAGACAGTCGCCATCGCACCTGGGAAGGTACTTCGCCTGCCCTGGGTCCGGTGCCGCCTTCGACCCTGTGTGAGTAATTGGGCACAGTGGGTAATGATCTCCAGGAGTACGCCGCATCCGGCCGCACAAGCTCGTTCGACAGAGGGGCAGAACATGCGCTCGACCAGCGACATCTCAGAGGCGAACGCCCGCCGGACACCGCCGGCGGCGCGCCGGGCCCGTGCCGCGGTGGCGGCCGCCGCGGTGACCGCGTCCCTGGCCGCGGCGCTCGCGCAGGGTGTCCCGTCCGCGTCGGCGGCGACGCTCCCGACCGGTGGACGCGAGGCCCCGACCGTCGCCTGCACGAACCTGGTGGGCGACGTGCAGGCCCTGGCCGAGGCGTTCCGGACCGGCGGCGACCACCAGCTCGGCAAGGACTGCCGCTACGCCTTCACCAAGCGGGCGGGCACGAACTCCGTCCTGCCCACCGTCACCAAGAACACCACCATCGTGGGGAACGGGGCCACGATCGCCTGGACCGGCACCGAGCCCGGCAGGTCGATGTTCGACATCGCCGACGGGGCCCGCCTGAACCTGACCAACCTGACGATCTCACCGGGCAGCGGCGGCACCCCCACCGTGCGCCTGGGCCCGGGCGCCGTGCTCTCCCTCACCAACAGCTCCATCTCGATCAAGCTCACGCCCACCGGCGGCGCCCTTGCCGCGAGCCCTCCCGCCGCCCAGTCGGCGAAGGGCGACCGTGGCGCCGGCGACAGCTTCTGCAGCGCGGACATGCCCTCCCGGACCGGCAGGGCGCTGGACGACACGCTTCTGGACGGCACGGCGCTGGAGGACATGCTCGACGACACGCTGCTGAGCGGCGCGCTGCGGGACGACCCGACGGCCGGGACCGACGTCGACATCACCGACGTCCTCGGCGAGCCGCGCTCACCGAAGCCCGTCGCGCCGCTCACCGCTCCTGCGGAAACGACCCAGAACGGCAAGGTCACCGGCACCGCCACCAGCACGTCGTGCGTGGTGACCACGCGGGGCAGGACCGTCACCCTCACCGCCACGGCGACGGGGGCCACCCGCACGGTCAGCGACTGAGTCCGTCCGCTTTCCCTTCGCGCAAGGCGGATGGTCGTCCCTGGCGTCTTGTTTGGCGCGCCCTGAAGCGGCGACGAGCTTCTGACGCCATCGTCCCGGTTCGGGCAGTCGCATGCTTACCGACAACACGACCGCGCCGCGTGTGTCCTTGCCCGCGAGTGAACCAGGCCCTACGGTCGGTGACCGGATGTGCAGCCCCTGTCACGTCTAGCGGTTCGCCGTCCTCCAGGGTCCCGTGGGACGGCGAACCGCCACCGCGCTCAGCCCGACACCCGCCTCGGCGGGCGCTCGCCTCGCCGGACGGGTGTCGGTGGAATCCCGCTGCCGGACGTACCTCGCATGGACGGCCCGCCCGGCGGGGTCAGTACTCGGCCCGCCGAGGGCCGTACAGCTTGAGCAGTCCCTCGTAGTCGCCCCGGCCCAGGGTGGACGCCCGGTCGTCGCAGGCGCGGACCACCGGTGTCATGGTCAGGTTGGCGTGCTTGTCGCCTTCGACGTGCCCCAGGCCGAGGGCGTGGAGGGTCTCGTGGGTGACGACCGAGGCGGGGTCGTAGTGCCCGGCGGGGCACGCGGAGGCCGGCTGCCCGCTCCCCCCGATGGACCACCACTTCTTTCCGCTGCTCTGGAGGGCAATGTCGGACTCGATGGTGCTGTTCCACCCCTGCCAGGTGCAGGCCACGGCGAGCGTGCTCTCGGGAAGGCCGCTCAGCGGGACCCAGCCGAAGGAGTTCACGCCGTCCCTGGACGAGCACGCGCCCCGGTCGTCGATGTTCGGCCGCCTTCTGGTCTTGCCCATGTAGTCCTCGCGGACGTTGGGCAGGGGAGTGAAATTCTTACGGCCGCCGCAATCGGTCTTCGCGTTGAAAGCGTTCCAGACGCCGCTCTTGACCGCTTTCTTGGCTTGGAGGCGGCTGATGCCGCCCTCGATTTCCTTGTTGGCGTAGTACCTCCATCTGACCGTCCTGCCCTTGGGCCACGACGAGGCGCTGGCCTTCCATTCCTGATCGCTGCACGCGTCGAGGGCGGGCGCCTGTGCGGCGTCGTCCTCCTCGGGCACCGCGGTCGGCTCCCCGCTCTGCGTGATCTCCACTTCCTCCTCGTCGCCGTCCAGGCGGACGCGCAGGCTGCTGGCCCCGTCGACGTGCAGGCTGTTCGCGGCCACCGCCAGGCCGTCGCGCGGCACGGCCACGGTGGTCCCCCTGGCGCCCTCGATCACCCGGCCGCGCAGGTCGCAGTCGCTGAGCCGGACCGACGGCGGGAGCTGGTCGGCGCGGAGCACGCCCTCGGCCGGGCACCAATGAGGCGGGGCGCCGGCGGGCGGTTCGGCGGCGCCGGCCGCCCCCGCCGCAGCGAAGAGCTGGAGGGTGAGGACGGTGAGGGTCGCGGAGGCTGCCTGAACGCCGAGAGCGCTTCTCTTTATCATCTAGACCGGTCCCAGAATATGTTGGGCTGACGCGAACGATGGTCTTCAGGGCGGCATGGACGTTCGTTCTGACGAATAGGGCGAGAAGTCGCTCAGCGCACTTACCATTCGACGGGTCCACGTGCCTGATTCCGCACTAAAGAACATGCAGAATCGTTGCGAAGATTCCCGTAATCCAGTGCCCGTAACTACGGTTTCGAGTAAAAAATTATGAAACGCCGACCGCTGTTTGCGGGACGGCTCCGGTCCGTTTCCGCCCCGGGCCCGCCGATCGGCTCTGGCGCCAGGCGGGCGCGGGCGCGAGGATCTCCCCATGGACGTCCCCGGCACCGCGCTCGACGAACTGGTCGCACTCGCGTCGCCACCCCCGCGGCCGCTGTTGGGCGAGTGGACGTGGGACCGGCTCCATGAGGAGCTGGGCACCCGCCTGCCTCGGGACTACGAGGCGTTGATGAACCTCTACGGAGCCGGTGACTGGTCGGGGGAGCTCGGCTTCTACGATCCTCTCGACCCGCAGGAAGGGGTCGCCCACCAGGCGCGGTCGTGGGCGGAGGACTACCGGGCGCTGCGGGAGGAGTTCCCCGAGTACCAGCCGCTCGCCGTCCATCCGGAGCCGGGCGGCCTGCTGGTCTGCGCCGCCACGAACAACGCGGACGGGATCGGTTGGCTGACCCGCGGCGACCCCGACGGGTGGCCGGTGATCGTCTATCCGCGCCACGAGGATCAGGGTCCGCCGCTGACCGGCACGATGACCGAAGTGCTGCTCGCCTGGCTCAAAGGAGAACTCGACGTTCCCGGGCTCCCCGGCCCGTCGCAGGAGTGGCGTCCCGTTCCGGTGTTCCGGAGTTGGGCCTCCGACTGAGCCGGACTCCGGCCAGCCTGTTCCCGGGTCGTACCGTCGCCACGGGCGGACGGCCGTGTCGAGCATGTACTGGCGGTTTCTCGGCCGGCCGGGCGGAAAAGCGTGACCCACTTGCCCGTTAAACGCGCAACTGCGCGCACATCATCGGGTTCAGCGCTGATGGCTGGGAATGAGAAGCGGGCCTCGTCGAGTGAGAAACGCCCGAGAAGCAGAGGTCCGGGCGTTTGCGCTCTTGCGGGTGACTCGCCGCTTCAGCGAAATCCGTCTCAGTTGAGCGAGTGGCCGGAATCGTGCAGGGGGATGCGTGAAAGCAGGCGGCCGGGATGCGGCGTGTCGCGCGGCCGCTGCGGCTCGCCCGCACCCGGGGAACAGATCTTGTTACGGCTTTTCACCGCGCGTCGTCTCCGCGCGCACGTAGCGGCGCCTTGAAGACCGGTCGCGCTTTCGGTAGAAAACAAAAAACTGGGGAGGGGCCCCGTCGCGGCCCCTCCCCGAGTTCTTGTGCTACGTCAGTCGTCGACGACGGAGCCGTTGGCGCAGTCGCCACCCTCCTCGATGGTGCCGAGGATGTTGTGGATCGCGGCGCCGATGACGGCGACGTCGATCGCGCGGCAGGTCTGAACGCCGAGGACCTGGCTGTTCTCCTGCTCGACTTCCACGGGGCCGTCGGTCGCCATGGCCGGGGCGGCGCTCATCAGCACGCCGGCGGCGGTGAAGGAGAGCAGGCCCGCAGCGGCCAGTCGCTTCATCATGAGTTTGGTCCTTTCCGAACTTCTGTGCACAGACTTCATTCAATCCGCGGACCTGTTGGCCGCGGAGCCATACAAGAAGTAGCACGGGAAATTCGGCGCCGTGCACGCCTGACGCACCACCTGCCTTGATCTTGGCATTGAGATTGCCTTTTCATGGTGCGGGCCCCCGGACGGCGCCGCGACATGCACCGTGTGTCCGGAATGCATTTGCTTCGCCAGCATGTGCGCTGAACCAAGACGGTTGGCTCCGGAAAACCCCGCAAATGGCGCCGCCGACGGGCCTTCGGACCTCTCACATCATTCGGCTTCAAAACTGTGGAGTCGTTTGTTAAAGCCGATCAGGCCGATCGATGGTTCCTGCCATGCTTGGGGCGCTGCAAATGCAGAGCGGTCGTTGTCGCGTCATCGGCGCTTCGCTGGAACAGGCCGCGACGGAAACGTCGAGAGGCGCTGTGCCCCCTTGTGGCGCGGCGCCGACGCATCTCTCCGAAAGGACGTCAACGATGGGAGCCCAGGGGCTCGGTGCCCCTTCCATTGCCGAGGAGCCCCTCGCGCCGGCATCGGCCGTCCCGGCCGGAGATTCGGGGTCGAGCGCGCTTGCTCCCGGCCGGCTCTCGTCACGGTGGCCCGCTCGCACCCGCAGGATCGGTCTCGCCGCCTACCCGCTGTGCCTCGCCGTCCTGGACGGCGCCTCGGCCTCGGTGGCGGCGTGGACGCTGGCGTATCCGGCGGCGGAGACGGCGGCCGCGGCCGCGGCGCTGGTGAGCCTGCACGCGGCGACCGGGCGCTACCGGCCGCGGCGCGACCTGTCCGTGGTGGACGACGCCTTTCCGCTCAGCCTTCGCGCGCTGTTCGTCCTGGTGCTCGCCGGTGTTCCGGCCGGACCGCTCGGCCCGTCGTTCGGCCAGCCGCGCACGGTGTGCGCCGTGCTGGGCTTCCTGGCGGTCCTGCTGCTGGGACGCGTGGCGGTGTACACGCTCGTGCAGCACTACCGGCGCGGACGCCCGGCGGCGCGGCGCACGCTGGTCGTGGGCGACGGGCCGGTCACCGCCCACGTCATCGCGGGCGTGCAGCAGCAGCGCGAGTTGGGGCTCACGGTGGTGGGGCGCTTCGCCACCCGGGACGGCGCGGAGGAGGAGCCCTCCTCCGCGGAGCCCGCTCCGGTCGCGGGCGACCTCCACGACCTGCGGCACGCCGTCCGGTCCCGGTCCATCGACACCGTGATCGTGGTGCTGGAGGAGGTGCCCGGTCCGCAGCACAACGCGATCGCCCGGGTGTGCTCCGCCGACCGCTGCGAGACCCTGATGGTGCTGTCGCCGTCCGGGCTGGCGTCCTCGCTGGGCGGTAGCGCCGGGCAGTTGGCGGGCTTCCCCTACGTCGCCCTGCGCGGTCGCGCCGGCGGGGCCGCGGCGCGGCTCGCCAAGCGGGCCTTCGACGTGGTGACCGCCACCGCCATCGCCGCGCTCATCTGGCCCGTGCTGCTGGTCTGCGCCGTGGCCGTGCGCGTGGAGGGCGGGCCGGGCGTGCTGTTCCGGCAGCGCCGCGTCGGCATCGGGGGCGAGCAGTTCGTGCTGCTGAAGTTCCGGACCCTGAAGCCCAGCGACGAGCACGAGGCGGACACGCGCTGGTCGGTCGACGGGGACCTGCGCATGGGGCCGGTGGGCCGGTTCCTGCGCCGCACCTCGCTGGACGAGCTCCCGCAGCTGTGGAACGTCGTCCGCGGCGACATGAGCCTGGTGGGCCCCCGTCCCGAGCGCCCCCACTTCGTCGAGCAGTTCTCGGCGGCCCACCCCGGCTACGGGCTGCGGCACCGGGCCCCGGCGGGCCTGACCGGCTGGGCGCAGGTGCACGGCCTGCGCGGTGACACCTCGATCGAGCTGCGGGCCCGGTTCGACAACCACTACATCGACGCCTGGACGTTCGCCGGCGACCTGAAGATCCTGATGATGACGGTGCGCTCGGTGTTCACCGGGGGTGGCCGGTGACCCCACCGGTGCCGCCGGCCGGACGGGCCGGGACCGCGGGCATCAGGGTGGTGGCGCCCCGGGCGGGCGACGACGGCCCCCCGTCGGAGGGGTGCCGGTGCGCCTCCCGCGCGGCCGGGCCCGGTCCCCGGACGCGGCGGAGGAGCCGGTGGCGCCGGGCGGTCGGCGTTCCCAGGGCCAGCTGGCTGGTCGCCGCCACGGCGCTGTGCGTGTGCGTTCCCGCCGGCCCGACCGGCGTCGACGCGAGCGTCCAGGCCAGCGTGGGCGACGTCGCCAGCGTGCTGCTGGTCGCGGTCGCCGGATGCTGGGCGCTGCTGCGCAGGTGGCGGCTGACGCCGGTCATGCTGCTGGCGTTCGGCCCGCTGCTGGTCGCGCTCACCGTCTCCACGGTCTGCTCCCAGGACGTCCAGGCCAGCCTCCCCGGTTACGTGCGCGTCGTCCAGATCTTCGTGCTGGTGCCCCTCGCCGTCATCGCCACCCTGCGCGACCGGCGCGACGTCGCCATCGTCGCGGGGGCGGTCGCGGTGGTCGGCGTGGCCGAGGCCGGCTACGGCGTCTGGCAGGCCGCGACCCGCACCGGCGCCTCCTTCGAGGGGCGCAACGTGCGGGCGGTCGGCACCTTCGGCGCGACCGACGTGATGGCCATGGCGACGGTGACCGGCTTCGCGCTGTTCGTCGTGATCGCGGTCCTCCTGACCCGGCCGGGCCGGATGCGCCTCGCGGCGTTCGCCGCCCTCGCGGTGCTGGGCGCGGGCCTGCTGCTGTCGCTGAGCCGGGGCAGCTGGATCGCGGTCGGCGCGGGCGCGCTGGTCATGCTGGTGTGGTTCGACGTCAAGGTGGCGCTGCGCTCGGTGCTGTGCGCGGGCGCCGCGGCGGTCGTGCTGGTCGGCGGCCTGGGCTGGGGCGCGGAGAGCATCGGCTCCCGGACGCAGTCGATCGCGGCGTCGTTCAGCGATCCAGACCAGTCGGTCGACGACCGCTACAGCCTGTGGGGGACGGCCGCCGCGATCTGGGGCGACCACGCGGTCACCGGCGTCGGGGTGAAGAACTTCCCGGCGTTCCGCGACACCTACGCCCCCATCGAGCTGTCGGGCGCCAGCGACACCGACGACCCGGTCAACGGGTACATGCGCCAGCCGCTGCTGTCGCCGCACAACCAGTACCTGCTGGTGCTGAGCGAGCAGGGCGTCATCGGCCTCACCGGGTTCGCGCTGCTGTTCGCGCTGGTCCTGCGCGGGCTGTGGGCGGGGCGCGCCGCCAAGGACCTGCCGTGGCTGATCGGCGTGGGCTTCACCGCCAGCGTGACGGTCAACTTCCTCTACGCCGACCTGGGCGGTCCGACCTGCGTGCTGACCTCGATCATGCTGGGGCTGGCCGCCGGGCGCGCGCTCGGCGCTCTCCCGACCGGCGCCGCCGGGGAGAGGGCGGCGGCCGGGGCGCAGGGGGTCGCGCCGTGAGCGTCCTGACGTCCCGGAAAGCGGCGCACCGCTCGGCGCGCCGCTCGCCCCACGGCTCGCTGGGCCGCGCCGCCGGGCTGTCGGCGGTGCTGATCGGCACGGGCACCGCGCTGGGCTTCGCCCGCGACCTGGTGCTGGCCCACCGCTTCGGGGCCAGCAGCAGCACCGATGCCTTCCTGGTCTCCTGGACGATCCCCGAGACGGTCTCGCCGCTGCTCATCGAGGACGCCATGGCGCTGATCATGGTGCCCGCCGTCACCCGGATGATCCCCCGGCCCCAGGGCGTGCGGACGCTGGTGCGCACGGCCCTGCCGCGGCTGGCGCTGGCGCTGGCGCTGCTGGCGATCACGGTCGCGGCGGCGGCGCCGCTGCTGGTGTCGGTGCTCGCCCCCGGGCTCGCCGATCCCGCCCCGGCGGTGCGCTGCGTGCGCTGGACGGCGGTGACGATCGTGGCGTTCGGCCTCGCCGGGTTCATGAACGCGACGCTGCGCGCGCACCACTGCTTCGGGCCGCCGGCCTCGATCTACATGGCCTACAACATCGGCATCCTGACGGCGGTCATCACGCTGGCCGCGCCGCTGGGGATCACCAGCGCCGCCATCGGCGTGGCGTGCGGGAGCGTGCTGATGGTCCTGGTGCAGGTACCGGCGTTCGCCAGGCGGCTGCGCGGCTCCGCCCGAGAGGTCGCCCCCACTGCCGCGCCCGACGCCCCCGACGCCGCGCGGCTGAGCGTGGCCGCGATCCTGCCCATCATCGTCTACACCCTGACGCGCCAGTCCCAGGTCCTCGTCGAGCGCTTCCTCGGGTCGGGGCTGGCGGCCGGGTCCATCTCCCACCTCAACTACGCGCAGAAGGTCGCGCAGGTCCCGATGGTGCTGTCACTGCTGATCGTGACGGTGACCTTCCCGCGCCTCGCGCGCGCGTCGGCCGAGCGCGACACTCGGCAGATCCGGTACCGCATCGAGGCCGACCTGGTGATCGTCAGCGGCCTGGTGCTGGGCGCGATCGCCTACCTGACCGCCTTCGCCCCCGCCATCGTGCAGGTGCTGTTCCAGCACGGGAACTTCACCGCCGACGACACCGCGAGCACCTCGTCGGTCCTGCGCGTCTACTCGCTGGGGCTGTGGGGCCAGGCCATGCTGGGGGTCGCGGCGCGCGCGCTGTTCGCCCGCAGCCAGCCGCTGTGGCAGCCGACCCTCGCGGTCGCCGCCGGGCTGGCCGTGACGGTGGCGACCGGGGCGCTGCTGGTCGGCAGCGCGGGCACGATCGCGCTGGCCGCGGGCAACGCCGCCGGGATCACTCTGGCGGCCGTGCTGCTGCTGGCCGGTGTCCGTGCGCGCGTGGTGCGGATCTCCCTGACCCGGGTCGGCGCCGACCTGCTGCGGCTGGCCGCCGCCGCCACCGCCGCCGCGGCGGCCGGATCGGCGACCGCCGCCGCACTGCTCCCCGCCGTTCCCCCGCTGCTCGTGCTCGTCGCCGGGGCGGGCGCCGTCGTGTCGGTCTTCGCCGCGCTCCTGGCCGTCACCGGCCGCGGGCACGGGACGCCGCTGGGGCTGCGCGCCCTCGGCGCGCCCGACCCCGACCCCGCGTCCGACCGCCCCGCCCCCGATGACCCCGCCACCGGTCCCGCCGGTGACGCCGCGCCAGGGAGGCAGCTGTGACCCGATCCAACGACGTCATGCCCTATGTGCTGATGTACCACTCCATCGACGATGTCGAGGACGACCCGCATCTGGTGACCGTCTCGCCCCGTCGCTTCGCCCAGCAGATGAGCTGGCTCAGCAGGTGCGGCCTGCGGGGCGTGAGCATGGCCGAGCTGCGGCAGGCCCAGGAGCACGGGGCGGCGCGGGGGCTGGTCGGCCTCACCTTCGACGACGGGTACGCCGACTTCGCCACCCGCGCCCTGCCGATCCTGACGCGGTTCGGCTTCAACGCCACCGTCTTCATGGTCGCCGGGCAGATCGGCGGCCACAACGCCTGGGACGAGGGGCCGCGCAAGCCGCTGATGAGCCTGCAGCAGCTGCGCGCCGTCGCCGCCCGGGGCGTCGAGGTGGCCTCGCACGGCATGGAGCACCTGTCGCTGCCGAAGGCCACCGAGGCCCAGCTCCGCCAGGAGCTGCACGAGAGCCGCGCCACGCTGGAGGGGCTCCTCGACCGCCCGGTCACCGGGTTCGCCTACCCCTACGGGCACGTCTCCGACCGCGAGGTGGGCGAGGTCGCCCAGGCCGGATACGCCTACGGGTGCGCCATCTGGGACAGCCACGCCGGCCGGCACGCGCTCGTGCGCACCTACGTCGGCGACCGCGACCGGCGCATGCGGATGCGCGCCAAGCTGCTGCGCCACGAGCTGCGCTGGAAGGCCCGGGTATGACGCGCGTCCTGCACATCATCACCGGCCTCGACCGCGGCGGCGCCGAGCGGCAGCTGCTGCTGTTGCTGCGGCACCTGCCGGTGGCCAACGAGGTCGCGGTCCTGACCGGCGCGGGAGCGCTGACCGGTGAGGTGGAGGCGCTCGGCATCCCGGTGCACCGGATCGGCATGAAGGGCAACACCGACCTGGCCGCCCTGCCCGCCCTGGTGCGCCTGATCCGGCGCGGCCGCTACGACGTGGTGCACACCCACCTGTACCGGGCCTGCGTCTTCGGCCGGGTCGCCGCGCGGCTGGCCGGGGTCCGGCGCGTCATCGCCACCGAGCACTCCCTGGGCGACGGCCACATCGAGGGGCGTGCCACCACGGGGGCGGTCCGCCGGCTGTACCGGGCGACCGAACGCCTGGGCACCACCACCGTCGCGGTCTCGGCCACGGTGGAGGACCGGCTGAGCGCCTGGGGCGTGCCGCGCTCGCGCATGGTGATGATCCCCAACTGCGTGGACGCCGCGGCCTTCGCCTACCGGCCGGACCGGCGGGCGGCCGCGCGGCGGCGGCTGGGCATCGGCGAGCGGGACTTCGTGGTGGGCACGGTGGGCCGGCTGGTGCCCACCAAGCGCGTCGAGGTCCTCATCGACGCCATGGCCCTGACCTCGGCGGCGAAGCTGCTGATCGTCGGGGACGGCCCGCTGGCGGCGTCGCTGGAGCGGTACGCCGCGCGGTCGCCGGCGGCGTCCCGGATCATCTTCGCGGGCGAGGCCGGCGACGTCGCCCAGGAACTGTCGGCCATGGACGTGTTCGCCACGGCCTCGGTCCAGGAGACGTTCGGGCTCAGCGTGCTGGAGGCCCTGGCCAACGGCCTGCCGGTGCTGTACTCGGTCTGCCCGGCGCTGGAGGACCTGCCCGCCGGCCAGGCGCCGTCGGCCGAGCGGCTGCCCGCCCTGGCCGAGCCGTACGGGGCGGCGATCGAGCGCTGGGCGCGGCGGCGGCCCGCCCGCTCCGCGCCGCCGCCCGCCGTCGAGCGGTACGGCGTCACCGCGCAGGTCGCCCGCCTGACCGCGCTGTACCGGGGCTCGCCGCTCCATCCGAACGTCGACGCGGAAGGCCGCGACGACTCCGCCGCCGTCCCCGCGATCGTCCTTCCCGCCCAGCGTGAACACCTCTCACTATGAAAAGGATCCGCATGCCCCACAACCGGCAGGATCTCAACCGCCTCGCCGCACGGATCGGTGTGCCCAGCGCCCTCATCGCCGCGGGCTTGCTGAGCGGCTTGGGTTACGGACTGCTGAAGCCTCCCTCCTACAGCGCGTCGGCCCATGTCATCGTGGTCGCGCAGAGCGCCGGCGCGGGTCCGGCCGCGACCAGCCTCGCCCAGGCGTACGGCCGGCTGGTGCCGCTGCCCGGCACGCTGGCGTGGGCCTCGCCGACCCTGCCCGCGTCCGTCGTCAACGACGCGCGGCCCCACATCCAGGCCTCCACCTCTCCCGAGACGCCGCTGATCCGCATCACCGGCAAGGCGCGCACCGCCGCGAAGGCGGCGAAGTACGCCAACGCCGCCGCCGGCGCCCTGGTCAGCTACGGCAAGGTCCACGAGCAGGACACCAGGGTCAAGGTCGCCGCGATGAGCCCGGCCGCCGAGCCGGTCTCCCCCTCCTCGCCCAACCTGCTGCTGAGCGTGCTGGTCGGCACCGCGACGGGCGTCCTGCTGGCGGTCCTGGCGATGGTGAGCGGCCTGCGCGCCGCGCCCATCGGCCGGCGCCGCCGCCCGGCGCCGCAGCCCGGCCACGACGCGGACTGCCGCAAGGGCGGAACCGAGGACCGGGAGCCGTCCGTTCCGGAGCCCGCCGCCCGCAAGACCGGGGACCGGAAGGCGGCGGACCGCAAACCGGCGGGCCAGCGCCGCAAGCCCGCCGCGGCGGGGGTCGGCGCGCCCCCGGCGGCGGGACGCGCGCAGGGCGACCGTGCGGGCAAGGGCAAGGCCGAACCGGCGGAGGCGGGGGAATGACCACCAGCACCGCGCACCCCCGTGCCGCGACCTGGTCCACCGAGGTGTGCCGCGACGAGGCGGCGCTGCTCAAGGCCGCCGGCCAGTGGCAGGAGCTGTACGAGCGCTGCCCGAGCGCCACGCCGTTCCAGGCCTACGCCTGGGCCAGGTCCTGGTGGTACCACTACGGCGCCCCGGGCCGGCTGCGGCTGGTCCTGGTGCGCCGCAACGACCGGCTGGTCGGCGTGGCCGCGCTGGTGCTGCGGCGCCGCTGGGGCTGCCTGGTCCTCGAACCGCTGGCCGCGGCCCAGAGCGACTTCGGCGACGTGCTCCTCGACCCCGAGCACGCCCAGCAGGCGGCACGGCGCATGGCCGCGGCGCTCGCGGAGGAGCCCGGGTGGCACGTCCTCAGCTTTCCCGAGACCCGCCCCTCCTCCTCGGCGTACCTGCTGGCCGGGCACTGGCCGCGGCCGGTGTGGCGCGTCCCGGCCTCGACGTGCCTGCAGCTGGAGGCCGGCGACACCGCCTCGTTCCTGGGGCGGCTGCCCGGGCGCACCGCGAGCAAGACGCGCGCGCGCCTGCGCAAGATCGACGCCTGCCACCTGTCGGTCGCGCCGACGCCCGCCGACCAGGCGGCCCAGGCCGTGCACGAGCTGCTCGACCTGCACATCCGGCAGTGGCAGGGCCGCGGGATCAACCCCGAGCACATGAGCGACCGGTTCCGCCGGCACCTGGCCGACGCCGTCACCACCATGGTCGGGCAGGGCCAGGCGGAGATCTTCCAGTACCGGCAGAACGGCGCGCTGGTCGCCAGCGACCTGGTGCTGGTCGGGGGCGACTTCGTGGGCGGCTACCTGTTCGGGTGCGATCCGGGGCTGCGCGGCAGGGTGGACGTGTCGCTCATGCTGGTGCGGCAGGACCTGGAGTTCGCCCACCGGCAGGGCAAGCCCACGCTCAACTTCCTGCGCGGGACGGAGAGCTACAAGCTGAAGTGGCGCCCCCTGCCGGTCCGCAACGAGCACCTGCTGCTCGGACGCTCCGCGCTGGCGGCCCACTACGTCGCGGGCGAGCTGGGCCGGGCGCGGCTGCGCACCCTCAAGCAGCAGTACCGCGACGGCGCCTTCAAGATCTCCCCTGGCGGCCGCCCGCGCCCCGGTTCGGAGTCGTGAGCCCGATGCGGGCCCCGGTGAGCGTGCTGCACGTCAGCCAGCCGACGCACGGCGGCGTGGCCGTCTACGTCGTCCAGGCCGCGCGGGAGCAGATCCGGCGGGGCTGGCGGGTGGCGGTGGCGTGCCCGCCCGAGGGCGAGCTCGCCGCGGACCTCGCGGCGGCCGGGATCGAGCACCTGCCATGGCGGGCGCGGCGCTCGCCGGGGGCGGGCATGCTGGGCGAGGCGCTGAGGCTGGGCGCGGCCGTCGAGCGGTTCGATCCCGATGTGGTGCACCTGCACTCGTCCAAGGCCGGCCTGGTGGGCCGGCTGCCGCTGGTCGCCCGGAACAGGCGCGTGGTCTTCCAGCCACACGGCTGGTCCTGGCTCGCGGCCGGCGGGGCGCAGGGGCGGGCGAGCCTGCTCTGGGAGCGGGCGGCGGCCCGCAGGGCCGACGCCCTGGTGTGCGTGGGGCAGGGGGAGCTGGACCAGGGACGGGAGGCCGGCGTGCGCGGCACCGTCCACGTGATCCGCAACGGGGTGGACCGTCGCCGCTTCCACCGCATGGACGCCGGCGCCCGGATCGCGGCCAGGTCCGCGCTCGGGCTGCCGCAGGACGTGCCGGTCGCGGTGTGCGTCGGGCGGGTGACCCGGCAGAAGGGCCAGGACGTCCTGCTGGACGCCTGGCCGCGGATCAGGGCCCGCTGCCCGCAGGCCCTGCTGGCCCTGGTGGGCGACGGCGACGCCGTCGACCCGCTGCGCGAGCGGTCGGGCTCAGGGGTGGTGTTCGTTCCCGCCGTGGCCGACACCCGCCCCTGGCTCGCCGCCTCCACCGTGATGGTGCTGCCCTCCCGGTGGGAGGGGCTGCCGCTGACGGCGCTGGAGGCGCTGGCGGCGGGCCGGTCGCTGGTGGCCACCGAGATCCCCGGCTTGGCGGAGGTCGTGCGGCCCGGGACGGGCGCGCTGGTGGCGGCCGAGGATGCGGCCGGGCTGGCCGAGGCCGTCGCCGCCAGGCTGCTGGACCCCGCGCTGGCCGACGCCGAGGGGGCCGCCGCGGCGGCGGGCGCGGCGGCCTTCGACGCGACGGTCACGTTCGCCCGTCTGGCCGACCTCACTCATGGCCTCGTCGGCGATGCGCCGGTGGACGGCGCGGGCGTGCCGGCCGGGGCGCGGGGCGCGGGGGAGGCGGGTGCGGGCGGCGGGCCGCTGCCGGCAGGAGTCGATGGCGCCGTTGTCCCCGAGGTGGGCGCCGGTCGTGTCGGCGTCGCGCTCGTGGACGGGCCGGAAGGGGTCGGCGCCGGTTCCGGCGCGCCCGGCGGCTGAGGCTGGCCGGAGGGCGTGGCGGCGGCCGGCGGCGGCGTCGCCGACGATTGGGCCGATGCCGTGCTCTGGACCGGAGGCGTGGGCGGAGCGCCCGTTTCCGTGGGAACCGCGAGCGACGGCGATGGCGACGGGGACCGGGGCGCCGTCGTGGGTTCCTGCCCCGATGCCGGTGGATTGACCGGCGCATCCGGCGTCGCGGGGCCTGGCGCGGACGGCGCGACCGGGGTGAACGAGGACGACGGACTCGTGGACGGGGTGCACGTCGCGGAGGGGCTGGGCGAGGGAGCGGCGGACGCGCTCGCACCGGGTGAACCCGGCTGCCCCGGCGAACCTGGTTGACCTGGTGCCCCCGGCTCACCCGGCGATCCCGGCGCACCCGGCTCGCCTGGGACGCCCGGACCACTCGGGCCACTCGGCGCACTCGGGCCACTCGGCGCACCCGGCGCGGCCGGTGCACCCGGCGTACTGGGCGCGCTCGGCGCACCCGGCGCTGCGGGAGCCGACGGCTGCGGCGCACCCGGCGGGCCCGCGTTCGCCCCGGCGGGTGCGGCGGGTGTGGCCGCGCCCGGCGCGTTGGGGGCGAGAGCCTGAGGCGCCCCCGGCGCGACGACCGGAGGCGTCGCGGGAACCGACGGAGCCACGTTCGGCACGCCGGGAGTCGGCGACGGCAGCACCACCGGCGGCACGGTCGGCGAGACGGCCGGGCAGTCGGGGCTCGTCACCGGCGGGGACGACGGCGGAACGCCGCGCCCCCCGAACAGGGAGCGGTAGACCGCCGCCGAGCGCGGATTGTCGTCGCAGCCCCAGAGCCCGTGCGGGCAGTAGTCGGTGACCGTCTGGTACACGACATTGTGCGACTGCATCCAGGCGTGCATCCCCCTGATGTAGTCAGGATTATCGCCATTTCGGAACAACCCCCATTCGGGGAACGAAATCGGCTTTCCGTGGTCGCTGGCGAAATCGGCGTGCGCTTTGAGCCCGTAGGGCTCGTTGATGTGGTAGTCGAAAGACTTTCCGGCGGGCTGGTCATAGGAGTCGGAACCGATGATGTCCACGACGTCGTCGCCCGGATAGCACTCGGTCCAGGGGATGGCGTCCCGCCCGCGGGTGGCGGTGAAATCGAAGCGGAAGGTGATTCCGGGGACCGACCGCATCGCGGTGACGATGCGCCGCCAGTAGGCCTTCCACGCGGCCGGGTCGGGCCGGCAGCGGCCGCTGTAGGTGACGCCGTTCATCTCCCAGCCCGGCACGATGATCGCGTCCTTGACGCCGGACTCGGCCAGGCGCTGGGCCAGCCTGAGGTAGTGCTTGTCGAACGCGCCCGAGGCCCCGACCCGCAGCAGCCTGGCCACGGTGCCGTCGGACAGCCCGGCCTCGTTGCCGGCCATCATCGGCACGTTGATGACCAGCAGCTTGTCGGGGTTGGCGACCTTCCAGGCGGCCCACGGCCCGATGATCTCCTTGTACCCCTCGATGGCCGACCACCGCTCGCCCGGCATGTAGGTGTGCCCCACGTCCACGGGGGAGTCCAGCCACTTCTCGAAGGGCTTTATGCTCCGCACGCCGCGGGCGTCCGAGCCCAGAAAGGCGCCCAGCGGAACGGCGCGGGCGGTCGGCGACGGCAGCAGGGGGCCCACGCACGCGGTCAGCGAGGCGCACAGCGCCAGCCCAAGGCCGATAGATGCGACATAAAGCGTCCATGGACCTCTCGGCCGTATCCATTTCCCGCTCGCATCGAGAAATCGCCGAAGCAGAGAGTGGATGTAGTCGGCCCCCATGAGTAAAGTCTGCCCTTGACCGCCACCGACGAACAGGTGGGCACTCCTCTGGCGACAAAATTTACCTCTTTCATGGGCAGTCCAAGTTGTGCCTTTTTCCATGAATTCGGGCGGACGGCCCATGCTGCGAGACGAACGAATCCTCATGCAACCAGACCTTGATGAGAGCCTGCCGGTACTGATCCTGCGGACCAACCGGTACCCGCTCCACCACGGGACGCTGGGCGCCATCCGGTCGCTGGGCCGGGCGGGTGTGGAGGTGCACGCCATGCTCGAAGAGCGCGGCAGCCCCTCGGCCCGCTCGCGCCACCTGCACCAGGCCCTGCCCTTCGGTCCCGCCCCCGACGAACCCCTGCGGCTGGCCGCGCATCTGGCCGGGCTCTCCGAGCGGATCGGCCGTCCCGCCCTGCTCCTGCCGGTCGACGACGCCGGCGCGCTGTTCGCCGCCCGCCACGCCGACCTGCTCGGGGAGCGCTTCGTCCTGCCGCGGCAGCCGCCGCACCTGCCCGAGCAGGTCGCCGACAAGTCCCGGTTGCTGGCCCACTGCGCCGACCACCGCATCGAGTGCCCGCCGAGCCGCGTCCCCGATTCCGCCGAGGCGACCGCCGCCGCCGTCGAAGCGCTGGGGCTGCCCCTCATCGCCAAGTGGTCGCGTCCCTGGTCGCTGGCGCCGGGCGGGCGCAGCACCACCATGGTCGACACCGTTGAGCAGGCCCAGCGGCTCCACGCCCTGTCCCTCACCCCCGCCCACCGCGCCGCCGGTCCCCTGATCCTCCAGCGCCTGGTGGGGCACAGCGAGGGCGACTGGTTCTTCCAGGGCTACTTCGACCAGTCGTCGGCCTGCCTGTTCGGCGGCACCGGCCGCAAGCACCTGGCGCGCCCGGTGCGGGCCGGGCACACCGTCGCCGGCGAGTGGGTCGCCAACCCCGAGCTGGAGCAGGTCGCGCACACCCTGGTCAAGACGCTGGGCTACAGCGGGATGGTCGACCTGGACTTCCGGGAGACCGAGTCCCGCGTCTACCACCTGGTCGACTTCAACCCCCGTCTCGGCGCGCAGTTCCGGCTGTTCCGCGACCGCCAGGGCCTGGACCTGGTCAGGGTCCAGCACCTCCACCTGTCCGGCCGTCCGGTGCCCCCCGTCCTGCCCGACTACGGCCGCACCCTGGTGGTGGAGAACCACTGCCTCCAGCACGCCGTCGCGCACCCCGCGGGACTGCGGGCCGACCTCAGGACGGTGCGCCGTGCCGGCGAGCACGCCTGGTACGCGCACGACGACCTCGCGCCGCTCCTCGCGGTGGGCGCGCACAGCCTGCGCTGGCCGGTCCGCGCGCTCGCACAGCGAGCGCTGCGGCCCCTGCGCCGGCGGACCTAGCCCGACGCGGCAGGCGCCCGCCGGACCCGGCGGCGCCCGCCGCTCCCACCACCATCACCCGCCCGCCCGCTCGCGGCACGGGCGCAACTCACCAGAGAATACGGAGAGCACCTGTGAACGACTCGGCCACCGACGTGCTGATCGTCGGGGCGGGCCCCTACGGCTTGTCCATCGCGGCCCATGCCCAGGGGCGGGGCCTGCGGACCCGGATCATCGGCACGCCGATGAGGTTCTGGGGCGAGAACATGCCGGTCGGCATGTTCCTCAAGTCCGAGCCCTTCGCCTCCAGCCTGGGCTCTCCCACGCCGGGGCGGAGGTTCACCGACTACCAGGCCGGCTGGGCCATGGGGCGGCCCATCCCGCTGGACACCTTCGTCTCCTACGGCCGCTGGTTCGCCCGCCAGCTCGCCGAGCAGGCCGAGCCCACCGAGGTCGTGGGCGTCGAGCGCGACATCGAGGGCTTCCGCGCCACGCTGGCGACCGGGGAGCGGATCCGGGCGCGGTCGGTGGTGATCGCCATCGGCGTCGGCGCGTTCGCCTACACGCCGTCCGAGCTGGCCTCCCTGCCCGCGGGGCTGCTGTCGCACGCTTCCGACCACCGCGACCTCACCCGCTTCACCGGCGCGGACGTGGTCGTGGTCGGCGCCGGGCAGTCGGCGCTGGAGACGGCGGTGCTGCTCGCCGACGCCGGGGCGCGCCCGCACGTGGTGACCCGCACTCCCCGCCTGGCCTGGAACGCCCGGCCGGAGCCGGACCCGTCGCTGGCGGGACGGCTGCTGCGCGGCCCGCAGTCGGGCCTCGGCCGCGGCTGGCGCACCTGGATCTGGTCGGAGCACCCCTCCGCCACGCGCCTGCTCACCGACCGGACGCGGCAGAAGGTCGTCCGCAACACGATGGGGCCCGCCGGGTCCTGGTGGCTGCGCGACCGGCTCGACCAGCGGATCGAGGTCACGCTCGGCCAGCGGGTCACCGGTGCCGGCGAGGCCGACGGCCGGGCCGTGGTGACGACGGTCTCCGAGCAGGGCCACCCGCAGATCACGACGGCCGACCACGTCATCTCGGCGACCGGCTTCGCCGTCGACGTGGACAGGATCACCGTCCTGTCGCCCGAGATCCGGGACCGGCTGCACACGCTGTACCGCTCGCCCAAGCTCGGGTCGCACTTCGAGTCCTCGATGCCCGGCCTGTACTTCGCGGGCCTGACCGCCGCGGCCAGCTTCGGCCCGGTGATGCGCTTCGTGCACGGCGCCGACTTCTGCGCCCGCCGCATCGCCGAGCACATCGCGGAGAACGCTCTGGTCACCACCGCCGCTCCGGCGGCCGCTCCCGAAGCGCAGCTGCACCCCACGCACTGACCGCGCCGTCCGGCCGGGCAGCTCCTTGGCCCTGCCCGGCCGGGCGAAGCCGCGTCGTGAGGCGGGTGGGGGGGGGGGGGGGGCCGGGGGGGGGGGGGCGGGGGCGGGCCCCCGGGGGGCGGGGGCCCCCGGGGGGCCCGGGGGGCGGCCGGGCCCGCCGCGCGGCCGGGGGCGGGGGGGCCCCCGGGGGGGCCGGCCGGGGGGGGGCCCCCCCGGGGGGGGGGGGGGGCGGCGCCCCCCCCCCCCCGGCCCCCCCCCCGGCACCCGTCGCAGGGTCCGCGCGCGACCTGCGTCGGAGCGCGGGCCCACCGTGCGGCCGGCGCTTCCGGCGCCGGAATGATCCACCCGCTCAACCAGGCTTTCCCCGAGGAACCAAACCCGTGAACAGCCGTCGGCGCACCGACTTCGATGCCTTCTCCGACTCCTCCCTCGGACCGGACGCGCGCCGCGCGCCGGGTGCGGTGAGCGAAGCCCAGATACGCGCGGCCGCGGAACGGGTGGTGACGGCCGCTCCCCACCTGCGCATCGATGAGGCGGTCGAGCGCGAGCTCCAGACCATCTACCAGGGGTTCCAGCGGCACCTGCGGCTGGTGCGCCTGCGCCGTCCCGAGCGCGGCTGACCGTCCGGCGTGGTGATGGTGCGGCCCGGACGAGGCCGCTCCGGTTTCTTCTTCGAGACCAAAACCCATTTCGGTTCGACCGCTACCCGGCGTGCCGCCGCTCGCCGCAGGTTTGCGGCCGCCAGGCGACCACCGATCCGCCCGCCACGCCTCCCTCGTCCCCGGCCGGTAGCGTTAGCCCTGATCAGGAGGCTCGCCGGTCAACCCGAACCGGGTGCAGACCACCCCGCTGCGTGCGCACCCGGGGCCCGGCGGCATCACCTGACGGGATGGAGAGCGGGTCACACGCATGCTCGATCACTGCCCCCGCAGCGTGTGACCCCTCCATCTCCCTTCCGCGTCTTCGGCGGAACTCTCGTGCCCACGGCGTATCGCGTGCCGGGAGGCACGACGCCGGCTCGATGCCGGCGGCAGCGCGGCCGGACCGGCCCAGCGCGCGATGCCGGCGGAGCGTCGGCGATGCTGTGGGCATGGAGTACGTGTCCAGAGTGCCGGGACCGCCGCTGGACGGGCTGATCGACGACCTCTACTACCTGGAGGGGGCGTCGCCGTACGCCCGGCTGACGCTGCCGCCGATGCCGGCGGCGCTGCTCATCGTCAACCTCGGGGCGCCGTTCCGCATCCGCGCCGGCACCGACATCGAGACGGCCGAGTACGCCGACGGCTGCGTGGTCACCATGCCCACCCGCGCGTTGGAGTTCGGCTACCCGCTCCGGACCCGGTCCGTCGGCGTGCACTTCAAGCCGTGGGGGCTGGCGCCTTTCCTGCCGATGCCCGCAGCCGAGCTGCGTGACCGGCCCGTGACGGTGGAGCAGGTCTGGGGACGGCCCGCCGTCGCCGAGCTGCGCGACCGGCTGGCCACGGCGGCCGGGCCGCACGAGATGCTGACACTGCTCGAAGAGGAGCTGATGCGACGGCTGCGCGAGACCGCCGGCTTGGGGCTGGTCCGCCATACGAGCAGCGTCATCGCGGCGACCGGCGGGGCGGTCGCGATCGGCGACCTGAGCGCGGCGGCCGGTGTCAGCAGCACTCATCTGGCGCAGCGGTTCAAGCAGCTCATCGGCGTCACGCCGAAGCGGCTGGCCCGCACCCACCGCTTCACCGCCACCGTGTTCGCGATCGACCCCGCCGGACCGGTCGACTGGGGCGAGCTCGCCAGCGGCGCCGGCTACTTCGACCAGGCCCACTTCGGCCACGAGTTCCGGGCGTTCACCGGGCTCACGCCGACCCGGTACGTCGAGATCCGGCGGCGGTTCCTGCGCGAGCATCCCGGCCACACGCTGGACGGCTGGCCGCTGCCGGCCGATTGATTTCTTACAAGAGCGACAGCTCACGAAAGGCTAATTTGGGCCACCCCGAAGCAGAGGAGAGCCCCGTGGGCAAGGTGGTCATGTACAGCTCGGTGTCGGTGGACGGCTTCGTCGCGGACGAGAACGACCTGCCCGGACCGCTGTTCGACTGGTTGTCCGGCGGCGACGTCCCGTTGGACGAGAGCGGCCAGCTGAAGGTGTCGCGATCCTCCTACGACTACACCCGGCCGTACTGGGACCGGATCGGGGTCACGATCGTCGGCCGCCACGTCTTCGACCTGACGGACGGCTGGGGCGGCAGGCCGCCGAGCGGCATCGACCACGTGGTCGTCGTGACGCACCGGCCGGAGCCCGAGGGCTGGGACCCCGAGGCGCCGTTCCACTTCGTCGACGGCGTCGAGGCGGCCGTGGCCAGGGCGCAGGAGCTCGCGGGCGACCGCGTGGTCGAGGTCGCCGCCGGCGACGTCGGCGGCCAGGTGCTCGCCGCGGGCCTGGTCGACGAGGTGCGCATGGACGTCGTCCCCGTGGTGTTCGGGTCCGGCAAGCGCTACTTCGGCTCGGTCCGCGCGCAGCACCTGCTGGAGGGCCCTGACGAGGTGATCCAAGGCGACCGGGTGCTTCACCTGCGCTATCGGGTGCGCCGTTGACCGATCTGAGCGGGCACGCGAAGAAGTCGGCCGCGATCGGTGCCGCATGCGGCGAGTTCGGACCGCGGTCCCCGAACCCCTGACCGGCACACTTTGGTGTTCGGAAAAGGATTCGGGGACCAGCGGACGGGACGGTGCGCTTCGCGTCGCGACATCCGGTCCCGCGAAGGTGCCGTGCCTTGTGGGCTCGGCCGGGAGGGGCGGTCTTGCCGCCCAGGAGAGCCGCTCAGTACCCGGGACGGGGCGAGCTGGCGCTCTCGGAGAGGTCGCCCATGATGATGAGCCGTTGCGCGTCGGACCCCTTGGGATGGCAGGTGATGAGCGTGACGGTGCTCTTGCGCGCGGCCTTGCCCGGCTGGAAGGGGACCGGGGCGAGCACGTCCAGGGCCGTCGGCGGGATGATCTTCTTCGTGGTCACCCGGTAGGTGAAGGTCTCTCCCAGCGACTCGACGACGATCCGGTCCCCTGCGCGGAGACGGTCGAGATCGGCGAAGGGCGCGTGGCCCTGGGTCCTGTGCCCGAGGTACACGGCGTTGCCCGTCTTCCCCGGCAGCGTCGTGCCGGGGTAGTGCCCGATCCCGCGGTACAGCGTCTGGTCGTCCACGCCCTCGCGCACCGGTTCCGACAGCGAGATCGCCGGAATCGACAGCTTGACGTAGGTCGGCTCGTCCCTGGGCGCCCGGGTGCGGGCGCCGAGCGTGCTGGCCGCCGCCGAGGCGTGCACGGTGTTCTCGGCGTTGCTGACCGGCGAGGCGGTCACCGCGGCGAGGGGGACGGCCGCGCCCAGCCCGGCGATCAGCATCGTCCCGTAGGCGGTGCGGCGGCGGAGCCGGCTGCGGAGTGTCCTGTGACGCGGCATGCGAACTCCTCTCACGGCGGCGACGGGACATCGCCGCCCTGGTGAGGTCAGGTGACCGTGCGGACCCGTTCCGGTGGGGACGCGCCGCTCTCGCGAGGGTCGAGACGGGAACCGGGGTCGCCCTGGCAACTGGTGAACGGGGGGCACCGTTCGGTGCCCCCCGTCCGCTGGCGGGCCGTGCTCTCACGCTGCAGCAGTGTTCGCACGGCGGCTTGGGGACGCGGTCCCGGGCTGCCGGCCTGTCCGCCGGCGCGGCCCGGACGTCCGCGTCACAAGCAGGGATGATCGATCGATCGCGGCCCGTGGGGAATCCTTCCGCCGGGGTCGCCGGACGGGATCGGAAGGGCCGTCGGTTCTGCGTTCGGTGTTGCGGTCCTGCGTTCGGTGCCGGGTGTTACGGGAAGACCGGCTGGCCCGCCACGTTCACGGGCAGCCCCTCCAGGGGCAGGCGCGGGCGGTCGCCCGTGCCGTTCGCGTTCGGGACGGGCACGCCGAGCGCCGCGACGAGGTTGCGCACGACCTCCTGCGGCTTCATCTTCGGGGTCTCCGGGTGGCCGCCGGCCGCGCCGGTGGCGCGGCGCTGGGTCGAGGGCAGCGTCCTCGCGCTGGCGGCCTTCGGCGGGACCGACAGCGACGGGCGCCGCGTCTTGGACAGCAGCTTGCTGACGACCTTGTTCTTGGCCAGCTTGTCGATCGTGGCCTGCCGCTTGGTCGAGGGCAGGGCCTGGCCGACGTTCTCGGCGTGGTGGCCCGCGGTCACCGTCTGGTCGACGGCGTTGGTGACCGTCGAGGCGCCCTTGCAGCCGGACTTGGCGACCCCGGCGACGTCCAGGCTGTTGCCGCAGACGTTGACCGGGACGCTGATCGGCACGTTGGCCTGGTTGCCGCCTCCCACGCTGTCCTTGCCGGAGGTCTGCAGGTTGCCGCCGCCGTTCTCGTTGAGGACGTGCGCGCCGCCCTTGCAGTGCGACTTGGCGATGCCCAGCACCGCGGCGCTGTTGCCGCAGACGTTGACCGGGACGCTGACCGGGACGTTGGCCTGGTTGCCGCCCAGCACGCTGTCGTTGCCGGAGGTGTGCAGGTGGCCGCCGGAGTCGTGGTTGGTGACGGTGGCCGCGCCGAGGCAGGCGCCCTTGGCCAGCCCGACGACCGCCACGGCGTTGCCGCACAGGTTCACCGGCACCGACACCGGGGCGTTGAGCTGGTTGCCGCCCAGCACGCTGCCGTCGCCGGAGGTGTGGATGTCGGCGAGGGCCGTGGCCGAGGCCATGCTGGTGCCGATGACGACGGCACCGGCGGCCACGAGAGCGGCACGGCTGGTGTTCTTGGCCCAGTTGCGCATGATGTGCTCCAGTTTCGATCGGTTGTGGCTGCCTGACCGCCGGCAGGCGGTCAGGGCGGGCGGCGGTTCGACGGGACCGCTGCCTGCGGAAGGAAGGTCTGGTGAGAGGGCGACCGGTGTCGGCCGGGCCCGCTGCCGCGTCGGAGCGGCGCGCGTCATGCGCGTGCGGGGTGGACCGAGGTGATCGCGGGCAAGCGCTGAGCGGCGCTTGGACGGGGCCGGTCGGGGCCCCTAGTCGGGGACGACGGCCGGGGAGGCGGACATCGCCGCGTCGGCCAGGCCCGGCTGGTCGAACATCGGCCGGCCGGCGGCCGCGGGGGCCGTCAGCAGGACGGTCGACGACATGCTCGCGCCGGTACCGGCGCCGTGGCCGCCGTGCGGCAGCACGTCGTCATGGGTGTGGTGGCCTGCGGGGGCCAGGGGAGCGGGGGCGCCGGGGAGCGAGGAGACGGCTTCGGCACGGAAGGTGACGGGCGTGCGCGCGGCCGGTTCCGCGCCGCTCCAGATGGAGCGGACGGACCTCGGGTCCCGCGCGTCCCCCGGAACGCCTTCAGGATGAACGGTCTGGGCGATGCCGCGGACGGTGTCGAGTTCACCGGAGGCAGGGGCGGCCGGGACGACGGGCGTCTGGGTCTGGAGCTGCTGCGGGCCGGGCGACCCGGCCACTGTCGGGAGCCCCGTCAAAGGCACGTTCGCCGTCGTCACGGATTCGGCCGTCTCGGCCAGCCTGGAGATGTGCGCGACGGGAGCGGCGAGGCGTTCTGAGGGAAGCAGGCCGGCCGCGGCGGCGTCGGCGCGCTCCAGCACGCCGTGCCCGTGGACCTGGACCTGGGACAGGGCTGGCTTGGCGACGCGCTCCAGTGCGCGGGCCGGCGTCCCCACCTCCTGGAGGTCCACGTGCCGGGGCAACCGCAACGCGTCGGTGCCGGTGGCCAGGGCCGCCTTCGTGGCGTCCTTGGCGAGTCGCGTCGCGCCGAGGCCGTGCTCGGTGTCGGCACCGCCCGCCCTGCCACGCGAACCCGGGCGAACGGCGCCGCCCAGGGCGCGCTCGACGCGTGGCCCGATGAGCGCCAGCTCGCGTTCGTTCAGCACGTGGGCGTCGCCGGCCCGAGCGCCTCCCGCAGAACCGGAGGACGTCACGCGGTTCATCAGTCGGGCGAACCGCGCCGCGCCTCCGGCCAAGGAGGTCTTCGTCTGCAGGCGCACGTCCTGACCGCACGACCTGCCCTTGCACGCCGACCGCTTCGCGGCCGGGGTCGAGGCGGACGGAGCGTCGGCCGCGGTGGCGGCCGTCGAGGTCGATTGGGCCAGGGCCGCGCCCAGCATCCATGCCAGGACGGTGAGAACGGCCAGGCCGCCGAAGCGCACGGCCGTCCGGAAAAGCGCGCAGTAAGGACGCCCCTGGAGCACTGCTGCTCCGCGCTGGGCCGCGTCCGACTGCATCTGCGCTCTCCTTTGTCCGCACAACTCTGGCTGCACAATCCATGGCGACGCGATCGCCGCCGCTTCACGACGTGGAAACCATAACACCGCTTATTGCGGCCGCCGCGGGAAACTCCAAATCATCGGTGTGTCCCGCCGGTAGAGTGCCTGATTAACTGCAAAGGGGCCAGCGGTTCGGCACATCTGTTCGGCCGCCACTTTCCGGCCCCCACTCGCGCCGGCATCGCAAGCGAGCAGGTCAGGTGGCATTTCATCGCGCTTTCGACCGCTCGTACCGTACACCGCGAGGGCATGGGGACCGCCAAGCCTTTGCGGGGCATTGGCCTCCGCTTGACCCGGGAGAGCGGAGCGGGTGATCACCGCCCGGGGCGGGGGTATTTCCGCTGCCATGCCGGAACCGGACCGCGTACGCCCTTTCGTCGGCCCGGCAATACGCCCTTAACCGGACAGCGCGCTCGCAGCATGGAAAGTGTCCGCTAGTTAGATGCAACGTATATACAAAGCGCGGATTGAAACAGTTGCCCCTCAGCGAGAGTTGCGGTGCGATCGAGAGCGGAGTTCCGGCGGGTGGGCTTGGGGATGAGCTTTCAGCCGGGGCACCGCAAGACGCTCTCACTTCGAACGGAGACTTCCATGGTTAAGCGACTGGTCGCGTCCGCCCTCATCGGTGGCGCCGGATTCATGGCGTTCGCTGCCTCCCCGGCCATGGCCGAGGGACCGGAGAACGTCCAGATCGTCGGCATCCAGACCTGCCGCAGCATCGACGTGGCGGGCGTCGGCGCGGCGATTCACAACATCCTTGGCATCACCTACGAGCAGGGTGACTGCGTCAACGGCTCGTTCGGCGACTGACACACGCCGGCGGAAAGGCCGCAGCTCCCGCAGGGGAGCTGCGGCCTTTCGCTATTTCCAAGGGATTCACCGAGCCGCGTGAGAAGTGCGCACGCGGATTCCCTCCGGCTCCTCCCCACTGCGCGCGACGAGGCGCATCGGTCCCGTCAGCCGCCCAGCACGAGGATCGTGAAGGCCGCCAGGTTGTCGCCGGGGAAGGCATCGGGCTCCTTGGGAGCCGGCGTCACCAGCGCGGCCCCGGGCAGCGTCCCCCGGGGCGCGTTCTTGGCCACCAGCAGGGGCAGGGCGACCTTCTCGTTCCCCTGGGGCTTGATCCCCGCGGGGACCGTGCACTTGACGGTCTGCGGCAGCGGTGGCGTGGCGGTGGCCGGTGTCGCCTGGCAGCCCTTGGGCGGCTTCTTCCCGAGCGAGGTGTAGAAGGGGGTCACCACCTGGACGACGGCCGCCTGCTTGGTCGGCGCGGTGCCCTTGTTCCCGATCCGCAGCGTGACGGTGGCCTCCGTGCCCGGCGCCGCCGTCTCGCTGTTGGCGACGAGGTGAAGGTCGACGGCGGGAGCGGCGGCGCTGCCCGATTCGCCGCGGCCCTGTCCGATGCTCGCCGAGCCGGCGCCGGCTCCCCCCAGGACAACCGCGGTGGCGGCTGCGCCGAGCACGACCGTTCGTCTGAACATGGTGTTCCTTCCGTGCAGACCTGCTCCTGGAAAAAGGCGGCGCGAATATCGCCATAAACTTTCACGGAATATCTCGCGCCTCAGGAGCGATACCCGGCCTCTCATTAGGCAAAACGCGTCCATAAAATCACGCCGTATCTTCCGTATTGCCCATGAGGAGCAGTTTCGTGGGAGAGTGTCGGAAGAAATTCATGACAGGGCGCGAGCAATTCTTTTAAGGTGCTCCCGGCGGGGAGGCGGATCCGGCGTGCTATCGCGTACCGCACGACCGGCGGCCCTGCCGGGCGTCGATTTTTCCTGGTCGGCGGCGAGTGGTCGCGCTATTTCGGCATTCGCCGTTCAGCACGCCGGAGGCGGACCGGCCCAGCGTGAATCCTGATCGCGCTCGTCACCGGCTCTCACCGCATCGGTGAGCCGGAACCGAACGCGGGAGCTCAGGCGCTCTCCCGCTCCTCCAGCCCCACGGCCTCGCGCAGCTCGCCGATGTCGCGCCGGAGCTGGGGGCTGTCGGCGGCCGCATGGTTCATGAGCGCGGCCAGCCCCTGGGCGATGGCGTTGAGCTTGTGCTGGGTGGCCAGGTCGGCGCGCGTCTGGGAGTTCTGCAGCAGCGCCACCATCAGGAACGTGACGATCGTGGTGGCGGTATTGATGATCAGCTGCCAGGTGTCGAGGCTGCCCAGCAGGAAGAACGACGGGACCCAGAGCACCACCAGCAGCACGCAGCCGGTGAAGAACAGGGGGCGCGAGGCGAAGCGGCTGGCGCCCTGCGCGAACTGGTCGAACAGCCCCGGACGGCCGTCCACCGAAGACGGCATGTCCTTGTTCCCGTCCGCGTGGGAGGAGGCCCTGCCGAAGACGCCGGAGGTCGCGGCATGGTGCTGGACTCCGTGGACGCCGGGGTGAGAGGTCTCCGAGTCACTGGACATCTGGGCGCTCCCTGTTCATCGTCGCGGGGCCCGTCGCCGCATCGATGATCTACCCTTGCCCGGCGGGCCCGACACGGCCGCGTGCCTCCGCCTCCGTGCCTCCCCTGCTTCTGCGACGCGACCGTCTGCCGTCGTCCGCGGCCTGCCGCAGTTCGGCAAGCCGTCTCGCAACGCCGCACGAATGCGCTCACGGCCCGTTGAGCGCCTCGTTCACCGCGCGGTATCCGCCGCCCGGTACCAAGGCGCACGCGAACGCCACAGCGGCTCTCGGATCATCCGGCCGCGAGCTCCTCCGCCTGGCGCGCCCGCAACCAGAGCTGCCGCGTCCTGTCCAGCAACGCCTGGACGTCGGGCTCGGGCGGCTGCTCCTCGGCGGCGGCCAGGAGGTCGCCGGCCGTGGCCCGGAACCAGACGACGAAGCGACGGCGGCCCTTGCTCGACTCGCCGGCCGACTCCATGGCCTCCGCCAGATCGTCCAGGAACTCCTCGGTGAACTCGCCGTGCGGCAACCGGTCCCGAAACTTGATCAGCTCCTCGGTGACCTCGACCATCGAGCGCACGTGCCGGATCTGCCAGTCGTCGACGATCAGATCGGCCCGGCGGGCCCGGCGCACCTCCGCCGCGTCCCGGGGCCGCGGCACGACCGCCGCGCTCTTGTCGGCGAGCGCCCGCGCGTCCTCGACGGCCTTCACCGCCGCTTCCAGGCTCACCGCCCGGCCTTCGCCACCGCGCCGGGTCTTGTAGCCCAGGCTGTGGGAGACCCGGGTCCAGGACACTCCCGCCTGGCGCGCCTGCTGGATCAGCTTGAGCTCTTCGACGAGCAGTTGGTGGCCCAGGTAGCGCAGGATGACCGCGGCGTTGGCGAACTCCTGGTCGGCCAGCCGCCGGGCGTCGGCGGGGTGCACGGCCCGATCGACCCCGCCGAACCGGCGCAGATGGGCCAGCAGGCCCAGCAGGTCGCTGTCCTCGGGCAGGAGTTCGACTCCATCGGCGCCGTAGGACAGGCGAAGGTCTTTGATCTCGACGGCCGCCGCTTTGGCGGCGGTGTGCGAAGGGACGGGACGGGCGGGGCCGCGTCCGCGTCCGGTGCGTTCTTTCATGGTGGCCTACCGGTTCCGCGGGAACCGCTGGGGGCCGGTTCCGCGGGAACCGGTCCCCGACGGTTGGGCTCGGTCAGTGCTTTTCGGGGAAGCCGAACCGGTCGAGCATGGTGTTGAAGACCTCGACGGCCGGAAGCCGGGGGTTGTAGATGGCCAGGGGTTCCTGGGCGGCGTAGGCCTCGGCGATCTGGCCGACCTGGCCGAGCGGGGGGAGCATCTTGTCGCCGTAGGCCTCGACGGCGTCGTCCTGGACGTCGAGGTAGAACTGGCCCTGGAACTTGGTCTTGCGGGCCTCGTTGATCCAGTAGTAGGAGGCCTCGGCGGAGGCGTTGTGCCTGCGGCCGTAGCTGGCGCGGATCTCGTCGATCTTGTCGGTGATGGCGGCCGAGCCACGGATCTCCTTCAGGGCCGGCTTCATGCAGACCACGATGTTGGTCGCCGCCAGGATCAGCGAGATCGACAGCCGCCCCATGGAGGCGGGGCAGTCGATGTAGATGAGGTCGTACTCGTCCTCCTTGATCCCCTCGGCCAGGGCGTTCTGCAGCCAGAACACGCCGAAGGGGTCCTCGGCCAGTTCCGAGTCGGCCTGCTCCATGGCCTTGGAGCCCAGGACGAGGTCGAGGCCGGGGATGGAGCGGAACGGGGTCTCGTGGTCGTCGGGGTTGATGCGGGTGCGGCCCGGGACGATCGCGTCCGCCAGCTCCGCCTGACCGATCATGACGTCGTGGACGGTGGTGGTGCCGTCGGGGGTGTAGGTCTCGTAGCCGTTCCAGAAGCTCAGGTCGCCCTGGTTGTCGGCGTCGACGCACAGCACCCGGTAACCGCGCAGGGCCGCCTGGGCGGCGATGTTCTCACCGAAGGTCGTCTTGCCCACCGATCCGGCGCGGTTCAGGCCGGCGAGCACGGGGGGCAGATGGGGCGCGTAGGTGGGGCGGTGCAGTTCTGACATCTGGATCTCCGTTGGTGAGGACGGGGAGAGGGCTGATGGCAACCTCAGACGGAGGCGGGGGCCGGTGAGCCGAGCGCGACGCGCTCCTGCTCGGTGGCCGGCTCGTAGACGCCTGCGTCTTGAAGGTGCCGGATATGGGCGATGGCGGCCGGGGACAGGCCCGTACGGCGGTCGCTCGCCTGGCGTTCCCCGCCGGCCAGCGCGACGGCGTAGGCGAGCTTCCTGAGCAGCGGTGCGTTCCCCCGCGCCACGACCGTCGCCGCATAGGCGGACGGCTCCATGTGCTCGGCGTCGGGATCGCCCGCCGCACGCATCCAGCGGTGGGCCTGCTTCAGGATCTGGGTGCTGGCGGCGGTGATCACGCCTGCGGCGATGAGGGTGGCCTGCGGGTCGTCCACGGCGGGCGTGTACTCGGCCACCAGCTGGGCGCAGGCACGCTCCCGGAGCGCGGCGGCACGCGTGCGGGCGCGCACGTCGTCGCTTGGCGCCAGCGCTGGCGGGGTCGTGTCGTTGGCGGGACGCGGCTCGGGCACGGCGCTGTCGGCGTCCTGGGGTTGGACCGCCTGCACCTTCTCCTGGGGAGCAGGGTCACCCATGTGCACGCCAGGCGGAAGCGCCAGGCCCATGCCACCGCCTTCAGCGGTGTCCTGGCCTTCCTCTCCTTCCCCGATCTCCCCGGCGGCAACCTCACCCTCGACGCTCTCGGCCGGCGCCTGCTCTTCGGCGGCGGGTTCGGCGGTCTCGGCGAGCACGACCTGGTTCACGGCCTCGCTGGGCGAGAGCCGTTCGGTCTCGATGAGCTCGAAGGCGGCCACGACCAGGTCGGGCTGGCCGGGTAGCGCCGAGACGAGCTCGTAAGCGGTCGCCACCTGCATCCGGCCGTCCAGCACCAGGGCGCGCCCGGCGTCGTTGAGCTCCAGCAGCTTGAGCCGCTTGGTGACGGTGGACTTGCTGACGCCGAGCCCCTGGGCGATCTGGGCGTGGCTGAACCCCTTGCGCTGCTGCAGCCGCTGGAAGATCAGCGCCTCCTCGAAGACGTTGAGGTCGAGGCGCTTCTGGTTCTCCTGGTGGAAGATCGCATCGAGGTCGTCGATCAGATGGTTCTGAACGTCGATGCGGACTTCCCGGAGGGACTTCCGGCGCTCCTCGAACTCGGGGTCCTCGTCGGCGAGCAGGCTCGTGATCGCCGCGTGGCGGATGTGGCCGGTGACGATGACGTACTTGACGTCCGGCCCGAACTGTCCCTTGTGCTCCGGATAGTCCTTGAGGAACACCTCCAGGTCCACCACGACCAACGCCTGGAGGAGGCCGTAGCGGGCGATGGACTCCCGCATCGACGCGACCTGGGCCGCGTCGAGTTGCGCGCCCCGAGGGTTCTCCGGGTTGGGGGCGATCTGTTCGACCGGTGCCGGCTGGCCGGTCCCTGGCTCCGGGGGTTCGATCAACGGCCGCTGCTTAAGGACGTTCGGAGCGTGTGCGGGACGTCCTCCGGTCTTGCCTCGGGGCATTGCAGTCCTTCAGTGCTTGAGAGAGTGACGCTTGGACGGTAGCGGTTCCCGCGGAACCGCCGGAAGGCTGACGCGCGGACGCGTATCAGATTCCAGGACTCTCCTGGAACGGAGGATGCCTTCGGTTCCCGCGGAACCGGCGGGGCGGGAGGTCCCCCCGGTTCCCCCGGAACCGATATGGCAGCGCTCCTTCGGTTCTTCGGGAACCGGAGAAGCAGGTCGCTCTCTCATCGGTTCCGGGGGAACCGATGAAGCGGGGTCTTCCGCCGGTTCCCCGGGAACCGGTGAAGCAACGCTCATCCGGTTCCCAGGGAACCAGGCGGTCGATGCGCCCGATCGGTTCCCAGGGAACCGGGCGAACAAAGTGTTCCTTCGGTTCCCTGGGAACCGAAGGAAGGAAACCGATCCCCGGTTCCTCGGGAACCAGTCGTTGGGCACTCCGGTCCACAGGAAACAAGCCCTGCCCCCTCCGGTTCTGCAGGAACCGATTTCATGCATCGCCCCGGTTCCTCGGGAACCGGGTCTCCCGGCCCCGCCGGTTCCCAGAGAACCGGTTTCGTTCAGGAGAATCTCCTCGCCGATCCAAGATCAAAGACGTCTATAAAATAACGACACCTTGGGTAGGCTTGCAAAAGCGCAGGTCAGAGGGGGTGTGATCACTCCAGTAACGCCATATCGAGAAGACACACCCACTTCTCGGCCACCGGCGTCCCCACCGGACTCCCCAGCCCCGACTTCTTCTGCACCGGCTGACGCTGGCTACCGCCCCCAGGCGCCGCCCAGAACGAACAGGTGACACCGCATCGCGCGGCATCTCGCTTCAGGGCTCAGCGCCGCCTGCACGGCTCGCATAGAGGCGGTTCCCAGGGAACCGCCCTACAACTCTCTCATGCGCTTGCTAGCCAAGCATGGCGGGCTACCAGTCTGGGAGCAATTCCTTTGAACCGGTTCCCGGAGAACCGGTGATAGTCCAAAGGGCGGCGGCCGGTTCCCTAGGAACCGCTCTGCCTGCTACCCATGCGGCTGCTCGGCAATCAGTCACCCACCACGGCCGCCACCTTCTGCAGAGCCCATCCGAAAACCTCTGCGCTGCCATGTCGTCGACAGAGCTGACCGCCCTGTCGGTTCGGTTCTCGCCGCAAAGCCGAATCTCCGGTTCCTAAGGAACCGACCTGCGTCGTCATAGCGGTTCCTGAGGAACCAGTGGATACACAACCACGGTTCCTTCCGGTGAGACGGCCGTTCGGTTCTCCGGTTCCTCAGGAACCGAAGGTATTCGCCCTGTCGGTTCCTAGAGAACCGCCTCGGCTGCGGCCTCCCCGGTTCCCGGGGAACCGCTTGCAGCAGACGCAGCGGTTCTCCGGGAACCGGGACAATGCTTGCCTCTGGTTCCCGGTCGAGCGAGGCCAAGCCGCTGCACCGGTTCCCGGAGAACCGGTCGGCATTGAGGAGGGTCGGTTCCTCGGGAACCGGGCCCAAGCTGGATTGGCGGTTGGGGGACAGGACGTCACCGGAATACGGTTCCTGAAGAACCGACTACGGCCTGAGGGACGGTTCTGTGGGAACCGGAACCGCGGTTGTTCATCCGGTTCCCGGGGAACCGGAGTTTCACCGGCATCGAGGTTCCCGGAGAACCGAGTGGAGAATCACTGACGGCGGTTCCCTGGGAACCGGCGTTGATTTCGGCTTCGATCGATGTCACCTGCTACCTGGGCTGGCTCCCCCGGCTCCCATATCAACCTCCGCACCGTCTCTGACGTACTAGGCAGATCGGTGCAGTCGATGAGCACGGCATCAGAGGACGACTTCACAAAGCCTGGTTCCCGGGGAACCGTCGGCTAGCGGTTCCCCGGGAACCGCTACATGGGATCGCCGTGGGAACCGATTCTTCGCCGACTCTCACGGAACTGGTGAGGAGCTGGTTCCCAGGGAACCGGTGGGAGGCATTCTCCTCATCTAGAACCGTGGTTCTCCATGGCAACAAGTCGTTGGTTCCTGGGGAACCGATGAGCCAACTGGTTCTCTGGGGACCAGCACGGCCGCGGTTCTCTGGGAACCGGTCCCAGCGGTTCTCTGGGAACCGAGCATCTCCCGGTTCCCAGAGAACCGAAGAACCGGGGCTAACCGATGTGCGAGGACGGGTCTAGAGCTGGTCGTCATGGTCTCGCTCCTCCTGGATGGCCACTCATGTGAGCAGGATCCGTGCGGTGCGGTGTGGAGGAGCGGTAGTTCTGCGCCACCGCCGAGCGATAGCTGCATCGGCGGGATGGAATGCCTCACAACTGAAAGCGTGAGGGAGGCCCTGGGCATCACACCGTTTGTCACGCCCCTGAGCAGCCGGACCCAGGGGTGGCGTCCGCAGAGCGAGCGGTTGACAGGAGCCGCTGATACGGCAACTCCTCTCAGAGCATCGCGCCTCCGGTCCATCGATCCGTGATGACCTCTGCTTCCTTGGTCGCAGCCAAGGTCCTGCTGAGCCAGAGTGGTTGCCGTAGGGGCGAGGCAGGAAGAGCTCGTACGGCTCTGTACGGGACGACCGGCTCGCTGGCACCAGAGCGACAGTGAACGTGTCGCTTCCGTCCTTCCTGCGTTGTCGACCTCCCTGCGGCTCTCCGAGAGCCTCATGCAGAAGAGGGAGAGGTCCCTTGGTCGTGGTGGTCTGTTCGGCCGCTTCCCGGTTGGAAGCCTCATGTGCAGCGCGGCCGCATCGCTGAAGGCGACCTTGTGTTGCCTTCAGCGTGAAGGGGGGACTAGTAAGTCTTCACGTCGAGGGTCTCCCTGATGATCCTCTGGAGCTCTCCTGCAACGTTTCACATCATCTCTTCGTCGCTTGCACCAAGCCGAGAAGTGCGGGCCGGCGAGCGTACTTCGACGGGCAAAGGCAACCGGTCGTCTCGTGTCGCTCCATCCATCGAGCAGATCACGACGTGCGGCAGTGTTCAGCTGGCCGTGCCCTGCACGAGAAGATCCCCTCAGCACATGAGCTGCCGGAATCTCCTGAACGACCGCGATGATGAGAGCCGCCGTCAGGCGGGGAGTGCTCCGTCGCGGCAACGATGTCGCCGAGGCCGCCAGAGCCGGTGGCAGCGCGGAAGGCAGCATGATTCCAAGGCGTCAGTCACAACGTCGTCGGACTTCTCAAGTGCCTACGAGTGAGTAAAGCTCTGCGAACTCTGCGGTCCACCCGCCCCGTTCGCCGCCGCCCGTTCGACCCCGTTTCAGAAACCGGTCACCTTAAGCAGTGAAAATTTAACGCTGTGTGTCCGGGGAAAACACTGACGGGTCCCGCCGGAGCTCATCCGCGCTCACGTCTCCAGGCGCTCGGCTCCGCATCGGCGGCACTTTTGTGGAGCGGCAAAAAAGGAGCCCGCTTTAGAAAAATCCAAGAAACGCACTCTTGATTAACGGAAGCATGCCGCAGCCGGGGCGACGCAGCGCTGCACGCACCGGTGCACACGCCCGTAGCCAGCATGCTTTGCGCAGCTCATGAGCGTGCGGCCACAGCCGACCCGAAAGTCTCCGCCATGACCCGGAGCATGATTTTGATCATTTTGGAGACGGCGGGCGGCGTGCGGAACGCACATCCTTCGATCACGTATGTCGCCGGGGCGGATGATTTTCTCGCGCGGAGCCGCCGAGATGATCAAGAATTGTCGGCTCGAAAATGCGCCGCATCGCCACGAGTTCGTGTTCGTAGGCGCTTCGCTCCGCGATCTGGCGGTCCTCGTCGGCGCAGATGACCGCCAGGTCATCGGCAATGGCCGCATAAAGATCAGGCGGAAGTGCGGAATGGGCCTCGATCATTTCTTCCGCGGCCGCCTGATCGAGAACGGCCTGGATTTCCGCTGGACAGGCCAGATCCGCCTCAGTGATCAGGCGTCGGGACGGCTTCAGCCAGGCGGGGGCCGGTCGGGTGCGCACCGCCCGTCTGCGCTCCTGTCGTCCCTGAGCCTCTCCTGGCGTCGGGGAAGGGGATGCCCCCGCCCTGGGCGTTCTCGTGCCCGTCGGACGAGTACGGGGCGTGCGAGGAGCACAAGGGCCTTCGGTCTCGCCGTCTCCTGACGGATCCCGCTTCCCCGTCCTTTCGCAGCCGGCCGAGATGATGCCCAAGTAGGCATGCCATATCGCACGATCCTCGCGATGCTCTCGAAGATGCGCCTCGGCTTCGATGTCGGCTTCCAAAGAGGCGGCGACGACGTCCAGATCCGCGGGGCCGCGCCGCCAGCGTCCGTGAGCGTCCTTCTCCGCCAGGCCGTGGGCCGCCAGGGTCTGCAGGGCCTCGTAGGCCGTCGTCTTGGAGAGCAGGGCCGCCGTGGTCAGTTCCACGGTGCTCGCCGGGTTGCCGGAGAGGGCCTCGAACATGAACGCCGGGCCGAGGCCGAGTTTGCGGAAGGTCGGATGGATCGCGTCGATCCGGCCACTGCGGAACCGGCGTCGGGTCGCCTCCTCTACGAAGGCCTCAGGGACGATAAGCCGATAAAGATCGGCCCGGACTCCTTCGGCTCCATGAACGAGGCTTATGAGCGCGTAGGGCCCCTCCCGCAGGGCCTGTAGCGCTCGCGCCACGGTGGTGTGGTCGAGGCCCGTCATATAGGCCAGCTGGCGCGTTCCGAACTCGACGGTGGTCGATCCCGCCATCTGGGCCGCGGCACCGATCGCCCGCAGGATGGCCCGGTAGCTGAGAGCACGCCCGGCCCATTCCAGCTCCAGATGCCGTTCGACGATGTACATGGCGTGCTGCCAGACCCTGATCTGCTGGTGGACCGACAACTCCCAGGGCTGCGATCTGACTTCGATCCCCCAGACGTTCCCGGCCCGTGCCCTTTCAAGATCGTTGACTTCTCCCGCTCCGGAGGAGCCGGGCGGCTCCTCCCCGACCAAGGGCGGGGGCGCCCCCCGCGTGATGGGTATCCCACTGGTGTTGCTCTCACGAACAGAATCCCCCAATCGAGCGGCGGAGGGGGGTGATTCGGAAGTTGTGAGTTCGACGGCCTTCGCCCACTCGGCTCTCAGCCGCGCGTCATCCCGCCACCAGTCGGCGATGGGGGCCCACTCGGCGGCCAGGGCCGCACGGATCTGCTCCAGCCGCCAGCCGCGTGCGGCGGCGCTGGACAGGACGGCCTGGCGGACTTCGGAGCTGCTGGAGTACCGGGTGCGGTCCCACTGCCGGGTCCGGGCGGTCTGCTCCAGATCGGGGCGCAGTCTCGCGCGGCCGCCGATCCTGGGACGGAAGGGCTCTCCCCTGAGGTCGAGTTCGGTGCCGGGAACGGCGTCGGGCGCCTGCGGGTGCCGGGCCTCCAGATGCGGGCCGCAACCCGTGACGAGTTCGAGTTCGGCGGTGAGTTCGATCTGGAGGGCCTCCCAGACGGCCGTGTCGCAGCGCTCAGCGCAGATGGCCTCGGCCTCGTCGATGGAGGAGGTGAGCGTCATGAAGCCGCTGAGGCGGCCGTTGACGCTCTTGTGCGGCGAACCGGGCCCGCGGATCTGGGCGTCGGTGTGCTCCATGGGCGAGGTGTCGACCACGGGGGCGAATCTGAGGGCGAACGCCTTGGCGAGGGTCCGCATCTCGGCGTAGCGGACCGGCTGGGCCCAGAGGAGGTAGACGTGGCGGCCGCCGCTGGGGCTGACGTCGACCAGGGCGCGGCCGCCGCACTCCTCGACCAGCGCCACGGCCTGGTCGGCGACGGAGGCGATGTAGGCGGCGCGGTCGCCGGCTCCGGAGGCGGGCACCCTGGAGGCGTCCAGGTCCAGGACCAGCAGCCGGGTGGTGCCGTTCTCCCGGTCGCCGGTGGGGACGCTGGTGGGCCGGGTGGGCGGCGCGCTGGAGAGCGCGACCTCGTACCGGTACCCCGAGGCCGAGCAGCGCGGGAAGGAGCGGCCGCCGTCGGGGCTGCGCCGCATGACCGCGCGCTGGGCGATGTGCGGCACCGTGATGCGCGCGTGCGCCTCGGCGGCGAGCTCGGCCCCGGGAACGTCGAGACCGCGGGTGCGCCGACCCGAGGCGGAGCCGCCGGCGGGCTCGTTGCGGGCCCCCGACTCCCCCTCGGAATCGCCGAGAGTGCCGGTACCTGCACGCACAGTACCGACATTTGGGTTGGAAACGGTCAGCCGAGAGAGCTTTGACGGCGTGTTGCCGGGGCGTGCTTGGCTAACCGGAGGACGAGTTGCTATCGTTTCCTCCGACACGACTTGCCGGGTCTTCGGAACCGCCTAGCTCATTTGGCTGCCACACCTAGGGGAGCTGAGCGGGTCTGGGGACCGGACACAATATGGGAGATGGGAACAGCGCCCCCCTGGGGCGCTTTCTCATGTGCGCAGGTGGCCTCCCGGTCGGGTGTGACCAAGTCGCCAAGCCTTCCAGGCCGCAGGACACGGCGTCCTGCGGCGCTCCGGTGGCCTGGTCAAGGATCCGTCTCTCCGGGTCAAGAGCGCCGGAGCGCCGGCATGACCGTCGCGGGGACGGAAAAAGACCGCGCGAACGCCAAGATCATCCTCTGGGTCCGCGCGGAAGCGTGGGGAGGGCGGCCGAAGTCGGCCACAAGCCCTCAAAGGGGAGACGGGACGCCGGGGAGGGGCCGTCGAATGAGGCTGAGAACGGGCTAGGGGCGTGTCGCCCGTTGCGCATCCCGTCAGAGCGGGTACGCTCATAACTGGTCCTCTCGGGTGAGGTAACGGTTTACCGATGGGGCCACCGGAACCGGACTACTGTCCAGGGAGTTCGGTTCCAGCGACGGCGGCGAGTCGCCTGACTTAAGGAGTCTCCAGCTCCTCAGGGCGGACGAGTCGCCGTCGTTTTTTTGTTATGAGGTAGGTGGAGGCGCTTCCTGGGATGGAAGCGTTCTCACGCCTACCTGGACGGTACACGTGCGGGCTGTGCCTGTGTGCGAGGCACGCCGTCGTTGTGCCGGGTTGCTCTAGGTACCTGTCCGGGTACCTTCCCAACAGCATGTCGAGGTTATCGCGTCGGCCGTCGGACGTCTTGACCATCTTTCATCCGGGAGCGGCCGCCGGACCCCCCTCCGAGCACCCCCGAACGCCGGTTCCCGCCGCCTCCGCCCGCCCGGTCGGTCCTCGGCGGACACCGCTTCCACCGCCTGGGTAAGGGCTTCTGCGGCCGAAGGTGCCAGAGGTGTAACCAAAAGGTTAGGTCGCGGTCGATCCAGGGCGGATTCACGCGGGTTCACCGGGCCGCTTCACGGCCGGGACCGGGCGGTCCAGGCGTTCATTCCGGCTTCGGTCAAGACCTGGTCCAGCGCGATGAGCGCGGCGCCGTGCAGCGCGCCGTCGTCCCCGAGTTCGGCGGGCAGCACATGGGGAGGGGCTTCCCGGCGGAACGCCATGAGGCCGTCGGTCAGCGCCTCTTGGAATCGAGCGGGGGCCGCCGCCCGGAGCGGCCGGGCCAGGCCCCCGAGCGTGACCACGTCGGGGTCGAGGGCGTTGACGAGGCCCGCCAGTCCCCTACCGAGGTCGTAGGCCGCGCGCGCCACCGCCTCGGTCGTGCCCGGATCGGCCGGGGCCCGGTCGATGGCCGCCAGCGCGTAGGTCCGGGGATCGGTGGGCGGACGGTCGCCGAGATGCCGGGCGATGGCCCTGCCGTCCACCATCAGGTCCCAGCACCCCCTGGCTCCGCAAGGGCAGCGCAGCTCCGGGTCGCCGAACGGGAGATGGCCGAACTCGCCGCCCGCCCCCGTCGCCCCGCTGACCGGTCGGCCGTCGACGACCAGGACGCCGCCGACGCCCACCTCGATCGTGACGTGCAGGGCCGCCGCGGCGTCCGCCGCCGCCCCCCGCCGCGCTTCGGCGACGCCGGCCAGGGTCGCGTCGTTGCCGACGAGCAGGGGCAGCCCCAGACCGGCGGTGAGCGGGCCGAGGTCCACCTCGCCCCAGCCGAGGGTGGAGGCCTGGACGGCCTTCCCGTGCCGGACCGTGGCGGCGACCGCCACGCCCACGGCCCTGAGGCGTTCGCCGTGGCGGTCGTGGACGCGGCGGACCGCCTCGGCGATCGTCCCGATCACGTGGCCGGGGTCGCGGCTGGCGTGGGCGCCGCCGTCGACGGTCTCCGGCCTGCCGTCGAGCGCCGCGACCGCGCACCGCCAGTCCTCCTGCCGCAGATCGACCGCCAGCACCAGCGGCCCGGCGGGATGCGGGCCGAGAACGGTGGTGGGGCGGCCGCGACCCCGCGCCGCGGCGGGCGTCTCGGCGAGCAGGCCGAGTTCCCGCAGCCGGGCGGTGATCTCGGTGGCGGAACCGGTGCTCAGCCCGAGCCGCTTCGCCACCGCCGCGCGCGTGACGCCGGGCTCGCGGCGCATCTCCTCCAGGACGGCCAGAGCGCCGTGCCAGCGGGTGTCCCGGCCACGGAAAGGGCTTGCCATCCGCACCGCCTTCCTGTTTATGCTCGATGCACGAGTTTATATAGGGAGAAGCCATATGCGAGGACGACCGCGCCTGGACGGGCTCGAGGCGGTGCTCCTGGACATGGACGGCACTCTTGTCGACTCCGACGCCTGCGTCGAGCGCGCCTGGGCCACCTGGGCGCGCGAGTACGGCATCGATGTCGAGGCGGTGCTCGCGGTGGCCCACGGCAACCCGGCCGCCCGCACCGTCGAGCGCTTCCTGCCGCAATTGGACGAGGAGGCGATCGCGACCTCCGCGCAGCGGCAGCTCACCCTGCAGTACGAGGACCTGTCCGACGTGGTCGCCGCCTCCGGCGCGCACGACCTGCTGGACTTCCTGGCGGAGTCCGGGCTGCCCTGGGCGGTGGTGACCAGCGCCGACGACCGCTTGGCGAAGGCCCGCCTGGAGGCCGCGGGCATCGAACCGCCGCTGCTCCTCACGATCGAGGACGTGCGGCAGGGCAAGCCGCATCCCGAGGGGTACCTGAACGCCGCGGCCAGGCTGGGGGCGGATCCGGCCTCGTGCCTGGCCGTCGAGGACTCCGAACCCGGACTCGCCGCCGGCCGCGCGGCGGGCATGAGCACCGCCGCGCTGCGCGGCCTGGACGGCGACCTGCGCCTGGTCGACCTCGGGCACCTGGCCCATCTGCTGCGCCGCGCGCGGACCACCCCGTGGTGGCGCGACGCCGTCGGCTGCCGGGTGCACCTGCCGTCCTGGGGCGGCAGCGAACACGATCCGGCGGGGGCGGACGAGCGTCTGGAGCATCTGGCGCGGCTCGGTGTCGATGCGATCTGGCTGAGTCCGTTCCTTCGCTCGCCGGGGCACGGCCACGACATCGCCACCGACCCCGTGGTCGATCCGACCTTCGGCGACGCCGCGCTCGACGGACTGCTCGCACGAGCGCACGGCAGGGGCATGCGCGTGATCGGCGACCTGGTCGTGGACTGGCGCCGCCCCGAACCGGCCGAGCGGATCGACGAGATCATCGGTTCCTGGTCGGCGCGCGGACTCGACGGGTTCCGGATGGTCAGCGACGCCACCGGCAGCCGACCGATCTCGGGCGGACGGCCCGCTTCTTCCGGCGGAGTCGTTGCGGACCAACATGGCCACGCCGGCCACCAGCCTGACGTGCGCGCCATGCAGGAGAGATGGCGACGCATCGCAGATGGACACGGCGCGTTCCTCGTAGGCGATGTCACCGAGTCCGACCCGAGCGCGCTCGCTCGCCTCGTTGAAGGCGAGCGCCTGCACTCCTCGCTCTGGTCCGGACTCGCGGAGACCGGCTGGGACCTTGAACGGATCGACGCCATGCTGTCCGCGGCGGCGGCCTCACCGCAGCTTTCGTTGGCGCAGGGCGGCCACGACGGCAGCAAGGCTGCAACCCGTTACGGCGGTGGAGACCTGGGACGGCGCCGATCCCTCGCACTGCACGTCGTGATGGCGGTGCTGCCCGGCACGATGTGGCTCTACCAGGACGAGTCGGCCACCCTGCGGCGACTCCTGATGACGCGGCGCCGCTTGGCCGGGCGGCTGGCCGCCACGGACGAGGCGGCCAGAGTCGATCTCGCTCGGGGCGTGACCGCATACCGCCGGGGCGGACTCTGGGCGGTGGCCAACCTGCGCGACGAGCCGGTGCCCGCCCTGAACTTGCCCGCCCGCGCCGTGTTCGACAGCGACGATCCCGCGATCACGCCGGAGCGGCCGAGGACGGGACGTGTCCGCCTCGCCCCGCAGCAGGCGCTCGTGCTGGTGGAGTCGTGAGCGGGAGCGAGGACCGGCGCGTCGCCCGCCAGGCCGGGGTCGCGCAAGCGGGGCTGGGCTTCACGGTCAACAGCCTCGGCGCGTGCCTGGTGCTGCTGTCCGCCGACCTCGGGACCCCGCCCGAAGAACTGGCGTGGTTGTCCTCGTCGTTCGGGCTCGGGCTACTGGTCGTCGGTGCGGTGGGGCGGTGGGCCCTCGCTTCGGGCCTGCAACTGGTCCTGCTCGTCTCCGCCTTGGCCACCGCCGTCGGAACGGCCTTGCTGGCCGTCAGTCCGAGCGCGCCGCCTGCCGCCGCCGGTGCCCTGCTGCTGGGGCTCGGCGCGGCCGGATTCGTTCTGGTCACCCCCGCTCTGCTGAGCGGCCCCGGCGCCGCCGCGAGCCTGTCGCGCGCCAACGCGGCCGCGAGCGTCAGCGCTCTGTTCGGCCCGCTGGCCATCGGGGCCGTGGCCGTCGCGGGCTACAGCGGTCGGCTCGCCTTGCTGATCGCCGTCCCTGCCCTGCTGTTCCTGGCCGCCGACACGCGGCCGTTCCGGTTCGGCGCTGAACGCGCGGCGGACGTCGATTCTTCGGCCACCGCCCTCGTCGCGGCGGACACGGGCTCTTCCGCTGCGGCGCTTCGCACGGCGGCCCCGCCGTCCTCCCGAACGCACACCGGACCGGCCGTCGTAGTCCCCCAGGCGCCTGACGATCCACCGTCCGTCCGGCGGGCCGTCGGCGCGTGGGCCACGATCGTGCTCGCGGTGTCGGTCGAGTTCTGCTTCACGATCTGGTCCACGGTCAGGTTGCAGGGCACCGGCCTGTCCGCAGGGGGCGCCGCGACCGCCGCGACCGCGTTCCTGGTCGGTATGGCGGCAGGACGGCTGGCCGCGCCGCGCCTGATCGTGCGGGGGACGCCGGTCGTTCCCGTGGGCTGCCTGCTCGCCGCGGCCGGGACCGCCGTGGTCGCCCTGACCAACGCCCCGGTGCCGGTCACCGCGGGGCTCGTGCTGGCGGGACTCGGCGTCGCGCCGTTCTATCCCGTCACGCTCGCCCGCTTCGTCCAGCTGCCCGGACTCGGGAGCACCAGCTCGGCGGCGTACGGCGCGCTCGCCTCGGGCACCGCCGTCCTCGCGGCGCCGGCCGCCCTCGCCGCGCTCGGCGCGGCCCTCGACCTGCGCGTCGCCTACCTCGTCGCGGTGCTCCCCCTGATCGTCGTACTGGCCGCCGCGACGCTGCCCCGCCGCACCCGCCCGTGACCACAGGCGCCAAGGAGGACCCCCACCATGCCGGAGACCGTGACCCCGTTCCACCTCGACGTCCCCGAGACCGACCTCGCCGACCTTCGTGAGCGGCTGGCCCGCACCCGGTGGCCCGAGGGCGAGACGGTCGACGACTGGTCGCAGGGCGTCCCGCTCGCCTACCTGCGCGAGCTGTGCGGCTACTGGGCCGAGCGCTACGACTGGCGGGCGGCCGAACGCAGGTTGAACTCCCTGCCGCAGTTCCGCACCTCGATCGACGGCCTCGGCATCCACTTCCTGCACGTCCGGTCGCCGCACGAGGACGCCCTGCCGCTCGTGCTGACGCACGGCTGGCCGGGCTCGGTCGTGGAGTTCCTGAAGGTCATCGGCCCGCTGACCGACCCGACCGCCCACGGCGGCGCCGCGCGCGACGCCTTCCACGTGGTCTGCCCCTCGCTGCCCGGCTACGGGTTCAGCGACAAGCCGTCCCGCCGAGGGTGGGGCGTCGAGCGGATCGCCGACGCCTGGATCACCCTCATGGCCCGCCTGGGCTACGACAGGTACGGCGCGCAGGGCGGCGACTGGGGCACCAGCGTGACCACGTGCATCGGCCAGCAGGACCCCGGCCACGTCGCGGGAATCCACCTCACGCCACCGCTCGCCGCACCCGACCCGAGCACCTTCGACGACCTCACCGCCGCCGAACGGTCGGCGCTCGACGCGCTGGAGCACGGCGGCGAATGGGAGGACGGCTATTCGCTGGAGCAGTCCACCAAGCCCCAGACCATCGGGTACGGCCTGGTGGACTCGCCCGCGCTGCTGTGCGCGTGGATCGTGGAGAAGTTCCGGTCCTGGACCGACTGCGACGGGCACCCTGAGAACGCCCTCACGCGAGACGAGCTGCTCGACAACCTCATGCTCTACTGGCTGCCCGGCACCGGCGCCTCCGCCGCGCGCCTGTACTGGGAGAGCTTCAAGCAGGTCCGGGAACGGTTCGCGGGCGCGACGACCGACCTGGTGACGGTCCCCACCGGCTGCTCGATCTTCCCGAAGGAGAATCCCCGGCCCTCACGGCGATGGGCGGAGAAGCGGTTCACCGATATCCGCCACTGGAACGAACTGGACCGGGGCGGGCACTTCGCGGCCTTCGAGCAGCCCGAGCTGTTCGTGGAGGAGGTACGGGCCTTCTTCCGCCTGGTGCGCTGATCCGGGGCACCGGACCGAAGAGTCGCCGGGGAGGCCGCGCCCGGTCACGCCTCGGGGCGCCAGGGCGATGCGGGGTCGGTGGCGCGGGGACGGTCGGCGACTTGCAGGGCGTAGGTGGGGGCGGCGGTCTCCGGCAAGGGGCCGAGGTAGGTGTGGCCGGTCAGGTGGCACCAGGCGGCCAGGTCCAGCGGCGCGGCCGGGTCGGAGGCGATCAGGTGCACCAGCGTTCCGGCGGGGAGGTCCGCCAGGCGGCCGCGCAGCTCCAGCAGCAGCCGCACGCAGGAGCGGTCGCCGCCGTCGATGACCAGCGGGCCGTCCTGCCCGCCGGTGGGACCCGTTCCGGTACTGGTCACGCACTCGCCCCCATGGTCGTGGCACGGCCTCCGGCGCGCGGCCAGGGGAGGACCGTCCGCGTCCGGCCCCCGCCGACGCCCGTCGGCCGATGTCGGAAAAGTGTAGATCGTGCGGAAGTCCGGCAACCACCTCGAAAGGCGCCTCACGGCCGGAGGGCCCGTTCCGGCGCGGAGGACGGGCGCCGAAGGGCGTCGGCCTGAGGCCCGGCCGGGCGGCGCGTGCATTGAACGATCTATGGATGATCTACTCACGCAAAGTAGCCAGATCACCGCAAAGGGTAGGAATAAAGGAGTCCGCGAGAACAGGAGAAGATCATGAAACGCACGATGCTCTCCCCCTTCGCGCCTCCGGCCGTCGCCGCGATCGCCGTGCTGGGCCTGGCCTCGCCCGCGGCGGCCGCCACCGCGGCGGAGCGGTCGCCGGGCCTGCGGGCCGCGGACGCGACCATCAAGGTCAACAACGCCAGGGTCTCGCAGACGGCCAGGTCCGACACCTCGGACCAGCTGGAGGACACGGTCACGGTCAGCGTGACCTACTCGTGCGCGAAGGCCACCGACCTCGCCGTGGTCGCGGGTCAGCCGCCCCGGGACGGCGCCGCCTCCACCGAGCGGCTCGCCGCCGGCACCATCGCCCCGACCTGCGACGGCCGGACCCGCACCATCGACGTCAGGACCGAAGCCCAGAGCGGCTCCTCCGGCAGCTGGCAGGCCGGCGCTCCGGCCACCCTCGGCGCCGTGATGCTCCAGGCCCTCGAAACCAAGTTCCAGGTGGTGGCGCGCGACAGCCGGACCCTCAACCTGAGCTGAGTCCACGCGGCGTCCGCCAGCGCCTACAGACTGCCTTCGTACACGCGCGTGGTCGCCAGGACCCGTCCCTGCGCGTCCAGCGTGGTGAGGTCGGCGTGCGCGAACTCTCATACGGATCGTCGGGCAGTTTGGGCCCCGAGGTCCGCGCCGGTCGCCGCGGTCGTGGTTGGCCAGGACGTTGCGCGCGGCCACGTACAACCAGGGCAGGGCCTGCTCGGCCTTCTGTGGCAGTTCGCTGAAGTGGCACCAGGCGACGAGGCGGGCCTCCGCCGCCACGTCCCGTGCGCTCGGGGTCGGTCCTGCGGGCCGCGTAGCGCACTACGTCGGGATAGTGGCGTTGGAACAGCGCCGTGAACCTGTCCGCGTCGTCCTCCGCACCCAGCACCTCCGAGGTCGTCGTGAGCGCGTCGATGCCCTCGTGTTGTCGGGCCCGTGGCGTCCGGCGGCGGGAGGGGAGGCGCTTCCGGATCAGGTTTCGGTCCCCTTCTCCAGGCGGCTGCCGCGCGGCAGGGTGACGGCCATGACGGTGCTGGGGGTGTCCAGCTCGATGCGGTGCCAACGCCCGCGCGGGACGATGGCGGCGGTCCCGGCCGTCAGCGTGATCTGCTCCTCCTCCCGTCCCGGCCGCTCGGCGCGGAGGAGGAGGCGGATCTTCCCGATGAGGCAGGACACGACCTCCTCGGCCTCGGGGTGGACCTGCCAGTGGCCGTCGTGGACGTCGGCGTCGGTCTTCACGTGGAAGGCCGTCAGCCGCCAGCCGTCATGGCCGGGTTCGTCCGTCCTCTTCCCGGCGCGGATCCTGCCGTCCTGGTGGAGGTGGAGGGCGGAGGCGGAGAGGTCGATCGGGGCGACGGTCATGTCGTGACGAGCCTTTCCGAGATGCTCGTGTCCGGTACGGGGCCCTGACCGGGGTCCGGTGGAGTCCATGCCGTCACTCGGCCAGCGCGCGGCGCAGGGCGGCGCCGAGTTCGGCGATCTGGCGCTGGGACACCTCGGCGGACAGGATCGCCTGCGAGCCGTGGAAGGTGCCGGGCCACTGGTGCAGCTCGACCGACACGCCCGCCTGCAGCAGCCGCACCGCGTAGTCGATGTCCTCGTCGCGGTTGGGGCAGAGCTCGGCGGTGGCGATGTAGGCGGGCGGCAGGCCGGACAGGTCGGTGGCACGGGCCGGGGCGGCGTACGGCGTCGCGGGCGCGCCGCCCAGGTAGTGCCGCCAGGACGCGGCGATCTTGGTCAGGTTCAGCCAGGGCGTGTCGGTGAAGGTTCGCGCGGACCACGTCACCTGCCGGTCGTCGAGCTGTGCCTGGTTGAGCACCTGGAAGCGGATCGGCGGTCCCTGCCGGTCGCGCGCCCGCAGCGTCACCGCGGCCGCCAGGCCCGCACCGGCGCTGTGGCCGCCGACCGCGATCCGCCCGGGGTCGATGCCGAGCTCGCCGGCGTGCCCGGCCGTCCAGTCCAGCACGGCGCAGGCGTCGTCCAGGGCCGCCGGGAAGGGGTCTTCGGGGGCCAGCCGGTAGCCCACCGAGATCACCACCGCGCCTGAGGACTCCGCGAGGCGGGCGGCCCAGGGATGCTCGGTGTCCAGGTTCCCCATGACGAATCCGCCGCCGTGCAACCAGATGACGGCGCCCTGCGCCAGATGCGGACGGTAGACGCGCACCGGCACGTCCGGGGCGCCGGGCACCGTGCGGTCCTCGACTCGCATCCCGGTCGTGTCGGGTGCCGGAACGCCCACGGCCAGCGAGGCATAGGTCTCGCGCTCGGCGACCGGGTCGACCAGTTCGGCCTTGGGGAACAGCGGGATGAACGCTTCCAGTTCGGGATCCATGCCGGACATCCTCACAAGTCCGCGCACCGGGGATCATCCGCCGTCCGTCGCGCATCCCGCCGGGTTCGCGCACCGATCGGCGCTTATCCCCCGGGCCGAGGGAGCCCTATCCTCCTGCCATGGAGGCACTGGTAGCACGGCTGTCGCACCTGGACTCGCAGCTGGAGGGCGCGATCCGGGTCGTGATGTTCTACGACACGCTGATGCGCCGGCGGGTGGACCTCCCGGCGCTCGCCCGGGCCTCGGCGGGCCTGGCCGAGTGCGTCGCCGGGGTCCGGCTGCACGGGACGGGGCAGGCGATCCGCTTCGCCCCCGACGGCAGGCGGGCGCCCGACCCCGCGGCGGAGGCGTCCAGCACCGCGCCCGTCATCCTCGACGAGGAGGAGATCGGCACGGTGTGGCTGGAGCGCCCCGGCCCGCCCAACCCGCTCGACGAGGCGCTGCTGGACCGGTTCGCCATCACCGCCGCGGCGGTCGCCGAGAAGTACGGTCCGGCCCGCACCACCATGGCCGACCCCGCCCTGGTCGAGCTGGCAATCAGCGCCGATGGCGATCACGCGGCCCGGGCCCGCGCGCTGCGGCTCCTGGGGTTCCCCACCGACCTGCCCGTCCACGCCGTCGCCGTACGCTCCGGCCTGCCCCTGGACCAGATCGGCGGCCTGCTCTGCCCGGCCCGCCCGGTCAAGGCCGCGGCGCTCGCCGACATGGGCGTCATCCTGGCCGCCACCGTCGATCCGACCCGCCTCCCGGAAGGCGTGCGCGCGGGCATCGGCACCGCCGAGGACCTCGGCCGCTCCTGGCGGCAGGCCCGCACGGCCCTGCGCTTCACGACGCCGCGCAGGCCCGTCGTCCGCTACGACGACCTGGGCGCGCTCGCGCTGCTGGCCGAGATCCCCCGCGACGCCGCACGCGGCAACGCCGACGTGGCCGCGGTCGCCCGCCTGTCCGACGACTTTGAGAACCTGGAGACCCTGGACGCCTACTGCTCCACCGGCTCCCTGCGCCAGGCCGCCGACCTGCTCCACCTGCACCACAGCAGCATCGCCCGCCGCCTCGAACAGATCGGCAAGGCCATGGGCGTCCAGCTCACCGAGCCCGCCGGGCTCACGCGGGCCAGGCTCGCCCTCACCATGTGGCGGCTGCTCGACGACTGAGGGCCGCGGGCGCGCGGCGTCCGGACGGTCAGAGCCGGCGGATCACCCTGGCGGGGGAGCCCACGGCCACGACGTTCGCCGGGATGTCCTTGGTGACGACGGCACCGGCGCCGATGACGCTGTTGGCGCCGACGGTGACCCCGGCCAGCACGATGGCGCCGCCCCCGAGCCAGACGTTGTCCTCGATCACGATCGGCTCGGCGGCCTCCAGCTTGGCGCGGCGCTGCTCGGGGTCCAGCGGGTGGGTGGGGGTGAGCAGCTGTACGTTCGGACCGATCTGCACGTCGGCGCCGATGGTGATGGGGGCGACGTCCAGGGCGGTCAGCCCGAAGTTGACGAACGTGCCCGCGCCGACGGTGATGTGGGGCCCGTAGTCCACGTACAGCGGCGCCCGGATGTGGGCGTCGGGGGCGATCGAGCCGAGCAGCTCCTCCAGGACGGTCCGGGCGGCGTCCTGATCGGTGGGGTAGAGCTCGCCGTACCGGTGGGCCAGGGCGACGGCGCGCCGGGAGGCGGCGTCCAGGTCCGGATCGTCGGCTATGTAGAGGTCGCCGGCCAGCATGCGCTCACGGTTGCTCCGCGGGTCCCCGGCAAAGAAGTCAGTCACGGACACGACACTATGACTTGTTCGTTCTTCGCTTCGACTCACTTTCGGGCCGTCGCGGTCAGGAGCGGCGCCTTGGCCGCGGCCTTGGCGTAGCGGCGGGCCAGGTGCGCGAAGGCGTCCCTGAGCTCGGCCGGGCCGAGGGCCTCGATGTCGGCGTCGAACACGCCGATGCCCGCGGCCAGGCTCGGCCACGACCAGGAGCCCAGGACCAGCCGGCAGCGGTCCGGCCCGAGTTCCTCCACGATCCCGTCCTGGACGTAGCCGGACACGGCGGCGGCGGGCAGGGCGAGGACCACTTCGCCCTGGCAGGGCCAGGCGCCGGAGCCGTCCGAGCCCCGGAACCTGTTGGACACGAAGGCGGCCACCCCGCCTTCGGGCAGCTCGCGCGGGGAGAAGCGCGGTCCGGGCGGCGTGCGCGGCGTGATCCGGTCGGCGCGGAAGGTGCGCCAGTCCGCGCGGTCGAGGTCCCAGGCCACCAGGTACCAGCGTCCGCCCCAGGTGACGAGGTGGTGGGGCTCCACCCTGCGCGGCGGGACCGGCCCACCGCCGTCCGCCTTCGTCTCCGGCGGGGACGCGTAGTCGAAGCGCAGTTGCACGTGGTCGTGGACGGCGGCGCTGAGCGTCATGAGCACGCCGCCGTCCACCCGCGGGAACGGACGGGACGCGGGCCGCTCGACGGCGGTGACCTGGAAGGTGTCGATGCGGTGCCGCAGCCGCGCGGGCATCACCTGCCGCACGGTGTTCAGCGCGCGCACCGCGTCCTCCTCGATGCCCGCACCGGCGGTGGCGGCGATCTGGAGCGCGATGGCCAGGGCGACGGCCTGCCCGTCGTCGAACAGCAGCGGGGGCAGTTCGCTGCCGGCGTCGAGCCGGTACCCGCCGTCGGGGCCCTTGAAGGCCGTGATCGGGTAACCGAGCTCGCGCAGGCGGTCCACGTCGCGGCGCACGGTGCGGGGGCTGACCTCCAGGCGTTCGGCGAGCAGCGCCCCGGGCCAGTCGCGCCGCGCCTGGAGCAGCGAGAGCAGTGCCAGCAGCCGGGCTGAGGTCTTCGGCATGGACCCCATGATGCCCGGAGAAGAGGACATTTCCTGACCGCTTCTTCTGCGATGGTTTGTCGTGTGCCGGTCAATGACCCCGAGCACGTCGGGCACACCGGCGCACGCGCGCCGCTCGAAGAACAGAAGTCCATCCGAGGGACGGCGGGGTGTCGCCGACCGAGTGAAAGGAGACGCGTCACCGTGAACACGCGCAAGCCGGGGTGGGCCCGATGACCGTTCTCGACTCCCGGGCGCTCAACCGTGCGACGCTCGCTCGGCAACTGCTGCTCGACCGCGCCGACCTGCCGGTCCTCGACGCTGTCGCGCACCTGGGCGGCCTGCAGGCGCAGGAACCGCAGGAACCTTTCATCGGCCTCTGGTCGCGGCTGCGCGCGTTCGATCCGGCGGCGCTCTCGGATCTGCTGACCGGGCGCCGGGTGGTGCGGGCCCCGCTCATGCGCCGCACCATCCACCTCGTCACCGCCGACGACGCCCTGGCCTGGCGGGCCCGCCACGACGCGATGCTCCGCCAGAAGGTGCTCGGGGTCTACCGTCGCGAGCTCGCCGGGGTGGACCTCGACGAGCTCACGGCGGCGAGTCGGGCGATCATGGCCGACGGCGAGCCCCGGTCGATGGGCGAACTCGGGCGGGCGCTGGTCGAGCGCTGGCCCGAGGCGGGGGCGCGGCCGCTGGGCGAGCTGGCGGTCGCCGCCCTGGTGCCGATGGTGCAGCTGCCGCCGCGCGGGCTCTGGCGGACGAAGGCGGGGGCGCGCTACGCCCTGCTCTCCTCCTGGCTGGGGCGCGAGATCGATCCCCTGTCCGCGGACGGCGCCGATCCCGTGGGTCAGGCGCTGGTCAGGCGCTACCTGGCCGCGTACGGGCCGGCGGCCACGGCCGACCTGCGCGCCTGGTGCGGGCTCGCCGGGCTTCCGGCGGCGGTGTCGGCGGTGCGCGGGGAACTGGTCGCCTTCCGCGACGAGCGCGGCCGGGAGCTGCTGGACCTCCCCGACGCGCCGCGCCCCGACCCCGGCACGCCCGCGCCGGTGCGGTTCCTCCCGGCGTTCGACAACGCGATCCTCGGTTACGACGACCGCAGCCGGATCATCGACACCGCCCACCGCAACCTGTCGGTCGCGGGTGTGCGCGTGGTCCTGGTCGACGGCCGGGTCTCGGCGACCTGGACCGCGAAGGACGGCGTCGTGGCGGTCACGCCGCTGCGCTCCTTCTCCCGGGCCGAACGCGCCGCCGTCGACGAGGAGGGGCGGGCGACGGCGTCATTCCTTTCCGACGGCGACAGCGACCGCGTGCGGATCGAGGCGTCGCCCGGCTGAGCGGAAGCGCCGCCGGCGGCCCGCCCGCGAGGCCCCGTCGGTCTTCCGACTGGGCGGGGCCTCGTGCCTTCGCAGATGAAGCGGGCTTTTGCGAACTCGTCGGGGCTCGGGAGCACGGCGAGACCCGTGCGCTCGGCCCTCGGCGGCCGTTACCGGCAGTGCGAGGCGGCGGGCGAGGTCTCCAGATGCCTCTTGCCGTAGAAGTAGATGTCGCCGGCCGCATGGATGCAGCGGCCCCTGGCGCGGACGTGGACCGGCCCGGCGAAGTGGGTGAACTGGCCGTCCTCTGCGGCGGGACGACCGTAGAAGGTGCAGTGCGGACCGGGCCGGGTCTGCTGGCAGGCGGCCAGGAACACGCTGGTGCGCAGCCGGACGCCGCGGGTGACGCCGAGGTGGTTGAGCTGGGCGCAGTTGTGGCCGTCCTTGTAGTAGACGACCAGCTCGGCGATGGGGCTGCCGCGGTGGAGCGCGACCTTGCGGTCGATGAGGCGGCCGCTGCAGGCGCGCGCCTGGACGGCTGCGGTGCCGGACGCCGCGGTGTCCGCGGCGGGCGCGGCGGGCGCCGGGGCGGCGAGGGCCGGGGCGGCCGCCGAGGCGGCCAGGGCCATCGGGAGGACGGCCGCGGACAGGACGCGGCGGATGGTCTGGGGGGTGCGCAAGAGAGCTCCCTGGGACTGGAATCGGGTACTACATCTGGCCTCACACAAGGTAGTCAGAAAGCTACTCTAAGTATCGATCCGTCGGGACATGCTGTCCTTGCCTGGCCGCGAGCCTTATGAGGCGCACCGGCCGATTCGTAAGGCCCGCGACCTCGGCGGCTCAGGAAGCGCCGTCGGCGACGGCGCCGCGACCGCTGTGCAGCACCTCCCGCTGCCACTGCGACCGCCGCTGGGTGTGCAGCCGCCAGTAGTGCTCGGCGATGTCGTCAGGGTCGAAGTCGGTGCCCGGGGCGACCGGCCCGTCCACGGTGACGCTGGCCGCGTGGACCCCGGCAGGGCCGTACTCCTGGTCGAGCAGGGCCACCAGGGTCCGCACGCCCGCCTTGCCGAGCGAGAGGCTGACGTACTGGGGCTTCGGCTCGGGCATTCCGCCGGTGATGATGAACGAGCCGTGCCCGCGCCGCGCCATCGCGGGCACGAGGTGGGCGGCGGCGGTGAGCGCTCCGGCCACGTTGACCGACCAGGCGTCCAGTTGGGCGCGCGCGGACGCCCCCTCGACCGTGTCCGGCCGGATGATCGCCGCGTTGTAGACCACGGCGTCGGGGAGGCCGAACGCCTCGACCGCCGAGTCCAGGGCCGCGCGCAGCCCCGCCTCGTCGGCGGCGTCGGCGGTCAGCGGCACGACCGGCGCTCCGGCGGCGGAGACCGCTTCGGCGACGCCGGCGAGCGTCGCGTGACCGCGCGCTATGAGGGCGATCGGAAGACCCTCTCGCGCGAAACGGAGGGCGACCGACCGGCCGATCCCCGGCCCGGCCCCGATGACCACTGCACCCGGCATGACTGGCTCCTTCGCTGGAAGACGACCGATGACCGGGACGTTAAGGTGTCACATCAGTGTGAAGGTCAACCTCCAGGCGAGGGGCGCATGAGGATCGGTGCTCTGGCCGACCGGGCGGGTGTCAGCCGGCGGCTGCTGCGCTACTACGAGGAGCAGGGGCTGCTGCGGCCGCTGCGGCTCGCGAACGGCTACCGCGAGTACGCCGAATCGGACGTCGCCACGGTGCGCCACATCCGCGTCCTGCTCGCCGCCGGCCTGCCCACGGCGGTCATCGCGCGCCTGCTGCACTGCGTCCATGACGAGGACGAGCGGTTCGTGCCGTCCGCGTGCCCGGAGATGGTCACCAACCTCCAGCGGGAGCGCCGCCGCATCGCCGAGGAGATCGAACGGCTCCGGTCGTCCCAGCAGGCGCTCGACACCATTCTGGCCGCCGCCCTCAGGGAGCAGAGCCGCTCGGCCTGACGCGCGGACCTCCGTCCTCATCGCGGCAGGGCCGGCGACCCCTCATGCTGGAGTCACCTGTGGTCCGCACCCGACCCGCGAGCAGGACGGGCGACATGCGAAACGATCAAGCTGGGCCGGGCGAGGAGCCGCTTCGGGGGGACGGCGTCACGCCGGGCATCGTCCGCGTCGCGGACACCGTGCGCCGTCCGGCCAGGCCCTTCACCGCGACCGTCCAGGCGTATCTGGCGCACCTCCACGAGGCCGGCTTCTCCGCCGCTCCCCGGCCGCTGGGCTTCGACGGGCAGGGCAGGGAGGTGCTGTCCTTCGTCCCGGGGGACGTTCCGCGCCGGCCGCTGCCGCCCGAGGCGACCGGTGAGAACGTCCTCGCGGCCTTGGCCCGCCTGATCCGGCGGCTGCACGACTGCGCGCAAGGATGGACACCGCCCCCGGACGCGGTCTGGGCGGTCCTTCCCGGGACCGAGGCGATCCCGCTCGTCGACACCGGCGCGGAACTGGTCGGCCACCGCGACTACTGCCCCGGCAACGTGGTCTTCCGGGACGGGCTTCCCGCGGCCCTCATCGACTTCGACCTCGCCCGGCCGACCACGCGGGTCTACGAGATCGCCAACGCCCTCTACTGGTGGGCGCCCCTGCTGCACCCCGACGACCGGCCTCCCGCCCTCGCCGGAGCCGACATCCCGCACCGGGCGGCGGTGTTCGCCGACGCTTACGGCATGACCGGACGGCAGCGGCGCGATCTGGTGCCTCTGGTGGGGCGGATGCTCCGCCGCTTCCACCTGACCAGCCGCGCCGCCGCTGCTGCGGACCCGGTGTTCCGCCGTTTCTGGGAACGGGGCGTCAGGGAACGGATGCCCCGGGCCGAAGCATGGTTCGCTCAGGAGGGCCCCGCGATCGCCGCCCGGCTCAGCCTCGGATCACGAGGCTGAGCCGGACATGTGAGGCGGCCTCCGCTTAGGGACGTACAGGCGCGGGCGGGAGGTCGCGCAGGCAGGAGGTGTCAGGGACCCGCAGGTCGCGGATGAACCCCGTCTGGATGGCGGCCACGCAACCGCTGGGCTCGTGCTCGGGCACGTGCCCGACGTTCGGCACCTCCACGACCGCGGCACGGCGGAACTGGCGCGCGGCCTGGCGGCCGGTCTCGGTCGGGGTGTTGGCGTCCAGGTCGCCGGAGGTCACCAGGACGGGGACGTCGGGGAACGGCCCGCCGGTCGGCTGGCCCGTGCCGTGGCGGTCGGGCCAGCGGACGCAGGTGTCGCCCTGGTCGTAGCTCATGCTGGTCCAGGCTCGCTTCCCGAACGGCCAGTAGTCCCGTTCGGGCAGTGCCGCGCGTCCGGCGGAGAATTGCCGGAGCCGGGCGGACACCGATGCCTTGCGGTTCCACAGGGTCGGGTAGTCGTTGCAGACCACGGTCGCGGCCTGTTCGGGATTGAAGGGCTGCGCCTCGTCCCGGCGCGACGAAGACCCGCTGAGCGGGGCCGTCCGCTGGGCGGCGTCGATCAGCAGCGTGTTGTCAGAGCGCAGAGCGGCGCGCACCATCGCGGGAACGTCGCCGATGCCCGCGGGCGCCGTCTTGGCCAGGCCGTAGACGATGGCGGCCAGCGCGGTGTCGTCCAGTCGCCGCTGCTGTCCGCCCAGCGTGTAGGGGATCGGCCGGGCGCGCAGCCGCTGCGCGAGCCGTCCGATGTCACGCAGCACCCGGTCGCCGTCGCAGGCGCCGTCGCTGCGCTCGCAGATCAGCCGCAGCGCGCGGCGGGCGGCCCGCACGTTGGGACGCCCCCACATGTCCACGGCGAGCGGATAGGCGCTGGAGAGCACCAGTGAGCGCACGCGTTCGGGATGCCGTTCGGCGTAGACCGTCATCAGGTAGGTGCCGTAGGACTCCCCGAGCAGGTCCAGCCGCTCGATCCCCAGCTCGGCGCGGACGGCGTCGATGTCGTCGGCGATCTCGGCCGAGGTGTAGCCGCGCGCACGGTCCCCCAGCTTCTCACCGCATTCGCCGACCGCCCGCACGAACGCCTCGCGCGTGGCGGGCAGCGAGGACAGGGCCCCGCAGCTGACCGGGTCGGAGCGGTTCACCCCGCGCGGGTCGACGAGCAGCAGGTCGTGGTCCTTCAGCAGGCCGCCGAACATCCGCGCGTAGGCGGCGGCGGACGCGATGGCCGAGTCGCCGGGGCCGCCCGGATTGATCGTCACGGTTCCCCTGGCGGGCCGGGACGTGTCCCGATGCTTGATCAACGTGTAGGCCACGGTGGTGCCGCCCAGCCCGGGACGCGCCCGCACCAGCGGCACCCGCACCGTTCCGCACACCGCGTCCGGCACCGGCACGCACTCGACCGACGCCTTCCGCGGCGTCCCGGCGTGCCCGGCCGGCACCACGGCCATCCCGCCGGCCGCCACTGCGGCGATCCCGGCCGCCAGCAGCCCTGCACTCTTCAACAGCGATTTCATGTCCGGAAGCCTGGACGGCGCGGCATCGCTCACGCATCGTCCTGCACGGGGAACTCACGACCCACACCAGAGAGGGAGAAGAGGGGGGTACCTGCGTAGGGGGGTGCGGCCCCGGCGTCACCACCGCCGCTGCACGGTCGCCTTGCCGCCGGTCACCAGACTGGCCGGGGGAACGTCGTCGGCCACGACCGCGCCGGCGGCGACCACGGCGTCACGGCCGATGCTGACGCCGGGCAGGATGGTGGCGCCGGCGCCGATCCAGACGTTCTCCGCCACGTCGATGGGCGCGCCGGTGAGGTACAGCCGCCGCTCCTCGGGATCGACCGGATGGCCGCCGGTGATGAAGGTGACCTTCGGCCCGATCATCGTGCGCTCGGCGATCCGGATGCCGGCGTAGTCGAGGAACGTGCAGTTCTGGTTGATGAACACGCGCTCGGCGAGGTCGAGGTTGAGCCCGTGGTCGGTGAAGAAGGGCGGATAGATCGTGACCCTCGCCGGCAGCGGCCTGCCGAGGATCTGCCGGAACAGCTCCGCCCTGCCGGCCTCGTCCTCGAAGGGCAGGGCGTTCAGGCGGGAGGTGAGCTCGGTGACCCGCAGGACCCGGTCGGCCATGGCCTGGAACTCGGCGCTGTGGATGCGCATGAGGCGGTCGCTGGACATGCTGTGATCCCTTCTGGAGTGTCGGCGCTGACGGGGCGCCTCCGGTGGGCGGTCGCGTCAGCTTCGCCCGCCGCGCTGTGGCGTTGCCGCCCAGGACGGGAGCCAGACCGGCTCGGGCGGCCTCGGCAGGGCTTCGAGGTGGGTGATGACGCCGCGGAGTTCCGGATGCGGGTTCGCTTCGGGGAGGATGAGCGAGAGCGGGTACCCCAGGACCGGATTCGCGATGGGGATGCGGCGCAGGTCGTAGCTCGTCGGCCAGATGTACCGGTCGCGCGCCCCGACGAGGGTGGCCACGTCCGCGGAGTCGGCGAGCGCGTCCATGAGCACCTCGTCGCCGAAGTGCGGGCCCGCCGCGTCGATGCGCAGGTCGAAGACGGTGGCGAGCTCGTCGTAGAACTTCGCCCATTCGCTCCGGGCCGTGATGCCCGGCACCCATATCCGGTGCTTGCGCAACTGCGGCGGCGTCAGGCCGCGCGCGGAGGCGAGCGGATGCCGCGGGCCCACGAGCAGTTCCAGCGGCGAGACGAACGCGTGGATCATCCGCACGCCGGGCGGCAGCGCGGCCGGGTCGGTGACGGTGCGGAACGAGGCGTCGATCTCGCCCGCCTCGACCGCGGCGACCGCCGCCCGCGGGTCGCCGACCTTGAGGGTCACCACGTCGAGGTCGGTCCCGGGGCGCGACCGCCAGTAGTCGTGCAGGACGACGGCCTGCGCGCTCCGCAGGCCGAGAACGTCGATCCGGAGGGCCCGGAAGCCCGGCCTGACCGCGGTGACGGCACGTTCGACGCCCGCGACGATGCTCCGCGCGTGGGGAAGGAACGCCTGGCCGTCGAGCGTCAGCTCGACCCCCCGGGCGGTGCGCGTGAACAGGCGGACCTCCAGCTCGCGTTCCAGGGCGGCGATCCGCTTGGAGACCGCCTGCTGGGTCACGCCCAGCTCGTCGGCCGCATGCTGGAACTGGCCGAGCTCGGCCGCCCGGACGAACGATCGCAGCGCTTCGGTGTCCACCGGATCACCTTAGGCGCGCACAACCGGACGTTGTGGCTCGCGCATGACCGGTTGTTTGAGGACGCTCCGCCCCCGCTGCTGTGATTCATGCCCCTGAACCACCGGTTGTGAGGAGCCCTGTGCGCGCGAGATTGGGAACCGGCTTCGGATGGCTGTGGTCGTCCTACGCCGTCAGCACCTACGGCACGTGGATCGCGTTCGGGACGTTCCCGTTCATCGCGGTCCAGGTGCTGCACGCGCCGGCGTTCGCCGTCTCGCTGCTGGAATCCGCCGGCCTCGCCGTCGCCGCGATCGTCGCGCTCCCGCTCGGCCCGTGGGTCGAGCACCGGGCCAAGCGCCCCGTGATGATCGCGATGGACCTGGTCCGCTTCGTCGCCATGGCGAGCGTTCCGGTGGCGTACCTGGCCGGATGGCTGTCCTACGGCCAACTGCTGGTCGTCTCGGTCGTCTCCGGAGCGGCGAGCATCGCCTTCACCGCCGCGTCCGGCGCGTACCTGAAGCACCTCGTCGACGCGAGGCACCTCCTCGTCGCGAGCGGGCGGTTCGAGGGCACGAACTGGATGGCGATCGCGGCCGGTCCGCCCCTCGGCGGAGCGCTCATCGGCCTGCTCGGCCCGGTCGTCACCGTCACCGCGGACGCCTTCAGCTACCTGCTCTCCGCACTCGGGATCCTCCGCATCCGCGGAGGCGACACGGCGGCCCCGCGCGGCACGGCCGCCAAGCTGCGCGCCGCCGACCTCCTGAACGGCTGGCGGTTCATCCTCCACGACCGCTTCCTGCGCCGCCTGTTCCTCAACACCATGGCGGTCAACGGCCTGATCATGGCCTCCGGCCCGCTGCTGGCCGTCCTGCTGCTGGGCCGGTACCACTTCTCGGCCCTGCAGTACGGCCTCGCCTTCGGCGTCCCGGCGCTCGGCGGCTTCGCCGGCGCCCGCCTGTCGGCGCGCCTGGTCGCCCGGCACGGCCGGCACCGCGTCATGATCGTCTCCGGCTGGCTGCGCGCCGCCTTCCCGCTCGGCCTCGCCCTGGTCCGCCCCGGCCTCTCCGGCCTGCTCATAGTGATCGTCATCGAGGCCCTGCTGATCACCTCCATCGGGGTCTTCAACCCCATCAGCGCGACCGAGCGCCTGCAGCGCACGCCCGCCGACCACGTCGCGCAGGTCATCAGCGCGTGGAGCATCAGCAGCAAACTGGCGCAGGCCGCCTTCATCACGGTCTGGGGCGTCCTCGGGACGCTGACCGACCCGCTCACGGCGATCGTCGCCTCCGGCGTCCTCCTGCTGGGGACTCCCCTGCTCCTTCCCCGCCGGACGCACATGCGCGATCCCGTGACCACCGCACCGGCCGAGGACGCCCGCCCGGCCTGACCCGTCAAGGACCGCCGCACCCATGGCTGATCGTCATGGACGGTGAACGAGATGAGCTGCCACCCCACGTGCTGACCGCCCGCATGGCGCGCGGGATCACTGCTCGTTCCGGAAACCGTCTCAGGTCCTGAGCCCGCCAGCCCTTGTCGCCTTGGGCGGGTGGCTTGGGGCACGGGTCACCAGCGCCGTTCGATGTCTCCCTTGGTGGCGAGACTCGCGGTTCTGAGCGTGCGGTACTTGGTGCGGCGCTGTCGCCGCTTCTGGACCTGGGCGAGACGCCGCTCGTTGGCCGGGCTGCCCTCTTGGAGCTGGAGACGTCGCTGAAGCCTGCTCTCCACCCAGTCCCCCAGCGGCATGTCGGGGTCTTTCCGCCACTTCTTCGGGCGACGACGCGCTAGGCGTTCCTCGGCCTCGTAGGCGGCATCGTCGTCGGGCGAGCCGGTAGCCGCTTGGAGAGACTGGTGAAGGCGGTGCCGGTTGGCGCGGTTGGGGAGCCGCTTGTGCAGCCGTACAGCCTTCCGCGAAGTCTTGTCGTTCTCGGCGTAGCCGTTGCGCCGGTCCTTGGCGTAGCTCAGCAGCTTCTTCTCCTGAGGACTCCTCCGCGCCATCGAGCTGTTTCTCCTTGCTGCGCCAGGCGATGTCTGCGGCACGCCGCACTGCTCCCGCCGACCCTAGGCGCCTTCCTTGGCCCAGCACCACTGGATATCGCAGTGTTGGACTCCGAAGGGCAGTCGTGCGGGTGGACCGCCGGTGGCGTTTTCGCCTGAAAATTGGCATGGTCATTCCATGATCGAATTTCCCTATGCCGGTTCAGGTCCTTATTGCTACTCGAATTGCCTGGCGATGATGCTGGGCGACGGCGCGCCGCCGGTCGCAGTCATCGAGACGGTGACCGGCAGTCCCTTCGGGATGCAGTGGATCGACGGGGCGCTGCCGTATTTCGATCCCTACGGCTGGAACCCCGAGATCGGCGTCGAGCAGGCGCTCGCCGCCCTCGGCTGGATCGCGGAGACCAGCAGCGGAGGCCCGGCCGACGCGGCTCTGGAGCGCCTGGCCTCCTGTTCGGCCCGCGGGTCGGTCATGGCCGGTCCCCTCGAAATGGGACACCTGCGCTACCAGCCGGGCATGGCCGGACCGATAGGCGCAGACCACTATGTCATCGTCCTCGGAATCCACGACGGTCAGGTGATCTCACACGACCCGCAGGGGTACCCCTTCGCCTCCCTCCCGCTGGCCGACTTCGTCAAGGCATGGCAGGCCGACACCCTCGACTACGGCGAGCCGTACACGATGCGCATGAATTTCACGCGAATAAGGAACGTGGGGGCCGGAGAAGCCATCGCGGCGTCCATTCCAAGGGCGGTGGACTGGTTGAGCGCCGATCCCGATCTCTCCCCGCCGCCGAGGGGCTCGGCCAACGGCGACGCTGCCCTGGCCCTGGCGGCGGCGCTGGAAGGTGGCTGCGAGGAAGCGCTGTACGAGCACCTCGTCCACTTCGCCATCCGCGTGGGCGCTCGGCGTGCGGCGGACGCGGCCGCCTGCCTGCGCGAAGTCGAGCGGACCGAAGCGGCGGCCATCATGTTCCGGCAGGCCAGGTTGATCGGGTCGCTCCAGCAGTCGCTGGCCGTCGGCGACCATCGCAGCGCCGCCGACGCCTTGCGCGCTCTTGCCCCCACCTACGCCGCCCTCCGAACCGAACTCCGATACTGATGGCAAGGTCCTCTGGACGCCCAGGCCGGGGCTTCCCGCATCCATCGTGAACCGGTGAGGGGCAGCCCCCGCCGGCGACGAGGTCATGGGTGGCGCCGACCACCGGCACGGTCGAACGGCCCACCGCGCCACGAGGGCATGTCCCGGCGGCCGGAGCACACCTCGAAGGCGGCCCGGGCCAGCAGGCGGGTGGAGTCGAGCACCGGCAGGGGCGAGTCGTCCGGCGTGATCAGCAGCGGGATCTCGGTGCACACCAGGGCGACGGCGTCGCAGCCCTCCGCCGCCAGCTTGTCGATGACGCGGACGTAGGCTTCGCGCGAGCCGTCGGAGAAGACGCCGTTGACCAGCTCATTAAAGATGATCTCGTCGACGAGCGCGCGGTCCTCGGCGCCGGGCACCATCGCCCCGATCCCGCGCGCGGCCAGCGTCCGGGGATAGATCTGATCGCCCATGAGGTACTTGGTGCCCAGCACACCGACCCGTTCGCGGCCTTCGCGCGCTGCGGCCTCGGCGACCACGTCGGGGAGGTGGAGTCCGGGGATCGGCAGCTGCTCGCCCGACGCTTCCAGGGCGATATGGGCGGTGTTGTCCGGACAGACGAAAAAGTCCGCCCCCGCGCGGGCCAGCCTGGCCGCGCTCAGCGCGAGCGTGCCCCGGATGGCGGGGTAGTCGGCCTCGTCCCAGGCTTTCATGCTGCGCCCCATGGCGATGCAGTCCACGGTCACGTCCGGGTGCTCATGAGGGCCCAGCTCGCGGAAGCCCTCCTGGCAGAACGTTCGGAAACAGAGCGCCGCGCCCTCGGCGCTGTGCGCCAGAATGCCGAGCTGCTTCATGTCGAACCCCTCCTTGATCTGTGCATCCACCTGCCCAGAGGACATCAATCGGCGCCTTAATGCGCAATATGCAAAGCAAAAAGTGAGCACTATGCACTGCCGGTGGCCGGTGCGAGTCGGGAGAGTGGGCAGTATGCGAAACGGCGAACTCCTCGACGCGACCGACGCCCGCCTTCTTCTGGCCCTGGCCGCCAACCCTCGCGCCACGGCCATCGCCCTCGCCGAGCAGGTGGGCCTGTCGCGCAACACCGTCCAGGCCAGGCTGGCCAAGCTGGAGGAGAGACGGGGGCTGGGCTCCTTCGAGCGGCGCGTGTCCCCCGCGTCCCTCGGCTACCCGCTGACCGTCTTCGCCACCGTGCAGGTCCTGCAGCGCAGGCTCGGCGAAGTGGCGGCGGCGCTGACCGGCATCCCCGAAGTGATCCAGGTGCACAGCGTCAGCGGACCGGCCGACCTGCTGGTCTACGCCGTCGCGGCCGACACCGACGACCTCTACCGCATCGCCGGGATGATCCTGGCCATCCCGGGCGTCGAGCGGACCAACACCTCTGTGGTCACCCGCGAGATCGTCGGCTACCGCGTCACGCCCCTGCTGGACCGCCTCGCGGAATCCCGTTAGACGGCGGCCCTGTGGGACTGGAGTTCGTGCGGCCTCAAGGGTTCCTGCGCGACAGGCCGGTTCCGCGGGAACCGCGGAAGGGCGCGCGGCGGACGCTGCGCACGGTCGGCTCCGGGCATGGCTCCCAGAACCCCATGGAGGGCCGGGGAGATCCCGGAGTGGTTAGGCTTGGCTGGACGGACGGCCGCTCCGGTGAGAGGGCGGACCGCGTGCATGTTTCGACCGCCCGTCAAGGCCGGAGCCGTAGCGTGCATTCTGATCGGATATCGAAGGAACCCTGGCGCCCGGACCGTGGCTGAGCCCGAAGCGAGTCGACGGAGGAGTCGGCCATCGATGACGAGCCCGTTGGACGCGACGCCGCCGGCACCGCGGCGGGACGGGCCCTCCACGTCCTTCGCGTCATCGCGGTGACCCGCCGCGCGGTCGTCGGCGATCGGCACGAACTCATCTACCGCTACGGAGCGAGGGGCTGACAGATGGACGATTCCAACGGCGTCATCAAGCGGCTGGCCAGCAAGGTCGTCTACGAGAACCGCTGGATGACCGTGACGGAGGACCAGGTCGAGCGGCCGGACGGCTCGCACGGCATCTTCGGGGTCGTCCACAGGCCGCACTTCGTGGTCGTGGTCCCCGCCGAGGGCAACGGCTTCCACATGGTGGAGGAGTTCCGGTATCCGATCGGGCGGCGGACCTGGAGCTTCCCGCAGGGCACGCTGCCGGACCGGGCGGAAGGGGAGCCCGAGGAGGTCGCCCGGCTCGAACTCGCCCAGGAGACCGGCCTGCGCGCGGGGAAGTGGCGCCGCCTCGGCTTCCTCAACAGCTCGCACGGCACCAGCGGCCAGGGCTTCAACGTCTTCCTCGCCACCGAGCTCGAACAGGGGGAGCACGACCGGGAGATCGAGGAGCAGGACATGCGGCAGGCATGGGTCTCCCGCGCCGAGTTCGTCGAGATGGTGGAGGACGGGCGCATCACCGACGACTCCACCCTCGCCGCCTACGCGCTCTTGTTGATCAAGGGGCTGTGAGGGGGCGGGAAGCGCCTTTCCCGTGGCGGACCGGCAGGCGGCGGCCAATGGCGATGCCTGCCGGTCCGCACGGCGTTCGCACTCCTGCGGTCTCGCGCGCCGCCGGAGGCGCCGTCGTCCGACCGCGCTGGACCGAAGCCCCGTTTCGGTCCACGACGTCAGGGCCGGGCGGACGGTCGGCCCTCAGTCAGTGGTGTCGGCCCGCCGGTCCGGCGCCCTCATGTCGTCCCCCTTCAGGCGCCGCTCCACCACCTGGACCGCGACCTGCTCCAGCGACCGCCCGTCCTGACGGGCGTACGCGGCCAGCCGGCCGTAGGCGGCCTGGATCGTGGTCGCCAACTGCACCGACACCATCCCCGCCGCCTGGTGCACCACTCCCGGCAGCTCAGACACCTGAGCCAGATCGATATCGCCCGATCGCGCGCCCTCCACCGGTTCGTTCATCATCATCCTCTCTCGACCCGTGACAGGTCCGAACCGCTCTCCCCAGATGGTCGCTCATGGACTTCGATCGGACTGGATTCCGCCGCAAGCGGCCATGGGCGTGCAGGACCTCCCGCCGGTGGGCGGGGAATCGGTGAGAAGAGAGTGACCTTCGGGTATCACCGCCCGGCGGCAGAGTCGCCGGCCGTCGGTCCCGGTCGCGATGAGGGGTCGGCGCGCGGGTTCCGCCGTCAGCGCAGGGAGACGGGCAGCGAGCGCAGGCGATGGAAGGTCGACGAGTCGTTGCGCGAGACCGGTCCGGCGAGGCGCAGGTCCGGGAAGCGCGTGAACAGGCGCGCCAGGGTCTCGGTGGTCTCCGCGAGGGCCAGTGCGTGGCCGAGGCAGAAGTGGGCGCCCGCGCCGAAGGCCAGGCTGGGGCCGGGTTCGCGGTCCAGGTCGCGCCGCTGCGGCTCGGCGCGGAGCCGGGGGTCGCGGGCGATCTCGTCGAGGCGCAGCAGGACCGATTCGCCGGCCGCGACGGGCCGCCCGCCGACCACCTGGTCGGTGGTGGCGATCCGGCTGATCAGCTTGACCGAGCCGTCCAGCCGGACGATCTCGGCGATCGTGCGGTCCGGGTCGGCGAGCAGCGCCTCGCGCCCGCCGGGCGTGGTCAGCACGGAGTGGGCGCCGTTGGCGATGAGGTTGGCGGTGGTCTCGTGCCCGGCGGTGAGCAGCAGCAGGCAGGTGGCGTAGACCTCGGCGACGGAGGGGCCGTCGGGCACGGCGAGCATCGCGCTGACCAGGTCCGGGCCGGGCGCGGCCAGCCGTTCGGCGATCAGCGGGGTCAGGAAGAGCGACAGCTCGGTGGCGGCGTCGGTCGCCCGGCGCAGGTCCTCGGCCGAAGCGCCGATTTCCAGGAACCGGAACAGGTCGGGCGTGCACCGCCGGAACAGCTCCGCGCCGTCGGTGCCCGCGTCGAGCAGTTCGGCGATGACGGCGAGCGGCACGATCTGGCCGACGTCGGCGAGGATGTCGGCGTCCGGGCCGTCCAGGCCGTCCAGCACGGCCTCGACGATGACGGCGATCCGCGGCCGCAGCCCCTCGATCGCGCGCGGGGTGAACGCGGGGCTGAGGAAGGCGCGCAGCCGGGTGTGCTCGGGCGGGTTCATGAACAGCAGCAGTCCGGGCGGGGCGTCGCGCAGCTCGGGCGGGGTGAGCGGGTTGTCGCGCGGGTCGCTGCTCCACCCGTCGCCGCGCAGGACGGCCAGGGCCTCCTCGTGGCCGGTGACCAGGTGGGCCCGCGCCTCGGCGTCCCAGCGGACGTACGGCCCGGCCGTCGCGATGCGGTCAGACACGGTCGGCCTCCGTCTTCAGGACCAGCCCGCGCTCGGCGACGAACTCGGCGTGCGCCCGCCCGTGGCGACCGGCCGGCGGACCGATCTTGAAGACCTCCTCGGACACCCCGCGCCAGTCGCCGGTGGAGCGCAGTTCGCCGAGGACGGCGGTCATGCCGGTGTCGATCCGGCTGAGCATGGCCATCTCCGGGCTGAGCGAGATCCAGCGCAGCGTCGGCGCGTGCGGTCCGGCCGGGTTGAGCTCGTCGCGGGCGATCTTTGCGGCGACCTCGGGCGTGTAGGTGAACGGCTGGGGCGAGACGAGCGGGGTGAGGAAGGCGCGCGTCCAGGCCAGCAGCGCCTGCGGGTCCATCCGGTCGGTGGGCCCGCCTCCGGCGAGGCCGGAGGCGTAGGCGTCGAAGGTGGCGGCCGCGTCGCCGGCGACCGAGGCGATGACCCAGGCCCGGATGGACCGGGTCAGCTCGTCGGGGAACCGCTTCACGCACCCGAAGTCCAGGGCGGTGATGGTGCCGTCCTCGTGGAACAGGAAGTTGCCGGGGTGCGGGTCGGCGTTGAACAGCCCGAACTCGTGCAGGCTGCCCAGCGAGAAGCGGTAGATCGCCTCGCCCCACAGGTCCCGCAGCTCCTGCGGGGCCCGGACGGCGTCGGCGAAGCGCAGGCCGTCGGCGAGGCCGGTGGTGAGCACCCGCCGGGTGGTCAGCTCGGAGACGACCTCGGGGACGCGGACGAACGGGTGGCCCCGGTAGATGTCGGCGAAGGCCCGCTGGTTGGCGGCCTCGTTGAGGTAGTCGACCTCCTCGGTGATCCGGTCGCCGATCTCGCGGGCCATGCCGCGCACGTCCAGGTGGCGGGCCTGCGCGATGGGGACGGTGGCCTGGCCGAGCCGGACGAAGGTGGCCAGCAGCTCGGCGTTGGCGAGGTCGGCCCGGATCGCGTCGGCGACGCCGGGGTACTGGACCTTGACGGCGACCTCGCGGCCGTCGTGCAGCCTGGCCCGGTGCACCTGCCCGATGGAGGCGGCGGCGAAGGCCTCGGCGTCGAACTCGGCGTAGGCCTCGGTGACCGAACGGCCGAGCCCCTCCTCCAGCGTCTCCAGCGCCAGCCGCGGCGGCATGGGCTCCACGCTGTCCTGCAGCCGGGCGAGGGCCGCCTGGTACGGCGATCCCGTTCCGCCGCCCGGGCCGAACGACACGACCGACATGAGCTGCCCGGCCTTCATCAGCACGCCCTTGGACCGGCCCAGCCGGTCGGTGTACCGCTCGGCGGCGCGGCGGTGGAACTCGGCCTTGGCGTCGCCGCCGCGCAGGGCCGCCACGACGGCCTCCCCCGCGGTGCGGCCGGCCAGCGCGACCAGCGGTGCGGTGCGGCTGATCCGGCCGCCCTGGACCTTTCGTTTGCGAGAATCCTCGGTCATCCGAGCCTCCGAAAGTGGTCTCTTCCTTCAACTCAGTGTTTACTTAGGAGCATGCAGCCGTCAAGCTCCGCCGTCTCCACCCGGGACCGCATCCTCGACGTCGCCATGGAGCTGTTCAGCGCCCGCGGGTTCCGCGGCACGAGCATCACCCAGATCGAGAAGGCCGCGGGCCTCACCCCTGGGGCGGGCGGCATCTACCACCACTTCCGCACCAAGGAGGAGCTGCTCAAGGCCGGGATCGCGCGCCAGGTCGCCCGCCTCGACGCCGTCCGCGCCATCAAGGACGCGCTCGGGCCGCTGGAGGACCTGCGGGCCGAGCTGACCATCCTCGCCCGCTACACGCTCGCCGAGCTCGACCGCGAACGGGAGCTCATCCAGATCATGGCCGCGGAGAGCCGCAACCACCCCGAACTGCTGGGGGTGGCGGGTGATGCCGTCTTCGGCACCGCGCTGCGGCAGTTCACCGAGCTGCTGCTGCGGGCCGGCCTCGACCAGGAGCGCGCGCCCGTGATCGCCTCGCTCGGCTTCGGCGCGCTGACCTCCAAGAAGATGCTGCACATCGCGTTCTGCGCCGAGGAGGACTCGCCGTTCCCCGACATCGACGACGACGCCTACATCGACGCCTGGCTCGACATGGTGGAAGCGATGATCGCCGCGCCCTGACCGCCCGTCCGGCGCCGAGACCGTCGAGGACGGGCCGCGCACGAGCGCCGCGTTACGGCTCTGGTCGCGAGCTCAGCTCGCGGTGCCGGTCTTCCGGTAGGCGCGCGTCCGGGCGTAGGGGCGGAAGCCCATGCCCCGGTACAGCACCTGGGGTACGGGATAGTCGGCGTCCCCGCGCGGGTAGACGATCGCCCGCTCCCCGCCCGCCTCGGCCAGCGCACGGAGGGCGGCGGTGCAGACGGCCCGGGCCAGGCCGAGGCGACGGTACTCGGGACGGGTCCCGACGGGCTCGATGAGGCCGACGCGGTGCAGGTCGTCGTACCAGACCAGGCAGTTGGCGGCGAACCGGCCGTCAGGAGCTTCGACGACCCAGTCCAGGCTCCGCCGGTAGGGCCAGGCCGCCATCACGGCGCGGTACGACTCCGCCGTCACGCCCGTGGAGTTCCACGCCGCCTGGTGCACCGCCACCCGCTGCTCCAAGTCCTCCTCGCCGCGAACGGCGCGCGCGGTGAACCCTTCCGGCAGCGCCGGTTCCGGCAGACCTCGCAGGTCATGCGAGTGGTAGGCGAAGAAGGGCGCACGGTCTTGCGGCTCGTAGCCGTGCCGCACCAAGGCGTCGCGCAGGTCGGTCTGAGCGTCCAGGGGACTGATCTGGCGGGGGCCGCCACCGGCCAGTCCGTCGAACCAGGACAGGATCTCCGCCAGCAGACCGGGATGCTCCGGGGCGACCTGCAGCCGCAGGTCGTCGGGCAGGTGGGCCCACGCCCAGGCGACCACCTCGCCCTCGGACTCCCACAACGCGATCGGCCAGTCGGTCTGCCGCGCCGTGTACATGAACCGTCCCCACGCCAGATCGCCGACATGGTGCGGGCTGGCGGGGGACCATACGCGCTGCGTCAGTGCCTGCATCGCGCGGAGATCGGCGGGCCCGGTGTACCGCCGCATGATGACCGTCATGACCGGACATGCTGGCACAAACGGAAGGACGGCCCGGCAGGTGCGCGCACGCCCCGGATATCGTCGTTGAGCTCGGCGAACACCATCACATGCGTCTGGCCGCGAAGCGGTCTTGAACGACCCTTCCGGCTCCCACGTGGGGAGGAGGGCCGTCCTCCGTATCGCCGATACCTGGTTCCACTTTGAGGATCAGGACTGTATGCACACCTTTGATTGCGATTTGTGGTGAACCTTTCAAAGAGGGTTCCCAATGAGGATGTCAAGTCGCCGCGGGGAGCGTTGCGGCTTGATAGGGGCGTTGGTCGCGGATGAGGGCCCACAGGACGTTCAGACGTCGCTGGGCCAGGGCCAGGACGGCTTGGGTGTGGCGTTTGCCTTCAGCTCTCTTGAGCTCATAGAAGGTTTTGGAGGCGGGACAGCGACGGATGCTGACCAAGGCCGCCAGGTAGAAGACGCGCAGCAGGCGGCGGTAGCCGTTCAGCCAGGACACCGTTCGTTCCACCACCCAGCGGTGGCGGCCCAGCCGATCCGAACGCTCGACGCCGCGGCGCGCGATGCGGGGGGTGATGCCCCGGCTGCGCAGCCAGTGCCGCAGGTCGGTGTAGTCGTAGCCCTTGTCGGCGTGCAGCTTGCCTGGGCGGCGCCGACGCGGCCCGCGTCGCGAGCGGATCGGCGCAATGCCTCGCACAAGCGGTTGCAGGGCGAGCTTGTCGTGGGTGTTGGCCGCCGAAATGCCGACGGACAAGGGCAGTCCGGCACGATCGACCAGCAGATGGATCTTCGACCCGGATTTGCCGCGGTCGAGCCGATTCGGGCCTGTCAGCTCCCCCCTTTGGCGGCGCGCACGCTGACCGAGTCGATCGCGCACCGCGACCAGTCCAGCTCCCCGGCCGCGCCCAGCTCATCCAGCACCAGGCGGTGCAGCTTGGCCCACACCCGCGCCGCGCTCCATTCGGCGAACCGGCGGTGCGCGGTGGGACCGGACGGGCCGAACACCGGCGGCAGTTGCTGCCAGGTGCAGCCGGTGGTGGCCACAAAGATGATCGCCGCCAGCACCTCCCGATCCCCATACCGGCGCCGGCCCCCACCCTGCGGCCGCGTCGGGGCAGGCGGCACCACCCGCTGGAACAACTCCCACAACTCACCCGGCACCAAGCGCTCGACCATCTCCACGACCGGCAGAGTACCGCCGACCCACCAAATGAGATGTCTTCTAAAAAGGGGGCGAACACACAGGTCCGAGCCCCGTGGACCGGGGCAGGCCGGGTTGCAAGATGCACGTCCTGTCAGACGCGAACCGGCTGCCGCTACTGGTTGGCGTCTCAGCGGGCAACACCTGCGACAGTGAAGGGCTGAAGCCGATGGTGGAGGGTCACCAAACCAGACACGACCCCCACCGTGGTCGGCACTTCAAGCCCCGGCGCCTGCATGCGGATAAGGCTTATGATCGTGCTGACCTGCGTAGATGGCTCCGGGGCAAGCGCATCGGGGTGCGCATCGCCCGCAAGGGAATCGAGTCCGGCGAGCGATCAGGGCGCCGTCGTTGGGTTATCGAGCGGACGATGTCCTGGCTGTTCGGCTACCGCCGCTTGAGTCCTCGCTACGAGCGCGATCCCCGCAACTACCTGGCATTTCTCGGGCTTGCCGCCGCCCTATGCTGCTACAAGCGGCTCATCCGCCTCACCACATAGGACACGGTCTTAATTGCTGCAGTAGCACTGGTAGCTGTTCTCCAGGCCACCGATGCTGAAGCCAGCGTTGACGCATTCAGCGATGCACACCATCACGGTCACGTCCGGCCCGGGGGTGCGGAGGGCGGCAGCGGCGGTGGTCGCGGAGGCGGCGTTGGCGGGCAGGGCCAGGCCGACGAGGGCGGTGCCAAGGACCGCCAGGGCGGCGACGGCGGTGGTGATCATTTTGGTGAACATCGTTCCTCCTGTGTGGGCTGGGTCCAGGGGCCCTAGAGGCGGTGCCGACCAGAGGGCGGCCGACCGGACGATGGCCGGTGCGACGGCGGGGCCTCGCGCGACAGCCGTCGGGCCGGGCGGGAGGCCCCGGGGTGCTCCGGGGTGTCGCCGTGCGCAGGGATCGGGCCGCACGGCGGCCGGTGACTGGTGGCGGACGGTCGCCGCCGGTGCCGGTGTGGGTGCGATGCCGACACCGGCGATGCCGGTTGGGACCGGGCGGCTCACATGACGGTCATGGCCGGGGTGAGTGCGGGGTGGACGCGGGTGAGCAGCAGGTCGAGGAACTGGTCGGGGCGGCGGAAGGCCGCGAAGTGGCTGGCGTCGGGGATGAGAGCGAAGTCCTTGACCGGGGCGGTGACGTCGTCGAAGAAGCGGCGGGCGGTGGCGGCCGGGGTGATCACGTCGTGTTCGCCCTGGAAGAGGAAGAAGGGGATCTGGAAGTCGGTGCCCTCGGCCCATTCGTCGATCGGCGTCGACTGGGGGACCAGCTGCTCGGAGAAGGACATGGCTTTCATGAAGGTGCGCACCTCGCCCAGGGTGTGCAGGGGTGAGGACAGCAGCGAGCCGACCACGACCTTCTTGACGGTGTCGAGGGTGAGCGGGTCGGAGCCGATGGTGTGCTTGTTGTACTGCGACCAATGCGCGGTGCTCCACGCGGCGCGGTCGGGGCCCATCGCGGTGACGGCGGCCAACTCCTTGTGCTTGCCCGCGGTGGTGAGCCGGGCGACCAGCGCGCGGTAGGCGGTGTGGTCGCGGCCGCCGGCGTTGATGTTCTGGTCGGTGCCGACATAGGCCGACAGCCGTTCGGGGTGGCGGCGGGCCAGGCGCAGGCCGACGAACGAGCCGAACGAGTGGCCCACCAGCACGACCGTGGCGACGCCGAGACGGGCGCGCACGTGGTCGATGACCTCCAGGGCGTCGCGCTCCAGCCCTTCCAGGGTCATCTCGCCCTGCCCGCCGGGGCCGGTGCGGTCGAAGGTCTTGCCCGCGCCGCGCATGTCCCAGCGCACGATCGTGAAGTGGCGCTCCCAGGCGCGGGTGCGCGCGTTGTAGGGCAGGTGGGTGGCGCCGGGCCCGCCGTGGATCTCCACTAGGACCGGGTTGCGCGCATCGTCGCCGCGCACCGAGATCCACTGGTCGATGCCGCCGATGCGCACGAAGCCGGACTCGTTGACGCCGTGCGGGCCGGTGATGTGCAGCCGCTTGGCGTTGGCGGCGCGCTTGTACCGGCGCAGACCCGCCAGCCCGGCGGCGGGGGCCGCGACGACGGCGGCCAAAGCGGCGGGGACGGTGAGCAGGAGGGTACCGAGCATGGGGGTTACTCCCTTAAACTGTTTAAGTCTTAAGCGATGATGTTTAAGGTATATACAGTTCTGGGTGGCGGCGTCAAGCGCCGCCCGTTCCGCCATCACCGAGGAGGACCGCCATGGCCGGGAAATCCGGATCCCGCACTGACCGGGCACGCACAGGCAAGCCGCGTGACCTGCGCGCAGGCGTGGCGTTGCTGTGGGGAGAACAGGAGCAACCCACCCGCGGCCCCAAGTCCAGCCTCAGCCCGCGCCGCATCGCCGAGGCCGCCGTGCTGGTGGCCGACGCCGAAGGGCTGGAGGCGGTGTCGATGCCCAGGGTCGCCGCTGGTTTCGACGTCTCGGGGATGGCGCTGTACCGCTACGTCCCCGGCAAGGCCGAGCTGGTCGAGTTGATGGTCGAGACCGTGCTCGCCCAGCGCCCCGACCTGACCGGCGACGGTCCCGGTTGGCGACCCCGGCTCACCGCCTGGGCCCGCCAACTGCTGGCGGTCTACCAGGCCCACCCGTGGCTGCTGGCGGCCACCGCGATGCGCCGCCAGATCATGGGCCCCCACCAGCTCGGCTGGATGGACACCGCCCTGGCCGCCCTAGAGTCGACCGGCCTGACCGCCGGCCAGCGCCACCAGGTCTTCCTGCTGATCGCCGGACAGGTCCGCGCCCTGGCCCAGCAGACCGCCGCCTTCGACCCCGACCACGCCCGGGAATGGACCCGCCTGACCGGCGAACTCCTAGACCGCCACGCCGACCGCTTCCCCGCCCTGACCAGAGCGATCGCCGACGGCGCCTTCGGCCCGGCGGCCGCAGACCCGCTCGCCTTTGCCCTCGACCGCATCCTCGACGGTGTCCAAGCCCTCATCGACCACGCCGCCACCACCGCAGCGGAGCAACCATGACGCCCACCGGCCTCGACCCCGGCCAACCGTCACCTTCGCCCACGGCAGCGACAACATCGGCGTCTACGTCCCGGTCTTCGCCACCGCGGGCGCCGACGGCATGAGCGTCTATGTAGTGGTATTCCTGCTCCTGGTCGCCGTCTGGGTCGCAGCCGGCCGCTACTTCGCCACCCGCCCCGCCATCGCCAAGGCACTGAGCCGGCGGGGGTACATCCTGCTGCCCGTCGCGCTGATCGGTATCGGCCTGCCCACCCCCATCGAGGGTGGAGCCTTCGGCCTGTGACCACCCGCTGGGGGCGGCCCTTACCAACTGCCCCCAGCTCAACCCAGCCACAAGCTGATCAGCCCGCTGACATTCTCGCTGCCGATTCACTGACGGTTTCGCTGCCGACGACACCGGGTGTGCTAGACGCGGGCGGCCCACAGTCCCGGGATCGCGGGATCCCGGGACTCAGTGCTTCGGCTACTTCTTCTTGGAGAAGTCGCGGGAGATCCCGCCGGTGTTCGTGCCGGTGACGGTGACGCCGTCGCCGAGAAGGTCCGGCTGCTCTTGCCGCTGTTCTGGTTGATGTCGCCCTTGCCGCGGTGGACGGTGCCGGTGTTGTCGTTGAACTCGTCCTTGGCCATGAGGGGGTTCCTCCCTGCTTGCCGGTCGCTGGCCGGCCGGTCCGTGCAGCGGCCGGTCAGCGGGCGATGACGTCCTTGTCCAGGTCGCGGTGGACCAGGACCACGGCGCCGTCGCCGAGGTCATCGGCCAGGCGCTCGGCGACGGCCCCGCCGACGGTGGCGGCGCGGTGCCTGCCTCCCGCACAGCCCACGGCCACGGCGACGTCGCTGGCCGGCGGGCCGGACAGGTAGGCGCACCAGGGCGACCGCGCCCTCGATGACGGCGCCGATGCCCGCGGTGCCCAGCACGGTGGCGCGGACCTCCGCGTCCCGGGCGGTCAGGTACCGCAGCCGCGGGCTGAGGTGCGGGTCGCGGAAGTGGCGGCGCAGGTCGATCGTGATGTGCGCCTCGGGCACGCCCTCGGGGTGGCCGTAGCCGAACGTGGTGATCGTGACGGTCCGACGCGGCGTGCGCTCGCCGGTCCGGGCGGTCATGATGGGGATGTCCTCTCTTGAATCAGTGCCGGTGCTTGAGAGCTGGAGCTGGTGAGGGGGCTTTCTGGGCCCGGCCGGTGATATCAGCACCTGCCGGGCCCACCAGCTAGTCCAGGACGGTGTCGTCCAGGCGGTCGGCGCTGACGCGGCGCCCGGCCAGCTCGCCGGCGCGGCTCCCTGCGCGGACACGGGCCTGCCGCGGGTCGCCCTGGTGCAGACCGAACTCGGCGCGCCACACACCGCGGTCGGCCTGCCGGCCCGCGACCCGCTCGACGATGGTGCGCACCGCGCCGCGCGAGTGGCCGGTCATCACCGCGATCCGGCCCCACGCCGGCCCGCCGGTGAACCGCGCCGCCCACATCAGCCGCTCCAGCTCGCCCGGCAACTGCTTGCCGACCACGTCCCCGACCGCCCCCAGCGCCCGCGCCCACGCCTCCGGGTCGCTCTGGCCCAGCGGGTCCAGGGCGTAGGTCGGGATGTGGGCGTACAGACCCAGAACCCCCTCCAGCCGGTCGGTCAGGAACGCCTCCACGTGCTCATCCGGGTCCTCGGCCGCGTCGAACGACACGGTGACGGTGATCTGTGTGCGGCCGCCGGCCGCGCCCCGCCGCCCGGTGGTGACCTCCATCGGCGTCTCCCTCCTCCTGCTGTGCGTTTTCCGCACACCTTCACACGGTGCGGAAAACGCACACCTGGCAAGGTGTCGAGACGGCCACAGCGGCCGTACCGCGCCCGGCAATGCGTCCCGACCAGGGAGGCAGCGCATTCGCAGCCTTCACCGCAGCCCCGCAGTCTTCGTCGCAGCCTTCGCGGGTCCGCCGGCAGCATTCGGCGGCAAAGCTGCGCACGGCCCGCACCGGCGCAGCAGAGGCGGGACACGGGGCGCGCCGACCACCGCACCCCGCACGGGACCGGCCGCGCGCCCCGTAGCCCTCCCGCGATCCCCCCATCGCACGCCCGGCCGCCGACCCCGAGCGTCGCCGGACGGGCCGCCGCGCGGGGTTCACACCTGTTGTGGGTTCACGCATTCGCCGTCATGCCGTCATAGTCGTCTGGCCTGCTGGTTTCGTGGACACGTCTCGGGTGTTGCGACGGCATGACGGCACGATAGGTCCGGGCCATGCGCAAAGAGACGGTGGTGAACCAGAAGGGTGGGGTCGGCAAGACGACCAACACCTTCAACCTGGCGGGCGCGTGCGCCGAGGCCGGGCTGCGGACGCTGATGGTGGACCTGGACCCGCAGGGCAACCTGACCACGGCGGCCAAGAAACCGCGGACCAAGGCGCCGGCGACGTTGTCGGCCGCGATGCTGCGGTCCTTCACCGGCGACCCCGCGAGCTGATCGTGCCGGCGGTGGAGAACCTGAGCCTGCTGCCCTCGGGGCTGGACATGTTCACCCTGGGCCGCAATCTGTACTCGGCGCGGGCGCCCCAGGAGCAGCTGGGTCGCGTCCTGGAGCGGGTCGAGGACGACTACGACATCTGCTTCGTGGACTGCCCCAGCCGAGCGTTGACATCACCACCGACAACGCCCTGCTGTGGGCCGAGGGCGTGGTGATCCCGGTGGACCTGGACGAGTTCAGCCTGGAGGCGCTGAAGCTGCTGTTCATTCAGGTCAAGACGCTGATGGAGGAGATGCGGCGGCCGCGGCCGGTCTACCGGGGGCTGGTCATCAACCGGATCGCGCTGCCGATGTCGGCGATCAACCGGTCCATCTTCGACTCCATGCACGCGTTGAAGGGCGTGGACGTCATCGCCGAGGTGCCGGTGCGCAGCGTGCTGGCCGAGGCCCGCGCCCAAGGCAAGCCGGTGACCCACTACCAGCCGCGCTCCGACGTCGCCCAGATGTACCGGGACCTGGCCAAGACGGCGGGGTACCTGCCGTGATCAAGTCCTTCGAGCAGCCGGCCGTCATCGGCGACCTGGACGACCTGGTCGACGGCATCCGCGATCGCTTCACCGCTCCCGAGCCCCCCGAGCCCGACCCGCCCGCCCGCAAGACCCGCCGACGCAAACCCGCCGCGAAGGCAGACCGTCATGACGGCGTGCCGTCAAACTCGCTGGTTCTTCCCCTGTGAATCCCAGTCAGGAACGCAAGCGGTTTCGTGAACGCTGCAGGCCTTCGCGCGCACCGAGCGTCATCCGTGCTCGACGGGCTCCCCTGAAGAGCAGACGTCTCAAGTGTCTCGGTTCTTGGCGTAGTTGCTCAGGTCACGGGCCAGGTGTGCGCGACGCAGGCCGTGTGTGCGCAGGGAGTGCAGATCAGCAGCGGTGTCGTACATGAGCTGGACGTGGAAGTAGTTGATGTGTTCGAGCACCGCCACGATCGCAAACACCAGCCCCGGCCACGTGCCGGCACCCGGATCGACCGCTCCAGCCCAGCCCGCGAACAACAATCCCGCAGCAAGAAGGACGAGGTTGCCTCTGCGTGCCATCGCGAAGGCACCAACCCCCCGTAGGCGTAAACCCGGCTGCGTGACCTGCTGCAACTTGGCCGCCCAGTATCCGGCCCCCTCAAGGAGGAGGAGGGCGAACAACGTGAAGCCGACGACGTTCACCGCCGTTACCGGCACGCCGCCCAGACCGAACCAGATCACGGCTTGCAATGGCACGTTCAGCAGTTCCAACCAGACAAGCGACTGCAACCGCCGCCGCACCCGCCGCTGTGAACGATGATCCACCTGCGAACTATGGCAGCTCCCGGCACAGGCTCGGGGGTATCAGGGTAGCCGCGCTCCAGGCCGGCAACGCACCGCCTGAGCGGCTCCCTCCCGCGTGCACGCGTTTTAGGGCTGTGAATGGCCAGGGCGACCCCACAGGAAAAACAGTAAGGACCTGGTCACAGGCGTCCGATGTGGCCGACGCGGACCTCGGCGTCGGTCACGGCGTACTGCACCCGGTAGCGGCCCACCCACAGCCGCCAGGTCCGCCGCCCGGAAAGCACACCTAGAGCGTGTCGTCAAAGTGTCACAGCCATAGGAGCAGGGCGGCGAGGGTGACGGCGGCCTGGTAGTTGGTGGCGGTCTTGCAGTAGCGGGTGGCGATGCCGCGCCATTGCTTGAGCTGGTTGAAGCAGCGTTCCACGACGTTGCGTCGCCGGTAGGTCTGCTGGTCGAAGACGGGCGGGCGGCCGCCTCGGCTGCCGCGGCGCTGTCGGTTGCGGATCTGGTCTTTGCATTCGGGGATCGTGTGGCCGATGCCGCGGCGGCGCAGCCAGGTGCGGATCGCGCGGCTGCTGTGGCCCTTGTCACCGATCACATGGTCAGGGCGCGCGCGGGGGCGGCCGGGACCCCGACGGGGCACCCGGATGGCCGCCATCAGGTGTGTGAACTGCGTGCAGTCGTTGACCTTCCCGCCGGTCACCACCAGCGCCAGCGGTCGGCCCCGCCCATCACAGGCCAGGTGGACCTTGCCGGTCAGCCCGCCGCGGGAGCGGCCCAGCGCACGCCGCCCCTTTTTGGCGCCCCGGCCGCGTGCCGGTGGGCGCGCACGATGGTGGAGTCCACCGACACCAGCCAGTCGATGTCCCCGGCCGCGTCCGCCCCCGCCTGCAGCATCGCGGTGAACGTGCCATCAGCCGCCCACCGCCGGAAACGCGTATGGAGCGACCGCCACGACCCATAGCGCTCCGGCACGTCCCGCCAAGCCACCCCCGAACGGAACTTGAACACGATCCCGTTCAACACCCGCCGGTCATCAGCCCGCGGACGCCCCATCACCTGCCTGGGCAGCAACGGCTCCAACACCTGCCACTCGACATCGGTCAACTCACGGGCGACGAACCACACCCCACATCATCCACACCCACCGACCAACACGCAGACCCTTTGACGACACGCCCTAGCGGTAGGCGACCCGCCCGCCTGCCCGACGGCAGAACCAGCGGCGAGACCGACCGGCGGCACGGAACGCACCGGCCGACGGCGGGCGCGTCCGGGCCGATCGCGCTGGACGCGCGCGACGGAGATCTCCCGACAATCTACTCACCGCCTGCCATTGATCCCTTACAACGGGTTATAGGGGGAGGGTGATGGGGAGTGGTGATGCGAGATCTTCGCTTGCCCCGGGCTCTAGGCAGAAGGGAGACGTCGATCATGCGGAAGCTGATGAAGCGGATGCTGGGCGCTCACCGCGACCAGATGCCCGGCCGCTACAACATGTACCGGGTCCGGTAGAGCGGCACGGTAGTCCGGCTCAGTAGGCGACTAGCGCCTGTTTGAAGACCGGCCGACCGCTCGGCGGCCCAGGCGGGTCGCCGGTCTCACAGGGATGGCAGACGGCCTCGCGCGCACCCGTCCGTTGCCCGGCCCGCCGCATGCGGGCCGGGCAACGGGGTCAAAGCAGCCCGTAGTGGGCTGCCGCCAGACCGGCGGCCACCGCCACGCCCTGGCCACGGCCCCTTTCTTTCGTATTCCAGCCGCACCTCTGAAGAGGAGTCCGCCATGCCACGCCCCGCACCACAGCCTCACACGGCCGCGCTCATCCGGCCCCGCTTCGGGCCCCGGCTGCTACCCCGTCCCCGGGCCCAGGCCGCGGCCGGGCTCCGATCGGGAGACCAGGCGGAGGAGGTGGAGGTGGAGCCGTTCGGGGAGGAATCGGCGCAACTGCTGGCCCGGGGCCGGCACCTGGTGATCCAGGTCAGCCCCGGCAACCCCTACTTCTCCACCACGCGCCTGGCGGTGATGATCGGCTGGGCGGTCCGCCGCTTTGAGGGGGTGGACGTGGTGATGTCGGACCTGGAGATGACCGCGGCCACCTACCTGGGCCGGGGCCGCCCCGAACGCCAGGCCCGCAAAAAGGCCCGCGCCGACGTGCGGCAGATGGCGCACCGGATCGAACGCGCCCTGCACCGGGCCGGCGACCCCGCCGTCCGCGTCACCCAGTTCGACCACTGGACCACCCGCCCCGCCTACCGGCAGACCCGCGCCTACCTGGCCCGGGCCGTCGCCGACCCCGACTACGGGCCCCTGTACCGCCAGGGCGCCCGGACCGCGCTGAAGGCCGCCATGCCCGACGAGTGGGAACCCACCGACGCCCAGATCGCCACCGCCCTGGTCCACAGCGACAAAGCCCTGCCACTGGCGCTCAACGCCCCCGCCATCCTGAGCGTGCCCGAAGCGGTCACCACCTCCAGCCGCCCCGCCCCCCACACCATCTACTTCTTCACCCCCGACGCCAAGTACCACCCCTTCCCCGGACAGGGCTACACCGCCCTACGCACCCGCCACTAAGCCCGTGCGCTCTGGGTCGGGCGGGGTGAGGCGCAGTGCGTCCGTGATGTTGACGGCGCCGCCGTCCGCGGCCCTGGCTGCGCGGCGGATCGGCCGGCCGGGCTCCTGCCGTGGTGTGGCAGCTCGCCGGGGCGGCAGGAGGTCAGAAGCGTGTCAGGACACCTCAGCGCGCTGCTTGCCGAGTTTGGTCTTGATCTGCTGTCGCAGGGGGTCTTTGCCGGGCTGGGGGCGGGCGTACTCGGCGGTGATGTGCTCCAGTTGGGCGGTGGAGACTTTGACGGTGTGCTCCTCGGTGTTCAGCGAGGCGGTCAGCAGGTTCTTCTTGGGCGCGGGGTGAGCGCGCCCTGCAGGGATGGTCATGCGGGGGCCGGACCGGCCGGTGGTCACGTAGGCGACGATGACGCTGCCGCGGGTGAAATGGTTGGGCTCGATCGGATCGGGTTGCTCGTCTTCGTTGTCGTCGGAGGAGTCGGTCGGATCGGCCAGGTCCACGTCCAGATCCAGGGCTTGTAGGTCCACGTCCAAGGCTTGGGCGAGCTGCTCCAACTGGTCGGAGTCCAGGCGTTTGGCCAGCTGGGCGATCACTTCTTTGCGCAGTTCGACCTCCGGGGAGTCGCAGGTGGTGAAGGCGAACCCTTCCTGGGTTTTCCAAAACCCCGGTTTGTTCAGGGCGCGGGCCCAGGCGGTGAACCATTGAGTGTCAGCGGCTGGAAGCGGTGTCTTCTTGAGGGTGGCGAGGGTGGCCAGCAGGACGGTGTTGTAGGTGTCCTCCCACTGCTGGTCGGTGATCTCAGGGTCGAACACCAGCAGCACGGCGTCGGCCAGGATCACCAGCGGTGCGGTCTGCTGTACCGCCGGCGTCGTCAGACCGGCGCCAGGAGCGGTCCCGGTTGCGGGACCGGTGCCGGTGGCGGGGCCGGCGTGTGGACGTGGTCGTCCTCTTTCTGTTGGATCGCGCCGGCGCTCGAAGGCGGCGGCAGCGCAGGTGATGGGCGGCAGTGGAACCAAGAGGCCGGTGCGCAGGGCGGTGGTGTCAGATCTCCAGGTCCCGCAGCCCCTTCTCGGCGCCGGTGGCCACGGCGTGTTCCACTCGCTGGCGCTGGGTGGCGTACTCACGGCGGTCCAGGCGGCGGATGCCGTAGGAGGTCGACACCACGGTGGTGGCGTCCCGGATGGTGTGGAACAGCCCGTTTGTGATGCGTTCTTGGGTGTCGTACCAGAAGTTCATCATGTGAAAGAGCGGGCCGTCGGCCTGGTATTCGACATGGGTGAGGTAGAAGCAGCCGCGCCGGGCACCGCCAGGCGCGGCGCCGAAACCCTTCAGGGCCGGGTCGGCGGAGGTGCGGGCCTGCCCGAGCCGGGCCAGGGCCCGATCGATCAGGCCGTGCATCTGCGGCGCCGATCCGGGGATGGCGGCGAACCGCCGGCGGATGAGCTGGTTCACTTCCAGCGGTCCGGGCGGTCGGTCCCATCGGGCGTTGCCGCTGAGGTACTCCCAGCCGACCTGGTCCAGGTACTGGCTGTGGTTTTCGAACCACTGCCGCGGGTCACCGAAGACGTCACCGTAGGTATCTGCGCTGTTCTGGGCGTACAGCAGGCTGACGTCCACGTCGTGGCGGTCGCGGGCCTGGGCGGCCAGTCGAGCGGTGGTCACCACCGCGCCGGTACGTCCCAGCACGCGCAACCGCGCGGTGGCCGCTGCGGTGCCAGGGGCCGGGCGTCCCGGCCGGCGCCGGATATTGGACGGGTTCATCGACACCTCGTCTCAGCAGAGGAACGAAACCGGCCGATACCGGCAGCCGATACCGCTGAACTGCAGCGCCGGCCACCCGGGGGTGCCGATCCGCGGAGCAGACGCTGATCGGCGGGTGGTGCGGTGCCGGTCGTCCTGGTGCAGGACCGGGCCGGCAGGCCGGTCAGATCTCCGGGTTGCCTAGCTTGGCCCGCATCAGATCGCGCTGGGACTTGCCCCTCTTGGGCTGCGGCGCGGTGAACGCGGCGGTGGACTGCTCCATCTCGGCGGTGGCGTACCACAGCCGGGTGTCCTGGGTGCGGAACTTGGTCCCCAGGATGTTGGTGACGTTCTTCTCCACCTTGAGATAGAAGGCCGTCATCACGATCTGCGGCCCCGACTGGTCCGGATAGGCGTACCCGATGGCAAGCTTGGCCGCCTGGTCGCCGTCGTATCCTCTGCCGATGAGCTTGGCCTCGGAGTCGCTCTTCTTGGCCAGCTTGTTGACGGTATTGGCCACCGCGGCCTTGATGTTGGCGGTGCTGGCGACGTTGGCGCCGGCGGGAATGTTGCGGGTGATCTGCTCCAGCGTCTCCAGAGCGATCGAGTTCAGCGAGAAGGTCGCCTCGCTGCTCTTGTACTCCTGGAACTCCAGCCCATGGATTTTCCAGTAGCAGACCTTGCCCATCACCGGCTTGTAGTTGTTTTACCACTCGGGCATCTGCGTTTCCTGCTTGTACAGCTTGTCGGAGTTGAGCTGCGCCAGCAGGTTGGACAGGACCACATCGCTTTGCTGCTGGGCCGTCAGCTTCGGGTCATTGACCAGGATCATCCTGTTCTTGAAGCTCGCGACGGCCTCGTCCATGTCGTTGTGGGAGTAGAAGCCCACCCCCTCATCGTCGAAACGCAGAGGCTGGCCGCTGGAGGGCTCGGGCAGTTCCAGCGTCTGCAGCAGGCTCTTGGCCTCGCTCGCCGTCCCGACTTCGCTTTGCGTCATCCCATTTCCCCTTTCGACGTCTTTCCGGAAAATTCATCCGAGTCTCTTCGTCTCCACTCCTGACCCGGCCATAACGACGCCTAACCGCCAAAATCCCACACGGTAGCCATATTCGCCAGAACGGCAACCTTTCTCGTCAAAGACACAAAGAGGAGATCATTTTTAAGCGTGATTGCCAATGCAAGAACAGAGGAAGTAAAGCCCTTGAAAGAGGGGTCCAAACCTATGGCAGGGCGCGGATATTTCAGATGATGAAAAAGCGGTGCAGTCGACCGGGTTGAACGAGTAGGTGAAACTACTCAAGGCCGCAGTCGCCATCACTTGGTGGTCAAGCCTGTCTTGATCAGGACATCACTGCTCAGATCGACAGTCTCCGGGCGCTTCAACGGCCTCGGAGTCCCGGGCGAGGAAGTGGCGCGGTCAATCGCCGAGGCGAAGTTCTCCGGCGGCCCGGTCGATCTCTCGCAGGCTGATGACTGGTTGGTGCCGCTGGCGGGGTTGCTGTTGCCGCAGGCGTCCTTCGCGGGTTCGCTGGCAAAGCTGCGCACGGCCCGCACCAGCGCAGCAGAGGCGGGACACGGGACGTGCCGACCGCCGCAGCACCCCGCGCGGGACCGGCTGCGCGCCCCGTAGCTGGCCTGCGAGGAGGATCGGAACGGCCAGTGGCGACGAGTTGGGACCTCGGCGTCGGTTCGGTGACGGACCGGGGAAAGGGTCTACGCGGCTTGGCTTTCGGTCGGGGCCGGAAGGCTCGAAGGTCGCTTGGCAGCGTTGTCTGGGCGAAGAATTTTCGGCTGTGGATAGTGGCGCTGGAGAGAAGGTCGGATTGGACGCTGTTACTTCTTTGGCGCCCTGACCTGCACTGACGGCGTTCTATGGACCGGACAGAATCAGAGTTCTGTCCGATCAGGCCGTGGTCTATGGGGTTGTAGCCGATGAGCTGGCGCTCGGGTGTTTCGCCCGGCGGTCAACCGGGGCGTTTGCGTCGTGTCGCTGCTCGCCCGTCTAATTGTTAGTCATAGTTGACAAGGAATGTGGCGGGTGTCACCGTTCACGCCATATCGGGGCCAGAGCGCGTCGTGAGGAAACGGAGGTGGCCAGGACGAGATGGCCATGTCACAACACAGATCTGGGCCCGGCGCCCCGGGCGGCCCGACAGGTTCGTCCAGGTGGCGGAAAGTGGCCGTGCTGGCGGCGGCGGTACTGACGGCGCCGTCGCTGCTGGCGGCGGCCTCCCCAGCACAGGCGCAGCCGCAGGGGCAAGCGCAGGCGCAGACGCCGTGGGCCAAACGGGTGACGGGATACCTGCCCGCCCGCGACGGGCTGCTGCTGAAGTACAGCGCCCTGCTGCCCAAAAAGCAGGGCCGGTTCCCGGTGATCGTCAACTACAGCGGCTATGACGCCGGATCCATCGGCGGCTCGGCCTACCGGCAGGGCAACACCACGATGGACCCGAAGCTGGACGCCAAGCTGCTGAAGGCGGGCTATGCGGTGGTCGGGGTGAACATGGCCGCCACCGGCTGCTCCCAGGGCCGCGGCAAGGGCTTCGACCTGTTCGCGCCGCGCTGGGGCACCGACGGCTACGACGCGGTGGAGTGGATCGCCCGTCAGGGCTGGTCCAACGGCGCGGTGGGCATGGCCAACTGGTCGTTCGCCGGATTGAGCCAGGTGTTCACCGCCACCGAGCGGCCCCCGCACCTGAAGGCGATCGCGCCGGGCATGGTCGTCACCGATCCCTGGCGCGACAACGGAGCCCCCGGCGGGGTGGTGGAGGACGCCTTCCCGGCCTCCTGGTGGGTGTTCATCCTGTCGCGGTGGACCGCCGCGGCCAAGTCGGCGGCCGACGAGCGTGACGCGCCGTGCCTGGGGAACCTGGCCGCCAACGTCTTCAACGGCCATGCCCAGAAGAAGAACCCCGCGGCCTTCTCCGATGCCCGCACCCGCCCTGAGGGGGCCTTCGGTGCCGAGCGGAACCTGTCGCTGCGCGCGCACAAGATCAACGTGCCGGTGCTGTCGATGGTGGCCTGGCAGGACGAGGCGACCGGCCCGCGCGGCGGCTACTACCAGGACCGGCTCGACCCCGCCAAGACCTTCCTGGTGGGCACCAACGGGCCGCACGACACCTACACCAGCACCCGCTGGCAGGCGCACCTGCTGCGGTTCTTCGACCGGTACATCAAGGGCATCAGCAATGGGTTCGACAAGCAGCCCCGTGTGCAGCTGTGGATGGAGTCCACCGGCGGCAAGGGGACGGGCGATGAGCGGTTGCGGGGGCTGCGGCCGCGCCAGGTGATCACCCGTCCGCGGCTTCCGCTCCCGGTCCGGCCGCTGCGCCTGGCGCTGCGGGCCGGCGGCCGCCTTTCGTCCACCGGGCCGGCTCCTGGTGAACCCGCCGGCAGCACCTACCACTACCCGGCGCCCGGCCCCGACAGCAACAAGTGGGACAGCAGCCGCCCGGCCAAGGGCACGGTGGCCTTCACCACCGCCCCGCTGACCCAGACGGCGACCTTCGCCGGATCGGGCAGCCTGGACTTGTGGGTGTCCTCCACCGCGCCCGACGCCGACATCCAGGCCACCGTCACCGAGGTGCGCCCCGACGGCCAGGAGGTCTACGTCCAGCGCGGCTGGCTGCGCCTGTCGGAGCGCGCGACCGACCCGGCCCGCTCGACGCCGCTGCGGCCCCACCAGCGGTTGACCACGAGCGCGATCGCGCCGATCAAGGGGACTCAGCCGGTCCTGGGACGGCTGGAGGTCCAGCAGTTCGCCCACACCTTCCGGCGGGGCTCGGCCATCCGGGTGTGGCTGGAGGCCCCCAGCACCACCGGAAGCTGGGGATTCGACAGCCCCAAGGCGCCCTCGACGCTGAAGGTGTTCCACGACAAGGCCCACCGCTCCCAGCTGGTACTGGGGCTGCTGCACAAGGGCGGCGTCACCATCGGGTACCCGGCGTGCAACACCTTGCTCAGCCAGCCCTGCCGACCCAACCCCCTGGCCGTGCCGAGCGGCCGCGCCGCGGGCTGACCAAAGGAGCACGATCGGCGCGGGCCGCGCGAGGCACCTGCTCCGCGCGGCCCGCGCCGGCGTTCGGCCTCATCGCGTTGGGTCCGCCTGCGGCGCGGTGGCCGCCTTGGCCTGCCAATCGTGTGGGCCGCGCGCAGAACAGGTTCTGGGCGCGGCCCGCCCTGGTTACGCCGGGCCGTCGGCAGGCGGGGCGGCCGCTACGGTCGCAACCACGGCGCGGGCGAGCCGGTGGGCGGCTGCGGCGCCGGTGGCGGGAAAGCCGATCTCGGCCAGGGTCCAGTGCCCATAGGCCAGCGCCAGGATCTGGTAGGCGGCCTCGTCGTAGACAACGGCCGGGCGGCCGGGGTGGTCGTCGGCCAACGCCTCGCGCACCAGGGTCTCCAGCTGGGCGTACACCACGCGCAGGCGCTCGCGCAGCGTCTGGTCGAAGCGGGCGGCGGCGAACAGCGCGTCGATGGCCGCGCTGTCGTCGCCGGGTACCAGCTCGCCGCCGAAGAAGTAGTCCAGGATCGCCTCGGCCCGGCCCCCGGCGGGTCCCAGGTGGGCCAGCGCCTGGACGCGCTCGGTGTAGCGGGCGATGATCCGGGAGGCGAACAGCTCGCGCAGCTCGTCCCGGTTGCCCGCGTAGTGGCGGATGTGCCCGCGCGCCATGCCCGCCTCGTCGGCGACCTTCTGCAGGGTGGCGCCCTCGACCCCGTAGCGGGCCACGCACCGGGTGAAGGCGTCCAGCACCTGGTCCAGGCGCTGCGGCGCCTTGCTGGGCCGCCCCACCGGCCGCCTGTCACCGGCCTCCCCGCCCCGCTGCGTCGGCATGTCCGCACCCCCATTTGTTAGTCATGTTTGACAATAAATTAGTGGATGGGTGACCCTTCACGCCACCACCTCCCCATGGGCGGTGCGCACGAGCGGTGCGCATGGGTGGCGTGAAGGCCGGGCGACAGGAGACGAGCGGTGATGGTGAAACGGCGCGGGCTGGCAGACCGGATGCGGACGGCGATCCGCATCGTGGCGGGCGGTGGCACGGCGGCGGCGCTGGCCGCCGCGTCGATGGCCGGACCCGCCGCAGGGGATGCGACGCCCGGCCGGGCGGGAGACAGACCGGTGGTCCGCACCACCTACGGGCCGGTCACCGGAACCAGCCAGCAGGGCCTGCAGGTGTTCCAGGGCATCCCCTATGCGGCCCCGCCGGTCGGACAGCGGCGGTTCCTGCCGCCCGCCCCACCGCAGGAGTGGACCCAGCCGCGCGACGTCGGCGACTTCGGCCCGGCCTGTGTTCAAGAACCCGATGACCACGAGATGGCCAAGAGCGCCCCGGTCTCCGAGGACTGCCTGACGCTGAACGTGTGGACCCCCTCCCTCAAGGGACGCAAGCCCGTGCTGGTGTTCATCCACGGTGGCGGGTTCACCTCCGGCTCGGCCCGCGACCCCTGGTACAACGGCGCCTCGCTCGCCCGCCGCGACGCCGTGGTGATCACCATCCAGTACCGGGTCGGACCGTTCGGCTGGCTGGACGTCTCAGCGCTGGGCGGCGACTACGCCCAGTCCATGAACAACGGCCTGCTGGACCAGATGGCCGCCCTGCGCTGGATCCGCGCCAACGCCGCCGCCTTCGGCGGCGACCCGCGCAACGTCACCGTGGCCGGTGAGTCCGCCGGAAGCATCAGCATCTCAGCGCTGCTGGGCACCCCCGCCGCCGACGGCCTGTACGACCGCGCCATCCTGCAAAGCGGCACCGCCGGAACCGTCGCCACCCGCGCCTGGGCCGCCCAGGTCAGCAGGGAGTTCACCAAGCTCGCCGGCGTCTCGGGCCCCAAGGACCTGCTCGGCCTGGACAGCGCCGAGCTGCTGAAGACCGCAGGCAAGCTGTACGACACCCGCTTCTCCGACACCGCCTTCCACCCGGTCGTCGACGGCGCCCTGATCCCCGACCTGCCGATGAAACGCATCGCCTCACCCGCCGGTCCCACCAAGCCGGTCATCATCGGCACCACCCTGGACGAGGCCCGCTACTGGCTGTACTACCTGCCCGAGATAGGCAGACTCCCCAAGCGCTACTACCAGCCCTGGCTGCGCTCCCTGGTCGGCGACCGCGCCGACCAGGTCATCGCCGCCTACCGTCGCGAACGCCCCGAACTCACCCCACCCCAGGTCGGCATGGCCCTGTCGGGCGACGTCGGCTTCCGCATGCCCGCCATCCGCATGGCCGAAGCCCTGGCAGCCCGCGGCGTCCCGGTCCACATGTACCTGGCCAAGATGACCTCCCCCGACCTCGACGGCACCATGGGCTCCCCGCACGCCATCGAACTGCCGTTCCTGTTCGGCACCCTGACCGCCGGGCGCGCGCCGGCCTTCATCGGCACCAGCCCCGACAACGCCCGCCTGTCCGACACCCTCGGGCAGCTGTGGACCTCCTTCGCCCGCACCGGCGCCCCCACCGCCGACCCCGGCTCGGGCAGCCGCATGACCTGGCCCCGCTACGACACCGCCCGGCGGTCCACGCTCATCCTCGACCGCGCCGCTGTGAAAGTGCAGGACGACCCCTACCCGGCGGCCCGCACAGCGTGGGACGGACTGCGCTTCGACGGCTCCGACCCCGGCCTGGACCGCCTCACCCCCCTGCAGTACTCCGGCACCAACCCCCACGACCCCCTGGTCATCGCCGCCGTCCTCGGCTGGAAATGGGTGACGGCCGGGGCCGTGCTTGCATTCGGTCTGGTCACCGGTGCCGTGGTAGGGGCCCGGCGGCTCCTGCGCCGTCGCACCGACCCAGCCACCACCACGCGACCGGAAGCCTCCTGACCGCCTCCTGACGGCCTCCGGCCCGCCGCACTCCTCATCGCTTCGGTGGAGTGCTGGCGGGCCAGGGCTGTCCCCGGTCCGGTTCCATGCTGCGGAAGGGCCGCAGATCCGCCGCTGGGTCGGCGCTGGTCGGCGCGCTTGCCCGCCTCGCGATCCTCAACCCTCTGCTGCGTGCCGCGGGAGCGGAACGACGCGAGATCGACGCCAGGGATGGATACCCGGTGTTCAGCGTGGTGCCGACGTGCTCGGGACATACCCGGCCACCCCGAGCCCTGATCTTCGCCACCCGGTCCAAGCCCGACATCCGCATTGAGGACGTGCTGGACCTCGACATCGAAGTCCACAATGACCACGACAACGTCCTGGTCTACGACCGGTCGATCGGCCCGGACGGCCTGCGCTGGCGCGACCTGCACACCTGGTGGAAGGACATCCACCAGATCACCAGCGACGACGAGGCGAGAAGACGCTGTACTCCCGGCTCCTGGCGTCCCTGCCCAAGAACCCGAAGGGCGAGTGGTGCCGCGCCCAGCGGAACCTCTTTGAGCTGTATCACCAGCTCCACGGTCAGAACGTGCCAGGTCTTCCTGCGCTGCTGCCCGAAGTCTGAGCGCATTGGGATCCCAAGACCATCAAGGCTCGCGGCGCCGCGGCGACGACGCACCACCGCATGGACTTCCTGCTCCTGCTGCCCGGCGGGCACCGCGTGGTCCTGGAGGTCGACGGGATCCAGCACTACAGCTCCGCCCAGGCCGATGCCGGCTGGAAGGACGCCAAGCTGGATCTGGACGAGTACGCGCGGATGGTGCGCGGCGACCGCACCCTCAAGCTCGCCGACTACGAGGTCTTCTGCTTCGGCACCGCCGAACTGGAGAAAACCGACACCGCCGAGGAGCTGCTCCGGGACTTCTTGGCCGCTCTCCACCGAGAATTCAAGGTCACTCCGATATGAACGAACCGTCTATACCTCAGCACCCAGCGAGCCACTGACAACAAAGCGCACGTTCTCACCTGGGCATCGGTGCGCTGTCCGCGGTGACGGCCTGCGGGCTGCTGAGCGCCCCTGCCCATGCCGGATCGGCGCCGACGGCCCAGGCCGCCGGGGACTGGATCACCAGGGAACAGTGCCGCGCCGGAGGCGGCGAGGTCAGGGACTCCCTCATGGGGCTTGCGCGGGAGAGGATCTGCTTCAACGGTGTTCACCGCGGGAAACGCGTTCACTGAGCCCAACCGGCCCGGAAGCCGCTCGGCCCCGACTGCGGCTCGCCCCGAGTGGTCACCGCCCTTTCGGTCGTGTGACCGCCAGGCCGGGCGGTCGAGCAGGCCCAGCAAGGCTGACGGACGTGCCCCGAACGACAAGCCGCGCCGTGCACATGAACAGTCCCCACGCCGGGTCACCGACATGGTGCGCGCCAGGCCGTCCGGTCAGCCTTCCCGGACGTCGACGACCGCCCAGCGATCGGCCAGGAGGCGGATGCGCCCCTTGCCCTTCGGGGGCACGTACGCGAGGACCTCGTACCGCTCCACGGTCGTGAGCGCCCGGGGCACTCTGGAACGCCCGACGAACGGCTTCAGCATGTCCCCCCAGTTGCGGTGGCGCCAGGTCATGGGATTGCCCGCCCCGCCTTTGCGGTAGCGCCGGTGGTCCTCCACCGCCGACCAGACCAGGGCTCCGCCGGACGTGGTGCGGACCGCGTACACCGGCTGCCGCGAGGCGACGTAGCCGCCGGTCAGGTCCCAGCCGCTGCGCTTCATCGCGGCGCGGTCCGCGCGGGGGCCGCCCGCCCTGGTCCTGACCCAGGTGGGGAGCAGGAAGCTCCTGGCCTGCGGGACGCGCATCCCTTGGTTGAGCACTTGCGCGAGGGAGGCCGGGACCTGTGCGGGCGGCAGCGCCAGGGAAGGGTCGTCGAGCGGGACGACCTGGGGGTTGTCCACGACGTCGATGCCGGGCCCCAGCGGTCCTTGGACGGGCTTGGTGGCGAGGGTGGTGTAGGCCGCGCGCCAAGGCGCGCCGGGCGCCTGCTGGACGAAGACGACGAGGTCGCGGGTGGTCGGCTTGGAACCGCGGTCGGTGAGCGCGGCGAAGAACCACCGGGGATGCCCGCTGAACAGGGGGGAGGCGCCGAGCACCTGCCCGTACCGGACCGGGCTCATCCTGAGCTTGTTGGCCTTGAAGACCCGGTACTTGGCGGTCTCCATCTGCAGCGAGGACTGGGTGAACGCCACAGCCGCCAGCCTCGGGTCGAGCCGCTTGCGCGCGAGGTTGGACTGGAGCGCGTAGCGCGCCAGCACCGTCTTGACCTCGGCTTCGGTCAGCGCGGGCGTCGGCGCGGCGGGCGGCGCCTTCTTCACCGGGTCCTTCCGCGCGCCGGTCGCCTTGCCGCCCGGCGGGAACTCGCAGGCGGCGAGGGCGGCCAGGCCGAGACAGCCGAGGAGTGCCAAGGAGGTCAGGCGGATCGGCGCGGAGGGGGCATCGGTCGGCAAGGGGACTCCCAAGCATGGCAAGGCCGTACGGCCTGAAGTGCGGTCGGTCTCCTTCGCACAGCGCCACGACGATCACATCTGTCACAGGGGCCTTCCCGTCGCCCGGGGTCACGATCGTGGACGTCCTGACTCGACCGCGCCCAGCGGCCGCCGATCGGTGCGGGCGGCGCTGGGCGGTCTCACGCGATCCGAACGCGCCCGTTCTCGTGGCGGTCAGCCGGTGCGGCGGGAACGGTTCAGGACCAGCCCGCCGAGGACCAGGCTGACCAGCCCCATCAGCATGGCCACGTAGGCCCCGCCCAGCCCGTTGCCGGTGCCGAGTCCACCGTCGGAGGTGGCCGCGACCGCGCCGCCGAGGACCACGGCGACCAGTCCCGCCGCCAGGGCCGCCGCGCCCCCGCCGCCGGAACCGAAGCGGCCGGCGGGACGGCGGAGGGCCAGCCCGCCGACGACCGCACCGGCCAGTCCTGTCAGCGCGGCGATGATGGCCCCGATCCGTCCCGCGCTCATGGCGTAGACATCGGCGGCGGTCGGCTGGACCGAGGCGTGCGCGGCCGCCGGTACGGCGAGCATGGTGATTCCGAGCAGGGCGGCCGCGGCGAACATATGACGGGGGGACATGGGGATGCTCCTTTTCCCTCGACTGGACGTCACCCGATCGTGTCCGCCGGAGCCGTCGCCGGTCGTCCTCCGAGCGCGGGCAATCCGCGCTGCCGCCGGTGCCGTATCCGGCTGCCGCGGACGCCGCAGGAGCCGCCGGACTACCGCGTGCGCGGTAGCCGCCGATCGTTCGCGCGCAGGAGCCGCCGACGCGAACCTGCCGATTAAGGTGCGCATATGAATGCAGCGCGGTCCGGTGTCGCGGAGTGGGCGGTCGCCGTGGGCGTGGCGGCGATGGGGGTGGCCGCCGCGTGGCCGGGCGACCGTTCCGCCATGGGCGCGGATCTGGTGGGCTACGCGCTGCTGGCGGTCGCCGGCCTCGCGCTGGCCGCGCGCCGCAGGGCCCCGCTCGCCGTGCTGGCGGTCACCGGGCTGTGCGTCCTGGGATATCAGGCGGCCGGTTTCAAGGTCCCCGCCGTCGCGTACCTGGTCGCGGTGTACGCCGCCGTGCGCGCCGGGCACCGCGCCGCCACGGCCGCGGCGTCGGTGGCGCTGCTGGCCGCGCCCGCGCTGGCGGTCGCGGTCCTGCCGGACGGCTGGCCGGTGGGCGAGGTGTTCGGGCGGGGCAACGGAGTGCTGGAGGTGGGCTGGCTGATCGCCGCCGGTGCGGCGGGCGAAGCGCTGCGGCAGGCCGAACGGCGGGCGGAGCAGGCCGAACGCACCCGGGAGGAGACCGCGCTGCGCCGCGCGGGAGAGGAGCGGCTGCACATCGCGCGCGAGCTGCACGACTCGCTCACCCATCAGATCTCGGTCATCAAGGTGCAGGCCGAAGTCGCCGTCCACCTGGCGCGCAAGCGCGGCGAGGAGGTGCCCGAGGCGCTGCTGGCGATCCAGGAGGCCGGCCGTGAGGCGACCCGCGAACTGCGCGCGACGCTGGAGGCGCTGCGCGACGACGACGGGAGCCCGGCCCACGGGCTCGACCAGGTTCCCGGACTGGTCGAACGCGCCCGGGAGGCCGGAGTGAACGCGACTCTGACCATCGAAGGGCCGCGGCACGACGTCCCGGCGGCGGTGGACCGGACGGCCTACCGGATCGTCCAGGAGGCGCTCACCAACGTCGCCCGGCACGCGGCCGCCGCCACTGCGTCGGTGCGGATCGACTACCGTCCCGACCTCCTCGCCATCCGGGTCGACGACGACGGCGAGGCCGTGCCGGAGACCGCTCCGGCGCCGGGCGTCGGACTGCTGGGGATGCGCGAGCGCGTCACGGCCCTGGGCGGCCGCCTGCGCGCCGAGCCGCGCGGCGAGGGCGGCTTCACGGTGCAGGCGGACCTCCCCGTGGAGCGGACGCCGTGATCCGAGTGCTGCTGGTGGACGACCAGCCGCTCCTGCGCAGCGGGTTCCGGGCGCTGCTCGACGCCGAGGACGACATCGAGGTGGTGGCCGAGGCCGCCGACGGAGGCGAGGGCCTCGCGCTCGCCCGAGAGCACCTGCCCGACGTCGCGCTCGTCGACATCCAGATGCCGGGCGTGGACGGCATCGAGGCGACCGCGCGCATCGCCGCGGACCCGGCGCTGGCCGGGGTGCACGTCGTCATCCTGACCAACTACGGCTTCGACGAGCACGTGTTCAACGCGCTGCGCGCCGGCGCGGCCGGGTTCCTCGTGAAGGACATCCTCCCGGAGGACTTCCTGCACGCCGTGCGCGTCGCCGCGCGCGGCGACGCGCTGCTCGCGCCGTCGATCACCCGCCGGCTGATCGACCGGTACGTCGCCCAGCAGCCCCGCGCCGGCGCCGGCGCGGGACTGGAGGAGCTGACCAACCGCGAACGCGAGACCGTGGCCCTGGTCGCGCGGGGACTGTCCAACGACGAGATCGCCGACCGCATGGTGATCAGCCCGCTGACCGCGAAGACCCACGTCAACCGGGCCATGGCCAAGCTCCGCGCCCGCGACCGCGCCCAGCTCGTGGTCCTCGCCTACGAATCGGGCCTGGTGACCCCGCGCAATGCCTGACATCCGCCGGGACGCCCCCGGCAGAGGCCGCGCGGACCGGGCGCTCATCGACGACGGCGGGCACATGCCGGTGCTGTCACAGCATGTGCCCGCCGTCATCGCCGCCCTGGAGCCGGTGCGGCACGCTCGGGCGGCCGAAGCGGAACGGAGGACTCAGTAGTCCTGCCCGAACTCCTCGTCTTCCTCTTCGTCGTCCTCCTCGTCGTCGTCCTGCACGCCCTCCTCATAGCGGTCGGAGTAGTCCTCCTCCGGCCCGTAGGCGGCGGCCGGGGCCTGCCCGGTCGCGTTGGGGGCGGCCGCCGAGACGGAGTCGGCGTCGGCGGGCAGGGCCAGGCCCGCGGTGAGGGCGGCGGCCGCCAGGGAGAGCGTGGTCCAGCGGAACGAGGTCTTCATGGGTCCTCCTGTCGGTTTGACTGATCACTCCCCTATGTAACCACTCGTGGCTAGCTGACTACTCTCTGTAGGGCAATTGTCGGTAGATCCTTCTGGCGGCGTCACGCGCGGGCGAGTCGCCGCGTCAGGAACTCCTCGAAGGTGAGCAGACCGGGGAACCGCTTGTGGAGCGCCGGCAGGTCGGCCCGGTAGCCGTCCTCGGCGAACCACTCGAACATGCGCTCCTCGATCGGCAGCGGGACCAGGCGGGTGGGCACTCCGCTGACCCGCCCGTAGATTTCGGCGACGCGCGCGAACGGCAGCTCGTCCCCGGCGATCTCCAGTTCGGCGCCGAGGAACTCCGCCGGCCCGTCGAGGACGGCGGCGGCGATCCGGCCGATGTCGGGGGTGGCGATCATCTGCATCGGCCGGTCGGGCAGCACCGGCAGCTCCATGACGCGCTCGCCCTCGGCGTCCGCGTAGTGCAGCAGGTTGTCCATGAAGAACACCGGGCGCAGGATCGTGGCGGGCAGCCCGAGCGCGCGGATGTGGGCCTCGATCTCGGCCTTGCTGTCGAAGTGGTCGATGCCGGTCCCGCGCTCGGCGCCGCCGACCGAGCTGTAGACCAGGTGCCGGACGCCCGACGCGGCCGCGGCGTCGGCGACCGCCTTGCCCTGGCGGACTTCGGCGGCGAGCGTTTCCGGCTCGTACGCCAGGGGCTGCACGCTGAACACGCCGTAGGCCCCGGCCATCGCCTCGCGCAGGGACGCGGCGTCGTTCAGGTCGCCCTGGACCAGCTCGATGCCGAGGGCTCGAAGGTTCTGCGCGGCGGGGCTGCCGGGAGTGCGGACCAGGGCCCGCACCGTCCAGCCGCGCTCGATGAGCGCACGGGCGGTGGCGCCGCCCTGGTTGCCCGTGGCTCCGGTGACCAGGGCGGTCCTGTTGTCGGTCATGAAGTCTCCTGCGGTGTCGGATTGCGGTTGGGGAGCAGCACCGCGGCGGCCAGGCCGACCGCAGTGAAGACGAACATCCAGGCCAGCGCGCCGGTGAAGCCCGCGCTCTGGAGGATGAGGGCGATGAGCGCGGTGCCGGTGGCCGCGCCGATCCGCTGGATGACGTTGCCGGCGCTGGTCGCGTCCGGGATCGAGCGCTCGGGGACGGTCCGGTAGAGCGAGACGCTGACGGGCAGGCTCGCGATGCCGAACCCGATCCCCCGCACGAACAGGACCACGCCGAGCAACAGGGGGCTGGTGGTCGAGTCCGCCAACGCGAAGGGCAGCGTCCCGGCGGTGGCGATGGCGAGCCCGGCCAGGGCGAGCGGGCGCGGCGGCATACGGTCGGTCAGCCGTCCCGAGACCAGCAGCGCCAGTGCCAGACCGGCGCTCTGCGGAGCCAGCGCGAGCCCCGCCTCCAAGGCGTCCAGCCCACGTTCTTGCTGGTAGTACAACGGAAGCAGGAACATCGGGCCCCACGTGGTGACGCCCAGCACGAACATCATCACCGCGCCGCCCCGGAAGCCGCGGTCGCCGAACAGCCGGAGGTCGATCAGGCCGGTGCCGCCCCGCGCCACCGCCCGCACGAGGTAGGCGGCCAGCAGCGCCGCGCCCGTGAAAAGGCTCGTCCAGCCGGTCGCGCCGAAGCCGGTCTCGACCGAGGACAGCGCGTAGAGCAGCGCGACGACCGAGGCCGGCAGCAGCACGGCTCCGACGGTGTCCAGCGCCGCGGTGTCGCGCGGCCCTCCGTCGCGCGGGAACCAGCGCCAGGTCATCAGCAGGGCGACCAGCACCAGCGGCACGTTCACGAAGAAGATCCACCGCCATCCCCAGCCGGCCACCAGGAACCCGCCGAGCACCGGTCCCGAGACCGGCGCGAGCTGGCCGACCAGCCCCACCGCGCCCATCACCCGGCCGAGGCGCCGCGGTCCGGCGGCCAGCGCGAGGGTGAGTTGGGTGAGCGGCAGGATCAGCCCGCCGCCCAAGCCCTGCACGACCCGGAACGCGATCACGCTCGCGGGCGACCAGGCCAGCCCCGTCAGCACCGATCCCGCCAGGAACAGCGCCAGCGCCGCCACCCACACGGCGCGGGCGCCGAACCGTCCCACCGACCAGCCCACCAGCGGGATCACCGCGGCCATGGCCAGCACGTAGGCCGTGACGACCCACTGCACCGTCGCGACCGGCGCGCGCAGGTCCCGTGCCAGTTCGTCCAGGGCCACCGCGACGATCGTGGTGTCCAGCAGGGCGGCGACCGCGCCGACCAGCAGCGTCGCCGCCAGCGGCACCAGCCCGCCGGACCCGGTCCGGGCGGCGGCGTGCGCATGCGTCCCCATGTCGGCCTCCAAAGGGAGCGAATCGCTCCGTTAAGCCGCGACGTTATAACGGAGTAATCCGCTCCGCAAGGGGTAGGCTGCGGACATGACCGCTCCGCAACGGCGGCCCGCTCCGCGGCAGGCCGAAGCCGAACGCAACGACAAGGCACTGCTCCAGGCGGCCCGCGAGGTCCTCGCCGAAGACGGCGCGCACGCCTCCGTCGCCGCGATCGCCGCGCGGGCCGGAGTCGGGATCGGCACGCTCTACCGCCGCTATCGCACTAAGGAGGAGCTCTTCCAGCGCCTCCTCGAACTCTCGCTCGACCAGTCGCTCCGGGCTCTGGAAGACGCCACGGCGCTGGAGGACCCCTGGGAGGCGCTGGCCGGATTCGTCACCGCGTCCCTGGACCAGGGCGGCGGCTCACTGGCACCGGTCGCCGGGACCGTCGAGGTCACCCCCGCCATGTGGGAGAAGAACCGCCGGGCCGACCAGCTGCTCTCCGATCTCGTGGCCCGCGCCTCGACCGCCGGCGTCCTGCGGCCGGACGTCGCCGTGACCGACATCTGGGCCCTGCTGGAGCAGCTCGCCACCGCCCCGATGCTCGAACAGCTCCGCAAGCAGGGGCACACCGACCAGCTCCCGGCCGCCATCGCGGCCCGCCGCCGCATCATCGCGATCATGCTCGACGGCCTCCGCGCCAAGAACGCCCCGCCCCTCCCCGGCGACCCGCCCGCCGAGATGCTGTTCACCCGGCGCTGGGCGACCGACTGACGGGGAGCCTCAGGAAGGGAACCGCCACTCGCCGACGTCATCGGCGGTGCCGCTGTCCAGGGCGAACTGGAACTTGGTCGCCGCACGGGTCCCCTTCGGCACCGGGAACACGAAGTAGCCGCTGTGGCTGCTGCCCGGCGTGAGCGTGAGGAGCCCGCCGGCCACCGAGTTGCCGGCCGTCACGCTGACCGCCGAGTTGGCGGAGTACTGGTTGCCGCGATCGTCGATCAGGTGCGCCCCGTTGGTCGGAGCGTCCCGGTACACGACGTCGCCCGCGTTCTTGAGGGTGACGCGCACGGCCACGAGCCGCTGCCCTTCGAGCGGGAAGCCGCTCGACCTGGCGTCCTGGACGACCTTGGTGACGGTGGAGGTGATCCGCAAGCGCGAGTCGACCGTTCCCTTCAGCGTGAGGGCGCCACCGACCTTCGCCGTCCGGACGCTCACGCCGTTGGGGCCCTGGAACGCGTTCGAGGACCGCGACTTCTCGTCCGCTGCCGAGGTCGGCGGCTGTCGGGGAACGGACGGCGACGATGTCCGCCCCGCGCCGGCATGGCCGCGATCGGTGCCGCCGGGAAGGGGAGCGTCGTCGCTGCCGATCGCAGCGAGCGAGAACCCGAAGACTCCGGCGGTGAGGACGCTGCCGCCGACCGCGCCCGCCACCAGAGGCCGCCACCGCGTCCGGCGGCCGGTCCCCGGCCCGCCCGCCCCATCCCGCGAGTCCGTATCGACGACGGTCGGGTCCGCGCCCCATGCCCGGTGGATAATGCGGGTGGCGGCCACGACGGGGTCGCCGGCCTCATCGTGGCCGCTCACCAGCTGTGCCATGACCTCGTACGCGGTAGGGCGCGCGTCGGGATCCTTGCGGAGCGCGGCGGTGACCAATTCGCGCAGGGCCGGATCGGCGTACTGCGCGAAGGCGGCCAGGTCGGGTTCACCGCGCAGGGCCCGTGCGGCGATCGCCTCGGGAGCGCCCCGCCCGAACGGCCCGGCGCCGGTCGCGGCGAAGACCACGACCGCCGCCCAGGCGAACACGTCGCTGGCGGCCGTGGCGTTCTGGCCGTTGTACTGCTCCGGGCTGAGCCAGCCCGGCGTCCCCACCACCCGGGCCGTCCGGGTGATCGCCGTCCCCTCGACCGGCCGCGCGATGCCGAAATCGACGATCTTGGGTCCGCGGTCCGACAGGATCACGTTGGACGGCTTCAGGTCGCGGTGCACCACCCCCGCCCGGTGGACGGCCGCGATGGCCTCGGCCATGCTGACCGCCACCGCCGTCAGCGCCTCGCCGCGCAGCGGCCCCTGCCGCCGCACCCGCTCGGCCAGGGTCGGGCCCGCCACGAACGGCATCGCCAGCCACGGCCGCCGGGCCTGCGCGTCGGCCGCCAGAACGGGGACCACGTTCACCGACGACACCCGGCCCAGCAGCTGGATCTCGCGCGTGAACCGGGTCCGGAACTCCGGCACCCTGGCGTACTCGTCCTTGACCACCTTCACCGCGACGGTGCCGCCCCCGCTGGACCGGGCCGAGTACACCACGCCCATCCCGCCCTCGCCGATCAGGCCGGTGATCCGGTACGGCCCGATCCTCTTGGGCGGGCTCGCGGCGCGCTGGGACATCATCGTGCTCTCTGGGGACAAGGCGCCGTGCACGCGAAGCGGGCGGCGATGCGGACGGAACGGAAGTCGCCTGCTCTGGGAGGCGAACTGGCGACATTATGGCAGCCTGTCGCCTTCGTGCCCTTTTGAGAATAGTGCTACTCGATTGCGGTTGATGCCCTCTGCGCCCAGCTTCGGTGCCGGACTCCACCGCCCGGCGGACCCGCAAAAACCCGTGTCGATTCGTCGGCGGGGTCTGTCAGAGTGATGATCGATCCCCAGGGCGGCATTCCGCCCTCCTTGTCGAGAGGCCCCTCGTGAGTGTCCGCGACGTGCTCCACTGGCTGGCCTTCCTGGCGGTGGTCGGCCTGGCGGTGACCGCGCTCGTCACCTGGGAGCAACTGCGGACGGCGGCCCTCGTCAGCGCCCTTCCCATCCTGGCCGCGAGCGTGGCGGGCAATGTGGCGGACCGGATCGCCGCCAAGCGTCGCGAGCGGGCCGCCGCCGCCGAGTGGGAGGAAGAGGACCTCCTCGACGAGGAGAGCGAGAGCTGGCGGTGGGACCTGCTGACGCGCGAGTGCCGCTGCGACGGCTCCGGCCAGGCCATCTGGTGCCCGGCTTGCGCCGTCGAGCACGACGCCTACGGCATCAGCGTCGGGGTCGTCACCGTGGACGGCATGGAGCCGGCCATGATCCTCCTTGACGACGACGAGGAACTGAGCGTGGACGAGGCGCGCTTGTGGGCGGGCTCGGGAGCGACGCTGACCCATCTGTACGTTCTCACCGACGACGAGCGCGAGTGGCTGCTGACCCGCCAGACTGCCCTAAACGGGGACCCCGCCGACACCCGGTGGTGGCTGCTGGACTGGCGCGATCGCAGCCGGTCCGTCACCTCCGGCTCCCCTGGATCGTCGCTGGAAGATGCTGATGCCGGTCAGCGGCCGTAGGCGATCAGGGAGCGCTCGACGGGAGCGTTGACGAGCCGGTCGCGTCGGATGGCGGCGTTGAGCGCCGTGATGTGCCGGCACGCGCGCGTCCCCACTCCGCCGGGCCGGGCACTTCGCCCTTTTCGCGATCATGTACCTGTCCGGAGGCTAGGATCTCGGCAGGCCGGGGGGACCGCGCGATGCGAGAGGTGTGACGGACATGACGCACGATCGTGTGCCCCCCGGGATCGACCTGGACGCGCCTTCGGCGGCTCGGATGTACGACTACTACCTGGGCGGCAAGGACAACTTCGAGGTGGACCGGGTACGCGCCGAGCAGGTCATCCGGGAGTTCCCCGGCGTGCGCGAGACCGCCCGCGCCAACCGGACGTTCCTCGGCGCGGCGGTGCGGACCGCCGCCGAGGCGGGAGTGCGCCAGTTCATCGACCTGGGAGCGGGGCTGCCGACGCAGGGGCACGTGCACGAGGCGGCCCGCCCGATCCGGCCCGACGCCCGCGTGGTGTACGTGGACATCGACCCGGTGGCGTGCGCGCACGCGCGGGCGCTGCTGCCCGACGACACCGTCGTGGTGCTCAACGCCGACATCCGCCGCCCGGACGCGGTGCTGAAGGCCCCCGAGGTCGAGCGGCTGATCGACTGGTCCGAACCGGTCGCGCTGCTGCTGGTCTCGGTGCTGCACTTCATCGACGACGAGGACGACCCGGCGGGCCTGATCGGCGCGTTCACCCGCCGGATGGTCCCGGGCAGCCACCTGGTGCTGACCGTGGCGTCCGGCGCCCAGGACGTGGACACCGAGCGCCTGGTCGACGCCTACAAGAACTCGGGCACCGGCACGGGCGGCCTGCGGACGCGGCAGCAGATCGCCGGGTTCTTCAACGGCTTCGACCTCATCGCCCCCGGCCTGGTGGACGTGTACGACTGGCCCGAGCCGTCCGGTCGGCCCCGTCCCGAAAGCCCCATCCACCTGCTGGCGGGAGTCGGCCGCAAGCCCTGACCGGCGGGCCGGCGGTTCGGTTTCGGCGGGAGATGGTGTTCCTGCCGAATCGTGCGCGCGGCGGGGTCCGCTCCGGGGCGGGCCGGTGGAGGACTTCGGCCAAATCGATCTTCGGAACCTGGGAGGCTGCCGCAATGGGCAACGCCTCGCGACTCACCAGAGCGGTCCGCCGAACCCGTTCGATGCTTTGGGCATGGGCTCTGACGACCTATATGCGCTGGCTGTGGCACCGAAGCCGATCCCAGGCGCGTCCCTTCGGGCGCTGAGCGGGGCCCTCCACCGGCCGTGGCCGATGGACGCACCTCCGGGCTCCGGGCGCTTTGGAAGATCGTGAGTAAAGTGCCGCGTGCGTCCGTTACCACACCTTTGCTTGCGCAGAGTAGTTAATCGCTCACCTTGGGTATGAAACGGTTGGTCTCAACTCGAAGGAGCGAAGATGAAACGCAAGCTCATCCTGGTGCCCGTCCTGGCCCTCAGCGCGCTCGGCACGGTGGGCCTGGCCTCCGGCCCGGCGTCGGCCGCCACGACCATGGCGCCGACCACCACCGCGCAGAACCCGTGGCCCGGCCACTACGAGCACGAGGAAGAGAACTCGTGCAACGGGCTTCTCAACCTCATCCTGCTGTCCAACTGCTGACGGCGGTCCCGGGAACCCGGTAACCCGGCGGGCTCCGCTTCAGCTCGCCGATGTGCAGTGACCGGCTCCTTTGAGGCGCCCCGAACGGTTTCGCGTTCGGGGCGCCTCGCCGTGTGCGCGCGGAGGAGGCGACGTGGGGCGGCTCGCGCCGTTGGTGCGAGTCTCAAGTACTCCAGAAATGACCAAGGGAGCGCGTGGTGACCCACTCGCGCTCCCGTGGCCTTGTTCGGGCTGGCCTTCCGTGATCTGAATGCGCTCAGCTCGCTGCTTGTCGGTGGCCGCCGACCCGCTACTGCTTACCTTGCCCCGTCGAACATCTTCCCAGGGTTGATGATCGACGATATTTAGACAAAGGACGGGCGCCCGCCTGCCCGGGCCCTGTGTGAGCCCGGCAGGGTCCTGACTGCTGGATCGCCGGGTGAGGCGACCGCTGAGGGCGCCGGTAGTGCCGTGCGGTCTCCGCACGCGCTCGCGCGAGCGCGTGCGGAGACCGCGGCATCGGCCGTCTACCGGTCAGGCGGTCCAGACGGTCTTGACGGGGCTGCAGATCTCGAAGGTCCAGGAGTTGTCGACGCACTCCTGGGCCGTGACCTTCCGCAGGCCCGCGCCGCCCAGGGTCTTCCAGGTGTGGTAGCGGTTGTCGGCCGGCACGTTCAGCTTGACCTTGGTGATGCGGCCGGCCACGGTGCCGTACTTGATGACCCAGACGTAGGCGCCCTTCTGGTCTGCGGCGGTGTCCTTGGCGGTGACGTGCACCTCGGCCTTGTTCCTGGCGAGGGTGCGGCTCTTGCCGGTGGTCGCCACGCCGGCGGCGCCCGGCTGCAGAGTCCAGTTCTTCCACGGGCCCGCGGCCTGCGCGCCGACGGACGCCTCGCCCTGAGCGGACTGAGCGGCCTGGGCGGGAGCGGCCAGGCCGAGGGCGGCGGCGGTGGCCGCGCCGATGGTGAGCGTGGTGACCAGCGCGCGGGTGGACATGTATGAGCGCATCGGGAGCCTCTCATCGTTTGGGGGGCGGTCGTGGTCCTCCGACTTCGCCGTGTGGAGCACGGCGGGACCAGACCATGATCAGTATTAGCACGGACTGCGTGATTCACGGAAGTCGTAATATTCGGAGTCGCTAGGATTCGTCCCATGACGTCTGGTGACTCCGGAGACGGGCCCGACAGGCACGAGGTGCTCGCGCGACTGGCGGTGCAGGGCCGGTTGCTGCATCTGGCGATGATGGGGCTGTCGACCGCCGCGGCCGCCCGGTTCGGGCTCCAGGTGATCGACCAGCAGTGCGCCGGGCTGCTGCACCAGACCGGCCCGATCAGCGTGGGACGCCTGGCGGAGCTGGCGGGCCTCACCCCCAGTTCGGTGACCGGCGTGGTCGACCGGCTGGAGCGCAGCAACCGCCTGCGCCGCGAACCCGACCCGCGCGACCGCCGCAAGGTCATCCTCGTCCCCCTGCGCCCGGCCGAGGTCGAGCAGACCTTCCGGCCGCTCGCCGAACAGTTCCAGGCCATGTACGACCGCTACAGCGACGAGGAACTGGTGCTGCTGGACGACTACCTGACGCAGATGACCGGCCACATCCGGGCGTACATCACCACTCTGCGCACCCAGCGGTCACCCGACCCGGCCGCCGACTCCTGAGGCGCTCCCCGACGCGAGGCCGACGGCCGGAACGCGGAGGGCGGCCCCGCGTCCCGGGGCGCGCAGCGGACGTTCCGGCTCGCCGCTCACCGCGATGTGCGGTCGTCGACCAGGACGGCGGCGCCTCCCACCGAGACGTTGCGCCCCTCCCCTTTGGCCAGGGTGAGGACCGCCGAGCGGCCGGCCCCGGTGTACTGGGCGATCCGCAGCTCCTGGCCTTCGCCGACGTGCGGGTCGGCGCTGACCTGGGCGGCGTTCGAGACGCCGGTGGCCCGGTCCGCGACCAGGCTTCGGCCGAGGTGCGCGTTGACCTGGATCGCGCGTTCGGGCGACGAGGTCGTGCCGTTGCGGCAGAACAGGTGGATGCCGTTGACATCGAGCTCGCGCTGCAGGTCCAGCAACCGGTCGTAGTCCAGGCCGTCCAGTTCCCGGCGCAGCCGGGCGAAGGCGTCGGGAGTCACCTCGACGGTCAGCTTGGGCGATCCGACCGACAGGACCGGCAGGCCGCCGGCCAGGGACGGCAGCGGCAGATGGAAGATCTCCTCCAGCGCGCCTTCGCGGCCGTGGACGATCCGGGGCTCTGCGGAGACGAAGTGCAGCATGACCGTTCCGGCGCGGGGGAGCGAGGCGCGCGCGGACCCTCCGGCCGACGTGGTGATCAGGAGGTCGTGGCCCGGCCGGGTGAGCCCTGCCTCGGTGAGAGCGTGCACGGCGCCGATGAAGCCATGGGCGCACGCGCCGAGCGCCTTGCCGGTCGGGGTCAGGACGGCCAGGTCGAGCTCGTACCCGTGGGAGCCGTCCGGCCGGCGCGGCTCGCGGACGGCGTCGATGAACACGGTTTCGGGGGTGCCGGTGCGGGCCGCCAGCTCCTGGCGCCGCTCCAGATCCCAGCTTCCGACGTCGGCGCCCATGACGACGGCGAAGGGGTTGCCGAGGCCGCCGTGCGGATCGCGGACGTCCACGAAGGCCGAGCCGAACAGGACTTCGGCCCGGTGCGGCAGCGTCACCGGACGGCCCTTGGACGCCTCGGGCGTGCGGCCCGAGGCGTCCGCGCGGTTCACGGGTTCGGCCAGAGGATGAAGAGGGGGTGGGCGCTCCGGCGGGGCCGGTCGCCGACCTCTTCGATCGCCGCGCGGATCTCGTGCAGGTGCCCGGTGGTCAGCTGCAGCGGGGGCTCGTCGGGCTGGTAGGTGGTGCGGATCGGGTAGTCCACGCCCGGTTGCCGGGTCATCTCGATGTGGCAGCCGAGCACATGGGTGACCGGTCGGCGTCCGGAGAAGTCGATCAGGCGGTCGATGGTCCGGGCGAAGGCCGGCCAGTCCTGGATGTAGAGGCGGCCCGGGTAGACCGTGTCGCCGGTGAGCAGGAACCCGGTCCACCGGTCGTAGAAGGTGACCGCCGCCTCGTGGTGGCCCGGGGTGGCCAGGCACTCCAGCGCGCGGCCGCCCAGATCGACCCGCGCCACGGCGTCGGCGTCCTCGTCGAACCCGAAGTACTCCCAGGCGGTGCGCAGGTCCGCGCCGACCACGGTGGTGCCGGGGCGGCCGGCGAACTGGCCGTCGCCCGCGACGTGGTCGCCGTGCGCGTGGGTGTGCAGCACCAGCAGGTGGTACCCGTCCCGGGGATGGCGGTCGAGCCAGCCGGCGACGAGCTCGTCGACCGTCCGGCGCAGGGGGAAGAACTCGGCGGACGCCGTGGCGCCGGTGTCGATCAGCACCGCCCGCTCGTTCCCGAACAGCAGGAACAGGAACGGCGCCTCGTAGTCGATCGCCATGTTCTGCCGCAGGATGAACGTGTGCTCGTCGTAGGCGTGGACCTGGATGTCCGGGTCGGTGTTGTGCTTGGCCGAGGGCGAGCCGTGAATCCACCGGACGTCCAGCGCGCGGGGCTCGGGAACCGCCCGGGTGAAGTCGATCTGGGACGTGCCCGCATCCATGGCCTCTCCTTCGAGTGCGTCGTCTTTGCGGGCCGGGTACGGCGCACGTCTCGTCCGGGGTAAGCGCTCGCGGGCTTCCGGGGCCGAAGGTATCACGGTGATGATCATCGGTTCCGTGTCGGCCGGGGAGACTTACCGTGTACGGATAGAGTGCGTCGGGAGGAACATCCATGACGCCACGGACCGACGCCGACGAGCTGACCGAGCAGCCCCGCGTCCCGCTCAGCCGGCGGCGCGTGCTGCGCGCCGCCGTGGCGCTCGCCGACCGCGAGGGCCTCGACTCGCTCACCATGCGCCGGCTCGCGCAGGAGGTCGGGGCCGAGGCGATGTCGCTGTACCACCATGTGGCCAACAAGGGGGCGGTCCTGGACGGCGTCGTCGAGGTGGTGCTCGGCGAGGTCATGGCGGCGGTGGACGAGGTCGAAGCCCCCTCTCCCGAGGAGGACTGGCGGGCGGCGCTGCGCACGCGGATCCTCGCCGCGCGGCAGGTCCTGCTGCGCCACCGCTGGGCCCCGCAGGTGCTGGAGAGCCGCACCACCACGAGCCCGGCCGTCATCGCCTACTACGACCACGTCGTCGCCATCCTCCGGGCGGGCGGGTTCTCCTTCGACCTGGCCCACCGCGCGCTGCACGTCCTCGGCAGCCGTGCCCTCGGGTTCACCCAGGAACTGTTCCGCCCCGACCCCGCCCAGACCACGAACGCGCAGGCCACCGCCATGATGGAGCAGATGGCCGAGCGGTTCCCGAACATCGTCGGGATGCTGGCGGACGCCGTCCACGACGACCCGGACGGCACCCTGGGCTTCTGCGACGACCAGTTCGAGTTCGAGTTCGCGCTCGACCTGATCCTCGAAGGGCTGGAGCGGCACCGCGCCGCCGGTCGGTGAGCCCTTCCGAAGGCGACTGAGCGCGCCGCCACTCCGCGTCACCGGGTAGGCCCCCTTCCGCCGACCCCTTGACCTCCTTACGGCGTACGAATACCTTACGACGTACGACAGTCTTACAGCGTACGAACGCGTCGACGAGCGAGCGGCGCACATCGGCCCCGTTCACGCGGCCCCTCTCACCCGCATGCGAACACCCGCCGGAAGGAAGCCCCCATGAAAGCCTGGAGCTGGGACCGCTACGGCCCGCCCGACGTGCTCACCCTCACCGACGCCGACGAGCCCGACATCGCCCGGAACGAAGTGCTGGTGCGGGTGCGGGCGGCCTCCGTCAACCCCTACGACTGGCGCCACCTGCGGGCCGACCCGAAGCTGGTCCGGCTCAGCATCGGCCTGCGGCGGCCGAAGCCGGGGCTGGTCCTCGGCGCCGACCTCGCCGGCGTCGTCGAGCGGGTGGGCGACGAGGTGACCGGCCTGGACCCCGGTGACGAGGTCTTCGGGGAGGTCCGGCTGGGGGCGTTCGCCGAAGCCGTCGCCGTCCCGCACGACAGGCTCGCCCTCAAGCCCGCCCATCTCGGCTTCGAGCAGGCGGCGTCGGTCTCGATGACCGCGCACACCGCGCTGCAAGGGCTCCGGGACGCGGGAAGGATCGCCGCCGGGCAACGGGTCCTGGTCAACGGAGCCTCCGGCGGCATCGGCACCTTCGCCGTCCAGCTCGCCAAGGCGTTCGGAGCCGAGGTCACCGGCGTGTGCAGCACCCGCAACGTCGAACTGGTCCGCTCCCTGGGCGCGGACGACGTCATCGACTACACCCGCGAGGACTTCACCGAACGGCGGGGACGGTACGACCTGCTCATGGACATCGTGGGGGACCGGTCGCTGGCGAAGCTGCGGCGCCCCCTGACCCGCCGCGGGACGCTCGTCATCGTCGGCGGCATCGCCTCAGGCCGCGGCGCGCTGCTCGGCCCGGCGGCGCAGATGCTCCGCGGGGCCCTGGCCTCGCCCTTCGTCGGCCAGCGCATCACCTCGGTCGCCTGGAAGCCCAACTCCGCGGACCTGCGGTTCCTGGCCGACCTGATGGAGAAGCGACGGCTCGCACCCGTCATCGACCGGACCTACCCGTTCACCGAAGTGCCCGAAGCGCTGCGCTACATCGAACGCGGCCATGCCCGGGGCAAGGTCGCCATCACTTGGAGCGCGCCCTAGCCGGCACCGCCCGGCCGCGCGAGCTTGCTCTCGATCCGTTCGGCGCCGGAGTCCACGACGTCGGCCGCCTCGAACAGGCAGCCGGTCCCGGCTCCGACCTGCCCCTGCCGTCCGTGCCCGGCGGCGAGCATGTCGCGGGCGATGACCTCGCAGGAATCCTGCTCCTCGGGGACGACCGGGCTGTAGCCGACGGCGCCGTTCTCGGAGTCGATGTCGCGGAAGCGCCGCCATACGCGCTCGCCGTCCGCGGTGATGGTCGATGTGCTGTTTCCCTGGCGCAGCGGCGAGAGCCTGAGGGCGGCGAAGCTGGCGTCGGGGTGGCGGCTGCGCAGCGCGCCCGGCTGGCGGCGCAGGGCCTCGGGCAGCCGGCCGTGGTTGTGGTCGGCCTCGCTGAGCAGGGGGTCGTAGGCGGAGTGCGCCGACCGTGTCCCGCAGCGCATCAATGCTGGTCTGGGGGCCGTCGGCGACGTATCCCAGCGCGGACGTCCGGGTGTGGAGCATCACGGTGTCGCCCTCGGTCAGGTCCAGCGCGCCCAGGTCGCGGACGAGCCCGCCGCGGGTGACCGGACCGCCGGAGAGCGCACTGGCCGCCACCGCTCGCACCGGTTCCCAGAAACCGTATGGGAAGTTGCGGACGTGACAAGATCGGACACCGTGACGGACGAGACGGACCAGGTGCTGGACGCGGTCGGCCCCCGGCTGCGCGCCCTGCGCAAGCAGCGCGGCCTGACCCTGGCCGAGGTGTCGGAGGCCATCGGCACCTCGGAGAGCACCCTGTCCCGGCTGGAGGGCGGCGGACGGCGGCCGTCCCTGGAGTTGCTGCTGCCGCTGGCCCGCGTGTACGGGGTGCCCCTGGACGATCTCGTCGGCGCACCCCGGACCGGCGACCCGCGCATCCACCTGCGGCCGATCCACCGCCACGGCATGACCTTCATCCCGCTCACCCGCCGAGCCGGTGGAGTGCAGGCGTTCAAGATGCTGATCCCGAGCCGCCCGGAACCGGCCGAGCCGACGCCGCAGACCCACGGCGGCTACGAATGGGTCTACGTCCTCAACGGGCGGCTGCGCCTGGTGGTCGGCGACCGCGACATCGTCCTGTCGTCCGGAGAGGCCGCCGAGTTCGACACCGCGTTGCCCCACTGGCTCGGAACGGCCGACGGCCGTCCCGTCGAGACCCTCGTCCTGTTCGGCCCCCAGGGCGAACGGGCGCACGTGCGCGCACGCCCTCGCGCCGAGGCAAAGGACACCTCTGCCTGACGGCCGGCCCTGGGCGATGCCGGCGGCGGCCTGTTCTGCGGGCCTTCCCCCAGACCGATACGGATCAATAGGGTGAGCACGCCCTCAGGGGCGGCGTGGGCGGCCGTCTCGCCGGAAGGAACCGAGGAGGCCGCAGTGATCATCATTTCCGGGAAGCTGTACGTGGACGCCGAGGCCCGTGACGCGTACCTGGCCGGATGCTCGAAGGTCGTCGAGCAGGCCCGGAACGCCCCCGGCTGCCTCGACTTCTCCCTGTCGGCCGACCTTCTCGAACCCGGCAGGATCAACGTCTACGAGTGCTGGGCGTCCGACGAGGACGTCGAGCGCTTCCGCGGCGAGGGGCCCGAGGCCGAGCAGGCGGCCCAGGTCCGCGACGCCGAAGTGCGGAAGTACCGGATCTCCGGCGTGGAGGCGCCCTAGAACGATGGGCCCGGATCGCGGCATCGGGCCCGGATGCCACGAGGCGCGAGCCCTCACGTCCGCCGACCGATGGTGACCCTGTGTAATGCTAGGTCATGATCATGGGGGTGGGGGATGGCGGTGCGGCGGGGGCGCCACCGGGCCGGCCGCGCGGAACGGGCGCGGATCCGGTGGGGACGGTTCGGCGTGACGCTGGCGGGATCGCTGCTGGTGGCGGGGGTGCTGGGCGCGGCGGTCGGCCAGGGGAGCCTGGCGGCGTCGTTCGCGGTGTCGGGCCGGCAGATGAAGATGTCGGCGCAGCAGATCCAGGGCCGGGGGTACGCGACCTACCCGTCGGTGGTCACGACCGCCGACGGCCGCAAGCACCCGGTCACGGTGCTGGCGATCAGATCGGCGCGGGTGCGGGGGCTCTGCCAGTCGGCCGTCGTGCGGACCCCGTTCGGCCGGTACGTGGTGCGGCTGGGCTCGGCGCCCGGCCGGACGGCGACGGTGGAGAACCTGCTGGTGTCGGCCACCAGCCTGGACGCCGATCTGGACTTCTCCTCCCTCCAGGTCAACCGGGACGCGCTGACCCTGGACGCGGTGCCGGGCGCGGTGGGCAAGCCCGGCCAGTTCGGCTTGCAGGCCCTGGACTTCACCGTCGAGGACGTCCGGGTGGACTCGTGGTCGGTGCTCTCCAGCTCCATCCGCGTGCCGGGGTTCCGCCTGGCGATCGGCCGCGGCGAGCACGAGTGCTTCGGCGCCTCCGGAGCGGCGGGGGAGCGGCAGCGGTGATCGATGTGTCCGCTTGGCGGTGCCAGCGGCCGTTCGGCGCCGGGTTGCTGACCATGCTCGCCGGGGTCGAGATCCTGCTGACGCCCGTCGTCGGTGTCGGGCTCGTGGTGCATCCGGGATTCGCCGGGCAGGCGGGGCTGGTGCTCGGGGCGCTGCTCGTCGGGTTGGGAGCGCTGTTCTGGGCGGTGCCCGCCCAGCGCGCCTGCACGGCGGTGTTCACCATCGCCGCCGCGCTGGCCGCGCTGCTGACGGCCAACCTGGCCGGATTCGGGATCGGGCTGCTCCTCGCCCTGACCGGCGCGGCGGCGGGCGTCGCCTGGACGCCCGCCTCCATTCCTTCAGAGAGCGCCGAGTCCCGGTAGGCCCATCGGCGTCAGCGCCGGTTCGCCGTCCGGTCGAGGGGCCCGCCGCCGGAGGCTCGCCGGACCGCCTCGTCCATGCCGACCAACCGCTGGACGCGAGACGAGAGACCTGGAGCGACGCCCGCGAACCGTGCTCCCCACCGCATCACCGGAGAGGCCACATCGACTTCGGCGGCATCGGACCCGATGGCGCGGACGACCGCTCGGGCCACGTCCTCGCAGGTGCGGGAGCCGAGGAGGCGCGGAGCGGTCAGCCCGGCCCGCGCGGCCATGCCCGCCTGGCGGACGACCCCCGGATAGATCCCCGAGACGCCGACCCCGTGCGGGCGCAGGTCCTCGCGCAACGCCAGGGCCATGCCGCGCAACGCGAACTTGGTGGTGTTGTAGAGCGCGAGCCCCGGTTGGACGACCTTGCCGCTCATCGAGGACATGACGACGATGTGCCCGCTCCCCGCGCGGACCATGGGCACGGCGGCGAGGCGCGCCAGGACCAGCGGCGCCCGCAGGTTCACCGCCAGGACGCGGTCGATGTCGTCGATGCTGCGGTCAGTGAACGGGCCCACCGGGAAGAGCCCGGCGTTGGCGACCAGGATGTCCACGGGCCCGGCCGTGTCCATCAGCGCGGCGGGGCCGTCGGTGTCGTCCAGGTCGGCGGTGATCGCGCGGCCGCCGAGCTCTTCGGCCAGTGCTCGCAGCGGGGCGCTCCGGCGTCCGCTGAGGACGACGGCGGCCCCCTGAGCGGCCAGCGCGCGGGCGATCGCCTGCCCGATCGCTCCCGTCGCCCCGGTGACCAGCGCGGTCGTTCCGGCGATCCTCACGACGTGCCTCCCGAGTGCCGGGTGGCGGAGTCGGGCCGAGTCCAGGCCAGGTCCATGGCCCAGCCGCGCCAGGCGGCGGTCAGAGTGAGGGCGGCGGGGTCCTGCCGGAGCCTGGCGATGCGTCGCTGGGTGCGTCCGGGCCGCAACGGCAGAGTGGCCACCGCAGGATCGTGCAGCACCCGCGCCGCGTCCGTGTCGGACGGCACGTCGTCGATGTCGAAGGTCCCGGCGTAGGCGAACGCCTTGCGCACCGGGCCCACGGTGATGCTCAGCGTCGCGGAGAAGTGACGGTCGGCGGTGTAGAGCAGCAGTCCGTTCCAGGTGCAGCCGGGCATGGGGCGGCCCCGGCCGCCGTGGCCCAGGAGGACTCGCTGCAGGACCCAGGCGCCGGTCAGCTGCCCGGGATCGATGGTGGCGTTGGACAAGGAGAGGGCTCCTCGAAGTCGGATGTCGACAGATCGCTGGGTGCGGCGCTGACGCCCGGTCCGAGCCGGCCGCGTGGCCGGCTCGGACCGGGCGTGGCTCAGGACGGGGCAGGGGTCTCGGCTCGCGACGCTGATGCGCCGTTGGCGTCCTCACGCGAGCCGCCGGTGCTGACGCCGAGCCGCACCAGGACCAAGCCGGCCACGACGGTCAGCGTGCCGCCGCTGTTGAGCAGTTCCATCGGCGGAATGTCCACGTCGAACCGCTGGCGCAGCTTGCCCAGCAGTTCGGCGCCCATCAGCGAGTCGATGCCCAGGTCCTGCAGCGGTGTGTCGGCGTCGATCCTGTCGGCGTCGAGTTGCAGGATGTCGGCCAGGGTCTCCGCCAGTACACCGGTGATGAGCCGCACTGCTTCGGGCTCGGTGGCCGTCGCCAGCTCGTCCATCAGATCGGCGCGGCTGTGACCGCCGTATGCCTCGTCCTCCGGACGGAGACGGTCGAAGCGCGGCGTGGCCAGGGCCGGCAGGAGGTTGCGCACCGCTCCCCAGGAATAGCGGCCGATTCCGGCGACCTCGGCGCCTTCGGCCAGCGCCGCGCCCATGGCCGTGAGGGCCGGTCCGGCGCCGACAGGCGCGATGCCGTTCCTGCTGAGCGTCTTCGACAGGCCGGTGCGCGCGACATAGCCCGCATCGGCGATGTGCCCCCACGCCACGGCCAGGCCCGGGGCGCCGGCGCGGCGGCGGCTGCGGGTCAGGGCCTCCAGATAGAGGTTCCCCGCGCTGTAGGACGCCTGGCCGATGTTGCCGACCCGCGCCGCGTAGGAGGAGTACAGCACGAACTGGTCCAGGTCGCGGTGGCGGGTGAGGGCGTCCAGCACGGCCGCCCCGGCGATCTTCGGGGCCAGCACGGCGCGGACCCGGTCCCCGGTGAGTTCGGTCAGCGACTGGTCGTCCAGGACCATGGCGGCGTGGACGACCCCGGCCAGCCGGTGCCCGGAGGCGTCGATCCGTTCCAGGACGGCGGCCATGGCCGCGGGGTCGGTGACGTCGGCGGCGTGGGCCGTGGCGGTCGCCCCGAGGCGTTCCAGGTCGGCCAGCAGGTCGGTGGCCTCGGCAGCGTCGGCGCCTCGCCGGGACACCAGGGCCAGATGCCGGGCGCCGCGGTCGGCCAGCCAGCGGGCGGTGGCGGCGCCGAAGCCGCCCAGCCCGCCGGTGACCAGGTACGTGCCGGCCGCGTCCAGGCGCGGTGGCGGCGGGGCGGTGCGCACGGGCACCCGGTCGCCCGGCTCGAAGGAGACCACGACCTTGCCGATGTGGTGGGAGTGCTGCATGAGGTTGAAGGCCTCGGCGACGCGGGCGGCCGGGTAGACGCTGTGCGGCAGGGGCCGGTAGTGCCCGGCGTGCAGGTCCCGGGCGAAGCCCTCCGCCAGCCGCCGGCCCTGCGCGGGGCTCGCCACCAGGGCGGTGAGGTCGATGCCGAAGAAGGCGATGTTGTTGCGGAACGGCCGCAGCAGCAGCGGCTTGTTCTCGTAGATGTCGCGCTTGCCGAGTTCGAGGAAGCGGCCGCCGGGCGCCAGCAGGTCCAGGCTGCGGTCGACGGCCTGGCCGGCCAGCGAGTTGAGCACCACGTCGACGCCGCGCCCGCCGGTGAGCTCCAGGGTCCGGGGAGCGAAGTCCAGGCTGCGCGAGTCCAGGACGTGCCGCACGCCCAGGGCGCGCAGGTACTCGCGCTTGATCTCGCTCCCGGCCGTGGCGATCACGGTGGCGCCGCGCCGGTGGGCGTACTGGACGGCGGCCAGCCCGACCCCGCCCGCGGCGCCGTGCACCAGCACCGTCTCGCCGGCCGACAGCCGGGCCAGGTCGCCCAGGGCGTAGCGGACGGTCAGGAACGCCACCGGCATGGTCGCGGCCTCGGCGAAGCCGACGCCGTCCGGGATCTTGCAGACCACTTCGGCGCGGGCGACCACCTGGGAGGACAGGCAGGCGGGCGCCACGGCCGCGACCCGGTCGCCGACCGCGAACCCGGTGACCCCGTCGCCGACGGCGGTGACGACGCCGGCGCACTCCAGACCGGCGCCGCGCCGGCTCGGGGTGTCCTCGACCGCCTCGGCGGGCAGCAGTCCCGTCGCCTGCATGATGTCGCGGTAGTTCAGCGCGGCCGCCCGGACCTCGATGGAGACCTCCCCGGGGCCCGCCGCGTCCGGCTCCCGGTGGACCCAGCCCAGCCGGTAGAACAGGCCCGGTTCGTCCACTCGCAAGGTGAAGGGCAGATCCTGTCCGGAGCGCACCTCGCGCACGTGCTCGACCGCCGACCGCTCGTCCTCGCGGGCGACGAAACGGCCGGCGGAGGTCACGACGATCTCGTCCTCGGTGCGGCGGGCGGCGGTGCCGGACCGCGCGCTCTGCTCCGCCTCGGCGCCGGTCTCCCCGACGCCGTCGAAGGGCTCGGGCCGGTGCGCGGCGAGCAGTTCGCGGGCGAGCCGCTCGGCGTCGGCACCGGGGTCTCCCAGACGGTGCAGGGACAGCCGCATCACCGTCATGTCGAGGGCTTCGTTGGCCAGGCTGCGAGCCACTCCCCAAGCGGCCGCGTCCTGCGGACACAGCGCCTGCTCGGGCGCGGGCAGGGCGCCACTGGGACGGGTGACCACCCAGAGCGTCGGCTTCCCGCCGACCGTGTGGTCCTGCGCCGGACGGGCGCGACGCGCTCTCGGCAGAGCGCTCAGAAGGAACGCGCGCTCGGCGGCCCGCTCCACCATCTCGCCGGGATCGCCCGATTCGCTGTCGCCCAACAGCAGCACGACGGTCGGGGCGGTGCCGGTCCCGGTGCCCGGCAGTCCCGCCCACGCGTCCGGATCGGCGGTGGCCTCGGCGACCTGGACCGCGCGGGCCCCGCGGGACCTCAGCAACGCGGCGGTGCGCTCGGCCAGCGGCCTTTCGGCCGGAGTCTCGGTGATCAGGACCCACTCGGCCGCGGGATCGGCCGGCGGGAGCGCGGGCGCGGTGACGGGGCAGTCGGGCGCCGAGGCCAGGAGCACCGAGTGGTCGTCGCGGGCCGCGGCCCGGCCGTCGCCGGTCCGCACGATGTCGGTGAACCCGGCGTCGGCCAGCAGGCCGGACCAGCGGTCCCTCGGCAGCAGGGGCGAGCCGGGGCGCAGGTCCCGGTCCGCCTGGTCCCAGAAGCTGGCCAGGGTTCCGAAGAGCGGCATCAGCATGTGGGCGTCGTGGGCCTCGATCGCGAGCAGGCGCCCTTCCGGCGCCAGCAGCCCTCGTACCCGATCCAGCGCCGCCGTCAGGTCGGCGGCGGTGTGCAGGGCGTTGGCGGCGACCACGACGTCGTAGCCGCCCTCGACGAAGCCCTGTCCCGCCGGGTCGCTGTTCAGGTCCAGGATTTGGTAGTCCAGGAAATCGTGCTCGGCGAACCGGTTCCGGACCCGGGTGAAGAAGACCGGCGACAGGTCGGTGAAGGTGTAGCGGGTCCGGTCGGGCGGCAGTACCGGGAGCAGCGCGGCGGTGGTGCCGCCGGTGCTCGCGCCGACCTCCAGGACGCGCAGCGGCCGGTCGGCGGGCCACGCGGCGACGATCTGGCGCATCAGCGCGGCCGCGATCTGGTTGGGGAAGCGGGAGAACGGCACGATGTCGTAGAGCTGCTCGAACGGTTGCAGCGCTCCGCCTTCCATCAGCAACTGCAACGGATCGCATTCCCCGCGCAGCACCTGCGCCAGGTGCTCCCGCTGCCGGATCGCCAGTGAGGTCTCGGTGGCGAAGGCCGGGAACTCCGTTGCCAGCCGCTTCAGCAACGCGTCGGGTTCGGGACTTCCGGTCGGCCGCCAGCGCCCCTCCGCGACCGGCTCGACCAGGCCGTACCGGCGCAGCAGAACCAAGAGCGATTCGATGAGCGGTGTGTGCTGCTCGACCACTCCTTGCCGGTAGAGGTCGGCGACGCGGAACTCCGTCGATGCGTCGGTCAGGAATTCGCGGAGAGCGGCGGCGGCGCAATGCGCATAGGTCTCCTTGGCCGCGTCGGCGTAACCCGCGTAGTCCAATCCCCACCAGCGTTGGCGAAGCTGCTCGATCTCGTCCTCCGCGGCCTCGGCCAGCCGGCGTGAGTCCGGCAGGGGGCTGCGGTCGGCGGGCAGTTCGGGGTGGGGAGCGGCGCGCAGCACGGTGTGCTGACGGAGCGGCGCGGTGTCGGCCCTCCCCGACAGGCGCCGCATGCGCACACCGTGCAGTTCGACGGCGACGGTGCCGTCGGGGTCGGTGACGGTGATGTCCCAGCACAGCTCGTGCGCTACCTGGGTGCGGTCGCGCACGAGCACCATGCCCTCGGCCGCCGGGGCCCGCCAGACGCGGACGGCCTTGATCGCCGCGGGCAGGAAGGTCTCCCCGGCGGTGAGGCGGTCGCCCAGCAGGGGCATACCGGCCTGCAACGCACCGTCCAGCAGCGCCGGATGCACCGCGTACCGCTCGCCGTCCCCAGCCTCCGCAGGATGGCGGTAGGCGGCGAGCGCCTCTCCCTCGCCCTTCCACAGGCCGGTCAACTGCCGGAACGTCGGTCCATAGGCCAGCCCGGCCTCGGCCACCGCCGCGTAGAGGGCCTCGGCGTCCATGCGGCGGGGGCAGTCGGCCCGCGCCGCGTCCAGGTCGATCGGCTCGGGGGCCCGGCCGAGCAGTTCGCGGACGCGACCGCGAGCCAGCGGGCGCGGCTCGGCGCCGGAGGAGTCGGTGCTGGTGATCGTCACCAGCCCGTCGTCGGACGACAGCGCGAGCTGGACGCGCACGTCCCCCGCCCGGTCCCAGGGGATGACCAGCGGGCGGGAGATCTCCAGCCAGGTCAGCTCGGCCGGACCGCCCAGCACGCGCCGCCCGGCCGACAGCGCCATCTCCACGTGGCAGGCCGCGGGCCACACCACCGATCCGGCGAGCTTGTGGTCGACCAGCCAGGGCACCAGTGCGGGTTCGACCGTGCCGTACCAGGCCGGTTCGGCGGTGGGGAGCCGCTCGCCCAGCAGCGGGTGGTCCAGGTGCCCGGCGCCGACTCGCGGCGTCCACGCCTGCGGGGTGCCGCTCCAATGCCGCTCGCGCTGCCAGGGGTAGGCGGGAAGGTCGGTGACGCGACCGGGATGGGGGAGGAGCCGTTCCCAGTTCACCCGGGCTCCGGCGGCGATCAGCGTGGCGGCTGCCTCGTCCACCGTCTGCGCGTTCGCACGGCCCTGCCGCAGTGTGACCACGCTCAGGAACCGGTCGCCCGGCGCGGTGGCAACCCCGCCGGCGGATGCGGCGGCGATGCGGCGCAGGTAGGGGCGCAGCACCGGCTGCGGGCCGACCTCGGCGAACACCTCATGTCCCTGGTCGAGCAGGTGGTCGATGGCCGGGGCGAACAGCACCGGTTCGCGGACGGTGCGGGTCCAGTACTCAGCGCCCAGCGTCCGGCCGTCGGCGGGTTCGCCGGTGAGGGTGGAGATGAACGGCACCGTCCCGGGCTTGGGGGCCAGTCCTTCCAAGGCGGCGGTCAGCGGGGCGCAGACCGGGTCCATCGCCGCGGAGTGGAAGGCGTAGTCCAGGTCCAGCGCGCGGAAGAACACCCCGCGCGCGGCCATCTCGTCGGCCAGCAGCTTGAGTTGGGCGGCAGGGCCGGACACCGTGAGCTGGTCGGCGGTGTTGATCCCGGCTACCTCAATGCCAGGAAAGCCCGTCAAGACCTGTTCGGCGCGCTCGCGGGACAGTCCGAGGGCGGCCATACGGCCGCATCCGGCGGTCGGGGCCTGCGCTCGGGAGCGCTCGGCCAGCACGCGGACGGCGTCGGACAATGTCAGGATTCCGGCGGCATAGGCGGCGGCGACCTCGCCGACGCTGTGCCCGACCACCGCCGCGGGCTCGATGCCACGGGCGCGCAGCATGCGCACCAGGCCGACCTGCACGGCGAACAGCATCGGCTGGGCCACCTCAGTCGCCGACAGCCGCCACTCGTTCTCCGGCAGGCCCATCTCGGCCGCCACCGACCAGCCCAGATGAGGCGCCAGAGCGGCGTCGACCTCCTGCACCGCCGCGCGGAACACCGCGTCACCGGCGAGCAACTCCGCGCCCATCCCGGCCCACTGCGATCCGTTGCCCGAGAACATCAGGACCACGCCCTCGGCCTGCTCGCTGCGCTGGAAGGCATGGACGGGCTTGGCTCCACGCAGCCGTTCGGCCGCCTGCTCGGGGCCGCCGGCCAGCACCGCGACCCGGTAAGGGGGCCGCCCACGGCGGCGGGTCGTGGTGTAGGCGATGTCGTAGAACTCCTGCGGCGCCGCACCGGCGACCCGCTCGGCCAGCGACTCGGCCGCCCGCGACGCGGCCGCGGCCGTTCGCCCCGACGCCATCAGGGGCAAGGCGGCGTGTTCACAAGGGGCGTCCTCGACGGCAGGTGTCGGCTCGGCGGGCGGAGCGGTCAGGAGCACGTGGGCGTTGGCGCCGCCGAAGCCGAAGGAGTTGACGCCGACGAACCGGCGTCCGGGGGAGGCCGGGAGCGGACGGGGCGTGGCCACGGGTTCCAGGCCCAGGGCGGTGAAGTCGATGTCGGGGTTGAGCGGGTCCAGGTGCAGCGAGGCGGGGATGGTGCCGTGCCGCAGCACCAGCAGGGCTTTGAACAGCCCGGCCATGCCCGAGGCCGGTTCCAGGTGCCCCAGGTTGGACTTCACCGAACCGATCGGCAGCGCCCCGCTCGTGCGTCGGGCGCCCAGGACGCGGCCCAGCGAGGTGGCCTCGGCCGGGTCGCCCACCAGGGTGCCGGTGCCGTGCGCCTCCATGTAGACCACCTCGTCCGGCAGTACCCCCGCGCGGGCGTACACCTGCCGCAACAGGTCCTCCTGAGCGTCGGCGCTGGGCAGCGCCAGGCCCATGGTGCGGCCGTCGCAGTTGCTGCCGTACTCGGCGATCACCGCGTGGACGCGGTCGCCGTCGGCCAGCGCGTCGGCCAGGGGCTTGAGCACCACCATCCCGGCGCCCTCGGCCCGCACGAACCCGTCGGCGTTCGCCGAGAACGCCGCGCACCGCCCCTGCTTGGACAGCATCGACGCCTGGGAGAACCCCACATAGGCGGCCGGGTTGAGCAGCACGTTCACCCCGCCCGCCAGCGCCACCCGACTGCCGCCGCCCGCCAGCTCCCGGCAGCCGCGCTCCAACGCCACCAGCGACGACGAGCACGCGGTGTCGATCGCCATGCTCGGCCCGCGCAGGTCCAAGAAGTGCGACACCCGGTTGGCGGCGATCGAGGACGCCGCCCCGGCCATGGTGTAGGCGTTCATCTCCTGCGGCCGCGACAGCTGCAGACCTCCGTAGGACATGTCCGACACCCCGACGAACACCCCGGTGGCGGTCCCGGCCAGCACCGCCGGGTCGATGCCCGCGTCGTCCAGCGCCTCCACCGCGGTCTCCAGCAGCAACCGGTGCTGCGGGTCCATCTGCGCCGCTTCCTTCGGCGAGATCCCGAAGAAACCGGCGTCGAAGGAGGCGATGTCGTCCAAGAACCCGCCCGCAGCCGTATACGACTTGCCCGCCCGCACCATCGCCGCGTCCACGAACCGCTCAGCCTCGAACCGGTCCGGCGGCACCACCGACACCACGTCCCGGCCCTGCTCCAGAACCTCCCACAACCCCGCCAGATCACCGACCCCGCCCGGCAACCGGCACCCCACCCCCACGATCGCGATCGCGTCCGCGCCCATGTCCGCCTGTTCCGCTCTGGTCCCCATGACGCCCCCCGCCGCTCGGATACTCTCCGTGGTCATGTGATTACATCGATCACCCTTGGGGTGTGCGGGGCGGACCGTCAAAGGACCACGCCGCGCCGTCCGTCCTCCACCGGCCGCCGCGAACATCACGCCACCGCCGCGATATCACGGTGGAGAAGGTCGTGCGGGTGCGCCGGTGCCCCGCAGGAAACGGGCGCCCCACTCCTGGACGTGCGCGGTGAACTCCGGCGGTCCGAGGACCTCGAACTCGGCGCCCATGTTGCCCAGGGCCTGGGTCGGCCAGTCGAGGGAGGCCGAGGTCATGGTGAGCCGGCAGCTGTCCCGGTCGAGCGGTTCGATCGTGCCCCAGCGTCCGACCACCTGCCGCACCTGCGAGGCGGGCGCGTGCACGAGGACCTCGACCGTGTACGGAGCCGGGGCCCCGCTCGCCGCTTGGACGAAGGCCACGGCGTCCTCGGACGGGAGCGGGCGCGGCCGGAAGCGCGCGCCGGTCGCCACCGGCCCGGTCAGCCGGTCGAGGCGGAAGCTGCGCCAATCGTGCCGGCCCAGGTCGTAGGCCACCAGACATCAGCGCCTCTCACTCTCTGATCAGGATCGATCGCTTTCGGTAGTGTTCCGTTGTGGCGAGCACGGAGAGCAGCCCGGCGGGTGCCGGCCCCGTCGGCGGGACCGCCGGTGAAGGCGCAGTCGGCCGGCGGCGGTTCGTCGGCCTCGCGGGGCTGACCGGCGCCGCGCTGGCGGCCCCGGCGCCGGTCGGGCGGGCCGGTGCGGCGCGCACCCTGGAGGAGGCCCACCGGGTGGTGATCATCGGGTCGGGCGTGGGCGGCAGCGTGGCGGCGTTCCGGCTGGCGCAGGCCGGCATCGACAACGTGGTGCTGGAGCGCGGGCGCCGCTGGCCGATCACCCCCGCCGGGACGACCTTCCCCCGGCTGCCGGTCCCGGACCCCCGGCTGTTCTGGCTGGACGGCAGGCCGACGCTGCCCCTGGTCTCCGAGTTGCCGCACCTGTCCCGAGCCGTTGACGCGATCAACTCCGCCGCGCTGCCGCGCTTCACCGGCCTGCTGGACATCGTGCTGGACGACTCGGTCACCGTCGTGTGCGGCGCGGGCGTCGGCGGCGGAACGCTGGTCTACGGAGGGGCGCTGCCGCAGCCGCACCCCGAACCGTTCCACCGCATCTTCCCGGCCGGGATCGACTACGGCGAACTCGATCGCGTCCACTACCCGCGCGCCCGCCGCCGCATGGTCGCCGACCGCCTGCCGCTAGACCTGCTCGCCCATCCCCGCTACCGCTCCACCCGGTTGTGGAGCCAGGCCCTCGCCCGGACGGGCCTGGCGGTGGACCGCTTCCCGACCAACTTCGACTTCGAGGTGATCCGCGCCGAGCTGGACGGCCGCGCGGTGCCTGCGGCGACGATCGGCCAGTACGTGCTGACCGGGTGCGACAGCGGCGCGAAGATGAGCGTGGACCGCACCTACCTCGCCCGCGCCGAGGCCAGCGGCAGGACCACGGTACGGACCCTGCACCAGGTCACCGGAATCGGCCAGGACCGCCAGGGCAGGTACCGCGTCACCGTAGAGCGGCTGTCCGACGGCGGCGCGGTGTTGCAGCGGCTGGTGCTGGTCTGCGACAAGCTCATCGTCGCCGCCGGGGGCGTCCACACTCCCCGGCTGCTGGTCACCGCACGCGACACCGGCGCGCTGCCCCGGCTGAACGAGTTCGTCGGCACGGGCTGGGGCACCAACGGCGACCAGTTCCTGCTGCTGAAGACACTGCTGGCCGCGACCGGTGCGCCCCAGGCCGGTCCGCCTGCCTTCCTGGCCCGCAGCCGCGACAACACCGCCACGCTGATGCACGCGCCCGCGCCTCTGCCGGTGGACGCCGGGCTCATGCTGTGCTTCGGCATGGGCCTGCCCAACGCCGCCGGCCGCTGGACCTACAGCGCCGCCACCGGGCGCGCCGGGCTGAGCTGGACCGCCGCCAACGACGCCACCCCGAGGCGCGCCGTCATGGACATCGCCCGGCAGGTGGCGCCGCGCCTGCCTTCCGGTGCGGCCGCGGTCAACCTGTTCGCCCCGCATCCGCTGACGGTCCACCCGCTCGGCGGCGCCGTCCTCGGCAAGGCGACGGACCTGCACGGACGGCTGCACGGTCACCGGGGGCTGTACTGCCTGGACGCCGCCCTCATGCCCGGCTCCACCGCCGCGGTCAACCCCGCCCTCACGATCGCCGCCGTCGTCGAACGCTGCCTGGACGACATCCTCGCCAAGGATTTCGGGGTGCCCGCACGCGCGCCCGCCCGGTGACGAACGCGCGTGCGGACCACGGCGGCCGCCCGGCGCCCCGGCCTCCGGATCAGCGCACGGTGACGATCTCGTGCATGCCCTGGGCCGCGTGCATGCGGCCGGTCCGGTGGTCGGTCACCCAGGTGACCAGCGCGTAGGTGCCGGGCTTCAGCCCCGGGGCGAGCACCGTGGAGCGGCCTGGGGACAGCGGGACCGTCCCGACCGGCCCGCCGGTGAACGGGTACGGCGCCTGCTCGCCGCGCTCCAGCGCGCTGAAGAACGCGCCGACCTGCGCCCGGGTGGTGCCCTCGCGGACCGGCATGAAGATCGCCTCGTTGAACTGCCGGGACCGGTTGGACACGGCGATCGAGTCCCCGGCCCGCAGGACGCCGGGCGCGCGGAAGCGCGGGCCCCGCGCCGTCTGGACCTGCGCGATGTGCGCGTCGGCCCTCGTCGGCGCGGGCGCGCCGGGCCGGGGGAGCACGCGCAGCGTCCGCACCTTGTCCGCCAGGCCGGGAGTCCCGACGTCCTTGAAGTCGATGAGGTGGTAGGTGCCCGGCCGCAGCTCGGGCGTGAAGGCGACGGGGTGGCCGGGCAGCACCGCCGCGCCGCCGTGCATCACCACGTCCCGCTCCACGGCGCGCGCTCCGGCCAGCGCCGCCGCGCGGTCGGACTCGTCGTAGGCCCGCTCCAGGTCGGCCAGGTAGCGCTGGAGCGACACCCCGGCGCGGAGGCGGACCAGCCCGAGGAAGGCGCCTTCGGGGTCGGTGGCGTTCACCTGGAACGACGTGGCGTCCTGCGACACCAGGGGCGGCGCGGTGATGCCGTCCCGGGCCACGGAGATCACCGACGTGCGGGCCGGGGAGGGCGCCGGGTGCGTTGCCCGCGCATCGGCGGCGGCGATGCCGGGGGCTTGGAGGGAAGGGGCGAGGACGGTGGAGACCGCCAGGACCGGGATCGTGAGGAATCGCATGGGTCGACCTTCGGCCAACCATGATCGTCGCCGCGTCCGGCGCGGGCCGTATCTCCCTGGGGACGCGTGCGACCGGAGATGTAGCACGGACCCCGCCCAGAGGCGTGCCGCGCTCTCATCGGAGCGGCGCTCGACCGTGTTGCGGTGCAGGCGCGATCGATGGTCGTCGCGCCTGGGAAGGCCGCGATCGGGAGCTTGGGAGCACCGGAGGCCGGGCAATCGGCGTACCCGGACGGGCGTCCATGCAGCAGCGCCGGAAAAGGCGTTATCGATTTTTCGCTCCCGGCTCCGCTTTCCAGCGGGCCGCGCGACGCCCGCCGGAAGGCGCAATGGGTGCCACTTCATGATCATTTGCGTGTGGCAAACGGAAGCTCGGCCGATTCTAATCCCGCCCGCACCTCACGGGCCCACCCGCAAACCGCAGGCCGGCGCGCCCCTTTCGAAACTGGGGCAAGCCCCGGTGAGGCCCTCCCGGTCCGTTCGGGAGCCGTCGGCCCCACCCGATGACAAAACCGATCCTGCTGGACGGTTCCAGGCAGAGAAAGCGGCATTCCGGCATCCCGGCCGTAAGTGGTCACGGGAAATCCCGTGCTGGACCCCTCCCTTTTCGGTCGCCCACCCTGATGGCGACCCGAGGAGGTCCAGAAAATGGCGAAGGTCCCCCGCCTCCGGAGCCGGCTACGTGCCGTTCCCCCCGCCCTGCTCGCGCTGCTGTCGGTCCTGACGCTCACGGTCGCGATGGCGGCCTCGGCGTCCAGCGCGCCGCTGCTCCCGTCTCCCAAGTCGTTCGTCTCCCAGCTCGATCTCCAGTGCTTCCGTTCCAGCGCGTACACGCCCCCGACCACGGTCATCAGCACCCGCCACCTCAACCCCGTGCTGGCCGGCCTGCCGGAGGAGCGGGTCACGCTCGGCAACCGGGACCAGGTGTGCGTCCCGGTCGCCAAGAACGGCGTGGCCCCCTCGCCCGACGCGCTGGAGTTCATCCGCTTCGTCGACCTGGCCTGCTACCGGATCACCGGCATCACCGTGAACAGGCAGCTCAACCTGGCGCACCTCAACCCGGTGCTGTCGGGCGTCCCGGCGTCGAACGTCGTGATGACGACCCCGCAGCAGCTCTGCGTCCCGGTGGTGAAGAACGGCAACGTCCCGCCGCCGGAGATCCTCCGGCTGGTCCAGTACATCGACCTCAAGTGCTACGCCATCAGCCCGCAGACGGCGATGAACAGGCAGCTCTCGCTGCGGCACCTCAACCCGGTGCTGGCCGGCGTCCCGGGCACCGCGGCCAACGTGACCCTGAACCGCCAGCTCTGCGTGCCCGTGCAGAAGAACGCCCAGCCGATCCCCGACGACGTGCTGGCGATCGTCCGCTGGATCGACCTGGTCAAGTACGACCTCAGCGCGACCGCCGGGGTCCCGATCTCGCTGGGCCTCAGGCACATCAACCCGCTGCTGGGCGGGCTGCCCCCCGAGCAGGCCACCCTGACCGCGCCGAGCCAGCTGGCCGTCCCGGTCGCGAAGAACAACGCCTTCCCGCCGGGCTGATCCGACCGATGGGAGACCGGGTCCGCCGCCCTCGCCGGGCGGCGGGCCCTTCGCGTGCGACCGGCCGCCGTGCGGCAGGTCCGCCGGGCGCGGCCCCTCACTTCCAGACGCGGTCCAGGAAGTCGGCGATGAGCGGCGCGATCTGCGGCAGGTGGTCCTCCAGCGCGAAGTGGCCGGTGTCGAAGAGGTGGAGTTCGGCGTCGGGGACGTCGCGCAGGTAGGCGCGCGCGCCGGGCGCGGGGAAGAACGGGTCGTCGGCGCCCCAGGTGATGAGCGTGGGCGGGGTGTGCTCGCGCAGCCACGCCTGCCAGCGGTCGTAGCGTTCGAGGTTGGAGCGGTAGTCGAACGCCAGCGCGACCTGGGCCTGCTTGCGTCCGGGCAGGTCGAGGAAGTGCTGGTCGAGCGTCCAGCCGTCCGGGGCGATCAGTTCGGGGTCGGCCACGCCGGTCTCGTACTGGCCGCGCGTGCCGGACGGCGTGAGCAGGTCGCGGATCGTCTCCTCGGCGCCCGGCCGGTCGGGGCGCAGGGCGATGAAGTCGCGTGCGCCGTCCGACAGGCCGTCGAGGTAGGCGTTGCCGTTCTGGACGACCAGGCCCGCGATCCACTCGGGGTGGCGCTCGGCGAGCCGGAAGCCGATCGGCGCGCCGAAGTCGAAGACGTACATCACGAAGCGGGTCAGTCCGAGCGCTTGGACGAAGCCCTCGGTGACGTCGGCGAGCCGGTCGAAGGAGTAGGCGAACCCCTCGGGCGCCTCGGTGTGGCCGAAGCCCGCGTGGTCGGGGGCGATGAGCCGGTAGCGGCCGCCCAGCGCGTCGATCAGGCGGCGGAACTGGTGCGAGGCGGACGGGAACCCGTGCAGGAGCAGCAGCACGGGCGCGTCGGCGCGCTCGGGGAGCGACTCCCGGTAGAAGACGCGGACGCCGTCGACGTCCACGTGCCGGTGGACGGTCCGGGCGAGCTGGGGCAGCACCATCTCTAACGCCTTTCAGTGGGGAAGATGCATTAGTTATAGCGATCATCGCTCTAACGCGTCAACGCCTGGATGTAGCATTAGCCGCATGAGCGATCCCGTCCCGCTGACCGGCGAGCCCCTGGCCCTGGACCTGGTCAACACCCGCACGGCCGTCGGCGACCTGCTCGCCGCCCCCGACGACCTGCGCACCTGGCTGGAACTCCAGGCCGAACGGCTGCCGGGCGCGCACGGAGCCGCCCTCGGCCCCGACGACCTCGCCGCGGTCCACGCCGTGCGCGAGCACACGGCCAACGCCCTGGAGCGCGCCCGGCACGGCCGGCCCCCGGCCGCGGCCGACCTCGCCGCGCTCAACGACGCCCAGCGCGCCGCCCCCGCCATCACCGAGCTGACCTGGAACGGCTCGGCGGTCACCGCCGGACGCGGCCGCACCGGCCCGGCGGGAGCGCGGCTGGCCGCCCGGCTCGCCGAGGCGGCCGCCGACCTCCTCACCGACCCGGCGGTCACCAAGATCCGCCAGTGCGAGGCCGACGACTGCGTCCTGCTGTTCCTGCCCGCCCACCCGCGCCGCCGCTGGTGCTCGGCCGCCCGCTGCGGCAACCGCGTCCGCGTGGCCCGCCACTACCAGCGCCGCAAGCCCGCCTGACCGGGCGGCCGGACGGTCAGGATCGGAGAAGCGCCGGACGCCCCGCCCCGCCTAACGTGATCTCCATGCAGATCACCATCCATGCGAGCTACCTGCCGCATGACGATCCGGACGCCTCCCTGGCCTTCTACCGCGACATCCTCGGCTTCGAGGTCCGCGACGACGTCGGGTACGACGGGCTGCGCTGGATCACGGTCGGCCCCGCCGGCCAGCCCGACACCTCCCTGGTGCTGGAGCCGCCGGCCGCCGAGCCCGGCGTCACCGCCGCCGAGCGCCGCACCGTCGCCGAGATGATGGCCAAGGGCACCTACGCCGCCGTCCTCATGGCCACCGCCGACCTGGACGGCGTCTTCGCGCGGCTGGCGGACGGCGGCGCCGAGATCGCGCAGCGGCCGGCCGAGCAGCCGCACGGCGTGCGCGAAGGCGCCGTCCGCGACCCCGCGGGCAACCTGATCCGCATCCGGCAGCTGCCCGGGACCGCTCGATGAGCGACGCGCCCCGCTCCCGCGCCCGGCGGCGCCGCGACACCGAGCACCGGCTGGCCCACGACGTCGACCTCTGGGCGGCCAGCGCCTCGCCCGACGGCGCGCCGTACCTGGTGCCGCTGTCCTTCGACTGGGACGGCGAGACGCTGCTGCTGGCCACCCCGGCGGGCAGCCCGACCGGCCGGAACCTGGCCGCCGCCCGCACCGTCCGGCTCGGCCTCGGCCCGACCCGCGACGTGACCATGATCGAGGGCGAGGTCGAGGTCCTGGAGATCGACGCGCTGCCGCGCGAGCGGGGCGACCGGTTCGCCGCGCGCACCGGCTTCGACCCGCGCGAGCAGACCGAGCACTACCGCTGGTTCCGCGTCTCCCCGCGCCGCGTCCAGGCGTGGCGCGAGGCGGACGAGCTGCCCGGCCGCGAGCTGATGCGCGACGGCCGCTGGACAGTCTGACGCCCCGGACCTGCACGTTGTGCGGCCGACACCATAGGCTCCTGGCGCCCAGGCGCAACAAGACGACCAAATCGAGCCGGGCGACGCGGGCCGCCGCGAAGGCGGTCCCGCCCGGCGCACACAGGAAGAGACGATGAGCATGGCCCCGAGGACGGACGCGCAGGCGCCCGCGGCGCACCCCGCCGACAGCCACGACCTGATCCGCGTGCACGGCGCCCGCGTCAACAACCTCAAGGACGTCACCATCGAGATCCCCAAGCGCCGGCTCACGGTGTTCACCGGGGTCTCCGGCTCGGGCAAGAGCTCGCTGGTGTTCGGCACGATCGCCGCCGAGTCGCAGCGGCTGATCAACGAGACCTACAGCGCCTTCGTGCAGGGCTTCATGCCGACGCTGGCGCGGCCCGAGGTCGACGTCCTGGAGGGGCTGACGACCGCGATCATCGTCGACCAGCAGCGGATGGGCGCCGACCCCCGCTCCACCGTCGGCACCGCCACCGACGCCAACGCGATGCTGCGCATCCTGTTCAGCCGGCTCGGGCAGCCGCACATCGGCCCGCCCAGCGCGTTCGCCTTCAACGTCCCCTCGGTCCGGGCGAGCGGCGCGATCACCGTCGAGCGCGGCAACAAGAAGGCCGTCAAGGCGACCTACACCCGCACCGGCGGCATGTGCACGGGCTGCGAGGGCCGGGGCACGGTCTCCGACATCGACCTCACCCAGCTCTACGACGACTCCAAGTCGATCGCCGAGGGCGCCTTCACCATCCCCGGCTGGAAGTCCGACAGCTGGTGGACGGTGCGGACCTACGCCGAGTCGGGTTTCCTCGACCCCAACAAGCCCATCCGCAAGTTCACCGAGCAGGAGATGCGGGACTTCCTCTACCGGGAGCCGACCAAGGTGAAGGTCGAGGGTTCGACCCTCACCTACGAGGGCCTGATCCCCAGGGTCCAGAAGTCGTTCCTGTCCAAGGACCGCGAGGCGATGCAGCCGCACATCCGCGAGTTCGTGGACCGCGCGGTCACCTTCACCACCTGCCCCGAGTGCGAGGGCACCCGGCTCAGCGGGGAGGCCCGGTCGTCGCGGATCGCCGGGGTCAACATCGCCGACGCGTGCGCGATGCAGATCAGCGACCTGGCCGAGTGGGTGCGCGGCCTGGACGAGCCGTCGGTCGCGCCGCTGCTGGCGACACTGCGGCACAGCCTGGACTCGTTCGTGGAGATCGGCCTCGGTTACCTCAGCCTGGACCGCCCGGCGGGCACGCTGTCGGGCGGCGAGGCCCAGCGCGTCAAGATGATCCGCCACCTGGGCTCCAGCCTCACCGACGTCACCTACGTCTTCGACGAGCCGACCGTGGGCCTGCACCCGCACGACATTCAGCGGATGAACGATCTGCTGCTGCGGCTGCGCGACAAGGGCAACACGGTGCTGGTGGTGGAGCACAAGCCCGAGACGATCGCGATCGCCGACCACGTGGTGGACCTCGGGCCCGGCGCGGGCACCGGCGGCGGCGAGATCTGCTTCGAGGGGAGCATCGAGGGGCTGCGGGCCTCGGGCACCCTCACCGGCCGCCACCTCGACGACCGGGCCTCGCTCAAGGAGAAGGTGCGCAAGCCCTCCGGCGCGCTGGAGATCCGGGGCGCGAACACGCACAACCTGCGGAACGTGGACGTCGACATCCCGCTCGGCGTGCTCGTCGCCGTCACCGGCGTCGCCGGGTCCGGCAAGAGCTCGCTGGTGCACGGCTCGGTGCCCGCCGGCGCGGGCGTGGTGTCGATCGACCAGTCGGCGATCCGCGGGTCACGGCGCAGCAACCCCGCCACCTACACCGGCCTGCTCGAACCCATCCGCAAGGCCTTCGCCAAGGCCAACGGCGTCAAGCCCGCCCTGTTCAGCGCCAACTCCGAAGGCGCCTGCCCCGACTGCAACGGCGCCGGCGTCATCTACACCGACCTGGCCATGATGGCCGGCGTCGCCACCACCTGCGAGGAGTGCGAGGGCAAGCGGTTCCAGGCGGCGGTGCTGGAGTACCGGCTCGGCGGCCGCGACATCAGCGAGGTGCTCGCGATGTCGGTGACCGAGGCCGAGGAGTTCTTCGGCTCGGGCGAGGCGCGCATCCCGGCCGCGCACGCCGTCCTCACCCGGCTCGCCGACGTCGGGCTCGGCTACCTCAGCCTCGGCCAGCCCCTGACCACCCTGTCGGGCGGCGAGCGGCAGCGGCTCAAGCTGGCCGTGCACATGGCCGAGAAGGGCGGGGTCTACGTCCTGGACGAGCCGACCACCGGCCTGCACCTGGCCGACGTCGAGCAGCTGCTGGGCCTGCTCGACCGGCTCGTCGACTCCGGCAAGTCGGTCATCGTCGTCGAGCACCACCAGGCCGTGATGGCGCACGCCGACTGGATCATCGACCTGGGACCGGGCGCCGGCCACGACGGCGGCCAGATCGTCTTCGAGGGCACCCCGGCCGACCTCGTCGCCGCCCGCTCCACCCTGACCGGCGAGCACCTGGCGGACTACGTCGGCGCCTGACCCGCGGGGCGGCGCGGGACGACCCCCGCGCCGCCCCGCTGGTCAGTCCGGCGGCACGACGTCGATGACGACGTTGCCGGTCTTGCGCCCCGTCTCGACGTACCGGTACGCCTCGACGATCTCCTCCAGCGGATAGCGCCGGTCGACGACCGGACTGAACGCCCCGGACTCCATCAGGTCCCGGAAGTACCGCACCATCTCCCGCTGGTCCCCCGGGAAGGGGAACTTCACCTTCTTGCCGCCGAGCAGCGGGGTGACCAGCGGCAGGATCAGGTTCTGCCACCCCGGCCCCAGGTCGGAGGACAGGTACACCCCGCCGGGCCTCAGCAGCCGCTTGCAGCGACCGAACGTGCTCTTGCCGACCGCGTCGAACACCGCGTCGTAGAGTTGCGCGTCCTGGGTGAAATCCCGGGCCGTGTAATCGACGACCCGGTCGGCGCCCAAGCCCCGCACCAACTCCAGGTGCGCCGTGTCGCACACCGCCGTCACCGCGACGTCGAGGGCCTTCAGCAGTTGCACCGCCGCCGAGCCGATGGCGCCGGTCGCCCCATAGACCAGGACGTTCTGCCCGGCCCGGATTCCGGCCGTCTTGATGAACGAGTACGCGTAATGCGCGCCCTCGGTTCCGGGCGCGGCCTCGGCGAAGGTCGCGCCGGACGGCATGGTCGCGACCATGCCGTCGCCGGGAACTACCACGTACTCGGCGTGCGCACCGCGCGCGCCCTCGTTGTACCCGAACACCCGCTCGCCCACGACGAACGATGTGACACCGCCGCCGACCGCTTCGACCACGCCCGCGAACTCGGTTCCGAGGATCGCGCGCCGCGGCCGGGTGAGACCCGTGGCCAGCCGGATGAAGAAGGGCCTGGCCGCCCGGTAACCGCAGTCCGTACGGTTCACCGTCGTCGCGTGCACCCGGACCAGGAAGTCCTTGTCCCCGACGGAAGGCGCGTCCACCTCCGCGATGCTGACCACGTCCGGCGGGCCGTACCTGGCATGGACCGCAGCCTTCATAGGCGAACCTTACATTCCGGCTATTTCCCGTACCTGGCAAAGGACGCCGTACCGTGACGATTCCCCCGGACGGGGGAGCCGGCCGCCCTGCACGGGTGATCAGCGGGATCGCCCCGGGACGGGAGAGTGTCGGCCATGGCGACCAACCGGCTCCTCCGCGGCCTCGTCCACACCGCTCCGGACACCAGCGACACCGAACGGCCCGTCGGACGCGGGATGCTCCGCCTCGCCTACGCGATGCCGCTGCTCCTGCTGCCCTCCTGCCTGTGGCGGCTGCCGTTCGCCGTCCACTTCGACATGGGGCAGAGGCACGACGGCGTCGGTATGCCGGACTACTGGGTGAGCATTCCCTACGTCCTAGCGCTGAGCGTGGTGTCGGAGCTGATCGCCCTGCTGTGCATCGGCCTGGTGCGCGGCTGGGGCGAGGTGGCACCCGCCTGGATTCCCTTCATCGGAGGCAAGCGGGTCCAGCCACTCGCGGCGGCCGTCCCGGCCGTTGTCGGCGGCCTGGTCCTCACCGCACTGTTCACGGCCGTGCCGCTCGGCGACGACCAGGTGCTCACCGTGTTCGGCGTGGGTGAGGTCCAGGCGTACGACAACGGCTGGTGGAAGGCGCTCGCGACGATCTGCACCGGCCCGCTCATCGCGTGGGGCCCGACCGTTACCGTCCTTGCCGTCGCCTACTACGTGCGTCGTCGCCCCGAAACTGGGACGCGCCTCCTGCCCACGGCCGAACACGTCCCGGTGAACAGGTGACCCGTCAACGGAACTCGTCGGCGTGCTCCCGGGCCCACAGGGCGAAATCACGCGCCCGCTCACCGGTGATCCGCTCGATGGTGTCGGTGACCAGGTCCGAACGGGGACGTTCGGTCGCGGCCAGCAGCGCCTCCACCAACTTCGGCGGACGCCCGTCGGCGAGCATCCGCTGCCGCGCCTCCTCGACCGGAACACTCTCGAACCGCAGCGGCCGACGCAGCGCCTCACCCAGGAACCGCACCTGGTCGGCCCTGCTGAGCACGCGCGGCCCGGTCAGCACATGGGTCGCCCCGGCATGCCGGGGGTCGGCGAGCACCCGCGCGACCACTTCGGCGATGTCGTCCTCGTGGACGACCGCCGTCGCCGCGATGTGCGGACCGCGCACCACGTCCCCGGCGCGGATCTGCCCGGTCCAGCCTCGGGCGTTGGACGCGATCGTGTCGGCGCGCAGCACGGTCGCGGCCACGCCGGACTCGGCGATCAGGCGTTCCATGTCGGCGTGCAGCTGGTTGATCGGGTCGCCCTGCTGCCGCGCACCGTCGACGACGCCCGCCGACGACAGGTACACCAGCCGACGCGGCCGCTGCGCGATCGCCTCCAGAACGCTTTCGGCGCCGTCGGCCGTCAGGAACGGCCACACCAGGAACACCGCGTCCGCATCTCGCAGCGGCGCTTCCAGAGTGGCCGGATCGGCCAGATCACCGACCGAGGTCTCGACCCCCGGTGGGGGATCGGCCACCACGTCGCGAGACAGCGCCCGCACCTTGAAATCCTCGCCGAGCAGCCGGGCCGTGACCCGCCGCCCGACGTTCCCGGTCGCGCCGGTCACCAGAACTCTGTCCATGCACTGCACGAACACCCGGCCCCAAGATGATCATCCGGCTATGGCGAAGATCACGCGGCACGACCGCCGTGAGGCGGACGGACGTGAGGCGGGGAACGGCCCACCTGCCCGCCCCTGCCCTTACGTCGTCCGAGGAACGCGGCCCGTGCCGTCACCCGACCTAGCCGGAGAACCTTTCCGCGCGCTCTCGGGCCCAGTCCGCGGCCTTGGTCGCCTGGTCGCCGGTGAGGGGCGTCCCGGGCATCCGGCCCAGGCGCTCCACCTGCTCGGCGAAGCGCAGGTGCTCTCGGTGAGCGTGCTCCCGGCAGGCGAGACAGGTGACGCTTTCGGGATGAGGGGAGGTCATCGCATAGGGCACCCGGACTCCGCAGCCGGTGGTGACGACACCCGGTGCATCGGGCACGAATCCCAACGACGAAGCGATCACATTGCGGAAGGCGGCACCGGCCTGCACCACCTTCTGCTCGACGTGGACGTGCGGATCGGCTTCGCTCATCTGTGCGCACGCCTCCGTCCGAACCGCCCGATCAGCGCAGACCGTGACCGCCCGCCTTGATCTTCTTTGTGAAGGCGGCCCAGGTGGCGCCGTCAAAGGTCAGCATGGCGCCGTCAGGATTCTTCGAGTCTCGCACGGCCACCGCGCGGGCCGACGCGGCGACCTCGACGCACTCACCGCCGCTGCTGCCGCTGTAGCTGCTGGTGCGCCACATGCTAAACATCCGGTCCGGCGTGCTCATATGTTCTCCACCATTTCGTGCAGCAGTTCCAGGGACTGGTCCACGGACAGGGCAGCTCCCCTGATCAAGTTGAAGGCTAGCGCGTGCGCGCGAACCTCACGAGGGTCCTCAGTGAGCCGCCCCGACGTGTGCCCCTCCACATAGACGGTGTCAGGATCCTGCTCAAAGCTGAGGATGGTGAAGGCACCCATGTTGCCTTGGTACGCCCCCTTGCTGATCGGAACGATCTGCAGAGTGATGCGTGGATCGTCCGTCATTTCGATCAGGTGCTCAAGCTGCTTCTTCATGACGGCACGGCCACCGGTCGGGCGTCGTAGGACACCCTCGTCAATGACGATTGATATCTGTGCGAGCTCAGAATGATGCAGAATCTCCTGGCGAGCGAGTCGCGTTGAGAGCAACGTTTCCGCCTCCTCGGCGGTGCGCCCCACCCGGAGGACCTCGCGAGCGTACTCCGGCGTCTGGAAGAGACCGTGCAGGACCATGGCCGCGAAGATGTGCAGTACCGACGCTTTCGACTCGCGGCGTACGTACCCGGGAAAGCCGGGCGGGCCGATGAGGTGCTTGCCCTCTCGCTTGATCTCCTTCCACATCGTGTAAAAGGTGCGGGCCGGAGTCTTAAAGAAGGTGTCCAGGTCGTCCGAGGTGGCCTCGGACGGAGGCTTCTCGCCGTTCTCCAGCTTCTCGATCCATCCGGGGGAGCAGCCGAGCGCCTCGGCGAGCTTGGCCCGGGACAGGGATACGGCCTCGCGACAGGAACGCAGCAGAGCGGCGTACGCCCTGATCAGCGGGTCGCGTGTGAAGTCACCAGACTCGGCGGACAAGGGGGACCGTCCTCGGAATGCCGGTCGGTTCTCGGTGGGGCGGAACCGAGCGTTGGGGGGCGACGGGGTGGCGCCGGTATGTAGCCGATCGTAACTCGCTGCACAAGGCTGGTCACAGAAATTCGAGAGACGGCCGATGCGAGGTATTCGACATGGACACGAGAGCGTTCACCGACGATGAGATGCTCGCCTGGCTCCGCGCGGAGTTCACAGGGCACCGGATCTGGCGGTCGGTCCGATGGGACGGACGGCTCGGCGACTGGGTGGCGACCCTGCACGACCCGGCGGTGGGTGTGGACCCCACCATCATCAGGAACACGGCGGCGAGTCTCCGCGAGGCACTTGTGCAGGACCGTGACAAGGCGGCGGCTCGGTCTCGCCGCATGCCATGACGGGCGGCAGACGTCTTCGGCGTCGCCGGAGACTGTGGCCAGCCAGAAACCGAACACCCCGGATACCCGCAACCGAACATTCCCCTCCGCTCGTTCCGCTGGTGGCAGAGGTATGTATCAGCGAACTCGCCGTCGCTTTGGAGGAGAGAGGCTGGACGACGCTTCCGCTCTTCGACGGGACGACGCTGGTTCTGCGCGTCGTCGATGCCCGAGTGCCCTCCATAGGCGAAAGCGTCGTGCTCGGTGCCGCACCGAACGTGGCGTCGGCTGAGCAGGTTCCCTGGTTCAGGTCCTCAACGGGCTTGCTCTTCGCCCCGTGCACCGCTCCCGTCAGAGCGGCCGAAACGATCCATTTCCTGCTCGCCCCGTGGATCGCCATGGCTCTGGGGAAGGATCGCGATTCGCGGAGTGACCATCAGTGACGGCATGCTTCGGCCGGCGTGCCAGATGGGGCTGTCACTCATCAGTCGTGCCGGGGCACTCGTGGTAGATGTACTGGTCGATGTCCAGGGAGGCGCGGGCCGTCGACAGCCAGGTCATCATCTCGGGGCGCAGGGCTATCCCCTTCGCTAGGGGATCGTCGAGGTCGCGGATCTCTTGCACGATCTCCAGGGAGACCGTGACGTCCTCCTCGTCGGCGAGGTCTCCCACCGCGCGGGCGAACGTCTCGCCCCAGCCGAGGACGACGGGCTCCAGGTCCTCGGGCCGGGGGGAGCTTTCAGGAACCTGGGCGTCGCGGGCCCACAGAGTGTGGTTGCGCGGCGGTGAGCCGGGGCGCCGCCTGCTGCCCCGCTCCCAGGCCCGATCCGGCTCGACACCGAGCCGCCCGCTGATGTCCGCCACCGACAGAGTTTCGCTGACCAGCCTGAGATACATCCTGAACACCGCCATCGCAGCCTGGTCCCCTTCACGCGTCGGGCGGAACGGTCACCGTGGAATGTACTTCCCGGCCGCACAAAACCGGCGGCGCGAAGCCGATGAGGCTTCGCGCCGCCGGGGGGGGGGCGCGGGGGGCGGCGCACGCCCTCCGCCGGGGTCTCCAGGGCGGAGGGGGGGGCCCGGCCCCGGGGCGGGCGGGCCGGG